>NZ_DF238950.1:12099-308701 GCF_000400995.2 Acidovorax sp. MR-S7 | reverse complement strand
CCGCGCCAGCTCTTGCTCGACGCCATCGGAGTGCCGGTCATCAACACAGATTTGTGACAGAGCCAAAAGAAAAGGCCCTTGCGGGCCTTGGGGGTCAGGTCGGCAGGAAGCCTTCGACCGACAGGTAGCGCTCGCCCGTGTCGTAGTTGAAGCCCAGCACGCGGCTGCCCGCCGGCAGTTCGGGCAGCTTCTGCGCGATGGCCGCCAGCGTGGCGCCCGAGGAGATGCCCACGAGCAGGCCTTCCTCGCGCGCAGCGCGGCGCGCGTATTCGCGCGCGGGCTCGGCGTCGACCTGGATCACGCCGTCGAGCAGGCTGGTGTCCAGGTTCTTCGGGATGAAGCCCGCGCCGATGCCCTGGATGGGGTGGGGCGCCGGCTGGCCGCCGGAGATCACGGGCGAGGCCACGGGCTCCACGGCGAACACCTTGAGCTGCGGGAGCTGGGCCTTGAGTACGCGGCCCACGCCGGTGAGGTGGCCGCCCGTGCCCACGCCGGTGATGAGCACGTCGAGCCCCTCGGGGAAGTCGGCCAGGATCTCGCGCGCGGTGGTGCGCGCGTGCACGTCGACGTTGGCGGGGTTCTCGAACTGCTGCGGGATCCAGGCGCCGGGCGTCTGCGCGGCCAGTTCCTGGGCGCGGGCGATGGCGCCCTTCATGCCCTTTTCCTTGGGCGTGAGGTCGAAGCTGGCGCCGTAGGCCAGCATGAGGCGGCGGCGCTCGATGCTCATGCTATCGGGCATCACCAGCACCAGCTTGTAGCCCTTGACGGCGGCCACGAGCGCCAGGCCCACGCCGGTGTTGCCGCTGGTCGGCTCGATGATGGTGCCGCCGGGCTGGAGCTGGCCGGAGCGCTCGGCCTCCTCGACCATGGCCAGCGCGATGCGGTCCTTGATGGAGCCGCCGGGGTTGGAGCGCTCGGACTTGACCCACACCTGCGCGGCCGGGCCGAACAGGCGGTTGATGCGCACGTGGGGCGTGTTGCCAATCGTATGCAGGATGTTGTCAGCTTTCATCGGACCTCCGAGGGTTGTGGTGGCGGGAATGCGGCGCATTGTGGCCCACCTCTTCGACGCCGGGGCTATATCGATATGGCCCGATCCGCTTGATGCGCATCAAGGACCGCGCGCGCGACCGCTGCGCGCGGGCTCCGCGCGCGGGACAATGGCCGCAGACAGACCACGGAGGCGAAGCGATGACCCTGCTGCACACCACCATGCTCATGCTGGGCGCGAGCTGCGCGCTGATGCTCGTCGGCTTTTCCGCGCGCGAGTCGCGCTGGGGCCCGGCGCTGATGATGCTGGGCATCGTGGGCGCGCTGCTGCTCATCGCCTACAACATCTACGAGATGTCGTCGGTGCACTGACCTGGTGGGATAATCGCCCCCGTGAAGCCCGCCAGACCGCCGCTGGTGCGATCTGGGAAACCAGGCACTGGAGGAACGTCCGGACTGCACAGGGCAGCGTAGCAGCTAACGGCTGTCCACCGCGAGGTGAGGATCAGAGCAACAGAGACGAGTCCCGGGGGAGTGCCTGCGAAGGCAAACCACCGGGGGTGAAACGGGCAATCTCTACGCGCAGCAACACCAAGTAGGCACACGTTGACGGGGCCCCCGGAGTGTGCGGGTAGGTGGCATCGAGCCGGGTGGGCGACCCCCGGCCCAGAGTAATGGCGGTCACGCCGCGGGCAACCGCGGTGCACAGAATCCGGCTTATCGGCGGGCTTCACACTTTTCAAATCAAAAAGGGCTTTAGCGCTTGCCAGTCAAGCGCGAGAAGCTCTTTTTTCAGGAGCAATACGGCGCATGCCCGGCGCGCAGCTCGCGGGCGCGGGCGGCGGTGTCGGGGTGGCTGGAGAGCAGCGACCACAGGCCGTCCTCCTCCTGCGGCGCCTGCGCGGGGCCGTCCTGGCCCTTGCGGCGCGCCGCACCTTCCTGGGCGATGGCCAGCAGCAGGTCGGCCATGGGCGCGGTGGGCAGGCCGGCTGCGCGCATCAGCGCGAGCGCGTGGCAGTCGGCCTCGCGCTCGTGGTTGCGGCGGTAGGCCAGGCCAGTGAGCAGCGAGCCGCCGGTGGACAGCAGCCCCGACACGTCGCCCAGCGCCAGCCCCAGCCCGATGTTGAGCACGCCTTGCTCCACCACCATGCGCGTGGTGTGCCGATGCGCCACGTGGCCGATCTCGTGCGCCAGCACGCCGGCGATGGCGTCGTCGCCCAGGCGGTGCGCGCGCGCGGCTTCGACCAGCGCGTCGGTGACCACCACGGTGCCGCCGGGCAGCGCGAAGGCGTTGGCGCCCAGGCCGGAGCGGAACTGCAGTGCATAAATAGGAGCGTAAGGCGGCGCATAGCCGGCGTAGCGCTTGGCGCCCGCCTGCGCCGCCAGCGCGTCGAAGCGCGCGCGCAGCTCGGCCTGGCGCTCGGGGGCGAGCTTGCTGGGCTTGAGCGTGCCATCGTCCATCTGGTGCAGCACCTGCTGCGACAGCGCCGTCTCCCAGGCCAGCGGCACGTGGCGCGTGAGCTGGGTGGCCAGCCAGGGCGTGCCGTGCCGGTAGAACAGGAACAGGCCCGCCGCCGCCAGCACCAGCACGGCGGCGAAGACGGGCCAGCGCGTCTGCATGCGCTGCGCCAGGCCGGGCCGGTGGCCCGCGGCGGAGAGCATCGCCTGCCAGGCGGCGGGGTCGTCGATCTCCAGGCTGCCGCCGTCGCCCAGGTCCACCACCAGCCGGGGCGGCGGGCGGTGCGGGTTCCACTCCTCGGGCCACTCCACCGCGCCGTGGGCGAAGCGGCGCGGCGGCCGGCCCGGCGCGTGCAGCGCGAGTTGCGGACCGCCGGGCGCGGGCTCCAGCACGACGAGGACGGTGCGGGCCTGGCTGCTGGCGCCATCGAACCAGCGTGCACGCAGGGGCGTGAGGGGCGTCATCCGATCAGGTCGAGGCCGGCCGCGTCGGCCAGCGCGTCGCCGATGCCGCCGGGCTGCTGGCGCCCGAGGCGGCCGGCCACCTGGTCCACGCCGCCCTTGACGTACAGCGTGACGGATTCGAGCTTCATGCGGTATTCGCTCACCATGGCGAACGGCCGGAAGAAGCCCAGCGTGACGAGCGTGAGCAGCATGTTGCGCAGCCGCAGCAGGATGTAGGCGCCCACGCGCAGCTGGCACTTGAAGCGGGCGATGCGGCTCACGCCGATGTGGCTCCAGGTGAGGCGAAACAGCGCGGCCTCGCGGTAGGCGCGCGCGGGTGCGGTGGCCAGCAGCAGCACGAACAGCGCCGCAGCGATGCCCGCGAGGATGAGCAGGAACAGCCCCAGGCCCATGCCGCCGCCCTGGCCCAGCGCCTTGAACAGCGCCCACGAGCCGTGCAGCAGCCCCGCGGCCACGGCGGCCAGCACCGCCACGGAGGCGATAAACACCCCCAGCGTGGCCAGCCAGAGCTTGACGAAGTCCAGGTACACCGGCTTCCAGCGTCCGGGCTCATCGCCGATGCGCGAGCGCAGCACCAGCAGGCTGCGGTAGTTGAACTCCAGGCGGATGACGCACAGCACCGACAGCAGCAGCCCCAGCGCCATCAGCCCCCACATGGGCGCGGTGATGGTGGGCAGCTTGCGGCCCGTGTCCTCGTCCAGCGCGGCGGGCGGCGCCAGCGTCTGCAGGCCCCAGGCCACGGCCAGCCAGACCAGGGCCAGCGCGAACACGGGCCAGCTGGCGGTATACACCTCGCGCCAGTTCGCGGTGAAGGCCAGGCGCAGGCCGCGCCAGCGCGTGTTGGCCAGGCGAAAGCGCATGGCGCTGCCCCAGATCAGCGGCGCGAGCGCCGCGCCGCCCAGGATGAACAGGCCCACGGCCACGTCCTGCCCGGTGTTGGAGGCGATGTTGTAGGCCAGCGTGAGCAGCGCCACCACCAGGAAGCCCACCACCATGCGTCGCTGCTGGGCGGTGAACTCCAGCGGGCTGCCGGCCACCAGCGTGTGACCGTAGAAATACTGCGCCGTGCGCCGCCGCGCCCAGGGCGTGTAGAAGCCCAGCGTGACGATGGACAGCAGCACGTTCACGATCCACACGCGGAAGTATTCGCCGCCGCTGCCGGTGAAGCGCAGCCGGTGCGGCTCGATGTCCTGCGACTCGAACGACGAGCGCATGCCCGTGCGCCCGCCCGTGTCGGACAAGGTCTGTGCGTCCATGTTTCCCCTCTCTCCCTGTGTGTGGTGGCGCGCAGTGTAGCCGCGCGCGGTGCATCAGAGGAAAAAGAGGCTCCAGCGCCCGACCAGCAAGCGCGGGCAGCTATGTTTTTAGAAGCGTTCCCAGGGCTGCAGGTAGCGCCAGTGCCCCTCGGGCAGCTTGGCCAGCGGCACGCGGCCGATGCGGATGCGCCGCAGGGCGACTACGGTGAGGCCCACGGCCTCGCACATCGCGCCGATCTGGCCCGGGCGGATGCCCTTGAGCGCGAAGCGCAGGCGCCGCTCGCTCTGCCAGCTCACCTTGATCGGGGGCAGGGGGCGGCCGTTGAAGCTCAGGCCGTGGCAGAGCTTTTGCAGGCCGCCGGGGGCGATCTCGCCCGCCACCTCGACGATGCACTCCTGCTCCAGCGTCTCGATGTCCTCGGCGAGCTTGCGCGCCATGCGCCGGTCCTGCGTATAGACCACGAGGCCGCTGGCCTCGGTGGGCAGGGGGGTGAAGCATTCGAGCTGGCGGAAGTGCCGCTGCAGCACGCGCGGCGGCGGGCCGCCTTCCGTGCGCAGGGTGTCCGGGCCCACGAGCGTCAGCGCCTCGGGCGCGCCCTGGCTGCGGCTGCCGCGCACGTCGCCCGCAGCCGCGCCCAGCCCGGCCTCGTAGCCGGGCGGCTTGTGCAGGATCAGCGTGACGGGCGGCGCCTCCTCGGGCCGCGCGCCGGGGGCCAGCACCACCTGCTGGGCGGGCAGCACGCGCGCCCCGGGCGCCTCGACCACCGCGCCGTCCACGCGCACCCAGCCGCCTTCGATGTACAGCTCGGCCTCGCGGCGCGAGCAGGGCAACTGCTCGGCCAGGCGCTTGGACAGGCGGACCTGCTCAGTCATTGCCCGGCTCCAGCATGCGGATGCGTTCCACGTGTGCCAGGAGTGAGCGCTGGGCCACGGGCCACAGGCGTTCGGGCACGTCGTCGTAGGCCAGGCGCACCCAGTCCTCCATGGTGCCCTCGGGCCGCGCCTGCATGGCGGCGACCACCTTGGCCTCGCGCGCGAGGCGGTGGGCCTTCAGACGGGCGATCGCCTCGCGGGCGTTGCCCAGCACGTAGCCGTGGGCGGGCAGGATGAATTCCACGCCGTGCTGCGCGCACAGCGCATCCAGCCGGTCCAGCGAATCCAGGTAGTCGGCCATGTTGCCGTCGGGCGGGTCGATGACGGTGGTGCTGCCGTTGAGAACGTGGTCGCCGGAGAACAGCAGCCCGTCCTCGCGCAGCAGCAGGCACAGGTGGTTGGCGGCGTGGCCGGGGGTGTGCACCACCTCCAGGGTGTGGGTGATTCCGGCGTCCGGCCCTGTGCCGGAAAGCGCGAGCAGCTCGCCATCTTGTAGCGCCCGGTCGGGCGCGAAGTGGCTGGCCGCGCGCGCCGTGGGGGCCGAGGGCAGGCCCAGCACCGGCGGGCGCGGGCGGCCGTGGGCGGCCACGAGGTCGGCCAGCGGGTGGCTGCCGGGCGAATGGTCCGGGTGCGAGTGGGTGCACACGACCATACGGATGTCGCCGCCGGCGGCGCGCCACAGGCGGTCCAGGTGCTCGCCGTCCTGCGGGCCGGGGTCGATGGCGATGTAGCCGGTGGCAGGATCGCCCACGAGGTAGCTGTTGGTGCCGGGGCCGGTCATCACGCCCGGGTTGGGCGCGGTGAGGCGCTGCAGGTTGCGCAGCAGGGACACGGGCGTCTCGCTCTGCCAGTCCAGCGTGTGGGCGACCTGGCCGTCGGGGCAGACCAGGGTCAGCTCGCCGTAGGCCGCCTCGTGTTCCATGTGGGGCGCGCGCTTGCCGCCGAGCAGGCCCGAGCGGGGGCTGCTGGCCCACAGGGGCTGCTCGTGCGCCACGGCGGCCAGCACGGCGTCCACGTCGGGGAACTGGCCCAGGCGCTGCAGCGTGCGGATGGTGGGGAAGATCATGAAGAACTGCCCGGCGTCGTGGCGGGCCAGCGCATCCGAGGGGCGCACCCAGATGGGCTCGAACTGCTCGGATTCGTCGGCCACGGGCTCCTGGCCTTCCGGCATGCGCGCGACGAGGAAGGGCACGGCGAAGCGCTTGGGCAGGTTGCGGTCGGCGGTCCAGTGGGCGAAGAGCCAGAGCGCGTCGGCCGCGGGCCGCAGCCCGTGCGCGGCGCACTGCGGGGCCAGCGGGGCCTTGCGGTCGATCGCGGCGATGTCCTCGGGGCCGGCCCAGCGCCCGTCGGCGCGGCGGGCCAGCAGGATGCCCAGCTCCTCGAAGCTCTCGCGGATGGCGGCCAGCGCGTCGGTCAGGCGCCGGCCGCTCTGGGCGGGGCGGTGGTCGGCCAGGGCGTGGGTCTCGGGCGCGGCGTCCTGGGCCTCGATGCCGCCGCCGGGGAAGACGTGCGCGCCGGGCACGAAGCTGGCCTTGTCCGAGCGGCGGGTCATCAGCACCTCCAGCGCGGTGCCGCCGCCGGGCTGGGGTGCGTCGCGCAGCAGCAGCACGGTGGCGGCGTCGAGGGGGGTGACCGGGGTGAAGGGGGCGTGGAGGTATTGGTTCTGGCGCGGCATCGCCGCATTATTCCCGCATCACTCGGCGGGGCGCAGCTGCGCCAGGCGCTCGAGCACGGGCGCGATGAGCGCCTTGGCGCGCGGGATGCCGATGTGCCAGAGCATCTCCAACAGTTCGATGAGGGCGGCGCCGTCGCTGCTGCGCTGCACCAGCGCGGCGGCGGTGTCCACGTCTTCGGCGTGCAGCCGGTCCAGTACGTCTACGGTGAGGGTCATGGTGGGGTTTTCTTGGGGATGGCCGGAGCACCGCATGCTGCGCAGCCCGGGCGGGCGCAGGCTGATGCACATCAATATCCGAGCAAAAACATCGGGATTTGCGGGTTGGCCCGGACCGGTGGCCCGCGCAAGGGCGCGGCCCGATAATCGCGCCATGCACATCCGCTTCACCAAGATGCAGGGCGCGGGCAACGACTTCGTCGTGCTCGACGAGACGCAGGGCCGGCTGGGCCTCGCGCCCGCGCAATACCGTTTCCTGGCGGACCGTCACTTCGGCGTGGGCGCCGACCAGATCCTCACCGTGCGCCCCTCGCCGGCGGCGGGCGTCGACTTCGAATACGTGATCCACAACGCCGACGGCGGCGAGGTGGAGCAGTGCGGCAACGGCGCGCGCTGCTTCGCGCGCTACGTGCGCGACAAAGGCCTGACGGGCAAGGACGCGATCCGCGTGCAGACGCTGGCCGGCGTGATCGAACCCCGGCTCGCCGCCGACGGCCGCGTGACGGTGGACATGGGCCGCCCCGTGTTCGCTCCCGAGCGCGTGCCGTTCGATGCGTCGGGCCTCGTGCCCGTGCCGCAGGGTTCGGGGCAAAAATGGCCTCTGGCGTTGGAGGGGCAAGCGCAGGAAGCGACTGTTTTGGTAGCGGTCGTCTCCATGGGCAATCCGCACGCCGTGCAGCTCGTCGATGACGTGGACACCGCCCCCGTGGCCCGCACCGGCCCGCTGGTGGAGGGCCACGCGCGTTTTCCGCAGCGCGTGAACGCGGGCTTCCTGCAGATCGTCAGCCGCTCCGAAGTGCGCCTGCGCGTGTACGAGCGCGGCGCGGGCGAGACGCTGGCCTGCGGCTCCGGCGCCTGCGCGGCGGTGGCGGCAGGCATCCGCCTGGGGCTGCTGGACGCGCGCGTGGATGTGCACACCCGCGGCGGCCTGCTCACCATCGCGTGGAGCGGCTCGCCCGAGGACTCCGTGTTCATGACAGGTCCCGCCACCACGGTCTTCGAAGGCCAGATCGACATTCCCGACGCACCATGACCTCTTCCCAGATCCCCCCCATCACCGAGGCGGACATCGCCGAGTTCCTCGTCAATACGCCCAGCTTCTTCGAGCGCCACGCCGAGGTGCTGGCTGCCGTCACCATCGCCAGCCCGCACGGTCAGCGCGCCGTGAGCCTGCACGAGCGCCAGGCCGAGATGCTGCGCGACAAGATCAAGGGCCTGGAGCACCGCGTGATGGACATGGTGCGCCACGGCGGCGAGAACGCCGCCATCGCCCACAAGATGCACCAGTGGGCGCGCGACCTGGCCGCCGTGCGGGACCCCGCCGCGCTGCCGCAGGCCGTGGAGCAGGGCATGCGCGCGCTGTTCGACGTGCCGCAGGTCGCTCTGCGCGTGTGGGGCACCGCGCCGACCTACGCCGGCGCCGCATTCACCGAGGGCGTGAGCGAGGACGTGCGTTCCTTCGCCTCCTCGCTCACCATGCCGTTCTGCGGCCCCAACCTGGGCTTCGAGGCCACCGCCTGGCTGCCCGATGCGCCGCAGGCCCAGTCGCTCGCGCTGCTGCCGCTGCGCGAGGGCGCGATCGACAGTGCCGAGCAGCCCGCCTTCGGCCTGCTGGTGCTGGGCTCGCACGACCCGCAGCGCTTCGACGCCACCATGGGCACCGACTTCCTCGCGCGCATGGCCGAGCTGGCCAGCTCCGCCCTCTCGCGCCTGCGCTGAGAACGTGTGAACGAATCCGCCATGCCCGCGCCGCTGCCGCCCGAGGCCCGGCAATACCTGGAGCACGTGCGCGTGGAGAAGCGCCTGGCCGCACGCACGCTCACGCTCTACACGCTGGACCTGGAAAGGCTCGCGTCTTTCGCCGAAACGGCCGGGCAGCCGCTGCTGCAGCTGACCAGCGCGCACATCCGCCGCTTCGTCGCGCAAATGCACGCGGGCGGGCGCAGCGGGCGCGGCATCGCGCTCATCCTCTCGGGCTGGCGCGGCTTCTTCGCCTGGGCCGCGCGCCAGGGCCTGGTGCCGCACAACCCGGTGCAGGACGTGCGCGCGCCCAAGGCGCCCAAGCCCCTGCCGAAGGCCCTGCCGGTGGACGACGCCGTGCGCCTGGCCGAGCACGAGCAGCCCGGCGCCGACCCGTGGCTGGAGGCGCGCGACGCCGCCATCGTCGAGCTGCTCTACGGCTGCGGCCTGCGCGTGGGCGAGCTCGTCGGGCTGGACGTGGCTCCCAGCCCGGCCGCGCACCAGCAGGGGCGCGGCTGGGTGGATCTGCAGGCAGGCGAGGCGCATGTGTTCGGCAAGGGCTCCAAGCGCCGCAGCGTGCCCGTGGGCCGCGCCGCCGCCGAGGCGCTGCGCGCCTGGCTCGCCGTGCGCGGCACGTCGCAGGAGGCCGCGCTCTTCATCGGCCAGCGCGGCACTCGCCTGAGCGCCCAGTCCGTGTGGCTGCGCCTGCGCCAGCGCAGCCAGACCGCGGGCCTCTCCACGCCCGTGCATCCGCACATGCTGCGCCACTCGTTCGCCAGCCACTTGCTGCAGTCCAGCGGCGACCTGCGCGCCGTGCAGGAGCTGCTGGGCCACGCCAACATCACCACCACCCAGGTCTACACGCGCCTGGACTTCCAGCACCTCGCGCAGGTGTACGACCAGGCCCACCCGCGCGCGCGCCGCAAGCCGCCAGGGTCTTGACAGGCTCGGTACACTGGTTTTTTTGTCGCGCGGCGGTCCGTCCAAGGGCCGCCGCTTTGCATTGGAAAGCACGTCCCATGTCCTTGATTCCCGCCACCATCCTCACCGGCTTCCTGGGCTCCGGCAAGACCACGCTGCTCAAGCGCGTGCTCTCGGAGTCGCACGGCCAGAAGATCGCCGTGATCGAAAACGAATTCGGCGAGGAGAACATCGACACGGACATCTTGCGCACCGAGTCCAAGGAGCAGATCGTGCAGATGAGCAACGGCTGCATCTGCTGCACCATCCGCGAAGACCTGCGCGAGACCCTGCAGCTGCTGGCCGCCAAGCGCCGCAAGGGCCTGGTGGAATTCGACCGCATCGTGATCGAGACCACGGGCCTGGCCGACCCGGGCCCCGTCGCCCAGACCTTCTTCATGGACGACGAGATCGCCGAAACCTACCTGATCGATTCCATCATCACCCTGGTGGACGCCAAGCACGCGCAAAAGCAGCTCGACGACCGCCAGGAGGCGCGCCGCCAGGTGGGCTTCGCCGACCAGATCTTCCTGTCGAAGACCGACCTCGTGAGCGAGGACGAGAAGAACGCCCTCGTCCACCGCCTCAAGCACATGAACCCGCGCGCGCCCATCCGCGCCGTGCACTTCGGCGAGGTGCCGCTGTCCGAGGTGCTGGACCTGCGCGGCTTCAACCTCAACGCCAAGCTGGACATCGACCCCGACTTCCTGAAGGAAGAGGGCGACGCGCACGACCACGCGCACTGCGACCACGACCATGGCCAGTGCGACCATGACCACCACCATCATCATCACCACGAACACGGCGAGCACTGCGACCATCCGCACCACCACCATCACGACGATGACGTGAAGAGCTTCGTCTACCGCGCCGACCGCCCGTTCGACCCCGCCAAGCTCGAGGACTTCCTGGGCGCCATCGTGAACATCTACGGCCCGCGGATGCTGCGCTACAAGGGCGTGCTGGACATGAAGGGTACCGACCGCAAGGTCATCTTCCAGGGCGTGCACCAGCTCATGGGCAGCGACCTGGGACCGCAGTGGGCCGAGGGCGAGGCGCGCAGCAGCAAGATGGTGTTCATCGGCATCGACCTGCCGCGCGACATCTTCCAGCAGGGGCTGGAGCAGTGCCTGGCCTGACCGCCAATGTGAACGAGTGTGAATCCTGCGGCTCGCCACAAGCCGCACGATTCGCTCTGGTATCCGGCGCGGGTTGCCCTGCGCGCCGACATCGATACAATCGCGCCCCGGCAAAAAAGCCGCCCGCACCGCGCCGCTCCAAGCGGCCGGACCCGCCCCACTTGCGAGGAGACTAGGAAGTGAAAGCCGAGCCCTGCACGTCCCCGGCCCGCGCCCGCTGCCACAGCCGCGGCGCCGGTAACCGCGCAGACGCGTCGGCCTTCTTCCCGTCCGGCGCAATTGAACGTACCATCCACGGCAACGACAGGGGCGTGTGCCGCCCCATGAGCCAGCTTCATTGACACCATGCCTACGACCCTGCAAACCCCTGTGGCGGCCGCCAAGAGAGACCCCAAGCTGGCCAACAACTGGAAAACCAAGTCCGCTGAAGAGCTGAGCGACGCCGAAGTGCTGTCCATGCCCGACAGCGAGTACATGAACGACAAGCAACTGGCCTTCTTCCGCCACAAGCTCGTTCAGCTCAAGCAGGACATGCACAACAACGCCGGCGAGACCACCGAGCACCTGCGCGAGGACACCGTGGTCGTGCCCGACCCGGCCGACCGCGCCACCATCGAGGAAGAACACGCCCTGGAGCTGCGCACGCGCGACCGTGAGCGCAAGCTGCTCAAGAAGATCGAGCAGTCCATCGCGCGCATCGACGCCGGCGATTACGGCTACTGCGACGAGACGGGCGAGCCCATCGGCGTGGGCCGCCTGCTGGCACGCCCCACGGCCACGCTGTCGCTGGAAGCGCAGCAGCGCCGCGAACTCAAGCAAAAGATGTTCGGGGACTGAGCGCACGGCGCTCCCCCCGCATCCCGACGGAAAGGACGGCGCACGCGCCCGATCTGGTACGCACATGAGCAAGGAAGAGTCCTCCTCCGGCCGTGGCCTGCTGTCCAAGATGGTGCGCTTCGTGCGCAATCCGACCGTCAACTGGTCCGAGCTCGATTCGATCGACGCCGATCGCGAGAGCCAGTACAGCAAGCAGATGCTCAAGGAGATGATCGAGCGCAAGCGGCGCAACGACTTCGTGCGCCGCCGCGAGTTCGATCAGCTGCGCAAGCTGCGCCAGCGCGAGGCCCTGCAGGGCCAGCGTGTGGAAGACCCCACGGCGCGCACTTCCTTCTTCCAGACCAGCATGACATCGCCCGACGACCGGGCCGAGACGCTCAAGAAGATCGACGAGATCGAGGCGCAGATGTCCCAGCAGTGGTGGAAGAGCAAGCCCGCTTCCGGCATGCCCTCCCAGCCCGCGCCTCCGGTGCCCCCCGCCGGGCGGCCATTGCCCGCGACGGGCGTGGACGCCACGCAGCCCGCGCCCGCGTCGGCGGCCATCGCCGCGGCCCTGGCGGCGGCGCAGGCCGGCCCGCACGGCAACGCCTTCGCACCTACTGCGCCGCTGAGCATGCCCATGCCGCTCGACCGGGCGGCTCCCGTCGAGCCGCTCTTCGCCGACGATGCCTTGGGCAGCGGCTTCGGCACCGTCGAGCCGCCCGCCGTGGCGGCAAGCAGCGCGCCGGCTGCCCCTGTGGCCGAGCCCGAGAAATTCGTGCATGAGCCCGATCTGGAGGAAGCTGCGATCCGTTTCGCCAACGGCGACTACGCCGGCGCGGAAACCGGCCTCACGGAAGTCCTGGCACAGCACCAGCAGGATGCGCCGCCGCAGCAGCACGACCTCTGGATGACGCTGTTCGACCTGTACCGCGCCACGGGCCAGCAGGACCGCTTCGACACGCTGGCGATCGACTATGCGGCGCGCTTCGGCCGCTCCGCGCCGCTGTGGTTCTCCCTGCCCGAGCAGCTCGGGCTGCAGGGCGTGGCGGTGGCCGAGCCGGCGCAGCCGGCCCCGGCGCAGCGCGAGCTGAGCTGGAGCGCCCAGCCCATGCTGGCGCAGCAGTCCGTGGCGGCGCTGCAGGCCTCGCTGGCACGCGCCGCGCCGCCGTGGACGCTGAACTGGGCGCGCCTCACGGGCATGGACCTGCCCGCCGTGTCCGCCCTGGCCGACCTGTTCGAGCGCTGGGCCGACCAGGACGTGGAACTGCGCTTTCTCGGCATGCAGGCGCTGCAGTCCGTGCTGCAGGCCCACACCCAGTCGGGCGACCGCGGCTCCGACCCGCAATGGTGGCGCCTGCGCATGGCCGCGCTGCGCCTCATGGGCCAGCCGGACGAGTTCGAGCTGGTGGCCCTCGACTACTGCGTGACCTACGAGGTCTCGCCCCCATCCTGGGCTGCGCCGCGCTGCTCCTTCAGCGGCGACGACGGCATGCAGGCCGCCCCGCAGGCAGAGGCGAAGGACAGCGACCTGTTCATGTCCGGCTTCCAGCTATCGCAGCCCGCCGGCATGGACGATGCGGCCCCGGCCGCCGCGCTCTCGGGCCACATCGAGGGCGATGCGGCGCCGCTGCTCGACCCGCTGGAGGCCCTGGTGCTCCCCGGCCAGCCGCTCACCGTGGCCTGCGACCGCCTGATCCGCATCGATTTCGCGGCCATCGGCTCCGTGCTCAACTGGGCGGCGGCGCAGCAGGCGCAGGGCCGCGTGGTGCAGTTCACCAACCTGCACCGCCTGGCCGCGGTGTTCTTCAACGTGATCGGCGTCAACGAGCACGCCTGGGTGATCCCCCGCAAGAACTGAACCGCGTTCGCTGCGGCTTGCAAACGGCGCAGGTGCCCCCATCTGCCATCCCCATGGAACAGTACCACGGCACCACCATTCTCAGCGTCCGGCGCCAGACGGCGGACGGCCTCCAGGTCGCTATCGGCGGCGACGGGCAGGTCACCCTCGGCAACATCGTCGTCAAGGGCTCGGCGCGCAAGGTGCGCCGGCTCTATGGCGGCAAGGTGCTCGCCGGCTTCGCGGGCGCCACGGCCGACGCGTTCACGCTGTTCGAGCGCTTCGAGGCCAAGCTGGAGAAGCACCAGGGCCACCTGACGCGCGCGGCGATCGAGCTCACCAAGGACTGGCGCACCGACCGCGTGCTGCGCCGGCTCGAAGCCATGCTGGCCGTGGCCGACCATTCCGCCTCGCTCATCATCACCGGCAACGGCGACGTGCTGGAGCCCGAACAGGGCATCGTCGCCATCGGCTCGGGCGGTGCCTACGCGCATTCGGCCGCCAAGGCGCTGCTCGCCAACACCGACCTGCCGGCCGCCGAGATCGTGAAGAAGTCGCTCGAGATCGCGGGCGAGCTCTGCATCTACACCAACATGCACCACACCATCGAGACGCTTTGAGCGGCACGGTGGAAACTCTTGTTTTGATAGCTGCTGGCGCTTGATGGGTAAGCGCTGGGGCCTGATTTGGGTATCAACATGTCTTCCATGACTCCCCAGGAGATCGTCTCCGAACTCGACAACCACATCGTCGGCCAGGCCGGTGCCAAGCGTGCCGTGGCCATCGCGCTGCGCAACCGCTGGCGCCGCCAGCAGGTCGATGCCGGCCTGCGCCAGGAGATCACGCCCAAGAACATCCTCATGATCGGCCCCACGGGCGTGGGCAAGACCGAGATCGCACGGCGCCTGGCGCGGCTGGCCGATGCGCCCTTCATCAAGGTCGAGGCCACCAAGTTCACCGAGGTGGGCTACGTGGGCAAGGACGTGGACTCGATCGTGCGCGACCTCGTCGAGGTGGCCGTCAAGCAGACGCGCGAGACCGACATGAAGAAGGTGCGCGCCCGCGCCGAGGACGCGGCCGAGGAGCGCATCCTCGACGCGCTCGTTCCCCCGCCGCGCGGCGGCGGCGAGGCCGCCGAAGGCGGCGCGGCACGCCAGGTGTTCCGCAAGAAGCTGCGCGAAGGGCAGCTCGACGACAAGGAGATCGAGATCGACCTGGCCGACGCGCGCCCGCAGTTGGAGATCATGGGCCCGCAGGGCATGGAGGAGATGGCCGAGCAGCTGCGCGGCATGTTCAGCCAGATGGGCCAGGAGCGCCGCAAGACGCGCAAGCTCAAGATTGCCGAGGCGCTCAGGCTGCTGACCGACGAAGAGGCGGCGAAGCTGGTCAACGAGGAAGAGGTGAAGACCCGCGCGCTCGCCAACGCCGAGCAGAACGGCATCGTCTTCATCGACGAAATCGACAAGGTGGCCGCGCGCCAAGAGGCGGGCGGCGCCGAGGTCTCGCGCCAGGGCGTGCAGCGCGACCTGCTGCCGCTGGTGGAGGGCACGACGGTCTCCACCAAGTACGGCATGGTCAAGACCGACCACATCCTGTTCATCGCCTCGGGCGCGTTCCACCTGGCCAAGCCCAGCGACCTGATTCCCGAGCTGCAGGGGCGCTTCCCCATCCGCGTGGAGCTAGGCTCGCTCTCGGTGCAGGACTTCGAGGCCATCCTCACGCAGACCCATGCCTCGCTGGTCAAGCAGTACCAGGCGCTGCTGGCCACCGAGGGCGTCACGCTCGACTTCCGGCCCGAGGGCATCACGCGGCTGGCCCATATCGCCTACGAGGTCAACGAGCGCACCGAGAACATCGGCGCGCGGCGCCTGTCCACGGTCATGGAGCGGCTGCTGGACGAGGTGAGCTTCGATGCCGCCAGGCTCTCGGGGCAGACCGTGGTGGTCGATGCCGCCTATGTCGACGGGCGTCTGCAGTCCCTGAGCCAGGACGAGGATCTGTCCCGATACATTTTGTGAAGGTTGTCCGGCGACGCCGTCAAGCCTTCACAAAGCACTTGCATACCCGCTCCTAAGTGCTTAATCAACAAAGGATTTTTCCCGGTATTGCCTGCAAATCCGGCGCTAAGTCCTTGATTTCATTGCAAAATTTTGTTGCGAAGCCTCTTGCCCGGTGTTCTTTTCCTGCTACAGTGCAAAAAAGTGCAATTAAGTGGTGAAAAGTGCCCTCGAAGCCCCCGTGTGTGGGGGAGGGCGACAACGACCGGGGTTTCCAATCCGTGTTTCAAGGGGCGTCATCGCTGAGTCTGGATGCAAAGGGGCGGCTGTCGGTGCCGACCCGGCATCGTGACGTCCTCACGGAGCAGGCAGGCGGCCAGCTCACCATCACCAAGCACCCCGACGGCTGCCTCATGGTCTTCCCCCGCCCTGAATGGGAGCAGTTCCGCGAGCGCATCGCCCAGCTCCCCATGTCCGCCCAGTGGTGGAAGCGCATCTTCCTGGGCAATGCCATGGACGTGGAGATGGACGGCACCGGCCGCGTGCTGGTCTCGCCCGAGCTGCGCGAAGCCGCCGGCATCACCAAGGACACCGTGCTGCTTGGCATGGGCAGCCATTTCGAGCTGTGGGACAAGGCGACGTACGACGCCAAGGAGGCGGCGGCCATGCAGGCCGGCATGCCGGACGTCCTCAAGGATTTCGCTTTCTAGGGGCGCATGTGAACCAGCCCCTGCAGCACACCACGGTCTTGCTCGATGAGGCGGTCGACGCCTTGCTCGGCGGCGCGGCCGCGGCCGAAGGCTGCTTCGTGGACGGCACCTTCGGCAGGGGAGGGCATTCGCGGCGCATCCTGCAGCGGCTGGGGCCGCGCGGTCGGCTGGTGGCCTTCGACAAGGACCCCCAGGCGATCGAAGAGGCGGCGCGCATCCAGGATGCGCGCTTTTCGATTCGGCACCAGGGCTTTTCGCACCTGGGCGAGCTGCCGCCCGCCAGCGCGGCGGGCGTGCTGCTGGACCTGGGCGTCAGCTCCCCGCAGATCGACGATCCGGGGCGCGGATTCAGTTTTCGTTTCGACGGCCCGCTCGACATGCGCATGGACACCACGCGCGGCCAGAGCGTGGCCGAGTGGCTGGCGGATGCCGAAGTGGCACAGATTGCGGAGGTGATACGTGACTACGGTGAAGAACGGTTTGCTGGCCCCATTGCAAAGGCGATTGTTGCTCGGCGCGAAGAACGGGGCCCTGTTGCAGGCACCGCCGAACTGGCCGGCATCGTGGCTGGCGCGGTCAAGTCCCGCGAGCCGGGCCAGAACCCTGCAACGCGCACATTTCAGGCTCTTCGGATTTTCATCAACGCCGAGCTTGAGGAGCTGCAACAAGCGCTAGAGGCCAGCCTGCACGTGCTGGCCCCCGGCGGGCGGCTGGCGGTCATCAGCTTCCATTCTCTGGAAGACCGCATCGTCAAGCAGTTCATCGCGAAGCACTCCAAGGAGGTCTACGACCGCCGCGCGCCGTTCGCGCCGCCGCAGCCCATGCGCCTCAAGGCGCTGGAGCGCATCAAGCCCGGCGCGCACGAGGTGCAGGCCAACCCGCGCGCGCGCAGCGCCGTGATGCGCGTGGCCGAGCGCACGGAGGTGCCCGCGTGACACGCATCTCCGCCATGCTGCTGGTGGCCGTGATGGCCAGCGCGCTCTATCTCGTGCATACGCAATACGAGTCGCGGCGCCTGTTCACCGAGCTGGACCGCGCGGTGGCGCAGGCGCGCCAGCTGGAGACCGAACACCAGCGCCTGCAGGTGGAAAAGCGCGCCCAGGCCACGCCGCTGCGTGTGGAGCGCCTCGCGCGCGACCGCCTGCACATGCGCTCGGCCACGCCGGCCATCACCCAGTACGTGACGGACGATGGCTCGCCCGTCGTCTCCGCCGCGGCGGCGGGAGGCAGGCCGTGAGCAGCCGCAGCGTCAACTACACCTCCAGCCCGCTGCTGGCCAGCAAGACGCCCGTGTGGCGCAGCAAGTTCATCGTCGCCGCGGTGGCGCTGGGCTTCGTGGGGCTGGCTGCGCGCGCGGCCTACGTGCAGGTGGTCGGCAACGAGTTCTTCCAGCGCCAGGGCGAGGTGCGCTTCGCACGCACGCTGGAGCTGCCCGCCAACCGCGGCCGCATCCTGGACCGCAACGGGCTCATCCTGGCCTCCAGCGTGCCCGCCGCCAGCATCTGGGCCATTCCCGAGGACGTGGAGAACGACAAGCCCGAGGTGAAGGCCAAGCTCAAGGAGCTGGCGCGGCTGCTGGAGATGCCGCTGCCCGCGCTCAACGCCAAGCTGGCCGACGAGGACAAGACCTTCGTGTGGATCAAGCGCCAGCTCGACTGGGACGTGGGCCAGAAGATCGCTGCGCTGAACATCAAGGGCATCTACCAGCGCAAGGAGTACAAGCGCCAGTACCCCGAGGGCGAGGCCGCCGCGCACGTGGTGGGCTTCACCAACGTGGAGGACCACGGCCAGGAAGGCATGGAGCTGGCCTTCGACAAGGACCTGGCCGGCAAGCCCGGCTCGCGCCGCGTCATCAAGGACCGCCTGGGCCGCGTCGTCGAGGGCGTGGGCGCGGAAGTGCCGCCGGTCGATGGCAAGGACATGCAGCTTTCGATCGACAGCAAGGTGCAGTTCTTCGCCTACCAGAAGCTGCGCGACACCGTGGCCGCGCACAAGGCCAAGGCCGGCAGCGTGGTGGTGCTCGACGCCCATACGGGCGAGGTGCTGGCCCTGGCCAACTACCCCAGCTACGACCCCGGCCACCGCCGCAACCTCACCGGCGAGCAGCTGCGCAACCGCGCGCTCACCGATGTGTTCGAGCCCGGCTCGACCATGAAGCCCATCACCATCGGCATGGCGCTGGAGCTGGGCCGGGTGCGCCACGACACGGTAATCGACACCACGCCCGGCCGGTTCGCCATCGGCGGCTTCAACATCTCGGATACGCACAACTACGGCGTGCTCACCGTCGATGGCGTGATCCAGAAATCCAGCAACGTCGGTGCGCTCAAGGTCGCGCAGCGCATGTCGCCGCAGGAGATGTGGAACGTGCACACCGCGCTGGGCTATGGGCAGAAGCCCCAGATCGCCTTCCCCGGCGCGGCCAGCGGGCGCCTGCGGCCCTGGAAGAACTGGAAGCCCGTGGAGCAGGCCACCATGTCCTATGGCTACGGTCTGTCGGCGTCGCTGTTCCAGATGGCGCGCTCCTACACCGTGTTCTCCAACGACGGCATGGTGATCCCGGCCACCATGCTCAAGGCGAGCGGCTCCCCGGTGGGCACGCCCGTCTTCTCGCCCAAGACCGCCAGCCAGGTGCGCCACATGCTGTGGCTGGCCGCCGGCCCCGGCGGCACGGGGCAGAAGGCGCAGACCGTGGGCTACTCGATCGGCGGCAAGTCCGGCACGGCGCGCAAGCAGGTCGGCAAGAGCTACGCCGCCGGCAAGTACCGCGCATGGTTCACCGGCATGGCGCCCATCGACAAGCCGCGCATCATCGTCGCGGTGATGATCGACGAGCCCTCGGCCGGCAGCTACTACGGCGGCACCGTCGCCGGCCCCGTGTTCGGCGAGGTGGTGCAGCAGACGCTTCGCATGATGGGCGTGGCGCCCGACATGGCCGTCAAGCCGCAGATCGTGGCCAACGCGGTGGAGGAGCCGCTGTGACGCCGCGCGCCTTCACCACCGTCGCCGAGGCCGTCGCCTTCCTGCGCGCGCACGTCACCGGCACGCTGCAGACCGACAGCCGGCTCATCCAGCCCGGCGACGGCTTCATCGCCTGGCCCGGCGCCGCCACCGACGGCCGCGCCCACGTGGGCGATGCCATCGCGCGCGGCGCCACGGCCTGCCTCGTGGAGCGCGAGGGCGTGGAGCCGTTCGCGTTCAGTGGCGCGCACATCGCCGCACCCATTGCCGCTTTCACCGGCCTCAAGGCCGCCACCGGCCCCATTGCCGCCGAATGGTTCGGCCAGCCGGGCGAGCGGCTCACCGTGCTCGCCGTCACCGGCACCAACGGCAAGACCAGCACCGCATGGTGGCTGGCCGATGCGCTTGGCGCGCTATCGAAAAAAGAGCTGCCTGAGCTTGCTGGATGTGCGCTGGTGGGCACTTTGGGCATTGGAATCCCACCCGCCGTGGAATCCACCGGCCTGACCACGCCCGACCCCGTGCGCCTGCAGCGCGCGTTCCGCGCATTCGTGGACGGCGGCATCGCGCACGCGGCCATCGAGGCCTCGTCCATCGGCCTGGCCGAGCACCGCCTCGCGGGCACGCCCATCCACACCGCCCTGTTCACCAACTTCACGCAGGACCACCTGGACTACCACGCGGACATGGACGCCTACTGGCAGGCCAAGCGCGCGCTGTTCGACTGGCCGGGGCTGCGGGCCGCCGTCATCAACGTCGACGACGAGCGCGGAGCGGCATTGCACGCCGAACTGCAGGGCAAGGGCCTCGCACTCTGGGGCGTCTCGATGAATGGCCCCGCGCGGCTCATTGCGCGGAACGTGTCGCACACCGGCGAAGGGCTGGCCTTCACCGTCGCCGAAGGCGATGATGCGCATGCGCTGCAGACGCGCCTCGTCGGCCTCTACAACGTCGCCAACCTGCTCGGCGTGATCGCCGCGCTGCGCACGCTCGGCGTGCCATTGGCCGCCGCCGTGCGCGCCTGTGCGCGGCTTGCACCCGTGCCGGGCCGCATGGAGCAGATCGCGCTGCCCGGCCAGCCGCTCGTGGCCGTCGACTATGCCCACACGCCCGACGCCCTGCGCCAGGCGCTGGCCGCGCTGCAGCCCGTGGCGCAAGAGCGCGGCGGGCGGCTGTGGTGCGTGTTCGGCTGCGGCGGCAACCGCGACGCGGGCAAGCGGCCGCTGATGGGCGCGGCCGCGCAGCATGGCGCTGACCAGGTGATCGTGACCAGCGACAACCCGCGCGGCGAAGACCCGCAGGCCATCATCCACCAGATCCTGCTGGGCACCATCGCCGCCACGCACGTGCGCGCCGAGCCCGACCGCGCCGCCGCCATCCGGCTGGCGCTGGCCGAGGCCGATGCGCTGGATGTGGTGCTGATCGCCGGCAAGGGGCATGAGGATTACCAGGAGACGGCGGGCCGGCGCCAGCCGTTCTCCGACATGGCGCAGGCGCGCGACGCGCTCTCGCTGCGCAAGGAGGCGGCATGAACGGCCGGCCGATGATGACCCTGGCGCAGGTGCATGCCTTCGTGCCCGGCTCGCGCCTCGTGGGCGACGGTGCCACGCCCATCGTGCGCGTGCACAGCGACACGCGTACGCTGGCGGCGGGCGACCTGTTCGTGGCGCTCAAGGGCGAGCGCTTTGACGCTCATCAATTCCTGGCCCAGGCGCGCGAGGCGGGCGCCGTGGCCGCCGTGGCGCATGCGGGGCTGCAGGCCGCGGGCCTGCCCGGCATCGAGGTACCCGACACGCTGCGCGCGCTCGGTGCGCTGGCCGCGGGCTGGCGCGCGCAGTGGCGCCTGCCGCTCATCGGCGTGACGGGCAGCAACGGCAAGACCACCGTCACGCAGATGGTCGCAGCCGTGCTGCGCGCCTGGAAGGGTGCGGCCGCCTTTGCCACGCAAGGCAACCTCAACAACGACATCGGCGTGCCGCTCACGCTGCTGCCCCTGGGGGCCGCGCACCAGGCGGCCGTGGTGGAGATGGGCATGAACCATCCCGGCGAGATCGCCTACCTCGCGGACATCGCCCGGCCGACGGTGGCGCTGGTCAACAACGCGCAGCGCGAGCATCTCGAATTCATGCACACCGTGGAAGCCGTGGCGCGCGAGAACGGCAGCGTGCTCGCCGCGCTGCCCGCCGACGGCGTGGCCGTGTTCCCCGCCGCCGATGCGTTCACGCCGCTCTGGCGCGAACTGGCGGGCGCGCGCCGCTGCGTCACGTTCGGCGATGCGGGCGAGGTGCGCTGCGCATCCGCGCAGTGGCGGGGCGGCGGCTGGGCCGTGCGCATCGCCACGCCGCAGGGCGTCTTCGATACGCACCTGTCTATCGCGGGCCGCCACAACGTGACGAACGCGCTGGCTGCCACTGCCTGCGCCGTCGCGGCGGGGGTGCCGCTCGATGCGATCGCGCAGGGCCTTGCGGCCTTCGTGCCGGTCAAGGGCCGCTCGCGCGCCTTCAGCGTGCGTGGCATCACCGTGGTGGACGACAGCTACAACGCCAACCCCGACTCCGTGCGTGCGGCCATCGACGTGCTGGCCGGCCTGCCCGGCCCGCGCCTGCTGGTGCTGGGCGACATGGGCGAGGTGGGCGAGCAGGGCCCGCAGTTCCACGCCGAGGCCGGCGCGCATGCGCGCGCGAGCGGCATCGAGCAGGTGTTCGCGCTGGGCGCCTTGAGCGCCCACGTGGCGGGCGCGCGGCATTTCGACGACATGGCATCGCTCATCGCGGCGGTGCGTGCATGCCTGCCCGAGGTGGGCAGCGTGCTGGTGAAGGGATCACGATTCATGAAGATGGAACAGGTGGTGCAGGCCATCGAAACCCAGGGGGAGGCCGCATGCTCCTGATGCTGTCGCAGTGGCTGCAAGGCCTGTCGCCGGAATTCAGCTTCCTGCGCGTGTTCCAGTACCTCACCTTCCGCGCGGTAATGGCGGCCCTGACAGCGCTGCTCATCGGCCTGTTCGTGGGGCCGAAGGTGATCCGCATGCTCACCGCGCTCAAGATCGGCCAGCCGATCCGCGGCTATGCGATGCAGTCGCACTTGTCCAAGAGCGGCACGCCCACGATGGGCGGCGTGCTGATCCTGGGTGCCATCACCCTCTCGACGCTACTGTGGTTCGATCTTTCAAACCGCTTCGTGTGGATCGTGCTGGCCGTCACGCTGGGCTTCGGCGCCATCGGCTGGGCGGACGACTGGCGCAAGGTGGTCAACAAGGACCCCGAGGGCATGCGCTCGCGCGAGAAGTATTTCTGGCAGTCGCTGATCGGCCTGGCGGCGGCGCTCTACCTCGTGTTCTGCATCTCCGAGAACTCCAATGCGCGCGTGTTCGAGCTGTTCATCACCTGGGTGCAGTCGGGCTTCTCGCTGGACCTGCCGCCGCAGGCCGGGCTGCTCGTGCCCTTCTTCAAGGAGGTGAGCTACCCGCTGGGCGTGCTGGGCTTCGTGATCCTGACCTACCTCGTCATCGTGGGGTCGAGCAACGCGGTCAACCTGACCGACGGGCTGGACGGCCTGGCGATCATGCCCGTCATCATGGTCGGCTCGGCGCTGGGCATATTCGCCTACGTGACGGGCAACGCGGGCCATGCCAAGTACCTGCTGTTCCCCTACATCGCGGGCTCGGGCGAGCTGCTGATCTTCTGCGCCGCCATGGCCGGCGCGGGCCTGGCCTTCCTGTGGTTCAACACCCATCCCGCGCAGGTCTTCATGGGCGACGTGGGTGCGCTGGCGCTGGGCGCGGCGCTGGGCACCATCGCCGTCATCGTGCGCCAGGAGATCGTGCTGGCCATCATGGGCGGCATCTTCGTGGTCGAGGCGCTGTCGGTGATGCTGCAGGTCACCTGGTTCAAGTACACCAAGCGCCGCTACGGCGAGGGCCGGCGCCTGCTGAAGATGGCGCCGCTGCACCACCATTTCGAAAAGAGCGGCTGGAAGGAGACGCAGGTCGTCGTGCGCTTCTGGATCGTCACCATGCTGCTGTGCCTCGTGGGCCTCACGACACTGAAACTGCGATGAACGACGAGCGCCACGACCTCCCGAACCCCGAGGTGCCCGCTGCCGAAGCGGCGGCCCCGGCGCCTGCGCCCGTGCCGGCGCCCCTGCCGGCGCCCGCGTTCGACTACACGGCCCCCGCGGTTTCCGCCGCGGCGCAGGCCAAGGAGTTCGTCGCGCGCATCTTCGCGGACGTGGGCGCCGCCGACGAGCCCGCCGAGGCGCACCAGGAAGCCACGGAAGGCGCGGCGGCCGAGGCGCCTCCGGAAAGCCCGCTTCCTGCCATCCGCCCCGGCGAAGCGCTGGACTACATGGCGGGCCGCAGCGTGCTCATCCTGGGCCTGGGCGCCTCGGGCCTGGCGATGGCGCGCTGGTGCGCGCGCTCCGGCGCGCAGGTGACGGTGGCCGACACGCGCGAGAACCCGCCGCAGCTCGCCCAGCTCCGCGCCGAGCTGCCGCAGGCGCAGTTCATCGCCGGGCCGCTCGACGCAGACCTGGTCGAAGGCCGCGCGCTGCATGCGGTGTACCGCTCGCCGGGCCTGGCGCCAGCGGAGATTGCTCCTGTAATGATAGCTGTCAGCGCTTGCCAGATAAGCGCTGATGGCGAATTGGGCTTGTATTCCGAGGCGCTGCGCGAACTGCGCGCGCGCCACGGCTACGCGCCCGCCGTGCTGGCCATCACGGGCACCAACGGCAAGACCACGGTCACCTCGCTCACCGGCCTGCTCGTCGAATGCGCGGGCAGGAGCGTGGCCGTGGCGGGCAACATCGGCCCCACGCTGCTCGATACGCTGGGCCAGCGCATCGACGCGGGCACGTTGCCCGAGGTCTGGGTGCTGGAGTTGTCCAGCTTCCAGCTCGACGGTGCGCGCGGCTTCGCGCCTGCGGCAGCCGCCGTGCTCAACGTCACGCAGGACCACCTGGACTGGCACGGCAGCCTGCAGGCCTACGCGCAGGCCAAGGCGCGCATCTTCGGCGAGGCCGGCCTGATGGTCCTGAACCGCGAGGACGCGCTGGTCATGGACATGCTGCCCCCGCCCGTGCGCGTGAAGCTGCAAAAGCCCCAGCTGCGCGCCCACGTCACCTTCGGCGCCGACATGCCGCAGCGCCCGGGCGACTTCGGCATCGAGGTGCTCAAAGGCATGGCCTGGCTGGTACGCGCGCAGGACGCGGACGAAACCGCCAAGCGTTCCAAGGCGCACGAGGAAGAACTGCACGTGCAGCGCCTCATGCCCGCCGACGCGCTGCGCATCCGCGGCCGGCACAACGCCACCAACGCCCTGGCCGCGCTGGCCCTGGCGCAGGCCGCGGGCTGCGCGCTCGCGCCCATGCTGTACGGCCTGAGCGAATACCGCGGCGAGCCGCACCGCGTGGAGCCCATCGGCACCGTGCGAGAGGTGGAGTATTTCGACGACAGCAAGGGCACCAACGTGGGCGCCACGGTGGCTGCCCTCGCGGGCCTGGGCGCGGACCGGCGCCTGGTGGTCATCCTGGGCGGCGACGGCAAGGGGCAGGACTTCTCGCCGCTGGCCGCGCCCGTGGCGCGCCATGCGCGCGCCGTGGTGCTGATCGGGCGCGACGCGCCGCAGATCCGCGCCGCGCTGCAGGGCGTGGGCGTGCCGCTGGCCGACTGCGCCACACTGCCCGAGGCCGTGCAGGCCGCCGCGCAGCGCGCGCACGCGGGCGACGCGGTGCTGCTCTCGCCCGCCTGCGCCAGCCTGGACATGTTCGACAACTACGGCCATCGCGCCCGCGTCTTCCGCGAGGCCGTGGAGGCCCTGGCGGATGCTGCCGGGCAGCCGCTGGAAGGGGGGCTGGCATGACCGCCGCAGCAGCGCCGCGCACCAATGCCTGGCAGCGCCTGCTCGGCTGGCTGGGCGCGCTGCCCGCCAAGACCGCCGACGTGCTGCCCGTGCGCGTGGGTGGCACCGAATACCGCCGCACCACCGCCACGCCCGCGCGCGTGCTGGGCTTCGACCAGGCGCTGTGCTGGGTGGTGGTGCTGCTGCTCGCGTTCAGCGTGGTCATGGTGTATTCGGCCTCGATCGCCATGCCGGACAACCCGCGCTTCGGCAAGATCGCGCCCACGCACTTCCTCGTGCGCCACGTGCTGGCGATCGGCGTGGGCTTCGTGGGCGCGCTCATCGCGTTCCAGATCTCCATGAACACCTGGGAGCGCATGGCGCCGTGGCTGTTCGTGGCCTCGATCGTGCTGCTCATCGCGGTGCTGATCCCGCACGTGGGCACGGTGGTCAACGGCGCGCGGCGCTGGCTGTCGCTGGGCATCATGAACTTCCAGCCGTCCGAGCTGGCCAAGTTCGCCGTGCTGGTCTACGCCTCGGACTACATGGTGCGCAAGATGGAGGTCAAGGAGCGGTTCTTCCGCGCCGTGCTGCCCATGGCCGCCGCCGTGGCCGTGGTGGGCGCGCTGCTGCTGGCCGAGCCCGACATGGGGGCGTTCATGGTGATCGCCGTGATCGCCATGGGCATCCTGTTCCTGGGCGGCGTGAACGCGCGCATGTTCTTCCTGATCGCGTTCATCCTGGTGATGGCGTTCGCGGCCATGGTCTGGTTCTCGGACTGGCGGCGCGAGCGCATCTTCGCCTACCTCGACCCGTGGAGCGAGAAGCACGCGCTGGGCAAGGGCTACCAGCTCTCGCACGCACTGATCGCCATTGGCCGCGGCGAGATCTTCGGCGTGGGGCTGGGCGGCAGCGTGGAGAAGCTCCACTGGCTGCCCGAGGCGCACACCGACTTCCTGCTGGCCGTGATCGGCGAGGAGTTCGGCCTGGTGGGCGTGCTCACGCTCATCGTGGCCTTCCTCTGGATGACGCGGCGCATCATGCACATCGGCCGCCAGGCCATCGCGCTCGACCGCGTGTTCTCGGGGCTCGTGGCGCAAGGCGTGGCGATCTGGATCGGCTTCCAGGCGTTCATCAACATGGGCGTGAACCTGGGCGCGCTGCCCACCAAGGGGCTGACCCTGCCGCTCATGAGCTTCGGCGGCTCGGCCATCCTCATGAATCTTGTCGCCATCGCGGTCGTTCTGCGCGTGGACTATGAGAACAAGCTGCTGATGCGGGGAGGCCGCGCATGACGCACATGAGCGCCGCACGGCCGCCCGAAGGTGCGAAGGCCCCCTTGGGGGGCAGCGAGGACACGCCAGTGCCGAGCGTGGGGGCTCCAGTTCTGACCGCCCTCATCATGGCCGGCGGCACCGGCGGCCACATTTTCCCTGGCCTGGCCGTGGCCGAGGAGCTGCGCGCGCGCGGCTGGCGCGTGCACTGGCTGGGCACGCCGGGCAGCATGGAGTCGCGCATCGTGCCCCCGCATGGCTTCGCCCTGGAGACCATCGACTTCTCCGGCGTGCGCGGCAAGGGCCTCGTCACGCTGGCGCTGCTGCCGCTCAAGCTGCTGCGCGCGTTCTGGCAGGCCCTGGCCGTGGTGCGGCGCGTGCGGCCCGACGTGGTCGTGGGCCTGGGTGGCTACGTCACCTTCCCCGGCGGCATGATGGCCGTGCTGGCCGGCAAGCCGCTGGTGCTGCACGAGCAGAACTCCGTGGCCGGCATGGCCAACAAGGTGCTCGCGGGCGTGGCCGACCGCATCTTCACGGCCTTCCCCGGCGTGTTCAAGAAGGGCCAATGGGTGGGCAACCCGCTACGCGCGGCGTTCACGCAGAAGGCCGGCCCCGCCGAGCGCTTCGCGGGCCGCACGGGGCCGCTCAGGCTGCTCGTCGTGGGCGGGAGCCTGGGCGCGCGCGCGCTCAACGAGATCGTGCCGCAGGCGCTCGCGCTGATCCCCGAGGGGCAGCGGCCCACCGTCACGCACCAGAGCGGCGCCACGCAGATCGACGCATTGCGCGCGAACTATGAAGCCGCGGGCGTGCAGGCCGAGTGCACGCCGTTCATCGACGACACGGCCACGGCCTATGCCGACGCCGACCTGATCGTCTGCCGCGCGGGCGCCAGCACCGTCACCGAGATTGCCGCCGTGGGCGCGGCGGCCGTGTTCGTGCCCTTCCCGCATGCGGTGGACGACCACCAGACCGCCAACGCGCGCTTCCTCGTCGACGCAGGCGCGGGCTGGCTCGTGCAGCAGTCCGACCTCACGCCGCGCTGGCTCGCCGATTTGCTATCGACTACGGAGCGCCCTGCGCTTGTCCACAAAGCGCTGGAGGCCAAAAAGATGCAAAAGACCAACGCCACCCGCGAGGTGGCGACCGCCTGCGAGGAGCTGGCCGCATGAAGCACGCGATTCGCCACATCCATTTCGTCGGCCTGGGCGGCGCGGGCATGTGCGGCATCGCCGAGGTGCTGCACAACCTGGGCTACCAGATTTCGGGCTCGGATCTTTCCGACAGTGCCACGCTGCGCCGCCTGCAGTCGCTGGGCGTGGCCACGCACGTGGGCCACGCGGCGGCGAACATCGAGGGCGCCGATGCGGTGGTCACCTCCACGGCGGTGCAGGCGGACAACCCCGAGGTGCTGGCCGCACGCGAGAAGAAGATCCCCGTGGTGCCGCGCGCCATCATGCTCGCCGAGCTGATGCGCCTGCGCCGCGGCATCGCCATCGCGGGCGCGCACGGCAAGACGACTACGACCAGCCTCGTCGCCTGCGTGCTGGCCGAGGCGGGGCTGGACCCGACCTTCGTGATCGGCGGGCGCCTCAACAGCGCGGGTACCAACGCCAAGCTGGGCCAGGGCGAGTACATCGTGGTGGAGGCCGACGAGTCCGACGCCTCCTTCCTCAACCTGCTGCCCGTGATGGCCGTCGTGACCAACATCGACGCCGACCACATGGAGACCTACGGCCACGACTTCGGCCGGCTCAAGCAGGCGTTCGTCGACTTCCTGCACCGCATGCCGTTCTACGGCACGGCCATCCTGTGCGTGGACAGTCCGGCGATCCGCGACATCCTGCCGAGCGTGACCTGCCCGGTCACGCGCTACGGCCTCACGGACGACGCCGAGGTGCGCGCCATCGACGTGCGCGCCGTGGGCACGCAGATGCACTTCACCGTGCAGCGGCGCAACGGCGTCACGCTGCCCGACCTGCAGGTGAAGCTCAACCTCGCGGGCGAACACAACGTGCTCAACGCGCTGGCTGCCATTGCGGTGGCGGTGGAGCTCAACGTGCCCGACGACGCGCTGCTGCGGGCGCTGGCCACCTTCACCGGCGTGGGCCGGCGTTTCCAGGGCCATGGCGACCTGCCCGCTCAGGGCGGAGGGCGCTTCACGCTGATCGAGGACTACGGCCACCACCCGGTCGAGATGGCCGCCACGCTGGCCGCCGCGCGCGGCGCATTCCCCGGCCGCAGGCTGGTGCTGGCCTTCCAGCCGCACCGCTACAGCCGCACGCGCGACTGCTTCGAGGACTTCGTGAAGGTGCTGGGCAACGCCGACGCCGTGCTGCTCACCGAGGTCTATGCGGCGGGCGAGGCGCCCATCGTCGCGGCCGACGGCCGTTCGCTGGCGCGCGCGTTGCGCGTGGCGGGCGCGGTGGAGCCGGTGTTCATCGACAAGGTGGCCGACCTGCCCCAGCGCATTGCCGCGCTCGCGCAGGGCGGCGACGTGGTGCTCTGCATGGGCGCGGGCTCCATCGGCGCGGTGCCCGCCAAGGTGGTGGAGTTGCTTCGAAAAAATGAGCTTCCTGCGCTTGAAGGACGGGCGTTATGAGCCAATTTGATTCAAAGATCGACGTGCGTGCACTGGGCAAGGTGGCCGTGCTCATGGGCGGCTCGTCCGCCGAGCGCGAGGTGTCCCTGATGTCCGGCGGCGGCGTGCTCCAGGCGCTGCGCGCGCGCGGCGTGGATGCGCATGCGTTCGACCCCGCGCACGCCGACCTGTCCGAACTCAAGACCCACGGCTACGCGCGTTGCTTCATCGCGTTGCACGGCCGCCATGGCGAGGACGGCACGGTGCAGGGCGCGCTGGAGCTGCTGGGCATTCCCTACACGGGCCCGGGCGTCATGGCCTCAAGCATCGCCATGGACAAGATCATGACCAAGCGCATCTGGCGCTTCGAGGGCCTGTCCACGCCGGACTGGCGCCTGGTCGCCGGCAGCGCCGAGACGGCGCAGGCGTTCCGGGAGCTGGGCTCGCCGATGATCGTCAAGCCCTCGCGCGAGGGCTCCACCATCGGCCTGACCAAGGTGACCTCGCTCGGCCAGTGCGAGCAGGCCTACCGCCTCGCCGCGCAGCACGACCCCGAGGTGCTGTGCGAGCAGTTCATCGAAGGCGACGAAACCACCTGCCCCGTGCTGGGGCAGGGCGCCGGCGCCACGGCGCTGCCCGTGATCCGCATCGTCGCGCCCGAGGGCAACTACGACTACCAGAACAAGTACTTCACCGACGTCACGCAGTACCACTGCCCGAGCGGCCTGCCCGAGGACGAGGAGCGCGAGATCCAGCGCATCGTCGTCGCGGCCTTCCGCACGCTGGGCTGCCGCGGCTGGGCGCGCGCGGACATCATGATCCGCGCCGGCGACCGCAAGCCCTTCCTGCTGGAGATCAACACCTCGCCGGGCATGACCGGCCACTCGCTCGTGCCCATGTCGGCGCGCGCGGCCGGCATCAGCTACGAGGACCTGTGCCTGCGCATCCTCGCGGGCGCGTCGCTGGACGCGCTGCAGGGACGGAGCTAGGAGCCCAGCATGGCCACCGCGCTGCCCGCACCGCTCGACGTCAAGCTCATGAACCTGACCGCCACGGTCCTGTTCATGGGCGCGGTCGTGGGTGTGCTGGCGGCGGGCGGCGGCTGGCTGTTGCGGCATCCGGCCTTCGCGATCGGCCGCATCGCCGTGGAGGGCGAGCTGGTGCACACCAGCGCCGTGGCCCTGCGCGCCAACGTGGCGCCGCAGCTCGTGGGCAACTTCTTCACGCTGGACCTGGAGGCTGCGCGCCGCGCGTTCGAGCAGGTGCCCTGGGTGCGGCGCGCCTACGTGCACCGCGAGTTCCCGAGCGGTTTGCGCGTGCAGCTGCAGGAGCACGACGCGGTCGCCTACTGGGGCGCGGAGGGCAGCGCCACGCTGGTCAACAGCCATGGCGAGGTGTTCGAGGCCGGCAGCGACGACCTGGAGCAGGACAACCTGCCGCGCCTGGTGGGCGTGCCCGAGCGCTCGGCCGAGATGCTGCGCGTGTACCAGCGCCTGGCGCCTGTGCTTGCGCCCCTGCAATCGGACATCGACACGCTGGAGCGCACCGGCCAGGGCGGCTGGCGCGCCACGCTGGACAGCGGCGCGGTGCTGGAGCTGGGCGGCGGCGACGAGGCCGCGCTGATGGAGCGCGTGCGCCGGCTCGTGAACACCCTGCCGCGCGTGGCGCAGCAGCAGGGGCGGCGCGTGGACGCCCTGGAATATGCGGACCTGCGGCACGCCAGCGGCTACGCGCTGCGGCTGCGCGGCGTGACCACCGTGAGCGGCGATGCGCCCGCGCCCAAGCCGGCGGCCAAGCCCAAGGCACCCGCCAGGCCCGCACAGAACAACCACCGGGGGTAGGACTCAAAGATGGCAAGAGAATACAAAGACGTAGTCGTGGGGTTGGACATCGGCACCGCCAAGGTCATGGCCGTGGTGGCTGAGGTGATGCCGGGCGGCGAGCTCAAGCTCGCCGGCCTGGGCGTGGCCCCGAGCAACGGCCTCAAGCGCGGCGTGGTCGTGAACATCGACGCCACGGTGCAGAGCATCCAGCAGGCGCTGAAGGAGGCCGAACTGATGGCCGACTGCAAGATCCAGCGCGTCTACACCGGCATCACCGGCAGCCACATCCGCGGCCTCAATTCGAGCGGCATGGTGGCCGTGAAGGACAAGGAAGTCACCCAGGCCGACGTGGCGCGCGTGGTGGAGACGGCCAAGGCCATCAACATCTCCAGCGACCAGCGCCTGCTGCTCGTGGAGCCGCAGGAGTTCGTGATCGACGGGCAGGACGTGAAGGAGCCCATCGGCATGAGCGGCATCCGCCTGGAGGCCAAGATCCACATCGTCACCGGCGCGCAGAGCGCGGCCGAGAACATCATCAAGTGCGTGCGCCGCTGCGGGCTGGAGGTCGAGCAGCTCATGCTCAACCCCCTGGCCAGCAGCCAGGCCGTGCTGACCGACGACGAGCGCGAGCTGGGCGTGGCCGTGGTGGACATCGGCGCGGGCACGACCGACGTGGCCATCTTCACCGGCGGCGCGATCCGCCACACGGCCGTGATCCCGATCGCGGGCGACCTCATCACCAGCGACATCGCCATGGCGCTGCGCACGCCCACCAAGGACGCCGAGGACATCAAGGTCGAGAGCGGCTATGCCAAGCAGCTCCTGGCCGACCCCGAGGCGCAGGTGGAGGTGCCGGGCCTGGGCGACCGCAGCCCGCGCATGCTGAGCAAGCAGGCGCTGGCCGGCGTGATCGAGCCGCGCGTGGAAGAGATCTTCTCGCTCGTGCAGCAGGTCGTGCGCGAGTCGGGCTACGAGGAAGTGCTGTCGTCAGGCATCGTGCTCACGGGCGGCAGCGCTGTCATGCCGGGCATGGTGGAGCTGGGCGAGGACATCTTCCTCAAGCCCGTGCGCCGCGGCATTCCCAAGTATTCGAGCGCGCTGGCCGACATGATCGCCCAGCCGCGCGCGGCCACCGTCATGGGCCTGCTCGAAGAGGCGCGCCTGGCGCGGCTGCGCGGCTTCAAGGTGGCGGCCAAGAGCGGCTCGGTGAAGACCGCGTTCGGCCGCATCAAGGACTTCATCGTGGGGAACTTCTGACATGGCCGCCACACAGCTCTGGCTGGCCCGTGCGGGCCCGCCCCGCCGCAAGAGAGGGCGATGGCGAAGTACCGCGCCGCCGCCCGACGGGACCACCCGCCACAAGCAAGCACACAACCCCTATTCGCACATCACAACGCAAGTTTCAGGAGCACCAACATGACCATCGAAATGATCGAGTCCGAAGAGTTCAACCAGGGCACGCAGATCAAGGTGATCGGTGTCGGCGGCGGCGGCGGCAATGCGGTCGCGCACATGATCGCGCGCAGCGTGCAGGGCGTGGAATTCGTCTGCGCCAACACCGACTCCCAGGCACTCGCACGCAGCCCAGCGCACCGCACCATCCAGCTGGGCAGCAACGGCCTGGGCGCCGGCAGCAAGCCCGACAAGGGCCGCGAAGCCGCAGAGGCCGCGCAGGAAGACATCCGCCAGGCCATCGCCGGCGCGCACATGCTGTTCATCACGGCCGGCATGGGCGGCGGCACGGGCACCGGCGCCGCGCCCGTGATCGCGCGCGTGGCCAAGGAGATGGGCATCCTCACCGTGGGCGTGGTCACCAAGCCGTTCGACTGGGAAGGCGGCCGCCGCATGAAGAACGCCGACGAGGGCCTGACCGAGCTGGAGGCCAACGTCGACTCGCTGATCGTCGTGCTCAACGAGAAGCTGCTCGAGGTGCTGGGCGACGACATCACCCAGGAAGAAGCCTTCGCGCACGCCAACGACGTGCTCAAGAACGCCGTGGGCGGCATCGCCGAGATCATCAACGAATACGGCCAGGTGAACGTCGACTTCGAGGACGTGCGCACCGTCATGGGCGAGCCCGGCAAGGCCATGATGGGCACGGCCACGGCCAGCGGCCCTGACCGTGCGCGCATCGCCGCCGAGCAGGCCATCGCCTGCCCGCTGCTGGAGGGCATCGATCTGTCGGGCGCCAAGGGCGTGCTGGTGCTGGTCACGGCCAGCAAGGGCAGCTTGAAGCTGGCCGAATCGCGCCTGGCGATGAACACCATCAACGCCTATGCCTCGCCCGATGCGCACGTCATCTTCGGCGCCGCCTACGACGACACGCTGGGCGACGAGATCCGCGTGACCGTCGTGGCCACCGGCCTGTCGCGCGCCAACGCCCGCCGCCAGCCCATGCAGGTGGTGCAGGGCAGCCTGCGCACCGGCACGGACAACGTGGCCTACCAGATGCCCATGGCCGGCGCCGCCGTGGCCGGCGGCGTGCTGGGCGGCACGGCGGCCCAGGCCGACTACGGCAACATGGCCGTGCCCAGCGTGTGGCGCACCAACCGTACCCAGGCCGCGGCGCGCGTGGACGCGCTGTCCTCGGGCGGCATGGACGACCTGGAGATCCCGGCCTTCCTGCGCAAGCAGGCCGACTGAGCCTCTTCTGTCGTGCACCTGCCGGCCGCGCCTTCCTGGGCGCGGCCGGCTTTAGTGAGATGGTCACCCCTTTCAGAGGGGGGCGAAGCACACCATCTTTGTCTCCGCTCACCCTGGTAGCGCAAGCTGCCAGGGTGTTGTTCCTGCAGTGGAGGCCATCATGGACACAGTGACGTTGGTCTCGACCTGGGCAAACATACCTTCCACCTACACGGCCAGGATCGTAAGGGCCTGCCAGTGTTCCGCAGGAAGCTCAACTGCAAGCAGCTCTTCGAGTTCTTTGCCACGCTCCTCCGTTGCACGGCCGCCATGGAAGCCTGCGCCGGAAGCCCACTACTTGGCGCGCAAACTCATCGTCATGGGCCAGAGGTCAAGCTGATCTAGCCGAATTGCCTGTGCGGCTATCGCGCCGATAGCGTGATTTCCCGTGCCCCATAAGGGGGCGCCCGGTAAAATCGCCGGATGCTCCAGCAACGCACCATCAAGACCCTGACCCGCGCCGTCGGCGTGGGCCTGCACAGCGGCCAGCGGGTCGAGTTGACGTTGCGCCCGGCTCAAGCAGACACGGGCATCGTGTTCCGCCGCGTCGACCTGCCGGAGCCGGTGGACATCCCCATCACCGCGATGGCCGTGGTCGATACGCGCATGGCCTCGACCATCGGCGCGGGCGGTGCCAAGGTGCACACGGTGGAGCACCTCATGTCCGCCTGCGCGGGCCTGGGGCTGGACAACCTCTACATCGACATCACGGCGGAGGAAGTGCCCATCCTCGACGGCTCCTCGGCCTCGTTCGTGTTCCTGCTGCAGAGCGCGGGCGTGGAGTTGCAGAACGCGCCCAAGCGCTTCATCCGCGTCAAGCGCCCCGTCGAGGTGCGCGAGGGCGACGGGAACCATCTGAAATGGGCGCGGCTCGACCCGTACCACGGCTTCAAGCTGCGCTTCGAGATCGACTTCGCCCATCCGGCCGTCGATTCCACGGGCCAGAGCGTGGAGTTCGATCTGGGCAGCGGCAACTACACGCGCGACATCGCGCGCGCGCGCACCTTCGGCTTCACCAAGGACGTGGAGATGCTGCGCTCCAACGGCCTCGCGCTCGGCGGCGGCCTGGACAATGCCATCGTCATGGACGACTACAAGGTGCTCAACAGCGACGGCCTGCGCTACGACGCCGAGTTCGCGCGCCACAAGATCCTCGACGCCATGGGCGACCTGTACCTCGTGGGCAAGCCGCTGCTGGCCGCCTACAGCGCCTTCCGCTCGGGCCACGCGATGAACAACCTGCTGCTGCGCGAACTGCTCGCGCACGAGGACGCGTGGGAGATCGTCACGTTCCAGAACGAGCGCCACGCCCCCGCGGGCTTCGCGCAGCCTGCGCGGGCTTGGTGACGGGGCGGCCGTGCGATGCTGATCTTCCGCTGGGCCGTGATGCTGCTACTGCTCGCGGCGGCCGTCTCCTTCGCCTTCTTCGCTGCCACGGGCCAGCAGCACTACAAGCGCTTCGGTCTGGTCATCGTCAAGTGGACGATCATCGCGGCCTTCATGTTCTTCGCGGTGCTGGTCCTGGAGCGTTTGGCGTAAACTGCGCCTCGCTCCGGGGTGCACGTAATGGCGTGCTGAGACGGCGGACCTGACCGCCGGAACCGCGAACTTGATCTGGTTAGTACCAGCGTAAGAAGAGCTGCAGTGGGAATCCGTGCGTGTGCCATGGCACGTGCGCGGGCCATCCCGCCGATTTGCGGAGCATTCCATCCACCTTCACTGGAGTGCCCGCCATGAACGCCCCCGACAAGTTCGCCCAGCTGCTCGCCCTTACGCGCGAGCCCTTTCCCGCATCCACCAAGTCGTACATCGGCGGCAGCGCGCCGGGCCTGCGCGTGCCCGTGCGCGACATCGCGCTCACCAACGGCGAGGTGGTGAGCGTGTACGACACCTCGGGCCCCTACACCGATCCCTCCGTGCAGATCGACGTGCGCCAGGGCCTGGCCAGCGTGCGCGGCGCCTGGATCGCCGCACGCGGCGACACCGAGAGCTACGAGGGCCGGGTGCGCCAGGCGCTCGACGATGGCCAGAAGGGCGAGGACGGCGAACGCCTCGCGCGCCTGCGCGCCGAGGCGGCCGCGCTGCAGCGCCGGCCGCTGCGCGCCAGGAACGGTGCCAACCACACCGGCAACGTTACGCAGATGCACTACGCGAAGCGCGGGATCGTCACGCCGGAGATGGAATACGTGGCCCTGCGCGAGAACGGCCGCCGCGAGTGGATGCAGCAGTACATGCAGGACGTGGCGCGCGAGCAGCGCCTGGCCGGCAACCCCCTGGGCGCGAGCATCCCGAAGTTCATCACGCCCGAGTTCGTGCGCGACGAGGTGGCGCGCGGCCGTGCCATCATCCCCGCCAATATCAACCACCCCGAGGTGGAGCCGATGGCCATCGGGCGCAACTTCAAGGTGAAGATCAACGCCAACATCGGCAACTCCGCCGTCACCTCCAGCATCGAGGAAGAGGTGGAAAAGATGGTCTGGGCCATCCGCTGGGGCGCGGACAACGTGATGGATCTCTCCACCGGCAAGAACATCCACACCACGCGCGACTGGATCGTGCGCAACGCGCCCGTGCCCATCGGCACCGTGCCGATCTACCAGGCGCTGGAGAAGGTCGGCGGCATCGCCGAAGACCTGACCTGGGAGATCTTCCGCGACACGCTGATCGAGCAGGCCGAGCAGGGCGTGGACTACTTCACCATCCACGCGGGCGTGCGCCTCGCGTTCATCCACCTCACGGCGCAGCGCCGCACCGGCATCGTCTCGCGCGGCGGCTCCATCATGGCGAAATGGTGCATGGCGCACCACCGCGAGAGCTTCATCTACGAGCACTTCGAGGACATCTGCGACATCATGAAGCAGTACGACGTGTCCTTCAGCCTCGGCGACGGCCTGCGCCCCGGTTGCGCGAGCGACGCCAACGACGAGGCGCAGTTCGCCGAGCTGCGCACGCTGGGCGAACTCACGCAGACCGCGTGGAAGCACGACGTGCAGACCATGATCGAAGGCCCGGGCCACGTGCCCATGCACATGATCCAGGCCAACATGACCGAGCAGCTCAAGCACTGCCACGAGGCGCCGTTCTACACCCTGGGCCCGCTGACCATCGACATCGCGCCGGGCTACGACCACATCGCCAGCGCCATCGGCGCGGCCATGATCGGCTGGATGGGCACGGCCATGCTCTGCTACGTGACCCCCAAGGAGCACCTGGGCCTGCCCGACCGCGACGACGTGAAGCAGGGCATCATCGCCTACAAGATCGCCGCGCACGCGGCCGACGTGGCCAAGGGCCACCCGGGCGCCCGTGCGCGCGACGACGCATTGAGCCAGGCGCGCTTCGACTTCCGCTGGCAGGACCAGTTCAACCTGGGCCTGGACCCGGACACCGCGCGCGAATTCCACGACGAGACGCTGCCCAAGGACTCGGCCAAGGTGGCGCATTTCTGCTCGATGTGCGGCCCCAAGTTCTGCTCGATGAAGATCACGCAGGAGGTGCGCGAGTTCGCGCAGCAGGGGCTGCAGGAGAAGGCGGCGGAATTCAACCGCACGGGCGGCGAGCTGTACGTGCCGATCCAGCCCGTGGCCTGACGGCGTTCAGGCGCCGGGCAGCAGGGCGGGCTGCGGCGGCTCGCCCGCCCGCGGCGCGGGCAGCACGAAGCGGCTGATCAGCGCGCTCAGCTCGCGCGCCTGGGTGTGCAGGCCCTCGGCCGCGGCGGCCGATTCCTCCACCAGCGCGGCGTTTTGCTGCGTCATCCGGTCCAGGCCCGAGACGGCCTGGTGGATGGCGGCGATGTCGCGGTCCTGCGCCTGGGCATGGGCGGTGATCTCGCCCATGGTCTGCGCGGCATGCCCGACCGCCGCGACGATGCGCTGCATGGTGGCGCCGGCCTGGCCCACGAGGTGGCTGCCCGCCTCCACCTGCTGCACCGATGCGCCGATCAGCGCCTTGATCTCCCGGGCGGCCTGGGCCGAGCGGTTGGCCAGGCTGCGCACCTCCTGCGCCACCACGGCGAAACCGCGGCCCTGCTCGCCTGCGCGCGCGGCCTCCACGGCGGCGTTGAGTGCCAGGATGTTGGTCTGGAACGCGATGGAGTCGATCACGCCTGTGATGTCGGCGATCTTGCGCGAGCTGGCCGTGATCTGGCCCATGGTGCCCACCACCTGCGCGACCACGCCGCCGCCCTCGCGCGCCACCCCCGCAGCCTCGGCCGCGAGGGCCTCGGCGCGGCGCGCCGCATCGGTGGATTCGTGCACCTTGCGCGTGACGTGCTCCAGCGCCGCGGCCGTCTGCTGCAGGCTCGCGGCCGCCTCCTCGGTGCGGCTGGAGAGGTGGGCGCTGCCGCCCGCGATCTCGTGCGAGGCGCCGCTGATGTTCTGCGCGGCGGACTGCACCTGCCGCGCGACGGTGCGCAGCGCGTCCTGCATCACGGCCAGCGAGGCCAGCATGCGGCCCGTCTCGTCGCGCGCATGGCCTGTGATCTCCTGGCGCAGGTCCAGCCCCGCCACGCGGTCGGCCGTGGCGCTGGCCAGCGCGATGGGGCGGGTGATGCTGCGCACGAGCCACAGCGCCAGCAGCGTGCCCAGCACGAGCGAGAGCGCGCCGAAGGCGATCTGGGCGATGCGCGCCAGCGCGCTGAGCCGGGCGACCTCGGCGGCGGCGGCGTCGATCGCCGTGCGCTGCGCCTGCGTGAGCGCCTGCAGCGCATCGAGCAGGCCTGCGGCAGCGGGCACGAAGCGCTCGGCATAGGTCTTGCGGATGCGCTCGGTCAGGCCCGCGTCGCGTGCCGCGACGAGTTCGGTGCGTGCCTTCAGGAAGCCCTGGCCGGCTGCCTGGATGCGCGCGAGCCGCTCGGCGTCCTCGGCGGCGTCGAGCCGCTGCGCGAGCTGGGCGACGAGCGCGTCGTACTGCGCCTGGGTGCGCGCGATGTCGGCGCCCAGGATCTCGCCCACCTCGGGCTCCGAGCTCAGCGCCACGGCCTTGTCGCGCTCGGCATTGATGGACTGCAGCCGGAAGGCGTCGGCCACGAGGCGCTCCGTGCCCACGCTGCGCTCCACCATCGCCTGGGTGGCGGCGTGGATGCGCACGAGGGAGCGCACGCCGATGGCCGAGCCCGCGAGGCCGAGGGCGAGCACGGCCAGGAAGACGGTGACGAGGCGCCGGCCCAGGGCGCTGGAGGGGGAAGAGGGGCGGGGAGCGGATGCTGGTGCGGTCATGGGCGGGTCGATCAGGACCCGCCCACTATGCGGTGCAGTTGTGACAATTTGTTTTAAGCGCACGCCGCATCCGGATTTGCGGGTGTGCTCTGATGCTCCTGAAAGAGGAGCTGCCAGCGCTTTCTGGGTAAGCGCTGGCGGCCAAAAAGGCTTGAACCTCGCTGCGCCTACATCTTTTCCGGCAGCATCGTGACGATGCCGGGGAAGAACCACAGGATGACCAGCGCCAGCACCATCAGCAGGAAGTAGGGCGCGCAGACCCGGGCGATGTAGGTGATCTGCTTGCCCGTCATGCCCTGCAGCACGAACAGGTTGAAGCCCACGGGCGGGGTGATCTGCGCCGTCTCCACCGTGATGACGAGGAAGATGCCGAACCACAGCGGGTCGATGCCCGCGGCCTGGATGATGGGCAGCACCACGCTCATGGTGAGCACGATGGTGGAGATGCCGTCGAGGAAGCAGCCGATCAGCACGTAGAAGATGCCCAGCACGATGATGAGCATGGCGGGCGACAGGCCCAGCCCGCCCACGAATTCGGCGAGCTGGCGCGGCAGGCCGATGTAGCCCATCGACAGCGTCATGAACGCCGCGCCCGAGAGGATCAGCCCGATCATGCAGTAGAGCCGCGTGGCGCCGAACAGGGATGCCTTGAAGCTCTCCCACGTGAGCGACTGCTGCGCGGCCGACAGTACCAGCGCGCCGGCCACGCCGATGCCCGCGGCCTCGGTGGCCGTGGCGATGCCGGTGTAGATGCTGACGATCACGCTGCCGATGAGCACCACCACGGGGATCAGGTGGCGGGCTTCGTAGACCTTCTCGCGGAAGGTGAGCTGGCCGTCGGCGCGCGGCACCTTCTCGGGGTTGAGCAGCGCCCAGACCATGATCCAGCCGCTGAACAGCACGGCCAGCATCAGGCCGGGCAGCACGCCGGCCATGAACAGCTTGGAGATCGACAGCTCGGCCGACACGCTATAGACGATCAGGATGATCGACGGCGGGATCAGGAGGCCCAGCGTGGCCGGGCCGCCGAGGGAGCCGATGGTCTGCGCCTCGGGGTAGCCGCGCTTTTGCAGCTCGGGCAGGTTCATCTTGCCCACGGTGGCGCAGGTGGCCGCCGACGAGCCCGATACCGCCGCGAAGATGGTGCAGCCGATCACGTTGGTGTGCAGCAGCCGCCCCGGCAGCGCGTTGACCCAGGGCGCGAGGCCCCGGAACATGCTCTCCGACAGGTTGGTGCGGTAGAGGATCTCGCCCATCCACACGAAGAGCGGCAGCGCCGTGAGCGTCCACGAGCTGGCCGAGCCCCAGATGGTCATGGCCATCGCGTCGCCCGCCGCGCGGGCGGTGAAGAACTCCATGCCGAACCAGGCGACGCCTGCGAGCGTGAGGCCCACCCACACGCCGCCGCCCAGGAGGGCCAGCAGCACCACGATCAGCGCGATGCTGGCGGTGATTTCATTCATGGTGTGCGTCCTCGATGTCGCGGGGCTTGCGCTGGCCCCGCAGTTCCAGCACCAGTTCGTCGCAGAAGGCGATGAAGAACACCAGCGTGCCCAGCGCCATGAAGATCTGCGGGATCCACAGCGGCGTGGCGTCGATGCCGACGGAGATGTCGTCGATCTCCCACGACTGCCACACCAGCCGCGCCGAGTAGAACGCGAGGAAGCCCGACAGCAGCGTGGCGATGACGAGGCACGCCACCTCCAGCGCCTTGTGCGCGCCGCCCTTGAGCGCGCCCAGCAGCAGCGTCACGCGGATGTGCTCGCCCGCCTTGAGCGTGCTGGCCAGCGCCATGAAGCCCGCGCCCGCCATGGCGTAGCCCGCGTAGGCATCGCTGCCCGGCGCGTGGAAGCCGAACAGGCGGCTCACGATGGTGAGCAGCACCATCGCCAGCACGCCGATCATGAAAAGCCCCGCCACCCAGGCGCTGGCGGAGTACAGGCCGTCGAGCCATCTGCGCATCGTACGTCCCCGGTGGATTTACTTGGAGGCCTTGTAGGCGTCCAGCATGGCCTTGCCTTCGGCGCCGGCCTTCTCGGTCCATTCCTTGATGACCACGTCGCCCACCTTGGCGAGGTCGGCCTTGAGCTGCGCGGAGGGCTCCTCCACGCTCATGCCGCCGGCCTTGAGCGTGGCGATGGAGCGCGCATCCACCTCGCGCGACTCCTTCCAGCCGCGCTCCTCGGCGGCGGCCGCGGCCTTCAGCACGGCGTCCTGCTCGGCCTTGGGCAGCGCGTTGAAGGCCTTCTTGCTCACCGTCACGGCGTTCTTGGGGATCCAGGCCTGCACGTTGTAGTAGTGCTTGAGGTGCTCGAACAGCTTGTTGTCGGCGCCCGTGGCGCTGGAAGTGATCAGGCCCTCGACCACGCCGGTGGCCAGCGCCTGCGACAGTTCGGCTTCCTGGATGGTGGCGGGCTGCGCGCCCACCAGCTCGCCGATGCGCGCCGTGGTGGGCGAATACACGCGCCACTTCATGCCCTTGAGGTCGGCGGCGGACTGGATCGGCTTCTTGGTGTAGATGCCCTGGGGCGGCCAGGCCACGGAATACAGCAGCACCTGGCCCTGCTTGTCGAGCAGCTTCTGCAGCGCGGGCTTTTGCGCCTGGTAGAGCTTGAACGCTTCGTCGTAGCTGCCGACCAGGAAGGGCAGGCCATCGACGCCGAAGATCTGCGATTCGTTCTGGAAGCTGACCAGGAAGAACTCGCCCATCTGCGCGTTGCCGGTCTGCACGGCGCGCTTGATCTCGGGCATCTTGAACAGCGACGCGCCAAAGTGCGGCGTGATCTTGAGCTTGCCCTGGGTGGCGGCGTCCACGTCCTTGACGAACTGCTCGTTGTTCTTGGAGTGGAAGTTGAAGGCCGGGTAGGCCGTGGCGAAGTCCCACTTGGTCTGGGCGAGCGCGCTGCCCGCAAAGCCGACGGTGGCGGCCAGGGCGGCGGTGGCGCAAAGGATTCGACGCTTCATGGATGGCTCCTTCAAGGGTAGGGGTTCAGGGGAATGCCTGTGCAAGGACGGTTGTGTCCAAGGCAATTCGCGTGCCAAACGTACCACCTTGTGGGTGAGGAGTCATCAGGGATTTCAACGATACGCGCTGCTCGTTGATGTTGTAGTGTTGAATTGTCGGAAACTTGATTAGAGATTGTTCAACCAAATTTGGTGCATTGCCTTGGCATCTGCACCGCGTTGGTGACGGCATGCACCTTGGCACATCACGGAACCTGTCTGGCGTAGACCGCCAGCACCATGCGCTCGGACTGCACGAGGTAGGCCTCCAGTTCGCGCGCGGCGGCGGCGGTCTGCCCGTCCACGAACATCTGCAGCAGCCGGGCGTTGTAGTCCACGTAGGGCGCGTGCAGGTATTCGGGATCGTCCAGCATGCCGAAGGCCAGGCGCAGCTCGGCGGCGATGTCCTCGAACATGGCCGACAGGCGTGCGCTGTCGCTCAGGGCGACGATGGCGGCGTGGAAGGCCATGTTGGCCGAGCCCACGCGCTGCCAGTCGCGCGCCTCCAGGGCGACAGTGGCGTCCTCCACGGCCTGGCGCATGCGCTTGTGGGCCGGGTGCAGGGGCCAGGCCTTCTCCAGCGCCTGGCACTCGATGAGGCGGCGCACGCGGTAGATGTCGATGATGTCGGCGATCGAGGGCACCACCACCGACACGCCCCGGTTGGGCTCGTGCAGCAGCAGCCCTTCCTTGATGAGGGTGCGGAACACCTCGCGCAGCGTGTTGCGCGAAATGTCGAGCTGTTGGGCGAGCTGGGCCTCCGACAGCCGCTGGCCGGCGCGCAGCTGGCCGTTGATGAGCTGCTGGCGGATGGTGTCGGCCACGGTGTCGGTCAGGCTGGCGGGCTCGGAGCGGTTGGTGAAATGCCGGGACTGCATGGAATGCCTTTTGCTGGGAAATTTGCCACTGCCTGTTGAACAATCAACGGGCCCCATTTGACAAAACGAGGATACAACGATGGACATCAACAGCGACCTGGGTGAAAGCTATGGTGCATGGCGCATGGGCGACGACGCCGCCATGCTCGACGTGGTGACCAGCGCCAACGTGGCCTGCGGCTTCCACGCGGGCGACCCTGCGGGCATCCTGCAGACCGTGCAGGGCGCCGCCGCGCGCGGCGTGGCCGTGGGCGCGCACGTGTCGTACCCCGACCTGGTGGGATTCGGCCGCCGCAACATGGACCCCACCAGCACCGAGCTGGTGGCCGACGTGGTCTACCAGATCGGTGCACTGCAGGGCCTGGCCCAGGCGGCGGGCACGCGCGTGCGCTACGTCAAGCCGCACGGCGCGCTCTACAACACCATCGCCTACGATGAGCGCCAGGGCAACGACGTGATCACCGCCATGCTGGAGATCGACCCCGGCCTCACGCTGCTGGCGCTGGCGGGCTCGCCGCTCATCGAGCGCGCCCGCGCGCGCGGCCTGCGCGTGGTGGCCGAGGCGTTCGCCGACCGCGCCTACAACGACGATGGCTCGCTCTACTCGCGCCGCCTGCCCGGCGCGGTGCTGCACGACCCCGACGAGGTGGCCGAGCGCATGCTGCGCATGGTGCAGACGGGCGAGCTGGTGAGTGTCACCGGCAAGACCATCCGCATGGAGGCCGGCTCCATCTGCCTGCACGGCGACAGCCCCGGCGCGGTGGCGATGGCGCGCCGCGTGCGCGAGCGGTTGGCGCAGGCGGGCGTGGAGCTGCGCGCCTTCGTGGACTGACCCCATGCACATGCGTTTCATCTCCGCCAGCGACGCGGCGCTGCTCGTCGAGCTGGAAAGCCTCGCCGCCGCCATGGCGCTGCACCGCGCGCTGCTGGCGCGGCCCGTCGCGGGCGTGCAGGAGCTGGTGCCCGCGGCACGCACGCTGCTCGTGCACTACCGGCCCGCCGCCATCGCGCTGCCCGCGCTGACCGAGGCGCTGCGCGAGCGCGGCGCGGTGGCGGACATTCATGAAACCGGCGCGCAGCCGGGCCGCACCGTCGAAATCCCCGTGTGCTACGACGGCGAAGACCTGCCCGAGCTGGCCGAACTGCTCGGCCTCGACGTGCGCGAGGTCATCGCCCGCCACACCGGCCAGCCCTGGCAGGCCGCGTTCGCGGGCTTCGCGCCGGGCTTCGTCTACATGGCAGGCGGTCACGCGAGCTTTCGCAACGTGCCGCGCCGCCAATCGCCACGCACCAAGGTGCCTGCGGGCGCCGTGGCGCTGGCGGGGGACTTCAGCGCCGTCTATCCCAGCGCCAGCCCCGGCGGCTGGCAGCTGATCGGCGTGACCGGCGTGCCCATGTGGGACATGCGCCGCGCCGAGCCTGCCTACGTGCAGCCGGGTTTCCAGGTGCAGTTCCGCGACGCGGGCCAGGCTGCGCTGCACGTCAGCCTGCCGCCCTTGAGAAAGTCAGAGCCAAAAACACCTCCAGCGCTTGATGGTCAAGCGCTACCAGCTATTGAAATCGTAGCGACAGGCCTGCAGGCGCTGGTGCAGGACGCGGGCCGTGCCGGCATGGCGGGCCTGGGCCTGTCGCCCTCCGGCGCACTGGATGCTGCCGCCATGCGCGAGGCCAACCGCCTCGTCGGCAACCCCGTGCATGCGCCCGTGCTGGAGAACGTGCTGGGTGGCCTGCAGCTGCGCTGCCACGGGCAGGCCACCGTGGCCGTTACCGGAGCCGATGCGCCGCTCACGCTGCGCGCCGCCGATGGCCGCGCGTGGCCAGTCTCCAGCCACCAGGGCGTGGCGCTGGACGACGGCGATGTGCTCGTCATCGGTGCGCCCACGGCGGGCGTGCGCTGCTACGTCGCCGTGCGCGGCGGCTGGCAGGTGGAGCCGGTGCTGGGAAGTTGCGCCACCGACACGCTCGCGCAGGTCGGCCCGCCCGCACTGCAGGCTGGCCAGCGCTTGTTGGTGGACAGCCAGCCCGTGCAAGCCGCGCAGGCCGCCAGTGAAGCCGTCGTGCTGCCCCGGCCCGGCGAACTGGTCACGCTCGACGTGGTGCTAGGCCCGCGCACCGACTGGTTCACGCCCGAAGCGCTGCAGACCTTTGCCGCGCAGGAGTGGCGCGTCACGCCCCAGTCCAACCGCATCGGCATGCGCCTGGAAGGCGCGCAGCCGCTCGCGCGCAGCCGCCATGACGAGCTGCCCAGTGAGGGCACGGTGACAGGCGCCATCCAGGTGCCCATCAGCGGCCAGCCCGTGCTGTTCCTGGCCGACCATCCCCTGACCGGCGGCTATCCCGTCATCGGCGCCGTCGCCAGCCACCACCTGGGGCTGGCCGCGCAAATCCCCGTGGGCTGCCGCGTGCGGTTCAACGTCATCGCTCCGTTCTTCGAGCAGGTCACACCATGATTACCAAAGTCCTGATTGCCAATAGAGGCGAGATTGCTGTTCGGGTGGCCCGCGCCTGCCGCGACTACGGCGTGCGCTCCGTCGCCGTCTATGCCGACCCCGATGCCGACGCGCTGCACGTGCGCGCCGCCGACGAGGCCTATGCGCTGCAGGGCATGCGCCCGGCGGACACCTACCTCGACATCGCCAAGCTCATCGACGTGGCCCGGCGCAGCGGCGCCGACGCGGTGCACCCCGGCTACGGCTTCCTGTCGGAGCGCGCCGAGTTCGCGCGCGCCGTGATCGCGGCGGGCCTGGCCTGGATCGGCCCGCGTCCCGAGACCATCGAGGCCCTGGGCGACAAGGTGGCCGCGCGCCGCATCGCGGCCCAGGTGGGCGCGCCGCTCGTGGCGGGCACGCCTGGCCCCGTCTCCAGCGCCGCCGAGGTGCTGGCCTTCGCAGAGCGGCACGGCCTGCCGATCGCCATCAAGGCCGCGCACGGCGGCGGCGGGCGCGGGCTGAAGGTGGCCTGGCGCATAGAGGAAGTGGCCGAGCTGTATGAATCCGCCGTGCGCGAGGCCACGGCCGCCTTCGGGCGCGGGGAATGCTTCCTGGAGCAGTTCCTCGACCGGCCGCGCCACATCGAGGCGCAGATCCTCGCCGACCAGCACGGCCGCGTGGCCGTGGTCGGCACGCGCGACTGCTCGCTGCAGCGGCGCAACCAGAAGCTGGTCGAGGAGGCGCCCGCGCCCTTCCTCACCGACGCCCAGCGCGAGCACATCCACCGCGCCGCGCGCGACATCTGCGCGGCGGCGGGCTACGTGAGCGCGGGCACGGTGGAGTTCCTGCTGGGCCAGGGCGGGCAGATCTCGTTCCTCGAAGTCAACACCCGCCTGCAGGTGGAACACCCCGTGACCGAGGAAACGGCGGGCGTGGACCTGGTGGTGGAGCAGCTGCGCATCGCCGACGGCCATCCGCTTTCCTTCACCGAAGCGCCGCCCCCGCGCGGCCACAGCATCGAATTCCGCATCAACGCCGAAGACCCCGGGCGCGGCTACCTGCCCACGCCCGGGCGCATCACGCGGTTCGACGCGCCCGGCGGCCCCGGCGTGCGCGTCGATAGCGGCGTGGAGGCGGGCAGCACCGTGCCCGGCAGCTTTGATTCGCTGATGGCCAAGCTCGTCGTCACCGGTGCCACGCGCCAGCAGGCCCTGGCCCGCGCACGGCGCGCGCTGCGGGAGTTCGAGATCGAAGGCGTGGCCAGCGTGCTGTCTTTCCACCGCGCCGTGGTGGAAGATGCCGCCTTCACCGGCGAGCAGGGCTTCGCCGTGCACACCCGCTGGATCGAGACCGAGATGGCCGCGCGTTTCGACGCCGCCGCGCGGCCCGAGGCCGAGAGCGCGGCGCCGCTGCTGCGCACCTTCGTGGAGATCGACGGCAAGCGCGTGCGCCTGGGCCTGCCCGCGGGGCTTGCGCTGCCGCAGTCCGCTGGTGCTTCTGCGCCAACGCCCGCCGCCGCGCCGGCCAGCGCACCCGGCGACGTGCCGGCTCCGCTCACCGGCAGTCTCGTCGCCTGGCACAGGCAGACGGGCGATACGGTGGAGGCCGGCGAGGTGATCGGCGTGATGGAAGCCATGAAGATGGAAACCGCCCTGCACGCGCCGCAGGCGGGCACGCTGCGGTGCCTGGCAGCGGCGGGCGAGGTGCTGGCTGCGGGGCAGGTGGTGGCGCGCGTCTCCCCGTAGGCGCGGGGGCGCCCGGCGCCAGCCGGTGAATACCCTCTGTCGGGACCGATTCTTGCAACATAAAGTTGCAAAGTTGTCCGCCCACAAGGCGGAGCTTTGTGGCAGGCGGCGGGTGCCGTCCTGTCCGGACCGTGTTCAGCCAAAAGGAACGACATGACCACCCTGGGGCGCCTCTCCATCCGTGCACGCCTGTATTTCGCCACCGTCTTCTCCCTAGTCCTGCTGGCCGTCGTCGGCGCCATGGGCTACACCGCGCTGGACCGTACGCGCGGCATCCTGCAGGAGCTGTTCGCGCAGCGGGTGCAGACCCTCACCGACATGGCCAACCTGCGCACCAGCCTGGGGCACCTGCGCCGCGCGGAGAAGGACATCATCATCAACTTCAACAACGCCGTGGAGGTGGAGGCGCTGCGCGAGGGCTGGGGCCGCCAGCTCGCGGCGCTGCGCAAGGACCTCGCGCAGGTGCGCGCGGTGCAGGCGGGCGAGGCCGATTTCACCGCTGCTATCGACCAGTCGCTGGGGGAGATCCGGCAGTACGAGAGCGGCCTGGTGCCGATCTTCGAGCAGATCGAGCGCGCCCAGCTCGACGGCGCGGGCGCGGGCGCCTACGCCGAGCGCCTCAAGGGCCACATGGAGGCCACCGATGCGCTGTTCGCCAGCCTCGCCACGCACGCGCGCGACCGCATGGACGAGGCGCGCGCCGCGTTGGACGCGCGCACGGCCACCATGGCGGTGCTGATCGCGGGCGCCGTGGTGCTCGGCCTGGCCGTGCTGGTGCCGCTCACGCTGTTCAGCGTGCGCTCCATCACCCAGTCGCTGGCGCAGGCGCGCGAGCTGGCCGAGCGCATCGCGGGCGGCGACCTCTCGCACGAGGTGCGCGCGCGCCAGGACGACGAGATCGGCAGCCTCATCAACGCCATGGGCCGCATGCAGGACGCCCTGCGCGCCCTCGTGGGCCAGGTGCAGCAGGCGGCGGGCAGCATCTCCACCGCCAGCGCCGAGATCGCCACCGGCAACCAGGACCTGAGCCAGCGCACCGAGCAGACGGCCGCCAGCCTGCAGCAGACCGCCTCGTCCATGGAAATGCTCACCGGCACGGTGCAGCAAAGCGCCGAATCGTCGCGGCAGGCCAGCGGCTTCGCGGCGTCGGCCGCCGAGGTGGCGGTGCGCGGCGGCGCCGTGGTGGCGCAGGTGGTGGACACCATGGGCGAGATTTCCGACAGCTCGCGGCGCATCGGCGACATCACGGGCGTGATCGACTCCATCGCGTTCCAGACCAACATCCTGGCGCTCAACGCCGCGGTGGAGGCCGCGCGCGCCGGCGAGCAGGGCCGGGGCTTCGCCGTGGTGGCCAGCGAGGTGCGCAGCCTGGCGCAGCGCTCGGCCGAGGCGGCCAAGGAGATCAAGGAGCTCATCGGCGCGTCGGCCCAGCGCGTGGAAGGCGGCGCGCGCCTCGTGGCCCAGGCCGGCGAGACCATGACCGAGATCGTGGGCAGCGTGCGCAAGGTCTCGGACATCGTGGCCGAGATCACCGCCGCGGCGTCGGAGCAGGCCGGCAGCATCGGCCAGGTGGGCGAGTCCGTGAACGACCTGGACCGCATGACCCAGCAGAACGCCGCGCTGGTGGAACAGTCCGCGGCGGCCTCGCAGTCGCTGCGCGAGCAGGCGGAGCAGCTGGCGCGGGCCGTCCGCCGCTTCAAGCTCGGCGCCGCCGCCACGGCCGTGCCGGCCCCTGCCGCGGCCCTGGAGCTGCCCGCCGTTCCCCTGGCGGTGGCTGCCGCGTAACGGATGCAAAGCGCAGGTAATCCACCGGCAAATCTTGGGTAAAAGCGCTGCCCGGGCGTGCCGCGCGGGCGCTGGCAGGTGCACCATGGAGGCGTGTTCACTGCCCAGGAAGGAGGCACGACATGCCCGCCATCACGACCACTCCCGCAACCCCCCGCGCTGCCGCAGGCGTGCGGCGGCGCCCCGCCGCGGCCTGGGGCGCCGCCTGCATGGCGCTGCTGATGGGGCTGTCCGCCGTCGGCGCGCAGGCCCAGCCGCGAGACCACCGCCAGGAGCCGCGGCATGACCAGCGCTACGACCAGCGCCACCGTCCCAGCCACATGCAGCCCCGCCCGCCCGGGCCGCCGCAGATGCGCCCCCGCCCCGGCCCGCCGCCGCATGCGCAGGGCCCCTGGCGCGGCGCGGGTCCGGACCGCCGCTGGCACCGGGGCGACCGCCTGCCGCCCGCGTACCGCACCCGCCACTACGTGGTGAACGACTGGCGCGTGCACCACCTGCGCCCGCCGCCGCGCGGCTACCACTGGGTGCAGTACGGCTCGGACTACCTGCTGGTGGCCATCGCCACGGGGGTGATCGCGCAGCTCATCCTGAGTCAGTAACTGCGCCCGCCCTTGTACATCGCGTGCTGGCGCCGAGACAGCGGCGCCACCTGCGCGATGCGGGCCATCGCCGCGCCCGCGTGCGCATGCGTGACGGCCAGGCCCAGCGCGTCGGCCGCATCGGTGCCGGGCAGGCCCGGCAGCTGCAGCAGGCGGCGCACCATCTCCTGCACCTGGGCCTTGGCCGCGCGGCCGTGGCCCACCACGGCCTTCTTCATCTGCAGGGCCGTGTATTCGGCCACTGGCAGGTTGGCGTTCACCAGCGCCGTCAGCGCGGCGCCGCGCGCCTGGCCCAGCAGCAGGGTGGACTGCGGGTTGACGTTCACGAACACGATCTCCACCGCCGCCGCGTCGGGCTGGTAGCGCGCCGCGACCTCGCTGATGCCGTCGAACAGCACCTTGAGCCGCCCGGGCAGGTCGCCCAGCGCCAGGCCCGTGGTACGGATGGTGCCGCTGGCGACGTAGCTCAGGCGGTGGCCGTCGACGTCCACCACGCCGAAGCCGGTGGTCTGCAGGCCGGGGTCGATGCCGAGGATTCTCATTTCAGTGATCCAGGACGCTACGCGCTGCCGGTGGCGCACGAAATCGGCGCGGCCCATGTGCGGGCAGCCGCGCAAGGGCCGCCCCGCCGCGCTGGCTGCGTCCCCCTCCGGTAGCGCGTAGCGCTAAGAGAGAGGGGGAAGGCGCGAAGCGACTCAGGGGGTGTTTCATGGAAGTTCCGCCCGTCCCATGCGGGCCAGGATGGTGCGCGTGCGCCCTGCGAGGTAGGCCGAGCCCGGCGCTTTCTCGAAGCGCTTGGGCGCGGGCAGCATCACCGCCAGGCGTGCGGCCTCGCTCGCGCTGAGCTGGCTGGCGCTCTTGCCGTAGTAGCGGCGCGCGGCGGCTTCGGCGCCGAACACGCCCGCGCCCCATTCCACGTTGTTCAGGTAGATCTCCAGGATGCGCTGCTTGGGCAGCAGTTGCTCCAGGGCCAGCGTGAGCACGAATTCCTGCCCCTTGCGCACGAAGGTGCGCTCGCCCGACAGCAGCAGGTTCTTGGCGAGCTGCTGGGTGATGGTGGAGCCGCCGCGGATCTTCGGCGCGCGGGCCTTGGCGGCGGCCTGCTCCTCGGCCTTGGCGTTGCGCTCCCAGGCGCGTTCGATCGCGTTCCAGTCCACGCCGTCGTGGTTGACGAAGCCGTCGTCCTCCGAGGCGATCACGGCGCGCTTGAGATGGTCGGAGATGCGCCCGTAGGGCACCCATTCCTGGCGCCAGCGCAGGTCGTGGCGCAGCGCCCAGGCTTCGGAGCGCTGGAAGGCGGTGGACTGCGGGTCGATCACCGCCATGGCGGCGATGCGCAGCACGAAGAACAGTTGCAGCGCGGCAAGGGCGAGCAGCACGAGGCCGAGCCAGCGCAGCAGGGGCTTCATGCGCTGCGCAGCTCGGCCAGCACCTGGGCCGAGGGCGGGCGCATGCCGCGCCAGATCAGGAAGGCCTCGGCCGCCTGCTCGACGAGCATGCCCAGGCCGTCGCGCGGCGTGGCGCCGTGGGCGCGGGCCCAGGCCAGGAAGCCTTCTGCCGCGGGGCCGTACATCATGTCGTAGGCCAGGCTGCCGGGGCGCAGCACGTGCGCGGGCACGGGCACGGCGTCGCCTGCGAGGCTGCTGGCGGTGGCGTTGACGATGAGGTCGAAATCACGCTCCAGCGCTTGTGGGGCAAGCGCGAGCAGCTCCGTTGTGTGTAGCGCCGCCAGCGCTGCGTGGCTGGCGGTGAGCGCCTCGGCCTTGGCCAGCGTGCGGTTGGCCACGGTGACGTGGCGCGCGCCGGCGGCGATCAGCGGTCCCAGCACGCCGGCCGCCGCGCCGCCCGCGCCGACCAGCAGCACGTCGCGCCCGGCCAGGGCGAAGCCCGCGTTGCGCTCGATGTCGGCCACCAGGCCCAGGCCGTCGGTGTTGTCGGCGTGGATGGCGCCGCCCTCGAAGACCAGCGTGTTGGCCGCGCCGGCGAGCTGCACGCGCTCGCTGCGCGTGGTGGCGCACTGCGCGGCCTCCAGCTTGAAGGGCACGGTGACGTTGCAGCCGCGCCCGCCCTGCGCCGCGAAGTCGCGCAGCGCCTGCGGGAAGCCGTCCAGCGGCACCAGGCGGGCCTCGTAGCGCAGCGGCGCGCCCGTGAGTTCGGCGAAGCGCGCATGGATGCGCGGCGAGCGGCTGTGGGCGATGGGATGGCCCATCACGCAGTAGAGGTCGGTGGGGTCAGCGGACACTGGTTTCGAGGGTCTGGTCACGGGTGAACTTGAAGCGCGAGACCACGGCGATCTGGTCAGCCTGGGCGCGCATGGCGGGGCCGAAGTGGCCGAACGGGCCGGCCCCGCGGGCGATGGCCTCGGCGCGGCGGTCCAGCAGGCGGTTGCCCGAGCCCTGCACGACTTCGGTTTCCAGCACGCGGCCGTCGTGGTTCACGGTGACGATCATGATGAGCTCGCCGTAGAGCTTCCTGCCCGCCTGCTCGGGGAAGTTCTGCGTGCCCTTGTCCTCGATCTTGCGGCGCAGGGCGTCGTAGTAGACCGCGTCCACGCGCTCCATGGTGGCGGGGCTGACGTAGCGCTTGCGCGGGCGGGCGTTTTCCTCGTTGATGCGCTTCTCGATCTCGGCCAGCAGCTTCTGGAGCTGGCGGCGCTTCTCGTCCTGGTCCTGCCGCTCGGCGCTCTGGCTGGGCTGGCGCAAGTCGGGCACGGGCAGCGTGGCGATCTGCTGGCGCACCTGGGCCAGCAACTGGCTCTGCTGCTCGAGCATGCTGTCCATCTTGCGCTGCGCGTCCTCCAGGTCGTCGCCGATGGCGGTGAGGGCGGAGTAGGGCAGGGGGCTGGTGGCGCGCCCCTGCTCGGCGGCGCCACCGCCTGCGAGCGACGCCTGGGCGATGGCCTGGGCCTTGTCGGGGCGCTCCTTGGACTGGGCATTGACCAGGATCACCTCCAGCGGCGTGTCCTGGAAGACGCGGTTGAAGCCTTCCGGGTCGACGAAGCGCACGGTGAGCAGCGCCGCGTGCACGGCGATGGAGACGCCCAGGGCGATCTGCAGCGTGGAGAAGCGGCGCAGGAAATTTTTCATCGACGGGCCGCCCCTAGATGAAAAAGCGGCCCCCCCAGGGGGCGCCCGGCGTAGGGGCAGCGACCCGCGTAGCGGCGGAGCGTGGGGGTCATGTTCACGGGGCCGGATTATCGGGCTCGTTCATATCGACGGCGATGGCGATGGGGCCGGCCACGGCATCGTCCTCGCCGCCGTCCTCTTCGTCCACCGGGCCGTCGTCGGACGGGTCCTGCGGATCGTCCAGGCGGGCCACCAGGGTGCCGCTCACGTCCAGCGCGATCTCGTCGATCTCGCCCAGCCGCACGCGCACGCGCGCGCCGCGCGGCAATTGCTGCGCGCCCAGCACGGGCAGCACCAGCGGCAGGGTGTCGGCGCGCACCAGGAAGCCGCCGTTCACGCCTTCCTTGATGACGGTGGCCTCCAGCTCGGCGATCTGGTTCTGCTGCAGGTACTTGAGCGTCCAGAAGCGCTCCATGCCGGCCTGGTAGCCGTTGTAGGCGCCATAGGCCGCGTCGAAGCCGCTGATGATGGAGAACAGCTCCGCGTCCTTGGGCTTGAACGGCGCGGCCAGCGCGGCGGTCTTGCCGTGGCGCGCGCAGGCGATGATCTGCCACTGGTTCACCAGGTCCACGTAGCGGCGCAGCGGCGAGGTGGCCCAGGCGTAGCTCTTCACGCCGATGCCCGCGTGCGGCAGCGCCTTGGTGCCCATGCGCACCTTCACGCCGGGCGCTAGACTGGCCTGGCTGCGGTAGATGCCGGGCACGCCGTGCTCGGCCAGCATCTGGCCCCAGGCGCTGTTGGCGACGATGGCGGCCTCGGCCACGATCAGGTCCAGCGGCGCGCCGCGCTTGCGCGTGCCGATCTGCACCGTCTCGCTGCCGTCGGGCTCGCCCTCGTGGCCCTGCAGGCGGAAGGTGTAGTCGGGCCGGTTGAAGTTCTCGGGCTTGCCGCGCACCGCTTCGCGCCCGATCTTGAGCTGGCGCGCCAGGCGGTGCAAAAAGGAGAGCTGCTTGCGCTTGTCCAGCAAGGGCTGGGGCGTGTTTTCATGCTCAACGGCGGGGTCGGCCAGCCAGGCTTCGGTGACGATGTGGTCGAGCTGGTCGTGGCGGAAGTTGACCACCACCGGCACGCGCTCCAGGCGCGTCTCGGTGGCGGTGATGGCCAGCGTGGCCTCGTCCACCGTGGCGTAGAGCGACACGGCCGGGTTGGCCCGGCCCGCGTCCAGCGTGTAGATCTGCACCACGTCGTCGGGCAGCATGGTGATCTTGTGGCCCGGCATGTAGACGGTGGACAGGCGCGTGCGGCCGAGCTGGTCCAGCGGCGAGCCGGGCACGATGGCCAGGCCCGGCGCGGCGATGTGGATGCCCACCGTCACCGTGCCCGTGCCCAGGCCCTGCACGGACAGGGCGTCGTCGATCTCCGTGGTGCTGGAATCGTCGATGGAGAACGCCTCCACCGGCGCCAGCGGCAGGTCCGAGGGCGGCTGCGGCGCGGCGATGGCGGGAAAGCCCGTGCCCTTGGGGAAATGGTCGAACAGGAAGCGCTTCCAGTGGAACTGGTAGGGCGAATCGATCGCGCCGGCCGCCTGCAGCAGCGCCAGCGGGGCCTTCTGCGCGGCGCGGCTGGCCTCCACCACGGCCTTGTACTCGGGCGCGTTCTTGTCGGGCTTGAAGAGGATCTTGTAGAGCTGCTCGCGCACGGGCTGCGGGCAGGTGCCGGCGGCCAGCTCGCGCGCCCAGGCCTCGATCTGCGCCTGGATCTGCTGCTTCTTCTCGATGGCCGCCAGCGCCTGCTGCAGGATGTCGGCCGGCGCCTTCCTGAAGCGCCCCTTGCCCGCGCGGCGGAAGTAGTGCGGCGCCTCGAAGAGGGCGATCAGCATCGCGGCCTGCTCGGCGACGGGCGCGGATGCGGAGAAATAATCGCGCGCCAGGTCGGCGAAGCCGAACTCTTCCTCGGGCGCGAATTCCCAGGCCAGCGGAAGCTCGATGGTGGCGGCCAGCGCGCGCGCGCCGGCCAGCAGCTCGGCCGGCGCGGGCTTGTCGAATTTCAACAGGATGTGGGCGGCCTTGACCTTGACGCGCTTGCCCGAGTCCAGCTCGATCTGCGCCGAGCTTTCGGCCTCGGAAAGGATGCGGCCGGCCTGGAACTTGCCGGCGTCTTCAAACAGTGCATGCATAGGGACGGCATTTTCCCACGCACGCCCATGCACAATGCCCGGCCACACACCGGCCATGTTCCGGCGCCGTATGTCCCCCCTGAATTCCCCTCTCTCATCGTCCCGGCCATCCTGGCCGCATGGCGGCGCCATCGCGCTCGTGGCGCTGGCGGCGGGGCTGCCCTTCGTCTTCGGCGTCACGCAGGCGCCGCAGACCAGCTTCTGGCCGCTGATGGCCAGCGCCGCCTGCGCCTGGGGCATCGCCGCGCTGGCCTGGGCGGGCCGGCTCCCCGGCACGCGCCTGGGGTGGGGCCTGGCCTGGGGGCTGCTGCTGGGTGCGGTGGCGGGCGCGTGCATCGGGCTGCTGCAGTACTTCGTGGGCGATCCCGGCTGGGCGCCCTGGGTCCACCCCGCCGCGCCCGGCCAGGCGCTGGGCAACCTGCGCCAGCGCAACCAGCAGGCCACCCTGATGCTGCTGGGCCTGTGGGCGCTTCTGTGGCTGGTGGCGCGGCTGCAGGCCGTGGCGGGGGAGCGCCCTGCGTCCCGCTGGCCGCTGGCGCTGGCCGTGGCCGTGCCCTGGGCCGTGGTGCTGCTGGCCGCCTGCGCGGCGGCCACGGCCTCGCGCACCGGCGCGCTGGAATGGCTGGTGCTGCTGGGCCTGCTGCTGCTGTGGCGGCGCGGCCAGGGCGCGCTGGCGCCTGCCGTGGCCGCCGTGGGGCTGGCGGCCTACCTGCTGGCCGCGTGGTGGCTGCCCGAACTGCTGGCGCAGTGGACGGGCGTGCGCGCGGACGGCCTGTTCTCGCGCCTGGCCGACGAATCCAGCCGCTGCACCAGCCGCCGCGTGCTCTGGGCCAACGTGCTGCACCTGATCGGCGAGCGGCCCTGGACGGGCTGGGGCTGGGGCGAGCTGGACTACGCGCACTACATCACCGCTTTCCCTGGCGAGCGCTTCTGCGTGCTGCTGGACAACGCCCACGACCTGCCGCTGCACCTGGCCGTGGAGCTGGGCCTGCCCGTGGCGCTGCTGCTGTGCGGCGGCGCGCTGTGGGCCGTGTGGCGCGCCCGCCCGTGGCACGAGACGCAGCTCCTGCGCCGGCTGGCCTGGGGCGTGCTGGCCCTGGTGGGCGTGCACAGCCTGCTGGAGTTCCCGCTGTGGTACGGCCCCTTCCAGCTGGCGGCGCTGCTGGCCGTGGCGGTGCTGCTGCCGCCGAAGGTGTGGCAGGCGCTGCGGTGGCCGGTGGGCGCGGCGCTGCTGGCGGCGCCCGTGCTGGCCTGGATGCTGGCGCGTGACTATGCGCAGGTCAGCGCCCTCTACCGCCCCGTGGCCGAGCGTCCCGCCGCGCTGCGCGGGCTCACGGCGCAGGAGGCAGCGCGGCGCGTCACCTTCTTCCGCGCGCCGGCCGAGTTCGCCTGGCTCACCACCACGCCCGCCACGGCCGCCAACGCGCAGGCCATGCACGCCACGGCCCTGCGCCTGCTGCACTACTCGCCCGAGCCGCGCGTGGTCGAGAAGCTCATCGCCAGCGCCCGCCTGCTGGGGCGGGAGGACGAGGCGGCGCTGCACGAGGATCGCTACCGCCGCGCCTACCCGCGCGACTACGCGCGCTGGCGCAGCGGTGCGCCGGCCACGGGCGCGCCGCAGCGCGATTGACTCACACCAGGTTGCAAAAGCGCAGCACCTCGTCCAGGTGCCGGGGATAGTCGTTCAGCGCATGCTCGCCGCCCGGCAGCACGCGCTGGGTGGCCTGGGGGTAGCGCGCCACCATCTCGCGCCAGTCCAGCACCTCGTCGCCCTGGGTGGCGATGAGCAGCTCCGGCCCCGAGGGCGGCAGTCCGCGCACGTCGAGCGCCTGCAGCTCGGAGATGAACTCCGGGCGGAAGAAGAAGCGCTCCTCGGGGTTGTGCCAGGCGGTCTGCTCGCCGATGTAGCGCGCGAGGTCGCGCGCCGGATCGACGGCGGGGTTCAGCAGCACGCTGGGGCAGTGCGCCTGCTGCGCGACCCAGCTCGCGTAGAAGCCGCCGAGCGAGGAGCCGATCACCGCCATGCGCGAACGGGGCCAGGGCGCGATGCCGTCCGCCACCAGCGCCATGGCCTCGCGCGGCGAGGGGGGCAGCTGAGGGCACCAGAAGGTCGCGCCGGGGTGGCGTTCGGCCACGCGCTCGGCCGTCAGCCGGGCCTTGGCGGACTGGGGCGAGGAGCGAAAGCCGTGCAGGTAGAGCAGGTGGGTGGCGGGCATGGGGCGAGGATAATCGCGGGCGCACGACATTACCATGGCCACCGCGACCTTCGACTCCCCCACCCTGGCGCAGCGCATCCTGCCGTTCTTCCGCGGCTTCGACTGGCCGCTCATCGCGCTGCTGCTGGTGCTGGCCTCCATCGGCCTCACGGCCATGTATTCCTCGGGCTACGACCACGGCACGCGGTTCGTGGACCACGGGCGCAACATGCTGCTGGCGGCGGGCATCCTGTTCGTGGTGGCGCAGGTGCCGCCGCAGCGCCTGATGATGCTGGCCGTGCCGCTCTACACGCTGGGCGTGGCGCTGCTGGTGGCGGTGGCGCTGTTCGGCATCACCAAGAAGGGTGCGCAGCGCTGGATCAACGTGGGCGTGGTCATCCAGCCGAGCGAGCTGCTCAAGATCGCCACGCCGCTGATGCTGGCCTGGTGGTTCCAGAAGCGCGAGGGACAGCTGCGCGCGCTGGACTTCGTGGTGGCCGCCGTGCTGCTCGCCGTGCCCGTGGGGCTGATCATGAAGCAGCCGGACCTGGGCACCTCGCTGCTGGTGATGGCGGCGGGCCTGTCGGTGATCTTCTTCGCGGGCCTGCCGTGGCGGCTGGTGGTGCCGCCGGTGCTGGTGGGCGTGGTGGGCATTGCGCTCATCGTGTGGTTCGAGCCGCAGCTGTGCGCCGACGGCGTGGACTGGCGCGTGCTGCACGAATACCAGCGCCAGCGCGTGTGCACGCTGCTCGACCCCACGCGCGACCCGCTGGGCAAGGGCTTCCACATCATCCAGGGCATGATCGCCATCGGCTCGGGCGGCGTCTGGGGCAAGGGCTTCATGGCCGGCACGCAGACGCACCTGGAATTCATCCCCGAGCGCACGACCGACTTCATCTTCGCCGCCTATTCCGAGGAGTTCGGCTTGGCGGGCAACCTCACGCTGATCGCCTGCTTCATCCTGCTGGTGTGGCGCGCCCTGGCCATCGCCGCGGGGGCACCCACGCTGTTCGGCCGGCTGATGGCGTCGGCCGTGGCCATGATCTTCTTCACCTATGCCTTCGTGAACATGGGCATGGTCAGCGGCATCCTGCCCGTGGTGGGCGTGCCGCTGCCCTTCGTGAGCTACGGCGGCACGGCCATGGTCACGCTGGGGCTGGCGCTGGGGGTGCTGATGTCGGTGGCGCGCGCCCAGCAGCAGGCCGAGGACGCGTAGCCGCGCGCAAGCGGGGGCATGCCCCGCTGCCTACAATCCCCGGATGATCTCCCGCGAACCCACCATCGAACGCTTAGGCCTGGCCCGCGAGCTGCTGCTCACGCCCTTCGGACTGGATGAATCCCACCTCTCCCGCGCGCTGGCGGAGATCCGCGCGCACCGCGTGGATGATGCCGACCTGTACTTCCAGTACACGCGCAGCGAGGGCTGGAGCCTGGAGGAGGGCATCGTCAAGACGGGCTCCTTCAGCATCGACCAGGGCGTGGGCGTGCGTGCCGTGAGCGGCGAGAAGACGGCCTTCGCCTATTCCGACGACATCTCCGAGGCCTCGCTGCTCGATGCTGCCCGCACCGTGCGGTCTATTTCGGCCACGGCGCAGGCTGGTAAAGGGCGGGTAGCTCCCAAGAAGATAGCAAGCAGCCGTTCGCTCTACCCGCACATCGACCCCATCGCCTCGATGGACAGCACGGCCAAGGTGCAGCTGCTGGAGCGCGCCGAGCAGCGCGCCCGCGCCAAGGACCCGCGCGTGGTGCAGGTCATGGCGGGCCTGGCGAGCGAGTACGACGTGGTGCTCGTCGCCCGCGCCGACGGCACCCTGGCGGCCGACGTGCGCCCGCTGGTGCGCCTGTCGGTCACGGTGATCGCCGAGCAGAACGGCCGGCGCGAGGTGGGCTCGGCGGGCGGCGGCGGGCGCTTCGGCTTGGCCTATTTCACCGACGAGCAGATCGGTCAGTACGTGGACGAGGCCGTGAACGCGGCCCTGGTCAATCTGGAGTCGCGCCCCGCACCCGCGGGCGAGATGACCGTGGTGCTCGGCCCCGGCTGGCCCGGCGTGCTGCTGCACGAGGCCGTGGGCCACGGGCTGGAGGGCGACTTCAACCGCAAGGGCTCGTCGGCATTCAGCGGCCGCATCGGCCAGCGCGTGGCCGCCAAGGGCGTGACCGTGCTGGACGACGGCACGCTGGCCGACCGCCGCGGCTCGCTCAACGTGGACGACGAGGGCCACGCCACCCAGCGCAACGTGCTCATCGAGGACGGCATCCTCAAGGGCTACATCCAGGACGCGATGAACGCGCGCCTGATGGGCGTCACGCCCACGGGCAACGGCCGCCGCGAGAGCTACGCCCACATCCCCATGCCGCGCATGACCAACACCTACATGCTGGGCGGCGACAAGGATCCGCAGGAAATCGTCGCTTCCATCAAGAAGGGCCTGTACGCCACCAACTTCGGCGGCGGGCAGGTGGACATCACCAGCGGCAAGTTCGTCTTCTCGGCCAGCGAGGCCTATTGGGTGGAGAACGGCAAGATCCTCTACCCGGTCAAGGGCGCCACCATCGTGGGCAGCGGCCCCGAGTCGCTCAAGAAGGTCAGCATGATCGGCAACGACATGCGGCTGGACAGCGGCGTGGGCACCTGCGGCAAGGAAGGCCAGAGCGTGCCCGTGGGCGTGGGCCAGCCCACCATGCGCATCGACGGGCTGACCGTCGGCGGCACCGCCTGACCGCGGCGGCCCACCCCGCCCGCACACTCGGCGCAGGGCAGCCCCATGTCCGCACCATCCTCCAGCCGGCTGCACCACACGCCTGCCTCGTTCGCCGGGCTGAGCCGCTTCCTGCGCGAAGGCGTGGCCCAGGAGGAAACGCGCGAACTGCGCGGCAGCCTGGGCGCGCTGTCGGAGCACATCGAAGCCGCCACGCGCGCGCGGCGGACCAGCGCCGACGCGCAGGCCGTGGCGCGCAGCATCAAGGCGCTGGCGCGCTGCGCCCGCGAGCACCAGCTCCAGCTCACCGGCATGGGATCGGCGTGGCACGCGCTGCACGAATTCGGCGCCTACCAGCGCGCACTGCGCGAGCTGCGGGACGCGCTGGCGCGCTGGCAGGAGGCGCTGCAGCAGCGCAGTCCGTCGGAGGCCGAGCGCTTCGGCGAATTCGAGCGCCTGGCCTGGCGCACGCTGGGCGAGGCGCTGCTGGTGCTGGACATGTACGAGCAGGGCGACGCCCATCCCGGCGACTCCGGCATGGGCCGCACGCCGCGTCCGGCGCGCAGGCGCCCGCTGTTGTCGCGCCTGCGTGGCTGGCTGGCGCGTGTAGCGTCATAGCAACGCCGCCCGTATGTTGCGCCGCCGCAAACCGTGCTACATTGAAGCGCATGCCAGTCCGTAGCGCGTTTTACTTTTACTTTTGGTTCTCTGTCCCCGGCGGATGAGAGGTATGCGCGCACCCTGACTGAGCCCCCTTCTCAAAGAAAACCGCCGAAGCTGAAAAGCCCGGCGGTTTTTTTTTGCCTTTCCCCTAGACCCCCTTCCATACCCCCGAGAGGACACCCCATGACCGCCCCTGCTTCCAGCGATGCCTGGTACCGCAACGTCGAGAAGACCAGCCAGACCGACGACCAACGCATCAAGGACATCACCGTGCTTCCACCGCCCGAACACCTGATCCGCTTCTTCCCCATCCGCGGTTCGGGCATCGAATCGCTGATCGCGCAGACGCGGCGCAACATCCAGCGCATCATGTCCGGCGAGGACGACCGCCTGCTGGTCATCCTCGGCCCCTGCTCGATCCACGACCCGGCGGCCGCGCTGGAATACGCGCGCAAGCTCCAGGCCGTGCGCGAGCAGTACAAGGACACGCTGGAAGTCGTGATGCGCGTCTATTTCGAGAAGCCCCGCACCACCGTGGGCTGGAAGGGCCTCATCAACGACCCCTACCTGGACGGCAGCTACCGCATCGACGAGGGCCTGCGCATCGCGCGCCAGCTGCTCATTGACATCAACCGCCTGGGCGTGCCGGCGGGCAGCGAGTTCCTGGACGTGATCTCGCCGCAGTACATCGGCGACCTGATCTCCTGGGGCGCCATCGGCGCGCGCACCACCGAGAGCCAGGTGCACCGCGAGCTGGCCTCGGGCATCTCGGCGCCCATCGGCTTCAAGAACGGAACGGACGGCAATATCCGCATCGCCACCGACGCCATCCAGTCCGCCAGCCGCGGCCACCACTTCCTGTCCGTGCACAAGAACGGCCAGGTGGCCATCGTGCACACGGCGGGCAACAAGGACTGCCACGTGATCCTGCGCGGCGGCAAGGCCCCCAACTACGACGCGGCCAGCGTGGAGGCCGCCTGCAAGGACCTGCAGGCCGCCGGCCTGCCGGCCACGCTGATGGTGGACTGCAGCCATGCCAACAGCAGCAAGCAGCACGAGCGCCAGCGCGACGTGGCACGCGACATCGCCGGCCAGATCGAGGGCGGCTCGCGCAGCGTCTTCGGCGTGATGATCGAGAGCCACCTGCACGCCGGCGCGCAGAAGTTCACGCCCGGCAAGGACGATGCGGCGCAGCTCGAATACGGCAAGAGCATCACCGACGCCTGCCTGGGCTGGGACGACTCCGTCGCCTGCCTGGCCGACCTGGCCGCCGCCGTGCAGGCGCGCCGCGCCGTGTAAGCTCGGGGATTCATTACCACGGAAGGCAACGAACCATGCACAGCGAAGTTTTGGTCACCCTGGCGCCCGGGCAGGAATTCCAGCTGGACCCGCAGGGCACGCCCCTCTCGCACGAGGAAGCGCGCCGCTGGCTGGACGACGAATTCACCCGCCTGGAGTGCGAGCCCCTGCGCGCCAGCGGCAAGGTGCTGCTGGCCGACAAGGTGTTGACCGTGGCGAATGCGGCAGGCGCCACGCTGATGGCCGACGCGGCCTGGTCGTCCCAGTTCGCGCGCGCCACCGTCGCGGCGTTGTCCAAGCCGATCGTGCGCGTGGATGTGCCGGCGATGGCGGTCAGCTTCTAAAGCAGAAGATTCAAGCTGAATTGGCTGCCAGCGCTTGTGTAGCAAGCGCTGGCAGCTATTTTTTTGAGAGCGCGTCGAGCAGCCGCGCGTGGATGCCGCCGAAGCTGCCGTTGCTCATGCAGATGATGTGGTCGCCGGGCCGGGCCGCCTCGGTGATCTGCGCCAGCAGCGTGGGAATGTCCGCTGCCGTGCGCGCCCGCGCGCCCAGCGGGGCCAGCGCCTCGGCAGCGTCCCAGTCCAGGCCCGCCGTGTGGCAGAAGGCCAGGTCGGCCGCCTCCAGCGCCCAGGGCAACTGGGCCTTCATCGTGCCCAGCTTCATGGTGTTGCTGCGCGGCTCGAACACGGCCAGGATGCGGCTGCCAGGGCTGTCCGCCTGGATGCTGCGGCGCAGCCCGTCCAGCGTGGTGCGCAGCGCCGTGGGGTGGTGGGCGAAGTCGTCGTACACGCGGATGCCCGCAGCGGTGCCGCGCAGCTCCATGCGGCGCTTGACGTTCTGGAAGCGCGCCAGCGCCTCGGCTGCCTGGGCGGGGGCCACGCCCACGTGTTCCGCCGCTGCGATGGCGGCCAGCGCGTTGAGCTGGTTGTGCACGCCCGACAGGGACCAGCGCACGTGCGCCACGGCGCGGCCGCGCCGCAGCACCTCGAAATCGTGTGGCTCGCCGTGCGCGGTGAAGTCGCTCACCGTGGCGCCGAAGGCGGCCACCTGGCTCCAGAGTCCCAAGTGCAGCACGCGCGCCAGGCTTTCCTCCAGTCCGTTGGCCACCACGCGGCCCGAGGGCGGCACGGTGCGCACCAGGTGGTGGAACTGGCGTTCGATGGCGGCCAGGTCGTCGAAGATGTCCGCGTGGTCGAACTCCAGGTTGTTCAGCACGGCGGTGCGCGGCCGGTAGTGCACGAACTTGCTGCGCTTGTCGAAGAAGGCGGTGTCGTACTCGTCCGCCTCGATTACGAACAGCGGCCGCTCCTGGCCCGCCGCCTGCGCGCCCAGGCGCGCGGAGATGCCGAAGTCGAGCGGCACGCCGCCCACTAGGAAGCCTGGCGACAGGCCTGCCGCCTCCAGCACCCAGGCCAGCATCGATGTGGTGGTGGTCTTGCCGTGCGTGCCGGCCACGGCCAGCACGTGGCGGCCTTGCAGCACGTGCTCGGCCAGCCACTGCGGGCCGCTGGTGTAGGGCGCGCCCGCGTCGAGGATGGCCTCCATCAGCGGGAACTTCGGCGTGCCGTCCGGCAGCCGGGCGCGGCTCACCACGTTGCCGACCACGAACACGTCGGGCCGCAGCGCGAGCTGGTCGGCGCCGTAGCCTTCGATGAGCTCGATCCCCAGGGCGCGCAGCTGGTCGCTCATGGGGGGGTAGACGCCAGCGTCGCAGCCGGTCACGCTGTGGCCTGCCTCGCGGGCCAGCGCGGCCACGCCGCCCATGAACGTGCCGCAGATGCCCAGGATGTGGATATGCATGGGCGCCGATTCTAAGGCGGGGTGCCGAATGGGCCTGCAGCGCTCGCGGGTCAAGCGCAGGCAGCTATGAAAAACGGAGTGAGTCGTGCGGCTGCTGCGTGCAATGCCCCTGTGCCGTGCGCGTTGTCCGTGCCGTGTCAAGGCTGCGCCATGGCATTCGGTCCACAATGCCACGTCTGCCCGGGACCATCGCCATGGAAAACGCCCTCGTCACCGAAATCGCCAACGTCGCCGCCCGCCTGGTTGTCGAGGAGGGCATGGAGTGGGGGCCGGCCAAGCGCCGTGCCGTCAAGGCGCTGGGCCTGCCCGCGCGCACGCCCTTGCCCGACAACGACCTGGTCGAGGATGCGGTGCGCGAGTACATCGGCCTCTTCCATGCCGACACTCAGCCGATGGAGCTGCGCGCGCTGCGCGAGCTGGCGCTGGTGTGGATGCAGCGCATGCAGGCCTTCCGCCCCTACCTGGGCGGCGCCGTCTGGCACGGCACGGCCACGCGGCTGTCGGATATCTATTTGTCTTTGTTCTGCGACGACTCCAAATCCGCGGAGATCGCCCTCATCGACCACCACGTGAACTACGAGCCGCGCACGGTGACGGGCTTGCGCGGCGAGCCGGTCGACGCGCTGAGCCTGAGCAGCCGCTCGCCCGTCCTGGGCGAGGAGATCGGCGTGCACCTGCTGATCTACGATCTGGACGACCTGCGCGGTGCCCTGCGCCCCGACGCGCGCGGCCGCGCGCCGCGCGGCGATGCCGACGCCGTGCGCAAGCTGCTGCAGGAGTCGCCTTCTTCCCCTCTTGCTCCATGAACGATTCGCTCTCTCCTGCTTCTTCCGACATCTCGCGCCGCCGCTGGCTCACCGTCGGCATCGGTGCGCTCGCGGCGCTGGGCGGCGCGGGCTTCGCGTTGTGGCGCCTGCAGCCGCAGCCGGTGCGTGACGGCGCGGCCGAGGCGCTGTGGGGCGCGAGCTTCGACGGCCCCGCGGGCGAGGCCGTGCGCATGGCGTCCTTTCAGGGCAAACCCTTGCTGCTGAACTTCTGGGCCACCTGGTGCCCGCCGTGCGTGGACGAGCTGCCGCTGCTCAACCGCTTCCACGCCGAGCACCGCGCGAAGGGCTGGCAGGTGGTGGGCCTGGCGATCGATCAGCCCTCGAACGTGCGTCAATTCCTGCAGCGGCTGCCGCTGGATTTTCCGGTCGCGCTGGGCGGCCTGGCGGGATCCGACATTGGGCGTGCACTGGGCAACGAAAAAGGGGGGTTGCCGTTTACCGTGCTGTTCGGGGCAGATGGCAACATTTTGAAGCGTAAAATGGGTCAGCTGACGGCGCAGGACCTGCAAGAGTGGTCCAAAACGTTGTGAGTGCCGTGTCTCGTCAAAAGGAGATGATGGCAAAAGGGGGAAGTTCGGTGAAATAGGCCGAAATTGGAGTAAATTCACGCCCCATTCCGTTTTAGCCGTTGGAGCCCCCATGGATTTGCGAAAACTCAAGACCCTGATCGATCTGGTCTCCGAGTCGAATGTTTCCGAACTCGAGATCACCGAAGCCGAAGGCAAGGTGCGTATCGTCAAGGGTGGTGGCGCTGTCGTGCAGCAATTCGTTGCCGCGCCCGTGCAAGCACCCGTTGCCGCTCCCGCCACCGCTCCGGCCGCGCCCGTAGCCGAATCGCCCGCACCTGTTGCCGCCCCCACGGGGCATGTGGTGAAGTCGCCCATGGTGGGCACGTTCTACCGCGCGTCCAGCCCGGGGGCCAAGCCCTTCGTCGAGGTGGGCAGCCAGGTCAAGGAGGGCGAGACCATCTGCATCATCGAGGCTATGAAGATCCTCAACGAGATCGAGGCCGACAAGAGCGGCACGGTGACCCGCATACTGGGCGAGAACGGCCAGGCCGTCGAATACGGCCAGCCGCTGTTCGTGATCGAGTGACCCGCCCGATGAGTTTCCCAACCCCCGCCATGCGAGGGCCTGTTTATGTTTAAGAAGATCCTCGTCGCCAATCGCGGCGAAATCGCCCTGCGCATCCAGCGCGCCTGCCATGAGCTGGGCATCAAGGCCGTGATGGTCTATTCCGAGGCCGACCGCGACGCCAAGTACGTCAAGCTGGCCGAGGAAGCCGTGTGCATCGGCCCGGCGCCCTCGCCGCTGTCGTACCTGAACATGCCGGCCATCATCTCGGCGGCCGAGGTGACGGATGCCGAGGCCATCCACCCCGGCTACGGCTTCCTGTCGGAGAATGCCGACTTCGCCGAGCGCGTGGAAAAGAGCGGCTTCCAGTTCATCGGCCCCACGCCCGAGTCCATTCGCATGATGGGCGACAAGGTGTCGGCCAAGCAGGCCATGATCCGCGCGGGCGTGCCCTGCGTGCCTGGCTCCGACGGCGAGTTGCCCGACGATCCGGTGCAGATCCGCCGCATCGCCAAGAGCGTCGGCTACCCGGTGATCGTCAAGGCCGCCGGCGGTGGCGGCGGGCGCGGCATGCGCGTGGTGCACACCGAGGCCGCGCTGGTCAACGCCGTGCAGATGACCAAGGCGGAGGCACAGGCCGCCTTCGGCAACCCGGCCGTGTACATGGAGAAGTTCCTCCAGAACCCGCGCCACATCGAGATCCAGGTGCTGGCTGACAAGCACCGCAACGCCGTCTACCTGGGCGAGCGCGACTGCTCCATGCAGCGCCGCCACCAGAAGGTGATCGAGGAAGCGCCGGCGCCGGGCATTCCGCGCAAGCTCATCGAGAAGATCGGCGAGCGCTGCGTGGCCGCGTGCAAGAAGATCGGCTACCGCGGCGCGGGTACGTTCGAGTTCCTCTACGAGAACGGCGAGTTCTACTTCATCGAGATGAACACGCGCGTACAGGTGGAGCACCCGGTGACCGAGTGGATCACCGGCGTGGACATCGTGCGCACGCAGATCATGGTGGCCGCGGGCGAGAAGCTGCCGTTCACCCAGCGCCAGATCCAGATCCAGGGCCACGCCATCGAATGCCGCGTGAACGCCGAGGACCCCTACAAGTTCACCCCGTCGCCGGGCCGCATCACCATGTGGCATGCGCCGGGCGGTCCGGGCGTGCGCGTGGATTCGCATGCGTACACGAACTACTACGTGCCGCCGAACTACGATTCCATGATCGGCAAGATCATCGTCCATGGCGATACGCGCGAGCAGGCGCTGGCGCGCATGCGCACGGCGCTGGCCGAGACGGTGATCGAGGGCATCAACACCAACGTGCCGCTGCACCGCGAGCTGATGGTGGACGCCAACTTCGTGGCGGGCGGCACCAACATCCACTATCTCGAAGAGTGGCTGTCCCAGCGCAAGCGCTGAGCGGCCGCACCGAGCACCTGTACGCTGGCATCCGGAGACGGGTGCCAGCTTTTTTCATGGTTTGCATGCAAGGAGGGCGAGTCCCATGTTCGAGTTGAGCCTGCTGTGTCCCGAGGACCGGGTCGAGCCCCTGAGCGATGCGTTCGATGCGCTGGAGGCGCTGAGCGTGTCGGTGGAGGACGCCGACGCCCAGACCGATGCCGAACAGGCGCTGTTCGGCGAGCCGGGCATGCCTGCACCGCGCGACGGGTGGCAGCGCAGCCGCGTCACCGCGCTGTTCCCCACGCAGGCCGCTGCCGAGGAGGCGCAGCGGCTGCTGCAGGCGCAGGACTTCTTCGAGGGCTGTGCCGTGCTCGGCATCGCTGCCGTGCAGGAGCAGGACTGGGTGCGCCTCACGCAGTCGCAGTTTGCGCCCGTGGAGATCACCCCTGATTTCTGGATCGTGCCGACATGGCACGAGCTGCCGCAGGCGGCCCGCCGCAGCATCCGGCTGGACCCCGGCCTGGCATTCGGCACGGGCACGCATCCCACTACGCGCATGTGCCTGCGATGGATCGCCCGCCAGGAAGAAGGAGGCCGCTCGCTGGGCCGCGTGCTCGACTACGGCTGCGGCTCGGGCATCCTGGCCATCGGCGCGGCCAAGTTCGGCGCGCAGGACATCGATGCCGTGGACATCGATTCAGCGGCTGTCGAGGCCACGCGGCAGAATGCACAGGCCAACGGCGTGCAGGTGAACGCCGGGCTGCCCGAGCGTGCGCAGGGCGGCTACCAGACCGTTCTGGCCAATATCCTGGCCACGCCGCTCAAGGTGCTCGCGCCTTTGCTGTGCGCCCACGTGGCCCAGGGTGGAAGCCTGGTGCTCGCTGGCATCCTGGAGCGGCAGGCGCAGGAGCTGCAGGAGACCTATGCGCCCTGGCTGGCGCTGGAGGTGGCCGACAGCGAGGACGGCTGGATTCTCATGACTGCGCGCCGTTAGAACGGTGCATTCGCTTGCGGCGCGGGCGTGGGCACCCCACCTACAATCCACAGCCGATGAGCCAGATCACGCGCTGTCCCTTCTGCGAAACGTCCTTCAAGGTCGTCGCGGATCAGTTGCGCATATCGGATGGCTGGGTCCGCTGCGGGCAGTGCAAGCAGGTCTTCGATGCCTCCCAGCACTTGCACGCCGTGGAGCAGGCGCCCCTGTTGCCGGAGGTGCCGCTGGACGCATTGCGCCCGCTCCCGGCTCCTGCCACGCTGCACACCGTGCAGGTCTGGGGCAGTGCTCGGGTGCCTCTCCCGCCGGCAGACCCCGTGGAGCCGGCCGTTGCGGCACCCGAATCGGCCTCCTGGGCGCCGCCCGTCCCGCCGCTCCCGGCATGGCATGTGCCGCATCCGCGGGTTCCGTCTTTTCTGATCGCTGACGCCCCGCAGGAGAGCGCGGCGCCGCAGGCTGCTCCACCCGCAGAGTCCCTGCCTCCCCTGCCTTCCTTGCTGACGCATGAAGCCGTGGAGGACGATGTGCCGGAAACGGCCTCCTCCGTGGAGGAAGCGCCTGCCGCCGCATTGTCAGTGGAAGAGGCGCCTGCGTCATTGCCGGTGGAAGAAGAGGATGTGGAGCCCCAGGCTGCGGGCGAGTCCTTCGATGAGCCGGAATTCGTCAGGGCCGCGCACCGCAATGCCTTCTGGCGCCAGCCCGTGGTGCGTGCCGCCGTGTTGCTCGCCGCGGTGGTGCTGGCCTGCATGCTGGCCCTGCAGGTTGCGCTGCAGGAGCGCGATGCGCTGGCTGCACGGTATCCCGCCACGCGCCCCTGGCTGGCGGAACTGTGCGCGCGCCTGCATTGCGTGCTGGAGGCACCGCGCCGCATCTCCGCCGTCGTCATCGACAGCTCGTCGTTCGCCAAGGCGCGGGACGATGCCTCTGCCTACCAGTTGCAGGTGAGCCTCAAGAACACCTCGGCCACCGTGGTGGCCATGCCGGCGCTGGAACTCACGCTGACCGATGCGCAAGACCAGGCGGTGCTGCGTCGTGTGCTGCTGCCCGGCGATGTGGCCGCGCCTGCGGAGCTCGCGGCCGGCGGCATCTGGAACGGCACCGTGGCGGTGCGCATGGCGTCGAGCGCTGCGCAGGTGGCGGGCTACCGCATCCTGGCTTTCTATCCCTGAAACTTTTGTACTGGACCTTTTTCCATGGCGGCACTGATCTGCGGTTCCCTGGCATTCGACACCATCATGACCTTCGAGGGGCAGTTCGCCGAGCAGATACTGCCGCAGCAACTGCACATCCTGAACGTGTCTTTTCTCGTACCGTCGCTGCGCCGGGATTTCGGGGGCTGCGCGGGCAACATCGCTTACAGCCTTCGGCTGCTCGGGGGCGATCCCCGGCCCATGGCCATGCTGGGCAGCGATGGCGCCGACTACATGGCACGCCTTGCGCAACTGGGCATCGACACAGGCCTGATCGGACAGGTGGACGATACCTATACGGCCCAGGCCATGATCATGACCGACCGGGACAACAACCAGATCACCGCTTTCCACCCCGGGGCCATGATGCAGGCCCACCGCAACCGGGTCGCGGCGCACGCGGACCTGCGGGTCGGCATCATCGCGCCTGATGGGCGCGACGCGATGCTGCAGCACGCGGCGCAGATGGCCGAGGCGGGCATCCCCTTCGTCTTCGATCCGGGGCAGGGGCTGCCCATGTTCCAGGGCGAGGAGCTTCGGCGCTTCATCGAGCAGGCATCATGGGTTGCCGTGAACGACTATGAAGGCAAGATGCTGTGCGAACGCACGGGCTGGACGCTGGCGGAAATCTCGCACAAGGTGCGAGGTCTGGTCGTGACGCTGGGCGCCGAGGGCTGCGAAGTCTGGGAGCGTGGCGAGCGGGTGGTGGTGCCGCCCGTGGAGCCGGCGCAGGTCGTGGACCCGACGGGCTGTGGCGACGCATGGCGTGGCGCCTTGCTGTTCGGGCTAGAGCGGGGCTGGCCTCTGGTTCGCTGCGCCGCACTGGGCAACCGCATGGGCGCGCTCAAGATCGCACAGCGGGGCCCACAGAACTACGTCCTGGATTTCGACCCCGCCTGAAGGGAGCGGCCGGCCATAAAAAAACCCGGCGCAGAGCGCCGGGTCGTGGCCGATAGGCGCTAGATCGCCTTAGGGCTTGCCCCCGGTGGGGAAAGGCCAGGCAGCCTGCGGGTTCAGCGTGGTCTGCGCCGCAGGGGCAGGCGCGGCAGCGGGAGCCTTCACCGCCTTCTTGGCAGGTGCTGCCTTCTTGGGCGCGGCGGCGGCCTTCTTGGCAGGTGCTGCCGCCTTCTTGGCCGCTACGGCCTTCTTGGCAGGTGCTGTCGCCTTCTTGGCGGGCGCTGCCTTCTTGGCCGCTACGGCCTTCTTGGCAGGCGCTGCCGCCTTCTTGGCGGGCGCTGCCTTCTTGGCCGCTACGGCCTTCTTGGCAGGTGCTGCCGCCTTCTTGGCGGGCGCTGCCTTCTTGGCCGCTACGGCCTTCTTGGCAGGCGCTGCCGCCTTCTTGGCGGGTGCTGCCTTCTTGGCCGCTACGGCCTTCTTGGCAGGCGCTGCCGCCTTCTTTGCCGGGGCGGCTTTCTTTGCCGGGGCTGCCTTCTTCGCAGCGGGTTTCTTCGCAGTTGCCATCATTTTCTCCTTGGGTCGATTTGCAAAGAGCACTCCCGGCCTGCATTGGGCAGGGAGCGATCCATGGCAACAAGGCGATGCCCGCCGCCACGAATGCGGAAAACGCCCCAGGACCCCGGCACTCTCGTGGGTGCGGTCTGCAAGGAGCGTGGTTGAAAAATCATGGCCTGGATGGAAGGAAGGTCAGTCCCAGGACAGGGCTCCGCCGGACTGGTACTCGATGACGCGCGTCTCGAAGAAGTTGCGCTCCTTCTTCAGGTCGATCATCTCGCTCATCCAGGGGAAGGGGTTCTCTTCGTTCGGGAACAGCGCCTCCAGGCCGATCTGCGTGGCACGGCGGTTGGCGATGTAGCGCAGGTAGCCCTTGAACATCGAGGCGTTCATGCCGAGCACGCCGCGCGGCATGGTGTCTTCGGCGTAGCGGTATTCCAGGTCGACCGCCTTGAGGAACAGGCCCTTGACCTCTTCCTTGAATTCGGGCGTCCACAGGTGGGGGTTCTCCAGCTTGAGCTGGTTGATCAGGTCGATGCCGAAATTGCAGTGCATCGACTCGTCGCGCAGGATGTACTGGTACTGCTCGGCAGCGCCCGTCATCTTGTTCTGGCGGCCCAGCGCCAGGATCTGCGTGAAGCCCACGTAGAAGAACAGACCCTCCATCAGGCAGGCGAAGACGATCAGGCTCTTGAGCAGCGTCTGGTCATTCTCCGGCGTGCCGGTATGGAAGGACGGGTCCATGATCGCTTCGATGAACGGGATCAGGAACTGGTCCTTCTCGCGGATCGAGGCGACCTCGTTGTAGGCGTTGAAGATCTCGCCTTCGTCGAGTCCCAGCGATTCGACGATGTACTGGTAGGCGTGCGTGTGGATGGCTTCCTCGAAGGCCTGGCGCAGCAGGAACTGGCGGCATTCGGGCGCTGTGATGTGGCGGTAGGTGCCCAGCACGATGTTGTTGGCGGCCAGCGAATCGGCGGTCACGAAGAAGCCGAGGTTGCGCTTGACGATGCGGCGCTCGTCTTCCGTCAGGCCATTGGGGTCCTTCCACAACGCGATGTCGCGCGTCATGTTCACCTCTTGAGGCATCCAGTGGTTGGCACAGGTGGCGAGATACTTTTCCCAGGCCCACTTGTATTTGAAGGGCACCAGCTGGTTGACGTCCGTCTGGCCGTTGATGATGCGCTTGTCGACCGCGGAGACGCGGCGGTGTTGCGGATTCGCGGGGGCGGGCGCGGCGGCGGCGCGCGGTGTGGAGGCCTCGACGGTTTGCAGCGCGGGCTGCTGGAAAGCCGTGGGCGGAAGCTCCACCGGGCGGTCGTTGGAGAGACTGCCTTTCGGATGTTCTTGCGATGAGGGCTTGACTTCGTCGTCCCAGGTGAGCATAGGTTTTCCAGTGGTCGGATTATGGAAGCAGTGCTTCAAAATGGAAAGCACCAAAGCGTTGCTGCGCCGTGATTTGTTGCTTCATCACACATGCGGTGCGTGGGCGTTCATCGCTGGCCGCATGTGTGTGTGCGGCGCGGGCCTACTGGCAGGCTTCGCAGGTCGGATCGTCGATGGCGCAGAACTTCACGTCCGTTGCGGGCAGCGCTGCGGCCTGTGCCTGCGCCGCTGCCGCTGCGGCCTCGAGTGCACCGGACTTGCCGGCGTCGGTGCCCGACGACACGGCATTGAGCTGGCGCGTGTTCACGGTGCTCATCTCGACGTGCGTGGCGCTCTGCGTGCGCAGGTAGTACGTGGTCTTCAGACCCCGCACCCAGGCGAGCTTGTAGGTTTCGTCGAGCTTCTTGCCCGAGGCGCCAGCCATGTAGATGTTCAGGCTCTGCGCCTGATCGATCCACTTTTGCCGGCGTGCCGCGGCTTCGACCAGCCATGTGGGCGCGACCTCGAACGCGGTGGCGTACAGGGCCTTGACGTCCTGCGGTACGCGGTCGATGGGGTGCAGCGAGCCCTTGAAGTGCTTGAGGTCCATGACCATCACGTCGTCCCACAGGTCCAGGCGTTTGAGGTCGCGCACCAGGTACTGGTTGATGACGGTGAACTCGCCCGACAGGTTGGACTTGACGGACAGGTTGCCGAACGAGGGCTCGATGGAGGCGTCCACGCCGACGATGTTGGAGATGGTGGCGGTGGGGGCGATGGCCACGCAGTTGGAGTTGCGCATGCCGTCCTGGGCGATCTTGGCGCGCAGGGCATCCCAGTCCAGGCGCGTGGTGCGGTCCACTTCCACGGGGCCGCCGCGCTCCTGCTGCAGGAGCTGCAGCGAGTCCAGCGGCAGGATGCCGCGGGACCACAGGGAGCCCTGGTAGCTGGAATAGGTGCCGCGCTCCCGGGCGAGTTCGGTCGAGGCCCAGTAGGCGTAGTAGCAGATGGCTTCCATGGAGGCGTCGGCGAACTCCACGGCGGCTTCGCTCGCGTAGGGAATGCGCAGCTCGTACAGCGCGTCCTGGAAGCCCATCAGGCCCATGCCCACGGGGCGGTGGCGCATGTTGGAGTCGCGCGCCTTGTCCACGGCGTAGTAGTTGATGTCGATGACGTTGTCCAGCATGCGCATGGCCGTGGCCACGGTCTTGCGCAGCTTGTCGTGGTCGACGCTGCCGTCCTTGAGGTGGCGCGCGAGGTTCACCGAGCCCAGGTTGCACACCGCGGTCTCGGTGTCGCTGGTGTTGAGCGTGATCTCGGTGCACAGGTTGGACGAGTGCACCACGCCCACGTGCTGCTGCGGAGAGCGGATGTTGCACGGGTCCTTGAACGTGATCCAGGGGTGGCCGGTCTCGAACAGCATCGAGAGCATCTTGCGCCACAGATCCACGGCCGGGATGCGCTTGAAGAGCCGCAGCTCGCCGCTGTCGGCCTTGGCTTCGTAGGCGAGGTAGGCGCGCTCGAAGGCCTGGCCATACAGGTCGTGCAGCTCGGGCACGTCCGATGGGGAGAACAGCGTCCAGTGGCTCTTTTCCATCACCCGCTTCATGAAGAGGTCGGGAATCCAGTTGGCCGTGTTCATGTCGTGCGTGCGGCGGCGGTCGTCGCCGGTGTTCTTGCGCAGTTCCAGGAACTCCTCGATGTCCAGGTGCCAGGACTCCAGGTAGGTGCAGACGGCGCCCTTGCGCTTGCCGCCCTGGTTCACGGCCACGGCCGTGTCGTTGACCACCTTGAGGAAGGGCACGACGCCTTGGGATTCGCCGTTCGTGCCCTTGATGCGGGCACCCAGGGCGCGCACGCGCGTCCAGTCGTTGCCCAGGCCGCCCGCGAACTTGGACAGCAGGGCGTTTTCCTTGATGGATTCGTAGATGCCGTCCAGGTTGTCGGGCACCGTGGTCAGGTAGCAGCTCGACAGTTGCGAGCGCAGCGTACCGCTGTTGAACAGCGTGGGCGTGCTGCTCATGAAGTCGAAGGACGAGAGCAGCTCGTAGAACTCGATGGCGCGCGCGTTGCGGTCGTCCTCCTGCAGCGCCAGGCCCATGGCCACGCGCATGAAGAAGGACTGGGGCAGCTCGATGCGCGTCTTGCGCACGTGCAGGAAGTAGCGGTCGTACAGCGTCTGCAGGCCCAGGTAGTCGAACTGTTGGTCGCGCTCGGCCTTCAGCGCGGCAGCGAGGCGGGGCAGGTCGAAGTCGAGCAGGCGCGGGTCGAGCAACTCGTGCTCCACGCCCTTGTGGATGAATTCGGGGAAGTGCGCCGCATAGGCCGGGCCCATCTCGGCGGGCACGACGTCCTTGGCCAGCACCTCGCGCACGATGGTGTGCAGCAGCAGGCGCGCGGTGGCGTAGGTATAGCCCGGATCCTTCTCGATGAGAGTGCGCGCTGCGAGGATGGAGGCCTTGTACACCTCTTCCATGGGCACGCCGTCGTACAGGTTGCGCATGGTTTCCGCCACGATGGGCGTGGCCTGCACGTCGGTGCCCAGGTGGGCGCAGGCGGCTTCGATCAGGGACTGCAGCCGCAGCACGTCCAGCTCGACGCGCTGGCCGTTCTCCAGCACGTGCAGCGCTGCGGCCTGGGGCAGCAGTTGCTCCTGGCGCTGGGCGCGCTCCTGGGCGCGGCGCTCGCGGTAGAGCACGTAGGCGCGCGCGACCTCGTGGTGGCTGCCGCGCATGAGGCACAGCTCCACCTGGTCCTGCACGTCCTCGATGTGGAAGGTGCCGCCGTTCGGGCGCGAGCGCATGAGCGCACGCACCACGGTCTGGGTCAGCTCGTCCACCACGTCGCGCACGCTGGCGGAGGCCGCGCCCTGCGTGCCGTGCACCGCCAGGAAGGCCTTCATCATGGCCACGGCGATCTTTTGCGGCTCGAAAGGCACGACCGCGCCGTTGCGGCGGATGATCTGGTAGTGGGCGTACGGATGTTCCGGCGCGGCGCCCTGTTCTTCGCCCGTGGCGGGGGCGTGCGAGGGCCGTGCGGTGTCGGCGGCGGATGGATGAGGCGCAGCTTGCATGTATTCCTCTCTGGGTGTGGTCGGGAATGGCCAAGCGGGCTGGAACTGACCGCCGGGCACGAAGTGGCAGGCATCGCTGCACACTATATCTAGGGTGTCGGTAGGGTTCAAGACACTACCGGTAGTGTATCCGTGCCAGGTGCGCGCTGCGCCAAGATGCGTGACCGAATGTTGCTGGGCGGATGCCTTCACCGGCCTCCAGGCCCTTGGCGTGCTTGCGGGGAGCAGGTGCGGGCCAGCAACGGCGCGCGTTTCCCGGCCTTTGTCCGCCGAAAGCGCGGCCATGCCAGCGCCTGTGCCGGGTTGCCGGGATGCGGCCTGCGCGTCGTCAAAACCCTTTTTTCGGAAGGGTCAGTGGGTTCCAGGAGGCAGCAGGATGCCTGTGCCGGCGAATGCACTCCGCAGAGCATGCCAGTCGAACCCCGCTCCCGGATCGTGCTTGCGGCCGGGGGCGATGTGCTCGTGCCCGGCGAGATAGCGGATGGGGTAGCGCTGTGCGAGCGCCGTGCACAAGGTGCGCAGCGCAGCGTACTGCGCGGCTTCGAACCCGTGGCCCTCCAGGCCTTCGAGCTCGATGCCGACGGAGTCGTCGTTGCAGGCGCCGCGGCCCCGGTAGTGCGAGGGCCCTGCGTGCCAGGCGCGCTGGTCGCAGTCCACGTATTGCCAAAGGGCGCCCTGCCGGGTGACGAAGAAGTGGGACGACACCTGCAGTCCGCGGATCTGCCCGTAGTAGGGGTGCGCGTCCCAGTCGAGCTGGTTGGTGAACAGGTCGTGCACGCCGGTGCCGCCGTATTGGCCTGGCGGCAGGCTGATCGAGTGCACCACGATCAGGTCGATCTCGGCGCCTGCGGGCCGGGGGCCGAAGTTGGGCGATGCGGCGTGGCGCGCGGGGCGGTACCACCCGCCGCTCCACAGGGGCTGCCGCTCACTCCGTCTCGCCATGGCTGTCGCCGTCCTGGGGCACGGCGATATTCAGCCGGTCGATGCGGTAGCGGATCTGGCGCAGGCTGATGCCCAGCCGCGCTGCGGTGGCCGTGCGGTTGAAGCCGGCCTCGCGCAGCGCACGCACCAGGATCTCGCGCTCCTGCTGGTCCAGCCAGGCCTGCAGGTCGTGGGGCAGCGGCATGTCGGCCGTCACGACGGAGCTGGCGGGGCTGGCGGCGGGTCGTGCCTGCCCTGCCGGCAGGGGGCAGAAGGGCGGTGCCTCGCTGGCGCATTCGAGCTGCAGCTCGCCGCCGTCGCTCAGCGCGACGGCACGGTGCAGCAGGTTCTCCAGCTCGCGGACGTTGCCGGTGAGCGGGTGCTGGGCGATGCGCTGGAGCGCGGCGTCGGTCAGCCGGGGCGGCGTGATGCCGGACTCGTGCGCGATGCGCGCCAGCAGGGCCTCGCACAGCGCGGGCAGGTCTTCGCGCCGCTCGCGCAGCGGGGGGATCAGCAGCTCGATCACGTTGAGCCGGTAGTACAGGTCCTGGCGGAACCGTCCGGCCTGCACGTCCGCCGCCAGGTCGCGGTGCGTGGCGCTGACGATGCGCACGTCCACCGGTTCTTCCTGCGTGGAGCCCAGCGGGCGCACGCTGCGCTCCTGGATGGCGCGCAGCAGCTTGGACTGCATGGCCAGGGGCAGGTCGCCGATCTCGTCGAGGAACAGCGTGCCGCCCCGGGCTGCCTGGAAGTAGCCGTCACGGTCTTGCGTGGAGCCGGTGTACGAGCCCTTGCGCGCACCGAAGAATTCCGCCTCGAGCAGGTTTTCGGGAATCGCGCCGCAATTGACGGCGACGAGCGGCCCGTCCGCGCGCTGGCTGCTGGCGTGCAGGGCGCGCGCCACCAGCTCCTTGCCCGTGCCCGATTCGCCGTGGATGAGCACCGGCGCCATGCTGCGCGCCACCTTGGCGATGCGCTGCTTCACGTTGCGCATGGGTTCGGAGTCGCCGATGAGGCCTTGCAGCGCAGGGTCCTGCGTTTCTGTCCACGTGCTGGAGGCCGGGGGGTGGCCGGGCCGGGGCGCACGCGGCTGCAGCACGCCGCCCATGCCTTGCACCGCCGAGGCCACGACGGCGCGGAACTGCTTCAGATCCACCGGCTTGGTCAGGTAGTCGAACGCGCCCGAGCGCAGCGCCTCCACGGCGTTCTCGGCCGAGCCGTAGGCGGTCATGACCACGCAGCGCTCGCGGCGCTGCTGGTCGCGCAGGTCGCGCAGCAGTTCCATGCCGAAGCCGTCGGGCAGGCGCATGTCGGTGATCACCGCATCGAAGCGCTGCACCTGCAGCTGCTGGCGCGCCTCGCTCACGCTGGCGGCGGTCTCCACGCGGTAGCCTTCGCGCAGCAGCGTCAGCTCGTACAGCGTGCGCAGGTCGGGCTCGTCGTCCACGACGAGGATGGAGGCATTGGCGGTGGCGGAGGCAGACATCAGACCACGATTGTGTCAAACAGCGAAGCGGTGGTGTCCGCGGGCCGGCTGGTGCCGCGGAACGTGACGGTGAAGGCGTTGCCCGGCACCGGGCCGCGCGCCAGGTGCCGGGTGATGCGCTGGTAGCCGATGGAGGCGCCGTGGCGCTGGCACAGCTCGCGGCAGATGTACAGGCCCAGGCCGCTGGAGCGGCTCTCCGACGAGAAGAAGGGCTCGAACAGGTGCCGCTCCACCGACTTGTCCAGCGGTGCGCCATCGCTCCAGACCTGCAGGCCCGCCTTGCCGCCGGCGGTGGCGCGCGTGGTGATGTAGAGCGAATCGGGCTCGGGGCCCATGTAGCGCAGGGCGTTGTCCAGCAGGTTCACCAGCACGCGCCGCAGGTGCTCGGGGTCGAACTCGACCTGCGCGGCGCCCGCGTCCAGCACCAGCTGCGCCCGGCGCCGCGCGGGGTCGTGCGACTGCCAGTCCTGCCATGCCTGCAGCACCATGGCGTCCAGCGCCAGGGTGGTGGAGGCGCTGTGGCTGATCTGGTGCTGCACGCGGGCGATGTCGAGCACATCCTCCGTGATGCGCACGAGGCGTTCGGCGTTCTGCCGCACCATGTGCGACAGGCGCTTGTGGCCGGGGTCGGTCAGTTCCTCGTCCAGTAGCTCGTTGGCCTGGGCGATGGCCGCCAGCGGGTTGCGGATCTCGTGCGCGACCGCCGCCGACATGCGGCCCATGGCGGCGAGCTTTTCCGTGCGCAGCCGCGCTTCCATCTCGCGCAGGTCGTGCAGGAACATCACGCACAGCGGCTCACCGTCCTCCGCTGCGCCGGCGGTGAGCCAGGCGCGCACGCGCAGCCCCATGGGGCTCTGGCTCTCGTGGAGGATGCTCAGGTCGGCGGTCTGCGGCTGCGCCCGGACGAATGCATGGTGCGCCAGCTCCGCCAGCGGCTTCCATGCGGGCGCGTCCGCCAGCACGAAGGGCACGCGGGCCTGCGCCTCGCTGCCCAGCAGCTGCAGCGCCGCAGGGTTGGCCAGGCGCACCAGCCCCGCGCGGTCCAGCACCAGCACGCCGTCGGCCACGTGCTGGATGACCAGGGCACTCACCGCCGTCTGGGTGCGCGCGTCCATCTGGCTGCGGTGCGCCACCTGCTGCTCGCTCGTCAGCCGGGTGGCCAGCTGGTGCACGAGGTAGGCGACGATGAAGTAGCCGGTGCCGGTCAGGGCCGTCTGCAGGTAGCGCTGGGTGTTGTCCGCGCCGCTTTGCTCGCCCAGCCACCAGGCCCAGGCCAGCAGCAGCAGCGTGACCCCGGCGGTGGTGCCCAGCGCCAGGGTCAGCGTGCCCAGCACGCCCGCCATCAGGATGGGCAGGCCGAAGAGGGGCGTGAAGTTCATCGCGCCCGATTGCTGCAGCCACTGCAGGCTGCTGACCAGCAGGATGTCCACGCCGATGGAGGGCAGCCACTGGATGCCGGGCTGCGGGTTTGGCGGGGCGTGCCGCGCGAGGATGCGCAGCGCTGCAGTGGCCACGAGGTAGCCGAAGCTGGTGGCCAGCAGCGCGGGCTCGCCCTGTTGGTTGAGCGCCAGGCCCAGCAGCTGCAGCGCCAGCAGGGCCAGCGCCACCATGACGCGCGCCGTCAGGAAACCGGTCCACAGGCGCAGGAAGGGGGTGTTGTCGGTGGCTGCGGGCATGGCGTGGCCGCTCACGCCGATGCATCCTGGTCGCGGTGGGCCGGGCAGCAGTAGCTGCGCGCGCCCTTGCGCAGCGCTTCGCTTTGCGGCACGTGCAGGCCGCAGTGCGCGCAGGTCACCATGTCCTGCGGCGCGGCGCGGGGGCCGACGGCGGGCGGGCGGGGCGTTTTCTCGGGAGGCAGGCTGCGCTGGCTGCGCCAGATGGCGTAGACGACGGCCAGCACCGCGAAGAGGACGAGGTATTTCATGCGCCGCGCCCCAGGACGACCTCCAGCACGAAGCGCGAGCCCACGTAGGCCAGCAGCAGCAGCGCCGCGCCCGCGTAGAGCACGCGCACGGCGCTGCGCCCGCGCCAGCCGAAGCGCGAGCGCCCGAGCAGCAGCACGGCGAACGTGATCCAGGCCAGCAGCGAGAAAATGGCCTTGTGGTCCCAGCGCCAGGCGCGGCCGTAGAGCTGCTCGCCGAAGGCCCAGCCCGCGACCAGCGTGGCCGACAGCAGCACGAAGCCCGCCATGACGAAGCGGAAGGTGAGGCGCTCCAGCGTCAGCAGCGGAATGCCGCTCTGGGAGTCCGCTGCCAGGCGGATCTGCCGCTCGGCACGGCCCATGAGCCAGGCGTGGACCACGGCCGCCGCGAACAGCCCGTAGCAGGCGATGCCCAGCGTGAGGTGCAGCGGCAGCCAGGGCGAGGCCGTGCCGTGCAGCGGCAGGCCGGGGAAGGCGGCGGCCGCGAGCACCGCGATGCCGCCCAGCGCGGACAGGGCCCAGCGCGCGCGCATCTGCGGGAACAGCTGGCGCTCCACCGCATAGGTGGTGAGCACCAGCCAGGCCGTCATCGACAGCGCGGGGGCGAAGCCGAAGTGCGGCGTGCCGTCCAGCAGCAGCCCCCAGGCCAGCGCGGCGGCGTGCAGCACCCAGGCGGGTGCCATGGCCAGGCGGCCGGCGGCGCCGGCGCGCGGCGCCAGCGCCGCGGGAAGCACGTAGGCCACGGCGGTGGCCAGTGCCAGCAGCCAGCCGAGCGGAGATGCACTGGGTAAAATCATAGACTTCGCAGTTTAGCCGCCCACCATGCTGTTGACGGGGCGGCCGCCGGCACGGCGCTGCGCCCGTGCCGATGCATCTGGAGCACTTTTCCATGGCCTCCGCGCTCACCGACAAACTCACCCGTCTCGTCAAGGAGATGCGCGGCCAGGCCCGCATCACCGAATCCAACGTGCAGGACATGCTGCGCGAGGTGCGCATGGCGCTGCTCGAAGCCGACGTGGCCCTGCCCGTGGTGCGCGACTTCATCGCGCGCGTCAAGGAGAAAGCTCTGGGCCAGGAGGTGCTGGGCAGCCTGAAGCCCGGCCAGGCGCTGGTGGGCATCGTCAACAAGGAGCTCGCTGCCACCATGGGCGAGGGCGTGGCCGACATCAACCTCAACGCCCAGCCGCCCGCCGTCATCCTGATGGCTGGCCTGCAGGGCGCGGGCAAGACCACGACCACGGCCAAGCTGGCCAAGCACCTGCAGGAAAAGCGCAAGAAGAAGGTGCTCACCGTCTCGGGCGACGTGTACCGCCCGGCGGCCATCGAGCAGCTCAAGACCGTCACCAGGCAGGCCGGCGCCGAGTGGTTCCCCAGCACGCCCGACCAGAAGCCGCGCGATATCGCCACCGCCGCGCTGGACTACGCGAAGAAGCACTACTTCGACGTGCTGCTGGTCGACACCGCCGGCCGCCTGGCCATCGACGAGGTGCTGATGCGCGAGATCCAGGACCTGCACGCGGTGCTGAACCCGGTCGAGACGCTGTTCGTGGTCGATGCCATGCAGGGTCAGGACGCGATCAACACCGCCAAGGCCTTCAAGGAGGCGCTGCCGCTGACCGGCATCGTGCTCACCAAGCTGGACGGCGACTCGCGCGGCGGCGCGGCCCTGTCGGTGCGGCAGGTGACGGGCGCGCCCATCAAGTTCGCCGGCGTGTCCGAGAAGATCGACGGCCTGGAGGTGTTCGACGCCGAGCGCCACGCGGGCCGCATCCTGGGCATGGGCGACATCGTGGCGCTGGTCGAGCAGGTCACGGCCGGCGTGGACCTGGAAGCCGCGCAGAAGCTCGCCGCCAAGGTCAAGAGCGGCGACGGGTTCGACCTCAACGACTTCCTGGCCCAGCTCCAGCAGATGAAGCAGATGGGCGGGCTGTCCAGCCTCATGGACAAGCTGCCCTCGGAACTCACGGCCAAGGCCGGCCAGGTGGACATGGACAAGGCCGAGCGCGACATCCGCCGCAAGGAAGGCATCATCTGCAGCATGACCGCGCTCGAGCGCCGCAAGCCCGACCTCATCAAGGCCACGCGCAAGAAGCGCATCGCCGCCGGCGCGGGCGTGCAGGTGCAGGACGTCAACCGCCTGCTCAACGAGTTCAGTCAGATGCAGGGCATGATGAAGAAGATGAAGGGCGGCGGCCTGATGAAGATGATGAAGAAGCTCGGCGGCATGAAGGGCGGGCTGCCCGGCATGGGCGGCATGCCGCGGTTCTAGATACAGCTGCGGTAGCTCTCAAAAAAGGAGCTGCTTGCGCTTGCTAATCCTGGTTTTCAGATAGAAAACTATCTGAAGCCGGCTTGTAGCAAGCGCAAGCAGCTCCTTTTTTTGATGCTTCAGGCCGCCTTCAGTGCGGGCTGCGCGAACTGGTGGGCATGCAGCCGGGCCCGGCGCAGCACGTGCGGGGACCAGGCCTCTTCCGGGATCAGCAGCAGCCGGCGCGTGCGCGCGGCCTCGCCCAGGCGGATCTGGCTGGTCACCACCGCCAGCGGGATGGCCAGCGCCAGCGGCAGGCCCACGGGCAGCAGCCAGACCAGCGCGCTGCCGTCGATGAACGCGATGCCGGCGGCCAGCAGGCCCACCACGGCGGTCATCGGCGCCAGCCGGGCAGCGGCCTCGCGCCAGGGCACGGCGGCCGCTTCGCGCGGAGGAGACTTCCATTCCAGCTTCAGGCCGGTGAGCGCCACCAGCACGAACAGCGAGTGCGCCAGCATGCGGATGGGCGCCTGCAGGATGGCCAGCACGCTCTCCAGCAGGGCGCTGCGCAGCAGGGCGAAGGTGCCGCCGTAGCGGCGCTGCTCGCCGCGCAGCAGCACGGCGGCCACGCCCAGCACGCGCGGCAGGAACAGCATGCACAGCGTCCATGCCCACAGGGCGAGCAGCTCGCCGGGCAGAACGGACCAGCTCGCCACCAGCGGCGCGCCCGACAGCCACAGGGCCGTGCCGAAGGTGATGAAGGCCAGCCACAGCGGTGCCGACAGGTAGGACATGGCGCCCGTGGCGAACATGGCGCGGTGCACGGGGTGCATGCCGGGCTCGGCCATCAGGCGGGCGTTCTGCAGGTTGCCCTGGCACCAGCGGCGGTCGCGCTGCAGTTCGGCCAGCAGGTCGGGCGGCTGCTGCTCGTAGCTGCCCACGAGGTCGGCGGCCAGCCACACGTGGTAGCCCGCGCGGCGCATGAGCGCGGCCTCGACGAAGTCGTGCGACAGGATGCCGCCGGCCAGGCCCCCCTTGCCCTGGATGGGCGCGAGCGCGCAATGCTCCATAAACGGCTCCACGCGGATGATGGCGTTGTGGCCGAAGTAGTGCGACTCGCCCAGCTGCCAGAACTGCATGCCCAGCGTGAACAGGCGCCCGGTGACGCGCGAGGCGAACTGCTGCGCGCGTGCATGCAGCGTGACGTGGCCCACGGCCTGCGTGGCGGTCTGGATGATGCCGGCGCGCGGGTGGGCTTCCATGAGCTGGGCGAGGGTGACGATGCACTCGCCGCTCATCACGCTGTCGGCGTCGAGCACCACCATGTAGCGGTAATCCTTGCCCCAGCGGCGGCAGAAGTCGGCCACGTTGCCGGCCTTGCGGTGCGTGCGGCGCGCGCGCAGGCGGTAGTACACCTCCACCTGGGGGCGGCCGGTGTCCTGCGCGCCCTGGGCGGCGAGAGCCGAGCGCAGCTCCTCCCAGGCGGTGCGCTCGGCGGCGGCGACCTGCGGGTCGGAGGTGTCGGACAGCACGAACACGTCGAACGTGCCGCCGTGGCCCGTGGCCGCCACCGATTCGCAGGTGGCGCGCAGCCCGGCAAAGACGGTGGCTACGTCCTCGTTGCAGATCGGCATGACGATGGCGGTGCGCGCATCGGGGCTCAGGCCGTGGCCGGCCACGCTGCGCGCCGACAGCGCGTGCGGGTCGCCGCGCAGCATCACCCAGGCGCCCATGACGGCGGTGGTGAAGCCGCTCACCACCCAGGCGGACAGCAGCGCGAACAGCGCCAGCTGGCCGTATTCGAGCCAGGCGCTGTCGTAGGCGGGCTGCACCTGCGCGAACAGGGCGGTGGCCGCCGCGCTGCACAGCAGCGTGAAGGCCAAAAACACCTGCCGGCGCCGCTGCGCGGCGTCCTGCCAGGGCGCGCGCGGGGCGGTGTCGCTGGCAGTGGCCTTGCGGCCGGTCAGGCGCATGAGCATCGCGGTGCCGATGCTGTTCCAGAAGCCCCGCCACGGCTGCGGCGCCATGGAACCGCGGTGCACGGGCGGTGCGGTGACGGCGTTGGGGTGGCGCTCTTCGCGCAGCAGGCTGCGCTGCGAGACCACGGGCCGCGGATAGCTGGCGCCACGGCGCGCCACGGCGGCAGGGCGGTAGGGCTGGGAGGAGGTGGCGGTCTTGTGCATGCTGGCGATAGGGCAAACCCTGTGCCAGCCTGAAAAAAACCTTGCGTATCAATGGCTTGGGGCGGCTTCGTGCTGTAAGCGCATGTACAGCGGCCTGCTGGGGCCCTGAATGCCGTCCTTTTGTCGCCAAAGGGCGACGCCTTGCCGCGGGCGGAGCCGGGAAACCAGCCAGATCAAGGACTTAGCCCTGTCGCTCTTCGGCGACAGGCGGGCCTGCGTCCCCTTCGCCCTTGAAATGCCCGGGCGTCAGCCCGTGCTTTTGCAGCAGGCGGTAGAACTCGGTGCGGTTGCGCTGGGCGAGCCGCGCCGCGTCGGCCACGCTGCCGTCGGTCATCTTGAGCAGGTCCACGAGGTAGCCGCGCTCGAAGCGCTGGCGCGCCTCGGCCAGGCTGAGCACCTGCACCGTGGGCGTGCGCAGCGCGCGCTGCACCAGGGTAAGCGGCACCAGCGGCGTGGTGGACAGCGCGCACGCCTGCTCGACCACGTTGTAGAGCTGGCGCACGTTGCCGGGCCAGGGCGCGGCGGCCAGGGCCTTGAGCGCTTCGGGCGAGAAGCCCGACAGGCGCTTGCCGTACTTGGCGGCCAGCGTGTGCAGGAAGTGGTTGGCCAGCAGCGGGATGTCCTCGCGCCGCTCGGCCAGCGTGGGAAGCTGCAGCGTGACCACGTTCAGGCGGTAGAACAGGTCTTCGCGGAACAGGCCCGCGGCCATGGCCTCTTCCAGGTCGCGGTGCGTGGCGGAGATGATGCGCACGTCCACGGCCGTGGCCTGGGCCGCGCCCACGGGGCGCACCGCGCGCTCCTGCAGCACGCGCAGCAGCTTGACCTGCAGCGCCAGCGGCATGTCGCCGATCTCGTCGAGCAGCAGCGTGCCGCCGTCGGCTGCCTGGAACAGGCCCTTGTGGTGGCTCACCGCGTCGGTGAACGCGCCCTTGACGTGGCCGAACAGCTCGGACTCCAGCAGCGCCTCGGGAATGGCGCCGCAGTTCACCGCCACGAAGGGCCGCGCGGCGCGCGGGCTGGCGCGGTGGATAGCGCGCGCCAGCAGCTCCTTGCCGCTGCCGCTATCGCCCAGCAGCAGCACGCTGGCGTCCGAGCGCGCCACCATGTGCGCCTCGGCCAGCAGGTCGGCCATGCGCGCGGAGCGGCTGACGATGGCGCTGCGCCAGGTTTCGCTGGCGTGCGGGCTGGCGGGAGCCGGGGCGCTCAGCGCCAGGGCCTGCTGCACCTTGTCCAGCAGCTCCTGCGCGTCGTAGGGCTTGGTGAGGTAGGTGAACACGCCGCGCGCCGTGGCCTCCACCGCGTCGGGGATGGTGCCGTGGGCCGTGAGCAGGATCACCGGCAGCGCGGGGTGGCGCGTGCGCACCTCGTCGAACAGGGCCAGCCCGTCGCGGCCGGGCAGGCGCACGTCGCTCAGCACGAGCTGCGGGCGCGCCAGCTCCAACTGGGCCAGGGCCTCCTCGGCGGAGCCGGCGGTGGTGATCTCGTAGCCGCTGGCGGCCAGACGCAGCGACAGCAGGCGCAGCATGTCGGCGTCGTCGTCCACGACGAGGATGCGGGGCTTGTGCGCGTGGGTGTTGGGCATGGCGTTACCTGCCGTTGGTGGGCGGGCGGGTATTCAGGCTGCGCTCGATGGCGCGCATGGCCTCCAGGCGCTCGTTCAACTGGTCGGTCTTGCGCTGCAGTTCTCTGACCTGCTGGGCCTGGCGGTCGGCCTGGTCTTCCAGGCGGCGCTGCTGCAGGTAGAAGTTTTCCAGCAGGCGTGCCAGCGCGCGGTAGGCGGGGGGGCCGTCGCTGCGCGCGATCACGCGCTGCACCAGGGCCAGGGCGCGGGCCGTGTCGGCCGGCTGGCGCGTCTGGCCCAGGGCCAGGGCCAGCTCCAGCTGCTGCTGGGCCGAGGCGTCCTGCTGTGGCGTGAGCCGCGCGAGCTCGGCCGCCAGCTCGGCGGGCGTGAAGCGGGCCGCGCGGTGGGCGTAGGCCAGGATGTCCTTGAGCGGCGGCGGCTCGATGGCGGCGGGAGTCTCCTCGTCCGGTTGCGGCTGCACGGGGGCAGGCGGCGGCGGGGCAGGCGGTGTGGCGGGCACGGTTTCCACGGCCTGCGGCCGCTCCTGGGCGCGCGGTGCCCAGGCGCCGCAGCCTGCGAGCAGCATGGCCGCGAGGAGGACTGCGGAGCGGAAGGCCTCAAGGGGTTGTCGTTTCATTGCACAAGCTCGATGCGGAAGAAAGTGCGCGGGCCGTCCTGCACCACCTCGACGCGCCCGCCGTGGGCCTGGATGTATTCCTGGACGATGGACAGGCCGATGCCCGAGCCGCGCGCGGCGTCGGCCGGCTGGCGCACGCCGCGGTAGAAGGGTTCGAAGATGCGCGAGCGGTCATTCTCGTGCACTCCGGGCCCCTGGTCCATGAAGTCCACACGCACGCATCCGGGCTGGCGCGTGAGAGTGATGCGGATCACGCCGCCCTCGGGCGAGAAGCGGATGGCGTTGGACAGCAGGTTGCCCACGGCGGAGGCGATTTTCTCCGCGTCCAGCGGCAGCTCCACCGACGGGCCTTCGACGACGACCTGCAGCCGGCGCGCCTGCCATTGCAGGCGCTGGGCTTCCACCTGCGCCTCCAGCAGGGCCAGCAGGTCGGTGAGACGGCGGTGCAGCTGGCGCGCCTCGAAGGCAGCGGCGTTGAAGCGCAGCAGGGCCTCGATCTCGCCCTGCAGCGCCAGCGTGTTCTGGTGCAGGATGCCCACCACCTCGCGCTGCTCGGCGTTCAGCGCGCCGGTCACGCCGTCCTGCAGCAGGGCCACGCCCTCGCGCAGGGAGGCCAGGGGCGTCTTGAGCTCGTGCGACACGTGGCGCAGGAAGCGCGCCTTGTCCGCGTCCAGTTCCAGCAGGCGCACGCGCAGCCATTCGAGCTGCTGGCCCACACGCCGCACGTCGGCCGGGCCGGCGATGTCCACGGGCCGGTCCAGCGCGTTCTCGCCCAGGCGGCGGATGGCGCGCTCCAGCCGCTTGAAGGGGCGCGCCAGGCCGATGCCCAGCGCCAGCGCCAGCACCAGCGCCAGCACGATCACGCCCACCACCTGGTGCGTGACGGAGCGGCGGCTGGCCTCGATCTGGTCCTGCAGCGTGCTGCTGCGGCGGGTGTTGATGTCCTGCACCTGCTGGGCGATCAGCGTGTTGAGCGCGTCGATCTCCAGGAACAGGGCCGCGGCCGCGCGCTCGTTCTCCAGCGACTGGGCCTTGGGGCCGGCGAGCAGGGCGGCCACCTCGGCCAGGTGCGTGCGCCAGCGCTCGGCCACCTCGCTTTGCAGGCCGCTGGCCTGCAGCCGCTGCAGCAGGGCCAGGGCCTCGCCGGTGCCCTCCTCGAAGCGGCGGCGCAGGCCCGCGTCGGCCAGCACCAGCGACTGCCGGGCGGCGCGCTCCAGGCTCTGGCTGTGAACGCCCAGGCTCTGCGCCGTGGTGGAGAGCGCGATGGCCTCGGCCGCGCCCTGGCGGCTTTGCAGCATGAGCTGCTCCAGCGTGAACAGCGCCCGCAGGGAGCTGGCGCCGAGCAGCGTGCCTATCCACACGAAAGCCAGCAGCAGCAACTGCTGGAAGGACAGGCCGGCGAAAGGCCTCATGCCGCCGCGTGCACCGCCTCGGCCATGAGCACCGCGCCGCGCAGGGTGTAGGTGCGGGCCTCGGTGATGCGCACGTCGGCCATCTGGCCGATCAGGCGCGGGTGGCCTGGAAAGTTGACGACGCGGTTGCACTCGGTGCGGCCCATCAGCTCGCCGCCGTCGCGCCTGGATGCGCCCTCGACCAGCAGGCGCTGCACGCTGCCCACGCGCTCCTCGCTGATGTCCTTGATGTTCCGGTTGATGACGGCCTGCAGCTCCTGCAGGCGGCGCAGTTTCACGTCGTGCGGCGTGTCGTCGGGCAGGTTGGCCGCGGGCGTGCCGGGGCGCGGGCTGAAGATGAAGCTGAAGGAGTTGTCGAAGCGCACGTCGTGGATCAGCTTCATCATCTTCTGGAAGTCTTCCTCCGTCTCGCCGGGGAAGCCCACGATGAAGTCGCTGCTCATCGCCATCTCGGGGCGGATGGCGCGCAGCTTGCGGATGGTGCTTTTGTATTCCATGGCCGTGTAGCCGCGCTTCATCGCCATCAGGATGCGGTCGCTGCCGTGCTGCACGGGCAGGTGCAGGTGGCTGACCAGCTTGGGGATGCGCGCATACGCCTCGATCAGCCGGGGCGTGAACTCGTTCGGGTGGCTCGTCGTGTAGCGGATGCGCTCGATGCCGGGGATCTCGGCCACGTATTCGAGCAGCAGGGCGAAGTCGGCCTTCTCGCTCGTCTCCCCCATCGTGCCCAGGTAGGCGTTCACGTTCTGGCCCAGCAGGGTGACTTCCTTCACGCCCTGGTCGGCCAGGCCCGCTACCTCCACCAGCACGTCGTCGAACGGGCGGCTCACCTCCTCGCCGCGCGTGTAGGGCACCACGCAGTAGCTGCAGTACTTGGAGCAGCCTTCCATGATCGAGACGAAGGCGCTCGCGCCCTCGACGCGCGCGGGCGGCAGGTGGTCGAACTTCTCGATCTCGGGGAAGGAGATGTCCACCTGCGGCCGCGCCTTGGCGGCGCGCGCGGCCAGCAGCTCGGGCAGGCGGTGCAGCGTCTGCGGGCCGAAGACCACGTCCACGTAGGGCGCGCGCTTGATGATCTCTTCGCCCTCCTGGCTGGCCACGCAGCCGCCCACGCCGATGAGCACGCCGCGCTTCTTCAAGTGCTTGACGCGGCCCAGGTCGGAAAACACCTTCTCCTGCGCCTTCTCGCGCACCGAGCAGGTGTTGAACAGGATCAGGTCGGCCTCGTCGATGTCCTGCGTGGGCTCGTAGCCTTCGGCGGCCTGCATCACGTCGGCCATCTTGTCCGAGTCGTACTCGTTCATCTGGCAGCCGAAGGTCTTGATGAAGACTTTCTTGGTCATGGCGCGCCTTACGTACCGGTGCGGATGTTGGTGACCGTGGCGCCGCTGCCCTTGCGCGGCTGCTTGGCCTCGGCCTCGGTCAGGATCCAGGCAGTGTGCAGCATGCCGGTGCTGGCCTCGATCACGTAGTTCACCTTCAGGGATTTGCCGGCCAGGGTGTGGGCGAACACCAGGGCGTTCTGGGGCGTGAAGATGCGCAGGCCGGGCGCCAGGCGGATGGGCTTGCCGTTGAGCTCCGCGCTGGTGCCGTTCATGATCTTCAGGGTGCCGCGCTGCGCGGCTTCGGGGAAGGTGCGCTGGCCGGCGGGAGGGGGCGCCTGTTGCGCCTGTGCCGCCAGGGGCAGGGCCAGCGCGGCGGCGAGCGCCAGGGCGTACAGCGGGGGGCAGCGTGTCATGGTGTATATCCAGGGGCTGTTGACGAGAGGGCCACAAGAAAAAAACCCACAGCACCTAGGGTACTGCGGGTTTCTCGTTGTGTGGTGGTGGTACCGGGACTTGAACCTGGGACATCAGCATTATGAATGCTGCGCTCTAACCAACTGAGCTATACCACCGAAGCGCGAGATTATAGCCTAAAAAATCACTGGTGCGTGAAATTCGCGGCGCGCTTGTTCACGAAGGCGTCCATGCCTTCCTTCTGGTCCTGCGTGGCGAACAGCGCGTGGAACAGGCGGCGCTCGTACATCAGGCCGTCGGACAGGGTGCCCTCGAAGGCGCGGCTCACGGTTTCCTTGGCGGCCATCACGGCGATCTGCGAGAAGCCGCAGATGACCAGGGCGGCGCCCAGGGCTTCTTCCATGAGCTTGTCCATGGGCACGACGCGGCTGACCAGCCCGGCGCGTTCGGCTTCCTGGGCGTCCATCATACGGGCGGTGAGGGCCATGTCCATGGCCTTGGCCTTGCCCACGGCGCGCGGCAGGCGCTGCGTGCCGCCCGCGCCGGGGATCACGCCCAGCTTGATCTCGGGCTGGCCGAACCTGGCGTTGTCGGCGGCGATGATGAAGTCGCACATCATGGCCAGTTCGCAGCCGCCGCCCAGGGCGTAGCCGCTGACGGCGGCGATGACGGGCTTGCGGATCAGACGGATCTGCTCCCAGTTGCGCGTGATGTAGTCGCCCTTGTAGGCGTCGGCGAAGCTGTACTTGGCCATGGCGCCGATGTCGGCGCCGGCGGCGAAGGCCTTCTCGCTGCCCGTGAGGACGATGCAGCCGATCTTCTCGTCGGCATCGAAGGCCTTCAGAGCCTCGCCCAGCTCGTTCATGAGTTGGTCGTTGAGGGCGTTGAGCTGCTTGGGGCGGTTGAGCGTGATGACGCCGACCTTGTCCGCTTCGGTGCGGACTTCGATGCATTCGTAGGCCAAGTTGCTATCTCCGGTGTGTAGTGGTTCAAACCGGCTGACTATACCCAAGCCATTGCTGGGCGACGCTGGCGTCGGACACGTCGATGCGCACCGTGTCGCCCGTGGCGCCGGCCGCCGGCAGCGCGAGCGGCAGGCGCAGCAGGCGCCGGTCGCGCGCCACCAGGGCGGTGACCTGGGCGTTGATTTGGCTGGTGTTGCCCGCGTAGAGCGGCACGTCGTCGAGCTTGTGCACGCGCCAGGCCTCGCCCGGGGTTTCCACGGCCAGCCATTCGTCGCCGGCCATGAAGCCGGCGGCTTCGGCCGCGCCGCCGCGCAGCACGGCCTTGATCTGCAGGCCGGCGCTTTCCTGCACGCGCAGGCCCAGGCGCTGGGCGAGCTGTGCGGTGTCGGCCTGCAGCCGCAGGCCGTGGGCGGCCAGCAGCTCGGCCAGGGGCAGCTCGCCGGTGCCGTGCACCCACTGGGCGATCTCGGCGGACCAGTCGCGGCCTGAGAGCGTGCGCAGCTGCGCGAGCAGGTCGGCCTCGGCCATGGGGCCCGCGCCGGTGTGCTGCCACAGGGCGCGCATCACCGCGTCGAGCGTGGTGCGGCCTTCGCGGCGCAGGGCGAGGTCGAGGCACAGGGCGACCAGCGCGCCCTTGGTGTAGTAGCTCACCGTGGCGTTGGGCGTGTTCTCGTCCTGGCGGTAGTACTTGACCCAGGCGTCGAAGCTGGCCTGGGCCACGCTTTGCACATGGCGGCCGGGCGTCTGCAGCACCTGGTTGGTGGTCTTGGCGAGCAGGCGCAGGTAGGTGGCGTGGTCGATCAGGCCGGCGCGGCGCAGCAGCAGGTCGTCGTAGTAGCTGGTGAAGCCCTCGAAGAACCACAGCAGCTCGGTGTAGTTCTCGCGCGTGTAGTCGTACTGGGCGAATTCCTGCGGGCGCAGGCGCTTGACGTTCCAAGTGTGGAAGTATTCGTGGCTGACGAGGCCCAGCAGCTGGGTGTAGCCTTCGCTCGCCTGCAGCTCCTTGTCGCTCTGGCCCACGCGCGGCAGGTCGCGCCGGCCGCAGATGAGGGCGGTGGAGTTGCGGTGCTCCAGCCCGCCGTAGCCGTCGTGCACCACGTTGAGCAGGAACACGTAGCTGGCGAACGGCGGGCGGCCTTCGCCGTGCCAGAAGGCGATGGCCTCCTCGCAGATGCGCCGCACGTCGCGCACCAGGCGCTTGCCGTCGAACGAGGGCGCCGCGCCCGCGACCACCAGCCGGTGCGGCACGCCGCGCGCGGTGAAGCGGATGCTCCAGAACGGGCCCATTTCCACGGGGCAGTCCACCAGCTCGTCATAGCCGTGCGCGCGGTAGGTGCCGAAGCCCGAGCGCGCGGTGTGGTGCGCGGGCAGGCCCGTGGCCAGCGACCAGCCGGCCATGGCGCGCGGGCGCACCACCTCCACGTCGTGCGGCTGGTCTTCCTGGCCGTGCACGCGCAGGCACAGGCTGGTGCCGTTGAAGAAGCCGCGCGTGGCGTCCAGCCACGCGGTGCGCACGGAGGTGTCGTAGGCGGCCACCTCGTACTCCAGCACCAGCGGCTTGCCGGGGCGGCAGCGCGCGCGCCAGCGGTGCTTGTCCAGCTGCTCCAGCGCCACCTCGGCGCCGCCCTGGCTGGCGCGCAGCGACTGCAGGTTCTTGGAGAACTCGCGCACCAGGTAGCTGCCGGGGATCCACACGGGCAGCGACAGCTCCTGCCCGGCGGCGGGCCGGGCCACCGTGAGGGTGACTCGGTAGAGGTGGGCGTGCTGCTGCGCGGGGTCGATGCGGTAGTGGATGGGCGCCATGGCGGTATCGATTCAGGAGCTGCTTGCGCTTGGCTAGCAAGGGTTTCAATGGGTTTTCTATCTGAAACTCAATGCGTGAAAGCGCAACCAGCTCCTGAATAAGGAGCGGCACGCGCTGCCCGCCCGGCTACTTGCTGCTGGCGACTTCGGTCAGGCGGCGCTCCACTTCCTGCGCGCCGATGGCGCCGGGCACGCGCGAGCCGTCGCTGAAGATCAGCGTGGGCGTGCCGGTGATCTTGTGCTTGCGCCCGAACGCCAGGTTGCGCTGCAGCGCCGAGGTGTCGCAGCTCGCGGCGGCGGGCACCTTGTCGCGCAGCATGTGGTCGTCCCAGGCGGCCACCCGGTCCTTGGCGCACCAGATGTTGCGCGACTTCTCGGCCGAGTCGGGACTGAGGATGGGGTAGAGGAACATGTAGACGGTCACGTTGTCCACGTTCTGCATGTCCTTCTCGAAGCGCTTGCAGTAGCCGCAGTTCGGGTCCTCGAACACGGCCAGCTTGCGGCTGCCGTCGCCGCGCACCACGGTGAACGCGTCCTGCAGGGGCAAAGCCTTGAAGTCCACCGCCGTCAGCTTGTTGATGCGGTCCTCGGTGAGGTTGCGCCGCGCCTTGGTGTCGATCAGCTCGCCCTGGATCAGGTAGTTGCCCTGGGCGTCGGTGTAGAACAAATCGGTGCCGATGCGCACCTCGTACAGGCCCTTCATCGGCGTGGGGCGCACTTCGTCGATCTGCTGCAGCTGGGGGATGCGCTCGCCCAGGGTCTTGCGGATCGCCGCGTCCTGCGCGCTGGCGCCCAGGCTGGTGGAGAGGGCCGCGGCGGCGAGCAGGGTGGGGAGGAGTTTCATGGTCTTCATTCGGAGAGTGTTCGTTCGGTCAGCGCGCGCCCATGGCCTGGCGGGCCACCCAGTGCTTGAGCGGTCCGCTGCGCTCGAAGCCCTTCATGCCCCAGTTGCGCAGCGCGGCCAGGGCGCTCTCGCGGCGGGTGAAGAGCTGCTGCAGGCTGTCCATGACCAGCCCCATGGGCAGCAGCGCCGCCTTGCGCTCGCGCTCGTAGCGGCGCAGCGGGCGCGGGTCGCTCAAGGCGCGCCAGGGTTCGCGCGCATGCAGCACGCGCGCCAGCGCCTGCGCGTCGGCCAGGCCCAGGTTCAGCCCCTGGCCGGCCAGCGGGTGCACGTTGTGCGCTGCATCGCCCGCCAGCGCCCAGGCCTGCCGGGCCTGCCGGGCCTGCCCGGGCACCAGCCCGCACCAGTGGCGCGCCTGGGCCTGCTGCAGCGGCCAGCTGGCGCGCGGGGCGCTCATGCGCAACGTGCCCAGCGCGCCGCGGCTCGCTTCGTGCAGGTGGTGGATGAAAGTGTCGTCATCGGCGTGCAGCCATTCGGTGGCGCGCTCCTGGGGAACTGACCACACCACGGCCACGGAGTTCCCCTGCGCGCCTTCCAGGGGCAGGAAAGCGAGGATGCCGCCGTCGGCCAGGAACCACTGGCGCGCCGCCTGGCCGTGGGGCTGCTCGCACACCAGGCGCGTGGCGATGGCGTGCTGGGCGTAGGGCGTCACGTCGAATTCCACGCCGAACTCCGCGCGCGTGCGGCTGGCGCGGCCCTCGCAGACCACGGTGAGCGGCGCGGCCACGGGCGCCTCCACCGCCTCCACCAGCGGCTGGTAGCGCACGGCCTCGGCCAGGCGCGCCTCCAGCGCGGGCACGTCGACGATCCAGGCGAGCGCGTCGCTGTCCTGCTGCGCGGCGTCGAAATGCACCGCGCCGTCCTGGTCGGCCTGCACCTGCATCTGCCGCACGGCCGTGGCGTGCTGCGCATCCGGCCAGCCGCGCACGGACTCCAGCAGCGCGCGCGAGGCGGCATTGAGCGCATAAGCACGCACGTCTTCGCGCACGTCCTCCTGCGCCGGGCGCGCGGGCGGCGCCACCAGCGCCACGCGCAGGCGGCCCCCGGCCAGCAAGAGTGCCAAGGTGCGGCCCACCACGCCCGCGCCGCGGATACATACGTCAAAAGTCTGCGCCATGCGCGGGATTGTAGGAGGGCACAATCGGCGCCCTTTGCATCCGCGGAGAGCCCACCGTGTTTCGTCCTGACCACGACCTGGCCGGCACCATCGCCCGGCTGTTCATCCACCCCGTCAAGTCCTGCGCCGGCATCGAGGTGCGCGAGGCCTTGCTGACCGACACCGGCCTGAACCTCGACCGTGCCTGGATGGTGGTGGACCCGCAGGGCGTCTTCCTCACCCAGCGCGACTGGCCGCGCATGGCGCTGGTGCGCCCCGAGCTGCGCAGCAGCGACCTGGTGCTGCGCGCCCCCGGCATGCTGGCGTTGCACCTGTCGCTGGACCGCGTGGAGCAGCCCGCCACCGTGCGCGTGTGGGACGACACCGTGCCCGCCTGGGACATGGGCGCGGTCGCGGCGCAGTGGTTCACCGACTTCCTTGGCACGCCCTGCCGACTGGTGCGCTTCGATCCGGCCCACCGTCGCCTGTCGAGCCTGAAGTGGACGGGCGGCGTGGAGGCGCCCAACCAGTTCGCCGACGGCTTTCCAGTGCTGGTGGCCAGCCAGGCGTCGCTCGACGGCCTCAACGAGCGGCTCGCCGCCGGCGGCCACGCGGCCGTGGGCATGGAGCGCTTCCGGCCCAACCTGGTGATCGCCGGTGTGGAGGCGCACGACGAAGACCGCATCGACGGCCTGCACATCCTCGCGGACGGAGGCGAGGCATGGCTGCAGCACGTCAAGCCCTGCACGCGCTGCCCCATCCCCGACATCGACCCCGCCACGGCGCAGCGCGGCACGGCGGTGGGCGACACGCTGCGCGGCTACCGGCAGGACGCGCGCATGAACGGCGGCATCACCTTCGGCATGAACGCCATCGTGCGGGAGGGCGCGGGGCTGCTGCTGCGCGTGGGCCAGCCCGTGGCCGCCAACCTCAAATTCGACTGAATAGAATTGCGGGTTTGTCTCCCGAACACCTGAAAGCCCTGCCATGAGCCTGAAATGCGGCATCGTGGGCCTGCCCAACGTGGGCAAGTCCACCCTCTTCAACGCCCTCACCAAGGCCGGCATTGCCGCCGAGAACTATCCCTTCTGCACCATCGAGCCCAACACTGGCGTGGTGGAAGTGCCGGACCCGCGCATGGCGCAGTTGGCCGAAATCGTCAAGCCCGAGCGCACCGTGCCCGCCATCGTCGAGTTCGTGGACATCGCGGGCCTGGTGGCCGGCGCGAGCAAGGGCGAGGGCCTGGGCAACCAGTTCCTCGCGCACATCCGCGAGACGGACGCCATCGTCAATGTGGTGCGCTGCTTCGAGGACCCGAACGTGATCCACGTCGCGGGCAAGGTGGATCCGATCTCCGACATCGAGGTCATCCAGACCGAGCTGTGCCTGGCCGACCTCGCCACCGTCGAGAAGGCCCTCAACCGCTACAGCAAGGCCGCCAAGAGCGGCAACGACAAGGAAGCGGCCAAGCTCGTGCAGCTCCTCACGCCCATCCAGGCCGCGCTCGACGAAGGCAAGCCCGCGCGCACCATCGAGGTGAGCAAGGAAGACGCGCCCCTGCTCAAGCAGTTCTGCCTCATCACCGCCAAGCCCGCCATGTTCGTGGGCAACGTGGCCGAGGACGGGTTCGAAAACAACCCGCTGCTCGACAAGCTCAAGGACTACGCCGCCGCGCAGAACGCGCCCGTGGTGGCCATCTGCGCCAAGATCGAGGCCGAAATGGCCGAGATGAGCGACGACGACCGCGCCATGTTCCTGGAGGAAATGGGCCTGGCCGAGCCCGGCCTGAACCGCCTGATCCGCGCGGGCTACGACCTGCTGGGCCTGCAGACCTACTTCACCGCCGGCGTGAAGGAAGTGCGCGCCTGGACGATCCACAAGGGCGACACCGCGCCCCAGGCCGCGGGCGTGATCCATGGAGACTTCGAGCGCGGCTTCATCCGCGCGCAGACCATCGCCTTCGACGACTTCATCCAGTACAAGGGCGAGCAGGGCGCCAAGGACGCGGGCAAGATGCGCGCCGAGGGCAAGGAATACGTCGTCAAGGATGGCGACGTGATGAACTTTCTGTTCAACGTCTAAACAGGAAGAGCTGTTCTTCAGGGTTCGCCAATGTTCGAAGGTGTTGGCTAACCCATTGATAGATATAGGGAAAGTTGTTCGCCGGTGAACTAGATCGTTCGGGGGCATTTTCCATATATGGGGGCATGACAGGGGGCACGCACGGTGCATGCCCCCTCCCCAGGAGAAATCATGCCCCCAAACCACCTCGAAACCCGCATGGATGCTGGCGATGCAGCCGTTTCCCATGCTCCAAAAAGTCCAACCCGGCGCGGTATCAGTGATGCAGCCCTTCGCGCTGCCAAGCCCACCAGCAAGCCCTACAAACTCTTTGCAGGCAACGGGCTTTATCTGGAAGTCAAACCCAACGGAGCCAAGCACTGGCGTTGGAAGTACCGCCTTCTTGGCAAAGAGAACCGCGTAGCCCTTGGGAGCTATCCGAAGCTGCCCCTTCGTGAAGCGAGAGAGGCAATGGAGGCCGCCCGCAAGTTGGTAGAGCAGGGCAAGCATCCTGCACAGCAAAAGCGCCTGGATCGCATCAAGTTGGGGTTGGAGCATTCCAACACCTTCGAGATCATCGCCCGCGAATGGGTGGGACTTCGGGACTGGCAGGAAGTCACCAAGTCACGCCGGTTGAACATGCTGGAGCGTGTTGTTTTCCCCCATGTGGGGGCGCTACCCGTTCGCCAAGTGGAACCCGCGCATGTGCTCGATATCTTGAGACGTGCGGACGCAAACAACGGCAATAGCGTGATGTGCGAGGCGAAGCGCACCATGTCTGCCATCTTCGAGTTTGCTGTCTCCACACTCAGGGCCAAGGTTGATCCGGTCTATCCAGTCCGCAAGGCCTTGCCTGCCAACAAAACCCAGCACAAGCGGCCTTTATCTTTCGAGGAGGTTGGAGCATTGCTGAACGCGGTAGAAGGCCATGGCGGCTACTACCAAATCCAGGCCGCGTTCTTCCTCATGTGGTTGACCCTGGCCCGCCCATCCGAAGTGATCGAGGCCGAATGGTGCGAGTTCGACTTGGATCAAGCGTTATGGCGCATCCCCGCGCCGAGGATGAAGAAGCGCAAGGAACACCTGATCCCCTTACCGGCCCAGGCCGTTGCATTGCTGCGCAGCCTACACACGCTCACCGGCAACCGAATCCATCTCTTCCCCCACCGGGACGACAGGAGAAAACCGATGGTGACAGCATCGTTCCGGCAGATGCTGAAGGCCTTGGGTTGGGCGGGCAAGTTCAGTCCGCATGCCACACGCACCACCGGCAGCACACGGCTTAACGAGATGGGCTTCTCCCCAGATTGGATCGAACGCCAACTGGCCCACGATGAGCCAAATGTCGTACGCCGCACCTACAACCACGCGGACTACCTGAAGGATCGGGCCACCATGATGCAGCGATGGGCCGACCTGCTGGACGAGTGGAAAAAGAAGACAGCAGACGCTATGAAACCCGTTTTGGGATAACCCAATTCAGGCTAGACTGTACTCGGAATGTCGAATCCCATGCACGCGTCTCGCTACAGCATTTTGCGAGCACGCTTAGTTGAATTACGAGAGGCCAAAGGCCTGACCCAGACGGATATTGCCCTTCAGTTGGGCAAGCCGCAAAGCTTTGTCTCGAAGTATGAGCGCGGGGAACGCCGCCTGGACATCGTAGAGTTGATTGCCGTAGCGAAGGTCTTGGGGGTTGATCCCGCTCAGTTGTGCACAGAGCTGGCCTGTGAGCCTTTATTCGAGAACTTTGACAAGATTTTTCATCCGGGAGGTTGTGAGTGAAGTATTCCGTATTGGGCGGATTGGTGTTGTCCGCTGTGGCCTTGTTGTCCGGTTGTTTGGGACCGTCTGTGCCAGAAGCCAAAGATGTCGAGGCAGGGCTCATAGATGGATGGTCTTCGTGCAAGATGCTTCGACCTGTCAGCATCAAGAAAACAAATGGAATAGACCAAGGGCGGGTCTATCAAATGGCAATTGAGTACAAATTGGAATTTGTTAAAAATATTGCCAAAGAGGATATTTGGGGCCAAGATTTGCCAGAGGTCGACCCAGGAAATTACAACTTTCATAACAATGATTCTCTTCAGGAATATCGCGCTGCCATGGAGCCGCGTCGTCAAGCCATGATCAGGACAGAAGAGTTTTGGAAGGTCAACTGCCCGGAGCCAGTTTCCAAGTATTTCTGGTCCTTTAGTGCGACACCAGAGTTCACGAAGGTTAATGGAAAAGACATCAAGGCAGGGGATGGATTCGTGATTCAAACGGTCTTCGATATGGTTAAGTCTGAAAAAGGCTGGATTACACGACAATAAGAAGTCGGAGATAGACGGCTTTAGTCCACGAACTTATATACAGCATCAAAACCACTGTGAGGCTGTATGATGAAAGTTGTTGATTATTTTGCCGAGGCTGGAGGGTTGCTCACTGTCAATGAATTTTGTAAGTGGGCCAGCATTGGTCGCACCAAGCTTTATGCAGAGATGAACGCAGGTAGACTCGTGGCAAAGAAGTTTGGTAGTCGAACCTTGATCCCCAGGGCTGAAGCTCAAAAGTGGATGGAACAGCTACCTACGAAGCATTGAAGCCAGCACCCGAATAGAAAAGCCGATCGTTAGATCGGCTTTTTTGTTTTTCAGAAAAATTTTTACAAAAAGATAGAAGTTTTCCTTGTCAAACGCTACATAAAAAGCCCCCCCCCCGCTTTCCCCTCTGCATTCCTCTCCCTCTATCTATCTGTCTTTGGTGTTGGATTGGATGCTCTCTGAGAGAGCGTGAGTGATGGCAATAGTGATGTAAAGGAAATTTCTATGTCTATGAAGCTAGCTCTGAATAGAGCTGAGATGGCTCGTGAATCAATGATCCAGGCAACAGATTGGTTGGATACCAAAGGTGTTTACTATAGACACCTCCCACCTTCACAACTGAAGATCGGCCCCATCAACTACTGGCCTTCTACTGGCACTATCACCGTAGACAACGAAACCGGCAAGCGCCCCTATCTGGGTCTGCAAGGCTTGGAACTCGTCTTGCGAGAGCTCCAAGGCCGTTACCCTGTCAGGCGTTCTACATAGGGACGCTACGGCAGCGCTCTCCTAGGGTGATTTTTTCGGCGGGGTCTTCTTCAACTTGTTGATTTCAAATGGATTTATTTTCCAGTCTGGTTTGAAATCTTCGGTTTTTCGGGGCTGGGTGTCGAAGATTGAGTCAAAGATGCTAGGGCCAAGAGGGGGATTTTTCACATTATGAGATTCATGGCTTGCGTTCTGCTCTAGTGCCAAGCTTCGCGTGGGCTTGCCCTGAGAGTAGAGCCAGTTCTTGTCAGTGATGCCTTGCTCCAAGAGCGATGTGAAGTTGGACTGCTGCCGGGCAGCCTTGTTGACGTTCTGAGAATACGCCATCTTTTTTATGTGATGGAAGTTGCCCGGATTTTCATAGTGAGCCCAGATCAGTTCTTCCAAGTAGACTCTCTCGCCGCTATGTGCGTCTTCTATCCAATGATTTCGGTTGATTCCTTTGCAGATGTACTGGAACAATGACCATTGCTTAAAAAGGTCCATGCCGTCATCTATATCTACTTGAACGGAGCGCTCATTGAAATGGGGTAGGGAATTGATCTTTTTTGCTCTTTTGGCGAGATATGTCGTAAGCTCCTCTGAGTGTTCTGGCGGAATGTGGGTAAGTAAATGGGTGTGAAATCCAGATTTTGCAGAATATTCATTGACGTAGAACCAAAAGAATTTCACGCCTCTTTGTTTGTACCAATTCCTAAGATGGTGGAGAATTTGGTCATGAAGATGTGAGAGCCCTTTTTTTGAATTCTTTGGGGTTATTCCAAGTAACTCGCTGCTTATTGTGATATGGGTGTTTAATGCGATCCCTTTTGCATTTATAAAGGCGACGGCGCTGTAAGCATCTATGAGCTCTTCTGCGCTGATCTCTCTGGGTAGTATGAATTTATTGTCCATGGAGAACTCCAGTTCTCCTGAGAGGCGCCTTACATCTTCTTTGTGGGCTTGCACTTTATCGCTCCTCAGCTTCTTTGAGGTGAGGGAGTATTTGCTAGAGTCTCGGGCGAATTGTCGCGCTTGATACTCCAAAGCATCATCGTGCTCCTTCTTGCTTCTCCCAAAAGTTGCAGCGAAGACTTCATCGTAGAATGAGCCTTTGGATAGGTTAGGATAGCGGTCTCCTGGTCTGTATCCGCCATCGCCTCTTTCCAGAAGGCTTCTGGCTCGGAATGTTTCGTTGTCATGGTGCTTACGCATACGTGTTCCTTCAAAAGTTAATGGAGGCCAATATGGCTTTCAGAACTTGAAAAGTACACGTTATGCCTAAATGTGCTTAGGTGGCGTCGCCTTATGGCTGATGTCAGCTAAACAAAGTCGATCCTCCTTGGAATCTGAGGAACCAAGCGTTCCTCCTTCCAAGGGCATTTCATGTATCAAGACCGACTTCCGCTAGTTCCCCCAGACATCCTCCAGGCACACATGGTGCATGAGCCTGGAGACACCCGATTCAAAGCAGCAGCGAGACTCTTGCAGGCCTTATGGCGGGCAGAGCGAGGCATCCCCATGGGCACCCACGCCCCAGCCAATGGAGAGCCTCGCAAGCTGGGTAGCCGCATTGAAGCGGGCCATGCCAAGCTGGGGGCAAACTTCCTCTCCCCGGCCATCGCCAAGCTGGCTTTCCGTGAGTCCGTTTATCGAGAGATTGGCGCAGTCATCGAGCAGGAGCGCCTATGGACCAACATGCTGTCCAGTCAGCCGCTCTGCTTCAACCTGTTCGGTGATCTGAAGCTCAATCTTGACAAGGGTAACAAGTTCTTTCGGCACCTTTTCCCCGACTACGTTGCAGAGGTGGAGGGCATCTACTTCGAGCATTCGCCAGGGCGAGGGGATGCATCCTTCACTGCGGATAACACAGCCTTTGACGTGTTCGTGACCTGCCGCACCCCCGAGGGCAAGCAAGGCTTTGTTGCCATCGAAGTGAAGTATTCCGAGGCCATGGCCGAGCCCCTGGCAACACTGCGCCCACGCTATGACGAACTGTCCCGAGCCGTTGGCATTTATCGTGAGCCCGAATCCCAGCCACTCCGGAGCAATCCGCTTCAGCAGCTATGGCGGGAGCACATGCTCAGTCGCGCCATGGTGGGCAATGGGCTTTATGAGTTGGGCCGGTTCGTCCTGATCTACCCCAAGCAAAACTACCACTGCGAGAGTGCAGCCAAGCTTTATCAACGAGAACTCGTCAGTCCTGATCCTGCTGTCTCCGGCTTCCAGGCCGTGACCTTGGAGGCTTGCCTAGCAGCATACAAGGCCATCGGGGACGAAGAGACGGCACAGGCCTTGCACTCTCGATACCTTGATTTCAGCAAGATCGACGCAGTCATTTTTGGGTAGCGCTCGACCGTAGATGTGTCCAAACCTGTTTTGGGATAACCCGATTCAGGTTGGACAGTGCATGGCATTTTTGACACCATGCATGCGCACAAACGTCACATCCTTCAACACCAATTACACAACCTCTCATGACCCCTGAAGAAAAAGCCAAAGTCAAGAAAATAGGAAACTGGATGGTTGGAATCATCCTGGGGGGCTTCGTCATCTCCAATGTGGGGGTGCTCGCCTATCACAAATTGACAGATGCGCCAGAGTCCTCCAAGGCCGAAGTACAAGCGGTTCCCGTTCAGGCCACGGCCAGCCCGCAAGAGCCCAAGGCCCTTTATCAGTATGCAGATGCAGGCAACGTCATGACCCTGCTGGATGGGCCTTGCGAACGTGCCGCGATCAAAAAAGACATCGCGGACGAGTCTGCACTCAATCCAGACATCATCAAGGCGCTGTCTTTCAAGGATGACGCCGGGAAGACGCACCAAGGCTGCTACGCCATCTTGACCTCATCGGAAGAAGTGGTGTTCACCATCGAAGGGGACAACGCGCAGCGAACCCGGCTAGACCTCTCCTACTTCACCAAGATCAGCATTGCGGACAGGCTGGAGCGAAGCATCCTTGAGAAGGAATCGAAGGAGATGCCTGCTGAGAAAGTATCCGTTGGGGAGGCGAATCGTCAGAAGGTGCTCAACATGTTCAAGCCCCCGGAAGACGGGAGAGTTCACACGCCCCAAATCGCCTATTCCGGAAGCCAGATTGACCCCTTCAAGGAGAGGGGCCACAGCCTGGAGCCTGTCACGAACAAAGATCAAACCGCGCAGCTTCGCACTGAAGACGGCAAGAAGCTTTGGACTCTCTTGACCGTGGCTCCGGATGTCGCTTGCGCTGGTCAGAATCGCCAACTGGCTACCGAGCTTGGGCGAAGGCATGGCATTGATTTCAGTGCTGCGAAGTACGCAGAATCGGAGGTCTTCGCATTGGACAAAGGCAATGTGCGCCAGATCAAGACCTTGCCCGCTTGCTATCTCCGCAGCCAGGAGGGCGCTGTACAGGTCTTCTGGCTGGAAGGGGCTGCAACGGTAGCGGCAGACCAATTCCGCTCGAAGTGGAATGTGGCCTTGCTTAACAACTGACCGCCAAGATCGAACAGAGATCAAGGAGGTCAACTTCAGCTAGACTGACCCGGAGCAGGGAGCCCCCATGTTCGCCACTGTTCACCCGCATCCGATGGATTTGGGGGCATGGCAGGGGGCACCAAGCGAGTCGAGCAGAGACGAAAGCCAATCAAATCATGCCCTTACAGCGGCAATTCCTGTTCAACGTATGACGGCGCAGGAACAACCGGCCGGCGGCTGGATGGTGGACGGCCTGGCGCACGGCGAGGTGTTCTTCGCCTCGCCCACGCTGCAGCAGCGCTCGCACGGTGTGCAGGGCGCCGTGCGGGCCCACGAGCCGGTGAGTGCCGACGGCATCCGCCGGCTGTTCGCCCGCGCACGCGAGGCGGGCATCGCCCAGCCCGTGCTGTTCGGCCTGGTGCCGTTCGACACCGCGCGCAAGGCCAGCTTCACCATCGCGCCGCAGTTGCAGGCCGCACCCGTGCCGCCGCGCGGCATGGCCGCGCCGGCGGGGCGCCGGCCGGCCGTGCTTCAGCGCCAGCCCGTGCCCGCGCCGGAGGTCTATGGCGACATGGTGCGCAAGGCGCTCGATTTGTATGAGCAGGGCGATGTGCGCAAGATCGTGCTGTCGCGCGCCATGGACGTGGAGCTGGACGCGCCCATCGCCTACGCCGACGTGCTGCGCGACCTGCTGCGCCGCAACGCGCACGGCTACACCTTCGCCGTGCCTGCCTGGGAAGGCGATGCGGCCGCTGACAAGCCCGCCGCCGTCATGCTGGGCGCCAGCCCCGAGCTGCTTGTGCGCCGCGAGGGCGACCGCGTGTTCATCAACCCGCTGGCCGGCTCCATCCCGCGCGTGGCCGACCCGGCCGAGGACCAGGCGCGCCGCGAGGGCCTGGCCGTCTCCGAGAAGGATCTGCGCGAGCACGGCTACGTGGTGAGCGACATCGTGCGCATCCTGCGCGATCACTGCGACGACCTGGACGTGCCCGAAGGCCCGTCGGTGATCGGCACCGATGCGCTCTGGCACCTGTCCACATTCATTACCGGGCGCCTCAAGAATCCCGCCATATCGGCGCTGGAGCTGGCCTGCGCGCTGCACCCCACGCCGGCCATCTGCGGCTTTCCCACGGCGCAGGCGTTCGCGCACATCCAGGCGCTGGAGCCGTTCGACCGCGAATACTTCGCCGGCCTGGTGGGCTGGCAGCGCGAGGGCGGCGACGGCGAATGGGCGCTGACGCTGCGCTGCGCCAAGTACGACGGCGACCGCCGCCTGCGCCTCTACGCGGGCGCGGGCACGGTGGCTGGCTCCGATCCGGACAGCGAGATCCGCGAGACGGCGATGAAGATGGAAACCTTCATGCGCGCCATCGCCTGACGACGGCGCGGCGCCCGCAAAAAAGGCCTGCCAGCGTGTTGCGCTGGCAGGCCTTTTTGCTGACGCGGCAGATCAGTTTTCCGCCAGGTTCAGCCGCTTGATCAGCGGCGACCAGCGCTGCAGCTCTTCGGCCATGTACTGGCCGAAGGCCTCGGGCGAGGTCGGGGCTGGTTCCATGTGCATGGTCTTGAGGCGCTGGCCCACGGCCGGGGATGCGAGGGCCTGGGTCAGGGCCGCGTTGAGGCGGGTCTTCACGTCGGCCGGAATACCGGCGGGCGCCACGAAGCCGATCCAGCCCGAGCCCTCCACGCCGGGGTAGCCCAGCTCGGCCATGGTGGGGGTGTCCGGCAGGAAGGACAAGCGCTTGGCGGACACGGCGGCGATGGCGCGCAGGCGGCCGTCCTGCACCATGGGCATGGCTGCCACGGGGGGCAGGGCGGCGAAGGTGGTGTCGCCGCTCAGCAGCGAGGTGACGGCGTCGGGCGAGGACTTGTAGGGCACGTGCAGCGCCTTGCCGCCCACGCGATCCAGCAGCAGCTCCACCGCCAGGTGCGACACGGTGCCCGCGCCGGTGCTGGGGAAGTTCAGCTTGGCGCCGGGTTTCTTCATCTCGGCCACCAGGTCGGGCAGCGACTTGATGGGCGAATTGGCGGGCACCACGAGCACGTTGTACTGGTGCACGGCCAGCGTGAGCGGCGTCAGGTCGGTGGCGGGTTGGTAGGGCAGGTTCTTGTAGATGACCGTGTTGTTCACCAGCGGGCCGGTGATGGAGACGCCGAAGGTGTAGCCGTCGGGCTTGGCCTTGGCGATGGCGTCGGTGCCCAGGTTGCCGCTGGCGCCGGGCTTGTTCTGCACCACGATGGTCTGCTGCAGGGTCTTGCCGGCCTCCTCGGCCACGGCGCGGGCCATGGTGTCGGGGCTGGAGCCGGGGCCGAACGGCACGATCAGCGTGAGGGGCTGCTTGGCGGGCCAGTCGGTGCCTTGGGCGCTGGCGCCGGCCACCAGGCCGAACGACAGCAGGGCAGCGAGGCTGCGCAGGGCGAAGGATTTCATGTCGGGCGGTCTCTCGAGAGGGTCAGGAAGAAGAGGGCGAACGAGTGTAGCAGTGCGGGTTCTGGGCGTAAAAACTGGGTACAGTGCCCGCCCACAAAGCGCAGATAGCTACAGTAATGAGAGCATGCGGGTCACGGCGTCCACAGGCCGGGCACGAGGTGCAGCAGCCCCGCCGTCATGGTCGTGTAGCGCAGCAGCTTGCCGATGGCCATGTACATCACGCAGGGCCAGAACGGCAGGCGCAGCCAGCCGGCCACGGCGCACAGCGGGTCGCCCACCACAGGCAGCCAGCTCAGCAGGCAGGTCTTGGCGCCCCAGCGGCGCAGCCACACGCGCGCGCGCCGCTCGGTGCGCGAGAGCTCGCGCGGCGCCCGGGCGTCCTCTAGCGGCATGCCGTCCGCGCGGCGCGCGCGGGCGGCATGCCAGGCCTTGTGCGCGCCCAGGCCCATCCACCAGCTGATGGCGCCGCCCAGCGTGTTGCCGGCCGTGGCCACGAGCACGGCCGGCCAGAACAGCTCCGGGTTGAGCTTGACCAGCCCGAACACGGCAGGCTCCGAGCCGAGCGGCAGCAGCGTGGCCGAGACGAGCGAGACCACGAAGACCGTGGAGAGGCCGAACTGCGGCAGGGCCAGCCATTGCAGCAACTGGTGCATCCAGATTTCCATGGAGGCGGAGTTTAGGGCGTGTCATCCCATGATTTCCCCACGCGAGGGGCATGCGGGCGGTGCAGTGCTAGGCGCGGTGAGTGCCGCGTAGCTCTGCTACGCAAGCGAGCCGCAACGACGCAATGCGCCGCCCGCATGCCCCTCCCTTCGGGCTGGCTGCGCAATGGGGCGTCTGCTTTGTCGCACGGCTTGCCAATAGCTACGGCTATTGGCTGCGCCGCGCTTCGCGCATCCATCCCCATTGCGGGGCCAGCGCGTGGGGAAATCATGGGATGACACGCCCTAAGGGGCGCCCGTGCGCCCTTGTGCAGTCCGCGAGGGGTCTTGTATCGTGGGCGTTTTCGTACAGGAGGGAGCCATGCCGGGAGTTTCATGCATGCGTTCGCCCAGCCGCTGGCGCGTCCTGGCCGCCCTGGCGTGCGTGTGGGCGCTGGCCGGCGCCCAGGCCGCCACGCTGGAGGTCGAAGGGCCGGGCGGCCGCCGGCAGTACGACGGTGCGGCGCTGGCCGGACACGCGCAGGCGCGCGAGATCGACGTGCCGCGCGACGCGGCCTACCACCGCCCCATGCGCTGGCGCGCCGTGCCGCTGGCCGTGGTGCTGCAGGGCCTGGGCCTCACGCCGGCCGACACGCTGGAGGTGGTGGCCACCGACGGCTTCGTGGCGCAGCTGCCCGGCGCGCTGGCGCTGCGCACGGGCGCGGGGCAGCCCTGGCTGGCCGTCGAGCCGCCGGGCGCCCCCTGGCCCGCGCTACCGGGCAAGGCCGCCGGGCCGGGGCCGTTCTACATCGTGTGGCCCGTGGCCACGGGGGTGTCGGACGAGCAGTGGCCCTACGCCGTCGCCCGCATGGCGGTGCGCGAGCCGCCGCAGCGCCGCTGGCCGCAGATCGACGTGGCCGCGCGGCTGCCGGCGGACGACCCCGCGCGGCGCGGGCTGTCCGTGTTCGTGGCCCAGTGCCTGGCCTGCCACACCCTGAACGGCGGCGGCGCGGCCACCATCGGCCCCGACCTGAACCAGCCCATGAGCCCGGTGGACTACTTCCAGCCGGCGGCGCTGCGCCGCCTGATCCGCGACCCGGCGAGCGTGCGCCACTGGCCCGGCCGGGCCATGCCGGCCTTCGGCCCGCAGCAGCTCGACGAGCGGGCGCTGGACGACCTCATCGCCTACCTGCGCCACATGGCGCAGGGGCGGCGCGCCGCCCCGTAGCGGCCTCCGCAGGCATTTTGGTTGCTGAAATTTTGAGCAGGTACAATCCCGCCTCCCTCGCGCGTCCTCCCTCCATGCCCGCCCTGCAGATCGGCCCCTATTCCCTGGCGAACCGCCTGTTCGTCGCCCCCATGGCGGGCGTGACGGACCGGCCTTTCCGCCAGCTCTGCAAGCGCCTCGGCGCGGGCTACGCGGTCAGCGAGATGGTCACCTCGCGCAAGGACCTGTGGGCCAGCCTCAAGACCAGCCGCCGTGCCAACCACGAGGGCGAGCCGGGCCCGATCGCCGTGCAGATCGCCGGCACCGACGCGGCCATGATGGCCGAGGCCGCGCTCTACAACGTGGACCGGGGCGCGCAGATCATCGACATCAACATGGGCTGCCCGGCCAAGAAGGTCTGCAACAAGTGGGCGGGCTCCGCCCTCATGCAGAACGAGGCGCTGGCGGTGGAGATCGCGCAGGCCGTGGTCGATGCCTGTGCACCACGCGGCGTGCCCGTCACGCTGAAGATGCGCACAGGCTGGTGCGCGCAGCACCGCAACGCCGTGCAGCTCGCGCGGCAGTTTGAGGCCGTGGGCATCCAGATGCTCACCGTGCACGGGCGCACGCGCGAGCAGGGGTACAAGGGCGAGGCCGAGTACGACACCATCGCCGCCGTGAAGGCCGCCGTGCGCGTGCCGGTGGTCGCCAACGGCGACATCACCAGCCCCGAGAAGGCGCAGAGCGTGCTGGCGGCGACGGGGGCCGACGCGGTCATGGTCGGCCGCGCCGCGCAGGGCCGGCCGTGGATCTTCCGCGAGATCGGCCACTTCCTCGCCACCGGCGAGCACCTCGCGCCGCCGCTGGTGGCCGAGGTGCGTCGCCTGCTGCTGGAGCACCTGCAGGACCATTACGGCCTCTACGGCGAGGCCAGCGGCGTGCGCAGCGCGCGCAAGCACATCGCCTGGTACGTGCGTGCGCTGCCGGGCGGCGAGGATTTCAGACAACACATCAACACCATAGAGGACTGCGCGACGCAGTGGCAGGCCGTGGCCGATTACTTCGACGCGCTCGGCGCGCGCATGGACCGGCTGCCGCCTGCGCGCGCAGGGGTGGAAACAGAACATGAGCCAGAACATCAGCATTGAGCAATGCGTGCGCGAGAGCCTGCAGAGCTACTTCCGCGATCTGGACGGCGAGGCGCCCGACGGCGTGTACGACATGGTCGTGCGCCTGGTGGAGAAGCCCCTGCTGGAAGTGGTGATGAGCCACGCCGACAACAACCAGTCCCGCGCTGCCGAATGGCTGGGAATGAACCGCAACACGCTGCGCAAGAAGCTCGCGCTGCATAAGCTCCTATAACCATAGCTTCCAGCGCTTGGCTGAAGGGCGCTGGAGCCGGATTTTTATCTTGAAGCCCGAGGCCCCCATGAACGCACTTCTCTCCGTCTCCGACAAGACCGGCATCGTCGAATTCGCCCAGGCGCTGCATGCGCTCGGCATCCGCCTGCTCTCCACCGGCGGCACCGCCAAGCTGCTTGCGGACAACGGCCTGCCCGTCACCGAGGTGGCCGAGGTCACGCAGTTCCCCGAGATGCTCGACGGCCGCGTGAAGACGCTGCACCCCAAGGTGCACGGCGGCCTGCTGGCGCGCCGCGACGTGCCCGCGCATATGGCGGCCCTGAAGGAGCACGGCATCGACACCATCGACCTGCTGGTGGTCAACCTCTACCCGTTCGAGGCCACGGTCGCCAAGGCCGGCTGCACGCTGGCCGACGCGATCGAGAACATCGACATCGGCGGCCCGGCCATGGTGCGCAGCGCCGCCAAGAACTGGAAAGACGTGGGCGTCATCACCTCCGCCGACCAGTACGAGGCCGTGCTGGCCGAGCTGAAGGGCGCGGGCAAGTTGAGCGACAAGCTGCGCTTCACGCTGTCGGTGGCCGCGTTCAACCGCATCGCGCAGTACGACGGCGCCATCAGCGACTACCTATCGTCGGTGCAGTTCGAGGACGAGAAGCTCTCCGAGGCCTACGTGCCCGAGCGCGCCCTGTTCCCCGGCCAGAGCAACGGCATCTTCACCAAGATCCAGGATCTGCGCTACGGCGAGAACAGCCACCAGCAGGCCGCGCTGTACCGCGACCTCTACCCCGCGCCCGGCTCCATCGTCACCGGCGTGCAGCTGCAGGGCAAGGAGCTGAGCTACAACAATATCGCCGATGCCGACGCCGCCTGGGAGTGCGTCAAGAGCTTCAAGCTGCCCGCCTGCGTGATCGTCAAGCACGCCAACCCCTGCGGCGTGGCCGTGGGCACCAACGCGCTGGAGGCCTACGGCAAGGCCTTCCAGACCGATCCCACCAGCGCCTTCGGCGGCATCATCGCGCTCAACCGCCCGGTGGACGGCCCGGCCGCCCAGCAGATCGCGAAGCAGTTCGTCGAGGTGCTGATGGCGCCCGATTTCACGCCCGAGGCGCTGGAGGTCTTCAAGGCCAAGGCCAACGTGCGCCTGATGAAGATCGCGCTGCCGGCCGGCGGCGACACCGCCTGGAAGCAGGGCCGCAACCTGATGGACGCCAAGCGCGTGGGCTCCGGCCTGCTGCTGCAGACCGCCGACAACCACGAGCTGCAGCTGCCCGACGTGAAGGTGGTCACCGCCAAGCAGCCCACGCAGGAAGAGATGCAGGACCTGCTGTTCGCCTGGAAGGTGGCCAAGTACGTCAAGAGCAACGCCATCGTGTTCGTCAAGGGCGGCATGACCATGGGCGTGGGCGCGGGCCAGATGAGCCGCCTGGACTCCGCCCGCATCGCCAGCATCAAGGCCGAGGCCGCAGGCCTGAGCCTGAAGAACACCGTGGTCGCCAGCGACGCCTTCTTCCCGTTCCGCGATGGGCTGGACGTGGTGGTGGACGCGGGCGCGACCTGCGTGGCCCAGCCCGGCGGCTCGATGCGCGACCAGGAGGTCATCGACGCGGCCAACGAGCGCGGCGTGGCCATGGTCTTCACGGGCGTGCGGCACTTCCGCCACTGACACCGCCCGGGCACCGGCCTGGCCATGGCCTTCGACGACGGCCTCGCCCTCGCGGCGCAGCACCATGCGGCGCTGGAGCGCTGCGGGCGCGTCGCGCGCATGCCCGCGGGCACGCGGCTGTTCGACGCGGGCCAGTCCGATGACCGCATCTTCCTCGTGCGTGCCGGCCGGGTGCGCACCTTCGCCATCGCGGCCGACGGGCAGGAGATCACGACGGGCGTCTGGTCGCGCGGCAGCGTGATGGGGCTGCTGGGCGCGATGGAGCAGGGCGGCAAGGTGCTGTCCGCGCAGACCCTCGATGCCGCCGAGCTGCTGGTCTTGCAGGAGGAGCGGCTGCACCGGCTGGTGCTCGATCACCCCGACCTGGGCTGGGGCCTCATGCGGCTGCTGGCGCGCATGGCGGCTTCCAGCATCCAGCGCGCGCTGCGCCTGGCCAGCGCCTCCGCGCCGCAGCGCCTCGTGGACGCGCTGGTCATGTTGGCCGAGCTGCCCGAGGCGCGCCACGGGGGCGCGGCCGCCGCCGTCATCGAAGGCATCAGCCAGGAAACGCTTGCGGGAATGACCGGCGCGAGCCGGCCGTGGGTCGCCCAGGCCATGGGTGACCTGGCGCAGCGCGGCCTGCTCGTGCCGTCCCGGCTGCGCATCGCCGTGCCCGACGTGGCGCGGCTGCGCGCGGCTGTGTCAACTGGCTAACAGACGGCCCGCGGGGCGCTGCCTAGCATCCGGCTCTCCACCCACCTTGCCGGAGTCCGAAATGCCCCGATTCTTCCGCTGGATGGCGGGACTGGCCCTGGGCCTGTCCGCCTGCCTGTCGTTTGCACAGACCTTTCCCGACCGGCCCGTGCGCCTGATCGTGCCCTGGCCCGCCGGCGGTTCCACCGACGTGTCCCTGCGGGTGCTGGCCAGCATCGCGGCGCGGCACCTCGGCCAGCCCATCGTGGTCGAGAACCGGCCCGGCGCGGCCGGCACGCTGGGCGTCGTGGCGCTGGCCCAGGCCAGGCCCGACGGCTACACGCTCGCCCAGATCCCCATGGGCGTGTTCCGCGTGCCGCACATGCAGAAGGTGGGCTGGGACCCGCTGCGCGACGTCACCTACCTGATCGGCGTCTCCGGCTACACCTACGGGCTCGTGGTGCGCGCCGACGCGCCCTGGAAGACGCTCAAGGAGTACCTCGACGACGCCCGCAAGCGTCCCGACGAGATCACCTACGGCACGGCCGGCGTGGGCGGCACGCCGCACCTGAATACCGAGCAGCTCGCCTCGGCGGCCGGGGTGCGATTGCGCCATGTGCCTTTCAAGGGCACGGCGGACAACCTGCAGGCGCTGCTGGGCGGGCACGTGATGTCGGCCTCCGAGGCCACGGGCTGGGCCCCCTATGTCGACAGCGGCCAGCTGCGCCTGCTGGCCACCTGGGGCGCAGAGCGCACCGCACGCTGGCCGCAGGTGCCCACGCTCAAGGAGCTGGGCTACGGCCTCGTCTCCAGCGCGCCCTACGGCATCGGCGCCCCGGCCGGCATGGATCCGCGCACCGCCGCCACGCTGCACGACGCCTTCCACAAGGCGATGCAGGACCCCGAGCACCTCGCCGTGCTGGCCCGCTACGACCAGCCGCTGATCTACATGAGCAGCGCCGACTACACCCGCTTCGCGCGCGAGAGCTTCGCCGCCGAGCGCGCCCTGGTGGAGCGCCTGGGCCTGCGCGAGAACAAGTAAGGAGCCATGCACATGAACACGTTCCACAACCCGCCGGGCCTCGCCACCCCCAACGGCTTCAGCCATGTGGCCGAAACGCGCGCGCGCCGCACGCTGATCGTCTCGGGGCAGGTGGCCTACGACGCCAGCGGCAGTGTCGTGGGCGCGGGCGACCTGCACGCGCAGACACGGCAGGTGTACGCCAACATCCAGGCCGCGCTGGCCAGCCGCGGCGCCACCATGGACGACCTGGTCAAGACCACCCTCTTCGTGCGCGACCTGGATCCGGAGAAAGCCGCGGTCGTGCGGCGCGCGCGCCAGCCCTTCCTGCCGGCGGAACACCCCTGCGCCAGCACCATGGTCGGCGTGGCGTCGCTGGCCCGGCCCGACCTGCTGCTGGAGGTCGAGGCGATCGCGATGACGGATTGAGCGCGTTTCGACGCAATGGGCAAGCCGGATAATCCGCGCTTTGCCCTCATGCCGGACGACGAGCCCACACTGCCCCCCAAACCCCGCTGGCTGGCCTGGGCCATCGTGGTATTCATGGTGCTGGCCGTGCTCGGCGTGCTCAATATCGGCTGGCGCGTCATGCGCTCCGCACCCGCCGCCGTGGCGCAGGCCAGCCCGGCCCTCGCGGCCGGCAAGGCGCTCGTGGAAGGCAGCGGCTGCATGCGCTGCCACGGCTTCGCGCGCCAGTACGTAGGCCCGGCGTTCCAGCAGCTTGCCGACCGCTACCGGGGGCGCGCAGATGCGCCCGAATACATCGCGCGCAAGATCCGTGAGGGCGGCGCGGGCGAATGGGGTCGAGCGGTCATGCCCCGCCACCCGCAGCTCACGCAGCAGCAGGCGCTGCAGATGGCGGAGTGGGTGCTTTCTCTGCCGCCGCAGGGTGCGGCGGATTAAGAGGGTTTTTGGCCTCCAGCGCTTTTCCATCAAGCGCTGGCAGCTCTTTTTTCGATAGCGAAATGAACGCTTCGCGCAAGGCTGCAGGGGTCGCGGGTGATGAAGATAATGCGATTCATTCTCATGTTGTCCGCTATCCTTCGCGGCTATGTCCGCGCCGCACCTCCTGCATGAATTCCCGCTGCACTACGAATCCCTCGTTCGTTTCCTGCGCCGCCGCCTCGGCTGCGACGAGCAGGCGCGCGAAGTGGCGCACGACACCTGGATGCGCCTGGCCGAGCGCCCGGCGGCGGGTGCCGAGCCCATCGGCGATGCGCGCAGCTATTTCTGCACCGTGGCGGCCAACCTGCACCTGGACCAGCACCGGCGCACGCAGTGGCTGCAAAGCCACCTGGCGCAGACGGCCGACACCGGGGCGGGCGCCACCCATGCGCCCGACGTGGCCGATGGGGTGATGTACCGCCAGGCGCTGGCGGCGCTCGATGCCGCGCTGGCGGCCCTGCCTGCGCGGGTGCGCGCGGTGTTCGAGGCCCACCGCATCCATGGCGAATGCCAGGCCGGCATCGCCGCGCGGCTGGGCGTGTCGCTGCGAACCGTGGAGCGCGACCTGGCCGTGGCGGGCGAGCGGGTCGAGGCCGCGCTGCATCGCTGGCGCGGCGACAAGGCCCTGCCGGCCGCCGTCGCCAAGGGGCGGCGCAAGAGCCTGGCCTCGCTGCTGGGCCTGGGCGCGGTCGGCGTGCTGGGGTGGCAGGGCTGGCGCCACTGGCAGGCGCAGGCGCTGCAATGGCAGACCGCCTTCGCCACGCCGCGCGGCCAGCGCCTGAACCGGGCCTTGCCGGATGGCTCGCTCCTCGCCCTCGACGCGGACAGCCGCGCCGAGGTGACCTTCGACGCCCGCCGCCGCGCCGTGCGCCTGCTGCAGGGCGCCGCCTTCTTCGAGGTGCGTGCGGAGGCCGCGCGCCCCTTCGTCGTCGATGCGGGCGGCGTCAGCGTCACCGTGCTGGGCACGCGCTTCGGCGTGGAGCTGGACCCGGCGGGCGGCGTGCTGGTGCAGGTGGAGTCGGGCCGGGTGCGCGTCGAGCGCGGCGGCCAGGTGCTGGCGGCCGCCCTCACCGCAGGCCAGGGGCTGGCCGTGCCCCCCGGCGCCGCCCCGGCCCGCGCAGCGGGCGGCCCGGCGGCCCCGTGGCGCGAAGGCCGCCTGCACTTCGACGCCACGCCGCTGGCCGATGCGGTGCAGCGCCTGTCGCGCTACAGCCGCATGGACCTGCGCACCGACGCCCGCGCCGCCTCGCTGCGCGTGAGCGGCACGGTGGAGATCGCCCAGGCCCACGACTGGCTCCAGGCCCTGCCTGCGGCGCTGCCCGTGCGCCTCGTGCGCGAGCCTAATGGCGGTGTGCTGCTCGCAGGACGTTAAAAAAGTTTGGGGGTTCCGCCGCCCGGTTCGTCCTACAGAAGAAAGCCTTTTCTTTCTTCCGCACAAGGACGCATCCGCATGCACCGTTTCACGCCCCTCCGCGCTGCCCTGGCCCTGGGCCTGGCGTTCCAGATCCATGCCGCCGGCGCGCAGACCGTCCGCTTCGACATTCCCGCGCAGCCATTGGCGCCCGCGCTGGCCGCCCTGGCCAGCCAGGCGGGTTTGCAACTGGCCTTCGCCGCCGAACTGGCCCAGGGCCGCTCGGCGCCGGCCCTGCAAGGCCCGCACGAGGTGGCCGACGCCCTGCGCGCCCTGCTGGCCGGCAGCGGCCTGCAGGGCCGCGTGCAGGGGCGCACGCTGGTGGTGGAGCGCGCCGCCGCGCCGGGCGCAGCCGCCGCGCTGCCCACGGTGACCGTGAGCGCATCGGCGCAGGCCGAGGCCGCCCCCGGCCCCGTGGCGGGCTACGTGGCGCGCCGCAGCACCACGGCGGGCAAGATGGACATGGCCGTGATGGAGACGCCCGTGTCCATCCACGTCGTCGGCCGCGAGCAGATCAAGGCGCAGGGCGCCCAGCGCATCCAGCAGGCGCTGCGCTACACGCCGGGCATGTCGGCCGACATCCGCGGCGACATCTCGCGCTTCGACCAGATGGCGTTCCGCGGCACCGGCTGGGTGCTCGACACCTTCCAGTACCTGGACGGCCTGCGCCTGCCGCGCGGCTCCTCGTACCTGATCCCGCAGATCGACCCCTACTTCCTGGAGCGCGTGGAGGTGCTCAAGGGGCCCGCCTCGGTGGTCTACGGCCAGGCGCCGCTGGGCGGCATCGTCAGCCTGGCGGGCAAACGCCCCACGGCGGAGCGCGTGCGCGAGGTGAACCTCGCCGTGGGCAGCCACAGCCGCGTGCAGGCGGGCTTCGACAGCGGCGGCGCGCTCAATGAAGACGGCTCGCTCACCTACCGCCTCACCGCCCTGGGCCGCAAGGCCGACACCTCGGTGCAGATGACGCGGGAGGAGCGCATCGCCATCGCGCCCTCGCTCACCTGGCGCCCCGATGCCGACACCGCGCTCACCCTGCTGGCCTCCTGGCAGCACGACCCGACCGGGGGCTTCTACGGCGTGCTGCCCTCCAGCGGCACCATCCTGCCCAACCCCTACGGCCCCATCCGGCGCGATTTCTTCGACGGCTCGCCCGGCTTCAACCAGTACGACCGCACCCAGGCCAGCGCCGGCTACGAGCTGAGCCACCGCTTCGCCAGCGGCTGGCGCCTGCAGCAGAACCTGCGCTACTGGCGCATGGAGATGGACCAAAGCCAGGTGGGCACGCTGCGGCTGCAGCCGGACCAGCGGACGCTGGCGCGCTACGCCACCTGGTCGCAAGAGAGCATGCGCGCCATCAACCTCGACACCCGCATCAAGGGCGAGGCCGCCACCGGGAGCCTGGCGCACCGCATGGTGTTCGGCCTGGACCTGCAGCGCGACCACTGGACGCAGCTCCAGGCCATGGCAGGGGCGCCGTCGCTCGATCTCATCGACCCCGACTACACCCAGCCCATCCCGCGCCCGGCGGCCAACAACAGCCCGGACAGGACGCAGCGGCTCGCGGGCCTGTACGCGCAGGACCACATCCGCTGGGGCGCCTGGGGCCTGCTGCTCGGCCTGCGCGCCGACCACGCCGACATCCGCGTCGACAACGCGCTCACGCGCCGCAACACCCGCCAGGACTTCATGCGGTACACCGGCCGCGTGGGCCTGATGCACCACTTCGAGAGCGGCGTGGCGCCCTATGCGAGCTATTCGACCTCGTTCGACCCGCCGGTGAACGTGAACCCCTACGGCGACCCGTTCAAGCCGACCACCGGCCGGCAGGTCGAAGTCGGCGTCAAGTACCAGCCGCCGGGCACCCGGCAGCTCTACACGCTGGCCGCGTTCGACCTGACCCAGCGCAATGTGCTGACGCGCGACCCGAATTCGTCGCTGCCCAACGCGATGGTGCAGACCGGCGAGGTGAATTCGCGCGGCCTGGAGTTCGAGGCCAAGTTCAACCTGGCCCGGGGGCTGAACCTGGTCGGGGGCTTCTCCGTGCTCGACCCGAAGATCACCCGCAGCAACGGCGTGGACCTGAACAAGCGCCCCATCTCGGTGGCGCGCACCACGGCCTCGCTCTGGGCCGACTACCGCCTGCCCGCAGGCGTGACGCTGGGCGGCGGCGTGCGCCATGTCGGCGCGGCCTACGCCGACGCCGCGAACACCCAGCGCATCCCCGCCTACACGGTGGCCGACGCGATGCTGCGCTACGAGCTGGGCGCTGGCACCACGCTGGCCCTGAACGTGAGCAACCTGTTCGACAAGACCTACTTCACCTGCAACGCGGCCGACTTCTGCAACTACGGGCAGAGCCGCACCTTCCTGGCCACGCTGAACGTGCAATGGTGAGCTCTACCCTGGACGCGGGCGTGCGCCCGTGTCGCGTGTTCGCGGGCATCGGCGCGCTGTACCTGGGCTTCGGCGTCGTCGTGGCGCTGCTGCAGGGCGGGCTGCCGCCCATCCTGCGCGCGCGCGGCATGCCCGTGGAGCAGATGGCCTGGGTCTTCGCGCTGTACCTGCCGGTGGGCCTGTCCTTCCTCTGGGCGCCGCTGGTGGACCGGCTGCGCTGGCCGTTCCTCTCGCCGCGCATCGGCTGGATCGTGGCCGCGCAGGCCGTCGCCATGGCCGCGCTGGCGGCCGTCGCGCTGCTGGAGCACGCCGCGCTGCCGCTGCTGTTCGCCCTGGGGCTGGTGGTGGCGCTGGCGGTGGCGACGATGGACCTGGCCCTCGACGCGCTGGCCGTGGAGATGACCGGCGAACAGGCCAAGCCCCTGGCCGCCGCGCTCAAGCTGGCGGCGCTGTCGCTGGGCGCGCTGATCGGCGGGGGCGTGTTCGTCGGCCTGCTGGCGCGCATCGGCTGGGGGCCGACCTTCGCGCTGGTGGCCCTGCTGCTGGCGCTGGCGCTGGTGCCGGTCTTCGGCCTGGCGGGCGCGGACCGCGCGCCCGGCGCCCGGCGCCCGGCCGATGGCGGTGCGCTGCTCTACGAGGCGCTGCGCCGGGGCGCCATGCGCCGGCGGCTGGGCCTGCTGGTGCTCATCGCCGGCGCCATCTTTCCTTTGACCGCGCTCAACCGCGTGATGCTGGTCGACCTGGGCGTGCCGCTGGAGCGCATCGCCTGGCTGGTCGGCACCGCGCAGCCCGTGGGCATGCTGCTCGCGTCGGCCGTGTCCGGCCCGCTGATCCGCCGTCTGGGCAACGCGGGCGCCTTCGCCGCCTTCGCCGCACTGGGGCTGGCATGCCTGGCCCTGCTGTGGTGGGGCGTGCATGCGCAGGCACAGGGGCCCGCCATCGCGGGCGCCATCGGCATGGCGGCGGTGGTGGGCGGCCTGATGGTGGTGTGCGCCGCGCTCACGCTGCTGTGGTCGGTGGGCGCGCAAGCGGCCACCAGCTACGCCGTGCTGTTCTGCGGCGCGCGGCTGGCGGGCATCGTCGCCACCATGGGCGCGAGCCGGCTCGCCGCGCTGATCGACTGGCCCACCTTCTACGCCGCGGGCGCCGCCGCCCTGGCGGCCGTCACGGCGCTGCTGCTGGCATGGCTGCCTTCCCTGCAACGAGAGAACCCTGATGACCACAAGCCCTGAATTCACCCCGCCCCTGCCCGATGCCGCGCTGTTCGACATCGGCGAATGGCCCATCGCCTACGCGCGTTTCCCGGAACTGGGCGAGGCCGACCGCGTGCCGCGCACGCTGCGCTCGCTGGACGCCGTGCTGGACCAGTGCCAGCGCTTCGTGATCGTGTGGACGCCCGCCAGCCACGACCACGACGACGAGCCGCACGAGGATGAACGTGCCTCCATGGTCTGGCTCAAGCGCCGCAAGGGCGACCTGCGCGAGTGGTGCGCGGGCTACGTCTACGTGACCACCGATCCGGCGCTGCGCGCGCTGCTCACCGGGCGCTTCGTCACCGTGAGCAAGCTGCTGCCGTTCCCCAAGCTGCTGGCCGACGACCGGGACGATGCGCGGCGCCAGGCGCTCGCGCTGCTGGGATGATGCGGAGGCAGTCACACCGAACAGGGGCGTGGCCCGGGCCGGTGCGCCTCCAGCGCATCCGGTACAGACATGCCCCACCGCGCAATGGTGTGGAGCGCTTGAAGCTATTTTTATGATAGCAACTGTGGATCTTTAGAATAGCGCTCCAGCACAACAGGCTGCGAACAGCGCCGCTCGCGGATTCGCCCCAACGATGACATCACTGCCATGGCCGCAGGCCGTGGCAGCCTTCTCGTCTCGTCCTGGGGAACCGTCCATGCATGTACAGCCACGCGGCCAGCGCCAGCCGCCCTTCGAGCGCTACAGCAGCTTCTACGAAAAGCACTCCGACTGCTTCCGCGCCGATGCCGCCCGCGCGGTGCAGCGCCCGGGGGCGCGCCAGCTCAGCTACGAGATCGCGCCGGTCTATGGCCGGGGCTGGACGGACATGCACGAGTTCGGCAGCGGCATCATGACCGGGCGCATGCACTGGCAGCTCGATGCGCCGCTGGAGAGCGTCTATGCCGAGTACCCCGACACCCTCAACCTGGGCCTGATCGCGGACGGCCGGTCGATCTTCCGCCTGGCCGGGCGGGAAGACACCGTGTGCGAGCCCGGCAGCATCTTTCTGCGCAATGGCAATCCCGGCGTGTTCCGCAACCGCGCGCCCTGCGGCGTGCTGATGACCGGCGTGTCGGTGGACGTCCCGCGCGAACTGGCGCGCGCGCTGCACGAGGACGGGGTCGACCTGGCCTGGCTCGGCCGGCGCGACAGCCACGCCATCCTGCGGCCTTCGCAGGCCACGGGCACCATGCTGCGCACCCTGGCGCGCAGGATGCTGGCGGTGCGCACCGGGGGCTCCACGCTGGCGCGGCTGGAGCTGGAATCGCTCAGCCTGGAGCTGCTGCTCAAGTTGATGGCCGCGGGCCCCGGCGCGCGCCTGCCGGCGCTGCGGCAGGTATCGCGGCGCTGGCAGGCAGCACTCGACGAGGCGCTGGACATTCTGCACACCGAATGGCAGCAGCCGCACACCATCGCGCAGTTGGCGCGGCGTGCGGGCATCAACGAGTGCTACCTGAAGAGCCTGTTTCGCGAGCGCACCGGCATGGGCGTCGCCGCCTACCTGCGCCAGCTGCGCATGGAGCACGCGCGCAAGCTGCTGGCCGAGCGGCGCCACAGCATCCAGCAGGTGGCCGCGCTGTGCGGCTACGCGCACGCGGGCAAGTTCGCCCAGGCGTTCCGCGAGGTGCACGGCGCGCCGCCGTCGGCCATGCTCTGAAGCACCGCTTCCGCCATGGGGTGGACCCTGATTTCCGCCCTGGAGCACTCTATTTCCCGAAGGGGGCCGGCCACCGCAAGTCGCTGAATAACACTTGGACGCATTCTTTTTCGTATCCATCGGAAAGCCATGTCCAAGCCCTCGCGCCGCCGTCCGTTCCTGCCCTTGCGCCCCACCGCGTTCGCCGCCCTGGGGGGGCGCTGGCGGCGGCGGCCCAGCCTGCCGAGGAGGCGCGCACGCCCGGCGCGGACGAGCCGAAGACACTCGAACCCGTCGTGGTGCGCGCCCGCCTGGCTGACGAGGCGCCGCGCGAGGTGCCGTTCAGCGTCAACGTCATTGGCGGCCAGGAGATGGAGGAGCGCCGGCTGTTCTCGGTGGAAGAGGCGCTGTGGCAGATCCCCGGCGTGGAGATGAACTCCAACGGCGGCGACTCGTGGAATGCCAACGTGCGCATCCGCGGCGTGGGCGCGCTGCAGAAGGTCAGCGGCGAGGACGCCTCGGTGGGCCTGACGGTCGATGGCCAGCCGATGCTGGTCAACAACATGTCGTCGCAGGCGTTCGACCTGGAGCGCGTGGAGGTGCTCAAGGGCCCGCAGGGCACGCTGCTGGGCAACTACAGCGAGGCCGGCGCCATCAACGTCATCACCGCCAAGCCCACGCGGCACTTCGAGGGCTACGTGCGCTCCGAGATCGGCACCGACCGGCAGCGCATGGCCGAGGGCGCCATCAGCGGCCCCCTGAGCGAGACGCTCAGTGCCCGCCTGGCGCTGCGCGGCACCGCCAGCGACCACTGGGTGCACGACTGGCAGACGGGCGCCGTCGTCAGCACGCCGCGCGACACCGGCGTGCGCGGCACGCTGCTGTGGCAGCCGCTGGCCACGACCAAGCTGACCCTGACGGCCCAGCACGACAGCCTGCGCGGCCATCCCAACATCTTCGCGCTGCACCCCTACGGCGACCCGGTGGCGGTGGACCGCGGCACCACCCCGTGGACCAACGACAGCCGCAGCGTGGACCGCGTGGGCGCCACGCTGGAGCATGACCTGGGCTTTGCGCTGCTGACTTCGGTCACCGGCTACGTCAAGGCCGACACCTGGATGATGAACATCCCCTACGAAGGCCACCAGTACCGGCGGCTGATCGGCATGGCGCCCGAGGACGGCGGCTACTTCGTCATGCGCAACGGGGAGGGTACGACCTCGCAGGAACTGCGCCTGTCCTCCCGACCCGGCGACCGCGTGTTCTGGGTGGCCGGCCTGAACTGGCTGCGCCACCAGCGCGACGTGGACATGCCGTTCGGCGCCTTCGACCATTTCTACCCCACCAACTACACCAACGGCACCATGCTGCGCCGGCTGGAGAGCACCAGCCGCGCCGTCTTCGGCGAAGCCACCTTCCCCGTGGCCGAGCGCCTGAAGCTGACCACCGGCCTGCGCCACACCTGGGACCGCAAGCGCCAGCGCGCGAGCTGGCAGGCCGTGCCGGGCAACGACGGCCCCATCCGCTACGCGGAGGACAACCACGCGCTGCGCGACCACTACACCACCGGGCGCCTGGGCCTGGGCTGGGCGCTGGATGCGCAGACCCACCTCTACGCGATGGCCTCGCGCGGCTACAAGAGCGGCGGCTACAACGACTACGGCACCAACGTCACCCTGGGCGGCAGGGACGCGCCCTACGCCGCCGCGCGCGTCAACGCCTTGGAGATCGGCGCCAAGCACGAAAGCGCCGACGGCCGCTTCGGCCTGAACGCCGCGCTGTTCGAGTCGCGCGGCAAGGGCGACCACATGCTGTTCTTCGACGTCATGACCTTCGGCATGTACGCCGAGAACGTGGACACGCGCAGCCGCGGGCTGGAACTCTCGGGCTTCTGGAAACCCGCCGCCGGCCTGACGCTGGACGCGGCCCTGGCCTATACCGACGCCAAGATCACCGGCGTGGCCGCCACCAGCACCTCGGGCGCGGCGGCCGGCAACCGCGTGCCCGACAGCCCGAAGTGGAGCGGCAGCATCGGCGTGCAGCACCGCATGCCGCTGGCCTCATTCATGGGTTGGCAGTCGCCCGCGTGGAGCACGCGCTTGGGCCTGCGCTTCGCCAGCAGCCGTGCGGGCGACCCGCAGAACCAGTTCACGCTGCCCGGCTACCACCAGGTGGATCTGCGCACCGGCGTCTCGGGCGGCAAGACCGAGCTGTACCTGTGGGTCAAGAACCTGACCGACAAGCGCTACGACTCGTTCGGCTACTACTACCCGGCGATGGTGGAGGGTGGGCCGGACGCTGTCATGGGGCTGCCCGTGCGCGGGCGCACCGTGGGCGTGGGCTTCGCGTACTACTTCTGATGCGGCGCACGACGACCTGGCTGGGCTTGGCCGCCCTGGTGCTGGCCTGCGGCGCCGGGGCATGGCGCGTGGCCCTGCCCGCCGCTGCTACCCAGGCGCGGGCGGACTGGGAGAAGCGCTGGATCACGCCGCTCGACCCCAACGTCTGCACCACCGAGCCGGGGCAGACTTCGCGCTTCATCGACGCCGCCGCCGAGCATGCCCTGCGCGTGGCGGGCGGCGATTTGACCATCGACATCGACGCCGCCACCGGCCGCGCCCAGGGCACCTGGACGCTGCACGCGGTGGATGCGCCCTGGGGCTGGCTGCATTTGCAGGCGCCGCCGGGCTTCACGCTGCACGCGGCGCGCGCCCGGCAGTCGCCGCTGCAAACCGAGGTACATGGCAGCCACATCGCCGTCGGGCTCGACGCCTGCGCGCGTGAGAAGTGTGACGTGGCGCTGGACTTCAGCGCCGAACCCGGCAAGGGTGATTGGCTGCCCGCCGAGCGCCTGCTGCCGCGCCTGGGGCTGGACGGCGACCGCGTGCTGCGCAGCCCCGCCGAGCGCGAACGCCACGGCCTGCCAGGTTTCATCACGCTGCCCGGCGAGCTGGCCGCCGTGCCGCTGGCGGGCGTGGCCCCGGCGGGCGAGTGGCGCTGGCAGGCGCGGGTGCGGCAGGGCGCGTCCGCCGCCGTTTCCACGGGCCAGACCAGCGGCGCGCTGGATTTCGTGCTTTCTGCTCCTGATGAGAATGCCGCCGCGCTGGCCGCAGAAGCCCAGGCCTTGCGCGCCTGCGTGGCCGCACGCATGGGCGATGCGCCGCAGGTGGAAGCCGTCGCTTTCGCGCCAGCATCGACACCGGCGCGCTTGTCGGCGGGCACGCTGTGGCTGCCCCAGGCGTTGCAGGGCGACCCCGCATTGCGCCGCGCCGAGATGGCCCGCGCTATCGCGCTGCGCCACGTGGCCGACGCGGGCCGCCTGCGCCAGACGCGCGGCGCGCAGTGGCTCGCCAGCGGCCTGCCCGGCGCGGTAGGGCTGCTGTGCGCGGCGGAGAACGCATCGCCCGCCGCAACGCAGGCGCTGCTGCAACGCGCCTCGGCCCAGGCCACGCAAGCCTTGCAGGCGCAGGCCGACGAAGTGGGCGCGGTGGCCTTCGCCGCCTTTGACGGCTGGGTGCGCGACTACGCGCCGCTGGCCGCGCTCGACTCGGTGCGCCGCCTGAGCACGGCGCAAATCCAGACCCTGCTGGCCGAACTGGGCGGCGGCGTGCGCATCCAGTACGCGCTGTCCGCAGCGCTCGGCACGTCCCGCGCCACGCTGGCCTTGAGCATGCCGCTGGCCACCAATCTGCGCATCGGCGCGGCAGGCCGTCCCGAGGGCGAGCGCTGGCGCTGGCAGCAGGGCGGCTGGAAGCGCCTGACGGCCTTCGACCAAGGCTGGGCGCTGGCCGAAAGCGCCGACGGTGCCTTGTGGCTCGATGCCTGGCCCGGTTACGAGCGCGACTTCACCGACAACCTGGCCGCGCCTGTGCTGGCGGCGGCTGCATCGAACTCATCACCATCCGCTGGAGCAACACCATGAAAAGACGCCAGATCCTCAAATATTCCGCCAGCCTGCCGTTGCTCGGCGGCTCCACGCTGCTGCTCAAGGCCTGCGGCGGCAGCGGCGGCGATGGCGGCGCGCAGCCCAAGGGCACCCTGCCCATCCCCGAGCTGGTGCGCGCCGACGCGGCCACGCCCGTCACGCTGAAGATCCAGAAAGGGCAGTACGAATTCCTGCCCGGCAAGAAGTCCGACAGCTTCGGCATCAACGGTGCGCTGCTCGGCCCGGCGCTGCTGGTGAAAAGCGGCGCGCAGTTCAACGTGCGCGTGGAGAACGCGCTCGACGAAGACTCGGTGCTGCACTGGCACGGCCTGCTGGTCGATGGCGGCAGCGACGGCGGGCCCGCGTCTGCCGTCGGGCCCAGCAAGAACTATGCGGTCAAGGCCGCGGTCGACCAGCCGGCGGCCACGCTCTGGTACCACGCCCACCCGCACATGCGCACGGGCTTCCAGACCGCCATGGGCGTGGGCGGCCTGCTGGTCGTCGAGGACGACGCCAGCGCCGCGCTGGGCCTGCCCCACGCCTGGGGCGAGGACGACGTGCCCCTGGTGCTGCAGGACAAGTACCTGAACGCCGACGGCAAGCTCACCTACAAGCTCAACCACAACACCGTGGGCCTGGGCTGGTTCGGCCAGCACATGTTCGTCAACGGCGTGCAGCAGCCCACCCACTACGCGCCGCGCGGCTGGGTGCGGCTGCGCCTGCTCAACGCCTGCAATGCGCGCGTGCTCAAGCTGCGGCTGGGCGGCAACGCCACGTTCCACGTCATCGCCAGCGACGGCGGCTTGCTGGCCGCGCCCGTGCCGGTGACGGAGCTGGTGCTGGCGGCGGCCGAGCGCTTCGAGATCCTGGTCGATGGCTCGGCGGGCCAGCCCATCGAACTCATCATGGCGCGCCACGACGAGCAGTACGGCGCCAATGCCGCGCCGTTCGACGTCGATCACACGTTGCTCACCATCCACCCCACGCTGCCCGCGAAGAACGGCCTGCTGCCGCCCGTGCTGGCCGGCTTGCCCGAGGCGCAGGCACCGCAGGGCGCGCGCGAGCGCCACATCACCTTCCAGTTGATGGGCCATTTCCCCATCGACCCCGACCCCACTGGCTCGCTGCCGGAGATCTGGCCCTTCGACTTCGCGTGGAACGAGGAGGACTCGGTCTTCGACGACCACACGCTCACGCACATCAACCAGATCGAGGTGGACGGCGCGCCGATGGAATCGTTCAGCCTGGACACGGCCAGCTTCCGCGTGCTGCGCGGCACGTACGAGCGATGGCGGCTCACGCTGCGCACGGGCGACACCTACCCGCACCCGTTCCACGTGCACGGCACGCAGTTCCGCATCCTGGCCATCAACGGCGGCCCGGTGCCCGCGCACCTGCAGGGCTGGAAGGACACCGTCAACATCACGCCCGCCGCCAACGTGCGCGCGGCGCCGGGCACGGTGGACATCCTCGTGCGCTTCGACCACGCGGCGGCCATGCCGCACCCGTATATGGTGCACTGCCACAACCTCGAACACGAGGACGGCGGGATGATGCTGGGCTTCGAGGCGGTATGAGCGGGGTCGATCTCGGCGGCGTGCCCGAGACCATGCTGTGGACGCTGCACAACCGCGCCAGCGAATTGCTGCGCCCGGACGCCCTGCTGCGCGACCCCGAGGCCGAGCGCATCTACCGCGCCATCGCCTACGACTACCGGCGCAGCTTCGGCACGCCCGACGCCTCGCACGCCGTGCGCTCGCTGCAGTTCGACGAGGCGGTGCGCGACTGGATGCGGCGCCACCGCGGCGGCACGGTGGTGGAGCTGGGCTGCGGGCTGGAGACGCAGTTCCAGCGCATCGACGACGGCCGCGTGCAATGGCTGTGCGTGGACGTGCCCGAGTCCATCGACGTGCGCGAGCGCTTCCTGCCGCCCGCGCCGCGCTGCCGCCACCTGCGCTGCAGCGCGCTTGACGCAAGCTGGATCGACGCTGTCGATCCCGCGCGCGGCGTCTTCGTCACCGCCCAGGGGCTGCTGATGTACTTCGGCGAGGACGAAGTGCGCGGCCTGCTGCAGACCATTGCCCGGCGCCTGCCCGGCAGCGAAGTGATGTTCGACACCATCCCCGAATGGTTCTCGCGCATGACCACGCGCGAGAGGGGCCTGTGGCGCACGCCGCACTACCGCGTCCCGCCCATGCCCTGGGGCATCGCGCCCGCCGCGCTGCCCGCGCGGCTGCGGGAGTGGCTGCCCACGCTGCAAGACGTGCGCGTGATTCCCTACCGGCGCTTTCGCAGCTTCCCCGCCGTGCTCATGCCCGCGCTGGGGCGGCTGCCGGGCCTGCGCGCCCTGGTGCCGGCCATGGCGCGCGTGCGGCTGGGCGGTGCCGGGAATACAAGCCAAATCGGCCTCTAGCGATTGCAGGGCAAGCGCAAGCAGCTATCAAAAAGGGAGTTTATCCACCATGACCGCATTCACCGGCCTCGAAGTGCGCGGCCTCGCCAAGACCTACGCGGGCGGCGTGCCCGCGCTGCAGGGCGTGGATCTGCGCGTGCCGCCCGGCCTCTACGGCCTGCTCGGCCCCAACGGCGCGGGCAAAAGCACGCTGATGCGCACCCTCGCCACGCTGCAGCGGCCCGATGCGGGCAGCATCCTGCTCGACGGCGTGGACGTACTCGCCGACCCGCACCACCTGCGCCAGCGCCTGGGCTACCTGCCGCAGCAGATCGGCGCCTACCCCGGCGTCAGCGCGCGCAGCCTGCTGGAACGCTTCGCCTGGCTCAAGGGCCGCACCGATGCGCGCGCGCGCCGCGCCGAGGTCGATGCGCTGCTCGACCAGGTGAACCTGGCCGACGCCGCAGGCCGCGCCGTCGCCACCTACTCGGGCGGCATGCTGCGGCGCTTCGGCATCGCGCTGGCGCTGATCGGCTCGCCGCGCCTGCTAGTGGTCGATGAGCCCACCGCCGGGCTCGACCCGGCCGAGCGCAACCGCTTCCACCGCGTGCTGGCCGACGTGGCCCAGGGCGCGGTGGTGCTGCTGTCCACGCACATCGTCGAAGACGTGCAGAACCTCTGCGCGCGCCTGGCCATCCTGGCGGGCGGGCGCGTGGTGGCCGAAGGCACGCCCGCCGACCTGGCCGCGCCGCTGGCGGGGCGCCTGTGGGAATGTGTGGTGCCGCACGGCGCGCCGCTGCCCGCGGGCGCGCTGCACCTGGCCGCCGCGCCGCAGGGCACGCGCGTGGTGGTGCACGGCGAGCGGCCCGGTGACGCCTTCGCGCCGCGCACCCCCGGCCTGGAAGACGTGTACTACCTCGCCCTGGCCGGCGCGGGCCTGGCCGACCAGGCCGAGGCCGCCTGATGCGCGCCCCCCACGTGCTGGTGCGCGAAGCCGCCGCCGAATTCCGCGCGGGCCTGGCGAGCGGCATCGCGCCGCTGATCTTCGCCGGCCTCACCGCCTACCTGCTGCTGGTGCTGTCCAGCGCGGGCTACCTGCGCGACATGAACGCGGCCGACGTGCCGCGCAACGCGCCCATGCTGGTGTATCTGATGACGCCGGGCATGTCCTTCTTCCTGTTCTTCGCCTGGGCCTGGGTGTTCGGCCAGTGCGTGGCGCGCGAGCGGCAGGCGCAGCTGCACGAAGTGGTGCTGGCCGCGCCCGTGCCGCTGGCGGCGCTGCTGGCCGGGCGCTGGCTGGGCGCCTGGGGCGTGGCGCTGCTGCTGGGCGCGTCGCAGGCCGTGGGCTTCGTGGCCGCGCCGCTGCTGGAGGCGGCGGGGCTGGTGCCCGCGGGCAGCATGGGGCCCACGCCCTGGGCGGCCCTCACCTGGAGCTGGCTCATTTACATCGTGCCGCTGTCGGCCGGCTGCGGCGCGCTGTACCTGCTGGCCGCGCTGCGCACGCGCGGCATGGCCGGGCCGTTCGCCGTGGCGGCGCTGCTGTGCGCGGTGTGGATGGCGGCCATGATCGTCATCAAGGACGGGCACATCAGCGACTTCCTCGTGGCGGTGGTCGACCCCTCGGGCTTCGGCGAGGCCGAGCGCCAGGTGCTCGGCTGGACGCCGCAGGAAAAGCGCGGCGCGCTCATCGCCGTCACGCCGGGCTTCGCGCTCAACCGCGTGCTGTGGTGCCTGGCGCCCGTGCTGTGGCTGGCCTGGGCGCTGCCGCGCGTGCGGCGCGAGCGGCTGATGCTGGAGGCGCCCGCCGTCCTCCAGCCCCCGCGCCAGGCCACCGTGCGCGTGGCCGCCATGCCGGTTGCGGCCCGGGCCACTTCCTGGTGGCGTGCGCTGGGGCAGGAGGCGCGCTGGCAGACCGCCCAGGTGCTGCGCAGCCGCGCCGCGTGGCTCGGCGGCGCGCTGCTCGTGGCCATGGGCGTGGCTGGCGCGTTCGTGCACGTCGTCGGCCATGCCGAAGGGCCGATGGTGCCCCGGCCCGAACTGCTGGGTCCGCTGCTGTTCAAGTTCACCTACCTGGTCACCGTGTTTATCATCGCGGCGCTGGCGGGCGGCATGGCGCGGCGCGACGAGCGCGGCGGCTTCGCCGAGATGGCCGACGCCGCACCCATGCCCGTGGCGCTGCGCTTCGCGGCGCGCTGCATCGCCGTCGGCGCCGTGGCCTTCGTGCTGGTGCAGCTGGTGGCCCTGTCCAGTCTGCTCACCACCGCCATCGCCGCGCCGCAGGCGTTCAGCCTCTGGCAGCCGGTGGCCATGCAGGCGCTGCGCCACGGGCCCGCGCTGCTGGAAGTGGCCGTGCTGGTGCTGCTGGTGCATGCGCTGGTGCGCCGCGCGGGCGTGGCGCATGCGGCGGCCATGCTGCTGGCCTTCGTGCTCATCGTGAACCACGAAGCCGCGCTGGTCGACTATCCGCCGTACCAAATCGGGCTGCCCCTCCCCGCGACGATTTCCGCTGCCACGGGCTGGGGGCCATGGATCGCGCCCATGCTCGCGGCCGATGCCTGGAAGCTGGCGCTGGTGCTGCTGTTCGCCGCGCTGGCCGCTCTGATCGTTCCGCGCGGCACTGATGTGCGCTGGCGCGTACGCCTGGCCGAGGCCGCGCAGCGTCTGCGCGGCCCGGCGGGCGCGGCGCTGGCCATGGGCCTGGCAGGCACGGCCGCCACGGGCGCGCTGCTGCATGCGCGGCTGGTGGAAGAGGGCGGCTGGCAATCGCCCGCGCAGCAGCGCGCCGACGACGCGCAGTGGGAGCGCCGTTGGCTGCGCGGCGATGCCCCGTTCAGCACCACGGGCGGTGAGGTCGCGCTGGCCGTGCATCCCGCCACGCGCACCGTGCAGGGCGACTGGCTGCTACGCGGCGTGCGGGCGCCGCAGGGCTGGCTGCACGCCGAACTGCCGCCGGATTTCACGCTGCACGCCGCACAGGTGGACGGCGCGCCGGTGGCGGCCGAATCGGACTACGACCACATCGCCGTGCCCCTCGGTGCCTGCGCTGTGGGCTGCGAAGTACGCCTGTCGTTCACGGTCGCCCCGCGCGGCTGGACGGCCGAAGGCGAGACGCCGTGGTTCACGCCCGCCGGCGTGTGGCTGCGCGCGCAGGACGTGCTGCCGCGCCTGGGCTTCGACGCAGCCCGGCTGCTGCGCGTGCCCGCCGAGCGTACCGCCGCAGGGCTACCTGCCGAAGTGCGCCTGCCCCCTTGGCAGTCCTCGGTGGCGGCGCAGGGCGTGGCCCCGTCGGGTGACTGGCATTGGCGCATCGCCATCGACGGCGGCGGCGAACAGGAAGGCCACACCACGGGCGCGCTGGACTTTGCCGCGCTGCGCGCCCCGCGCCTGCACGCCAGCCGCGTCAAAGGCCTGCAGGTGCTGCACGACGCCACGCGCGCCGCCACCGCGCAGGCCGTGGCGCGGGACGTGCAGGACATGCAGGCCTGCGTGGCGCGGCGCCTCGGCGCGGACATCGCCGTGGACACCGTCGCCCAGACTCCGCGCGAACTCGGCGAGCCGCTGCTGGCCGGCGGCCTGCTCTGGCTGCCCGAAGGCCCGCACTGGGACGTGGCCGAGGCCGGCGTGGGCCGCGCCAAGCGCCGCGCCGCCATTGCCCGCGCGCTCGCCGCGCGCCATGTGGCCGACGCCGCCGCGCTGCGCCAGGGGCCGGGCGGGCAGTGGCTGGCGCACGGCCTGCCCGGCGCCCTCGGCCTGCTGTGCGTGGCCGAATCCGGCGATGCGTCCTTCGTGCAGGGCCTGATGACGCGCGCCTCGGCCGACGCCACGCAGGCACTGGCCGCCAGCACCGCGCCCGTCGGCCCGCTGGCGCTCGCGCCCTACGGCGGCTGGGCACAACACCACACGCCGCTGGCCGCGCTGCACGCGGTGCAGCGGGTGGATGCCGATGCGCTGGCCGCCCTGCTGGCGGCGGTGCGCGGCGGCATGGCGGTGGAGCAGGCGCTGGCCCGGACCTGGGGCGCCGAATATGCGGCCTGGATGCTGGGGCCGCCGCTGGCTTCCGACCTGCACGCCGACGGCACCGGCGAGCGCTGGCGCTGGAACGTGGGCGGCTGGCAGGACGCCGGCCGTGCCGAGGGCGCGTGGCGCCTGGGCGGTGCGCTATGGCTGGACGGCTGGCCCGCCTATGAACGCTCGCCCGCGGACAACGTGCAAAAAGAATAGCTGCCAGCGCCTGTCATTCAATGGCTTAGATAGGAAAACTATCCAAAATCATTGAACGAAAAGCGCAAGCAGCTCCTATTTTGAGAGCGCCTTGAAAACCTCGCGTGCAGCCGCCACGGTGGCCTCGACGTCCGCCGCCGTGTGCGCCGCGCTCACGAAGCCGGCCTCGTACAGCGCGGGTGCGATGTACACGCCGCGCTCCAGCAGGCCGTGGAAGAGCTGGTTGAAGCGCGCGCCGTCGGTGGTGAGCACCTCGGGGTAGTTCTGCGGCAGCGCGGGCAGCAGGAAGAAGCCGAACATGCCGCCCTCGCTGTCGGCGCAGAAGTCCACGCCCTCGGCCTGCGCCGCACCTGCCAGCCCACCGATCAACGCGCGCGTGCGCGCGGCCAGCTGCTCGTAGAAGCCGGGCTTGGCGATTTCGCGCAGGGTGGCAAGGCCGCAGGCCGTGGCCACGGGGTTGCCCGAGAGCGTGCCGGCCTGGTAGACCGGGCCCAGCGGCGCGAGCTGCTCCATGATGGCGCGCGGCCCGCCGAAGGCGGCCAGCGGCATGCCGCCGCCGATGACCTTGCCGAGCACCGTGAGGTCGGGTGCGAAGCCGGGGATCTGCTGCGCATACAGGCTCTGCGCACTGCCCAGCGCCACGCGGAAGCCCGTCATCACCTCGTCGATGACCAGCAGCGCGCCGTGCTGCGTGCACAGCTCGCGCGCGCGGCGCATGAAGGGCACGCTGGCGCGCACGAAGTTCATGTTGCCCGCGATCGGCTCCATGATCACGCAGGCCACATCCTTGCCGTGCAGCGCGAAGGCCTCTTCGAGCTGCGCCACGTCGTTGTATTCGAGCACCAGCGTGTGCTGCACCACCTCGGGCGGCACGCCCGCGCTGGTGGCGTGGCCGAAGGTGGCCAGGCCCGAGCCGGCCTTGACCAGCAGCGAGTCGGCGTGGCCGTGGTAGCAGCCGTTGAACTTGATGATCTTGCTGCGCCCCGTGGCGCCGCGCGCCAGGCGGATGGCGCTCATGCCCGCCTCGGTGCCGGAGCTGACCAGGCGGATCATCTCCATCGACGGCACGTGGCGGATGATCTCCTCGGCCAGCTCCACCTCGCGCTCGGTGGGCGCGCCGAAGCTGAAGCCTTCCAGCGCGGCCTTTTGTACGGCCTCCAGCACGGCCGGGTGGCCGTGGCCCAGGATCATCGGGCCCCAGGAGCCGATGTAGTCGATGAAGCGCTGCCCATCGGCGTCCCACATGTAGGCGCCTTGCGCGCGCGCGATGAAGCGCGGCGTGCCGCCCACGGCGCGGAAGGCGCGCACAGGCGAGTTGACGCCGCCGGGGATGAGCGCCTTGGCGCGTTCGAACAGGGTGGTGTTGCGGTCAGTGCTTGGTGTCATGGGGTGGCATCTCGAAGCCTGCGATGGGGTCGGCTGCGGGCTCGTCATCGTCATCATCATCGTCGGGCTGGGCCCAGAACATCCGGTCGGGCAGCACGTGGCCCATGCCGGGGCGAAAGCCGTGCTCCAGGCAGCCGTCGAGGTAGGTCAGTGCCTCGCTGGTGGCCTCGCCCAGGTCGCAGCCGCTGGCCACCAGGGCGGCCAGCGTGGCCGAGAGGGTGTCGCCCGCGCCGATGAAGGTGGCCTCGAAGCGCTCGAACTTGCCGTTGCCCAGCACCGACTGGGGCGAGGCGAGCACGTTGTCGATGTGCTGCTCCGGCAGGGGCACGCCGGTCACGAGCAGGTAGGGCACGCCGCTTTCCGACGCGGCCATGGCCAGGTCGCGCGCGGAGGGGCTGCGCTCGCTGCTCCAGTCCGGCAGCAGCCAGCGCCACAGCGTGCTGTGGTTGCCCACCAACACCGAGGTCTGCGGCAGCAGCAGCTCGCGGAAGGCGTCGTGGTACTGGTCGATGGCGTCGTCGCTCCACCAGGACAGGTCGGGCATGTAGGCGATCACGGGCACCTGCGCGTAGTCGGCCGCGATCTCGGCGATGGTACTGAGGTTCTCGGGGCTGCCGACGAAGCCGACCTTGATGGCCTGCACGGGCATGTCCTCCAGCACGGCGCGGGCCTGTTCGGCCACGGTGTCCTCGTCGAAGGCGAAGTGCTCGAAGATCTCCGCGCTGTCGCGCGCGTAGGTGCCGGTCACGACGGGCACGGGGTGCCCGCCGACCGAGGCCACCGCGGCGATGTCGCCCGCGAGGCCGCCCGCGCCGCTGGGGTCGTTGGCGTTGAAGACCATCACGCAGATGGGCGAAGCGGCTTCGCCGCTATCGGCCTGCGCGGCCGTGTCATCCAGGGGAGAAGGGGTATTCGTGCTCATGAAGAAGTGCCAGCGTAAACGGTGGCACGAAAGCTGCATCCCGCAGTGATCACTAGATACAATCGTTGCATTCTATGTGAAGGCCCCTTAAGCTGTGACGGATCCCAAGACTTGGATGTGCTTGATTTGCGGTTGGATATATGACGAAGCAGCGGGATCTCCCGAGCACGGCATTCCACCCCAAACCCGCTGGGAGGATGTCCCTATGAATTGGACCTGTCCGGAATGCGGGGCCCGCAAGGAAGACTTCGAGATGGTCCAGATTTGAGGCGCGGCTCCTGCCAGCGTTGTTTATCGTTATTGTCAGGAGCAGTGAGAATTGGCTACGACAACAACCGGCCCCACGTTCAGGGTCCTCGTGGTGGATGACAGCAATACGATCCGGCGCAGCGCCGAGATCTTCCTCAAGCAGGGGGGGCACGAGGTGCTGCTGGCCGACGACGGCTTCGATGCCTTGGCCAAAGTCAACGATTACCAGCCGCAATTGATTTTCTGCGACATCCTGATGCCCAAGCTCGATGGTTATCAGACCTGCGCCATCATCAAGCGCAATGCCCGTTTCGCGGATACCCCGGTGGTGATGCTGTCGTCCAAGGATGGGGTTTTCGACAAGGCGCGCGGCCGCATGGTCGGCTGCCAGGAATATCTCACCAAACCATTTACCAAAGACCAATTGCTGCAGGCAGTGCAGCAATTCGGAAATGCGCAACAAGGAGCTATGTAATGCCGATCCAGAAGGTATTGGTGGTTGACGACTCGAAGACCGAGTTGATGTTTCTGACCGATTTGCTGCAAAAGAAAGGCATGCAGGTGCGCACGGCGGAGAACGCGGACGAGGCCTTCCGCCGCCTGGCCGAGGAAAAGCCCGACCTGATCCTCATGGACGTCGTCATGCCCGGCCAGAACGGTTTCCAGCTGACGCGCGCCATTTCCCGCGATCCGCAGTATGCCGACGTGCCCATCATCATGTGCACGAGCAAGAACCAGGAGACGGACCGCGTCTGGGGCATGCGCCAGGGTGCGCGCGGCTACATTACCAAGCCCGTGGATCCTGCCGAGCTGCAGGCCAAGATCGACGCGCTCAACTAAAGGCTGACCGCTGTTCGCCCATGGCCAATCGTGAAGCGCTGAAAGAGCTCCAGACACGCCTCGCGGCACGGCTGCAGGCCGCGCGGGGAGAGGGGTCGTCCGTCTCGTCCTGGCTGGCCGTGGAATCCGCCGGCAGCCGTTTCCTTCTTCCCCTGGGGCAATCGGGAGAGATTTTCCCCTGGGGCGGCGTGCAGGCCGTGCCCTACACCCAGCCATGGTTCCTGGGCGTGGCCAACCTGCGCGGGTCGCTGACGGGCGTCGTGGACCTCGCTGCGCTGCTCGGCGCCTCCGCGGCGCGTTCGGACCAGGCTCTGGCCGAGTCCAGCCTGCTGGCACTGAACGGGGCGCTGGAGGTGAACGCCGCGCTGCTCGTCGACAAGCTGGCAGGACTGCGCGGCGCCGAAGCCTTCGTATCGTCCGAGCCCGCGCAGGACGATGCGCCGCCCTATTTCGGCACCACCTATCTCGATTCCCAGGGCACGCGCTGGCAGGAACTGAATCTGCAGGCCCTTTCCCAGCATCCCGCGTTTCTCAGCATCAGTGCTTGAGTTCACTCAGCAACCCGTGCTTGTGTTTCTTCCATAAGGCAGCACCATGTCCGTCGTCAATTCCCTCGGAAAACTGTTCAACCGCAAACCCGCCGACCCGGACGCCGATCCGAATCTGCAGGACGCGGGTCAGGATCCCCTGGCTGTCGGCGCGCTGTCCGAGGCCTACCAGGCCGATGCCATGCACAGCGTCCAGGGCGACCCGGGCGTGCCCTCGCAGTACGGAGACGGCGAATTCGCCGACGAGGACATGGTGGCGCTGCCCCTGCTGGGGCGCGCCACCGCGGCCAGCCACCAGCGGCGCCTGCTGCTGCTGCTGGGCGTGGGCCTGGTGGTGCTGGCGCTGATCGCAGGCTGGGTGCTGCAGCAGGCCAACCGCTCCGCGCAGCAGCTGGCCGCCACGGGCCAATCGCTGATGCAGTCGCAGCGCCTGGCCAAGTCGGTGTCGCAGGCCCTGGTGGGCAGCCCGCAGGCGTTCCCCGACGTGGTGGAAAGCTCGGGCGTGCTGGCGCGCAACGTGCGTGCGCTGGGCAACGGCGATGGCGAGCTGGACGTGCAGGCCCTGGGCGAGCCGTTCAAGCCTGAACTGGACGCCATCACGCCGCTGATGGAGCGCGCAGAGCGCAATGCCAAGGTGGTGATGGGCCAGCAGAAGATCCTGACCCAGGTCGGCGACGCCCTGCGCACCATCAACCGCCAGTCCTCCGATCTGCTGGAGATCGCGGAAACCGTGTCGTCGCTCAAGCTGCAGCAGAACGCGCCGGCGTCGGACATCTCCGCCGCGGGCCAGCTCGTGATGCTCACGCAGCGCATCGGCAAGTCCGCCAACGAATTCCAGACCACCGAAGGCGTGAGTCCCGAAGCCGTGTTCCTGCTGGGCAAGGACCTGAACTCCTTCAAGGAGATCGCCCAGGGCATGCTGGACGGCAGCGCCGACCTGCGCCTGTCTCCCACGCGCGATGCGCAGACGCGCGAGCAGCTTGACGCGCTGATCAAGCTCTACGAGCAGACGCGCACGCAGGCCGGCGCCATCCTGGGCAACCTGCAGGGCCTGGTGTCCGCGCGGGAAGCGCAATCGGCCATCATTGCCGACAGCGAGCCGCTGCGACGCCAGCTCGAGGGCCTGCAGGCCAAGCTGTCGGCCCAGTCGGGCATGGGGGCGGGGCAGTTCGCGGCCCTGGCCGTCGCCGGCCTCTTCGTTCTGCTGTGCGGCGTGGGCATTTCCCGCGTGCAGCTGCTGGACAGCCGCAACCGCCAGTCCGCCGCCGAAGCGCTGCAACGCGATGCCAAGCGCCAGGAGCAGGAGGCCAAGCGCGTCAACGATGCCAACCAAGCCGCCATTCTGCGTCTCATGAACGAACTGCAGTCGGTGGCCGAGGGCGACCTGACCCAGGAAGCCACGGTGACCGAGGACATCACGGGCGCCATCGCCGACTCCGTGAACTACACGGTGGAAGAGCTGCGCCAGCTGGTGGGCAGCGTGCAGAACACCGCTGCCCGCGTGGCACAGACCACGGCGCAGGTGGACAGCACTTCCACGGAGCTGCTGGCCGCCTCCACCGAGCAGCTGCGCGAAATCCGGGAAACGGGCCGCTCGGTGCTGGACATGGCATCGCGCATCAACGACGTGTCCGCCCAGGCGCAGGAATCGGCCTCGGTGGCCCGCCAGTCGCTCCAGGCCGCAGACTCCGGCCTGCAGGCCGTGCAGAACGCCATCGGCGGCATGAACGCCATCCGCGACCAGATCCAGGAAACGTCCAAGCGCATCAAGCGCCTGGGCGAATCGTCGCAGGAGATCGGCGAAATCACCGAGCTGATTTCCGACATTACCGAGCAGACCAACGTGCTGGCCCTGAACGCCGCCATCCAGGCCGCATCCGCCGGTGAAGCCGGCCGCGGCTTCTCGGTGGTGGCCGAGGAAGTGCAGCGCCTGGCCGAACGCTCAGCGGACGCCACGCGCCAGATCTCGGCGCTCGTGAAGGCGATTCAGACCGACACGCAGGATGCGGTGGCCGCCATGGAGCGCTCCACGCAGGGCGTGGTCGAGGGGGCGCGGTTGTCCGACAGCGCCGGTACCGCGCTGTCCGAGATCGACCAGGTGTCGCGCCGCCTCGCGGAGCTGATCGAGCAGATCTCGTCCTCCACGTCGCGCGAGGCGGAACTGGCCAACGGCGTGGCCGACAACATCCAGCACATCTTCGCGGTGACGGAGCAGACGGGTGAAGGCACCCGCACGACGGCGCAGCAGGTGCGCGAGCTGTCCCACATGGCCGAGGAACTGCGGCAGTCCGTGGCACGGTTCAAGATCGCCTGAGCCCATCCCTTCAACGAACTGGCTGCGCGACAGCCGGGGACGCATCCATGTCATCTATCGATGCCGCAAACGCTCCGGGTGCCGATTGGGCCCAGGGTGAGCAGGACCTCGGGCCCCTCGCATGGGTGCTTGACGAGCTGCGCAAATCCTTGGACGGAGCCGTCAAGGCCATGCGCAGGTTTGTGCGTGACGCGGAGGTCGCCCGGGAATCCGACCTGGCTTCGCTGGATGCGGGCGCGCTGCGCATCGCACGCCAGCAGTTGCACCAGGCCAGCGGCGCGCTCGAAATGGTGGGCATGACTCCGCCGGCGCTGGTGCTGCGGGCCATGGAAACCGCCGTGCAGCGCTTTGTTCAGCGGCCCGAACTGTGCAGCGACGATGCGGCTGAGGTGATCGAGCGCGCGAGCTTCGCCCTGGTCGAATACCTGGAGAACGTGCTTGCCGGCAAGCAGGTGTCTCCCGTGGCCTTGTTCCCGCAGTATCGCGAGGCCCAGGCCCTGGCGGGAGCGGACCGCGTGCACCCGGCCGACCTGTGGCCGGTGGAGCGGCGCTTCCGCGAGCCCGACCTGCCGGTGCCCGAAACGCCGTTGCCCTATGGTGCCGAGGCGCGCGCACGCCTGGACAGCGCCGTGCTGCGCATCGTCAAGAACGCCGACGCGGGCGCCGCGGCGGATATGCAGAACACCTGCATGGGGTTCGCGGCAGCGCAGACCGACCGGCAATCGCGCGCGTTCTGGAAGATCTGCGCTGGCTTCTTCGAAGCGCTGGCCCATGGCATGCTCAAGCCGGACGTGTACGTCAAGCGCGTGGCCTCGCGCGTGCTGATGCAGTATGCGGCCCTGGCCAAGGGCGATGGCGCCATTGCCGACCGCCTGGTGCAAGACCTGCTGTTCTTCTGCGCCCAGGCCGATGCGGCACGCACGGCCGCCGATGCGCCCGCGCTGCTCGCCGTGCGGCAGGCCTTCGGGCTGGACCGGTACAAGCCGGTGGACTACGACACCCCGCGTTTCGGCCTGTTCGACCCGGCCCTCCTGGCCCAGGCGCGCAAGCGCATCGCGGCCGCGACGGAGACGTGGTCTGCGCTGGCGGGCGGGGACCGCCTCAAGCTCAAGCCAGCCGCCGACCAGTTCAGCCTGGTGTGCGATTCGCTGCGCAAGCTCCATCCGGACAGTGAACCGCTGGCCCAGGCGCTGACGCGTGCCGTCGAGGCGACCACGCGCGCGGGAGAACCGCCGTCGGCGGCACTGGCCATGGAAGTGGCCACCTCGGTCCTGTACCTGCAGGCGTCCTTCGAGGAGCTGGACGTGGCCCAGGAGTACATGGCCGAGCGCGCAGCGCGCCTGGCCGACCGGCTCGACGGTGTGGCCGCGGGCGGCGAGCCCCAGCCGCTCGAGCAGTGGATGGAGGAGCTGTACCGCCGCGTGAGCGACCACCAGACCATGGGCAGCGTGGTGGACGAATTGCGCGCGACGCTGGCGGAAGCCGAGAAGTCCATGGACCAGTTCTTCCGCAACCCGGAGGACGTCGCGGCGCTCAAGCCCGTGCCGGGCTGCCTGCAGCAGATGCGGGGCGTTCTTTCGGTGCTCGGCTTGGACCAGGCATCGCTGGCGGTGGTGCGCATGCGCGATACCGTCGAGCGCCTGCTGATCAACGATATCCCCGCGCAGGAGCGCCAGGGCGTCTTCGAAAAGCTCGGCAACAGCCTGGGCGCGCTGGGCTTTCTCATCGACATGCTGAGCTACCAGCGCACGATGGCGCGCAAGCTCTTCGTCTACGACGAGGAACTGGGAGAGCTGCGGATCCTCATGGGGCGTGTGCGCACGCGCGCTGCCGACAGCCCGCGAGAGGCCGAGGCCGCGCTCGAGTCGCGTGGCCAGGAGCCCGAAGCCGAACTGGCGTTTCCCGATGCGCCGGAACTCACCGAGCCCTCGCCCGCGCAGGACACCGCACCCGCCCTGCTGGTCGACCTGGATTTTTCATTGCCGGCCACGCAAGAGGCCGCGGTGTCGTCCCCCGTGCCTCTGGACGTACCCGCGCCCGATGCGGCGGAGCCGGCCAGCGTGGCCCCTCCCGTGCCGCAGGACGACGATGGGGAGGACGAACTCCTGGACATCTTCCTGGAGGAAGCGCGGGAAGTGGTGGCCAACGGCCTGGCTGCCGTCGCGGCACTGCACAACGAACCCGGAGACCTGAGCGAGCAGACCACGCTCAGGCGTGCGTTCCACACGCTCAAGGGCAGCTCGCGCATGGTCGGGTTGAACGATTTTGGCGAGGCCGCATGGTCCATGGAGCAGACGCTCAATGCCTGGCTGGCGGAGCAAAAGCCCATCAAGGCGCCGCTGCTGCAATTGTCGAGCGAAGCACTGCAGGCATTTGGCCGCTGGGCGGACGATATTGCGACTGGATCGGCGGACCATTGGAATCCGCAGGCATTCCAGGCCACGGCCGATGCGATGCGCGTGGAGGGCACCCTCGTGCCCCTGGAAGTGCCCGGCGCTGCGCAGCCGCAAGCGGTTCCCGAACCTGCCGCGCTGCCGCAGGAGCCTGAGGCGGCCGAGGTGCCCTTGCCGGAGGATGAATCCCCGGCCGATACGATGCCCGGACCCGCGCAGGCCGAGGCGGCGCCTCTCGAGTTCGACCTGCTGCTGCCCGACATCGACCTGGGGCAGGCCGACGATTTCGCGGACACCTCGATCCATGAGGCCGAAGAGGCAGCCTCCCCGGAGGACGCACCTGCCGAGCTCACTGCGGCGGAGCTGGCGGAAGAGATCGATTTCGCGGTCTTCGAGCAGGCGGTTGAGGCCGCGGCGCAGCAGGAGGCGCACGCTGCCGAGGCTCCTGCGGAGCCTGCGGTGCAGGAGGCGCCTTCACTGGAAGAGGCGTTCTTCATCGCGACGGATATCACGCCCGAATTCATCCTGGAAGAGCCTGAGGGCGCACTGGAGCCGCACGCAGCCAGCGCCGAGCCCGAGATTTCCCAGGAGCCCGAGGTGCCCGCGGAGGAAAGCCTCGATGCAGCCGCGGCTGTGCCGGTCGATGAGGCTGTCAAGGTCATCGAGCACCTGCGCATCGGCATACCGCTGTACAACGTCTACCTCAACGAAGCGGACGAATGGTCGCGACGGCTGGTCACGTCGCTGCAGGAGTGGTCGCTGGAGCTGCACCGACCGCTGCCCGATACGGCGGTGGCGCTGGCCCATTCCCTCGCAGGCAGCTCCGCCACCGTGGGGTTCGCGGCGCTGTCGGAAATGGCGCGCATGCTGGAGCATGCGCTGCAGCACGTGCAGCTGCAGCCGCGCGGCCTGCCCGAGCAGGCGCAGTGCTTCAATGCGGCAGCCGACGACATCCGCCGCCTGCTGCACCAGTTCGCCGCCGGCTTCCTCAAGGAGCCCAACGCGCAGTTGCTGGAGCAGTTGCAAGCCATCCTGCAGACCGAGGTGACCAGCGGCATGGCCCAGCTGGAGGACGAGGCTGCCGAAGGGGAAGGCGCGGACGCCGTCGAAGCCCCTGCGCCGCTCGCCGTGGCGCGGGCCCTGCCCTCGGCGCAGCCGGCCACGGAACTGGACCGCGACCAGCTGATCGATGACGCCATCGCGCATGCCGTGGCATCCAGCGTCGATGACGACATCGACGTGCTGGACATCATCGACCCCGACCTGTTCCCGATCTTCGAGGAAGAGGCGCTGGAATTGCTGCCCACCCTCGGCGCCGCGCTGCGCCAGTGGTCGGCACGCCCCGAGAACCTGGGCGCGCGCAGCGAGTTGCTGCGCGCCCTGCACACGCTCAAGGGCAGCGCCCGCCTGGCGGGTGCGATGCGGCTGGGTGAAATGGCCCACCGCATGGAAACCGCCGTCGAGCAGATCGACACGGAAGCCGTGACGGCGCAGGACATCGAGCCCTTGCTGGCGAGCTTCGATGGCCTGCAGGCGAGCTTCGACGCATTGCGCACCATCGGCGCGCAGCCGCTGACCGAACCCGTGGCCGTGCCGGCTGCCGCCCTGCCGGACGAGCCGGCGGCTGCAGCGCCCGCGGCCGAGCTGGCTGCGTCCCGGCCCAAGCCTCTTGCAGTGGCGCCGGTGGCGCGGCCCGTGGCCAGCGTGCCGGCACGCACGGCTGGCGGGCAGTCGGTGCGGGTGCGCGCGCAGCTGCTGGACCGCCTGGTGAACCAGGCGGGCGAGGTGATGATCGCCCGCTCGCGCCTGGACGCGCGCATGACGCAGTTGCGCGGCTCGCTGGACGACCTGACGGGCAACCTGGAGCGCCTGCGCCAGCAGATGCGCGACATCGAGGTGCAGGCCGAATCGCAGATGCAGTCGCGCCTGGCGCTGTCCAGGGATTCGGCGGCGGGCTTCGACCCGCTGGAGTTCGACCGCTTCACGCGCGTGCAGGAGCTCACGCGCATGATGGCCGAGTCGGTGAACGACGTGGCCACGGTGCAGCGCAACATGCAACGCGCGATGGAGGGCGCCGAGGACGACCTGATCGCCCAGGGCCGGCAGGCGCGCGAGCTGCAGCGCGACCTGCTGCGCACCCGCATGGTGGAGTTCGAGGGCATCTCCGAGCGCCTTTATGCCGTGGTGCGCCAGGCTTCCAAGGAAACGGGCAAGCAGATCAAGCTGGACATCTCCGGAGGCTCCATCGAAATGGACCGGGGCGTGCTGGACCGCATGACGCCCGCCTTCGAGCACCTGCTGCGCAACTGCGCCGGCCACGGCATCGAGGCCCCCGAGGCACGGGTCGCCGCGGGCAAGCCTGCCGTGGGCACCATCACCATCGCGCTGCGGCACGAAGGCAACGACGTCTCGGTGGAGTTCCGCGACGACGGCGCGGGCCTGGACATCGACCGCATCCGTGCCAAGGCCGTGGCACAGGGGCTGATCGCGCAAGACGCGCCGCTCACCGACGCCGATGCGGCGCAGCTCATCTTCATGCCGGGCTTTTCCACCGCGACGGAGGTCACGGGCCTGGCGGGCCGCGGCATCGGCATGGACGTGGTGCGCTCGGAAGTCAACGCGCTGGGCGGCCGCATCGAAACCGGGACGGCTGCGGGCCGAGGCTCGTCGTTCCGCATGGTGCTGCCGCTGACGACGGCCGTGACGCAGGTGGTGATGCTGCGCGCGGGCACGCTCACGTTCGGCGTTCCTGCCAGCCTCATCGAGATCGTGCGCCGCACGAAGGGCGCGGAGCTCGATGCCGCCTATGCCGGCCACAGCTTCCACGATGGCATGGGCGACCTGCCCTTCTACTGGGCGGGCGCCCTGCTGCAGGCTTCCGCGCGCAGCCAGGAAGTGGCGGGCAAGAGCCGCCCCGTGGTCATCCTGCGCAGCGCGTCGCAGCGCATCGCGGTGCATGTGGACGAAGTGCTGGGCAACCAGGAAGTGGTGGTGAAGAACCTGGGGCCGCAGCTGTCGCGCCTGCCGGGCCTGGCCGGCATGTCCGTGCTGGCTTCCGGCGCCGTGGTGCTGATCTACAACCCCGTGGCGCTGTCCACGGTGTATGGCGAACAGGTGCGCAGCGCCACGCATGCGCCGGCCGTTGCCGAGGCGCCCGCAACGCCCGAAGCGGCGCCGCAGGCCTCCGCCAGCCAGGTGCCGCTGGTCCTGGTGGTGGACGACTCCATCACCGTGCGCCGCGTCACCCAGCGCCTGCTGCAGCGCGAGGGCTACCGCGTGGCGCTGGCGGCCGACGGCCTGCAGGCGCTGGAGCGGCTGCAGGAGGAGCGGCCGGCGGTGGTGCTCTCGGATATCGAGATGCCGCGCATGGACGGCTTCGACCTGGCCCGCAACATCCGCGCCGACGCGGCGCTGCACGGCCTGCCGATCATCATGATCACCTCGCGCATCGCGCAGAAGCACCGCGACCACGCGATGGAGCTGGGCGTGAACCACTACCTCGGCAAGCCCTACTCCGACGAGGAATTGCTGAGCCTGGTGCAGCACTACACCCGCCAGGCCGCCGAGGTGCCAAGCGCCTGACGCAGCGCATCCGCGGGGGCTTCGCCGGGCCCCGCGGCGCAGGCCCTAAAATCGGGCCATGCCTGCCGAGTCCGCGCCCATGAACCTGACGCACCACTTCCTGATCGCCATGCCGGGGCTGGAAGATGCGTCCTTCGCGCGCAGCGTGGTGTACCTGTGCGAGCACAGCGAGCGCGGCGCGCTGGGCCTGATCATCAACAAGCCCATGGACATCAGCCTGGAAGGGCTGTTCGAGAAGGTGGACCTGTCGCTCGGGCGCAAGGACCTCACGCGCGAGCCCGTTTTCCAGGGCGGGCCGGTGCAGACCGAGCGGGGCTTCGTGCTGCACGATCCCATGCGCGCCGCCGCCGCGTCGGACGACGAAGAGGCGGACGACTCCGCCTACGCCTCGACCATGGCCATCCCCGGCGGGCTGGAGATGACCACCTCCAAGGACGTGCTGGAGGCGCTGTCGCACGGCGCCGGGCCGCGGCGCGTGCTGGTCACGCTGGGCTACTCGTCCTGGGGGGAGGGCCAGCTCGAATCCGAACTGGCCGAGAACAGCTGGCTGACCGTGGGCGCCGACCCGGCGGTGATCTTCGAGACCCCCGTGGGCGAGCGCTACGACCGTGCCCTGGGCCTGCTGGGGCTGCAGGCGTGGATGCTGTCGCCCGAAGCGGGGCGTGCATGAGCGGCCAGCCTGCCCCGGCCGTCCCTCCCGCGCACTTCCAATCCTTCCTGGCCTTCGATTTCGGACTCAAGCGCACCGGGGTCGCGGTCGGCACGCGCATGCTGCGCACGGCCACGCCGCAGGCCACGATCCGCGCCGAGGGCGATGCGCGCTTCGCCCAGGTGGCCGAGCGCATCCGCGAGTGGCAGCCCGACGCGCTGGTGGTAGGCGTGCCCCTGCATCCCGACGGCGCGCCGCACGAGAACACGGCGCGCGCGCAGAAGTTCGCGCGCCAGCTGCGCGGGCGCTTCGGCCTGCAGGTCTTCGAGGTGGACGAGCGCTACAGCACCACCGAGGCGCATGCGCAAGGCGCGCGGGACGCCGACGCGGCCTCCGCCTGCATCATCCTGGAACAGTTTTTGAGGAGTCTTCCATGAGTTACCTGACGCTGGACGCCGAGGCGCTCTACGCCGAGCTGCTGCGCGGCGTGCGCGCGGCGCGCGGGCCGGATACGCAACTGGCGGGCATCGCCTCGGGCGGCGCGTGGCTGGCCGAGCGGCTGCAGAAGGATCTGGGCCTGCCCGGCAGCGCGGGCGTGCTGTCGTCCAGCATGCACCGCGACGATTTCGCCAGCCGGGGCCTGGCCGCGAGCACGCAAACCACGTTGCCGTTCGACGTGAACGGCGCCGACATCCTCGTCCTCGACGACGTGCTCTACACCGGCCGCACCATCCGCGCCGTGCTCAATGAGCTGTTCGATTACGGCCGCCCGGCCCGCGTGCGCCTGGCGGTGCTGGTGGACCGCGGCGGGCGCGAGCTGCCCGTGGCGGCCGAGTTCGCCGCCGCGCGCGTCGCGCTGCCCGCCACCCAATCGCTGTCGCTCGCCCGTACCGAGGGCGGCGCCTTCCACTTCGACATCAAAGAGGTCTGACGGTGCTGTACAAGCGCAACCCCCAACTCAACAAGAACGGCGAGCTGGTCCACCTGCTGTCCATCGAGGGCCTGCCGCGCGATATCGTCACGCACATCCTCGACACCGCCGCCAACTTCGTGAGCGTGCAGGAGCGCGAGGTCAAGAAGGTGCCGCTGCTGCGCGGCAAGAGCGTGTTCAACCTGTTCTTCGAGAACAGCACGCGCACGCGCACCACGTTCGAGATCGCGGCCAAGCGCCTCTCGGCCGACGTTTTCAACCTCGACATCGCGCGCTCATCGACCGCCAAGGGCGAGACGCTGCTCGACACCATCGACAACCTGAGCGCCATGGCCGCCGACATCTTCGTCGTGCGCCACAGCGAGTCGGGCGCGCCCTACCTGATCGCGCAGCACGTGGCGCCGCACGTGCACGTGGTCAACGCGGGCGACGGGCGGCACTCGCACCCCACGCAGGGGCTGCTGGACATGTACACCATCCGGCACTACAAGAAGGACTTCAGCAACCTCACGGTCGCCATCGTCGGCGACGTGCTGCACTCGCGCGTGGCGCGCTCGGACATCCATGCGCTCACCACGCTCGGCGCGGCCGAGGTGCGCGTGGTCGGCCCGCGAACGCTGGTGCCCGGCGACCTGGCGCAGATGGGCGTGCGCGTGTTCCACAGCCTGGAGGAGGGCATCAAGGGCTGCGACGTGGTCATCACGCTGCGCCTGCAGAACGAGCGCATGAGCGGCGCGCTGCTGCCCTCGAGCCAGGAGTATTTCAAGAGCTTCGGCCTCACGCCCGAGAAGCTGCTTCTCGCCAAGCCCGACGCCATCGTCATGCACCCCGGCCCCATCAACCGCGGCGTGGAGATCGACTCCGCCGTGGTGGACGGCCCGCAGGCCGTGATCCTGCCGCAGGTCACCTTCGGCATCGCCGTGCGCATGGCCGTCATGTCCATCGTCGCCGGGAACGAGGCTTGAAGACTATTATTTTCATAGCTGCTTGCGCTTTCCCAGTAAGCGCTGGCGGCCAATTTGGCTTGAAACCATGAAAATACTCATCCAGAACGGCCGGGTGATCGACCCCGCCAGCGGCCTCGACAAGGTGTGCAACGTGGCCCTCGCGGCGGGCCGCATCATCGCGGTGGACCGCGACCCCAAAGACTTCACGCCCAACCGCGTGATCGACGCTGGCGGCTGCCTCGTGCTGCCCGGCCTGGTGGACCTCGCCGCGCGCTTGCGCGAGCCCGGCTACGAGCACGAAGGCATGCTCGAATCCGAGATGGCCGCGGCCGTCGCGGGCGGCGTGACCAGCCTGGTCTGCCCGCCCGACACCGACCCGGTGCTCGACGAGCCCGGCCTGGTGGAAATGCTCAAGTTCCGCGCCGAGAAACTGCACCAGGCACGGCTGTTCCCGCTGGGCGCGCTCACGCGCGGGCTGGCCGGCGAGGTGCTCACCGAGATGGCCGAGCTCACCGAATCCGGCTGCGTGGGCTTCGGCCAGGCCGACGTGCCCCTGGCCAGCACCCAGGTGATGCAGCGCGCGCTGCAGTACGCCGCCACCTACGGCTACACCGTCTGGCTGCGCCCGCAGGAGCTGCACCTGGGCAAAGGCGTGGCCGCCAGCGGGCCGCTCGCCACGCGCCTGGGCCTCTCGGGCGTGCCCGTGGCGGCCGAGACCATCGCGCTGCACACCATCTTCGAGCTGCTCAAGACCACCGGCGCGCGCGTGCACCTGTGCCGCCTGTCCAGCGCCGCGGGCGTGGACCTGGTACGCCAGGCCAAGGCCGCGGGGCTGAACGTGAGCTGCGACGTGAGCATCCACTCGCTGCTGCTCACCGATGCCGACATCGGCTACTTCGACAGCCGTGCGCGCCTCACGCCGCCGCTGCGCCAGCAGCGCGACCGCGATGCGCTGGCCGCCGCGCTGGCCGACGGCACCATCGACGCGCTGGTCTCCGACCACACGCCCGTCGATGAGGACGCCAAGACCCTGCCGTTCGCCGAGGCCGAGCCCGGGGCGACGGGGCTGGAACTGCTGCTGTCCATCGCCCTCAAGTGGTCGCGCGATGCGGGCGTGCCGCTGGCGCGCGCGCTGGCCGTGGTCACGGCCGAGCCCGCGCGCGTGCTGGGCACATCGCTGGGCACGCTGCAGGCCAGCGTGGGCCGCATCGTGGAAGGCGGCGTGGGCGACCTGTGCGTGGTCGACCCCGCGGCGCACTGGACGGTAGAGGCCGGCGCCCTGGCCAGCCAGGGCAAGCACACGCCGTTCTCGGGCTACGAGCTGCCGGGCCGCGTGCGCTGCACCCTGGTCGGCGGCCAGCTGGCCTTCGAGCGCGGGTGAATGGGACAGCCCCCTGAGCGGCTGCGCCGCTTCCCCCTTCTCCTGCGGGAAGGGGGACGGTGCCAGTGGCCGGGCCAAGCCCGCTCCACGGCACCCGCTGGCCTGCCGAGCGCCTGGAGATACGCTCCCGGTGGATGCTTGGATACCTTGAGGGAGCCCTGATCCATGTTGCGCGGACTGCGGGCCTCATGGCGGGTGCTGCGCCTGCTGGTCCACGCGCTGCATGGGCTGCTGGTCGTGCTGCTGCGCTTTCCGCGCATGGCGCCCGAGCAGCAGCAGGCCCGTGTGCAGGCCTGGGCGCTGGGCCTGCTGCATTGCGCGGGCATCACGCTGCGGGTACACGGCGAGCCGGCGCGCCACGGGCCGGTGCTGCTCGTGGCCAACCACCTTTCGTGGCTCGACATCCCAGTGATGCACGCGGCGCGCTACTGCCGCTTCATCTCCAAGTCCGATGTGCAGGGCTGGCCCATCGTGGGCACGCTCGCCACGGCCGCGGGCACGCTCTACATCGAGCGCGCATCGCGCCGCGATGCGCTGCGCATGGTCGGCAGCATGCGCGATGCGCTGCACGCGGGCGAGGTGCTGGCCGTGTTCCCCGAGGGCACCACGGGCGACGGGCGCACGCTGCTGCCCTTCCACGCCAACCTGATCGAGGCCGCCGTCGCGGCCGGCGCGCCGGTGCAGCCCGTGGGCCTGCGCTTCGTGGACCGGCGCACGGGCGCCACCAGCCATGCGCCCAGCTACATCGGCGACGAGACCCTGGTGGGCTCGGTCTGGCGCACCCTCATGGCGCCGCCGCTGGTCGCCGTGGTGCATTTCGGCGCCCTCCAGCAGGCCGGGGGGCGCGACCGCCGCGCGTGGAGCCAGGACCTGCACGCCGCGGTCGATGCGCTGCGCCGCAGCTGAGCCGCATCGCCCACGAAAAGCCGACATATTCAACAGATCTGCGTGTAAATCGCTGTTACATACACGGAAGTGTCAACGGTTTGCAGTAACGTGCGCGCTTTCCATACCGTTCAACGGAGAGAGAGGGCACCATGCATGTGATCGAGCGCGCGAAGGACATTCTGCTCAAGCCAAAAGAGACGTGGGCCGCCATTGCCGTAGAGGCGGCCACGCCGGCCGGTCTGTACACCGGCTACCTGATGATCCTCGCGGCCATCCCCGCCGTCTGCGGCTTCATCGGCATGTCCCTGATCGGCGTGGGTGGCTTCGGCTTCACGTTCCGCGTGCCCGTGCTGGCGGGGCTGGCCAACATGGTGGTGTCGTACGTGCTCAGCTTGGTCGGCGTGTACCTGCTGGCGCTCGTCATCAACGCGCTGGCCCCGACCTTCGGCGGAACGGCCAGCCCCATCCAGGCGCTCAAGCTGGCGGTCTATGCGAGCACCGCGGCCCTGCTCGGCGGCGTATTCGCCCTGCTGCCGGCCATGGCAATCCTGGGCCTCGTGGCGGCGCTTTACTCGCTGTACCTGCTGTACGCGGGCCTGCCCGTGCTGATGCGCAACCCGCCGGAGCGTTCGCTGCCCTACACGGCGGTGGTGGTCGTGGCGGCCATCGTGCTGGGCGTGGTGATCGGCGCGCTGGGATCGCTCTTCACGCCCAGCGGCCCTGCCATGTGGGGCGGTGCGGGCCAGGCGCCCGCCGCCGCCGGGCAGGGCGCAGCGGGCCTGGAGGCGGCGGGCAAGAAGATGGAAGAGGCCGCGCGCCGCATGGAAGAGGCGCAGAAAAGCGGCGATGCCAACCAGGCCGCGGCTGCCGCAGCGCAGGCCATGGCCGCAGCCATGGGCGCCGCAGGCGGGCAGGCGGTGGCGGTGCAGTCGCTCAAGGCGGTGCTGCCCGGCACGCTGGGCGGCCTGCCGCGCACGGGCCTGGAGGCGCACGACGGCGCCGCGATGGGCCTGCCCACGAGCCAGGCCAGCGCCGAATACGGCCGCGGCGACGCCCTGGTGCGCGTGTCCATCGTGGACGCGGGCGGGCTGGGCCAGCTGGCGCAGCTCGCCGGCAAGCTGCAGTCCGAGCACGAGACCGAAACCTCGGTCGAGAAGACCTGGCAGGAGGGCAGCCGCACGCTGCAGCAGAGCTACGAGAAGGATGGCAGCCAGTCGGAGTTCAAGGTGGTGCTCGGGAACGGCGTGATCGTCACCGTCGAGGCGCAGAACATGGCCATCAAGGAAGTGCAGGCGCTCATGGGCCAGATCGACCTGCCGGCGCTGGAAAGCCTGCAGCGCAAGGGCACTTCCTGACGGGCGCTGCCCGCCGCCTTCTCAAGCGCGCGGAAATGTGACGATGTGGTCCACCTGCGGCCGGATGCCGATCCACTCGCCCAGCGCGTGGTCGTGGTGGCTGGGCACGTGGGCCAGCACGGTGAGTCCGCTGGCCAGCTCCAGCGTGTAGAGGAACTCCGACCCCCTGAACGCCTTGCGCACGATGCGCGCCTGCACCGGCGCCGCGTCGTCGTGCACCACGTCGTCGGCGCGCAGCAGGATGTCGCATTCGCCGCCGGGGTAGCGCGAGGGCAGGGGACAGCCGTCGATGTCCGTCAGGTTGCCCAGCTGCGTGTGCGCGACCACGTGGCCGCCCTGCTGCACGAGCCGGGCCGGCGCGAACACGCCGTGGCCGATGAAGTCGGCCACGAAGCGCGTGGCGGGGCGATGGTAGAGCGCATAGGCGTCGTCCCACTGGTGAAGCTCGCCGCTTTCCATCACGCCGATGCGGTCGCCGATGGCGAACGCTTCCAGCTGGTCGTGCGTGACGAACAGCGCCGTGGCGCCCGCTGCCTTGAGGATGGCACGCACCTCGTGCGCGAGGCGTTCCCGCAGGTCCACGTCCAGGTTGGAGAACGGCTCGTCCAGCAGCATCAGGCGCGGGCGCGGCGCCAGCGCGCGCGCCAGTGCCACGCGCTGCTGCTGGCCGCCCGAAAGCTCGTGCGGAAAGCGCGCCTCGCTGCCCTCCAGGCCGACGAGCGCCAGCACCTCGCGCACGCGCTCGGCCTGGGCGGCGGCGGGCAGCGCGTGGATGCCGAAGGCCACGTTGCGCCCCACGTTCAGGTGAGGGAACAGCGCATAGTCCTGGAACACCATGCCGATGCGGCGCTGCTCGGGCGGCACGCTGCGGCCGCTGGCGCCCACCACGTCGCCCTCCAGGCGGATCTCGCCGGCGGACACGGGCTCCAGCCCGGCCACGGCGCGCAGCAGCGTGGTCTTGCCGCAGCCCGACGGGCCGATCAGCACGCCGATCTCGCCGGCCGCCAGGCCCAGGGTCACGCCGCGCACGGCGGCTTGGGGGCGGTTGGCATACCGCACGTCGAGCTGGGAGACTTCGAGGAACATGGCCGGATTCTAGGATGCGGTTGCGTAGAATCATTCCCATTTGCATCCTGCCGGCCGCACCCTTCGCGGCGCCTCCCCTCCCTTGATCCTCCGCGCCTTGCGTCTCGCACCCCTGGCGGTGCTCGTCCTGTTGCTCACCCTGCCGGTGCTGGCCCTACTGGGCGCCTGGCTGCCGCTGGGCGCGGACGGCGCGCAGGCCGGCGCCATCCTGCGCGAGATGGCGGCCACCGTGCTGCCCGAATACCTGTGGACCACGCTGTGGCTGGGCCTGGCCGTGGCCGTGGGCGCGGCCGTGGTGGGCACGGCCTGCGCGGCGGCGGTGACGCTGTTCGACTTCCGCGGGCGGCGCGCCATGGAATGGCTGCTGCTGCTGCCGCTGGCCATGCCGGCCTATGTGACGGCCTATGCGTATACCGACTTCCTGCAGTTCAGCGGCCCGCTGCAGGTGTGGATGCGCGCTGCCTTCGGGCTGGAAGGACGGCTGCTGCCCGAGGTGCGCAGCCTGGGCGGGGCGGTGTGGGTGTTCATCTTTTCGCTCTACCCCTACGTCTATCTGCTCGCGCGCACCGCCCTGGGCGAGCGCGCGGCGCACCTCATGGAGGCCGCGCGCCTGCTGGGCGCCTCGCCCGCGCGGCGCATCCGCAGCGTGGCGCTGCCGCTGGCGCGCCCGGCCGTGGCGGCGGGCGTGGCGCTGGTGCTGATGGAGACGCTGGCCGACTTCGGCGTGGCGAGCTACTTCGGCATCCAGACCTTCACCACGGGCATCTACAAGGCCTGGCTGTCGATGGACGACCGGCTGGCTGCCGCGCAGCTCGCCACCTTCCTGCTGGCGCTGGTCGTGGTGCTGCTGCAGCTCGAACTGCGCGCGCAGCGGCGCATGCGCTTCGCCACGGGCGGCGTGGGCCGCGCGGGCTCGGCCGAGGCGCAGCCCACGCGCCTGGCGGGCGGGCACTGCGCGCTGGCGTGGCTGGTGTGCCTGCTGCCGGTGGCCATGGGCTTCGTGGCTCCGGTGCTGTTCATGCTGCGGCCGCTGGCGGCCGACTGGTCGGTCCTGCCATGGACGCGCTTCCTGGAATGGGCGGGCAACAGCGTGCGCCTGGGCGCCATCACCGCCGTGCTGGCCGTGGCCATCGCCGTGGCGCTGGCCTTCGCGGTGCGCCGGCGCAAGGACGCGGCTACGCGCGCAGCGGTGCAGCTCGTGGGCCTGGGCTACGCGGTGCCGGGCGCGGTGATCGTCGTGGGCTTGCTGCTGCCCGTGGGCTGGCTGCAGGCGGCGGCGCCCGAATGGGGGCTGCCCGCGCTCATCACGGCGACGGCCGTGGGAATCGTCTGGGCCTACCTGGTGCGCTTTTGCGCCGTGGCGCTGCAGTCGGTGCAAAGCGGCTATGCGCGTATCCCCGCCAGCCTGGACGATTCCTCGCGCATGCTGGGCGTGGGCAGCTGGGGACTGCTGGCGCGCGTGCACTGGCCGCTGCTGCGGCGCTCCACCGCGGCGGCGGCGCTGCTGGTGTTCGTGGACGTGATGAAGGAGCTGCCCGCCACCATGGTGCTGCGCCCCTTCAATAGCGACACGCTGGCCGTGGTGGCCTACCAGCTCGCGCGCGACGAGCGCCTGGGCGAGGCGGCGCTGCCGTCGCTGGCGCTGGTGGCCGTGGGGCTGGTGCCGGTGATCCTGCTCAGCCGCACGCTGCGCGCGGCGTCCCGGTAAGCTGCGGGGCATGAGCGACATCACCATCTACCACAACGCCCGCTGCAGCAACTCGCGCGGCGCCCTGGCGCTGCTGCGCGAGCGCGGCATCGAGCCCGCCATCGTGGACTACATCGCCCAACCGCTGGACGAGGCCCGGCTCACCGCGCTGGTCGCTCGCCTGGGCGTGCCCGTGCGCGACCTGCTGCGCAGCAAGGAGGCGGCCTACCAGGAGCTGGGCCTGGGCGACCCGCAGCGCACCGACGCGGAGCTGATCGCCGCCATCGCCCGCCACCCGGTGCTGCTCAACCGCCCCATCGTCGTAACGCCCCGCGGCGCGCTGCTGTGCCGCCCACCCGAGCGGGTGCTGGAACTGCTCCAGGGGATTTGAGCAAAAATGGCCTGCAGCGCTTTCTGGATAAGCGCGGGAAGCTATGGAAAATGGAGCGAATCGCCTGTGCCTTGCCGTACGTCAAGACACATCTGCGTCATATTCGTCAAGACGAGACACATATTGTTTCTCTTGGTGTAGGTTTATGAGCCATTACCGGCGGACCCGCCGTCTTTGACTTGCCTCACATAAGTGCGTCCCTAGAATCCGGGGTTTTCCCTATGTGCCCGCTGCATTGGCAGCCGGTTGGTTGGAACCCAAGGACGGATGGATGGATAGCACGCAGCAGTGCCTCACGGTCGCGGGATTTGGCGTGGCATTCGGCGCCAGGATGGTGCTGGCGGACCTGGATTTCGCGCTGCCCCGTGGGGGCGTGACGGCGCTGCTGGGGCCGTCGGGTTCGGGCAAATCGGCGCTGGTGCGCACGCTGGCCGGGCTGCACGAGGAGCATCCGCGCTTTCGCAGCTGGGGCAGCGTGACGTACGACGGCCGCCCGCTCGGCGAGGGGCCGCGCCCGGGGCTGGTGCAGCAGGCCGCGCGCGTCATGGGTGCCACCGTACTCGATGCGCTGGCCGGGCCGGTACGCGAATCCCTGCGCCTGTCGCCCCTGGAACTGCGCGAGTGGTGCGCGAGCCTCGTGCGCCGCATGGGCGTGCCCGAGCTGGCCCAGTCGCTGGACGCGATGGTGCTCGACCTGCCGCCGCTGCAGCAGCGGGCCGTGGCCATCCTGCGCGAGGCGGCATGCGAGCCGCCGCTGCTGATGGTGGACGAGCCCACCTCCAACCTTTCGGACTACGACGCCTACGTGCTGCTCGAGCTGCTGCGCGAGGTGACCCGCACCAGCACCCTGCTGGTGGTGCTGCACAACCAGCGCCATGCCGCGCAGCTGGCGGACCACATGCTGCTGCTGGCCGGAGGGCGCATTCAGGAGGCGCGGGCCATGGAGGACTTCCTGACCGCGCCGCAGTCGGAGGCGGGCATGCAGTTCGTGCGCACCGGCAGCTGCTCGGTGCCCTCGCTCGATGCCGATCCCGACACCCTGGCCGAAGACGTGGCCCCGCCGCCCGCCCTGCAGCACGTGCCCGCCAGCGTGCTGCAGGCCGTGGCCGAGGCCAGGGCGGAGCCTGCGCCGACCCTGCTGGCCGGCGGCATCGTGCCGCCCGCCGCGCAGCCCGTGAATGCGCCGCTGGGCTTCGCCTGGCTGGAGCCTGGCCGTATCGCCGGTGCGCCGCTGCCGGGCGCGGTGAACGACATCCACCACGACCTGGTGGCGCTCAAGCGCATGGGCATCACCATGCTCATCACCCTGACGGAGCGGGACCTGCCCGGCGACGTGCTGCGCCAGCACGGCCTGGCCAACCTGCACCTGCCCATCTACGACCATGAAGTGCCCACCCTGGCGCAGATCCAGATGCTGCTCAAGCGCATGGAGGGGCTCATCCAACGCGGCGAAGTGCTGGCCGTGCATTGCCTCGCGGGAAGGGGGCGCACCGGCGTCGTCCTGGCCGCGTGGTGGGTGCGGGCAGGGCTGACCGCGCAAGAGGCACTGCGCCGGGTGCGCCTGATCGACCCGCGCTACGTGCAGAACGCCGAGCAGGAGACGTTCCTGCAGAGCTATGAAAACATGATCTTGCAGAAGATCGTTTAACTATCTACCCACGGTAATGGAGGGACAGCCCGATGAGTTTCGAGAATGCATTGAACCAGGCCGCCAGCACGGTGCCCGAGTGTGTGGCCGCCGGCTACGTGGACATCTCCTCCGGCATGCTGCTGGCGCTCAAGACGGTGGATTCGCACCCGCAGCAGGTCATCGACCTGCTCGCCGCCGCCACGGCCGACATGTTCGCCGGCCCCAACGTGAGCATGATCGAGCGCCTGTTCAAGAAGGCCCGCGGCCTGCAGGACGACGGCTTCCACTATTTCCAGGAAGTCATCGTCAACAGCGAGAACCTCATCCACGTGTTCCTGCGCGGCAAGATCAACCCCGACTACGTGGTCGTGTTCGTCTGCCGCAAGACCGCCAACCTGGGCATGGCGCTGACCAAGGCGCGCCTGGCGCTGCCTGCGCTCGAAGCTGCGTTCTGAAGCGATAAGCATCGAATTGGCTGCCAGCGCTTGTCCATCAAGCGCAGGCAGCTATTTTTTTGATAGTAATGGGTCTAAGTCTGCCTTAAGCGTGGCCGCGCACACTGCCTGCCATCGCATCACTTGCACAAGGAAAGGCAGACCATGGACACCCTTGCATCCACCCCCCGCAGACTCATCCTGGCGCTGGTGGCCGCCGGTGCGCTCGGCGCCACCGGCGCCGGCCTGGTGACAAGCCGCCAGGCGCAGGCCGTGGCGCAGCCCGCAGCCGTGCCGTTGGCGCAGCCCGGTGGCGAGGCACTGCCCGGCTTCGCGCAGATCACCGCGCAGAACGGCCCGGCCGTGGTCAACATCAGCGTGAGCGGCACGCAGCGCACGGCGCTGGCCGAGGGCGACGACGACGGGCCCGCCGACCCGTTCCAGGAATTCTTCCGCCGCTTCGGCATGCCGCAGGGCATGCAGATGCCGCGCGATGTTCCCGTGCGCGGCCAGGGCTCGGGCTTCATCGTCAGCCCCGACGGCGTGGTGCTCACCAACGCCCATGTGGTCAAGAACGCCGACGAAGTGACCGTCAAGCTCACCGACCGGCGCGAGTTCCGCGCCAAGGTGCTGGGCGCCGACCCGCAGACCGACGTGGCCGTGCTCAAGATCGACGCGAAGGGTTTGCCCACGGTGCACCTCGGCAGCACGCGCGCATTGGGCGTGGGCGAATGGGTGCTGGCCATCGGCTCGCCCTTCGGCTTCGAGAACAGCGTCACGGCCGGCGTGGTCAGCGCCAAGGGCCGCGCGCTGCCCGACGACAGCGCCGTGCCCTTCATCCAGACCGACGTGGCCGTGAACCCTGGCAACTCGGGCGGGCCGCTGTTCAACGCGCGCGGCGAGGTCGTGGGCATCAACTCGCAGATCTACAGCCGCTCGGGCGGCTACCAGGGCGTGTCGTTCGCCATCCCGATCGAGGTGGCCGCGCGCGTCAAGGACCAGATCCTGGCCACCGGCCACGCCAGCCACGCGCGCCTGGGCGTCACCGTGCAGGAGGTCAATCAGACCCTGGCCGACTCCTTCGGCCTCGACAAGCCCCAGGGCGCGCTGGTGGCCGACGTGCAAAAGGGCGGCCCCGCCGACAAGGCCGGCCTGCGCTCGGGCGACGTGATCCGCAGCGTGGACGGGCAGCCCATCGTCTCCTCCAGCGACCTGCCGGCCTTCGTGAGCCAGACGGCGCCCGGCACGCAGGTGCGCCTGCAGGTGTGGCGCCACGGCCGCAGCGAGGACGTCACCGCCACGCTGGGCAACGCCGCCGACAAGCCCCCGGCACAGGCCCGTGCGGACGCTGCGCCCGGCCAAGGCCGCCTGGGCCTGGCCCTGCGCCCCTTGCAGCCAGGTGAGCAACGCGAAGCCGGCGTGGAAGGCGGCCTGCTGATCGAACAGGCCAGCGGCCCCGCCGCCCGCGCCGGCGTGCAGGGCGGCGACGTGCTGCTGTCCGTCAACGGCACGCCCGCGCGCGACGTGGCGCAGGTGCGCGGCGTGGTGGCCAAGGCGGGCAAGTCGGTGGCGCTGCTGGTGATGCGCGACGGCGAGCGCATCTTCGTTCCCGTCCGACTTGGCTGACCGGGGCGTGCCGCTATGCTTGGCGGCATGCCTTGTCCTGCCCCTGCGCCATGCGCCTGCTGCTGGTTGAAGACGACGCCATGATCGGCGAGGCCGTGCAGGGCCTGCTGCGCGCCGAAGGCCACGCCGTGGACTGGGTGCGCGATGGCCTGCAGGCCGATGCCGCGCTGCGCGCGCAGCAGTACGACCTGGTGCTGCTCGACCTGGGCCTGCCCGGCCGCGACGGGCTCGACGTGCTGCGCGCCCTGCGCGCGCGCGGCGACCGCACGCCCGTGCTCATCGCCACCGCGCGCGATGCCGTGGCCCAGCGCGTGCAGGGACTGGACGCGGGCGCCGACGACTACCTGCTCAAGCCCTACGACCTGGACGAACTGCTCGCCCGCATCCGCGCCCTCACGCGCCGCGCGGCCGGGCGCGCCGAGCCGGCTTACGAACTGCACGGCGTGACCGTGCGCCCCGCCACGCGCGAGGCCAGCGTGAACGGCCAACCCGTGGTGCTCTCGGCGCGCGAATGGGCGGTGCTGGAGCCGCTGGTCGCGCGCCCCGGCGTGGTGCTCTCGCGCGCGCAACTCGAAGACAAGCTCTACGGCTGGGGCGACGAGATCAACAGCAACGCCGTGGAGGTCTACATCCACGGCCTGCGCAAGAAGCTGGGCGCGGGCTTCATCCTCAACGTGCGCGGCGTGGGCTACATGGTGCCCAAGCCATGAAGTCGCTGCGCGCCCGGTTGCTGCTGTCCCTGCTGGCCGCCATCGCCCTCGGCGTGCTGGTGCAGGCGGGCCTGTCGTACCGCGCGGCGCTGGCCGAGGCGGACGCCATCTTCGACTACCACATGCAGCAGATGGCCCAGGCCCTGCGCCCCGGCCTGCCGGCGCTGCCGCCGGGCGACTACGGCCCGCTGGTGCAGGGGCAGGAAAGCCCCGAATTCGTGGTGCAGGTCTGGTCTGCCGATGGCGTGCGCATCTACGAATCCAACGGCGGGCTGGCGCTGCCGCAGCGCGCCGTGCTGGGCTTCGCCAACGTGCGCGCGGGCGGCAGCACCTACCGCGTGCTGTCGGTGCAGACGCCGCTGCAGGTGATCCAGGTGGCGCAGGACATGGCCGTGCGCCGCGCCATGGCGCGCACGCTGGCACTGCGCACGGCCGTGCCCATCGCGCTCATGGCACCGCTGCTGGCGCTTGCCGCATGGTGGGCCGTGGGCCGCTCGCTCGCGCCAGTGGAGCGCGTGCGCCGCCAGGTCGCGCAGCGGCGCGCCGATGATTTGGCGCCCGTCGATGGCGCCGGCCTGCCCGCCGAGGTGCGCCCGCTGGTGGACGAACTCAACCTGCTGCTGGCGCGCGTGGAGCAGGCCTTCCAGGCGCAGCAGCACTTCGTGGCCGATGCGGCGCACGAGTTGCGCTCGCCCCTGGCCGCGCTCAAGCTGCAGGCCCAGGCCCTGCAGCGCGCGCCCGACGCCGCCGCGCGCGAGTACGCCACCGAGCGCCTGTCCGCCGGCATCGACCGCGCCACGCGCCTTGTGGAGCAGCTCCTGGCCCTGGCCCGGCACGAGGCGCAGGCCACCGCGGGCGCGCCCGCGCAGCCCGTGGCTCTGGCCGATCTGGCACGCCAGGCCGTGGCGGATGCCGCCCCCGCAGCGCAGGCGCGCGCCATCGACCTGGGCCTGGCACCGCTCGACGCGCAGGCCGAGCACGCCACCGTGCCCGGCCACGCGCAGGCCCTGGCCATCCTGCTGCGCAACCTGATCGACAACGCCATCAAGTACACGTCCGAGGGCGGCACGGTGGACGTGCAGGTGCTGCGCGCGCCCGGCCATCTCGTCCTGGCGGTGGACGACAGCGGCCCCGGCATCCCGCCCGCCGAGCGCGAGCGCGTGCTGCAGCGCTTCCACCGCGCGCCCGCGGAAGGTGCGCCGCAGGCGGAAGGCAGCGGCCTCGGCCTGGCCATCGCCGAGGCCATCGCGCGCCTGCATGGCGCGCGGCTGGCGCTGGGCACCGCGCCGCGCCTGGGCGGCCTGCGCGCCGAAGTGCATTTGCCGCTGGCAGGCGAGGGCGCCGCATGATCCGCGTGGCCGTGCTCTCCGGCCTGGGCCATGCCGTGTTCGTGGCCGTGGGGCTGCTGGTCTACGTCATGGGCACGCGCATCGGGCACCAGCGCCGCCACCCTTCGGCCGCCGTGGGCTGGGTGCTGGGCATCGTGGCGTTCCCCTACCTCATCGTGCCGTTGTTCCTGCTGTTCGGCACACGCAAGTTCGCACGGCCCGCGCGGCGCCAGCCGGGGCGGCCGGCCAGCGAGGGCGGCCCGCCCTGGGCCGCGCAACTGCTGGCCTGTATGGAGGTGGCACCGGCCGCGCGCAGCCAGCGCATCGTGATGCACGCCGACGGCAGCGAGGCCTTGCAGGGGCTGCTGGGCACCATCGCATCGGCCCGGCGCCAGCTGGATGTCTGCACCTACGTCTTCGCCCACGACGCGGTGGGCGCCCAGGTGGCGCGTGCGCTGCTGGAGTGCGTGCGGCGCGGCGTCGCCGTGCGCCTGCTGGTGGACGCGGTGGGCAGCATGCGCACGCCGCCGGGCATGCTGCGCGCGCTGCGCCGCCAGGGCGTGCAGGTGCGCCGCTTCATGCCCCTGCTGCACAACCCCCTGCACGGGCGCACCAACCTGCGCAACCACCGCAAGCTCGTCGTGGCCGACGGGCAGCGCCTGTGGAGCGGCGGGCGCAACCTGGCCTGCGAATACTTCATGGACCGGCCAGGCCACCCTGCCTGGGTGGACCTGAGCTACGAGGTCGAAGGCCCCGTGGCTGCCCAGGCCCACCTGCAGTTCGGCACCGACTGGCGCACCGCCAGTGGCCGCCTGCTGCGCCGCATGCGCAAGACGGTCGCGCCGCCGGTGCAGGAGGCTGGCAGCGGGCCGCTGGCCCAGTGGCTGCCCAGCGGCCCGGACCATGCCGACGACACCGTGCACGCGCTGCTGCTGGCCGGTGCCTACCACGCGCAACGGCGCATCGTGGCCGTCACGCCGTATTTCGTGCCCGACGACGCGCTGCTCGACGCCTGGTGCCTGGCCTGCCGCCGCGGCGTGCAGGTCAGCCTGCTGGTGCCCGAGCGCTCCAACCACCGTCTGGCCGACATCGCCCGCGAGCGTGCCCTGCGCGCGCTGGCCGCTGCCGGCGCGCACATCTGGCTGGCCCCGGCCATGGTGCATGCCAAGGCCGTGCTGGTCGATGACGGCCTGGCCCTGGCAGGCTCGCTCAACCTCGACGCGCGCAGCCTTTTCCTCAACTACGAGGCCATGACGGCGTTCTATGGCGAGGAGCAGGTCGGCTGGCTGTCCGCATGGTGCGAGGAGCAGATCGCCGCCGCACGGCCCTACCATGCGCGCCGCCCCTCCTGGATGCGCGACATCGCCGAGGGCGTGGTGCGGGCCGTGGGCTTTCAGCTCTAGGCTTTGTCCGACACCCGGACGGCCCTCTGGAGGGCGCAGTGTCTTGCCCCGTGGGCGGTAGAAAAGGTTCGTCCATTCACAAGGAGCGCGCCATGAACACCATGCCATCCCCCCACGAACAGCCGATCGACCCGGATCTGGCCGAGCAGGCGCGTCCTGGCCACGGCGTACCGTCGCAGGACCCGGAGCCGGCGGCGCAATTGCCCCTGTCGGCCGAGGAGCAGGAGCGGGAATCCCATTCGACCCTGATGGGCGGGGGCATGGTGGCCGGGGCCGCCACCGGAGCTGCCGTTGGCGTCGCTGTCGGAGGGCCGCTGGGCGTGCTGGTCGGCGGCACACTGGGCGGCGTCGCCGGTGCCTTGGGCGGCGCGGCCGCGGGCAAGCTGACGGACGACGAAGGCCAGGCTGCCGGGGAAGTGCCCCTTCGTGGCGATACCGGCAAAAAGAACTGAGCCCGGCAGAAAGCCTGCCCTGGCGGCTATCGCAAGGGGCAGTTGCCTGCTATTTGCCCATTTTCTTGATGTGAATCAAGCGTTCCGGGGCGGGAGTTAACACGCGTCAATTAGGGACTTAGAATTGATTTTCATCAGGGGGGAAAGATGCCGAGAAACTCTGCCGATTCCATCGATACGGGCCCATCGACACGTCAGGAGGAGGCGCGGAGCTTCCTGTTCCTCGCTGGAGTGATGGTCCCCATTCTGGCCGTGCTGGTGGTTGCCGGCTACGGGTTCGCTGTCTGGATCTACCAGATGTTCGCCGGCCCGCCCGGTAGCTGAGCCAGCCTCGTCGAAGCCAGCCATGTGCCAGCCAATGACCGACGAACTTCACATCACCAGCCTGGTTGTCCATGTACAGCCACGCCGAGCCGAAGGTGCCGATGCGGCCATCGCCGCGCTGCCTGGCGCCCACATCCACGGATCCGACCCGAATGGCAAGCGCGTCGTCACGCTCGAGGCGCCTTCCGCGTCCGCGATCCTGGACCACGTTGAGGCGATCCAACGCATTGACGGTGTGATCAATGTGGCGATGGTGTACCAGCACGTCGAGCCGCTCGACGCCATGAACAAGGAGATAACGAATGTCGAGTACCCGACGTGATTTTGTGCGGCAATCTGCCGCGGCTGCGGCAGGCTCTGTCGCTGGCATTCCCATCGCCCAGGCCCAGGGAGGCCATGCGGCGGCGGAGGCTTCCAAGCTGACCTGGTCCAAGGCGCCCTGCCGTTTTTGCGGCACGGGGTGCGGAGTCACGGTGGCGGTGAAGGACAACCGCGTGGTGGCCACGCAGGGCGACCCGCAGGCCGAAGTGAACCGCGGCCTGAACTGCGTCAAGGGCTACTTCCTGTCCAAGATCATGTATGGCGAAGACAGGCTGACCCGGCCGCTGCTGCGCATGAAGAACGGCCAGTACGCCAAGGACGGCGAGTTCCAGCCCGTCTCCTGGGACAAGGCCTTCGATGTGATGGCCGAGCAATTCAAGAAGACGCTCAAGGCGAAGGGGCCCACGGCGGTCGGCATGTTCGGCTCCGGCCAGTGGACGGTCTGGGAAGGCTATGCCGCATCGAAGCTGATGAAGGCGGGCTTCCGCTCCAACAACCTCGACCCCAATGCGCGCCACTGCATGGCCTCGGCCGTCACGGGCTTCATGCGCACCTTCGGCATGGACGAGCCGATGGGCTGCTACGACGACATCGAAGCCGCCACTGCCTTCGTGCTGTGGGGCTCTAACATGGCCGAAATGCACCCCGTGCTGTGGACGCGCGTGACCGACCGCCGCCTGAGCGGCCCCAACGTGAAGGTGGCGGTGCTCTCCACGTTCGAGCACCGGTCCTACGAACTGGCCGACATCCAGATGACGTTCAAGCCGCAGACGGACCTGGCCATCCTGAACTTCATCGCCCACCACATCATTTCCACGGGCCGCGTGAACAGGGAGTTCGTGGACAAGCACACGAACTTCAAGGCCGGCAATACCGACATCGGCTACGGATTGCGCCCGGAGCATCCGTTGCAGCAGGCGGCCAAGAATGCAGGCGACCCCAACGGTGCCAAGCCCATCACGTTCGAGGAATACGCCAAGTTCGTCTCCACCTACGACCTCGACTACACCGCCAAGCTGACGGGCGTGCCGAAGAACCGCCTGCTGGCGCTGGCCGAGCTGTATGCGGACCCGAAGGTCAAGGTGGTTTCGTTCTGGACGATGGGCTTCAACCAGCACACGCGCGGCACCTGGGCGAACAACCTCGTCTACAACATCCATTTGCTGACCGGCAAGATCGCCACGCCGGGCAACAGCCCGTTCTCGCTCACCGGACAGCCCTCGGCCTGCGGCACGGCGCGCGAGGTGGGTACGTTCTCGCACCGGCTTCCCGCGGACATGGTGGTCACTAACCCCAAGCATCGCGCGCATGCCGAGCACATCTGGAAGCTGCCCGAAGGCACGATCCCCGAGAAGCCGGGCTACCACGCCGTGCTGCAGAACCGCATGCTCAAGGACGGCAAGCTCAATGCCTACTGGGTCATGGTCAACAACAACATGCAGGCCGGCGCGAACCTGCACGAGGGCTACGCGGGCTACCGCAATCCCGACAATTTCATCGTCGTCTCGGATGCGTATCCCACGGTGACCGCCGTGGCGGCCGACCTGATCCTGCCCACTGCGATGTGGGTGGAAAAAGAGGGCGCCTACGGCAACGCGGAGCGGCGCACCCACTTCTGGCACCAGTTGGTCACCGCGCCGGGCGAGGCGCGTTCCGACCTCTGGCAGTTGATGGAGTTTTCCAAGCGTTTCAAGATCGAGGAGGTCTGGCCCGAGGAGCTCATCGCCAAGAAGCCGGCAGTGCGCGGCAAGACCCTGTTCGAGGTGCTCTTTCGCAACGGCCAAGTGGACAAGTTCCCGCTGGCGGATATCTCTCCCGACTACGAGAACAGCGAGGCGAAGGCCTTCGGCTTCTATCCCCAGAAGGGGCTCTTCGAGGAATACGCCGCCTTCGGCCGTGGACATGGCCACGACCTGGCGCCGTTCGACGAATACCACAAGGTGCGCGGCTTGCGCTGGCCTGTCGTCAACGGCAAGGAAACGCTGTGGCGCTACCGCGAAGGCACGGACCCCTACGTGAAGGCCGGCACGGGCTACCAGTTCTACGGCAACACCGACAACAAGGCGAACATCTTCGCACTGCCTTACGAGCCGCCTGCGGAGGCGCCGGACACTGAGTTCCCATACTGGCTGTCCACGGGCCGCGTGCTGGAGCACTGGCACTCGGGCTCGATGACGCGCCGCGTTCCCGAGCTGCACCGGGCAGTGCCCAATGCGCTGTGCTACATGCATCCGGAAGACGCCAAGGAGCTGGGCGTGCGCCGCGGCAGCGAGGTGGAGATCGTCTCCCGCCGCGGCAAGATGCGTTCCCGGGTGGAGACCCGGGGCCGCAACAAGCCGCCGCGCGGCCTGGTCTTCGTGCCCTGGTTCGATGCGAGCCAGTTGATCAACAAGGTGACGCTGGACGCGACCGACCCGATCTCGCTGCAGACGGACTTCAAGAAGTGCGCGGTCAAGATCACCAAGGTCTGACGCAGGAGCTGTGCAATGAAATCGATCCTTCGACACATGGTGCTGGTGCTGTGCATGGCTGCCGGCCTGGCGGTAGCGCAGCAGCAGCCGGCGCGCACGTTCACCGACGCGGCGCGCGGCCCTACGCCCATCCTGGAGACCACCAAGCCGCCGGTGCTGGGCAACTCCGTCAACGACGACCTGCGGCGCACGCGCAACTACGCCATGCAGCCCCCGGTGATTCCGCACCGGGTGGACGGCTACCAGGTGGACAAGAATTTCAACAAGTGCATGGACTGCCATGCGCGGGGCAGGACCGACGTCTCGCAGGCGATCCCGGTGAGCATTACGCACTACATGGACCGCGACGGCAACGTGCTGGGCCAGATCTCCACTCGGCGGTATTTCTGCATGCAGTGCCACGTCTCGCAGGACAACGTGCGCCCGATCGTGAACAATACCTTCCAGGACGTCGACACCGTGATCCAGCGCGAGCTGAAAAAGAGCGGGAAGCAGAAATGACGGCCAGCCCGTGCGGAGTGATGCCGTGAACAAAGCATTGAACCTTTTGAAGCGCTACTGGCTGGTGATCCGCCGGCCCAGCGTCCATTTCAGCCTGGGGTTCCTGACCATCGGCGGCTTCATCGGCGGCGTGCTCTTCTGGGGCGCCTTCAACACCGCGATGGAACTCACGAACACCGAGAAGTTCTGCACCGGCTGCCACGAGATGCGGGACAACGTGTTCGCGGAGCTCAAGAGCACCATCCACTACACGAACCGCTCGGGCGTGCGCGCGGTCTGCTCCGATTGCCACGTGCCGCACAACTGGACCGACAAGATCGCCCGCAAGATGCAGGCCTCCAAGGAGGTGTGGGGGAAGATCTTCGGGACGATCAGCACCCCCGAGAAATTCCAGGACAAGCGGCTCGAGCTGGCGCAGCACGAATGGGCGCGCCTGAAAGCCAACGATTCGCTGGAATGCCGCAACTGTCACAACTACGATTCGATGGACTTCACCCGCCAGAGCGTTCGGGCGCAGAACATGCACTCGACCTATCTCGCGAACAAGGAGAAGACCTGCATCGACTGCCACAAGGGGATTGCCCACCGCCTGCCGCACATTCCGCCGGGCGATGCACCCACCGATACCCCGGGCCAGAAGGTTCCCCAGCCGGATGCCAAGTCCTAGCGGGCAGGACATTGCACAACTCGCCGCCGTGGGCCTGCAGTGCCGAAGGGGCGGCCGCACGCTCGTGCGGGACGTGAGCTTCAAGGCCGGACGCGGGCAGCTCGTCGAGCTGCGGGGTTCCAACGGCAGCGGCAAGACCACGCTGATCCGCGTGCTTGCGGGGCTGGCTGCGCCATCGGGCGGCACGCTCTACTGGCAGGGCGCGCCGCTTGCCCGGGGCGACGCGGCCTACGCCCGCCACATGGCCTACCTGGGCCACCAGAATGCGCTGGGCGCCGAGTTGAGCGCGACCGAGAACCTGCGTTTCTTCCAGCACCTGCAGGGCGGCGCAGCGTGCGAGCCCGCGCAGGCCCTGCAAGCCTGGGGACTGGCACACGTGGCCCACCACGCGGTGCGACGCCTGTCGCAAGGGCAGCGCCGCCGCTTGGCGCTTGCGCGCGTCTGGTCGCGCCAGTGCGGCCTGTGGCTGCTCGACGAACCCTGCGCCGCGCTGGACGACGAGGGCGCACGGTTGCTGGATGCCCGCCTCGCCGAGCACCTGCAGCGTGGCGGGGCGGCCGTGGTGGCCACGCACCGGTCGCTGGGCGTGCCTGCTTCGGTGCTGCGCACGGTCGATCTGGATGCCGAGGCGGGCGCCGCCGCATGCTGATCCCGGTTCTGAAACGCGAACTGCTGGCCGCGCAGCGGCGCCCTTCCGAGGCGATGAGTGCGCTGCTGTTTTTCATCCTCGTGGGTAGCTTGTTTCCCCTGGCGGTCGGGCCCGACGCGGCCTTGCTGCGAGCGATCGCGCCTGGCGTCATCTGGGTGGCTGCGCTGCTGGCGGTGCTGATCTCGCTGAATCGCCTGTTCGAGCCCGATCTGGCCGACGGCAGCCTGGAGCAGTGGCTGCTGGCGCCGGCCGGCCTGACCGGGCTGGTAGCGGCCAAGACCGCTGCACACTGGTGCATCGCCTGCGTGCCGCTGATCCTCGTGGCGCCGCTGATGGCGCTGCAGTACGGGCTGGACGCAGGCGCCGTCGGCACCCTCGTCGCCGCCCTGGTGCTGGGCACCGCCGTGCTGACGCTGGTGGGCGCGCTGGGCGCCGCGCTGACGCTGGGCCTGCGCAGCCACGTGCTGCTGGCGCTCATCATGGTGCCGATGTCCGTCCCGCCCCTGGTGTTCGGCTGCGCGGCCGTGGCTGCCAGCCAGCAGGGGCTTTCCGCCGCGCCGCAGCTCAGCTTGCTGGGCGCCTGCCTGTCGCTAGCCGTTTTCCTGGGGCCCTGGGCCACCGCCGCCGCGCTTCGCCTGGCAATGGAATGATGCAAAAGAGCCCGCCCCCCTCGCGCTCCAGGCACCGCTGGCTGCGGTTCGCCTCGCCCCCGGCTTTCCACCGCCTGGCGGGGCGGGCCGTTCCCTGGTTCGCGTGCGCGGCCGTGGTGCTGGCCGCCGTGGGCCTGTGGCTGGGCTTCGTGGTCGCGCCCACGGACCACCAGCAGGGCGAGGTGTACCGCATCATCTTCCTGCACGTGCCGGCGGCGTGGATGTCCATGTTCCTGTACCTCGTCGCGGCCCTGCACGCGGCCGTGGGCCTGGTGTTCGGCACGAAGCTGTCGCCGCTGATGTCCCGCGCCATCGCCCCCACGGGCGCGCTCTTCACGGCCATCGCGCTGTGGACGGGCGCTGCCTGGGGCAAGCCCACCTGGGGCACGTGGTGGGTCTGGGATGCGCGGCTGACCTCCGAGCTGATCCTGCTCTTTCTCTACCTGGGCTACATCGCGCTCGTATCCGCCATCGAGGACCCGGAGCGGGCCGACGGTGCGGGGGCCGTGCTGCTGCTCGCGGGCGCGGTGAACGTGCCCATCATCTATTTCTCGGTGCAGTGGTGGAGCACGCTGCACCAGGGCGCGTCGATCCGGCTGGATGCGGCGCCTTCCATGACGCGCACCATGCTCGCCGGTCTGCTGGTGATGAGCCTCGCCTGCTGGGCCTACAGCTTCGCGGCCATCCTCGCGCGGGTGCGGTGCCTGATCGACGAACGCGCGGCGCTGGAGGCCCAGGCATGACGAGCCTGCAAGACCATGGTTTCTTCCTGTTGATCGCCTATGGCGTATCGGCCCTGCTGGTGGCGGCGGAAGTCGCACTGCTCTGGCGGCGCGGCCGCGCGAGAGGGCGCCCATGACGCCACGCAAGCGGCGCCTGCTGTTCGTGCTGCTGGGCCTGGCGGCCGTCTCCATCGCCACGGCCCTGGTGCTCAACGCGCTGAACAGCAACGTCATGTTCTTCTACAGCCCCAGCCAGGTCCAGGCGGGTGAGGCGCCCCGGCACGCCGTTTTCCGTTTGGGCGGGCTGGTGGAGGCGGGATCGGTGCGCCGCGCCCAGGGCGGGGGGCTCGACGTGCATTTCACCGTCACGGACGGAGCCCACCGCATCCCCGTGCGCTACCGCGGGCTGCTGCCCGACCTGTTCCGCGAGGGCAAGGGCGTGGTGGCCGCGGGGCGCCTGCAGGACGGCCTCGTGTTCGTCGCCACCGAGGTGTTGGCCAAGCACGACGAAAACTACATGCCGCCCGAAGCCGCGGCCGCGCTCAAGGATGCGCGCAAGATGCACGAGGAGGCCGTGAAGTGATCCCGGAGGTCGGCGTCTTCGCGTTGATCCTGGCGCTGCTCGTGGCCGTGGTGCAGGCCACGCTGCCGCTGGCCGGCGCCCACTGGAACGTCGCGCGCTGGATGCGCATCGCCCGCCCTGCCGCCGTGCTGCAGGGCCTGTTCGCGTGGCTGTCCTTCGGCTGCCTGGCCGCATCGTTCCTGGCCGGGGATTTCTCGGTGCTGTACGTGGCGGGCAACTCCCACTCCAAGCTGCCGGCGGTCTACCGCTTCGCGGCGGTCTGGGGCGGGCACGAGGGCTCCATGCTGCTGTGGCAGTGCCTGTTGTCGGGCTGGACGGTGGCCGTGGCGCTGTGCAGCCGTCAGCTGCCGCAGGCCTATGCGGCGCGGGTGCTCTCGGTGATGGGTTTCCTCAGCGTCGGGCTGATCCTCTTCCTGCTGCTGCTCTCCAACCCGTTCGAGCGCCTGATCCCTGCTGCGGCGGAGGGGCGCGATCTCAACCCGCTGCTGCAGGACCCCGGCATGGTGCTGCACCCGCCGCTGCTCTACATGGGTTACGTGGGCTTCTCGGTCGCCTTCGCCTTCGGCATCGCGGCGCTGCTGTCGGGTGAGCTGAACGCGGCATGGGCGCGGTGGTCGCGCCCGTGGACGCTGGCGGCCTGGAGCTTCCTGACGCTGGGCATCCTGCTGGGCAGCGCCTGGGCCTACTACGTCCTCGGCTGGGGCGGCTGGTGGTTTTGGGACCCGGTGGAGAACGCATCGTTCATGCCATGGCTGGTCGGCACCGCGCTGATCCATTCGCTGATCGTGACGGACCAGCGCGGGGCCTTCCGCAGTTGGACGGTGCTGCTGGCGATCGCGGCCTTCTCGCTGAGCCTGCTGGGCACCTTCCTCGTGCGCTCGGGCGTGCTGACCTCGGTGCACGCCTTCGCGGTGGATCCGGGGCGCGGGCTCTATATCCTCTGCTTCATGGTGCTGGTGGTCGGCGGCTCGCTGCTGCTGTTCGCGCTGCGGGCGCCCGGCGTGGGGCTGGGTGGGTGGTTCGCCATGCTCTCGCGCGAATCGCTGCTGTTGGTGAACAACGTGCTGTTCAGCGTGGCCGCGGCGGCCGTGCTGATCGGCACGCTGTACCCGCTGCTGCTCGACGTGCTGAACGGCGGGAAGATCTCCGTCGGGCCGCCGTACTTCGAGGCGGTGTTTGTTCCGCCCATGGTGCCGGCGCTGGTGCTCATGGGCATCGGCCCCATGGTACGGTGGAAGCGCAGTGCGCCGGTCGAATTACGCACCCAACTGCGCTGGGCGCTGGGCGCCAGTGGGGCTACGGCGCTGGCGCTCGCCTGGCTGCTGCCCAAGGACCCCGGTGCCGGGTGGACGCCGCTGTCCGCTTTCGGCCTGCTGCTGGCCGCTTGGTGTGTGTGGAGCACGCTGGTGCAGGCCGGCAAGCGGCTGTCCGCGGTCGATGGAAGCTGGCGGCTGCGCGCCAGCCGCCAGCCCCTGAGCTGGTGGGGCATGATCGCCGCGCATTTCGGCATCGGGCTGTTCGTGTTCGGGGTCACCTTGGCCACGGGGTTCGAGACCAAGCGCGAGCTCACGCTGGCCGTTGGCGAGCCGGTCGCGGTGGCAGGCTACGAGTTCCGGCTGGACAGCGTTCGCGAGGTCGCCGGCCCCAACTACGAGGCCCACAGGGCGCATGTCCAGGTGCGCCGCGATGGCACGCATGTCGTCGACCTGTTTCCCGAGAAGCGCCGCTACCGGGCGCAGGAGATGCCGCTCAGCCAGGCCTCCATCGACACGGGGCTGCTGCGCGACCTGTTCGTCGCCCTGGGCGACCCGGTGGATGAACGCACATGGACCGCCCGCATCCAGGTCAAGCCCTTCATGGGCTGGATCTGGATAGGGTGCGTGCTGATGGCCCTGGGCGGGTTGCTGGCCCTGGCGGACCGGCGCTACCGCGCCTCGGCCAGGGCCTGCCGGGTGCGCGCGGGCGCTGGTACCCCGGCCTGCAGCCCGGAGGTGATTGGATGAGATTCCTGGTCCCGTTGGCCGCTTTCCTGGGATTGGCCGTGGTGCTGATGTTGGGCCTGCAGCGCGACCCGCGCGCCTTGCCCTCGGCGCTCATCGACCGGCCCTTGCCGGTGATCGACGGCCCCTTGCTGCAAGACCCCGGGCGGCGGTTCGATGGCGCCCAACTGCGCGGCCAGGTCTGGCTTCTGAACGTCTGGGCCTCATGGTGCGGCCCTTGCCAGGAGGAGTTGCCCGCGCTGAACGTTCTGGCAGCCCGCGACCGCGTCCCCCTGTATGGCTTGAACTACAAGGACCAGCGGGCGCCCGCGCTGGCGCTGCTGGCGCGCTTCGGCAACCCCTACCTGCACTCGGCCGTGGATGCCGATGGCCGCATCGGCATGGACCTGGGCGTACAGGGCGTTCCGGAGACGTTCGTGATCGATGCCGCGGGCCGCGTTCGCTACCGGCACCTGGGGCCTGTCAACAACGAGGTGTGGGAGAGCAAGCTGATGCCCGTCGTGAAGGCGCTGCGATGACGGCGAGGCGCTTCGTCGTCATCGCGTGGGCCCTCTTGCTGGCACGGGCGGCCGTGGCAGCGCCGGACCTGGAGGCGCGGGAGGCCCGGCTGGCGGCGCAGCTGCGGTGCGTGGTCTGCCAGAACCAGACCGTGGCGGAATCCAACGCGCCGCTGGCGGCTGACATGCGGCGCGTGATCCGAACCCAGCTGCAGGAGGGCCGCACGGACCGCGAGGTCATCGATTTCTTCGAGCAGCGCTATGGCGCCTTCGTCCACTACACACCGCCGTTTCAGGCGACGACCTGGCTGCTGTGGATCGGGCCGTTCGCCATCGCAGCCATCGGCCTGGCCGTGCTGCTGGCCGTGCTGCGCAGACGCATGGCGCAGCACGCGCATGCGCCGCTGACCGAAGCGCAGCGCGAGAGAGCGCGGCGGCTGCTGGATGAGGAGTCGAACCCGTGAGTGCGATCTGGCCCCTGTGGGCGAGCGCAGTGGCGCTGCTGCTGCTGGCGATCGCGGCCTTGATCTGGCCGCTGCTGCGTGAGAGTGCCGATGCGCCTGGCGAGCGCGGTGCAGCAGATGCCGAGCTGCGCCGGGTGTACCAGGCGCAGCGCAGGGAGCTGGAAGCGGAGTTCGAGCGCCAGATGCTGGCACCCGCGGACCGCGAGCAGGCGCTGGAGGAACTGCAGCGCCGCTTCCTGGACGACACCGACGCGCTGCAGCCCGGCGGCACCTCCCGCACCTCGCCAGTGGCCGAGCGCATGTGGATGCGCCGCGGCCTCGCGGGCCTGCTGGCCGTGGCTTTGCCGGTGGCCGCGCTGGCGCTGTACCTGAAGGTGGGCGATCCCCAGGCGGCGGCTACGGCCGCGGCGGCCGAGCCGCAGAGCCATGCCAGCAGCGGCATCGACGTGGACACCATGATCAGCGGGCTCGCGGCCAAGCTGGCACAGACGCCGGACGACCTCGAAGGCTGGGTGGTCCTGGCCCGTTCCCATGAGGTGCAGGAGGACTTCGCCCAGGCATCCGCCGCCTACCGCCATGCGATCGGCGCAGCGGAGCGCGGCCAGTTCCCAGCAGGCCTGCAGGCCAGGCTGCACGCCGACCTGGCTGACGCACTGGCTTCTGACCAGGGCGGGGCGATGGAGGGGCCTGTCCAGCAGGCCCTGGCCGACGCGTTGCGCCTGGACCCGCTGCAGCCCAAGGCGCTGGCCCTGGCGGGCGCGGCGGCCGTGCGGCGGGGCGACGCCGGAGCAGCCCGGCACCACTGGCAGCAACTGCTGGCCCTGATCGAGCCAGGCACCGACATGGCCTTGCGGGTGCAGAGCGACCTGCAGCGCCTGAATGAGATGGACGGCACGGGCGCCAAGGCAGCTCCTTCTCAGGCAGGCCTGCGCGGCACGGTCCGCCTGAGCCCGGCCATGGCAGCGCATGTGCGGCAAGGGGATACGCTGTTCGTGGTTGCCCGGGCGGCAGAAACGGGCCGTACGCCCGTCGCCGTGCTCAAGCTGGAGGCTGGCGGGTTCCCGGTGGCTTTCCAACTGGACGACCGCCATGCAATGTCGCCGCAGTTGCGCCTGTCGCGCTTCAAGGACGTGACGGTGCAGGCATGGATTTCGCGCTCGGGCTTGGCCCAGCGGGTGCCGGGACTGCCGACCAGCGCCGCACAGTCCGCCGGCTCCACTGCCGCCGATGTGGAGCTGGTCATTGACCAGCTGGTGCCCTAGGGTGGTGCGGCAGGAGAGCGCTGCGTGGTCCCTCCGACAGGAATCGAACCTGTATCTAGCGCTTAGGAGGCGCTCGTTCTATCCATTGAACTACGGAGAGGCCGGGCTCGGATTGTACGGTGCCCAGGGTGCTCCTCGATTGATAGCTGCTGGCGCTTGATGGGAAAGCGCTAGCGGCCTTTTCGGCTTGTATCAGTCATAGCGCACCGTGTAGATCAGGTCCACCGCGCTCTGCAGCCCCGTCTGTCCGCGCAGCGTGAGGCGCTGCGACAGGTCGTAGAAGATGTAGAGCGTGCCCAAGACCCCCGACAGGCTGCGTTCGTAGGTGACGTACAGGTCCTTGGACAGGCGCTTGCCGAAGGTGAGGGCCGCGCCGCTGGCGTCGTCGCCGGACTCGGGGCCCTTGAAGCCGATTTCGTCCAGGCCCAGGCGCTGGGCGAAGTTGCCGCCGGTGCCGCCGCCGCCCAGCAGGGCCAGCGCGGCCTGCTGCAGCAGCGCGGCTTCGGCGCCGCCGGCGGCGGCGCTGCGGCCGAGCACGACCCAGGAGAGCTTTTCGGCGTCGGGCAGGTCGGGCTCGGAGTACAGGCGCACGCGCGGAGCCTTGGCCGAGCCGGTGACCTGCACACCCGCGCGCTGGCTGATGTTCGGGCGGATGGCGAGCACGTCCAGCGCGGGGTTGTCATAGGGGCCGTTGAAGCGGATCAGGCCGGTTTCCACGTCCAGCGCCTGGCCCCAGGCGCGGTAGCGGCCCTGCTCGGTGTGGATCTCGCCGGTCACGCGCGGCGCGCCGCCGGCAACGCGGATGTCCAGCCGGCCCTTGAGCCGCGTGGTGATGCCGTGGCCTTGCAGCGCGAAGTCGTCGCCCAGGTCCAGCGTGACGGCGACGTCGGGCGGCTTGGCGGCCTCGACGCGGCCCGCGCCTTCGGCCTGTGCCGCCTGGGCGGCCTGCTGGGCCTTGGCGGCGGCTTCGCGGTCCAGCGCGGCGGAGCGCACCACCACGTCGTCGCCCAGCGTGGGTGCGCCGGCTTCGGGCAGCAGGATGGTGGCGCGGTCGGTGGTGAGCTGTCCGCGCAGCGTGAACTGGCCGCCCTGCAGTTGTGCGTGCAGGTCGCCCGAGACGCTGACCTGCCGGTCGGCGCGCACCAGCACCTGCAGCGCCTGCGCGCGGGCGCGCATGTCCATGGCGATGCCCGAGCCCCCGGCGCCGCTGCCCGCTCCGGCCCACGACACGGTGCCGCTGCCGGTGAGCGTGCCGCCGTCCTGCGGCGCCGCCGTGCGGTTGCCGCTGTAGCCGGCGATGCGCGCGCGGCTGCCCCGGCCGCCCTTGAGCGACAGTTCGGTGATGTCCAGCCGGTCGCCGCGCAGCTGGGCGCGCAGGCGGCCGTCCGTGAGCTGAACGCCGTCCAGCAGCGAGCTGACGGCGAACTGGTCGGCGGCGAGCTGGCCGCGCCAAAGCGGCGCGGCGCGATTGCCGGACAGGCGCGCGTCGGCAGACAGCGTGCCTTTCACGCGCCAGCCGGGCGGCGCGAGGGCGGACCAGACGCCTACGTCGGGCAGCTCGGCGCGCACGGTGGCGGCCAGGGGTGCGTCGGCGGGCCACAGCCAGCCGCCCTCGGCCGCGCGCGCCAGGCGCGTGCTGCCCTGGGCCTGCAACTGGCCGGCGCGCTCGCTGTCCCATTGCACTTGGGCGCGCAGCGCGTCGCCCTCGGCGTCGATCTGCAGCTCCAGCTGGCGCAGGCCGGCGGGCGTGCCCGGCACGGCGACCGCCTGGGGCGCACCCGCGCCCTTGCCCTGGCCGCTGCTGTGCACGACGGTGGCGGGCGCGGTGTCGCCCGTGAGGATGCGCAGGTCGCCCCCGATGCGGCGCACGCGGGCCGTGGCGCGCAGGGTGTCGGCGGCGTCGATGTTCCAGTCGGCGCCCAGCACCAGGTCGCCCGCCACGCCCAGGCGCGCGAGGGCGGGCTGGCCGTCCATGGCGAAGGCGTTGGCCCAGGCCAGGGGCAGGCCCTGCAGTTCGCCCTGGCTGCGCAGCTGCACCGCGCCCTGGGCGCCTTGTGCGAAGTGCACGGGCTGCCAGCGGAGCACGGCTTCGCCCGGCTGCGGGCCGGTGATGCGGGCCTGGCCGGCCGATGCATCCACCTGCAGGCGGGGCTGCTGCCGCACGGACAGGGTGAGCGGCTCGGACAGGCGCAGCTGCCAGGGGCCGCTTTGGCGCTCCACCGATGCCTGCACCTGCAGCGCGGCTACCTGGGCCTGCCAGCGGCCGGCGCCCGCATTGCCTGCGTTGGCGCGCAGGTGCAGCTGGGCCTGCTGCGCGCCCTGGCGCAGGGTGCCGTCCAGCTCCAGCGCGGCCTGGGGCACGGAGCCGCGCAGCGCGGCGGTGGTGCGCTGCAGCTCGATCTGCACCGGGCCGCTGCCCGTGCCCGGCTGCGGCGCGCGCGCTGCGCGCAGGCGCGGGGCGTTGAGCTGGGCCTGCAGCTCGAAGCGCCCATTGCCCGGGCGGGCGGGTGCCGCGCCGGCCACCAGGCCGGCCGCGCGCAGGTCGCGCTGCAGCGTTTGCCAGCCGCCGCTCCAGCGGGCGTTCAGTTCGGCATTGCCGTCCAGGCTCCAGGCCGCCAGGGGTTCGAGGGAGACGGGCAACGTGGCGGCCCACTGCTGGGCGCGCAGCGCGTCGGCCAGGCGCAGGGAGAGCGTGCCGCCGCCGCTGGCCGGTGCGATCTGGCCGTCGGCCTGCGCCGTGGCGCCGGGCACGCTGGCCTGCACGCGGCCCTGGGCCGACTGGGCGGCGGTGTCGATGCGCAGGGCCTGCGCGCGCACCTGGGCCTGCAGCGCGTCGAGGTCGAGGCGCGCGATGTCGATGCGCTCGCCTTGCCACGTGCCCTGCACGGCCAGGCGCTCCAGGCGCAGCGGGGCGGCGGTGCCCGCGCGCGCAGGGCGGCGGGGCGCGGCGGCGGCGCGCAGGTCGGCGTTGAAGCGCACGGCGCCATCGTCGCGGCCTTCGGCGCTGGCCGTGCCGTTCACGGGGGCAGCGTCCAGCGCGGTGTGCAGGCGGGCGGGGTTGAGCCCTTGCACGCGTACCTGGCCCTGCAGCGCGTGCGTGCCGGGCGTGTAGGCGCCTTGCGCGGCCACGGTGCCGCCGCCGGCATGCAGCGTGGCCTCGGGCACGGTCCAGGTGGTGCCGTCGAATGCGGCGCGGGCCTGCAGCGCATCGAGCGGCAGGCGCTGCTGGTCCCACGGGCCGGGCAGGGCGTTGCGCAGGTCGGCGGCGATGCGCCAGCCGGTTTCGCCTTCGGGCTCGGCGCCCACGCTACCGCTCAGCTGCGTGCCGGGGGCCTGGGGCCACAGGGCCGCCAGGTCCAGCGCCTGCAGCTCGGCGGCGGCCTGGAGCAGGGGCTGCGGCGCCCAGGGGGCGATGCGGGCCTGCACGTCGGCGCTCAGGGGGGTGCCGTCGCCGCGCAGCTGGGCGGTGGCTTGCAGGCGCGCGTCCTGCGTGGCCAGGGTGCCTTGCACGTGGGCCTGCGCCTGGGCTTGCAAGGGCTGCTCGCCGCTGGGCACGGGCGTGCGCACGGTGCCGTGCGCGCGGGCCTCCAGCGCCATGGGGGCCTGGGCCTGCAGGGTGGCCTGCAGCGCGTACCGGCCCTGGGCCAGCGTGACGCGGTCCACGTCGAGGTGGTGCCGGTCGCCGTCGTAGTGGTAGCTGCCTGCCAGGTCGTCGATGGTGATGGGGTTGGCTGCCGCCCAGGTGATGTGGTCCACCTGGAAGGGCAGGTGCACGCGCACGGGCAGCACGAGCTGCTGCAGCGGCTGCGTGGGCTCCTGGCTGGGCTCGCCCCGGGGCGTGACGGTGACCTGCGCGGCGTGCACCTCGCCCAGCTGCACCTGGCGGCGCAGCAGCGGCGCGAGCTGCCAGCCGATGCGCGCGTCCTGCACCTCCACCTCCAGCGTGGGGCTGCTCCAGCGCAGCCAGCCGATGTGCCCGCCGCCGCGCAGCGAGCCGGTCACGTCGCGCGATTCCAGACTCTGGCCCGCGGGCAGGTGCTGCGCGGCGCGCGCGAGCGCAGCGGCGAGCGACGTGCCGATGCCCATCCACCACCACAGCGCGGCCAGCAGCACCAGCACTGCCACCACCAGCCCGCCCAGCACCCGTGCGGCCGTGCGCCAGCGGCGCGGGCGCCGTGGCGGGCGAGGGGGCGCCGCGGCGGCGGCGTAGGGGTCGGAGGTGGAATGCGATGCCATGGAGCTTTTCAAAAATCGTAGCTGCTTGCGCTTGCTGTCAAAGGTTTTGAATAGAAAAACTATCTGAAATTGTTGCAGAGAGAGCGCAAGCAGCTCTCTTATTCATAGCGACTAGAAGGTATAGCCCAGGCGCAGGTGCAGCCGCACCTGCTTGGAGTGCAGGCCGTAGGCCACGTCCGCCTGCAGCGGGCCCACGGGGCTGCGCCAGCGCAGGCCGGCGCCCACGCCCACGCGCGCCTGCAGGTCGCCGGGCTTGTCGGCCACGGCGCCCGCGTCGATGAAGACGGCGCTTTCGAAGTCGGTGCGGTTGCCGCGCAGCTCGATGGGACGCTGGTATTCCACGCTGCCCACGGCCATGTAGCGCCCGCCGTAGAGCTGGCCGCCATCGAGGCGCGCGCCGATCTGGCGGTAGCCGTAGCCGCGCACGGTGGTGTCGCCGCCGGTCAGGAACATCAGGGTGGCGGGAATGTCGGCGCCTTCGCGTGCCAGCACCGCGCCGCCTTCGGCCCGCAGCGCCAGGCGGCTGTTCCTGCGCACGTTCTCGCCCAGGTCCACGCGCCCCAGGCCGATGAACGACTGCCAGCGCAGCAGCGTGCGCACGAACGGGTCGCGCTCGGGCCGCAGCGTGGTGCCCACGCCGATCTCCGCGCCCAGGCCCCAGCCGCGCGTGGGGGCGGTGTTGTTGTTGAAGTAGCGGCCCGTCCAGCCGTAGTTGGCGCTGATGGCGCTGCTGGAGGGCGGCGCCTCGTCGCCGCGGCTCTTGGCGTCGTCGTACTGCAGGAAGTAGCTGCGGTCGATGTGGTCGCCGTTCTTGGTGCGGCCCGCGCGCAGGCGGGCGCTGTCCACTTCGTAGCTGCCCGTGTCCTCGCGCTGCAGCTGCGCGCCGGTGAACCAGCGCCAGCCGTTCTCGTGCGGCAGGCCGGTCCATTCGGTGGAGAGCAGTTTCTTCTTGCGGTCGATGGACGCCTTGCTTACCGCGCGCCAGCCCAGCCAGGGCAGGCGGTTGTGGATGTGGTCCATGGACAGGCGGGGCCCGCTGTCGGTGGAGATGCCCACGCCGAAGACCAGCTTTTGCAGCGGCGCATCGCGCACCTGCGCGATCACCGCCGCGTTCTGCGGGTCGGGGGCGTCGGGGTCGAGCGAGAGGAACACCGCGTCGTAGTAGCCGCTGCTGGCCAGGCGCTGCTGGGCGTCGAGCAGGCGCGTCTCGCTGTAATCCTCGCCCGTGGGCAGGCGGGCGATGCGGCGCGCGCCTTCGGGGTCGTAGCGCTCGCTGCCCTGCACCAGCAGCTCGCCGAAGCGGTAGGCGGGGCCCGGGGCATAGCGTACGTGCAGGTCGGCCTCGGCGCGGTCTGCGTCCACGTCGGCGCGGCTCGATTCGATGCGCGCCGTGGGGTAGCGGCGCGTTTGCAGCTGGCGCAGGGCCTGCGACTTGGAATCGTCCCAGTCGCGCTGGGTGAACGGCGCGCCGCTGGGCAGGCCCCAGCCGCGCTGGATCTGCGCCTGGCGGCGCGCCAGCTCGGGCGCCTCGGCGCCGGCCAGCTCGATCTGCGCGCTGGCGATGTGCGTGCGCGGGCCGGGCGTCACGCTGACCTGCACCGTGCGCGGCGGCTCGTCCTTGGCAGGGGCAGGGTTCTCGCGCAGCGCGATGGTGATCTCGGGGCTGAAGTAGCCCAGCGTCGCCAGCAGGTCGCGCGCGTTCGCGTCGGCCGAGCCCAGCAGACGGCTCAGCTCGCCCGCCTGCAGGTCGGGCAGCTTGCGAAAGCGCTGCAGCTCCATGTGGCGCTCCAGGTGCTCGCGGATCGTGTCGTCGGGCGCGGAGACTTCGAGCGCGAACGCATCGGGGCCGGAACCCGCGGGCGCATCGGACGCGATGGCGCCCTGGCTTTCATCCGGCGACGCTTCGCGCGAATCCTTGAACATGCCGCAGCCCGTGAGCAGCAGGCAGGCCAGCAGCGGCCACAGGGCGAGAGAGGTGGGAAAGGAAACAGGCACGGGCAGGATGGGCAGGGCGCGGTTGCGACCTCGCCACTATGCCGTGCCGGCCGCCGCGCCCGTGTCGGACAAAGGCGTGGACTTTATTTGGAGAGCAGGCGCATCGTCTCTTCCAGCCCCTTGAGCGACAGCGGGTACATGCGCTGGCCCATGATCTGCTGGATGATGCCGATGCTCTGGCGGTACTGCCACACGCCCTGCGGCTCGGGGTTGATCCAGGCGAACTTGGGGAAGGCGTGCGTGAGGCGCTGCAGCCATTCGGCGCCCGGCTCCTCGTTGTTGTATTCCACGCTGCCGCCTGGCTGCAGGATCTCGTAAGGGCTCATGGTCGCGTCGCCCACGAAGATCAGCTTGTAGTCCTTGTTGTACTTGCGGATGATGTCCCAGGTCGGGAACTTCTCCGCGAAGCGGCGGCGGTTGTTCTTCCACATGAAGTCGTAGACGCAGTTGTGGAAGTAGTAGAACTCCAGGTGCTTGAACTCGCTCTTGACCGCGCTGAAGAGTTCCTCCACGCGCTGGATGTGCTCGTCCATGGTGCCGCCCACGTCCATGAGCAGCAGCACCTTCACGTTGTTGTGGCGCTCGGGCACCATCTTGATGTCCAGCCAGCCCGCATTGGCCGCCGTGCTGCGGATGGTGTCGGGCAGGTCCAGCTCCAGCTCGTTGCCTTCGCGCGCGAACTTGCGCAGGCGGCGCAGGGCCACCTTGATGTTGCGCGTGCCGAGTTCCTGCGTGTCGTCGTAGTCGCGGTAGGCGCGCTGGTCCCACACCTTCACCGCGCTCTTGTTCCTGCCGGCGCCGCCGATGCGGATGCCCTGCGGGTTGTAGCCGCCGTGGCCGAAGGGGCTGGTTCCGCCCGTGCCGATCCACTTGCTGCCGCCCTCGTGGCGTTCCTTCTGTTCCTCCAGCCGCTTCTTGAGCGTCTCCATGAGCTCGTCCCAGCCCATCTTCTCGATGGCGGCCTTCTCCTCGGGGCTCAGCTCGCGCTCGAGCATCTTGCGCAGCCAGTCGGCGGGGATTTCCTTGGTGAAGTCGGCCAGCATCTCCACGCCCTTGAAATAGGCGGCGAACGCGCGGTCGAACTTGTCGAAGTGCTTCTCGTCCTTCACCAGCGCCGTGCGTGCGAGGTAGTAGAAATCGTCCAGGCTCCACGCATCGTCGGAGCGCGGGCCGACCACGCCGGCCTGCAGCGCTTCGAGCAGCGTGAGGAATTCCTTCACCGATACCGGCAGCTTGCCAGCGCGCAGGGTGTAAAAAAAGTCGATCAGCATGGGCGGGTCAATCGTGGACTCCCCATTATGGAACCGGCAGGCGTACGGCGCTTGTCATGCACATGACGCCGCCTGCCAGCGTACTATCCATCGGCCTCGGTACTGCGCTCCAGAATCGCTTTGCGCAGGGAATACAGCCAGGAGTCCATTGGCTGCCCCAGATCCGCTGCCAGCCAGCTGGCGGCGACGGCTGGGGGAACTGTGATCTGCCCATGGGTTGCGCAGTCCTGCCATTTGGCCAACAGGTCTTCGTCGGTCACCGGATCTTGCGGAGAGCCCGGTGCCCAGTCCACCGCCATGGTGTCGCTCCATCCGCAGCCGGTAATGGTCACTTGTACCGGCGCGGTTTCCAGTGGTTCGTGCGGCCCGGTGCGCTCCTTCACACGGATGCGGGCCATTTGGGGGCGCAGCGCGGGGCGCTGCACGGCGGCGTCGCTGAAGCTGCCCAGACCGACATGGCCGTCCATCCACGCCACGGCGGCGCAGTAGGGCGCGCTGAACTTGGCCTGCAGCCCGGTGCGCGGCTGAGGGTGCTTGAGGGGAGCCGTGCCACCCGGAGGGAACAGCACGTCGATGGACACGGGCGCATCGTCTGTTAGTGGCGGGCGGCGTTCCCGCAGGCGCTGGATGCCCGCGATCATGCGGTGCGTCAGGTAGCAGCTCGGGTAGCGTTTGGTTTCGAATCCGGGTGCCATGACGGCCCACGGTGTCGAGGCATCCCGGAGGGGCGGATCGAGCCGTGCTCCGCCTGTGAACGCGTGTGCGAATGCGGCGAGGGCATCGTCGCTCGCGGTGGCGCCCGCGCGCGCCAGCGCCACGGCCCGGAGCGCGGAGCTGGCCGCGAAACCCACGTGCAGCGGCTTGGTATCCGTGCCGAAGTTGGCGCGCAGGCCGCAGGCGGAGCTGGCCGCGATTGACAGCGCCGCGTGCCACTGTGCCAGAGGCAGCCGCAGCAGGTGGGCACAGGCGGCAGCCGCGCCCACGGCGCCTAGCGTGCCGGTGGCGTGGAAGCCCAGCGCATAGTGGCCGAAGCCCAGCCAGGCGCCCAGCCGCAGCATGGTTTCCGTGCCCACGAGATGGGCAGCGAGCAGGTCGGCCAACGCGATCTCTTCTGGCGCGTGGTCGATCCCCGCGAGCAGCGCCGACACCACGGGCGCGCTGGGATGGCAGGTGGCCAGCATGCACACGTCGTCGTAGTCCAGCGCATGCGAGGCGGTGCCGAGCACGAGCGCCCGGTGCTCGGCACCGGCCGTGTCGGCGGCACGTGCCGCTGCGCGCGCGGCAGGCTCGCCGGCACCGCCCACCATGCAGGCCAGGGTGTCGAGCCACGCGCGGCGGGCATGTTCCATCGCGGCTGGCGCGATGGCCGGGGCTCGCTGTGCATGGATCGTCTCGGCCAGGCTCCAGAAGCCGGTATTCACCTTTGCGTCCATTGCGGCTCCCTTTTTTCGTTGAAGGCGCGTATGCCTTCGAGCCGGTCCGGTGAGCGCACCAGCAGATTGTGGAATGCCAGGTCGAGGGCATAGCCGCTGCGGAAGTCGCAGTCCGCTCCCTGCTGCAGGGTGACCTTGGCGGTGCGTATGGCCATCGGCGCGGCGCGCGCGATGTCGCGCGCGATTTCCAGCGCGCGGGCCAGGTGCATGCCTGCGGCTACGCATTCATTCAGGATGCCCCACTCGTGCGCCTGCCGCGCCTGCACGCGCGCGCCGGTGTAGAGCATTTGCTTGGTCTTGCGCACGCCGATGGCGCGCGTGAGGTTCTGCAGTCCGCCGCCGCCGGGCAGGAAGCCGCGCTTGACCTCGGGCAGGGCGATGTCGCAGGTGTCGTCGCCGACGATGAAGTCGCACATCAGCGCCAGCTCGATGCCGCCGCCATGCGCGATGCCGTGCACGGCGGCAATCACGGGGCGCGGGAAGTCGCGCACCAGCAGCAGCACATCTTCGATGAGCTGGTGCTGCGCAGCCCAGTGCGCATCGCTCATGCCGTTGCGCTCCTTGAGGTCGCCTCCGGCGGAGAATGCGCGCACGCCGGCGCCCTGGATGACGAGGCATGACAGCGACGTGTCGTAAGCCAGTTCGCGCAGCAGTGTCCACAGCTCGCGCCACATGGCGGTATTGAAGGCGTTGAGCACCTCGGGGCGGTTGAGCGTCAGCACCGAGACGCCGGGGCTGGAATCTTTCTCGAACAGCAGGGTTTCCATGGCGGGTTTCCTCAATAAGAACGCGGCATGTCCAGCAGATGCTGGGCGACGTAGGCCAGTACCAGATTGTTGGAAATCGGCGCGGTGCGGAACAGGCGCGTTTCCTTCCATTTGCGCTCGATGTCGTATTCGGTGGCCACGCCGTAGCCACCGTAGGTGGTCATGGCCGCCTCGGCGGCCTCCCACGAGGCTTCGGAGCACAGGTACTTGGCCATGTTGGCCTCGCCGCCGCAGGGCTGCCCCTGGTCGAACAGCGTGGCGGCCTGGTTGCGCATGAGCTCGGCCGCGCTCAGGCTCATGTGCGCCCGTGCGATCGGAAAGGCCACGCCCTGGTTGGCGCCGATGGGCTTGTCGAAGACTACGCGGCCGGTGGCGTAGGTGCGCGCGCGCTCGACGAACCACTTGCCGTCGCCCACGCATTCGCTGGAGACGAGCAGGCGCTCGGCGTTGAGCGAGGACAGCAGATACCGGAAGCCCTGTCCCTCCTCGCCTACGCGCCACTCGTCGGCCACTTCGAGGTTGTCGATGAACACCTCGTTGGTGTGGTGGTTGAGCATGGTGTCGATGATGCGCGGCTGCAGTGCCTTGCCGGCCTGGGCGATGTCCACCAGGAACAGGCTCAGGCCGTCGGTCTTGCGGGCGACGTCCTCATAGGGCGTGGTGCGGGCCAGCAGCAGGTACATATCCGACTGGCGAAAGCGCGATGTCCAGATCTTCTGGCCGTTGATGACATAGCCGCCGTTCACCTTCTTCGCGAAGGTCTTGATGCGCAGCGTGTTGGAGCCGGCATCCGGCTCGGTCACGCCGAAGGCCTGCAGGCGCAGAGCTCCCGTGGCGATGCGCGGCAGGATGGCTTGCTTCTGCGCCTCGCTGCCGTGCTGCAGCACGCTGGCCATGGTGTACATCTGGGCATGGCATGTGGCTGCGTTGCCGCCCTGGCGGTTGATCTCCTCCAGGATCACGCAGGCGTCCAGCAGGCCCAGCCCCGAGCCGCCGTACTGCTCGGGAATCAAAGCCGCGAGCCAGCCGGCTTCGGTCATGGCCCCCACGAACGCGTCGGGGTAGGCCTCGCGCGCGTCGCAGTCGCGCCAGTACGCATCGCCGAAGCGCCGGGCCAGCTCGGCCACTGCGGCGCGGATCTCCTGCTGGGTGCTCGAATACGCGAAATCCATCATGTCTCCTTTCGGTCAAATCTGTACGGCGCCGCTTTGCACGAGCTGTGCGATGCGTGCATCGCTTACCCCGCAGGCACGCAGCAGGGCTTGCGAGTCGGCGCCCACCCGGGCGCTCAGGTGGTCCGAGAACTCACGCTCGCCGTCGAAGCGGATGGGCGTGCCGATGGCGTTCAGGGGCTCGGATTGGCCGCCATCCCAGTGCAGCGGGCGGGCCATGTCCACGGCCTGGATCTGCGCGTCCTGCATCACTTGCGACAGGTCGTGCACGGGGCTGACTGGTACGCCCTGGGCTTCCAGCCGGGCGATGACCGTTGCCACTTCCATCGTGCGGGTGACGGCCTCCAGCGTGTCGTGCACCAGATCCCGGTGCTTCACACGCTCGGCGTTGGTGGCAAAACGTGTGTCTTTGGCCAGATCATCGTGTTCCAGTCCCCGCAGCAGCTTGCGGAACAGCCGGTCGTTACCGCAGCCGATGAAGACGTGGCCGTTCGTGCACTCGAACACCTCGTAGGGCATGAGCATGGCGGTGGCCGAGCCCATGCGGCGCGGCAGCTTGCCAGTAGCGCTGTAGTTGGCAATCGGGTTGGTCATCCAGGCTACGCCGCTTTCCAGCAGCGAAGTGTCGATGCGGCAGCCGTGCCCACTGTCCTTGCGCTGCGAGATTGCCGAGACGATGCCGAGTGCCGACCACAGGCCGGTGCCGATATCGACCATGGACACGCCCACGCGGGCGGGCGGCAGCCCGTCGTGGCCGTTGACGGACATGATGCCGGCATAGGCCTGGATCAGTGGGTCGTAGCCAGGAAAGGCTGCGCGCGGCCCGCTGGTGCCATAGGCACTGATGGCACAGTAGATCAGGCCGGGCCGTCCCAGCGCCAGGGCTTCGTAGCCCAGGCCGCGCTGCTCGGCGCTGCCGGGCTTGAGCGAATGAACGAAGACGTCGTCGGGCTGCAGCAACTGGGCAAGCAGAGCCTGGCCGTCCGGGTGATCGAGGTCGATCGCAAGGCTCCGTTTGCCGCGGTTGAAAGTGGCATAGGTGGGAGACATCGCCTCGCCGATGTTCGGTGCCCAGTGGCGGGTGTCGTCGCCAGTGCCGGGCCGCTCGATCTTGACGATCTCCGCGCCGAGGTCGGCCAGCACCTGGGTGCAGTAAGGACCTGCGACGTTTTGCGTGAGGTCGATGATGCGTTGTCCTGCCAGGGGCTTCATGAGGATTTCACTTCTGTTGGGGCGAGGATTGGGTGATGCTGCCGCCGGAGGCGTGGCGCAGCGTGACGGCATACTGGAACCGGTCCTGCGGGTGCAGCGAGTCGGTCACCTCCAGTAGGGTGCGTTGCTGGCCGTAGTACCAACGCTGGATGCGTAGTAGCGGCTCGCGAGGCTTGCAGCGCAGCAGCGTGGACTGCTCCCGCGTGGCGATGGCGATGCCGATGACCTGGCGCACTTCGCTGACCATGCGGCTGTGCAGCCGCTGTACCTCGATGAATACCGGCAGTCCGGAGCGCCCGGAGGCCTCGATGGCCGGCCTGCTGGCCTGAGGCACCCAGACCGAGGACAAGACGATGGGGGCGTCCTGTTCCGCGGCCGTGCGCAATGTGCGGGCCTGGCACCATGCCTCGCCGGCACCCGCGCCGATCCACTCGGCGGTGGGGCCGTCCAGTACGACCTCCTTCACGTCCAGGATGCGTACCGTGGTGTTGCGTGCGTAGAGCGCCAGGTCCGAGATGTCCTGCAGCGAGTGCGACGGCGTCTGCTCCGGTCTGCGCCGCAGCACGCGCGTGCCCACGCCCTGGTGGCTGGTGACCAATCCTGCCGACTGCAGCTCCGCCAGCGCCGCACGCACCGTATGGCGGCTGACCTGTAGTTCCTTGCAAAGTGCGGTTTCCGCCGGCAGCAGGGCGCCGACGGGCCAACGCCCGCATTCGATTCCCTGGGCCAGATGGGCGCAGACGAGAGTGCGTTTGCCTGTGTAGGTGGTTGGATTTGGAGCCGGCATGGGTGGATTGGCTTGTACGGACAAGCTTCGTGGATCGCGCTGGCCCTTGGAGTTCGGGACAACCCCTGCTTGTCCGGTGGGTGGCGGACAAGCGGGGGTTGTCCCGCAAGGAGCGCCGAAGGACCGATTTCTATACTGCCCTCGGCCTCGAGCGGGGCCCGATTCCGGCGCTTGCGCATTCGCGAATGGTGCCGCCAACAATGGAGACAACGGCTGGCGGAAAAACTCCGTCCGGCCCTTTCAGGAGCTTGCCATGCCCTTCGATTCAGAACGACTCCACTCGGCCCTGGGCCGCCGCCATTTGCTTGCCCTGGGGGCAGCCTCGCTGGCGGCCCATGCCTTGCCTGCGAATGCCGGCGATGCCTGGCCCACCAGGCCCATCCGCATCGTCGCAGGACAGGCGCCGGGGTCGTCTAACGATTCGACTGCGCGTGCGTTCGCCGACTACGCGTCGCAGAAACTGGGCGTGCCGGTCGTGGTGGAGAACAAGCCTGGCGGCGGAGGCATGATCGCTGCGGAGAACGTGGCGCGCTCCGCACCTGACGGCTACACGCTGCTGATATCGCTGCACAGCCAGCCTGCACAGGCCCCGGTACTGCTAAAGAAGCCGCCGATCGACACCGACAGGGATCTGCTGCCGATCGCGGCCATGGGCGTAGGCCCGGTGGTTGGCGTGGTGAACAAGGACTTTCCTGCCCGGACGCTGGAAGAGGTGATTGCCTATTCCAAGAAAAAGCCGGTCAACATCGGCAACTATTCCATCGGATCGGGCTGGCAATTGATGCTGGCCCAACTGGCCAAGGACACGGGCGGGCAGTTCAACGTCGTCAATTACAAGGGTACCGGAGCCATGCTGATGGACCTGTATGCAGGCACCATCGACATGGGTGCAGGCTCGCTGGCGGGTGTGGGTGCGGGGCTCGACAAGGGTGCCATCCGGCCGGTAGTGATCACCGTCGGAGAACGGTCGGGCAGACTGCCGGGCATCCCGCGCTGGGTCGATGCAGGCTTCAAGGGGCCGGCCTACGAGGATCTGGCCGAGTGCAACATGCTGTTCGCGCCCGCCGGCACACCGCCTGAAATAGCCCGGCGGCTGGCCGATCTGATGGTCTCGTCGGTGAGCGAGTCGCCGCGTATCAAGACGGTGCGTGAGGCCCTGCATGAGGAAGGCCCGATCCTGACGGGAGAACCGCTGCGCCAATTCATCGACCGTACCTGGCCGAGCTACCGGCGCATGACGCGCGAGCTGAATCTGAAAGTGGACTGAGCCGCGGCCTTCGGCGCCGCATGCGTCAGGCAGTGGCGTAACGGCCCAGCAGGTACAGCAATTGCGCGCGCGCCTCGGGCCACTCGCCCGCGCGCATGCTGTACATCACCGTGTCTCGGATCGTGCCGTCGCGGCGCGGTGCGTGGCCGCGGATCACGCCGTCCTTCTTCGCGCCCAGGCGCTCGATGGCGCGCTGGCTGGCGAAGTTGAAGTTGTCCGTGCGCCAGCCCACCACGTGGCATTGCAGCGTGTCGAAGGCGTGGCCCATCATGAGCAGCTTGGCGGTGGTGTTCACGTGGCTGCGCTGCACGCTCTTGGCGTACCAAGTCCAGCCGATCTCCACGCGCCGCACGGCGGGCAGGATGTCGTGGTAGCTGGTGCTGCCGAGCACGCGGCCGGTGGCGTCCTCGACCACGGCGAAGGCGAAGCGGTGGCCTTCCTCGCGCATCTGTAGGGCGGTCTCGATGTAGGCACGCGTGTCCTGCGGCTCGGGCACGGAGGTGATGCGCAGCTTCCACAGCTCGCCATCGGCCGCGGCGGCGGCCAGGCCTGCCTCGTGGGACAGGGCCAACGGCTCCAGGCGCACGCCGCGCTCGCGCAGGGTGACGGGTTGCACGAATGCCATGCTCAGTTCTCCTTGTGTTCGGTGGACGCGGCCCGCGTCGTGCGCCAGCGTCGGGCCAGGTGCAGGCCCAGGCCGCCGCCCAGGCCCACAAGGGCGATGCCCAGGATGCTGCCGGTGCCGTAGCCCTCGGCGAAGATGTCCCAGCCCAGCAGGCGCGTGGCCCAGAAGCCCGCGAGCGCGCCGCCCACGAAGCCCACGGCGTCGGACGCGCCCTCGATCAGCAAACGGCGTGCGGTGCTCATCGTGCGAGCCCGGTCAGCGGTTGCGCTGGTTCATGAAGACCAGCTTCTCGAACAGGCTCACGTCCTGCTCGTTCTTGAGCAGCGCGCCCACCAGCGGCGGCACGGCGACCTTGTTGTCGGCGGTCTGCAGGGCTTCGAGCGGGATCTCCTCGGCCACGAGCAGCTTGAGCCAGTCGATGAGTTCGCTGGTCGAGGGTTTCTTCTTCAGGCCAGGCAGGCCGCGCACGTCGTAGAAGGTCTTCATCGCCACGGTGAGCAGGTCGCCCTTGAGCGTGGGGAAGTGCACGTCGACGATCTTCTTCATCGTCTCGGGCTCGGGGAACTTGATGTAGTGGAAGAAGCAGCGGCGCAGAAAGGCGTCGGGCAGCTCCTTCTCGTTGTTCGAGGTGATGAAGACCAGCGGGCGGTGCTTGGCCCGCACCATCTCGCGCGTCTCGTAGCAGTAGAACTCCATGCGGTCGAGTTCGCGCAGCAGGTCGTTGGGGAATTCGATGTCGGCCTTGTCGATCTCGTCGATTAGCAGGGCCACGGGCCGGTCGGCCGTGAAGGCCTGCCACAGCACGCCCTTGACGATGTAGTTGTGGATGTCCTTCACGCGCTCGTCGCCCAGCTGGCTGTCGCGCAGGCGGCTCACCGCGTCGTATTCGTACAGGCCCTGCTGCGCCTTGGTGGTGGACTTGATGTGCCACTGCAGCAACGGCATGTCCAGCGCCTGCGCCACTTCCTCGGCCAGCATGGTCTTGCCGGTGCCGGGTTCTCCCTTGACCAGCAGAGGGCGTTGCAGCGTGATGGCCGCGTTCACGGCCAGCATGAGATCTTGGGTGGCGACGTAGTTCTGGGAGCCTTGGAATTTCATGGGCCGATGAATAGGGAAATCGTTGATGAAAGGGCTTGACAGGCGCTGGCTATAATCGTTTGCTGATCAGCCGAGACAACCAATCACTGAGATTGTGCGCGCAAAATGAAAAAAGCATTGACCACGATATTCGGCCTGACTGTCGCATGTGCGACCGGCCTGCTCCACGCGGAGGAAATCAAGGGGGACGCCAAGGCAGGGGCCCAGAAGATCGCCATGTGTATCGGCTGCCATGGCATCCCCGGCTACCAGGCCAGTTTCCCCGAGGTGCACAAGGTGCCCATGATTTCCGGCCAGGGCGCGAAGTACATCGCCGTTGCGCTGGACGCCTACAAGAAGGGCGACCGCAAGCATCCCACCATGCGCGGCGTCGCCGACTCGCTGACCGAGCAGGACGTGGCCGACGTGGCCGCCTACTACGCCGAGCACGGCAAGCAGGGCGCGGTGCCGGCCAAGCCGTCGCGCGAGCCCAGCGCGCAGGTGGCGCAGCTGCTGCAAAAGGGCGCCTGCGTGTCCTGCCACGGCGAGAACTTCTCCAAGCCCATCGACCCGAGCTATCCCAAGATCGCGGGCCAGCATGCGGACTACCTCTTTGTGGCCCTCAAGTCGTACAAGACCGACAAGGGCGCCTACGTGGGCCGTTCCAACGGCGTCATGGCAGGCATCGCCAAGCAGTTCACCAACGCCGAGCTGAAGGCGCTCGCAGGCTACGTGAGTTCGCTCGACGGCGACCTGCAGGTGGTGCCGCAGTCGCGCTTCCGCTGATCGCGGATTCCACTGCATTCTTCCCAAAGCCCGCTATTGCGGGCTTTTTTCGTTGTGCACGCGCTCCCGCGTTATCTGGCACGGACCAGTGCGGAATCGTTGTCCGCGCGGAAGGTGCTTCCTACAATGGCGCGCTATGCGTTTCCTGGTTTCCACCCCGTGCGTGCGTATCGTGCGGCTCGCTTCGGCGGCCGTGGCGTCGGCGCGCGCCATGCGCAGGATGGGTGTTCTGAAACCAGCGTCGCCGGCCGCAGATCTCCTGGCCCGGCGGTGCTCCTCCTCCCTCGCTTCCTGAGAGCGTCATCCCGTACCGCCGGGCGCCATGCCACGGCGCGCACGCCGCACGTCCGTGGCCTTGCGCGATGACGCAGCCGCCGCCGGCGCCGTGGGTGCGCCGGCGCTCTCGTTCGCCGACCAGGAGCTTTCCCCATGCGCATCCAATCCATCGTGGCCCTCACCGACTTCTCCACCGCGGGGGAGTTGGCGCTGGACCGCGCGGCGCTGCTGGCCGCCGCGCACCAGGCGCGCCTGCACATTCTTTTCGGCGCCGAAACGCCGCATCCCCGATTCACCGATCCGCAGGCGCGCCTGGAGCAGCGTGCGCGCCAACTGGCCCGCAGGCATGGGCTGCCCGTGCAAGCGCTGGAACACCGGGGTGGCAGTGTGGCCGGCGAGGCGCTGCGCGCCGCGGCCGGCGCGGACCTGCTGGTGATGGACCGGCGCCCGCCCGCAGGCATGGCGGGCCTGCTGGGAGGCAGCATGCTGGCACGGGTGCTGCGCGCCAGTTCCTGCCCGGTGCTGGTGGTGCAGCAGCCGGTGCACGGCGCCTATGCGCACGTGCTGGTGGCCGTGGACTTTTCCGCCGCGTCGGACGCGCTGGTGCGCTACGCGGGCGGGCTGGAGGCCGCGGCCGCGGTGGAGCTGTTCCATGCGGCGGACCGGCGCTGCGAATCCACGGCGCAGGCCCTGCGGGACTACCGCCACGAGGTGCGGCGGCAGGCGCAGGGCCGGCGCGTACGCCTGTCCGATGTGTTCGAGGCGCGTCGCAACCGCGTGGGCATGGCCGTGGGCGCAGGCGACAGGGCGCGTCAGCTCGCGGTGCAGCAGGAGAGCGCGGGCGCGGACCTGGTGGCGCTGGCGCACCGCCGCCGCGGCTTGCTGGGGGACCTGCTGCGGGGCCGCGCCACGCGGCGGGTGCTGGACGGCGTGGGCTGCGACGTGCTCGTGTACCCGCAGGACTACCCGGGCACGCAGGCGCGTGCTCAGTCCGCCGTGGCGCGCCGCTGGACCGAGGCGACGTAGGCCTCGCCGTCGGGTGGGCGGCCCGAGCGCTGGGCCTCCCACAGCATCTGTCCCAGGCACTCCATGGCCACGTGGTGCGCCTGGTGCAGCGAATCCAGGCGCCGGGCCAGCAACTCCACCGCCTGGCGGATGCCGCGCGGCTGGTCGATGCTGCACTGCTCGCTGATCGACAAATGCATGGACAGATGCAGGAAGGGGTTGGTGTGGCCGGGCGTCTCGTCGTAGTTGCGCGCGATGGCCGCATCCGCGTCGGACAGGTCGGCGTGGTATTCGGGATGCTCGGCCGTCCAGAGGCCGGCCAGCGTCTCGATGGCCTCCATGGGCTGGCCGGCCTGCTGCTTGGCGTGTGCGGCGCAGAAGAAGCGGCGCACGTCTGCTTGGGTGGGCTTGAACATGGCTGCGAGCTTAGCGGGTGCGCAGCGTGCGCGAGATCGCCTGCGCCGTGGCCAGCAGCTCGGGCAGCAACTGCTCGCGCATCACCTGCGCGCTCGTGCGGTTGGCCTGGCCGCTGATGTTGAGCGCCGCCACGGTGACGCCCGCGCGGTTCTTGAGCGGCGCGGCGACGGAGATCAGACCCTCCTCCAACTCCTGGTTGACCAGGCACCAGCCTTGCTCGCGCGCCTCGCCGATGCGCGCGAGCAGCGTCTCGTCGTCCAGCAGCGTGTGCTGCGTGAACTGCCGGCGGGGCAGGGTGGCCAGGCGCGCGCGCAGGCCGTCCTCCGGCAGGTCGGCCAGCAGCACGCGGCCGAGCGAGGTCCAGAACGCCGGCAGGCGCGAGCCCACGGCGAGGTTGGTGCTCATGATCTTGTGGGTGTGCACGCGCAGCACGTAGACGATCTCCTGCCCGTCGAGCACGGCGGCGGAGCAGGACTCGTGCACCCGGTCGGTGAGCGCTTCCATCTGTGGCTCGGCCAGGTCCCAGATGGGCATGGACGTGAGGTAGGCGAAGCCCAGGTCCAGGATGCGCGGCGTGAGGCGGAACAGCCGTCCGTCGCTTTCCAGGTAGCCCAGCGTCTGCAGGGTGAGCAGGATGCGCCGCGCCCCGGCGCGCGTGAGGCCGGTGCGCGCGGCCACTTCGCTCAGCGTTTGCTGCGGCGCAGCAGCGCTGAACGAGCGGATCACCTCCAGCCCGCGGGCGAACGACTGCACGTAACTGTCTCCTGGCCTAGGGTTACTACCTAGTTCCGAGGGGTGTTCATTCATAGGTGATCCTCCTAAAATTCATTATACGAACAAAAGTTCGAATTACGAACAAATCCACCCTCCAATTTCCAGCGAGACATGATCAACAAGATTGCGGATTCCATCGCCGAGGCGCTTGCGGGCGTGCAGGACGGCGCCACGGTGCTCATCGGCGGCTTCGGCACCTCGGGCAACCCCATCGAGCTCATCGACGGCCTCATCGCCCAGGGCGCGCGCGACCTCACGGTGGTCAACAACAATGCGGGCAATGCCGACGAAGGGCTGGCCGCGCTGCTCAAGACCGGCCAGGTGCGCAAGATCATCTGCAGCTTCCCCCGCCAGGTGGACAGCTGGGTGTTCGACGACCTCTACCGCGCTGGCCGGATCGAGCTGGAGCTCGTGCCCCAGGGCAACCTGGCCGAGCGCATGCGCGCGGCGGGCGCGGGCGTCGGCGCCTTCTTCTGCCCCACGGCCTACGGCACGCAGCTCGCCGAGGGCAAGGAGACGCGCGAGATCAACGGAAAGCATTACGTGCTGGAGTACCCCATCTACGGCGACGTGGCGCTGGTGAAAGCCGAGAAGGGCGACCGCTGGGGCAACCTGACCTACCGCATGGCCGCGCGCAACTTCGGCCCGGTGATGGCGGCGGCCGCGAAGTTCACCGTGGCCACGGTGCACGAGATCGTGGAGCTGGGCGCGCTCGACCCCGAGGCCGTGGTAACCCCCGGCATCTACGTGAGCAAGGTGGTCCAGGTGCCCCGCGTGGCGACCAAGGCCGGCGGTTTCAAGAAGGCGGCCTGAACATGAGCAACTACACCAAACGCAGCAAGTCCGAACTCGCCCAGCGCGTGGCGCAGGACATCTTCGACGGCGCCTATGTGAACCTCGGCATCGGCATGCCCACGCAGGTGGCCAACTACATCCCCGCAGGCCGCGAGGTCATCCTGCACAGCGAGAACGGCATCCTGGGCATGGGCCCGGCGCCGGCCGAAGGCCAGGAGGACTACGACCTGACCAACGCCGGCAAGCAGCCCGTGACGTTGCTGCCCGGCGGCTGCTTCTTCCACCATGCCGACAGCTTCGCGATGATGCGCGGCGGCCACCTCGACATCTCGGTGCTCGGCGCGTTCCAGGTCTCCGCCACGGGCGATCTGGCCAACTGGAGTACGGGCGAGGCGGGCGCCATTCCCGCCGTGGGCGGCGCGATGGACCTGGCCGTGGGCGCCAAGCAGACCTGGGTGATGATGGACCTGCTCACCAAGGCCGGCGAAAGCAAGGTGGTGCAGGCCTGCACCTACCCGCTCACGGGCCTGGCCTGCGTCAAGCGCATCTACACCGACCTGTGCACGCTGGAATGCACGCCCCAGGGCCTGCGCCTGATCGACACCGTGCCCGGCCTCACGCATGTGGAGCTGGAACGCATCCTCGGCCTGCCCATCCAGCAATAAGCATCGAATCGACCTCCAGCGCTTGCTGAGTAAGCGCTGGCAGCTCACTTTTTCATAGTTCCTGCCAGGAGACACCATGACCCAAGCCTTCATCTGCGACGCCGTGCGCACCCCCTTCGGCCGCTACGGCGGCGCGCTGGCCGGCGTGCGCGCCGACGACCTCGGCGCCGTGCCCATCCGTGCGCTGATGCAGCGCAACAGCGGCGTCGACTGGGCGGCCGTGACCGACGTGCTCTACGGCTGCGCCAACCAAGCCGGCGAAGACAACCGCAACGTGGCGCGCATGTCCGCGCTGCTCGCGGGCCTGCCCATCGACGTGCCCGGCGCCACCATCAACCGCCTGTGCGGCTCGGGCCTGGACGCCGTGGGCTCGGCCGCGCGCACCATCAAGGCCGGCGAGGCCGGCCTGATGATCGCCGGTGGCGTGGAGAGCATGAGCCGCGCCCCGTTCGTCATGCCCAAGGCCGAAAGCGCCTTCAGCCGCAGCAACGCGGTGTACGACACCACCATCGGCTGGCGCTTCGTCAACAGGCTGATGAAGGCCCAGTACGGCGTGGACTCCATGCCCGAGACGGCAGAGAACGTGGCCGACGACTTCCGCATCGAACGCGAGGCGCAGGACCGCATGGCCCTGGCCAGCCAGCAGAAGGCCGCCGCCGCCATCGCCGCGGGCCATCTCGCCCAGGAAATCGTGCCCGTCACCATCGCCCAGAAGAAGGGCGACCCCATCGTGGTGAGCCAGGACGAACACCCGCGCGCCACCACGCTGGAGGCGCTGGCCAAGCTCAAGGGCGTGGTGCGCGAAGGCGGCACGGTGACGGCGGGCAATGCCAGCGGCGTGAACGACGGCGCCTGCGCGCTGCTGCTTGCCAGCGAAGAAGCCGCCAGGCAATACGGCCTGACACCGCGCGCCCGCGTGGTGGGCATGGCCACGGCCGGCGTGGCGCCGCGCATCATGGGTTTCGGCCCCGCGCCCGCCGTGCGCAAGGTGCTGGCACTCACGGGCCTGACGCTCGACCAGATGGACGTGATCGAGCTCAACGAAGCCTTCGCGGCGCAAGGCCTCGCCGTACTGCGCGATCTGGGCATTGCCGACGACGACAAACGCGTGAACCAATGGGGCGGCGCCATCGCCCTGGGCCATCCGCTGGGCGCCTCCGGCGCACGCCTCGCCACCACGGCCGTGAGCCAGCTCCACACGCTGGGCGGCCGCTACGCGCTGTGCACCATGTGCATCGGCGTGGGCCAGGGCATCGCCGTCATCCTGGAGCGCGTATGAAACAGAGCCCCCACGCTTCCTCGCTTCGCGTAGTCCGCTGCCCCCCGAGGGGGCCGCTTTTTCATCTTGGGGCGGCCCGGCGATGAAAAAAGAACGCGTCCTCATCACCGGCGGCGGCGCGGGCATCGGCGCCGCCACGGCCGAGCGCTGCCGTGCCGACGGCTACGAGCCCGTGGTGATCGACCGCGCGGTCGATCACGTGCCCGGCGGCATCCAGGCCGACCTCTCCAACCCTGCCGAGACAGCGCGCGCGCTGGAGCAGGCGCTGGCCGGCGGCCCCATCACGCGCCTCGTGAACAACGTGGGCATCGTGGTGCCCGCCGAGGCCGGCGAGCAGACGCTCGCGCAGTTCGACCTGGCCGTGGCGCTCAACCTGCGCTGCGCGCTGCAGTGCATGCAGGCGCTGCTGCCGGGCATGCGCGAAGCGGGTTTCGGGCGCATCGTCAACATGTCCTCGCGCGCCGCGCTGGGCAAGGAGCTGCGCACCGCCTACTCGGCCACCAAGGCCGGCCTGATCGGCATGACGCGCGTGTGGGCGCTGGAGCTGGGGCGCCACGGCATCACGGCCAACGCCATCGGCCCCGGCCCCATTCGCACCGAACTGTTCGACAAGGCCAACCCGCCGGGCGCGCCGCGCACCCAGGCCATCATCGACGCCGTGCCCGTCAAGCGCGTGGGCACGCCCGAGGACATCGCGCACGCCGCGTCCTACCTGCTCGATGCGCGCAGTGGCTTCGTCACCGGCCAGGTGCTCTACGTCTGCGGCGGCATGACCGTCGGCGTGGCCGGCGTCTGACCCCATCCCCCTTTTTCAGAAACAGGAAACGCCATGAACTCCACCTTCCGCACCGCACGCCGCGCCCTGCTGGCCGCCGCCATCGCCGCCACCCTGCCGCTGGGCGCCGCCGCGCAGAACTATCCCGCCAAGCCCATCACCATCGTCGTGCCGTTCTCGGCCGGCGGCACCACCGACATCCTGGCGCGCATCGTCGGCCAGGCCTTGACGACCGAGCTGGGCCAGTCCGTGGTCGTGGACAACAAGCCCGGCGCGGGCGGCAACATCGGCGCGTCGCTCGCGGCCAAGGCGCAGCCCGACGGCTACACGCTGTTCATGGGCACCGTGGGCACGCACGCGATCAACGAGGCGCTCTACAAGAAGATGCCCTTCAATCCGATCAAGGATTTCGCGCCCCTCTCGCGCGTGGCCACCGTGCCCAACCTGCTCGTGGCCAACCCCAAGCAGCCGTACAAGACCGTGCAGGAGTTGATCGCCTACGCCAAGGCCCATCCGGGCGAGGTGAACTTCGGCTCCTCGGGCAGCGGCAGCTCTATCCACCTGTCGGGCGAGCTGTTCAAGAGCATGGCCAAGGTGGACATGGTGCACGTGCCCTACAAGGGCAGCGCCCCGGCCGTGACCGACCTGCTGGGCAACCAGATCCCCATCATGTTCGACAACATGCCCTCGGCCATCCAGCACGTGCGCTCGGGCAAGCTGCGCCCCATCGCCGTGACCACGGCCAAGCGCTCGCCCGAATTGCCCGACGTGCCCACCATCGCCGAGGCCGGCGTGCCCGGCTACGAGGCCACCTCGTGGTTCGGCATGTTCGCCGTGGCGGGCACCCCGAAGCCCGTGCTCGACAAGCTGCACGCCGCGCTGGCCAAGGTGCTGAGCCAGCCCGACGTGAAGAAGAAGATCGCCGATCAGGGCGGCGACGTGGTGGTGGAAACGCCCGAGCAGTTCGCCGCCTTCATCAAGGCCGAGACGGCCAAGTGGGGCAAGGTGGTGAAGGAGTCGGGCGCGACGGCCGACTGACAGGTGCTATCTGAAAAATAGCTGCCAGCGCTTGGTGGACAAGCGCTGGCAGCTTTTTTTATGCTGAATCGCCTCGCGCGGCTTCCTGCGCCTGCATGCGCTCCTGCCGCTCCTTGGCCATCTGCTCGATGAGCTGGCGGCGGCCCTGCTTGGCCACGGCGATCATGGCCTCGCGGTCGTGGTGGTGCTCGTACATGAGGTCGGACAGGTGGATGTTGTGGGCGCGGAAGCGCTCGGCCAGGAACTGGGCCTCCTGCGCGGGCACGCCCGAGAGTTCGAGCACCGTGCGCGCGGTGCGCAGGCTGGACTCGAACAGCTCGCGCTGCACGTGCGTCACGCCCAGGTCGCGCAGCGCGTGCCAGTGCGTCACATCGCGCGCGCGGGCCACGATCTCCAGCTGCGGGAAATGCTTGCGCGCGAGCTGCACGATCTTGAGCGACTGCTCGGGCGCGTCCACCGCCACCACGAGGATGCGCGCGTGCTCTGCGCCGGCCATGCGCAGCAGGTTCACGCGCGTGGCGTCGCCATAGAAGACGCGGTAGCCGAAGGTGTGGGCCACCTCGAGCATCTCCACGCTGTGGTCGAGCACCGTGGCGGGAACGCCCTGCGCGAGCATCATGCGCGCCACGATCTGCCCGTAGCGGCCGAAGCCCGCGATGATGACGGGCGCGGTCTGCGGCTCGGCCATCGCGTCGGCGTGCTGGGGCTCGGCCTTGAGCGTGGCGTGGCGCTTGAGCAGCGCGCGGTCCAGCCACACCAGCAGCAGCGGCGAGAGCAGCATCGACAGCGCCACCGCGCCGATGAGCAGCGAGGCCATCTCCGCCTCGATGGCGCGGAAGCTCACCGCGCTCTGGAACACCACGAACGCGAACTCGCCGCCCTGCGCGAGCAGCAGCGTGAACACCGGCCGCTCTTGGTAGGGCATGCCGGTCGCGCGCGCGAGCAGCCAGATCACCACGGCCTTGGCGGCGAGGAAGCCCACGACCAGCGCGAGCATGGTGAGCGGCTGGCGCAGGATCACGCCGAAGTCGATGCTCATGCCCACGGCGATGAAGAACAGGCCCAGCAGCAGGCCCTTGAAGGGCTCGATGTCGGTCTCCAGCTCGCGGCGGTACTCGCTGTCGGCCAGCAGCACGCCCGCGAGGAAGGCGCCCAGCGCCATGGACAGGCCCACCGACAGCATCAGCATGGCGATGCCCACCACGAGGAAGAGCGACGCGGCGGTGAAGATCTCGGGCGTATTGCTCCCGGCGATCCAGCGCAGCAGCGGGCGCAACAGCAGCCGCCCGCCGAGCACGATGGCGCCCACCACGCCGACGATCCGCAGCGCCTCGGGCAGCAGATCCTGCGCGCCGTGCGCGTGCGCCGGACCACCCACGCCCAGCAGCGGCAGCAGCGCCAGGATGGGAATGGCCGCCACGTCCTGGAACAGCAGGATGGAGAACGCCTTCTGCCCGCTGTCGGTGCCCATGAGGTTGCGCTCGGCGATCACCTGCAGCGCGATCGCGGTGGACGACAGCGCCAGTCCCAATGCGCCCACCAGGCCGACGCGCCACGGCAGCCCCCAGGCCCATGCGGCAGCCCATAGCAGCGCGGCGCAGCCCAGCACCTGCGCCGTGCCCAGGCCGAAGATGGGGCGGCGCATGCTCCACAGGCGGCTGGGCTGCAGCTCCAGCCCCACGAGGAACAGCATCAGCACCACGCCGAACTCGGCGAAGTGCAGGATGTCCTGCACGTTGCTCACCAGCCCGAGGCCCCACGGCCCGATGGCGATGCCCGCCGCGAGGTAGCCGATGATGGAGCCGAGCCCCAGCGCACGCGCGATGGGCACGGCTATGACGGCCGCGGCGAGGTAGGTGAATCCGTAGGTGAGCCAGACGGGGGCGTGGGCCATGGTGGAGAAGGGGCGGGGCAGCGGGGGAGCCGGAAATTTTGCACCGATAGAATCCCGCCTTCGTTTTCGTAGGACTCTCTCCCGATGGACTGGCATACCTGGATGGCTTTCTTCGCGGCATCGTGGGTGATCGCCATCTCGCCCGGCTCGGGCGCGGTGCTGTCGATGATCCATGGCCTGTCGTACGGCGTGCGCAAGACGGGCGCCACCATCCTGGGGCTGGAGCTGGGGCTGCTGCTCATCCTCGTCGTGGCGGGCGCGGGCGTGGGCTCGCTGCTGATCGCGTCGGAGTTGGCCTTCAACGCCGTCAAGGTGCTCGGCGCCTGCTACCTCATCTACCTGGGCTGGTGCCAGTGGCGCGCCGGTGCGAAGGGCACGCTGGGCGGCGACCTCGTGGCCGCGCCCGCGGGCTGGCGCCGCCGCGTGCTCACGGGCCTGCTGACCAATGCCACCAACCCCAAGGGCATCCTCTTCATGGTGGCCGTGCTGCCGCAGTTCCTGACCGACGCGCGCCCGCTGTGGATCCAGCTGCTGGTGATGGCCGTTACCATGCTCTCGGTGGACCTGATCGTCATGAACGGCTACGCTGCCAGCGCCAGCGCGCTGCGCCGCCTGATGCAAAGCGCCAGCGCCATGCGTGCGCAAAACCGCGTGTTCGGCGGCCTGCTGATGCTGGTGGGGGCGGGGCTGTTCTTCGTCAAGCGCGGCACGCAGCACGGCTGATACTATTGAAAAGAGAGCTGCTCGCGCTTGCTGGATAAGCGCCAGGGCCCATTTTCATTGTCATCAATGTTGGAGGCACGCATGCCGGTGGTCGCAGTCGCAAATCCCAAGGGCGGCGTGGGCAAGTCCACGCTGGCCACCCAGATCGCGGGCTATTTCGCCAGCCGGGGCCACACGGTGGTGCTGGGCGACGTGGACCGCCAGCAGTCTGCGCGGCTGTGGCTGCAGCAGCGCCCGGCGGCGGCGCGGCCCATCGGGCTGTGGGACGTGAACTCCGACTGGATCGGCAAGCCGCCCAGGGAGGCGACGCACGCCGTGCTGGACACGCCTGCGGGCCTGCACGGATGGAGGCTCAAGGACGTGCTGCGGCTGGCCGACCGCATCGTCGTGCCCTTGCAGCCCAGCGTGTTCGACATCTTCGCCACGCGCCAGTTTCTCGACGACCTGGCCGAGCACCGGCTGGGCGGCCAGGCGCAGGTCGGCATCGTGGGCATGCGCGTGGACGCGCGCACCCTTGCCGCCGACAAGCTGCATGCCTTCGTGGACAGCCTCGGCCTGCCGGTGCTGGGCTACCTGCGCGATACGCAGAACTACATCCACCTGGCCGCGCACGGGCTGACGCTGTTCGACCTGTCGCCCGGCCGCGTGGCGCGCGACCTGGAGCAGTGGCAGGGCATCTGCGCCTGGCTGGACGGCGCCGGTGCCTGATGTCGCTTGCCGGACAAGGACCGCACGGCCCGCTGGCTACAGTCGCCGCATGAAAACCTTCCGCAGCTATTCCGAGGTGGCCGCCTGCATCGGGCAGGAAGTGGCCGTGACCGACTGGATCGAAGTCACCCAGGCGCAGGTGAACCTGTTCGCCGACGCCACGGGCGACCACCAGTGGATCCACACCGACCCGCAGCGCGCGGCGCAGGGGCCGTTCGGCACCACCATCGCCCACGGCTTCCTGACCCTGTCGCTGCTGCCGCGCTTCATGGAGGCGGCGTTCGCCATCGAAGGCGCGCGCATGGGCGTCAACTACGGCCTGAACCGCGTGCGCTTCCCGGCGCCCGTGCCCGTCGGCAGCCGCCTGCGCGGGCGCCTGACGCTGGCCGCGGCCGAACCGGCGCCGCCGGACGGCCTGCAGATGGCCTGGGAGGTCACCGTGGAGCGCGAGGGCGGCGACAAGCCCGTGTGCGTGGCCGAGGCGCTGGTGCGCAGCTACGGCGCGCCTGCCGGCTGACCGGTCAGGGTTGCGCGGCGGCGGCCGGCGCGGGCGTGAGGAAGCTGTTCTGCCGCCAGGCCTCGTACACCGTAACCGCCACCGCGTTCGACAGGTTCAGGCTGCGCTGCGTGGGCAGCATGGGCAGGCGCAGGCGTTGCGCGGGCGGGAAGGTCTCGCGCAGCTCGGCCGGCAGGCCGCGTGATTCGGCGCCGAACACCAGCCAGTCGCCCGGCAGGAAGCCGGTGTCGTAGACGGACTGCGTGGCGTGCGTGGTGAGCGCGAACATGCGCGAGAGGTCAGGCTCCTCGTCGCGCAGCAGCGCCGTCCAGCCGCCGTGGCGGCGCACGTCGGCGTACTCGTGGTAGTCCAGCCCCGCGCGGCGCATGAGGCGGTCTTCCATCGAAAAGCCCAGGGGCTCCACCAGGTGCAGCATGCAGCCGGAGTTGGCGGCCAGCCGGATCACGTTGCCGGTGTTGGGCGGGATCTCGGGCTCGACAAGGACGATGTGGAACATGCGGCTATTGTCGGCGGCGCGCGGGCAGGCGGGGGCGCTCGTCGTAAAGAAACGTATCGCCGCCGGCCCGCGTCACTCCGTGCGCGCCAGCACCAGCGCCGACACGTGCCGCGCGCCCGCCTCGCGCACCAGTGCGGCTGCGGTGTGCAGGGTGGCGCCCGTGGTCATGACGTCGTCCACCAGCACCACCTGCGTGCCCGCCAGCAGCGGCGCGGCCTGGGGATCGAGCGCGAAGGCGCCGCGCAGATTGCGCAGGCGCTGCGCGCGCGGCAGGCCGCTCTGGGCTTCGGTGGCGCGGCTGCGCAGCAGCACGCCGGCGTGCACGCGGGGAGCCGCCAGCGCGCGGGCCAGCAGCAGAGCCTGGTTGTAGCCGCGCTCCTGCAGCCGCGCCCGCGACAGCGGGACGGGCAGCACCCAGCGTGCCTGGGCCAGCGTATCGCGGGCGCCCGGGGCCTCCCGCATGAGGCCGGCCAGCGCCTGCGCCCAGCCGGGGTCTGCGCGGAACTTGAACTCCGCCAGTGCGCCGGCCCAGGGGTAGCCATAGGGCACGGCGGCGATGCAGGCGTCCAGCGGTGGCGGATGGGCCAGGCATTCGCCGCAGCGGGCCAAGCCCTCGGGCACGGTGCGCGCGCAGGTGGCGCAGCGCGCCTGCGCCGGGACGAACTGGCCGCGGCAGGCCGCGCACACGCGCTGCGCGGGCCATGCGCGGCAGACGGCGCACTGGCTCGGCAGCAGGGCCGCAAGGTGGTCGGCCCAGGGCCGCGAAATCCCCGTGGAGCGCGTGAAACGCATGGGCTCAATATACTCGCGGCCATTTGCGGCCCCCCATGTCCGAACATCTCCCGCCCACCATCGACCCGGCCGCCGCGGCCCGCTGGCACGCCATGGTGCCGCAGGCGTCGCCGTGGCTCCACGAAGAGGTGGCGCGGCGCATGCAGGACCGGCTGCAATGGATCGTGAAGCCCCCTGCCGCGTGGTGCGACTGGGACCCCGTGCGCGGCGGCATCGAGGGCCATGCCCTCGTGGGCCAGCGCTTCGCGCAGGCCGCCAGCCACATTGCGGAAACGTCCTCGCCCGCCGGCGAGGCGGCCGCCCAGGCGCATTTCGGCAAGGCCTGGTGGAGTCCGGCGCGCTGGTCTTCGGCCGCGCCGCGCTTCGGCGTGCCGCCCGATGGCGGCGTGCAGATGCTGTGGTCCAACATGGCGCTGCACATGGCGGCCGACCCACAGGCGCTGATCGCGCGGTGGTACAAGGCGCTGGCCGTGGATGGCTACCTGATGTTCTCCTGCCTGGGGCCGGACACGCTGCGCGAGCTGCGGGCGCTCTATGCCGCGCTGGACTGGCCCGCGCCCGGGCATGCGATGACCGACATGCACGACTGGGGCGACATGCTGGTGCAGGCTGGTTTCGCCGAGCCCGTCATGGACATGGAGCGCATCGTGCTCACCTTCGCCACGCCCGCGCGCCTGCTGCAGGAGCTGCGGGGGCTGGGGCGCAACCTGCATCCGCAGCGTTTTCCCTCCTTGCGCGGGCGGCGCTGGCATGCGAACCTGGAGCAGACCCTCGCCGAGAGGCTGGCCGATGCGCGCCAGGGCGGGCAGCTCGCGCTGACTTTCGAGATCGTCTACGGCCACGCCTTCAAGCCCGCGCCCCGCGTGCGCATGGAGGGCAGCAGCGCAGTGGCGCTGCAGGACATGCGCGACATGCTGCGTGCCGGCAGGCACAGGGAGCGCTGAGCGGCGCACGTGCCATTCGCGCTGTCAATGATTTCCCTCAATGCGCGCTACAATTCTTGGCGATTGCGGATTCGGAACTCTCTTGGGTTGCTGCAGCGCCTGCGCTGCCCAGCCGTCGCATCTCCTGAGGCCCTGAAGGCGCGCTGGCGCCGCCGGGTCTTCTGCCTGCGTCACTCCTCGGCCGCCTTTCCTTGGGACTAATGCGTATTGCCGCTGGGTCCGGGGCTGGGCATGCTGCAAGAGATCGGGAGAGTCCGTGGCGGGGTGCAAGCCCCGCCGATGGATTGCGGAGACAACAGGCTGCCAGGAATGCGGTCTGGACTGATTGGTAAGCCGGGTTCATGGGAACCCAGGCGGGCCTCGGGCAACGCGCGGCGTAGCCGCCGTCCGGGCTGGTCTGGGGGAGGGATTCGCATGGCTTTGCGCGCTGCTGACCCCACGCAGGGGCGCGCTGAGGGATTGGTCAATTGGAGCTTAGAAGTAAGTGAGAACTATGAAGAGCATTTCCAACAAGCTGGCTTCTTCGCTGCTGGTGGTCGGGGCATGGCTGGGCTCTGCGGCCCATGCGGTCCAGGACCTGCCTGGCGGTCCCGCGGTGAACCAGCTCAACCTGCACCCCCCCGTCACCAAGATTGCCGAGGAGCAGCACTTCCTGCATTGGATGATGCTGGTCATTTGCACGGTGATCTTCATCGGCGTGTTCGCGGTGATGTTCTATTCCATCTGGAAGCACCGCAAGTCGCGCGGCGCCCAGGCGGCGAACTTCCATGAGTCTGTGACCGTGGAAGTGGTCTGGACCATCGTTCCCTTCATCATCGTGATCCTCATGGCGCTGCCGGCCACCAAGGTGCTGGTCGCGCAGAAGGACACCACCAACGCCGACCTCACCGTCAAGGTGACCGGCTACCAGTGGAAGTGGGGCTACGACTACATCTCCGGCGAGGGCGAAGGGCTGGCCTACATCTCCACGCTGGATAGCAGCCACCGCCAGATGTCCGACAGCGGCAATGTCTCCCAGGCGCCGGCCGACTACCTGCTGAAGGTGGACAACCCCCTGGTGGTGCCCGTCGGCAAGAAGGTGCGCGTGATCACCACGGCCAACGACGTGATCCACGCCTTCATGGTGCCGGCCTTCGGTATCAAGCAGGACGCCATCCCCGGCTTCGTGCGCGACACCTGGTTCCGCGCCGAGAAGGTGGGCGACTACTACGGCCAGTGCGCCGAGCTGTGCGGCAAGGAGCATGCCTACATGCCCATCCACGTGAAGGTCGTCTCCGCACAGGACTACACGCAGTGGGTCGATGCCGAGAAGAAGAAGGCCGCCGCCAAGCAGGACGACCCCAACAAGGTCTGGACGCTGGAGGCCCTGCTGCCCCGCGGCGAGAAGGTCTATGCTGCCAACTGCGCTGCCTGCCACCAGGCCAACGGCAAGGGGGCGGGCCCGATCAAGCCGCTCGACGGCTCGGCCCTGGTCAAGGACGAGGACCATGCCAAGCAGATCCAGATCGTGCTCAAGGGCGCGGCCAACGGCGCCATGCCTGCCTGGGCGCAGCTGAGCGACACCGACCTCGCCGCCGTGGTGACCTACACCAAGAACGCCTGGTCCAACAAGACGGGCCAGCTCGTGCAGCCCGCGGAAATCGTGGCCCAGCGCGGCAAGTAAATCGCAAGCCCCACGTTATTTGAGGATTCGACAATGAGCGCAGTTCTGGACAACCACGGGCACGCCGGCGGACACGCACACGGCCACGACGACCATCACCACCACGGCCCGACCGGCTGGCGGCGCTGGGTGTTCGCCACCAACCACAAGGACATCGGGACGCTGTACCTGCTGTTCTCGTTCACCATGCTGATGATCGGCGGCGTGCTCGCGCTGCTGATCCGCACCGAACTGTTCCAGCCCGGCCTGCAGCTGGTGAACCCCGAGCTGTTCAACCAGCTCACCACCATGCACGGCCTGATCATGGTGTTCGGCGCCATCATGCCGGCCTTCGTGGGCTTCGCGAACTGGATGATCCCGCTGCAGATCGGCGCGTCCGACATGGCGTTCGCGCGCATGAACAACTTCAGCTTCTGGCTGATGATTCCCGCAGCCATCATGCTGGTCAGCTCGTTCTTCATGCCCGGCGGCGCGCCTGCTGCGGGCTGGACGCTCTATGCGCCGCTCACGCTGCAGATGGGCCCGTCCATGGACGTGAGCATCTTCGCGATGCACGTGCTGGGCGCCTCGTCCATCATGGGTTCGATCAACATCATCGTCACCATCCTGAACATGCGCGCGCCCGGCATGACGCTGATGAAGATGCCCATGTTCTGCTGGACCTGGCTCATCACCGCCTACCTGCTGATCGCCGTGATGCCCGTGCTGGCCGGCGCCATCACCATGACGCTGACGGACCGCCACTTCGGCACCACGTTCTTCAATCCCGCCGGCGGCGGCGACCCGGTGATGTACCAGCACATCTTCTGGTTCTTCGGCCACCCCGAGGTCTACATCATGATTCTGCCGGCCTTCGGCATCATCAGCCAGGTCGTGCCGGCCTTCAGCCGCAAGAAGCTGTTCGGCTACGCGTCGATGGTGTACGCCACCTCGTCCATCGCCATCCTGTCGTTCATCGTGTGGGCCCATCACATGTTCACCACCGGCATGCCGGTGACGGGCCAGCTCTTCTTCATGTACGCCACCATGCTGATCTCCGTGCCCACGGCCGTGAAGATCTTCAACTGGGTGGCCACCATGTGGCGCGGTTCCATGACCTTCGAGACGCCCATGCTGTTCGCCGTGGGCTTCATCTTCGTGTTCACGATGGGTGGCTTCACCGGGCTGATCCTGGCCATGGCGCCGATCGACATCCAGCTGCAGGACACCTACTACGTGGTGGCCCACTTCCACTACGTGCTGGTGGCCGGCTCGCTGTTCTCGATGTTCTCGGCCTACTATTACTGGGCGCCGAAGTGGACGGGCGTGATGTACTCCGAGACGCGCGGCCGCATCCACTTCTGGGGCTCGCTGATCACGTTCAACATCACGTTCTTCCCCATGCACTTCCTGGGCCTGGCCGGCATGCCCCGCCGCTACGCCGACTACCCGATGCAGTTCGCCGACTTCAACGCGCTGGCCTCCATCGGCGCCTTCGGCTTCGGGCTGATGCAGGTGTACTTCTTCCTGTTCATCGTGGTGCCCGCCATGCGCGGCCAGGGCGAGAAGGCGCCCCAGAAGCCCTGGGAAGCCGCCGAAGGCCTGGAATGGGAAGTTCCCTCGCCGGCCCCCTTCCACACCTTCGAAGTTCCGCCCAAGCTCGACGCCTCCGCCACGCGTGTGATCGGCTGAAGCGGTCCCATGCCTGGAACACCCACAATGACCACTCCCGAGCAGAAGAAGTCCAACCTGCGCATGGCGCTGGTGCTGGCATCGGTGGCGCTGGCCTTCTTCATCGGGTTCATGGTCAAGATGGCCTGGCTGCATTGACGGGGCAGAGGCCATGAGTCGGCGCGGCGACAATCTGAAGATGGTGGGCAAGCTGGCCGTGGTGTCGGCCGGCATGTTCGCGTTCGGCTACGTGCTGATCCCCATCTACAAGCACATCTGCGAGCTGACCGGCATCAACATCCTGTCGCTGTCGGAGCGGCAGGTGCCGGGCAACGGCGTGGCCGGGCGGGACGTGAAAGTGCCCGCCAACACGCAGGTGGACCGAAGCCGCACCATCACCGTCGAATTCGACGCCAACGCGCGCGGCCCGTGGGACTTTAAGCCCGCGCAGCGCTCGGTGAAGGTGCATCCGGGCGAACTCACCACGGTGATGTACGAATTCCAGAACGTGCAGGGCCGCCGCATGGCCGCGCAGGCCATTCCCAGCTACGCGCCGCGCCAGGCCGCCGCGCACTTCAACAAGCTGGAGTGCTTCTGCTTCAACCAGTACACGCTGGAGCCGGGCGAGAAAAAAGAATGGCCCGTGGCCTTCGTGATCGACCCGCGCCTGTCCAAGGACGTGACGACGATCACGCTGTCCTACACCTTCTTCGAGGTCGGCGGCAAGACCCCGCCCGCGCCGCAGTCCACTGCCACAGCGCCCGCGGCCTATGCCCTGGAGGCAGGATCGTGAGCCATGCCATGAACGAGCCGCAACGCACCCCACCCGCCCGCAAGGGCTCGCTGCTGCGCACGCTGCGTGCGGTGGCCTGGTCCCTCATCGGGCTGCGCAAAGGCTCGGAATACCAGGCCGACCAGGAGAAGCTGCAGCCGCTGCACATCGTGTTCGTAGGGCTGGTAGCGCTCTTCGCGCTGGTGCTGCTGCTGATCGGGCTGGTGAACTGGGTCGTGTGACCGCCAAGAGACAACTGAGAAATCTGAGAACGAGGAGCTGAAATGAGTGCATCTACCCACGGCACGACGCCTTACTACTACGTTCCCGCGGAGTCCCGGCACCCCGTGCTGGCGGCTGCCGGGCTGTTCTTCGTGATCCTGGGCGCGAGCCAGTGGATCAACGGCCACGGCTGGGGCAAGTATTCGCTGGCCTTCGGCCTGGCCTGGTGGCTGTTCGTGCTGTACCAGTGGTTCCGCGACGCTGCGCACGAGAGCGAGGGCGGCCTGTACGGGCGCAAGATCGACATCTCGTACCGCTGGAGCATGAGCTGGTTCATCTTCTCCGAGGTGATGTTCTTCGGCGCCTTCTTCACGGCCTTGTGGTGGGCGCGCGCGCACTCCGTGCCGGCCCTGGGCAGCCTTGACAATGCGCTGCTGTGGCCCGACTTCAAGGCCGTCTGGCCCAGCATGGCCGCTGGCGTCACTGCCTCGCCCGCGGGCATCGTGGAGCCGTTCCAGACCGTAGGCCCCTTCTGGCTGCCCACCATCAACACGGCGCTGCTGCTCACCTCGGGCGTGACGCTCACCATCGCCCACCACGCGCTGCGCGAAGGCCACCGCGCCAAGACCATCGGCTTCATGTGGGTCACGGTGGTGCTGGGCTTCGTCTTCCTGTGCGTGCAGGGCTACGAGTACTACCACCTCTACACCGACCTGAACCTCAAGCTCAGCTCGGGCGTGTTCGGCTCCACCTTCTTCATGCTTACGGGCTTCCACGGCTTCCACGTGTTCGTGGGCATGCTGATGCTGTTCTTCATCACGCTGCGCCTGCAAAGCGGCCATTTCACGGCCGAGCGCCACTTCGGCTTCGAGGGCGCGGCATGGTACTGGCACTTCGTGGACGTGGTGTGGCTGGGCCTGTACATCCTGGTGTACTGGATGTGAGGCTGCCGCCTTGCGATGGAAAAAGCGCCGCGAGGCGCTTTTTTTACGCGGGCGGCGCTCCTGTTTCAGGGCGCGTCAGCGCGGCGTGGCAGGCAGGCCCGTCGGTTGGATGTACCCTAGATTCCAGGCCGCCAGCAGGCACAGGAAGAGCACGACGGACAGCCCCACGCGCAGCGCCAGGGCGCGCGCCATGCGCTTGCTGCGCTGGGCGTCGTCGCCGCGGCTGCCGCGCATCATGAAAAAGAGCGCGGAGCCCAGGCTTGCGATGATGGCGAGGAACGCCAGAGCCACCAGGATCTTCATGCGACCCATTATCCAACGACCTTTCGGCTTGCGCTTCTGGCTGATCACGATGGCTGCCCTCGCGGCGATGGCGGTCACCGCCTCGCTCGGGCGCTGGCAACTGTCGCGCGCAGCGCAGAAGCTGGCGCTGCAGGCCGCCATCGACGAGCGCAAGGCCCTGCCGCCCTTGGCGCCGGGCGAACTGCTGCAGGGCGGAAGCGACGACGACGTGCTGCTGCACCGCCGCGTGGTGCTGCGCGGCCAGTGGCTGCCCGAGGCCACGGTGTTCCTGGACAACCGGCAGATGCAGGGCCGGCCCGGCTTCTTCGTCTTCACCCCGCTGCGCCTGGAGGGCCGGCAGGCCGTGGTGCTGGTGCAGCGCGGCTGGGCGCCGCGCGACTTCCAGGAGCGCACGCGCCTGCCACAGGTCGCCACGCCGCAGGGCAGCGTGGAGGTGGCCGGCCGCGTGGCCGGTGCGCCCGCGCGGCTGTACGACTTCGCGCCAGCCGGGGAGGGCGAGGGGTCTTCGCGCATCCGGCAGAATCTCGACTTGGCCGCCTACGGGGCCGAGTTCTCCCTGGTGCTGCCGCCCCTGACCGTCGTGCAGACGGGCGATGCCAGCGAGGGGCTGCGGCGCGACTGGGCGGCGATAGACAGCGGCGTCGACAAGCATTACGGCTACGCATTCCAATGGTTCGGGCTTTGCGGCCTGGTGGCAATCCTCTATGTCTGGTTCCAAATCGTCCGACGCTTCCCTGGCCGCGCGCGCGCCTGAAGGCCAGCAGCCGCTGGGCCTCACCGTGCACAGCCTGCCGCCCGCGGGCGACGCGGTGGCGGCGCTGCAGCGCTCGCGCAGCGGCCGCTGGCAGATGTTGGCCGTGCTGGCGGTGTGCGCCGCGCCGGTGATCGCCTCGTACTTCACCTACTACGTCGTGCGCCCCGAGGGCCGGCGCAACTACGGCGAGCTGGTCGAGCCGCAGCGCGCCATCCCCCCCCAGGCGTCCGCCCGCACGCTGGGCGGCGCACCGCGCGCGCTGGAAAGCCTGCGCGGCCAGTGGCTGCTGGTCAGCGTGGCGCCCGGCGCCTGCGCCGACGCCTGTCGCAACCACCTGTACCTGCAGCGCCAGCTGCGCGAGAGCATGGGCCGCGAGAAGGAGCGCCTGGACTGGGTATGGCTGGTGTCCGATGATGCGCAACTGCCCGACGACATCGCCCCCGCGCTGGGCCAGGCCACCGTGCTGCGCGTGGACCCGGCCACGCTCGGCGCATGGCTGCAGCCCGCTGCGGGGCAGGCGCTGGCGGACCACCTCTACGTGGTGGACCCCATGGGCCACTGGATGATGCGCTTCCCCGCTCATATGGACCGCGCCGGAGCCGCCAAGGCCAAGCGCGACCTGGAACGCCTGCTGCGCGCCTCGTCGTCCTGGGACCAGCCCGGCCGCACGGACGGGGCGGGGCAGGAGCAGCCATGACCGACGCCCAGCCGCTCTACGACCTGGCGCCGCTCATCGAGCTGATGGCGCTGGGCGTGGTCATCGCCCTCGGGCCGCTGGCCTGGGTGTGGTGGCGCGGGCGCGGCAGCACGCCCGTGCGGCGGCTGCAGGCGCTCACGGTGCTCACGCTGTTCCTGACCTTCGACCTGGTGCTGTTCGGCGCCTTCACGCGCCTGACTGACTCGGGCCTGGGCTGCCCCGACTGGCCCGGCTGCTACGGCAACGCCAGCCCCGTGGGCGCGCATGCCGAGATCTCCGCCGCGCAGCAGGCCATGCCCACCGGCCCGGTCACGCACGGCAAGGCCTGGGTGGAGATGATCCACCGCTACCTCGCCACCGGCGTGGGCGTGCTCATCATCGCGCTCACCGTGGGCGCATGGCGTCAGAGTCGCCGCGGCCAGCCGCTGGCGCACAGCCCCTGGTGGCCCACGGCCACGCTGGCCTGGGTGTGCCTGCAGGGCGCGTTCGGCGCGCTCACCGTCACCATGAAGCTGTTCCCCGCCATCGTCACACTGCACCTCATCGGCGGCGTGGTGCTGCTGGCACTGCTGTGCGTGCAGGCCGTGCGCCAGACGCTGGCCGCGCGCGGCGCGGCGCCCGTGGCCCTGCCGCGCGCCCTGCGCACGCTGCTGGCAGTGACAGTGCTGCTGGTCGCGGCGCAGGTCGTGCTGGGCGGCTGGGTTAGCACCAACTACGCGGTGCTGGCCTGCACCACCTTCCCGCAATGCCAGGGAAGCTGGTGGCCCGACATGGCCTTCGGCGAGGGCTTCCAGCTCTGGCGCCCGCTGGGTCTGCTGCAGGACGGCAGCCACATCAGCTTCGCCGGGCTCACCGCCATCCACTATGCGCACCGGCTCGCGGCCTACTTGGTGCTGCCGCTGCTCGCGTTGCTGGCCTGGCGCCTGGTGCGCGCGGGCGCGCTGCGCGACCCGGCGCGCTGGCTCGCGGGCCTGGCGTTGCTGCAATTCGCCACCGGCCTGTCCAACGTGGTGCTGGACTGGCCGCTGGTCGCGGCCGTGCTGCACACCGGCGGCGCCGCCGCGCTCGTTGTGGTGCTGACCTGGGCGCTGGCCGCCAGCTGCGCCGTGGCCCATGCCGCACCGGCGCCCTCCATTGCAAGGAGAGTTTCCGCATGAGTGCCGCCCCCGCACCAGCACATCCGCCGTCGCACGCCCTGCCGTCGCGCTTCTCGCAGTTCTATGCGCTGACCAAGCCGCGCGTGGTGCAACTCATCGTGTTCTGTGCCTTCATCGGCATGGTGCTGGCCGTGCCCGGCCTGCCCAGCGGCCCGCAGTGGGCGCTGATGGCCGTGGCCTGTGCAGGCATCTGGCTCGTGGCCGGGGCTGCGGCCGCCTTCAACTGCCTGGTGGAGCAGGGCATCGACGCCCGCATGAAGCGCACCGCCTGGCGGCCCACGGCCAAGGGCGAGCTGTCCAACACGCAGACGCTGCTGTTCTCCGCCGCGCTGTGCGCGGCCGGCTCGGCGCTGCTCTACGTGTGGGTGAACCCGCTGACCATGTGGCTCACCTTCGCCACCTTCGTGGGCTACGCGGTCATCTACACCGTCATCCTCAAGCCGCTCACGCCGCAGAACATCGTGATCGGCGGCGCCTCGGGCGCCATGCCGCCCGTGCTGGGCTGGTCCTCCATGACCGGCGAGGTGGGCCCCGAGGCGCTGATCCTGTTCCTCATCATCTTCCTGTGGACGCCGCCGCACTTCTGGGCGCTGGCGCTCTACCGCGTGGAGGACTACCGCAAGTCCGGCCTGCCCATGCTGCCCGTCACCCACGGCAACGAGTTCACGCGGCTGCAGGTGTTCCTCTACACGCTGATCCTGTTCGCCGGCTGCCTGATGCCCTTCGTCTACGGCATGAGTTCGTGGATCTACCTGGCCGCCGCCATCGTGCTGGGCGCGGGCTTCTGCCTGTACGGCTTCTGGCTGTGGCGCGATTACTCCGACCAGCTCGCGCGCAAGACCTTCCGCTTCTCCCTCATCCACCTGAGCCTGCTGTTCGCGGCCCTGCTCGTGGACCACTACGTGCTGTGATGCAAAAACGTGATGCTCTTAAAAGAATAGCTGCTGGCGCTTGCCTGGTAAGCGCTACGGCCATTTTTTCTGCCTGCTCTCCCCAGGCACCCACGTTCCAGGGCGTGGACGTGACGGGCGCGGAGTACGCCCGGGACCTGCCGCTCACCGACCACAACGGCCAGCCGCGCCATCTGCGCGACTTCGCCGGCAAGGTGGTGGTGGTGTTCTTCGGCTACACGCAGTGCCCGGACGTGTGCCCCACCTCCATGTCCGAGCTGGCCGAGGTCAAGCGCGCCTTGGGCGACCAGGGCGGCAAGCTGCAAGGCATCTTCGTCACCGTCGATCCCGAGCGCGACACGCCCGAGGTGCTCAAGGCCTACATGGCCAACTTCGATCCCAGCTTCCTCGCGCTGACCGGCACGCCCGAGCAGCTGGCTGCCGTCGCCAAGGACTTCAAGATCTACTACAAGCGCGTGGAGGGCCAGACGCCCACGAGCTATACCATGGACCATTCCGCCGGCAGCTACGTCTACGACCCTGCCGGCCGCCTGCGCGTCTACCACCGCTACGGCAGCGGGGCGCAGGCGCTGGCCTCCGACGTGCGCGCGCTGCTGAACGAAGCGCCATAGGTAGTTATTTCATCCGACCTGCCTGACGCTGCACGCCATGGCTAGAACCCGCCGTCGAAGGCAACGAAGTGGGTTACGTCTTCCCCGACAGGCCCTGGCGTGCGCAGGACCGACGCTTCCATCGCTTGGTTGGCGTACGGGAAGATGCTGTCGACCAGGAAGTTCACTGCACCCGATTGCACGATTGTGGCGCTGGTGTCGGTTTCCTCTACCAGGTCAGCCGACAGCATTGCCCACGCGGGATTGGCTGCATGGCGCTCCAGTGTCACACGGACCCAGTACTTGATGCCTTTGCGTAGCGTAAACGATGTGGGCGTAAGGTAGCCATTCGGATCGTAGGAAGATGACAGGCATAGGTTATTGGTCGCGCCTACGGTAACTCTATAGGCGCAGCGGTTGTGAAACTGGTCCCAGGAGTGGGCATCCGGCGGATCATCGTGCAAGCCGGGCTGGTTTCGATCATTGCGGAACCAGAGTTCAAGAGAGAGACCTTTTTCACCTACGAACGCGCCTGCCCCGTGGGTCCATAGAAGCTCGTTTGAGGCGTTCCTCCAGTAGGTGGGATCTCCCTTTTGGGTGAAGGCAACCACGGCATGCTGCTCTGTGCCGACAGGTTCATTCATGGTACCTGCCCATATGAAGCGTGCCTGCAGCTTGACCTTGGCACCGGGATGCAGCGCAGACAGCGGCTTGGATAGGGCGGCTGGATAATAGAAGTCGAACCCATAGTTGACCGCAGGCCGGCTTGTCAAAGTTCCGGCATAGGAGCCTCCATACGTGGCTGCGGACAGGGGGAGTGAGCACACGATTGCGAGCAGATGTTTGATCATGAGGCCTCCTGAAGGTTGCGGAGCGGCGCCGACACTCTAAAACAAAGGCGCAATGATGCAGGGAGCGGAGGATGCGCAGCGTGTGAATGATATTGAAGCCGGCGGCCCGTCGAAATCGCGAAGCGCGTCACATTCGGATGCGATAGCCTCGTGGTGCAAGGCTTGCGCGGTGGCGCGCAGTGATGTGAATCCCTAGAGTGGCGGCGCCACTGTCCAAGGAACCCGCACCCATGCGCCGAAATGAGCCCACCACGCAGCGCGAATACGCCCTGGGCGAGGACGAGACGCTGCTGTCCGTCACCGACCTCAAGGGCCGCATCGTCTATGCCAACGATGCCTTCATCCGCGTCAGCGGCTTCGGCCAGGAGGAACTCTACGGCCATGCCCACAACGTGGTGCGCCATCCCGACATGCCGCCCTCGGCCTTCGCCGACATGTGGGCCACGATCCAGCGCGGGCTGCCCTGGACGGCCCTGGTGAAGAACCGCCGCAAGAACGGCGACCACTACTGGGTGCGCGCCAACGCGAGCCCGCTGCGCCGCGGCGGCGCGGTGGTGGGCTACCTGTCGGTGCGCACCAAGCCCTCTGCGCGCGAAGTGAGCGAGCACGAGGCGGTCTACCAGCGCATCAACGCCGGCGTGGGCCACCTCGCGCTCTACCGCGGCTTCGTGGTGTTCAGCCGCGGGCTGCGTTCCTGGCTAGCGGGGCTGCGCTTCCTGGGCGTGGGCACGCGCCTGTCCGCGGCCGTGGGAGCGCTGGCGGGGCTGGGCGCGCTGGGCATGCTGGCCGTGGCCGCCCAGGCGCATGCCGGGGCGTCCGCCTTCGCTCCGGCGCTGGCGCTGTGGCTCGCGGCCAGCGCGGCCCTGGCCTGGTGGCTGCACCGCAGCGTCGCGCGGCCGCTGGGCGCGGTGCTGGAGCAGGCGCGCGCGGTGGCCAGCGGGCAGCGGGCGCGCCCGCTCTACGCGGGGCGCGGCGACGAGATCGGCGAGCTGATGCGCAGCCTGCAGCAGGCGGGGCTCAACCTCATGTCGCTGGTGGACGACATCCAGGGCAAGGCCGGCGCCGTGCGCGCCTGCGCACAGGACATGGAGGAGGGCAATCAGCACCTGTCCGGGCGCACCGAGGCCGCCGCCGCCAGCCTGGAGCAGGCCGCCGCGGCGACGGAGGAGCTCTCGGTGGCCATCCGCGCCAACAGCGACAAGGCCGGCCACGCGGCCGACTGCGCCGCCTCGGGCCTGGCGGCCGCGAGCGAGGGCGTGCAGGCCATGGCGCGGCTGGGGCAGGGCATGGAAGGCATCGCCCAGGCCAGCCGCCGCGTGTCGGAGATCAGCACCATGATCGACGGCGTGGCGTTCCAAACCAACCTGCTGGCGCTCAACGCCGCCGTCGAGGCCGCGCGCGCGGGCGCGCAGGGGCGTGGCTTCGCCGTGGTGGCCGCGCAGGTGCGCGAGCTGGCGCAGCAGAGCGCGCAGTCGGCGCACGACATCAAGGCGCTGATCGAGGCCTCGCAGGCCCAGGTGCGCGGCGGCTCCGAGGCCGCCGACCGCGCGGGCCGCACCATGCAGGACGTGGTGGATGCCATGCAGCGGCTGGCCGCGATCGTGCAGGACATCCGCCACGCCAGCCAGGAGCAGGCCGACGGCGTGGGCCAGATCCACCAGGCCATGGCGCAGCTCGAGGAAATGACCCAGAACAACGCGGCCCTGGTGCGCCATGGCGTGGACCTGGGCCGCACCCTGGCGCAGCAGGCCGTGCGCCTGGACGCGGCGGCCTCGGTCTTCCAGACAGACGCGGCATGACGGGGCGCTACGCCGAACCCTTCGGCTCCCACGGCCTCGTGCGGCTGGACGCGGACGCCGCGCTGGTGCGCGCCGCCATGGATGCCGCACCCGACGGCATCGTGCTCGTGCAGCACGATGGCGCCATCCTCTACGCCAACGCCGCCATGGCCGCGATCTCGGGGTATGCGCTGGCCGAGCTGCTGGGCACGTCCGTGCACCGGCTGCTGCCGCGCAGCCACCGGATGCGGCACGCGGAGCAGATGGCCGACTATTTCGACGGCCCCTCGCGCCGGCCCATGGGCATGGGGCGGGACCTGTGGCTGGAGCGCAAGGACGGCAGCCTGATCCCCGTGGACGTGGCGCTGGGCCACACCGAGCAGGGCGGCGGCGCGGCCGTGGCCTTCGTGCGCGACATCACCGAGCTGCGCCGGCTGGAGGCGCGCATGCACTACCAGGCCACGCACGACACGCTGACGGGCCTGGTCAACCGCTGGCAGTTCGGCCAGCGGCTGGAGCAGGCCATCGCCGAGTCGGCGCGCCAGGGCGAGCCGTTCGCGCTGCTGCTGCTGGACCTGGACGACTTCAAGGCCATCAACGACGGCTACGGCCACGCGGCGGGCGACCAGGTGCTGGTGGAGGTGGCGCGGCGCCTCAAGGGCGCGCTGCGCGCGAGCGACACGCTGGCGCGCCTGGGGGGCGACGAATTCACGGTGCTGCTGCAGCCGCTCGCTGGTCCCGAGGAGGCCGAGCAGCGCGCGGCCGAGCTGCTGCAGGTGCTGTGCCAGCCCTGCCGCATGCACGGCTTCGAGCTCAACTTCGGCGCCAGCTTGGGGCTGGCCCTGTGCCCCGCCGACGCGCGCGACGCCGCCACCCTGCTGCGCTACGCCGACATGGCCATGTACCAGGCCAAGGAACGCGGCCGCGCCAACTTCGCGTTCTACACCGACTACATGGGCCGCCGGATGGCCGAGAAGATCCTGCTGCACGACCGCCTCAAGCTCGCGCTGTCCTACGGCGGGCTGGCGCTGCACTACCAGCCGCAGGTGTGCGTGGCCACGGGGCGCGTGCAGGCCGTGGAGGCGCTGCTGCGCTGGAGCGACCCGGAGCTGGGCGACGTTTCGCCCGAGCGCTTCATCCCCGTGGCCGAGGCCACGGGCCTCATCCTGGCGCTGGGCGCCTGGGTACTCGACGCCGCCTGCCGCCAGACCGCGCAGTGGGCGCGCGCGGGCCTGGCGCTGCGCGTGGCGGTGAACCTGTCGGCCCAGCAGCTGCGCCAGACCGACCTGGTGGACCAGCTGCGCGGCAGCCTGGCCGTGCACGGCACGCCGCCCGGGCTGCTGGAGTTGGAGGTGACCGAGTCCGAAACCATGGCCGACCCCGAGCAGGCGCGCCAGGTGCTGTGCAACCTGCAGGCGCTGGGCGTGGGCGTGGCGCTGGACGACTTCGGCACCGGCTATTCCTCGCTGGTGCACCTCAAGCAGCTGCCGGTATCGCGCATCAAGATCGACCGCGAATTCATCCGCCCGCTGTTGCACAGCGAGGCCGACGCCACCATGGTGCGCGCCATCATCGGGCTGGCCCGCACGCTGGGCCTGCACGTGGTGGCCGAGGGCGTGGAGGCGGTCGAGCAGCTGCGTTTCCTGGAGCAGCACGGCTGCGAGGCCTACCAGGGCTGGCTGTATTCCAAGGCCGTGCCCGCGGCGCAGGTGCTGGCCCTGCTGCGCAGCGCGGGCACCCAGGAGGACAGCGTGCCCGCCGCGCTCACGGAATAAGAGCCAAAAACGGCTCCAGCGCTTTCAGGGAAAGCGCGAGCAGCTATGTTTTCCGAAGCGGCGGGTTGCCAGCCGCGAGCACGAGCAGCCGCGCGCGGTGGATCTCGCAGTGCCAGCGGTCGTGGCGCACCACGCACTGCTGCTCGCCGAGCTGGCGCAGCGTGCGCGCGATGGTCTCGCGCGTGGTGGCCAGCAGCGTGGCCAGCACGGTGTGGCTGGGCAGGCGCACGAGCGTGCTGCGCTGCAGGCTCGCCAGCTGCAGCAGCGCCCCCGCCAGTTGCCCGGCGGTGCTGCGGATACGCACCACGCGCGCCCAGTCGGCCAGCTGCGCGTTGATGTCGGCGCATTCCCAGGCCAGGGCGAACAGGAATTCCGCATCCGCCAGCGCCTGTGTGCCCACGGCGGCCACGGCCACCTCGCACACGCGCCCGGCCGACAGCGCCTGGCACGACAGCGCCTCCGGCCGCTGCAGCAGCGCCATGCCGCCGAGCAGCTGGCCCCCGCCGAACATGCCCACGGGGCGCTCCACGCCGTCGTCCCCGCTGCGCAGTGCGAGCACCGTGCCCACCTTGATGACCTGGAAGGTGGCGGCGGCCCGGCCCTGCTGCTGCAGCCGGTCGCCCTTGTGGAAGGAGCGCTCCGCCACATGCGGGCTCCAGCGCTGGCGCACGGCTTCGCGCTGGCGGCCCAGCAGGCATTGATTCTGGCAGGCGCAGGCCAGGCAGCCCAAGGGACGTTCGACGGTCATGGCGGGGGTGGATCGCTGTGGTCGGGAAACCCGCGATCATTGCCGCCTCTTTGCTGCATTGCAACAAAATGTAGCGCTATCCCGCGCCCTGGAGTCACTCCGCCTTGATCTGGCGCAAGCGAATGATCTCGCCCAGCGCCCGGGTGTCGGCCTGGATGCGGTTGGCCAGCCCCTCAGCGGAGGAGCCTACCGCCTGCCAGCCCTGCTGGAACAGCTTGGTGCGCACCTCGGGGCTGCGGGCGATGCCGCCGATCAGCGCCGCCAGGCGCGCGCGCATCGGCGCGGGCATGGCCGCGGGTGCCGCGAAGGCGTTCCACATCTCGAGCTGCACGCCTTGCACGCCGGCCTCGGCCAAGCTGGGCACGCCGGGCGCGAGCGTGCTGCGGCCTGCGGAAGTGACGCCGATCAGCCGCAGCCGGCCCGCGCGCTCCTGCGCCAGCGCCAGCGCTGGCGGCAGCAGCGCCATCTGCAGCTGCCCGCCCAGCATGGCCGTGGCCACCTGCGGATAGCCGGGGTAGGGCACGTGCACGGGGTCGATGCCCGTGCGCGCCTTGAGCAGTTCCATGCCGAGATGGCCCACGGTGCCCACGCCGGGCGTGCCGTAGCTCCAGCGGTCGCCGGCCTGGCGCGCCGCCGCGAGGAAGGCGCGCGCGTCGCCGGCCGCAGGCACGCCGTCCTGCCCCACGGGTGCCGTCAGCAGCAGCGGAGAAGTGCCGAGCAGCGACAGCGGCGCCAGGTCCCGGGCGGGGTCGTAGGGCAGCTGCGGGTTGAGCAGCTTGGCGATGGTCAGGTTGCCGTTGATGAACAGGCCCACCGTGTGCCCGTCCCGCGCCTGGGCTACTGCATGGGCGGCGATGTTGCCGCCCGCGCCCACCTTGTTCTCCACCACCACGGGCTGGCCCAGCGCCTGCGCCAGCGGCTCGGCGAAGGTGCGCGCCGTCAGATCGGGCGAGGAGCCGGGCGGAAAGCCGACGATGATGCGCAGCGGCCTGGCGGGCCAGGCGTCTGCGAAGGCGCTGGGAAGGGCGAGAGCCGGGGCCAGGGTCAGCAGGGTGCGGCGTTGCATGGCGCGTTCTGGGGGGAGCAAAGAAAAACGCGCAGCCTGAGGGGCTGCGCGTTCGGTGGGAAGCAGGTCAGGCGTATTCGGCCAGCGCCTTCTTCATCTTCTTCATGGCCGCGACCTCGATCTGGCGGATGCGCTCGGCGCTCACGCCGTACTCGGCCGCCAGCTCGTGCAGCGTCATGCCGCCGGAGCCGTCGTCCTGCACGTTCAGCCAGCGCTCCTCGACGATGCGGCGGCTGCGCGCGTCCAGGCTTTCCAGCGCGGTGGCGATGCCGTCGGTCGCCAGCATGTCGCGCTGGCGCGTCTCTATCATCGCGGTGGGTTCGTGCGCCGCGTCGGCCAGGTAGGCGATGGGGCCGTAGGCCTGCTCGCCATCGTCGCCGGGCGTGGGGTCCAGCAGCACGTCGCCGCCCGACAGGCGCGTTTCCATCTCGATGACTTCCTCGCGCTTCACGTTCAGCTGCTCGGCCACGAGGTCGATCTCATGGTCGGACAGCGTCTCGCGGTGCGTGTCGGCATCCAGTGCCTCGGCCTTGAAACCCTGCTTCATCGACCGCAGGTTGAAGAACAGCTTGCGCTGGGCCTTGGTGGTCGCCACCTTGACCATGCGCCAGTTCTTGAGGATGTATTCGTGGATCTCCGCCTTGATCCAGTGCATGGCGTAGCTCACCAGGCGCACGCCCTGGTCGGGGTCGAAGCGCTTGACGGCCTTCATCAGGCCCACGTTGCCCTCCTGGATGAGGTCGCCGTGCGGCAGGCCGTAGCCGAGGTATTGGCGCGAGATCGACACCACCAGACGCAGGTGCGACAGCACCAGGCGGCCGGCGGCCTCGACGTTGCTGTCTTCCTTGAGCTGCCGCGCATAGCGCTGCTCCTCCTCCTGCGTGAGCAGGGGGATGCGGTTGACGGCGGAGATATAGGCGTCCAGATTGCCCAGCGGGGGAACCAGGGCCCAGGGGTTGGCGGGCGCCAGCGTGGTCGTCGCGGTGGGTGCAGTCTGGAAGGCCATACCGGGAGTCCTTTCTTGCATGGGGTTCATATTAGCACTCCGTTAGAGGGAGTGCTAAAGGCGGAGTTCCCGTGTGGATGCAGGAAATCGCCCACAGAGGGAAATAAGGTAAAAAGCGGCTCCAGCGCTTATCCATAAAGCGCAGGCAGCTATCAAATTGGAAGTCCATGACCACCACCATCGCCGTCGTCACCACCACCGTCGCCAGCGCGGCTGATGCCCGGCGGCTGGCCTCGGGGGCCGTGCAGGCGCGGCTGGCCGCCTGCGTGCAGGTGGAGTCCATCGCCTCACACTACGTCTGGCAGGGCGCGCAGCATGAGGACGCCGAGTGGCGCCTGGTGTGCAAGACCCTGCCCGAGGCGGCGCCCGCCCTGCGCGCCTGGCTGCGGGCGCAGCATCCCTACGAGGTGCCGCAGCTGCTGACCCAGGCCATGGAGGCAGAGGTGGATTACGCGCAGTGGGTGGCCGGGCAGGTGGCCGGCGGGCTCTAGGTCGCTTGCGGCACCGACGCGCGCGCGGCCTGCTCGAACTGCGCCAGCTCCATCGGCCGCCCGAACAGGTAGCCCTGGAATGCGGTGCACCCGTGTTCCAGCAGGAACTGGTGGTGCGCGGCGGTTTCCACGCCCTCGGCGATGACCTGAAGCCCCAGGCTGCCGGCCAGCGCGATGATGGTGCGCGCGATGGCGGCGTCGCGCGGGTCCTGCAGCACGTCGCGCACGAAGCCCTGGTCGATCTTGATCTGCGCGAGCGGCAGGCGCTTGAGGTAGCCGAGCGAGGAATAGCCGGTGCCGAAGTCGTCCAGCGAGAAGCCCAGGCCGTGGGCCTGCAGCGCATGCATGGTGGCGATGGCGCCGTCCACGTTGTGCAGCAGCAGGCTTTCGGTCAGCTCCAGCTTGATGCGCGCCGGGTCTGCGCCGGTGGCCTGCAGCAGCGCGGCGACCTGGTCCACGAAATCTTCCTGCAGGAACTGGCGGGCGCTCACGTTGATGGCCAGGTTCAGGTGCCGCAGGGCCGGGTCGTTCCGCCACAGGGCCTGCTGGCGCAGCGCCGTCTCCATGACCCAGCGGCCCAGCGGCAGGATCAGGCCCGTCTGCTCGGCCAGCGGGATGAATTCGGCGGGCGAGACCATGCCCTGCTCGGGGTGGCGCCAGCGCACCAGCACCTCGGCGCCGGTCACCCGCCCGCTGCTTTCCACCTGGGGCTGGTAGAGCAGCAGGAACTGCGCCTCGCTCAGGCCGTGGTGCAGCTCGGCCTCCAGCAGCGCGCGGCGGTTGACGGCCTGCTGCATGTCGGGGTCGAAGAAGCGCAGCGTGTTGCGCCCGGCGTCCTTGGCGCGGTACATGGCCATGTCGGCCTGCTTGAGCACCTCGTCCACCGAGTCGGGCACGTGGGCCAGCAGCGTCACCCCGATGCTGGCGGCGCCGTGGTAGGCGTGGCCGTCCAGGTCGTAGGGCTGGCGCAGGCGGTCCAGGAAGTGCTCGCACAGCTCGCGTGCCTGGGCGGCGGCCTCGTGCGCATCGGTGCCCAGGTGCTGCAGCACGATGACGAATTCGTCGCCGCCCAGGCGTGCCACGGTGTCCTGAGCGCGCACGGCGTCGGACAGGCGCTGGGCGGCCTGGCGCAGCAGCAGGTCGCCCACCTCGTGGCCCTGGGTGTCGTTGAGGGTTTTGAAGTTGTCCAGGTCCACGAACAGCACAGCGGTGGTCTGGCCCGCGCGCGCGCCGCTGGCCAGCACCTTGCGCAGCCGCTCGGCCAGCAGGCGGCGGTTGGGCAGGTGCGTGAGCGCGTCGTGGAACGCCAGGCGGTGGGCCTCCTCCTCGGCGGCCTTGCGGCCGGAGACGTCGATGTCGATGCAGAATATCTCCGGCGGCTGGCCGGGCACCTGGATGAAGGCGTGGCTGGAGAAGACGTGGACCGGCGCGCCACCCTTGCGCTGCAGCTGCAGCTCGCCCGAGGGGATGGGTACGCCGGTGGCGAACATGCGCGCCATCTCCGCGCGCACGCCATCGTGCATCGGCGGCGGGATGATCAGCTCCAGCAGGCTGCGGCCCAGCGCTTCGTCCTGCGTGTAGCCGTAAATTTGCTCGGACGCCTGGTTCCAATAGGTCGTGGTGCCGTCGGCCCGGTAGCCCTGCACCGAGATGGAGGGGATGTTGCGCAGCACCGTGCGAAAGCGCAGTTCCGATTCGCGCAGGGCGCTTTCGGACTGCTTGCGCTCGGTGATGTCGCGGGCCAGAAAGACGGCGGACGTGGCATCCATGCGCTGGGCGCGGCCCTCGAAATAGCGCAGGCCCGCGCGCGTCTCCAGCGCGTACTCGATGCCCAGCGTGCGGCCGGTGCGCAGGGCTTCGCGGATCAGTGCCAGGCCGCTGTCTGCCAGCGTCGCGGGCAGCACGTCGTGCAGGCGCTGGCCAATGGGGGCGTGCGCCTCTGCGGCCAGTAGCGTGTCGTCAGGAGAGAGCACGTCCATGCAGCGCCCTTCATCGTCGATCACCAGCAGCAAATCGGGAATGGCCTGGGTGATGGCATGCAGGCGCGCCGCCGTGGCGCGCAGGGTCTGCTCGGTGGCCAGGCGTTTCTCCGCGTCGCGCAGCAGCAGGCCCAGCGCCACGGTGGCGGCGGTGAAGGTGAGCAGGAAGGGGAGGGCGACGGTCTGGTTGAGCTCGCGCACCACAGAAGCGGGCAGCGCCTGCAGCAGCGCCAGCACCGCCGCGTGCACCAGCAACCCGAAGACGGCCAGCGTGCCGAGCCCCACTCCGAGCAGGCCGCGTGCGCGGGCCTGGCGGTAGGCCAGCCCCGCCAGCGTGCACACCAGGATCACCTGCACGCTGGTCGCCGCCCCGGCGCCGCCCAGCGACAGCCGCCCGGCGATGGCCATGGCCGCCGCGATGGCCGCCACCAGCGGCCCGCCGAACAGGCCCGCCATGCTGAGCACCACCGAGCGCGCGTCGATGATCACGCCCGGCGCCACCGTCACCGGCGCCAGCATGCCCACCACGCAGATGCCGCCGAAGATCAGGCCCGAAACCGCCTGCCCCACCAGGGGATGGCTGCGCCACAGGCGCACATTGAATGCGTGCAGGAAGCACAAGGCCAGCAGGAGCGCGAAGCCTTTGGCGAGTTCGATGAACATGGGCTGCGCGCAGTGGGGCGTGGGCGGTCAGGCCAGCAGCGCCTGCGCGAATTCGCGCGCGCTGAACGTCTCCAGGTCTTCCACGCGCTCGCCCACGCCGATGAAGTAGACGGGAATGGGCCGCTCCTGGGCGATGGCGGCCAGCACGCCGCCCTTGGCCGTGCCGTCGAGCTTGGTGACGACGAGGCCCGTGAGCTGCAGCGCGTCGTCGAACGCGCGCACCTGCGCCAGCGCGTTCTGCCCGGTGTTGCCGTCGATCACCAGCAGCACCTCGTGCGGCGCGCCGGCGTCGGCCTTGGTGATCACGCGCTTGATCTTCTGCAGCTCCTGCATCAGGTGGAGCTGCGTGGGCAGGCGCCCGGCCGTGTCCACCAGCACCACGTCCTTGCCGCGCGCGCGGCCGGCGGTAACGGCGTCGAAGCTCACGGCCGCGGGGTCGCCCCCCTCCTGGCTGATGATCTCCACCGTGTTGCGCGTGGCCCAGACGCCGAGCTGCTCGCGCGCCGCGGCGCGGAAGGTGTCGGCCGCGGCCAGCAGCACGCTCTCGCCGTGGTCGGCCAGGTGCTTGGTGAGCTTGCCGATCGAGGTCGTCTTGCCCGCGCCGTTCACGCCCGCCACCATGATCACGGTGGGCTGGTGCTCGCCGATCACCAGCGGCTTCTCCAGTGGGCGCAGCAGGTCGGCCAGCGCATCGGCCAGCAGGCCCTTGACGGCGGCGGGCTCGGTGGCCTTGGCTTCCTTCACCCGGCGCTTCAGGTCGTCCAGCAGGTGCTGCGTGGCCTTCACTCCGGTGTCGGCCATGAGCAGGGCCTCTTCCAGCTCGTCGTACAGCGCGTCATTGATCTGCGTGCCGGTGAAGACGGTGGCGATGCTGGTGCCGGTCTTGCGCAGGCCCGTCTTGAGCCGGTCCATCCAGCCCTGGCGGGCGGCTTCGGGCGGCTGCGGCTTCGGGGTGGGCTCTGGCGCAGCCGGCTGAGGCGCGGCCGGCTCGGGTGCGGGGGAAGCGGTATCCGCCGGGGCGCCGAAAGGATTGCGCAGCCAGCCGAACGCGCCGCTCTTGTCCGCGGCGGGCGCCTCGGCGGCCGGTTCTGCGGGGGCCGGGGTGTCGAGTGGGGGTTTTTTCTTGAAGAAACTGAACATTGGCGGGTTCTTAGAATCGGAGCCATTCTATGAAACGCGCCATTTCACTCCTGGCCCTTGCGGCCTGCCTGCACGCGGGCGCGCAGCCCGCCCCCCTTCACCCCCCCGCCGCCGCGCCCCAGGCCGCCACGGCCACGGGCGCGCAGCAGTTCACCTTGAAGAACGGCATGCAGCTCATCGTGCAGCCCGACCGGCGCGCGCCCACGGCGGTGCACATGGTCTGGGTGCGCGTGGGCTCCATGGACGAGGTGGACGGCACCTCCGGCGTGGCCCACGTGCTGGAGCACATGATGTTCAAGGGCTCCAAGGCCGTGCCGCCGGGCGAGTTCTCGCGCCGCGTGGCGGCGCTGGGCGGGCAGGAGAACGCCTTCACCAGCCGCGACTACACCGGCTACTACCAGCAGATCCCGGCCGAGCGGCTGGCCGACGTGATGCAGCTCGAATCCGACCGCTTCGCCCACAACCAGTGGCCCGACGAGGAATTCAAGAAGGAGATCGAGGTGGTCAAGGAGGAGCGCCGCATGCGCACCGAGGACCAGCCGCGCGCCGCGCTCATCGAGCAGCTCTATGCGGTCACCTTCATCGCCTCGCCCTACCACCGCCCCGTGGTGGGCTGGATGAGCGATCTGGACGCCATGACGCCCGATGATGTGCGCCAGTTCCACCGCCACTGGTACATGCCGCGCAACGCCGTCGTGGTGGTGGCGGGCGACGTCGACCCCGAGCAGGTCCGCCAGCTTGCCGAGAAGACCTATGGCGCCATCCCCGACCGCGCCGTGCCCGCGCGCAAGCCGCGCACCGAGCCCGCGCAGAAGGGCCTGCGCCGCATCGCCTTCAAGGCCCCGGCCGAGCAGAGCTACGTGGCCCTGGCCTTCCGTGTGCCCGGCGTGGAGCGCATCGACGCCATGCAGGACACCGACCGCGACGGCCTGGCGCTGCTGGTGCTGTCGGCCGTGCTCAGCGGCTACGACGGCGCGCGGCTGGAGCGCGCGCTCACGCAAGGCGCGGACCGCGTGGCCGACGGCGCGGACAGCCAGGCCTCGGTGTTCGGCCGCGGCCCCGCGCTGTTTTTGATGACCGGCGTGCCCGCCGCGGGCAAGACCGCCGCCCAGGTGGAAGAAGCCCTGCGCGCCGAGGTGGCCCGCATCGCGCGCGAAGGTGTGAGCGAGGCTGAGCTGTCGCGCGTCAAGACGCAGTGGGCTGCCTCCACCATCTATGCGCGCGACTCGCTGCAGTCGCAGGCCAGCGACCTCGGCAGCAACTGGGTGCAGGGCCTGCCGCTCGACGCGGACGACCGCATCCTGAAGCTGCTGCGCGGCGTGACCCCCGCGCAGGTGCAGTCCGTGGCCGCGCGCTACTTCGGCGACGACCAGCTCACCATCGCCACCCTGCTGCCCCAGCCCGTGGCGCCGGGCGCGCAACGCGCCGCCCCCGCTGCCGGCGATCGGATGCACTGATGATGAAAACTCTCAAAACAATAGCTGCTCGCGCTTTACTGGTAAGCGCTGGAGCCATTTTTTATGCGCAAAGCGCCTGGGCGCTGCTGCCGATCCAGCACTGGACGGAGGGCAGCGGCGCGCGTGTCTGGCTGGTCGAAAGCAAGGCCATTCCCATGGTGGACGTGCAGATCGACTTCGACGCCGGCAGCCGCCGCGACCCCGCCGCGCAGGCGGGCCTGGCCGCAGCCTCCGCGCTGATGAGCGCCAAGGGCGTGCGCGCCACCGCCACCGGCGATGCCGCTATGGACGAGAACGACCTGGGCGAAGCCTGGGCCGACCTGGGCGCCAGCTTCGAGGCCGGCGCCGAGCGCGATGGCCTCGTGTTCACGCTGCGCTCGCTCACCGAACCCGACCTGCTGGAGCGCGCCGCCCGCCTGGCCGCGCGCCAGCTTGGCGAGCCGAGCTTTCCCGCCCCCGTCTGGCAGCGCGAGCGCGCGCGCTGGGAGGCCGGCATCAAGGAGGCCGACACGCGCCCCGGCACCGTCGCCTCCAAGGCTTTCTCCACCGCCGTGTACGGCACGCATCCCTATGGCCAGCGGCCCACGGCCGAGACCCTGGCACGCATCGGCGTGGAAGACCTGCAGGCCTTCCACACGCGCTACCAGCGCGCCTGCCGTGCGCGCGTGGCCATCGTCGGCGCGCTCGACCGCGCCCAGGCCCAGGCCCTGGCGCGCACGCTGCTCGCGCGCCTGCCCCAGGGAGAATGCACGCCGCTGCCGTCCGTGCCCGAGGTGCAGCCGCTGGCCCAGGCGTCCGAGCAGCGCATCCCCTTCGCATCGGCGCAGGCCCACGTGCTCGTCGGCCAGCCCGGCTTCGTGCGCCGCGATCCGGACTTCCTCGCGCTGCTGGTGGGCAACCACATCCTGGGCGGCGGCGGCTTCACCTCGCGACTGACCAACGAGGTGCGAGAAAAGCGCGGCCTCTCGTACAGCGTGGGCAGCGGCTTCTCGCCCGGGCTGAACGCGGGCGCCTTCGTGGTCGGCCTGCAGACGCGCCCCGACCAGGCCGCGCAGGCCCTGCAGGTCACGCAGGACGTGCTGGCGCGCTTCGTCGCCGAAGGCCCCACCGAGGCCGAGCTGCGCGCCGCCAAGGACAACCTCATCGGCGGCTTCGCGCTGCGCATCGACAGCAATCGCAAGCTGCTGGCCAACGTGGTCAACATCGCCTGGAACGACCTGCCGCTGGACTACCTGGAGCACTGGACCGACCGCGTCGAGGCCCTCACCATGGCCGACATCCGCGCCGCCTTCCAGCGCAAGCTGCAGCCCGGGCGCATGGCCAGCGTGGTGGTCGGGGGCCAGCCTTGACCGTGAAGAAGCCTGTGGGCGAGGTCCGCATCATCGGCGGCCAGTGGAAGCGCACCCGCCTAGCCGTGCCCGACCGCCCCGGCCTACGCCCCACGCCCGACCGGGTGCGCGAGACGCTGTTCAACTGGCTGGGCCAGGACCTGACCGGCTGGCACTGCGTGGACGCCTTCGCGGGCACCGGCGCGCTGGGCCTGGAGGCCGCCTCGCGCGGCGCCGCGCAGGTGCTGCTGGTGGAGCAGGACCCGGGCCTGGTGGCGCAGCTGCAGTCGCACCAGCGGCGCCTGAAGGCCGACGCCGTGCGCGTGCAGCGCGGCGACGGCATCGCCGCCCTGCGCCAGTGCGCGCCGCGCAGCCAGCACCTCGTCCTGCTCGACCCGCCGTTCGGCGCGGCGCAGCTGTTCGCCCCCGCCCTGCAGGCCGCACGGCATGCCGTGGCCGAGGGGGGCTTCATCTACCTCGAAGCGCCCGCCGCCTGGAGCGCGGACGACAGCGGCCTGGTGCTGCACCGCCACCTCAAGGCGGGCACGGTCCACGCTCATCTGCTACAGGTTCAATAGCTGCCCGCGCTTGCTGGATAAGCGCCAGAGGCCAAATTAGATACAAATCGAGAGGAGACCCCTATGCCCCACGTCATCGCCGTCTACCCCGGCACCTTCGATCCCATCACCCTGGGGCACGAAGACCTGTTGCAGCGCGCCACCCAGCTGTTCGACGAGGTCATCGTCGCCGTGGCCGTGGGCCACCACAAGAAGACGATGTTCACCCTGGACGAGCGCATGGCCCTGGTGCGCGAGGTGGTCCGGCCGTGGCCCCAGGTGCGCGTGGAGAGCTTCGACGGGCTGGTGCGCGACTTCGTGCGCGCCCACGGCGCCAAGGCCATGGTGCGCGGCGTGCGCAGCGTGACCGACTTCGACTACGAGCGGCAGCTCGCCGGCATGAACCGCCACCTGATGCCCGACGTGGAAACCGTCTTCCTCATGCCCAGCGACCAGTTCGCGCACCTCTCCAGCAGCTTCGTGCGCGAGATCCACACGCTGGGCGGCGACGTGCAGGCGCTGGTGTCGCCCGCCGTGCTGCGCGCGCTGGCGGCCAAGAGCTGACGGGGCCGCGCTCTTATGCCGTGCGGCTGGCAATGAGCTCGTGCACGAAGCGCAGCTTGGCCAGCGCGCCGGGCGAAGGAGCGAACGGGTAGGCGTCCTGCTGGCCCAGGCTGCGGTTCAGGCTGTTGAGCAGCAGGGTGAGCGGAGCCCAGTCGTGCACCATGGCGTCGAAGCCGGGGCGGGGCTGGGAGAACGGGTCGTGCACCTGCTGGCGCTGCGGGGCCATGGCGTGGGGTACGGTGACGGCGGTCTGGTAGCTGGCGGCGGTCTCCAGCAGGTCCACCATGTGCAGGTAGTGGGCCCAGGTCTCGGCCCAGTCTTCCCAGGGGTGGGCGGTGGCATAGGCGCTCACGTGGCCGGCCTGCCAGTCGGCGGGCTGCAGCGGCGTGCGTGCGTAGTGCGCGCGCAGGGCCTCGGCATAGTCCGCACGTTCGTCGCCGAACACGTCGCGGAAGGCCTGCAAGTGGCCGCCGCGCAGCACCAGCGCATCCCAGAAGTAGTGGCCGCACTCGTGGCGCAGGTGGCCCAGCAGCGTGCGGTAGGGCTCGTGCAGGGCCAGGCGCCGCCGCGCGCGTTCGTCGTCGTCGGCTTCGGCCACGTTGAGCGTGATCACGCCCTGGGCATGCCCCGTCATCACGGGAGGGGCGCCGGGCAGGTCGGCCAGGAACTCGTACACCGGCCCCTGCTCGCCGGGCAGCCGGTCCAGCCCCAGGCGCGCCAGCGTGTAGAAGAGCCACCGCTTGGCGGCCTCGATCTGCGTCCAGCGGCGCTGGTTCCCCGGCACCGACAGGTCAGGCAGCACGCGGGTCTGCCGGCAGGAGACGCACAGTTGGTCAGGCGCGTCCCCCGCATCGGAGGGCAGGGTGAAGTTGCAGGCACCGTGCGTGCCGCGATGGCCGCACAGGCGGTAGTAGCGGCCGGGCGGCTGCGGCGCCTCTGCGCGTGCAGGGCGCTGCGTCCACAGGCCGCTGCGGCCCGCTTCGCCGCCCGCGGGCTCCAGGGCCAGCATCGCCATCGCATCGGGATCGAAGGCCAGGGCGCTGCCGCAGTGCACGCACTGGAAGCTCTCGAAGAACACGACGAAGCCGCAATGGCTGCAATGGAAGAGTTGCATGCGCGCCGATTCTGCCGCAGGACGTGAAAAGGCCACGCGGCCTTTGAAAAGGGCGGCGTGGCCGGGTTAGCGGACGTCGCAGCTTACGGGCGCACCACGATGCTGTTGCGCACTTCCCGCACGTGCTTGGTGTTGCGGGCGATGGCTTCGGCGCGGTCCTTCTCGGTCTGCGACTTCGCGAAGCCCGAGAGCTGCACGGTGCCGTTGAGCGTTTCCACGCTGATGGAGGTGGCCGACACGCTCTTGTCTTCGGCCATCTTGGCCTTGACGGCGGTGGTGATGCCTGCGTCGTCCATGTACGAGCCCACGGTTTGCTGCTGGCGCGCGACCGAGCAACCCGTGGAGACGATCGTGGCGCCTGCGAGCATGGCAAAAGCGATGGCACGTGCGTATTTCATGGTTGTTTCCTTTGTGGATGAAAAAACACGGGTGCGTGGATGACCTGCTGCGACCTGTTGCACCCTCCGCTGGCCGAGCAGTTTGGAACGGGGTGGGATCAGCGGTGCAGCCAGTCCTTGAGTTCGTCGGCGTGCTCCTCCTCGTCGGCCAGGATGCCTTCGAGCATGCGCCGCGTGGTGGGGTCCTTGTCGCCGATCAGCTGGATCATCTGACGGTACGACTCCACGGCGATGCGCTCCGCCACGAGGTTGGCGCGCACCATGGCCCGCAGGTCCGACGACTCGTCGTAGTCCGCGTGGCTGCGCTGCTCCAGGGTGGCGGGCGCGAAGTCCGGCGAGCCCCCGAGCTGCACGATGCGCTGCGCGATGAGGTCGGCGTGGGCCGATTCCTCGTTGGCATGAACCAGGAATTCGGCGGCGATCGCGGGAGACTCCATGCCGTCGGCGGTGAAGTAGTGGCGCTTGTAGCGCAGCACGCACACCAGTTCGGTGGCGAGCGCGTCGTTGAGCAGCTTGACGATGGCGTCGCGGTGGGGGCCATAGGCCGGTGTCACGGCGCCTTCGTCGAGATCCGCCGTGGCGGCCTTGTGCAGCGCTTGCTCGTCGAGCACCAGGCTGTCGCTGGATGGTTGGTTGCTGTCCGGCATGGGTTTTCTCATCGTGGTGTAGGGGACCTGGATCAGTGCGCGGCGGGCCGGCTCAGTACCTGTCGGAGCGGCGGCGGCTCATCATCATGGCGGCCGCGAGAGCAGCGCCGGCCGCGGCGGCGAGCAGCAGGGACTTGCCCGGCTGGTCGGCCACGTAGCGGGTGGTGACGTCGGCGGCCTGGTTGAGCTGGCGCCGTGCGCGTTCGCTGGCTTCGGCGCAGTAGGAAATGCTGCGGCTGGCCAGATCCTGGGCGCGTGCGGCCAGATCGTCGATCATGGGATCAACTTCCTCGCGCACGCGGCGCACGCCCTGCTCGGCCTTGTCGAGGGAGTTGTTGGCGGCACTGCGCGTGGACTTCACGGCGTCGCTGGCGGTGGAGAGCACGTCGTCGGCGACCTGGTGGGCGGTATCGGCGGCTTTCTGGGTGGCGTTTTGGATGCTCATGGTGACCTTTCAGGGCAGAGGTGGAACGGAAGGGCGCAGAGGCGGCTGGCATCAGCCCCGCTTGATGAGGCCCAGTACGAAGGTGACCACGGCCATGATCACGAACACGAAGAACAGAATCTTGGCGATGCCCACGGCGCCTGCGGCGATGCCGCCAAAACCGAACAAAGCGGCCACCAGGGCAATGACCAGAAATACCACTGCGTAATGCAACATAGCCATCTCTCCTTGCGTGGGCCGGCGGGGCGGCCCGGTTGGGGGAAGCACCGTTGAGGGTGCATGGCTGCACTGTAGGGCGGGGTGTGCGGGCGAAGTGCCGGTGGCTGGCGCGCACCGGTGTAGGACGCTACCGATCGGGCAAACGGCTCAGGGATGGGGCAGCACGGCGCTAACCAGCGTGCCTTCGCCCGGCGTGGAGGTGACCGTGAGCCGCCCGCCGGCGGCCTCCACGCGGTGGCGCATGCCGAAGAGGCCGTGCGCGTCGGGCGAGACGTTGTCCACGTCGAAGCCGGCCCCGTCATCGCGCACCTGCACGCAGACATGGTTGGGGTAGTCGTGGACGGACACGAGCACCTTGCGGGCGTTGGCGTATTTGCCGATGTTGGTGAGCGATTCCTGCACCAGGCGGTAGACGGTGAGCTGCGCGGCGTCGGACAGGCGCACGGGCTCGAAGCACGACTGCACCTGCAGGCCGCTGCGCTCGGCGAAGTCGCGCGTGAGGATTTCCAGCGAGGCGGTGAGGCCCAGGTTGGACAGCGAGGACGGGCGCAGGTCCTCGATGATGCGGCGCTTGAGGGCGATGCCGCTGTTGAGCGTTTCGGTGAGGTGCTGCAGGCGTTCCGCGGTGTCGGGCACCTGCAGGTCGAGCTTGGACTTGAGCCGCGCCACGTCGAGCTTGGCCGCGGTGAGCAGGGCGCCCAGTTCGTCGTGCAGTTCGCGCGCCAGGTGGGCGCGCTCTTCCTCGCGCACCTGCTGCAGATGGTTGGCCAGCTCCGACAGCGAGGCCGTGCGGTCGCGCACCAGTTGTTCGAGGCGGTCGCGCTCGCGCGCCAGCACTTCCTGCTCGCGCTCGAGCGCCGTCTGCAGGGCGCTGCTCTGGCGCAGGTACATGTAGAACGCCAGCAGGCCGATCATGGCCACCGTGGCGATGCCGACGCGCGAGAGCATCAGCGAGTGCAGGATCTCCTGCGTGCTGCGCTGTGTCTGATCCGCGCTGCGCGCGATCAGGCGCGCGGCGGTCGCGCGGATGTCATCCATGTCCTTCTTGCCCACATCGGTGGACAGCACGAATTTCCAGGCGTCGTCGTTGTTCTGGCGGCGCAGGCCCAGGCTCAGGTCCAGCTCGGACATCTTGCGCGCGATCTGCTGTGACAGCTGCGAGAAATCGGCCTCGTCCTCGGGCGACTGGTGGAAGGTCTGGCCCAGCGCGTCGAGATTGCGCTGGAGCGTGGACACCGATTTCTCGTAGGGCTGCAGATAGCTTTCATCGCCCGTGAGCAGGTAGCCGCGCAGGCCGGTTTCCGCGTCCAGCATGTCCTGCATCACGCGGTCGAGTGCGGCGCGCGTGTCGTGCGAGCGCGCCAGCGCGCCCACCGCCTCGTGCGAGCGCAGGTAGCCCGTCTCGTTGATGCCGACGAGCACACACACCGCCAGCAGCGCCAGCGGCAGGCTGATGGCCATCTTGCGGACCTGGGACCAGTTCATGGGTGGCTTCTTTCAGGAACCTGCGGGCGAACTGCATAATGCATGTTTTCTGCCTACAGCTCCATGCTAGCGGCAATGCGCGCTGGATGAGCGGGTCGAAACCATATCTCACACGGGCGCGCGAAGCACCCCCTTGCGAAAGAAGGCTCAATGATCAAGATCGGCATTGTGGATGACCATGCGATAGTCCGCTCCGGGCTCAAGCAGTTTCTCTCCGAGCATGTGGACCTGCGGGTGGTCGGCGAAGCCGCCAACGGCAGGGAAGCCATCGACCTCGTGCGCATGAACGAGATCGACGTGCTGGTGATGGACCTGTCCATGCCCGGCCAGAGCGGGCTGGATGCGCTGGCCATGCTGCGGGCCAAGGCGCCCGACATGGGCATCCTCATCCTGAGCGGCTATCCCGAGGAGCACTACGCCATCAACCTGATCCGCCAGGGCGCGAGCGGCTACCTCAACAAGGAATGCGAGCCCAAGGAGATCGTGGAGGCCATCCGCACCATCTCCCTGGGCCGGCGCTACCTCACGCCGGCGGTGGCCGACCTGCTGGCGCAGCAGCTCAACCGCAAGGACGATGCTCCGCCGCACGAACAGCTGTCGGAGCGGGAATTCCAGGTGTTCCTCAAGCTCGCCAAGGGCGAGACGGCGGGCGAGATCGCCAAGTCGCTGTCGCTGTCCGTGAAGACCGTGAGCACCTACCGCACGCGCCTGATGGAGAAGATGGGCCTGTCCTCCAACAGCGACCTCACGTACTACGCGCTCAAGAACAAGCTCATCGATTGAAAAGCAGCAACGGGCCATCCGCAATGGATGGCCCGGCGGGGCCTTACCCTGCCACCGGCTTGGCCACCGCGCGCCGGGCCCCGTGCGCGATGCAGTAGTCCACCAGCGCATCGATCTCATTGGATTTGTCGAACACGGCGTCCACGCCCAGCTGCGCGCAGCGCATGCGCACGTCGGGCGTCGCGTAGTTGCTGAGCACTACCATCTTCTGGTCGGCCAAGCGGTCGCGGCATGCTGCCAGCACGCCCAGGCCGCTGCCTTCGCGCAGGAAGAGGTCCACGATCGCCAGGTCCCACTGCGACCCATGGCTGGCCAGCCACTCCTTGCCTTCGGACTCGGTTTCCGCGACGCCAATGGTTTCCACTGCGGCCAGTTCTTCCAGGGTCCCGATCAGGTTTTCGCGAATGGTGGCGTTGTCTTCGACGATGTATGTGCGCAATTTCACGGGCATTCCTGTTCGGGCCCCCGTCGGGAAGGCGGCCTCGACCTGACTGTAGGGGCGAGGGTGGCGCGATTCTGCCAGCAGCTTCGGGCTGCCTGCGTAGGAGTATTCCTACCGGGTGCCGCAGACGGCGCAGTGGGGGTCGCGCTGCGTGCGCATTTCGGTCCACCGCATGTCCCGCCCGTCGACCATCAGCAGACGGCCAGCCAGCGGCGTGCCCACCTGCGCGATGAGCTTGAGCGCTTCAGCGGCCTGCATGGTCCCGATGATGCCCACCATGGGCGCGAATACCCCCATGGTGGAGCATTGCACTTCCTCGAAGGCGGCATCCGGAGGAAACAGGCAGGCGTAGCAGGGCGTGCCGCCCCGGCGCGGGTCGTACACCGAGACCTGTCCGTCGAAGCGGATGGCAGCGCCTGCCACCAGGGGCTTGCCGGCGTGCACGCAGGCCGCGTTGATGGCCTGGCGCGTGGCGTAGTTGTCCGTGCAGTCGAGCACCACGTCGGCCGCGGCCACCAGGCGCTCCAGCGCCGCCGGGCCCACGCGTTCGCGCACGGTGTGGAGCTGCACGTGCGGGTTGATGGCGCGCACCGCCTGGGCGGCCGATTCGACCTTGGCGCTGCCCACGCGGTCCGTGGTGTGGGCGATCTGGCGCTGCAGGTTGGTGAGGTCCACCACGTCATCGTCCACCAGCGTGAGCGTGCCCACGCCGGCCGAGCCGAGGAACAGCGCCGCAGGCGAGCCCAGGCCGCCCGCGCCCACGATCAGCACGTGCGCGGCCAGGATGCGCTCCTGGCCTTCGATGCCGATCTCGTCGAGCAGGATGTGGCGCGAATAGCGCAGCAGTTGGTCGTCGTTCATAGGGGCCATGAAAAAGGCCGGGCCTCGGGGGAGGGCCGGCCTGGGACCGAGCGCGGCGGCGCGCTCAGTCGTCCTTCTTCTCTTCCTTGCGCTCGGTCAGCGTCTTGCTGACCAGCACCGGCTGGCCCTTGAGCTGCTGCAGCGCCTGGGCGAGCTGGAAGTCCTTGTCGCTGCCGAACTCGGGCAGCTTGCGGTCGGCGCTGGGCTTCTTGGCTTCTTCTTCGAGGCGCTTGCGGGCTTCCTCGCGGGCCTTCTCGCGCGCTGCGTCCTTGACCTCGTCGCCCTGGCCGCTGGTCAGGTGCTTCTCCAGGTCGGCCTCGCGCATGCGCAGCGAGGCGAAGAGGTCGCCCTCGGCGGTCTCGTCGATCATGACGTCGGGCACGATGCCCTTGGCCTGGATGGACTTGCCGCTGGGGGTGTAGTAGCGCGCCGTGGTGAGCTTGATGCCCGTGTCCGGGCCCAGCGGCCGCACGGTCTGCACCGAGCCCTTACCGAAGGTCTGGCTGCCCATGATAGTGGCGCGCTTGTGGTCCTGCAGCGCGCCGGCCACGATCTCGCTGGCCGATGCGGAGCCCTCGTTGACCAGCACCACCAGGGGCACGGTCTTGATGCCGGCCGGCAGGCGCTTGAGCGGGTCGCCGCTGCCGCGGCGCTGGTAGAACTCGGGCGCGGCCTTGAAGGTGGCCTTGCTCTCGGCCAGCTGGCCGTTGGTGGAAACCACGGTCACGTTCTCGGGCAGGAAGGCGGCGGACACGGCCACGGCGGCGTCCAGCAGGCCGCCCGGGTCGTTGCGCAGGTCCAGCACCAGGCCCTTGAGGCGAGGCTCCTGCTTGTAGACCTCCTCGACCTTGCGCACGAAGTCGTCCACCGTGCGCTCCTGGAACTGCGACAGGCGGATCCAGGCGTAGCCGGGCTCGACCACCTTGCCCTTGACGGACTGGGTCTTGATCTCCTCGCGCGTGATGGTCACGGGGAAGCTGCGGCTTTCGTCCTTGCGGAAGATGGTCAGGGTGACCTGCGTGTTCGGCTCGCCGCGCATCTTCTTGACGGCGTCGTTGAGCGACAGGCCTTTGACGGCCGTGTCGTCGATCTTGGTGATGAGGTCGCCCGTCTTCAGGCCTGCGCGGTCGGCGGGCGAGCCTTCGATGGGCGAGACGACCTTGACGAGGCCGTCCTCCTGCGTGATCTCGATGCCCACCCCGACGAAGCGGCCCGTGGTGCCCTCGCGGAATTCCTTGAACGACTTCTTGTCGAAATACTGGGAATGCGGATCGAGGCTGGCCACCATGCCCGAGATGGCGTCGGTGATGAGCTTCTTGTCGTCCACGGGTTCCACGTAATCCGTCTTGACCAGCCCGAAGACGGCCGACAGCTGCTGGATCTCCTCCAGCGGCAGCGGCGTCATCGCGCCGCGCGCCACGGTCTGCAGCGATACCGTGGTCAGCGCCCCGGCCAGGGCGCCGGCCGACACCCAACCCGCAATTTTCAGTTTGTGGCCCATGGAAACACCTTTGTCGCTTCAATATACACCTTGGAGGGCGCCGGCCCGGGGCGGTTCCCCAGGCTCAGGCCTTGCCTTGCGAGGCCACGGCCGCCGCGGCCTTGGCTGCGGCCTCGGCGTCGCCCAGGTAGTAGTGGCGCAAGGGCTTGAGGTCGGCGTCCAGCTCGTACACCAGGGGGATGCCGTTGGGGATGTTCAGGCCGACGATGTCCTGGTCGGAGATGCCGTCCAGGTACTTGACCAGCGCGCGGATGGAGTTGCCGTGCGCCGCGATCACCACGCGCTTGCCGGAGCGGATGGCCGGGGCGATGGCCTCGTTCCAGTAGGGCAGCACGCGCGCCACGGTGTCCTTGAGGCATTCGGTCAGCGGAACCTGGTCGGCGGGCAGGCCCGCGTAGCGGATGTCGCCGCGCTCGCTGCGCGGGTCGGCAGCTTCCAGCGCCGGCGGGGGCGTGTCGTAGCTGCGGCGCCAGACCAGCACCTGCGCGTCGCCGTACTGCTTGGCCATGTCGGCCTTGTTCAGGCCCTGCAGCGCGCCGTAGTGGCGCTCGTTCAGGCGCCAGCTGTGCTCCACGGGCAGCCAGGTGCGGTCCATCTCGTCCAGGCAGTGCCACAGCGTGCGCGTGGCGCGCTTGAGCACGCTGGTGAACGCCAGGTCGAACTCATAGCCCTCGGCCTTGAGCAGGCGGCCGGCGTTCTTGGCCTGTTCGATGCCGGTGGGGGTCAGGTCCACGTCGGTCCAGCCGGTGAAGCGGTTCTCGAGGTTCCAGGTGGATTCGCCGTGGCGGATCAGAACGAGTTTGTGCATGGTGGCCCTAGAGCAGTCAGGTCAAAAACCCGACATTCTAGAATTGCAGGTTTGCATTTCCGCTGAAGGCCCCTCGCTGTGAATTTCATTCTCGACAACTGGTATCTGATCTTCCTGGCACTGGCCTCCGGCGCCATGCTGCTGGTGCCCCTGCTCAAGGGCGCCGGCATGGGCGGCGTGAGCGCGGCCCAGGCCGTGCAGCTCATCAACCGCGAGAAGGCCGTGGTCATCGACGTGTGCGAGCCCGAGGAGTTCGCGGCGGGCCACGTGGGCGGCGCCAAGAACGTGCCGCTGGGCCAGCTGCAGGAGCGCCTGCCGCAGGTCGCCAAGAACAAGGCCGTGCCGGTGATCCTGGTGTGCGCCAAGGGCGCGCGCGCGCAGCGTGCCGTGGGCATCGCCAAGGGCCTGGGCTACGACAAGGCCCAGGCGCTCGCCGGGGGGCTCGCCGCGTGGAAGGCCGCCAGCATGCCGGTTGAAAAGGCCTGATCCGCCCCCATCTGCCGGAATCTTCCAGAAACAACGCGAAAGGCCCGCCCCATGCAAGCCGTGAAGATGTACACCACCGCCGTCTGCCCCTACTGCATCCGCGCCAAGCAGTTGCTCAAGCTCAAGGGGGTGGAGCAGATCGAGGAGATCCGCGTGGACACCGACCCCGCCGCCCGCCAGCACATGATGGACATCACCGGCCGGCGCACGGTGCCGCAGATCTTCATCGGCGACACCCACGTGGGCGGGCACGACGACCTCGTGGCCCTGGACGGGCGTGGCGGCCTGGCGCCGCTGCTGGCGGGCTGACGCCCCCGCCCGGCGCTGCATAATGCACCCCCAAGTGCCCGCTGCGGGAGCGATTCCCGGGCGGGCTTTGTTTTGTCGCTTCGTTTTTGCCTTGAAAGATTGACACCATGGCCGACCAAGAAAACCCCGTGTTCCAGATCCAGCGCGTGTACCTGAAGGACCTGTCGCTGGAGCAGCCCAACTCGCCCGCCATCCTGCTGGAGCAGGAGCAGCCGAGCGTGGACATCCAGCTGGGCGTGGAAGCCACGCCGGTGGCCGAGGGCATCTTCGAAGTGGCGGTGACGGCCACCGTGCAGACCAAGATCCAGGACAAGACCGTGTTCCTGGTCGAGGCCAAGCAGGCCGGCATCTTCGAGATCCGCAACATCCCCGAGGAGCAGATGGGCGCCGTGATCGGCGTGGCCTGCCCGCAGATCGTCTATCCCTACCTGCGCGGCAACGTGGCCGACACCATCACGCGCGCAGGCTTCCCGCCCGTGCACCTGGCCGAAATCAACTTCCAGGCCATGTACGAGCAGCAGCAGGCCGCCGCAGCCGAGGCCATCAACGCCACGGCGCAATAAGCGAGGCTCATAGCCTTTTTGGCCTCTAGCGCTTGCCAGGCAAGCGCGAGCAGCTATGAAAATAGTAGTTCTCGGCGCAGGGGCTTGGGGCACCGCCATGGCCATGAGCGCGGCGGCCCACCCCGCGGGCCATGCCGTGACCCTGTGGGCGCGCGACCCCGCGCAGGCCGCGGCCATGCAGGCCGCGCGGGAGAATGCCCGCTACCTGGCGGGCCAGGTATTTCCGCCCGCGCTCTCCCTGAGCGCGCAAGGCGACGTGGTGGCGCTGGCGCGCGCGGCCGACCTGGTTATCGTCGCCACCCCCATGGCCGCGCTGCGGCCCATGCTCACGCTGCTGAAAGACGTGCGCGTGCCTGTGGCCTGGCTGTGCAAGGGCTTTGAATCCGGCACCGGGCGCATGGGCCACGAAGTCTGCGCCGAGGTCGCGCCCCTGCTGCCCAGCGGCGTCCTCAGCGGGCCCAGCTTCGCGCTGGAAGTGGCGCAATCCCGTCCCACCGCACTGGTGGCCGCCAGCGCCCAGCCGGCCGTGCGGGAGACGCTGGTCGCCGCGTTCCACAGCCCGGCGCTGCGCGTCTACGCCAACGACGACGTGGTGGGCGTGGAAGTGGGAGGGGCGGTGAAGAACGTGCTGGCGATCGCCACGGGCCTGTGCGACGGCCTGGCGCTGGGCCTGAACGCGCGCGCCGCGCTGGTGACGCGCGGGCTGGCCGAGATGACCCGCCTGGGCGTGGCCCTGGGCGCGCGGCGCGAGACCTTCATGGGCCTGTCGGGCATGGGCGACCTGGTGCTCACCGCCACGGGCGACCTGTCGCGCAACCGGCGCGTGGGCCTGCTGCTGGCGCAAGGCAAGACGCTCGAAGAAGCCACGGCCTCGCTCGGGCACGTGGCCGAAGGGGTGTACTGCGCACGCACTGTCGTGGAGCGCGCGCGGGCCCTGGGCGTGGAAATACCCATCGCGCAGGCCGTGGTGGGCCTGCTGGACGGGCATGTGAAGCCGAGCGACGTGGTGGCGGCCCTCATGGGGCGCGACCCCGCCGTGGAAGCGGGCTGATCCGCGCCTGCCTTTTACACGATGCCGAACAGCATCAGCAGCAGCACGATGGACAGTGGAACACCGAGAAGCCAGAGAATGATGGGCATGGAGGTCTCCTGGGGAGTGGTTGAAGCGATGGCTTGACCATATCCAGGCCCCCGCGGCCCCAGTGTGCGACGGAGCGGCGCGCCGCTGTAGGCGAGCGCCGATGCGCGTGCAGTCAGAATTCCAGGTTGTCGATGAGCCGCGTGCTGCCCAGCCGCGCGGCGCCCAGCGCCACCAGGGTGCCGGGCTGCACGGCGCCCGCGGGCGGCAGCAGGTCGCTGCGCTGGCGCACCGTGACGTAGTCGGGCTGCCAGCCGCGCGCGCGCAGCGCGTCCATGGCCTGCGCTTCCAGCGCCGGGAGGTCCGCGCCCGGCGCGCTGGCGGCCTGTGCCAGCGCGCGCAGCGCCTGGCTCAGCTGCACGGCCTCGGCGCGCTCGGCGGCGCTCAGGTAGCCGTTGCGCGAGCTGAGCGCCAGGCCGTCCTCGGCGCGGCAGGTGTCGCCCGCGACGATCTCGATGGGCAGAGCGAACTGGCGCACCATCTGGCGGATCACCATCAGCTGCTGGTAGTCCTTGCGCCCGAACACGGCGCTGCCCGCGCCGCCGCTGAACACGCAGGAAAAGAGTTTCATCACCACCGTGCTCACGCCCACGAAGAACCCGGGACGGAAGTGCCCCTCGAGGATGTCGGCGATCTGCGGATCGGGGTGCACCTTGAAGGTCTGCGGCTCGGGGTACAGGTCGTGCTCGCGCGGCGCGAAGAGCACGTCGCAGCCGGCGGCCTCCAGCTTGGCGCAGTCGGCGTCCCAGGTGCGCGGGTAGCTGTCGAAGTCCTCGTGCGGCAGGAACTGCAGCCGGTTCACGAAGATGCTGGCGACGGAGATGTCGCCCAGCCGCGTGGCCTGGCGCATGAGCGAGAGGTGGCCGTCGTGCAGGTTGCCCATGGTGGGCACGAAGGCGGGGCGCCCGCGCCCGGCAAGGGCGGCGCGCAGGTCGGCGATGGAATGGGCGATGTGCATGGCGTGGAGCGGAAAGGAAAGAAAGGGGATTACCAGGCGTGCAGCGCGTCGTCGGGGAAGCGCCCCTGCTTGACGGCCTGCACATAGGCCTCGATGGCGCCGCGCACGCTGCCGGCGTCCTGCATGAAGTTGTGCACGAACTTCGGGTTCTTGCCCAGGTTGACGCCCAGCATGTCGTGCATCACCAGCACCTGGCCCGCCGTGCCGCTGCCCGCGCCGATGCCGATGGTGTGGCAGTGCGCCAGTTCTGCCGTGAGCGCGCGCGAGAGCGGCGCGGGCACCATCTCCAGCACCAGCATGGCGGCGCCCGCGTCCTGCAGCTCGGCCGCGTGGGCGCGCAGCTGGCGCGCGGCGGCCTCGTCCTTGCCCTGCACGCGGTAGCCGCCCAGGGCGTGCACCGTCTGCGGCGTCAGGCCCAGGTGCGCGCACACGGGCACGCCGCGCTCCACGAGGAACTGCACCGTGGGCGCCGTCCAGCCGCCGCCTTCCAGCTTGACCATGTGGGCGCCGGCCTGCATGAGCTGGCAGGCGCTGCGCAGGGCCTGTTCGCGCGATTCGTGGTAGCTGCCGAAGGGCAGGTCAGCGATGAGCCAGGCCGTGCCCTGCACCCGGTGCAGGCCGCGCGCCACGCTGGCCGTGTGGTAGGCCATGGCCTCCAGCGTCACGCCCACGGTGCTGGGCAGTCCCTGGCAGACCATGCCCAGCGAGTCGCCCACCAGGATGCACTCCACGCCCGCTGCGTCGGCCACGGCCGCGAAGGTGGCGTCGTAGGCCGTGAGCATGGTGATCTTCTCGCCCGCCTCGCGCATCTGCGCCAGGCGCGGCAGGCTGATGGGCTTGCGCTGGGGCAGCGGCGATGCGGGGGGCAGGGTGCCGTAGGGCGTGCCGGCAGTGACGGGGGCGTGGGTCATGGAGGCAGTCCGCGGAGCGGGGGTGAAAAGTCCGGCGAGTCTATGCGATGCCGCTATGCTTGCCGCCCATGACGACCCTGAGCAATGTGATGGATGGCGCGGCGCTGGCGGCCCTGGCCCGCGAGGATGTGGACCGCGCGCTGCGGGAGGACGTGGGCGCGGGAGACCTCACGGCCGGCCTGATCGATCCCGCGCGGCGCGCCCGCGCGCGCGTGCTGGCGCGCGAGGCGGCCGTGGTCTGCGGCGCGCCGTGGGTGGAGGCGGCGCTGCGCGCGCTCGACCCCGCCGTGCAACTGCGCTGGCACGTGACCGAGGGCCAGCGCTGCGCCCCGGACCAGGTGGTGCTGGAGATCGAGGGCAACGCCCGCGCGCTGCTGTCGGGCGAGCGCACGGCGCTCAACTTCCTGCAGTTGCTGTCGGCCGTGGCCACCAAGACACGCACCTACGTGGACACCGTGGCAGGCACGCGCGCCCGCATCGTGGACACGCGCAAGACGCTGCCGGGCCTGCGCCTGGCGCAGAAATACGCCGTGCGCACGGGCGGGGGCACCAACCACCGCATCGGCCTGCACGACGCCGTGCTCATCAAGGAGAACCACATCGCCGCCGCCGGCGGGGTGACGGCCGTGCTGCGCGCCGCGCAGGCCGTGGCCGCGCAGGCCGTGGCCGCGCAGGCGCAGTTCATCGAGATCGAGGTGGAAACGCTGGAGCAACTGGCCGAGGCACTGCAGGCCGGGGCCACCATGGTGCTGCTGGACAACATGCCGCTGCACACGCTGCGCGAGGCGGTGCGCATCAACGCCGGCCGTGCGGTGCTGGAAATCTCGGGCGGCGTCACGCTGGACGGCCTGCGCGCGCTGGCCGAGACGGGCGTGGACCGCATCTCCATCGGCACGCTGACCAAGGACGTGAAGGCCACCGACTTCTCCATGCGCCTGCGGGAGCTGGCATGAGCGCCGTGATCGACGTCGAGTACGAGCAGCCCGCCGAGGGCGCCGCATGCGCCACGCGCCATGCCTGGGCGCGCGTGCCGCCCGAGCCTTCCGCGCCCGAGCGTGCGGCGCTCAAGGACAGGATCCGCCGCCTGCTCAAGGAAAAGAACGCGGTCATGGTGTCGCACTACTACGTGCACCCGGACCTGCAGGACCTGGCCGAGGACACCGGCGGCATCGTCAGCGACTCGCTGGAGATGGCGCGCTTCGGCCGCGACCACGAGGCACAGACCCTGGTGGTGAGCGGCGTGCGCTTCATGGGCGAGACGGCCAAGATACTCAGCCCCGAGAAGACCGTGCTCATGCCCGACCTCGACGCGACCTGCTCGCTCGACCTGGGCTGCCCCGCCGATGCGTTCAGCGCCTTCTGCGGCGCGCATCCTGACCGCACCGTGGTCGTCTACGCCAATACCAGCGCCGCAGTGAAGGCGCGCGCCGACTGGCTGGTCACGTCGAGCTGCGCGCTGGACATCGTGGGCGCGCTGAAGGCCGCGGGCCACAAGATCCTCTGGGCGCCCGACCGCCACCTGGGCGCGTACATCGAGCAGCAGACGGGCGCGGACATGGTGTTCTGGAACGGCGCGTGTATCGTGCACGACGAGTTCAAGGCGCTGGAGCTGGAACTGCTCATCAAGGAGCACCCCCGCGCGAAGGTGCTCGTGCACCCCGAAAGCCCCGCCGAGGTCGTGGCCCTGGCCGACGCGGTGGGCTCCACCAGCGCCATCCTCAAGGCCGCGCGCGAGATGGATGCGCAGGAATTCATCGTCGCCACCGACAACGGCATGATGCACAAGCTGCGCATGCTCAACCCCGGCAAGACCTTCTACGAAGCCCCTACCGCCGGCAACAGCGCCACCTGCAAGAGCTGCGCGCACTGCCCCTGGATGGCCATGAACGGCTTGGCCGACGTGGCCCGCGTGCTGGAGACGGGAGCGAACGCCATCCACGTCGATCCGGCCCTGGTCCCGCGCGCGTGCCAGCCCATCGACCGCATGCTCGCCTTCACGGCCGCGCTCAGGAACGGCCAGGCGCCGGGCGCATTGGTGCCGCACTTCGGCGCGGCCTGATGCCGCTGCTTTTGTTTTGATAGCTGCTGGCGCTTTCTGGATAAGCGCTGGAGGCCAATTTGACTGAAACCGCCCTGATCGACTTCGCCGACCCGCGCGACCCCGCCGGGCCGCGCCTGCGCCACGCCTTCGGCCCGCCGCGCGCCGTGCTCGCGGCCCGCGCGCTGCACGAGGTGCGTCCCGTGCTGCAGGCCGTGGAAGCCGCCGCGCGCGCCGGCGCCTGGGTGCTGGGCTGCCTGCGCTACGAGGCCGCGCCCGCGTTCGACACGGCATTCGCCACCCATGCGACCGACGGGCCGCTGGCCTGGTTCACCGTGCACGATGCGCCGCTGCCCTGGCCCGAGGCCGGGCCGCAGGGGGAGGCCACGGTGCATTGGCACACGCTGCCCGGCCGCGCCGCGTTCGACGCCGCGCTGGCGCGCATCCAGCAGGCCATCGGGGAGGGCGTGCTCTACCAGGTCAACCACACCGCGCCCTTGCGCGGTCGGCTGGAGGGCGACGCCCGCGCGCTGTTCGACGCGCTGCTGCGCGCGCAGCCCGGCGGCTACGCGGCGTGCATCGACGGCGGCGACGGGGCGCGGGTGCTCTCGGTCTCGCCCGAGCTGTTCTTCGACTGGCGCGCCGGGCCGCAGGGCACGGGCGAGATCCTCGCGCGGCCCATGAAGGGCACCGCCTCGCGCGGTGCCACGCCTGGCGACGACGCGCTGCAGGCCGAGCGGCTGCGCGCCAGCGCCAAGGAGCGCGCCGAGAACGTGATGATCGTGGACCTGCTGCGCAACGACCTCTCGCGCATCGCCGAGCCGCACAGCGTGCGCGTGCCGGCCCTGTTCCACACCCAGCCGCTGCCCACCGTGTGGCAGATGACCTCCGACGTGGTGGCGCGCACCCGTGCGGGCACGGGGCTGGCCGACGTGTTCGGCGCGCTGTTCCCGTGCGGCTCCATCACCGGCGCGCCCAAGGTGCAGGCGATGCGCATGGTCCGGGCGCTGGAGGACGCGCCGCGCGGCGTGTACTGCGGCGCCGTGGGCGTGGTGCGGCCCGATGAGGCGGGGGGCATCGCCGCCACGTTCAACGTGCCCATCCGCACCGTGGAGCTGCGCGGCGGGGAGGCGCGCTGCGGCATCGGCAGCGGCATCGTCTGGGGCGCCGACCCTGCGGCCGAATGGCGCGAATGGGCCGCCAAGCGTGCGTTCGTGGAGCGCGCCAGCCAGCCCTTCGACCTGCTGGAGACGTTGGGCCTGCACGGCGGCCGGTTCCGCCACCAGGGCGAGCACCTGGCCCGCATGCAGGCCGGCGCCGCGCATTTCGGCTACCCGTGGGACGCACCGCGCGTGCAGGCCTGCCTCGATGCCCTGGCCGCGTGCCACCCGCAGGGCGCATGGCGCGTGCGGCTGCTGCTGGACAGGCACGGCCAGCCGCGCGCCGAGGCCTTCGCGCTGCAGGACACCGCCGTGCCCGTGCGGCTGGCGCTGGCGGACAGGCCCTTCGCCGAGGCGCAGGGCGAGTTCACGCGCCACAAGACCACGCGCCGCGCGCACTACGCGGCCTTCGCCCCGGCGGCGGGCGCGGGCGTGTTCGACACCGTGCTCTACAACGAGGCGGGAGAGATCACCGAATCCACCTTCGGCAACCTCGCCATGCGGCTGGACGGCCGCTGGGTCACGCCGCCGCTCTCGTGCGGCCTGCTGCCCGGCGTGGGCCGGGCCGTGGCGCTGCGCGAGGGGCGCATGGCGGAGGCCGTGGTGCGCCTGGCCGACGTGCCGCGCGTGGAGCAATGGGCCTTCGTGAACAGCCTGCGCGGGTGGCTGCCGGCCACGCTGGCGTCGGCAAAGGCCGGCACGGCCTAGGGTTGTCCCTGATTTGTAACGTACGGTTCGTCTAATGGTTCCAGCCCCTCGCAGGGGGGCCGGGCCGCAGGCGGCATGGCCGCCTCGCGGCTCTTCCTCCATACGAACCAACGAACAGCATGAAACGACTACTCCTCGCCCTGGCCGCCGCGGCTGCCGCCTCCGCCTCGGCCCAAAGCACCAGCAGCGTGACCCTTTTCGGCGTGGCGGATGTGTCCGTCGCGCACCTCTCCACCTCCGGCAAGAACGTGACCGGCCTGGCCAACGGTGGCAACGCCAGCAGCCGCCTGGGCTTTCGCGGCGTGGAAGACCTGGGCGGCGGGCTCAAGGCAGGCTTCTGGCTGGAAGGCGGGATCAACGTGGATGACGGCGGCTCGGGCTTCAAGTTCGATCGCCGCTCCACCGTGAGCCTGCTGGGCGACTTCGGCGAGCTGCGCCTGGGCCGCGACAAGACGCCCACGTACCTGAACCTGGAGACCTTCCACGCCTTCGGCGACACCGGCATGGGCGGCATCAACGGCCACAGCCTCATCAGCGGCTCCGCTGCGGGCACGGCCGAGGGCTCGTCGCCCAAGCGTATGTCCAACGGCATCAGCTACCTGCTGCCCAAGATGGGCGGGCTGTATGGCCAGGTGGCCCATTCCTTCGGCGAGGAAGCGGGCAATACCAGCCTCAAGAGCGCCACCGGCATGCGCCTGGGCTACGCCAGCGGTCCGCTGGACGTGGCCGTGGGCTACGGCATCACGCGCGGCGGCACGGCGGCCGATGGCGTGAACTACAAGGCCATGAACGTGGGCGCGTCCTACAAGCTGGGCGGCTTCACGCCCATGCTGCTGATCGCCTCGGAGCGTGGCAACGGCGCGCGCGTGGACCTGTACAGCGTGGGCCTGAAGATGGCGCTGGGCAACGGCGAGCTGCGCGCCGCCTACACCCAGTATGAAGACAAGAAGAGCGACAACGACTCGCAGCGCCTGGCGCTGGGCTATGGCTACAAGCTCTCCAAGCGCACGGAGCTGTACGGCGCGGTGGCCCGCCTGTCCAACGACGGCCAGGCCGCACGCAAGCTGGCCTCGTCGCTGAGCCCGACGCCCGCCAAGGGCAAGGACATCACGGGCTACGAGGTCGGCATCCGCCACACCTTCTAAGAACGTCCCGCAACGGCTCGGTCCACCTGGTGGGGAAGCGAGCGGGCCGGGCGCGGTGCGCAGGCCGCTGAGGGGTGCGTCCCCGCAGCGGCTTTTTGCGTGCCTACAGCCGTTCCTTCACGTAGGACGGCCGGTCCATGTCCACGATTTCCACGCTGAGCTGCACCAGCACCCCCGCGGGCCGGGGCGTGAGGCGGCGCAGCACGTCGGCCACGCGGCCGGCCAGCTCCTTCTTGGTCTCGGGCGAACGGCCCGACAGCAGGCGCAGCTGCGCGTGCACGAAGGCCCGCTGGGCCGGCGCGGTGCCGATTTCGAAGCTGCCGGCGCGTACGAAGCGGGTCTTCAGGTCGGCCTCGTCCAGCACCTCGGGGCTGGCGCAGACGGCGGCGTTGAGCGCGGCGAGCGCTTCGGCCTCCGGGTAGGAGGGCAGGTTGGGGCTGTACTCGACGATCAGGTGCGGCATGGTGGTCTCCTGGGAGTGGGGGGGGAAATCGGGGGGCTCAGCGCACGGGTGGCACGAGGATGGTGGGCGCGGCGGGGGCGGCCAGCGCGGGCCAGTCGCGGCTGAAGTGCAGGCCGCGGCTTTCGCGGCGCATCTGGGCGCTCCTGACGATCAGCTCGGCCACCTGCACGAGGTTGCGCAGCTCCAGCAGGTCGCGCGTGACGTGGAAGTGGGCGTAGAACTCGTGGATTTCGCCTTGCAGCAGCGCGATGCGGTGCGCGGCGCGCTCCAGGCGCTTGTCGGTGCGCACGATACCCACGTAGTCCCACATGAAGCGGCGCAGCTCGTCCCAGTTGTGCGAGATGACCACGCATTCGTCGGCGTCGGTCACCTGGCTGTCGTCCCACGGCGGCAGCGCGGACAGTTCGGCGCGCGGCGCCTGTGCGACGGCCTGGGCGGCCGCGCGCGCGTACACCATGCATTCCACGAGCGAGTTGCTCGCGAGCCGGTTGGCGCCGTGCAGGCCGGTGCAGGCCGTCTCGCCGATGGCCAGCAGGCCCGGCAGGTCGGTGCGGCCCGCCAGGTCGGTGAGCACGCCGCCGCAGGTGTAGTGCGCGGCGGGCACCACGGGGATGGGCTGGCGCGTGATGTCGATGCCCAGCTCCGCGCAGCGCGCGAGGATGTTGGGAAAGTGCGCCTGCAGGAACGCAGGGCTCTGGTGCGAGATGTCCAGGTGCACGCAGTCCAGGCCGTGGCGCTTCATCTCGTAGTCGATGGCGCGGGCCACCACGTCGCGCGGAGCCAGCTCGGCGCGCGCGTCGTGCTGGGGCATGAAGCGCGTGCCGTCGGGCAGCAGGAGCCGCCCGCCCTCGCCGCGCACGGCCTCGGTGATGAGGAAGCTCTTGGCGTGCGGGTGGTACAGGCAGGTGGGGTGGAACTGGATGAACTCCAGGTTGGCCATGCGGCAGCCCGCGCGCCACGCGGCGGCGATGCCGTCGCCCGTGGCCGTGTCGGGGTTGGTGGTGTAGAGATAGACCTTGCCCGCGCCGCCCGTGGCCAGGATGGTCTGCGGCGCGCGGAAGGTGACGACCTCGTCCGTGGCCTCATGGAGCGCGTACAGGCCCAGGCAGCGCTGCCCGCCCGGCAGACCGAGCTTGCGCGCGGTGATGAGATCCACCAGCGTGTGGTGCTCGAACAGCGTGATGCCCGGCGTTGCGCGCACCACGTCGATCAGCGTGCGCTGCACGGCCGCGCCCGTGGCGTCGGCCGCGTGCACGATGCGCCGCGCGCCGTGGCCGCCCTCGCGCGTGAGGTGCAGCGCGCCGTCCTCCTGCGAGAACGGCACGCCCAGGCCCTGCAGCCAGCGGATGGCCTCGGGCGCGTGCTCCACCACGAAGCGCGTGGCCGCCAGGTCGCACAGGCCGGCGCCGGCCACCAGCGTGTCCTGCACGTGCGCGTCGAAGCTGTCGCCCTCGGCCAGCACGGCGGCGATGCCGCCCTGGGCCCAGCCGCTGGCGCCGTCGTGCAGCGCGCGCTTGGTGATGACCGCCACGCGGTGCGTGGGTGCGAGGTGCAGTGCGGCCGACAGGCCGGCGAGGCCGCTGCCCACGATGAGGACGTCGAAGTCGTGTGATGCCATGGCCGTGACGTTACGCGATGGCCGGCGCAGCGGGGAGCGCGGTCACGCCGGTGTATAGGCCAGCCGCACGTAGATGGGCGCGAAGGCTTCGGCCTGGGTGATCTCGATGAGGGTTTCCTTGGCCAGCTCCAGCAGCGCGATGAAGGTGACCACCAGCACGGTGCTGCCTTTCTCGGGCTGGAACAGGTCCTCGAACGGGGCGAAGCGCCGGCCCTGCAGCGTCTTGAGCACCATGCTCATGTACTCGCGCACGCTCAGCTCCTCGCGCGTGATGCGGTGGTGCTGCACGAGCTTGGCGCGCTTGAGGATGTCGCGCCAGGCTTCCTGCAGGTCGGCCAGGTTCACGTCGGGAAAGCGCGGCTGCAGGCTCTGCTCGATGGTGACCTGCGCGCGCAGGAAGTCGCGCCCATATTGCGGCACCTGGGCCAGGCGCATCGCGGCGAGCTTGATCTGCTCGTACTCGAGCAGGCGGCGCACCAGCTCGGCGCGCGGGTCCTCGGGCTCGGTGCTGCCCTCCTGGCGCTTGGGCGGCAGCAGCATGCGCGACTTGATCTCGATGAGCATGGCCGCCATGAGCAGGTATTCGGCGGCCAGCTCCAGGTTGCGGCTGCGGATCTCGTCCACGTAGCCCAGGTACTGGCGCGTGACATCCACCATGGGGATGTCGAGGATGTTGAAGTTCTGCTTGCGGATCAGGTAGAGCAGCAGGTCCAGCGGCCCCTCAAAGGCCTCCAGGAAGATCTCCAGCGCGTCTGGCGGGATGTACAGGTCCTGCGGCAGCGCGAACAGCGGCTCGCCGTAGAGGCGCGCCAGCGCCACCTGGTCCACCACCTCGGGCATGGGCGCTTCGTCCTGCGGAGCCGCTGTCATGCGTTTGCTATGAGTTCAATAGCTGGTTGCGCTTGCTGGACGGGCGCTGGAGGCTATTTTGGCTAGGATTTCGACTGGTACACGTAGGGCTGCTGCGCCACGCGGCCCGCGTTGTATTCCTGCCAGATGTCGCGGTCCACCTGCTTGTCCCACAACAAGGCGCGGCCGGCGCGCTGCTGCGCGTCGAGCTCGGGCTTGGTGGCCTTGAGCTGGTTGATGAACTGGGTGGTGTCGGACTCGTAGTCCGGGCGGCGGAAGAAGGACATGGTTCTGGTGGGCGGGTGTTCTTATGGCAACCGGGTATTTTACCGGGCAGGCTATAAAAGAGGGAAACAACGGATCGAACCCTATGGCGATACACCACTGGCTCAAGGGCGCGGGCGCTTCCGCGCTGGCATTGCTCACCCTGCTCGCGGGCTGCGACGACCAGCGCATCAGGGAGCTGGAGGAGGGCGTCTCCACCGAGGCGCAGGTGCGCGAGCGCTTCGGCGAGCCCGAGCGCATCTGGCCCGAGGACGGCGGCGCGCGCACGCTGGAATACAACCGCCAGCCCGCCGGGCAGCGCAACTACATGATCACCATCGGCGCCGACGGCAAGATGAGCGCGTTGCGCCAGGTGCTGGCCCCGCACCATTTCGAGAAGGTGCAGCCGGGCATGGCGCAGGAGCAGGTGCGCCGCCTGCTGGGCAAGCCCGCCAAGCGGATCACCTACGACCTGAAGCAGGAAACCGAGTGGGACTGGAATTGGGGCGACGGCCCGCGCCACATGATCTTCACCGTGGTGTTCGGCCCGGACGGCACGGTGCGCCGCTCGGGCAGCGCCGAAAAAATCCCTGACGGGCCCTGACGGGCCCGGACGTGTGGCGCCCGCACCAGGGTGGTGCAAACCTGGGGCAACCCCTATTGCCAAACAGGCGTAAGTTTTGCATGCGATGATCGCGCGCCGGCGCTACCCGCGCCGGGCCCGCGTTGCAGAGAAACCTCACCATGGCCAGCCGCACCGTCCCATCGTCCGCTTCCGTCTCCCTGCCTGGCGCCGCCGCGCCGGGTGCCCCATCCCCGCACGCCGCGCCGCGCCATGGCGTGTTCGAGGATGCCCAGGCGCTTTTCACCGGCTCGCTGTTCGTGGGCCTGACCATGATGTGATGTACGCCCAGGCGGGCCTGCTCACGGGCAGCACCGCGGGGCTGGCCTTCGTGCTGCACTACGCCACGGGCTGGCCGTTCGGCGCCATCTATTTCGCCATCAACCTGCCGTTCTACTGGTTCGCCTGGAAGCACATCGGGCGCGCCTTCACCATCAAGACCTTCGTCAGCGTGGGCATCCTGTCGCTGATCGCCGAGCTGGGGCCGCGCCTCATCCACATCGACTACCTGCACCCGGCCTTCGCCGCCATTGCCGGCGGCCTGCTGATGGGCACCGGCGTGCTGTTCCTGGCGCGCCACAAGTCCAGCCTGGGCGGGGCCACCATCGTGTCGCTGTACCTGCAGGAGCGCCATGGCCTGCGTGCCGGCAAGGTGCAGATGGCCATCGATTGCGCGGTGGTGCTGCTGGCGCTGTGGGTCGTGCCGTGGGACCGCGTGGCCTGGTCGGTGCTGGCCGCCGTGGTCATGGGCGTGTTCCTGGCGGTGAGCCACCGCCCCGGCCGCTACCAGGGCGGTTGATACGCCATGGCGGGCGGCGGAGTCACGGCGCGATCTTGCGCTTGAGCGCGCGCGCCACCGGCGCAGGCAGGCTGGGCAGCGACTTGAGCAGCCACGGCAGCACCTTGCGCTTGGCGCCGGCGAGCGATTCGGGCACCAGCGCCTCGATCAAATGCGGGCCCGGGTGCGCCAGCGCATGTTCCAGCGCTTGGCAGAAGTCCTCGGCCGTGCGGGCGCGCACCGCGTGCACGCCCATGCCCTGGGCCAGTTGCGCGAAATTCAGCACCGGCCCTTTCAGGTCGAGCTGCGACTTGGCCTTGGGGCCTGCCTCCTCGGCGCCCACGCGCTCCAGCTCCACGTTCAGCACCGAGTAGCTGGCGTTGTTGAAGATCACCGATACCACGTGCAGGTGCTCGCGCGCCATGCTCCAGAGGGCCTGGAGGGTGTACATGGCCGTGCCGTCGCCGATGAGCGCGATCACCGGCCGGCCCGGGCAGGCGATGGCCGCGCCTACGGCGTTGGGCAGGCCCTGGCCGATGGCGCCGCCCGTGAGCGTCAGCAGGTCGTGGCGCGGGCAGCCCGCCGTCATCGTGCCCAGCATCAGGCCGGAGGTGATGGCTTCGTCGATCAGGATGGCGTTCTCGGGCAGCAGGTGGCCCACGGCCTTGCAGACCTTGGGCGCGGTGAGCGGCCCGCACGGGCGCTCCGGGCGCCGCGCGGGGGCCAGCGGCGGCTCGGCGGCGGCGCCCAGCGCGGCGGCGAGCTTGTCCAGGCTGGCCGCCGCGTCCTGCGCGGGGCTGCTCAGCGTGTGCACCGTGCAGCCCTCGGGCACCAGGTCGCTGGCCTTGCCGGGGTAGGCGAAGAACGAGACGGGGGGCTTGGCATCCACCAGCACCAGGTGCCGCGCGCCCGCCAGTTGCACGCCCGCCAGCTCGGCCAGATAGGCCACGCGCTCGACGAAAGGCAGACCCGCGCCGCGCTCCATGCGGGTGGGGAAGACCTCGGCCAGCAACTGCACACCGCTGTGCGCGGCGATGCGCGCGGCGGCCCGTAGCGCACCCTCGCGCAGCGCGTGGCCGCCGAGCAGCACGATGGTTTTCTCGCCCGAGCGGATGGCCCGCACGGCGGCCTGCACGGCTTCGTCGCTCGCGGTGGCGGGCGTGGGCGCCGCCGGGGGCGGGCAGGGCTGGCCGCTTTCGCCCCACGACACGTCGGCGGGCAGGATCAGCGTGGCCACCTGGCCCGGCAGGCCGCGCGCGGCGGCAATCGCGTCCGCCGCGTCCCGGCCCAGCGCGGCGGTGCTCTGCGCGGTGCGCACGAAGCCGGGCGAGACGTTGCGCGCCACGGTCTCGATGTCGGACTGCAATTGCGCGTCGTAGCGCGTGTGGTACGTGGCGTGGTCGCCCACGATGTTGACCACCGGCACCTTGCCCTTGCGCGCGTTGTGCAGGTTGGCCAGCCCGTTGCCCAGGCCGCAGCCCAGGTGCAAGAGCGTGGCGGCGGGCTTGCCGGCCATGCGCGCGTAGCCGTCGGCCGCGCCGGTGGCCACGCCCTCGAACAGCGCCAGCACGGCGCGCATGCGCGGCTCGGTGTCAAGCGCGGCGACGAAGTGCATCTCGCTCGTGCCGGGGTTGGTGAAGCAGACCTCCACGCCCGCGTCGGCCAGGGTTTGGAGCAGGGCTTGTGCGCCGTTCATGGGAATCTCCTTGCTTTCAAATCAATAGCTGCTAGCGCTTGATGGGTAAGCGCTGGGGCCGTTTTTCTCTATGAATTTATGTCGAGGTGCTGCGGGCCGATGTCGGCGGTGCGCGTCACGCCCGCCAGCGTCATCGCCAGCAGCAGCTCGCGCTGCCACTGGGCCAGCAGCGTGCGCACGCCCGCCTCGCCCTGCGCGGCTAGCGCCCAGACCCAGGGGCGGCCCACGAGCACGCCGCGCGCGCCCAGCGCCAGGGCCTTGAAGATGTCCACGCCGCCGCGCACGCCGCCGTCCACCAGCACCTCGGTCTGCGCGCCCACGGCCTGGGCGATGGCGGGCAGCTTGGAAGCGGTCGAGGCCACGGAATCGAGCTGGCGCCCGCCGTGGTTGGAGACGACGATGCCCTGTGCGCCCACGGCCACGGCGGCGCGCGCGTCCTCCACGTCGAGGATGCCCTTGAGCAGCAGGCGGCCCTGCCACTGGCCGCGCAGCCATTCGATGTCCTTCCAGGTCACGCCCGGGTCGAACTGCGCGTCCACCCAGGCCTTGAAGGCGTTCAGGTCGCGCGCGCCGGGCACCTGCGCGGTCAGGTTGCCAAAGCGCAGCGGCTTGCCGCGCAGCGCCACGTTCCACACCCAGCCAGGGCGCGCCAGCACCTGCGCGGCCCGGATGAGCGCGGGGCGCGCGCCGCTGGCGGCCATGCCGTGGCGGATGTCGCGCAGGCGCATGCCGGGCAGCGGCAGGTCGACGGTGAAGACCAGCGTGCGGCAGCCGGCGGCCCACGCATCGTCCAGCAGCGCGCGCACGGCGCCCCGGTCGCGCAGCATGTAGAGCTGGAACCAGGGCGCCGCGCTGGCGGCGGCCACTTCATCCAGCGCGCAGATGCCTACGGTGGAGAGCGTGAACGGCACGCCCGCCGCGTGCGCGGCGCGCGCGGCCTGTGCCTCGCCCCGGCGCGCGGCCATGCCGGCCAGGCCGATGGGCGCCAGCGCCAGCGGCATTGCACAGGGCTGGCCCGCCAGGGTGGCGCGGGTGTCCACCTGGGCCACGTCCACCAGCACGCGCTGGCGCAGGCGCAGGGCGGCAAGGTCGCTCACGTTGGCGGCCAGCGTGCGCTCGGCGCTGGCGCCGCCGTCGATGTAGTCGAACAGGAAGCGCGGCAGGCGCCTGGCCGCCAGGCGGCGCCAGTCCTCGGTGGAGGCGGGGTAGGACAGGTCAGGCAGCATGGGCGGCCTCCGTGGCGCGGCCGCGGCCGAAGCGCCGCATGGCCAGCGCGAAGACCAGCCCGCCGGCGTACATCAGCACGCCGTAGAGCGCGCCGGGGATGGCCATGGCGTCGTCCTTGAGCACGGTGCTGGCGATCACCAGCGCCAGCGCGGCGTTCTGCACCGCCGTCTCGATGCCCAGCGTGACCGACTGGCGGTAGGATAGCCGCGCGGCCCAGGCCACGGCGAAGCCCAGCGTGAGCATGCCGAGGTTGAGTGCCACGGCGAAAGGCGCCAGCGAGCCGAAGTTGTCCACCAGCAGCGCCCAGTTCTTGGCCACGGCCAGCACCACGATGAGCACGAACAGCACCGTGGCCACCCTGGTGGCGCGCGGCTCGAAGCGCAGTGCCCAGGCGGCAAAGCGCCGTCGCACCCACATGCCCAGGCTGACGGGCACGCCCAGCACCAGCGCTACCTGGCCCATCATCAGGCCCACGGGCACGTCCACGGCGCGCGCTGCGCCGAGGAAGTGGCCCAGCGCCCAGGTGACGACCAGGGGCAGCGTGAAGATGGTGAGCACGCTGGCCACGGCGGTGAAGCTCAGCGCCAGCGCCACGTCGCCGCGCGCCAGGTAGGTCAGCAGGTTCGACGTGCTGCCCGTGGGGCAGGCGGCCAGGATCATGAAGCCCACGGCGAACACGCCGCCCATGCCGAGCAGCGTGAGCATGAGGTAGCAGACCAGCGGCAGCAGCACGAAGTGGCAGGCCACGCCCACCAGCAGCGCGCGCGGCTGCGCCAGGATGCGCCGGAAGTCGGCCGGCGTGAGCCCCAGGCCGAGCGAGAACATGATGAACGCCAGGATGAGCGGCAGCAGCACGCCCGAAACGATGTCTCCCTGCATGGTGTCGTCTCCTTTTGCCGTGGTGGTCTCAGCCGCCGGCCGCGATGGCGCGCGCCGCCGCCCGGCCCGTGAGGATGCAGCCGGGCAGGAAGGTACCTTCCAGTGAGCGGCGGCCAGAGGCCCCGCCGCCGCCGAAGCCCGCCGCCTCGCCCACGCAGTACAGGCCGCCGATGGGCTGGCCCGCGCCGTCGAGCACGCGGCTTTGCAGATCCGTCTGCAGCCCGCCCAGGCTCTTGCGCGTGATGAGCTGCATCTGGATGGCGATGAAGGGGCCCGCGCCGGGCTTCTGCAGCGGCGCGGGCGCGCAGGTGCGCAGCCGGTCTGGCCCCCACTGGCGCGCGTGCAGGATGCGGCGGATCTGGTCGTCGTTGTGCAGCTTGCTGCCGTGGGCGAAGTTGGCGTCGAACGCATCGGCCGTGGCCTGCAATGCCTCGGGTGCCACGTCGAGCGAGCAGGTCAGCGCGTTCATCTTCGCGGCCAGCCCGGCCAGCGTGTCGTCCACCAGGAAATGCGGGCTTTGCCGCTGCATCTGCCGCACCAGGCGGTGGTTGCCCAGCAGCGTTTCCTTCACGAACTGCGGGAACTGCCTGTCGCGGATGCGCTGGTTGTGCTCGGCGCCCGAGATGGCGAACTCCTTGGCCGCGATGCGCCAGTTGAGCAGGTGCCAGGTCCAGGGCTTCTCCTGCTGCGCCACGCGCTGGCACAGCCAGTGCGTGTCGAAGCCGGTCACCAGCGGCTCGGGGCCGATGCGCTCGCCCCGGTGGTTCAGCCACAGCGCCGACTTGCACGGAATGGCCGACAGACCATGCCCGTCGAAGTGCGGAAACGGGTGCGGAAAGCCCGCCGCGTAGTTCCACATCTCGCCCGCGTGGGTGATCTGCGCGCCCAGCGTGGCGGCGTGGCGGTGCAGCCTGCCGTCGGCGAAGGGGTGCGCGCCGTTGAGCATGGCGACGGGTTGCGGCCTGCCTGGGGGCCAGTTGGCGCGCGTTTCCTCGTGCCCGCCGTTGATGCCGCCCATGGCCAGCACTACCACGGGCGCTTGCAGGCGCACTTCCTCGCCCGTGGCCTCGTTGACGGCGATGGCGCCCGCGATGCGGCCGTTCTGCCGCTCCAGTGCCGTGGCGCGGTGGCCGTGCAGCAGCGTGAGCATGCCGCCTTCGCCCGCGCGGCGCAGCGCCGCGATCATGCAACGCGTGAGTTCGCGCGAGGTGCCCCAGACGATGTGGTAGCGCGGCAGGCTGTTGCCGTCGCCGTGCAGCCCGCGCTCCACCCAGTTCACGGCGGGCATGAACTTCACGCCCTCCTGCACCAGCCAGTCGTGCACCTGGGCGCGCGAGTGCTCCACGTAGTAGCGCGCCCACTGGCGCGGCCAGTGCTCGCCGGGGCCGATCTCGCCGAAGCGCAGCCAGTCGGCCAGCGCGCGCTCGGGCGTATCGGGAATCTTCATCTTCGCCTGCAGCGGCGTGCCCACCAGCGCCATGCCGCCAAAAGCCCACAGGGCCAGGCCGCCAAAGCGTTCGGGCGTGTCGCGGTCCACCAGCGTGACGCGCTGGCCCGCGCGCAGCAGCTCCAGCGCGGCAACGATGCCGGCCAAGCCGCCGCCGAGGACGATGGCGTCGGAATGTTGGGTTGCCATGCGGCAGTCTCCTTGCGCGCACTCTGGGCGGTGCGCTGGCTGGTAACCATAGGCCCTTATGATGGGTTTTGATTGACTTTGGAGGCCATCTGCTTTGACTTTGCAGGCCAGCGTATCGATGAGCTGGGTGAACACCGTGCTGGCGGCCGGCGAGCGCGCCGGTGTGCCGCGCGCGCGCCTGCTCGCGCAGGCCGGCATCGCTCCGGCCGAGCTGGCGCGGGAGCGCTGGCCCATCGACCACATCACGCGGCTGTGGCGCGCGGCGGCGCACTGCACGCAGGACGCGGGCTTCGGCCTCAAGGCCGGGGCGCTGGTGGGGCCGGGCAGCTTCAACGTGGTGAGCTACCTGCTGCAGTCCGCGCCCAGCCTGCGCGGGGCGATCGGCGTGGTGCAGCAGTACCAGCGCCTCATCAGCGACGGCGGGCGCTTCCAGATGATCGCGGGCGCGCAGGCAGGCTGGGTGGTCTACCACCCGCGCCAGGGCGCGCTGGCGTTCAGCCCGCACCAGATCGAGGCGGTGCTGGCGGCGGTGGTGGCGTTCTCGCGCTGGGTCACCGGCCAGGCCGTGCGCCCGCTGCAGGTGCAGTTCAGCCAGCCGCGCGTGGGGCCGCTGGCGGGCTACCGCGAGGCCTTCGGCTGCCCGGTGGCGTTCGAGCAGGCGTTCAGCGGCGTGCTGCTGGACAACGCGCTGCTCGACGCGCCCCTGCCCCAGGCCGACGCGCAGCTGGCGCGCCTGCACCACCAGTACGCGGCGCAGCGCCTGGCGGTGCTGCACGAGGGCGGCGCGCTGGCGCAGGAGCTGCGCGCCTGGATCACCGCCGCGCTGCCGGGCCGCGTGCCCACGCGCGCCGAGGCCGCGCAGGCGCTGGGCCTGAGCGAGCGCACGCTGGCGCGGCGCATGCGGGCGCAGCAGTTGAGCTTCTCGGCGCTGCTCGACGCCGTGCGGCGCGAGGCCGCGTTGCAGGCCGTGGCGCAGCCAGGGCGCGCGCTGGCCGACATCGGCCAGGCGCTGGGCTTTGCCGAGCCGGCGGTGTTCTGGCGTGCGTTCAAGCGCTGGACGGGGTGCACGCCGGTGCAGTGGCGCGCGCGGCAGGGTGCGGAGCCTTGAGCGTTTGCTCTGCTTTCAGGAGCTGCTTGCGCTTGCTGGATAAGGGCTAGCGGCCATTTTTATCGAAATTCCTCGGCGTACTGCGCCTGCCCGAGGCCCAGCGACCAGTTCTCCCGGGCCACCTCGACCAGGTTCACGAACACGTCCTCGGGCCGCAGGCCCGGCTGCTCGCCGAGCCGTTCGGCGATGCGCCGGTACAGCGCCTTCTTCTGCGCCACCGTGCGGGTGGCGCTGGCGGTGATCTGGATGAACACCAGGTCGTCGCTGCGCGCCACGCCGAGGTAGGTCGCGCCGTAGCGGAAGTTGGCGGCCTCGTGCTCGGTGATGGCCATGAACTGGTCGTCCTCGGGCACGTCGAAGGTCTCTTGCAGCGCGCGGTACACGCCGTCGCAGAGCGCTTGCCGGTAGGCCGGCGGCTTGCCGGCGCGCAGGGCGATGTGAACGAGGGGCATGGCGGTTCCTTGGGGGTAGTGACGATGGGTGCCACCTTAGGATGCGAGAATGATTTCAACAAGTTATCAAAAAACATATAAGAGATAATTTTTTGAAATGATTGACCGCCCCCTCGACCTCGACGCCGTCCAGGCCTTTGTCCGCATCGCCGAACTGGGCAGCTTCACCCGCACCGCCGATGCCCTGGGCGCCACGCAGGCCGCCGTGAGCCTCAAGCTCAAGCGGCTGGAGGCGCGGCTGGGCGTGCGGCTGATCGAGCGCACGCCGCGCCACGTGCAGCTTTCCGCGCAGGGCACGGCCTTTCTCGGCCATGCGCGCGCCTTGCTGGAGGCGCACGCGCGTGCGCTGGCCGCCGGGGCCACGGCGCGCGAGCGCCTGGCCGTGGGCATCAGCGACCACGTGGCGGGGCCGGAGCTGCCCGCGCTCATCGCGCGCATGAACGCCCAGGCGCCGCAGTTGCTGATCGAGATCCGCATCGCCTCCTCGGGCGAGCTGCTGCAGCGCTTCGACCGGCGCGAGCTGGACGCCGCCATCGTGCGCCTGGACGCGGGCCGCGGCGATGGCGAGCTGCTGGCCGAGGAGCCCTTCGGCTGGTTCGCCGCGCCGGGCTGGCAGCCGCGCGCGGGCGAGCCGCTGCCGCTGGCCACGATGGCCGCGCCCTGCGGCGTGCGCGCGCTGGCCGGGCAGGTGCTCGACGCGGCGGGCGTGCCGTGGACGGAGGTGTTCACCGGCGGCGGCATCGCCGCCGTGGCCGCTGCCGTCATGGCCGGCCTGGGCGTGGCCGTGCTGGCGCCGCGCATGCTGCCGCTGGGCGCCGAGGACGTGGGCCGCCGGCTCGGGCTGCCCGCCCTGCCGCGCCTGCCGGTGCTGCTGCACACGCGGGTGCGCGGCGGGCGGCCGCGCGACGCGCTGGATGCGCTGGCCGCCGCGTTCCGGAGCGCGGTGCGCGCGTGAACGGCGGCGGCCTTCAGCCCTCGCGGTGGTCGGCCTGGCCGGCCTTCCAGTACCCCTGGGCATGCAGGCGCAGGGGCGCCAGCCCGCGCTCCTGCAGGTAGTGCTGCCGCAGGGTGCGCATGGCCTGCGATTCCCCCGCCATCCACAGGTAGCCCGGCCCCGGGGGCAGCGGGCGGTGCAGCAGCGCCTGGCACAGGGCCAGGCCCGGGGTCTGGCGTTCGGTGAACCATTCCGCGCGCAGCCGGGCCGGGCTGTCGATGGGCTGCTGGTCGGCGGCCTCGGGCACCTCGGCGTACACCTTGGCCTGCACGTGCGCGGGCAGCGCGCCGGCGATGCGCTGCAGGACCGGCAGGGCGGTGGCGTCCCCGGCGAGCAGCACCCAGCAGGCGTCGGCGGGCAGCGCGAAGCCGCCGCCGCGCGGCCCCGCGATGCCGACGCGCTCCCCGGCCCGCGCCTGGGCGGCCCAGGCCGAGGCCGGGCCGGATGCCGGGCCGTGCCCGTGCAGGACGAAGTCCACGTCCAGCGTTCCCGCCGCGCGGTCGATGTGCCGCAGGGTGTAGGCACGGCCCGTGCCGCAGGGCAGGAACACCTTCACCCAGGCGGCCGGCGCGCCGATGCCGTCCGCCTGCAGGAAGCGGGCGACCTCGGCGCCGCCCAGCGTGATGCGCCGCATGTGCGGCGTGAGCGTGCGGGCGGCCAGCACCTCGGCCAGCGCGCGCGCCGTGCGGGGCGGGGTCGCGTCACGCATGGCGGCCTCCAGGCAGCGGCGCCGCCAGCAGGCCCACGGCCACCAGCAGCGACAGGCCCACGGCCATGGCGCCAGCCAGGTACACCGCGCCCACGTTCCAGGCGCCGGCCACGGCGCCCAGGGCCGGGCCGGTGATGCCCAGCGCGATGTCCAGGAACGCCACGTAGGCGCCCATGGCCACGCCCCGGCTCTGCGGCGGCGCGCGGCGCACCGCCTCCACGCCGAAGCCGGGAAACGCCAGCGAGTAGCCGAACCCCGTCAGGGCCGCGCCCAGGTAGGCCAGGGCGGCCGTGTCGGCGCCCCAGATCAGCAGCTGCCCCACGGTCTCGATGACCACGCAGGCGAGCGCGACGCGCGCGCCGCCCAGCCGGTCGGGCAGGTGGCCGAAGCACAGGCGCGCGCCGATGAAGGCCAGGCCGAACGCCGTGAACGCCAGGCCCGCGTTACCCCAGCCCTTGGCCGCGAACAGCAGGGCGATGAAGGCGGTAATGACGCCGAAGCCCACGCTGGACAGCGCCAGCCCCAGCCCGGGCAGCCAGACGCTGCCCAGCACGCGGTAGAACGGCGTGCGCCGCGCTGCCGTGGGCGCCACCGCCTGCACGCGCCACACCGTGCCCAGCGCCAGCAGCGGGGCCAGGCAGCTCGCGGCGGCAATGCCCGCAAAGCCGTGGGCCGCATGCACGGCCACGCCCGCCGGAGCACCCAGGGCGTAGGCACCGTACATGGCGATGCCCACCCAGGCCATTACCTTGCCTGCGTTCTGCGGCCCGGCCAGGCCCACGCCCCAGCTCAGCGCGCCGGTGACGACCAGGCTCTCGCCGCAGCCCAGCAGCACGCGCCCCAGCAGCAGCACTGCGGCCGAGGCGGCGGGCGTGGCGCAGGCCAGCGACGCCAGGTAGGCGAGGCCCGCGCCGGCGGAAACGAACAGGCCCGTGACCACGGCCCGCCGGGCGCCCCGGGTGTCGGCCAGGTTGCCCGCCCAGGCGCGCGACAGCAGCGCGGCGGCGAATTGCGCGCCGATGACCACGCCCACCACCAGGGGGCTCAGCCCCAGGCCGTCGTGCACGTGCAGGGGCAGCACCGGCAGCGGCAGGCCGATGGCGAGGAAACCGATGAAGACGGTCAGCGTGATGGGCAGCAGCCGAAGAAAGACATTGACGCCGGGTGGCGCATGGGAAGGCATGGGATGGACTCCAGATATGAGCATTTGCTCGGTATCTGCGAGAATATGAGCCATCGCTCACGTTGAAAACTCGCCTTTGGAGTCCCCCATGCAGGCACTGCCCCAGCCCCGCAGAATCCCGCGCCAGGCCCGTTCCCGCGCGCTGGTCGAGGTCATTCTGGAAGCCACGGCTCGCGTTCTGGCCGAGCGCGGCTACGCCGGCACCAACACCAACCTGGTGGCCGAGCGCGCCGGGGTCAGCGTGGGCTCGGTCTACCAGTACTTCCCGAACAAGGATTCGCTGATCACGGCCCTGCACGAGCAGCACGCGGCGCAGATGCAGGCCGCCATCGAGGCGGTGCTGGCGGGCGCCCAGCCGCGCGGCCTGCGCGGGCACTTGGCGGCCATCGTCCACGCGCTGCTGGCGGCGCACCAGGTCGCGCCGGCGCTGCACCGGGTGCTGGAGAAGGAGTTCCCGTTCTTCGACGCGCCGGCCGAGCAGAGCCCGGCCGACCAGGGCATCTTCCGGCGCATCCGGCAGCTGCTGGAAGAACACCGCAACGAGATCGCGCCGCGCGACCTCGACCTGGCCACCTGGGCCGTGCTGCAGGCCATGGAGTCGCTGGTGCACGCGGCCGTCATCACGCCCTTGCCGCGCCACGGCATGGCGCAGGTCGAGCAGACCATCGTGGACATGCTCGCGGGCTATCTGTGCGCCGCGCCGGGGCGGGGTGCCTAACTTACGACGATGCTCTTGCTGGCGCTGGCCGACTGGCCCGCGTCGTCCTTCCAGCGCAGGCGCAGCTCGCCGCTCTCGCGCGCGAGGAAGGTGAACTCGATGTAGGGGTTCTGCGAGACGGAGATTCCCGGCTCCCAGGCGAACAGCAGCGCTTGGCCCAGGTGCGCCTCGAAGCGCGTGACGATGTTGCGCGGGCGGATCTTGCCGGCTTCATCGGTGCGCAAGCCGCTTTCCATGATGTGCTCGATCTGCGCGCGCACGCGCAGCACTTCGCCTTTCTTGGGGCTTGCGTTGCTGATCCAGACGCGGGGTGGTTTCTGGTTCATCCGGGTTTCCTCACATGCCGCAGCCGCTGGCGGCCACCGTCACTGCATGGCTGGCCGCGAGCAGCTTGCCGCTTTTCATGCGCGCCAGCGCGTGGATGGTCTGCGACTGCGTCAGGCGCACGCGCGCCGCCGCCTCGGCCGTGCCCGCCGCTGCCGTGAACTGCAGGCGGCAGGCCAGGGGCGCGGGGTTCAGGTCGGCCAGCACGATGATTTCCTCGCACCAGTCCTGCTCGGTGATCGGCAGCGTGACCTTGACCTTCACCGGCACGGCGGCGGGGTTGTCGGCCAGCGTGGGCACGTCCAGATGCAGGCCCTCGGCCTGCGGTTTGGCGCCCTTGCTGAAATCGGCCATGGCCTTGCGGAACTCGGCTGGGTTGGGGGCCAGGGCGGCGTTGGTCAGCGGCGTCTTGCTCTGCGGCTGAGCCAGGGCGGGCAGGGCCAGCGCGGCGGCGCTGGCGGCCATCAGGGTTCTGCGGGTGGGGTGTCGTTGCATGTCGGTCGTTCGTTCGGTATGGCACGGCCTTTGGCGTTTGAAACTAGCGCGCCGCAGGCCAGCAGATGCCGCGCAAGGGCCGCCCCGCCGCGCTGGCATCGTCCCCCTTCCCGGCGTAGCCAAGAGAAGGGGGAAGCCGCGCAGCGGCTCAGGGGGTTGTTCTCATATCGCGAGGAAGTCGCTGAACTTGCTGCGCGCCCAGGCGAAGTCTTCCTTCACGAGGTCGGCCGAGCGCACGTCCATGTCGATCTGCGTCTGGTTGACCTGGCCCTTGGCATCCACCTCGTACTCGAACTTGACCGAGATTTCCTCCTGCGGCTCGGTGTTGACCATCATGTAGCAGAGGTTGTCGGGCAGCAGCGGCTTGACCTCCTGGCCCGCCACGCGCTGGGCGATGTACTTGGCGACGATCTGGCCGATGTAGTTGGCGACATGAGCGCTCTTGGGGTAGTGGCCGAACTGCGGCGAGATGGCGCCCATCAGGTCGCCCACGAAATACACGCTGTCGTCGCCATTGGCGTGGAACAGGCGCTGGTGCATGTCGGCCCAGCCGGTGGGCTTGCCGGTGGTTGCGTCCTTGCCGATCAGGCCTGCGTGCCACACCATGTCGGCGGCCTGGTGCGGTGGCATCAGGATGGCCTCGTCAAACTTCAGCTCGCCGGCCGTGGTCTTGATGCGCTTGGCGAACGGGTCCACCTCCTGCACGCGCGCGTTGGGCACGTGGGTGATGATGTCCGGGTACAGCTCCTCGAATGCCTGCTTGTAGCCCACGCCGATGGGCGCGATCTTGGGCTTGGGGTCGAGGATGACGATCTTGCCGGGGATCTTGTTCTTCTTGATGTGCGAGGCGATCAGGCAGGCGCGCTCGTAGGGCGAGGGCGGGCAGCGGTGCGGCGGCGGCGGCAGCGTCATCACCAGGGTGCCGCCCTTGAAGTCCTTCACGCGCTGCTTGAGCCCGAACATCTGCTGGTTGGGGATGTAGGCGCTGGCGAAGTGCCGGCGCGTGTGCTCGATGGCGCGCTGGTCGTCGCCATACCAGGCATCCCACGCATCGCGGATACCGCCCGAGAGGATCAGGTAGTCGTACTCGACCAGGCCGTGCGAGGTGCGCACCAGCTTCTGGTCGCGCTCGAAGCCCGTCACCTCGGTCTGCAGCAGCGTGTAGCCGTACTTGTTGGCCGGGCGCAGCATGTCGTGCTGCACGAAGTCGGTGTTCACAATGTCCACCAGCCACTTGTTGCTCATGGGGCCGGACCAGAACGTGGGGTTGCGCTCCAGCACCACCACGTCGGAATTCGGGATCAGCTCGCGCAGGTAGCGCGCGGCCGTCAGGCCGCCCCAGCCGCCGCCGCAGATCACGATGCGTGGCGCCTTGCCCTGGCGCGGCAGGATGCGCGACTGCGGGCTGATGACGGCCGGCGCGGCCAGGGCCGGGCCGGCCACGGCGCCAGCCATGGCACCCATGGCGAGCGCGGGCGGGGTAATGAGGAAGCTACGTCGTTGCATGGCGGTCTCCTTGGGTTGACGGGTTGGAAAAGGGGAGGACGAGCAGTGCGCCCGCCACGATGCCCGCGCAGGCGGGCAGGCTGGCAAAAGACAGCGTCGAGAGGCCTGAAAGGCCCTGGCCGATGGAGCAGCCCACGGCCAGCACGCCGCCCAGGCCCATCAAGAGCCCACCGCCCGCCGAGGCGGCCAGGCGCGCCGGGCTGTCGAAGCCTTCCCAGCGGGCCGTGCGCGTGAGCAGCGCGGTGGCACAGGCGCCCGTGAGCGTGCCCGCCACGATGGCCGGGCCCAGACTGAATTCGCGGCCCACGGCCAGTTGCAGGTAGAGCAGCCCCTCGGCCACGGGGCCGATGAAGCTCAGGGAGGTGAGCGGCGCGGGCTCGAACGGATCGGCGCCCACCTGCGCCGTGACCCACCAGCCGGCCGCCACCAGTGCGCCGATGGCGGCCGCGCACAGCAGCGCCACGCCGTTGCCACGCACCTGGCGCAGCGCGTAGGCCAGCAGCGCCAGCGCGGGTACGGCCGCCGCGCCCAGCGTGGCGGCACCCGCAGGCAGGCCCTGCGCCGCCAGCCATTGCGGCAGCGCTGCATGTTCGAGCGGCACCACGCCCCAGCCTTGCAGCCACTGGCGCACGGGTGCGAGCACCCCCGTCAGCGTGGCCTGCGCGGCCAGGCCCAGGCACAGCAGGGCCACCAGCGCGCGCAGGTTGCCCCCCGCGAGCAGCACCAGGGCGCGTGCGCCGCACTGGCGCGCCAGCGCCATGCCCGCGCCGAACAGCAGCCCGCCGATGAGCACGCCCGGTAGCGAAAAGCGCGCACGCACAACCTGCGCCGTGCCCAGGTCGGCCCACCCGGCCCAGGCCAGCGCTTGCGAGGCCAGCAGCGCTACGGCCAGTGCCAGGGCGAAGGCGCGCAACGCGGGCGCTTCGCGCAGCCCACGCAGCAGGCAGAAGCGCCCGAGCCGCGCGGCCACGCCGAAGGCGCAGCCCAACAGGAATCCGGCCCAAAGCAACACGTCAGTGCTCCACCGTGCCGCGCGTTGCACGCGGCCTTTGACACCGGCGCGAGCCAAACCAGTGGCCGCCGTGCAAGGGCCGCCCCGCCGCACTGGCGGCGTCCCCCTTCCCGCAGCGCGCAGCGATGCGAGAGAAGGAGGAAGGCGCGTAGCGCCACAGGGGGTTGTGCATCTATCTATCCCAGATGTCGGCGGAGATGGCCGCGTACCACGCCTCCCCGTAGCGCGCTTCCGCTGCGCGGTAGCCGGCAGGGCCATTCAGCGGGCTCACGCCGCCCGAGCCTGCGGGCTCGATGAGCTTGCCGCCCTCGGCGCGGTACACGCCGGCCACCGAGATGCCGTAGCCCGGCCCGATCAGGCTGTAGCAGGTGTTGGCATAGGCGGCCGTGGGTGCGGCCCGCCCCAGCAGGTCAGCTGCGATGGCAGCGGCGACCACCTTGCCCTGCGTGTTGGCTGCGAAGCCTGATTTGGGCATGGGGGCGGCGATGGTCGCATCGCCCACTGCATAGATGCCCGCCACCTGGCGCGACTCGAAGCTCTCGGCCCTCACGGGCACCCAGCCGCTGCCATCGGTCACGCCCGCGCGCTCGGCGATGAAGCCGGCCTTTTGCGGCGGGATCACGTTGAGCACGTCGGCCTGGTGGCGCGTGCCGAAGGCGGTTTCCACCTCCAGCTTTTCAGCGTCCACGCGCATCACCTGCCCGTCGTCAGACTGCTTGACCCACTCGATCATGTCGCCGTACAGCGCCTTCCAGCCCTGCTGGAACAGCGCCTGCTTGGAAAAGCTGTCCTTGGCGTCGAGCAGCAGCACCTTGCTGCGCGGCTTGTGCTGCTGCAGGTAGTGCGCCACCATCGCCGCCCGCTCGTAGGGGCCGGGCGGGCAGCGGAACGGGTTGTCGGGGATCACCATCACGAAGCGCCCGCCGTCGGGCATGGCTTCGAGCTGGCGGCGCAGCAGCAGCGTCTGCGGTCCGGCTTTCCAGGCGTGCGGCGCTTTTTCAGCGGCGGCGGCGTCATAGCCCTCCAAGGCATTCCAGCGCATGTCCACGCCGGGCGAGAGCACCAGGCGGTCCCAGCGCAGCGTCTGGCCGTTCGACAGGTGCAGCGTGCGCGCGGCGGCGTCCACGTCCTCGGCGCGCGCATGAACCACCTCCACCCCCGCAGCGCGCAGGCCGGCGTAGCCGTGGCCGATGCTGTCCCAGGTGCGCAGACCTGCAAGGTAGAGGTTGGAGAACGGGCAGGTGTGGAAGCGCTCGGCGGGCTCGATGAGCGTCACGCGCACGCCCGGCGCGCGCTGGCGCAGGTAGCGCGCGGCCGTGGCGCCGCCGAAGCCGCCGCCCACGACCACCACATGGGCGGAGCCGGCATGGGCATGCACGAAGGCGGGCAGCGCGAGGGCGCTGGCGAGCACGGTGCGTCGGGTGCAGGACATCAGCGGCCCTCCTTGTCGGCGAACCATTGGGCCAGCGCCTCGACTTGCGCGTCGTCGTAGCCCTTCATGAGGCGCGTCATCACCGTGGCGTCCGGCGCCTGCCCGGCGCGGAAGGCGCGCAGGCGCTGCAGTAGGTAGCCGGCGGTGTGGCCGCGCAGGCTGGGGATGGCTCCCGTGGAGCGGCCCTCGGGGCCATGGCAGTTCACGCAGGTGCCGGCGAGCACGGAGGCGTCCTGCACGCGCAGTTGGGCCCCGGCCGCCAGCGGCGCGAGCAGCAGCGCGAGGGCGAAACGGTTCAGGGGGAAGGCAGAGGGCATGGGGACTCCGGTGCGGGCAACGCGAAACACGCAAACAGGGCTTGGGCGTTGGAGCGGCCTCGGGGCGGGCTGCCGCGCACCCCGGTGCGGGGGCGTCCCTCTCAGCCGTCACGCGGCACAAGCGGAGTTGTCTGTGGGGGGCGATTCTACGGGGTAGGTGGGTGGCAGCTTTCTTTTCCAGTCTTTGTGGATTGTTGAAGCACGCCTTGCGGCCTGCGACCCCTTCGCTGCGCTACGGGGCAGCCTGTGCCGCAACGCTTGCGGGGTGCGCCGCCGGGCGCACATCCCGGCCAGCCGCATCCAAATCAACCGGCAAGTGCTCAAAAAGAATAGCTGCTTGCGCTTTCTGCATAAGCGCTAGAGCCCGATTTCAATCACATTCTCCAGCACCCTGCCAAGCCGCTCCACGATGTCATCGATCTGCGCTTCATCGCACACCAGCGGCGGCAGCAAACGAATCGTGGCTCCCCGCGTCACGGTAATCAACAAGCGCTCGCGCTCCAGCGCCAGGCCCATCAGCTCCTGGCAGTCCCGATCCAGTTCGATCCCCACCATCAGCCCCTGGCCGCGGATGGCCACCACATGCGGATGCCCGCCGAGCCGCTCCCGCAGCCGCGCGAGCAGGCGTTGCCCCAGCACGGCGGCGCGCCGGGGCAGCTGGCCGCGCTCCATGACATCGAGCACCGTCCAGGCCACGCGGCAGGCCAGCGGATTGCCGCCGAACGTCGAGCCGTGCTGGCCCGGCGAAAACAGCCGCGCGGCCGGGCCGCGCGCCAGGCAGGCGCCGATGGGAAAGCCGTTGCCCAGGGCCTTGGCCAGCGTCACCACGTCGGGCGCGATGCCCGCGTGCTGGTAGCCGAACCACTGGCCGGTGCGGCCCAGCCCGGTCTGCACCTCGTCCACCATCAGCAGCCAGTCGCGCGCGTCGCACAGCGCGCGCAGTCCGCGCAGGTAGTCGGCGCCGACGGGCCGCACGCCGCCTTCGCCCTGCACCGTCTCCAGCAGCACGGCGACGATGCCGGGCGCCTGCGCGGCGGCCTGGCGGGCGGCGTCCAGGTCGTTGCCGGGCACGCGCACGAAGCCGGGCAGCAGCGGCTCGAAACCGGCATGGGCCGCGGGGTTGCCCGTGGCCGCCAGCGTGGCCAGCGTGCGGCCGTGGAAGCTGTGCTCCATGACCAGCACCTGGGGCAGGGCCACCTGGGCGCGGCGGCCGTGCAGGCGCGCCAGTTTCAGCGCGGTCTCGTTGGCCTCGGCGCCCGAGTTGCAGAAGAACGCGCGCTCCATGCCGGCCAGCGCGCACAGGCGCTCGCCCAGCCGCTCCTGCCAGCCGATGCGAAAGACGTTGGAGGTGTGCAGCAGCAGCGCGGCCTGCTCGGCGATGGCGGCGGCGATCTCCGGGTGGGCATGGCCCAGGCTGGTCACGGCCACGCCGGCGATGGCGTCGAGGTATTCGTTGCCGTGGGTGTCCCACAGGCGGGCGCCTTCACCGCGCTCGAAGGCGATGGGCTGGCGCGCGTAGGCGGGCATCAGGTGGGGCGAGGGGTGTGGGGTCATGGCGTGGGCAGCAACAGTTCGGCGCTGCGCGCCTGGCGCGTGCGCTGCAGTGCGCGCACCACGTGGTCGCAGGCGCGCGCGGCCGCCTCGGGCAGCGCCAGGCCCTGCAGCCAGTGGCCGGTGAGCGCGGCGCAGAACAGGTCGCCGGTGCCCTTGGGGGCGGCGTCGATGCGCGGGTGCGTGATGGACTGCGCCTGCGTGGCGGTGACCAGCACCACGCGCATGGCGTCCGGCGGCCAGGTGGCCGGTGCGGCGCTGGTCACGGCCACCCATTGCGTGCGGCCGGTGAGCAGCGTGCGCGCGGCGGCCACCACGCCGTCCATGTCGTCCACGGGCATGCCGGTGAGCTGCGCCAGCTCGAAGCCGTTGGGCGTGAGGCCGCTGGCCAGCGGCAGCAGATGCGTGCGGCAGGCCTCGGCCATGCCGGGGGCGACGTAGACGCCGGTGTCGTGGTCGCCCAGCACCGGGTCGAGCACGATGCGCAGCCCGGCGCGTTCGGCCAGCAGGGCGCGGGCCCAGCCGGCCAGCACGGCGGCCTGCGCCGGATCGCCCAGGTAGCCCACCACCAGCGCGCGCAGCGCATGCAGCGCGCCGCGCGCCGACAGGTCGCGCAGGTAGCCGTCGAACCAGTCGAGCGGGACCGCGCCGCCGTGCAGCGTGGGGTAGTGCGGCGTGTTGCTGAGCAGCACCGTGGGCACGGCAGCCACCGCGAGGCCCAGCGCCTCCAGCGTGGGCACGGCGGCGTTGTTGCCCACGCGGCCGTAGACCACCTGGGACTGCACCGACACCACGTCCAGCCGCAGGGGTTCCAGGCCGGTCATGGCTGCTCTCCCGGGGTGGCGGCCTGCGGCCAGTAGTGGCTGTCGGGCAGCGCCCGCGCGCCGAAGATCGCCTGGCCCACGCGCACGACGGTGGCGCCTTCCTCGATGGCGATCTCGAAGTCGCCCGACATGCCCATCGACAGCTCCTCCAGCGCGATGCCCGCGGGCGCTTCCTGGCGCAGCCGGTCGCGCAGCGTGCGCAGCAGCACGAAGCAGCGGCGCACGCGCTCGGCCTCGCTGGAGAACAGCGCCAGCGTCATCAGCCCGCGCACGCGCAGCGCCGGGAAGGCGGGCAGGGCGCGCAAAAAGGCCGCAACCTCCCCGGGCGGCAGGCCGTACTTGCTGGCCTCGCCCGAGGTGTTGACCTGCACGAACACATCGAGCGCGCGGCCCTCGGCCTGCAGGCGGCGCTCCAGCGCCTCGGCTACGCGCAGGCTGTCGAGCGCCTGGAATTCGCTGGCGAAGCGCGCCACCAGCTTGGCCTTGTTGGTCTGCAGGTGGCCGATGACCGACCAGCGCAGATCGGCCAGGTCCTGCGTGGCGAGCCATTTGCCGTGGGCCTCCTGCGGCTTGTTCTCGCCCAGCAGGCGGCAGCCCGCCGCGTGGGCCAGGCGCACGCTGGCCTCGGGCTGGGTCTTGCTCACGGGCAGCAGGCGCACGCTGGCCGGGTAGCGCCCCACGCGCGCGCAGGCGGCGGCGATGCGTGCCTGTACAAAGGCCAGGTGGCGCTCAAAGTCCTGCAGCGTGGCAGCCTGGGGATAGCGGCCGTGCTGGTCGTGGCGGGTGGCTGTCATGACACGGCTCCTTTACCGGCAAGGGCGGGCCGTGGCAGGCGGCCATGCAGCACCGCGTGGGCCATCAGCCCGACCACCAGCCCCCAGAACGCGCCGCCGATGCCCAGCAGCGTGATGTTGGCGGCGGCGGCCAGGAAGGTGATGAGGGCCGACTCGCGCGCCTTCGCATCCGCCAGGGCCGTGGCCAGGCTGGTGCCGATGGTGCCCAGCAGCGCCAGCCCCGCCAGCGTGGTGATGAAGGTGGCCGGCAGCGCCATGAAGACCGCCGCCAGCGTGACGCCGAACACGCCCACGAGGATGTAGCACAAGCCCGCCGCGATGCCCGCGATCCAGCGCTTGGACGGATCCTCGTGCGCCTCGCGCCCGGTGCAGATGGCGGCGGTGATGGCCGCGAGGTTGAAGGCGTGCGCGCCGAACGGCGCCATCAGCAGCGAACCCAGCCCGGTCACGGCGACGATGGGGCTGGCGCTGGTGGCGTAGCCGTCGCCGCGCAGCACCAGCATGCCGGGCATGTACTGGCCGCTGAGCGTGATGAGGAATAGCGGCAGCGCCACGCTGAGCAGCGCGTTGAGCGAGAACGCGGGCATCGTGAACACCGGCGCCGCGAACTGCAGGCGCAGGCTGGACAGGTCCACCCGCCCCTGCGCCAGCAGAAAGCCCAGGCCCAGCAGCAGGATGCCGACCACCGCCCAGCGTGCCGCCACGCGCCGCAGCAGCACGTAGGCCAGCACCAGCAGCCCGGCCAGCAGCGGGTCGATGCCCATGCCGCCGAACGCCCGGATGCCGAACTGCAGCAGGATGCCCGCCAGCAGCCCGGCCGCCACGCCGGGCGGAATCCAGCGGATCACGCGGTCGAACCAGCCCGACAGCCCCAGCGCCACGAAGGCCGCCGCCGAGATCAGGTAGGCGCCCACGGCCTCGGCATAGGGCGTGGTGCCCAGCGCGGTCACGAGGAACGCCGCCGCCGGCGTGGACCAGGCAGTGATGACCGGCGCGCGCGTCATCCAGCTCAGCAGCACGCCCGTGACCCCCACGCCGATGGAGATCGACCATACCCACGAGGCCGTCAGCGCCGGCCCCAGGCCGGCCACCTGGGCGGCCTGGAACACCAGGATGAACGTGCCGCCGTAGTTGACGATGACCGAGACCAGCCCGGCCACGATGGGGTGAACCAGATCGCGCGGGCGCAAAGGGGAGGGGTGTGCTTGCTGCATGGGCCGTGAGGTAAACCAGTGGAAGCCGCTTTTGTATTCCTAAAATGGCCTGAAGCAACCATCCACTTTTTCCAGGAAGACCCAGCCAATTGTTCAAGCACGCCCAACTCGAATCCGTGAAGGCCTGGCTGGCCGACCCCGCCCATGCCGCGCTGCCGCTGCACGCGCGCGTGCAGCGCGCGCTGCGGCAGCTGATCCTGGAAGGGGCGCTGGGCGGCGGCCAGCCGCTGCCCGCTTCGCGCGCGCTGGCGCGCTCGCTGGGCGTGTCGCGCGACACGGTGGAGGCGGCCTACGGCCAGCTGCATGCCGAGGGCTTCATCGAGCGGCGCGTGGGCAGCGGCAGCTTCGTGTCGCCGCGCGCGCAGCGCCTGGGCGCGCAGGCCCGGCGGCCTGCCGCGCCGGCGGGCGCTCCGCGCCTGAGCCTGCGCGGCGAGGCGCTGTACCGGGGCGGCGGCGTGCGCGACTTCCTCGCGCCGCGCCCCTTCGCGCCCGGCCTGCCCGACACGCGCGCCTTTGCGCTCGCCACCTGGGAGCGCCTGCAGCGCCAGGTGCTCAAGGAACACGGCGCCAGCGCCCTGCTGCACAGCCCGCCGCAGGGCGTGGAGCCGCTGCGCCGCGCCATCGCCGACTACGTGAACCTGGAGCGCGGCGCCCGCGCCACGCCCGAGCGCGTGCTGGTGCTCACCAGCTCGCAGCAGGCGCTGGCCCTGTGCGCCACGGTGCTGCTCGACGCGGGCGAGCGCATCTGCGTGGAAGACCCGCTTTACCACGGCGCGCGCAGGGCCTTCGAGGCGGCGGGCCTGGCCTGCGTGCCCGTGCCGGTGGATGGCGGCGGCATGCAGGTGCAGCGCCTGGATGACGAAGCGCCATCGGCGCGCGCCGTGTACCTCACCCCTTCGCACCAGTACCCCACCGGCGCCACGCTGGCGCTGGAGCGGCGCCTGGCCGTGGTGGACTGGGCGCACCGGCACCAGGCCTGGATCATCGAGGACGACTACGACAGCGAATTCCACTACGCCGGCAAGCCCACAGCCTGCGTGCAGGGGCTGGACGCGCACGAGCGCACGCTCTACATCGGCACCTTCAGCAAGTCGCTGTTCCCGGGCCTGCGCATCGGCTACCTGGTGCTGCCGCCGCAGCTCGTGGCGCCCATGGCGGTGGCGCGCACGCTGCTGGACGGGCACAGCGCGCCCATCGCCCAGCTCACGCTGGCGCGCTTCATCGAGGGCGGGCACTTTGGCGCCCACGTGCGCGCCATGCGCGGCCTGTATGCCGCGCGGCGCGACGCGCTGGCGCGGCTGGTGCAGGAACACCTGGCCGCCTGGGTGCAGCCGCGCGTGCCTGCGGGCGGCATGCAGATGCCCTGCGTTTTCACCCGCGACATGCCCGAGCGCGCCGCCGTCGATGCCGCGCGCCGCGCGGGCATCGACCTGCAGGGGCTGTCGGCCCTGTATGCCGCCGCGCCGGCCGAGGCCGGGTTCCTCATGGGCTTCGCGGCCTATGCGCCGCAGGAGCTGGAGGCGGGCGTGAAGACGCTGGCGGGGGTGCTGCGGCGTGTGAAGATTTGAATGGAAAGTGCCTGCAGCGCTTGTGCGGAAAGCGCGAGCAGCTATGAATAGGAGAGCGTTGGCGGATCAGGGCGTGGCCGCCGTCGCCAGCGGCAGCCCGCTCAGCTTGCCGTCGCCATAGGTCCGCAGCACCTGCGAGATCACCACCTGGTAGCCATCGAGCCATTCGGCCTGCCGGGCCTTGGCCTGCAGATGCGTGGGGTGCCGCATCAGGGCCTGCAGCGCCTCCAGGCTGTCCCAGTAGTAGACGTTGGAGATCAGGCGGTCGTTTTCCCACGCCTCCTCGCCCAGGTAGCCGGGAATCTGCTTGGCGGCTTCGGCGATCGCCTGGTCCAGGCGGTGGAAGTCGTCGTCGTACTGCTTCTTGGCGAAGGTGAAGGTCGATGTGTACATCTCACAGCCCCTGCACCGCGATGTTCGGATTGAGCAGCTGCAGCGCCTGCACGAAGCCCTGCCGGTCGCGGGGCGACACCAGCACCTGGCGCATGCGCCCGGTGGCGCGGCAGTGGTGGATGCGCAGCCGGTCCAGCGACAGCGCGGGCGAGGAGAGCCAGCTGCGCGAGGCCTCGATGCGCCGGATGTCCTGCACCGGGATGCGCCAGCGCATCGGGCCGCTGCGGATCAGCAGCTCGCCGTCTTCGATGCGGTAGCCGGTGGACGCCACGATCCACAGCGGCAGACCGGCGCCCAGCGCCAGCGTGGCGGCCAGCACCGCCACCGCGGACGGCGCGGCCGCGCGCGGCCACGCGGCGCCCACGGCGACGAGCACCGCCACCACGCTGCCCAGCAGCAGAACGGCGAGCCAGGCATCGACCTTGGAGGCGAAGGCGGCGGCGGGTGCATTCATGGCATTCCTTCGGTGTTTCGGGCCTCCAGCGCTTGTGCACCAAGCGCTGGAAGCTATTGAAAAAGGAGCTGCATTCTAGGGCGCATGCCAGCCGCGCAATTGCTCCAGCGCTGCGGGCCGGCCGAACCAGTAGCCCTGCGCGCCGGGGCAGCCCATGGCGCGCAGGCGCTCGGCCTCGGCCGCGGTCTCCACGCCCTCGGCCACCACGGTCACGCCGAAGCCGTGGGCCATGTGGAGCACGGCCGCAACGATGGCCTCGTCCTGCGCGGACGCGAGCAGCTTGCGCACGAAGCTCTGGTCGATCTTGATGCAGTCGAACGCCAGCCGGCTCAGATAGGCCAGCGACGAGTAGCCGGTGCCGAAGTCGTCGATGGCGATGCGCACGCCCAGGGCGTGGATGGCCGCGATGCGCTCGCGCATGGCCACGTCGCTGTCGATCAGCACCGACTCGGTCAGCTCCAGCGTGAGTTGGTGCGGCGGCAGGCGGCTGGCCGACAGCACCTCGCGCAACGTGGCGGGGAAGTCCGACTGGATGAGCTGGCGCGCCGAGACGTTGACGTGCAGGTCGAACCTCGACGGCAGTGCGTCGAGCTGCCGCGCGATGTCGTGCGTGGCGCGGTGCAGCACCCAGTCGCCCAGTGCGAGGATCAGGTCGGACTCTTCCGCCGTGGGGATGAACAGCCCCGGCGGCACCATGCCGCGCGTGGGGCTGTGCCAGCGCACGAGCGCCTCGGCGCCCACCATGCGCCCGCTGGCCAGGTCGACCACGGGCTGGTAGTGCACCAGGAACTCGTCCTTCTCCAGCGCCTGGCGCAGCTCGTTCGACAGGCGCGCGCGCTCGAAGGCGTGCTCGGCCAGCGCGGGCGAGAACGCCACCGACTGGTTGCGCCCGCGCCGCTTGGCCTCGCCCAGCGCCATGCTGGCGTTGCGCAGCCATTCGGGCAGGTCGTCGCTCGCGAGCAGCCCCTCCACGGTGCCGACCGAGGCGCGCACGAGGATCTCGTCGGCCCCCACGGAGAACGGCGCGGCGAACAGCGCCTGCAGCGCCTCGCCCATCGCCGGGGCCGAGAGCTGGCCCGCGTCGTCGAAGTGCAGCACCGCGAACTCGTCGCCGCCCAGGCGGGCCAGCAGCGCGGGCTCGGGCAACTGCTGGCGCAAGCGCTCCGACACGGCCTGCAGCAGCCGGTCGCCCGTGCCGTGGCCCACGCTGTCGTTGAGCGCACGGAAGTCGTCCAGCCCGACCAGGGAGAGCACGGCCGGACGTGGCTGGGCCCACTGGCTGCGTTCGAGCAGGCCGCGCCGCGTGAGCGAGTGGGTGAGGCTGTCGTAGAGCAGCAGCTCGCGCATCTGCTGGAACGACTGCTGCAGGCGCTCGGCCATGTCGTTGAAGGCGCGCACCAGGATGGAGGTTTCGAGCAGCGCACTGCCACGGTCCGGCGCGGCCTGCCATTCGCCGTGCGCCAGGCGGTTGGCTGCCTCGGCCGTGCGCAGGATGGGGCGCACCGCCTGGCGCACCGCCCACAGGCCCAGCAGCAGGCCGAAGGCGGCGATGGCCAGGCTCCACAGCAGCATGTGGCGGCTTTGTGCGCGCGTCTCGCCCAGCAGCGCGGATTCGGGCAGCACCGCCACGATGCGCCAATCGAGCCCGCGCGCGTCCTGGTAGGGCGTGACGCGGCCGAAATAGCGCTCGTCTTCGTCCTCGAAGCTGAAGCCCGCGCCCGTGCCGGCCACCTGCGGCAGCAACCCGGCCGCCTTGCGCAGCACGGGGCTGGCGCTGTCGCCGATGCGCAGGCGCGTGCGCTGCGCCTGGGGCGTGCCGGGCTGCGCCGGGGCCAGCACCGGGCCGGGCTCGGAATGCGCCACCAGGTAGCCCTGCGCGTCCACCACCAGCACCTGGGCCTGGCCGCGCAGCGCCTCCTCGCGCAGGAAGCGGCTCATGCTGTCGAGCCGCACGTCGGCATCCATCACGCCGATCAGCCGGCCGCCCGCGTATACCGGACTGGCAGCCGAGATGGTGATGTCCCCGCGCTCGCCTGCTGTGGTGTAGATGGGCGACCACAGTGCCTGGCCCGCGCGGGCCACGGGCGCATACCAGGGACGTTCGCGCGGGTCGTAGCCGGGGTAGGAGGCCACCACGGCGCCGGGCACGGGCTGCCGGTAGATATGCATCAGCCCTTCGCCATGGTTCTCCTTGAGGATCAGGCGGTAGCTGCCATCGGGCTCGCGCCGGATGCCGGCGAACTCGCCCTGCTGGCTGCCGAAGCTCAGCAGGCTGATCTGCGCGTGCCGGGCATACACCTCGGAGAACACGCCGTGCAGGTAGGTGTAGACGCCCTCCAGGCGCCCCGGCGCGTACAGGCCCTGGCGGCCGATGGTGTCGCCGATGCCGCGCTGGATCTCGAACGGCACCTCCAGGTACTCGGCCAGCCGGCTGCGCGACGTGGCGGTGATGGCCGCGAGCAGCCGCTCGCTCTCCTGGTCAATGAGCCGCTGCACCTGGCGGTGCTGCATGAACGCCTGCAGCACCACGGTGGCGGCGAACAGCAGAGCGAAAGGGACGGTAATGGCTGTGCGCAGCGAGAGCTGGGGCGGACGCATGAAGGTGCCGCGAAGCGGTGGCGTGGCGGAGGCCGCGCACCGTGCGGATTGTGAGTAATTGTGTATTGTTTGGGCTATCCCGCGCAAGCTACCGGCTCGCTGCCATGCGCGCGCCCAGCGCCACGAGCGCCGCGCCCATCAGCGCATCGGCCGGGCGGCGGATGCGCGCATAGGCGCGGCGCACCGCGCCCACCGAGAAGAACGCCGCCAGCAGGCACAGCCACGTGCCGGTGACGCACACCACCACCGCGACCACCGCCGCGTACACCCATGCTGGCGCGCCCACGGGCAGCAGGGTCACGAACAGGGTGGCGAAGAAGGTCGCGGTCTTGGGATTGGTGATGCCCACGATGAAGCCCCGCCGCCAGGCCTGCCCGTCGCCGACGCGGGGCGCCTGCGCGATGTCCTGCGTGTCCGCGCCGCCGCGCAGCGCGGCCATCAGCATGCGCGCGCCCAGGTAGACCAGGTAGGCGGCACCGGCCAGGCGGATGCCCTCGTAGAGCCAGAAGAACTGCTGCACCAGCAGCCCGAAGCCGAACACCGCCAGGCTTGCCCACACGGCCACGGCGCAGGTGATGCCCAGGCCGGTGAAGACGCCCGAGCAGCGCCCGCCCAGCGCCTGCGAGGTGACGGCCACGAAGTCCGGCCCCGGGCTGGCGCAGGCGAGCAGGACGATGCCGGAGAGGGTGAGAAGCTGGGGGAGGTAGTCCATGGCGGAATAAGGAATGCGATGGGTGCAAGGGTAATGCACCGGCCGGCCGGCCGGCGAGGCCCGTGTAGCGCGCTGCATACGCAGGCACAATGTCCGGCCATCCATGAAGCACCAAGGACACCCTTTGGCAACTGCGTGACCGCCGCGCTGCTGCCGACCTGAAGCCATGCGCAAATGTTCCGTCGACGTCTACGCGCAACTGCGCAAGCGCATTGTCCTGGGCGAATTTCCCTCGGGCTCCCAGCTCAAGGAGATTCCGCTGGCGCAGGAACTGGGCGTCAGCCGCTCGCCGCTGCGGGCGGCGTTCAAGCGCCTGGCGGACGACGGGCTGGTGGTGATCGAACCCAACCGCGGGGTGTTCGTCGCGGGCTGGACGCAGGACGACGACGACGAAGTGTTCGACCTGCGCATCCTGATCGAGGCCCATGCGGCGGAACTCGCCGCCCGGCGCAGGCAGCCCGAGCACGTGGAACAACTGCATGCGCTCAACGCCGCCATGGAGGCCCTGATCCACGAGCGGCCCAAGGATTTCCTGGCGCGCATGGAAACCACCAACCGCCAGTTCCACACCGTGGTCGCGCAGGCCGCCGCGTCGCCGCGCCTGACGTCCTTCATGCGCGGCCTGTTCGCCGCGCAGCGGGTGACCGGGTTCTTCTATGCGTCGGACGCCCAGATCCACCAGAGCCTGGCGGACCACCGTGACCTGGCGCGCGCGATCGAGCGCGGCGACGGGCGCCTGGCCTATGCGCTGTGGGCATCGCACATCCAGCACGCATGGGACCGCCTGAAGGCGCAGCGGCAGCAGCCGAAGGCCCTCGCCTGATCCGCGCTCAACCGGCGCCGGAGCTTTCGAGCTGCCGCAGGAAGCCGGCGCGCTCCTGCGCCCCGGCGAGCATGAAGGAAATGTCGGCCCCCGACACGATGAAGCGCATGCCCATCGAGAGGAAACCCGCCAGCGTCTGCGGGTCGTAGACGCCGCCCAGGCCCGAGAACTTGCCGTGCCGGCGGGCCGCGTCGGCCACTTTCTGCACGGCGTCGCGGAACGCCGGCTGCGTGTACTGGCCGGGAATGCCCATCTCCAGCGACAGGTCGTTGCCGCCCACGAGCAGCACGTCCACGCCGTCGACGGCGGCGATCTCGTCGATATGGGCCACGGCCTCGGGCGTCTCGATGAGCAGGACGAGCAGGTTGGCGGCGTCCATCTGCCGCGTGGCCTCGCCCACCGGGGGCGCCTTGAAGTCGAAATGCGGCAGGGTGCCGATCACGCCGCGGTGCCCCGCCGGGGGGTAGCGCAGCGCAGCGGCGATGTGCCGCGCCTGTGCGGCGGTTTCGACGCGCGGCATGATGACCCCCAGGGCGCCGTTGTCCATGGCGCGCGCGGCCAGGCGCACGTCCATGATCGGCACGCGCACGATCGGCGCGATGCCGCACTTCTGCGCCGTGTAGGCGATCTGCGCCACGGTGTCCAGCGGCATCGTGCCGTGCTCCAGATCGAGAAAGATCCAGTCGAAGCCGCAGGCCGCCATCGCGCCCACGGTTTCCACCGTGCGCGCCTGGCGCAGCAGCACGCCGAGGGCGAGGCGGTTGGCGCGCATCTGCTCCAGCGCGCTGTTCCTGAGTACGGTCGCCATGCTCAATTCACCTTCATGCCGATCTCCCGGATGATCGGGAGCAGCTTGTCGTAGTCGCGTTTCTGGGCCTGGGTCATCCGCTCCGGCGTGCCGCCGAGGACGATGCCGCCGTCCGCCTCGATCTTTCCGCGCACGGACGGGTCGTCGAGGGCCTTGTTGAACGCGGCGTTCAACAACTGCACCACGGCGTCGGGCGTGGCCGCGGGCGCCGCCACGCCCCACCAGATGTTGACGGCGTCGAACGACGCCAGCCCCGCCTCGTTCACCGTCGGCACGTCGGGCAGCGCGCCCACGCGCTGCCTGGACGTCACCGCCACCGCGCGCACCGAGCCGGACTTCACATGGCTTTCCAGCGTCTGCGTGCTGCCCACGTAGAGCTGGATGTGGCCGCCCATCAGATCGGGCAGGGCCTGGGCCGCCCCCTTGTACGGCACGGTCAGGAACTGCACGCCGCCGGCCTTCTGCGCCAGCTCCACCAGCATGCGCGTGCTGGTGCTGGGGAACGCGAAGCTGAGCGTCTTCGGCTCCTTGCGGGCGGCTTCCACCGCGTCGCGGAAGCTCTTGAAGCGGGAATCCTTGGCGACGACGAACACCGCGGGCGACTCCGCCAGCAGGGCGATGGCGCGGAAATCCTTGAAGGGATCGAAAGGCAGCTTGTCGAACAGCGCCGCGTTGAGCGACAGGTTGTCGAGCTGGCCGAAGAGCAGGGTGTAGCCGTCCGCGGGCGCCTTGGCCACCGCATCGAGCCCGATGTTGCCCTCGGCGCCCGCCCGGTTCTCCACCACGATGTTCCAGCCGTTGGCATCGGCCACCTGCTTCGAGACCATGCGGGCGAGCTTGTCGGTCCCGCCGCCCGGCGGATACGGGACGACCAGCTTGATGGGGCGCTCCGGGTAGGGCGCCGCCATGCCGGCGAATGCACTCAGGCCCATGCCCAGGGCCACGGCCAGATGAATCAATCTGCGAGGGAGGGGAAATGCGCGCATCGATGTCTCCTTGGTATGTGTTGATGGGGGTGAGCCGGGGCGCCCTCGCTCAAGGGGCGGCGGGGGTGTCCAGCCAGTCCAGCGCCTGCTCGAGGGTGGGCTGCTCCTGCGGCAGCGGGCGGCGTTCCCGTTGGGCGGCCGTGGCGGCGAAACGCTCGCGCACCCCCGGCAGCACGCGCGAGGGCAAGCCCAGCAGCGCGAGCTGCTGCGCCGCCTGCTCGACCTCGTGGGCGCGCCGCGCCGCATGCACGACGTGCGTGCGCACGACCATGTCGACGAAGTCGCGCAGCGGCGTGCTGTCGATGTCGGCAAGCACCTCGTACAACTGCTCCCTCACCCCTTGCCTCTGCGCGGCCACCAGCACTTCGACGCCGAGCGCCTCGAGCCCCTTGGTGAACACGCTGCGCAGCAGCTTCAGGGCGATCGCGTCGCCCGCCTCTCCCTGCACGACACGCACCGCGCCCTGCAGGGGCGCCAGCAAGGCGGCCAGCCGGTCCGCGCCGTCGCCGGACACCAGCAGCGGCGTGCGCGCATGGGTCAGCGAGATGCCGCCCATGATGGCCACGTCGGCATATTGGATGAGGCGTTCGTGGGCGGCCGCTGCCGCCTCGCGTTTGTGGGCCGGATCGGCGGTCGTGAAATCCGCGATGAGCGCGCCCGCCTGGAGGATTTGCGAGCATTGTATTGATATTGTTCTTGATTCAAGGCCCGTGGAGCAGACAAGAACCGCATGCGCCTCGCGCAGCCACGGGCCGACTGCGGCGTGGGGCGCAATACCCATCCGCTGCGCCAATGCGGCCGCAGCCTCGGAAATCTCTCTCTCCACCAGGATCAGCTCCATGCCCTGGGCATGCAGCGCCTGCGCAAAGCACCGGCCAACCTCGCCCAAGCCAATCAACGCTACTTTCATGAATTACCCCATCTGTGGGTGCATCATAAATACAATATTTAAACAATTTATCGGGGTAAACCCCTTTTGTTTGAAGATGCGTTTCTGGCTCGGTACACGCTGGCCCCTCGCGTGGGCCAGAAAGCCCCCAAGGGGCGCGCGGCCAGGGAAGTCGGGCAGTCTTGCGTCTTCCTACCTTGAACAACAGGAGCACGGCCATGGCCCCCAAGAACACCATCTGCCTCTGGTACGACGGCACCGCCCTGGATGCCGCGCAGTTCTATGCACAGACCTTTCCCGACAGCGCGGTACATGCCGTGCACAAGGCGCCGGGCGATTACCCGGCAGGCAAGCAGGGCGACGTGCTGACCGTGGAATTCACGGTGATGGGCATCCCATGCCTCGGTCTGAACGGTGGCGCGGCGTTCCGGCACAACGAGGCGTTCTCGTTCCAGGTGGCGACCGACGACCAGGCCGAGACGGACCGCCTGTGGAACGCGATCGTCGGCAACGGCGGCCAGGAAAGCGCATGCGGCTGGTGCAAGGACCGCTGGGGCGTGTCGTGGCAGATCACGCCGCGCGCGCTGACCGACGCGATCGCCGATCCCGACCCGGCGGCGGCGCAGCGCGCTTTCGCGGCCATGATGGAGATGGGCAAGATCGACATCGCGGCCATCGAGGCGGCACGGCGCGGCTGAGCTGGCGGTGATGCGATAGCCGGGCTCAGGCCGCGCGGCGCTCCTGGGCCCTGAGCCAGCCATCGTGCAGCCACTTCTCCGTCTTGCGGTGGCCGGGGAAGGTGATCCAGACGATGTCGCGCTCGAACACCATCGGCTTTTCGTCGCTGCCGACGATGACCCAGAACCAGCGCCCGTCGGCCAGGTTGCGCGCCTTCATCTTCATGCCGGTCAGGGTCACGGTCTCGGTGCGGCTCTCGCGCTGCACGCGGATGGGTTCGTCATGCGGCTCGATCCAATGAATCTCCATGCATGGCAGCAGATCGCTCGCGTGGGTTTGCAGGAAGGCACGCGCGATGGCCTCGGTGCGCTCGCGCGAGGGCAGGGGCTTTCCTGCCAGGTCGAGCGAGATGTGGGCGAAGCCCTTGAGCACGCCGTCCGCCATCGCCACGGTGCTGAAGTGCTCGCCCTCCAGCCCGGCATTGCGGCCGTCGCGGCGCTCGTGGCGGGTGAGGATGGCGGGCGTGCCGTCCACCTGCACGACGCGGTGGGAGACGGCGTGGTGGCTGGCGGGGATGAGGGAACGGGTCATGGGAAGGGACTCCTGGGCGGTGGATGAGAACGATGCCGTGGCGAAGGCCAGTGCGGCGGCGATGGAGTGAAGGGCTTTCATGGGTGGTCTCCAGGGGCTGATGAAATAGGTGTGGCCGCGTACAGCGCCGCCGCGCCCAGCAGCGCGGCCAGCAGACCCAGCGCCGCGGCCTGCGGCCAGTGCGCCGTGGCCTGCGCCAGCCAGGGGCCGAGGCTGGCGCCCACGAACAGCACGAAGGTGTAGAGCGCCACGGCCAGCCCGCGCACCGGCGTGGCGGCCAGGCCCGCCACGCGGGCGATGAGGCTGGGCACGCTGGTGCCCACGCCCAGCACGAACACCACGCTGGCGGCCAGCAGCCCCGGCAGATGGGTGGTGCCCGACCAGGCGGCCAGCAGCAGCCCGGCGGCGGCCGTGCCCAGCCCCAGCGCGGCCAAACGCGCCGCGCCGATGCGCGCCATGGCGGCAGCCACGGCCAGCGGGGCCAGGAAGGCGGGCAGGGCCACGGCGCGCGCCGCCAGCGGCGTGATGCCCTGCGCGCGCAGGGCGGCGCCGGCGTGCATGTCCAGCAGCAGGTAGAAGGCCACGAAGCAGAGCAGGAGCAGCAGCGCCGGGCCATAGGCGCGGCGCAGGCGCGCGTCGGCCAGCAGCGTGCCCATGGCTTGAATGGACGCGCGCAGGGACGGCAGTGCGCGGGCGGCGGCGCGCGCATCGGCGGGCGTGCGCAGCAGTGCGCAGGCGGTGATGGCGTACACGGCGGCCAGTGGCAGCATGGCCGCGCCCAGGCCCCAGCGGCCTGCCACGGCGCCGCCGTACATCTGTCCCAGCAGCCCGGCGGACAGGAAGGCCGTGCTGATCCACGCCACGCCCCAGGTGCGCTGGCGCGGCGTGCCGCGTTCGGACAGGTAGGCGATGGCGGCGGGCGCGAACGCGGCGGCGGCCAGCCCCTGCAGCGCGCGCCCGGCCAGCAGCAGCGCGCTGGACGGCGCGCAGGCCAGCGCGGCGGTCAGGGGCGCCAGCGCGGCCAGCCCCCAGGCCATGACGGCGCGGCGGCCGAGCCGGTCGGACAGCGGGCCGAACAGCAGAAAGCCCGCGGCATAGGCCATGCCGAAGACGCTCACCACCATCCCGGCCGCGCCGGGCGCGAGGCCGTGGGCGCGCGCCACCTGCGGCAGCACGGGCAGCGGCCAATACAACTGCGACACCACGGCCAGCGCGCACAGGGCCAGCAGGGCGCGCAGCGGTGTGGAAGGAATGTGGGAGTCCGTAGATGTGTTCATTGCTTTTATGTAGTTAACTACATAAATGGGTAAAAAATAGATGAAAATGGCCTGCAGCGCTTACCCATCAAGCGCTGGCAGCTATGGTTTCAGGAGTTACGCCAGCAATCCCGCCTGGCGCAGCCGCTTGGCCAGCCCTTCGGCGAACTGGCGGTAGCCCTGGGCGTTGGCATGCACCTGGTCGGAGCGCAGGCTGGCGTTGCCCAGCACCTCGGCCCAGCCGCCCTCGTACAGCGGCAGTTGGAGTTCGCCGGCCAGCTCCGCATAGAGCGGGTGGTCGGTGAGCCGCCCGGTGCTGGCCGCCAGCAAAGAGAACTGCGGCACGGCCACCAGCATCACCTGCGCGCCCGTAGCGGTGGCGGCGCGGCAGATCGTGCGGATGTTGTCTTTGGCGACGGAGGCGCTCATCTGGCGCAGGAAGTCGTTGCCGCCGATGCCCACGATGAGGAGTTGGGGCCGGTGCTCCTCCAGCAGCGAGGGCAGCCGTGCCATCGCCTGGGCCGTGGTGTCTCCGGAGACGCCGCCGTTCACCACCTGCCAGCCCGTCAGCGCCTGCAGCACGGCGGGGTACGCGGTGGCGGCATCGGCGCCGACGCCCGAGGTCAGCGAATCGCCGAGCGCCAGCACGGTGCTGCCCGTGGCGATGGGCCGTGCCTTGGGCGCGCGCTTGCCGCAGGCGGCGAGCAGGGCGGTGGCGGGCAGCAGGGCCAGCAGGCGGCGGCGGGGCAGGGAATGGAGATTCATGCGTCGCGGTGATGGAGTTAGCGGGACAGGCCGGCTTCGCGCAGCTTGCCCGTGAGGCGCTGCAGCAGCGCGCGTTCCTCGGCGCTGAAGTGCTGCATCAGGTTCGCTACCCAGGCGTAGTGCGCGGGCAGCGCCTGGGCCAGCAGCGCGTCGCCCGCGGGCGTCAGGTGGATCAGCCAAGCGCGGCGGTCCTGCGGGTCGGCCTCGCGCCGGCACAGGCCCGCGCCTTCCATGCGGTCGAGGGTGCGCGTCATGGTCTGCGAGGTGACGGCCACGCCCTGCGCCAGCGCGCCCACGCTCAGTCCGGCGGGGTTGCGCTTGAGCAGCAGCAGCACGAAGAACTGCGACTGCGACAGGCCGCCGTTCTTCGCCAGGTTGGCGTCGAAGGCCGACAGCATCTCGCCCGTGGCCGAGGCCCAGGCCAGCCAGGCGTGCAGGCCGTCCACGTCGGGGTTGCCGTAGGCGGCGCCGAAGGCGGCCAGGGTGTCGTAGCTGGGCAGGTCTTGCAGTTCAAACATGGCTGAAATGTAGTTAGCTGCATATTTGTTGTCAAGCAAGGCGCATGGCGCCTCATGCCAGGGCCGTGTCCAGCACCATCATGAGCACGAACCCCACCATCAGCCCCGCCGTGGCGAACGATTCGTGGCCCTTGCGGTGCGATTCGGGAATGATCTCGTGGCTGATGACGAACAGCATGGCCCCGGCGGCGAAGCCCAGTCCCCAGGGCAGCAGCAGTGCCGAATGGCCGACGGCGGCGGCGCCGGCCACCGCGCCCAGCGGCTCGACCAGGCCCGAGGCGATGCCGAGCGCGATGGCCAGGCCGCGCGTATAGCCCGCCGCGACCAGCGCCGCGGCGACGACGAAGCCCTCGGGCACGTCCTGGATGGCGATGCCGATCGCCAGCGCATGGGCGCGCATGCCCTCGTTGCCCGCGTAGCCGACGCCGATGGCCAGCCCCTCGGGCAGGTTGTGCAGCGTGATGGCGAAGACGAACAGCCAGGTGCGGCGCAGCTGCTTGGCCTCGGCGCCCTCGCGTCCTTTGATGAAGTGCTCGTGCGGCAGCAGGTGGTCCATGGCCAGCAGCACCAGCGCGCCCATGAGGATGGCGCAGCCCACCACGCCGCCCGCGGCCCAGTTGCTGCCGCCGAACAGGGCGGCGCCGCGTGCAGCGTCCAGCCCCGGCAGGATGAGCGAGAACGCGCTGGCGGCCAGCATCACGCCCGCGCCGAAGCCGAACAGCGTGTCCTGCACGCGCTCCGAGGGCCGCTGCGCGAGCAGCACGGGCAGCGTGCCGAGGGCCGTGGCCAGCGCGGCGACCAGGCCGCCGAGCAGCGCGCCCTGCAGCGCGGGCTGCTGCCCCAGCCCCTGCCAGGCCAGGGCGCACAGGGAGGGCAGGCCGGCGGCGCACAGGGCCAGGCCGGCCAAGGTTTGCAGGCGAAGCGGGCGCATGGGTTGCGGCATTAGCGGGGTTGTGCGGCTGCGTAGCGCCGGGCCACTTCGGCCCAGTCGATGACGTTGTAGAACGCCGCGATGTATTCCGGGCGTCGGTTCTGGTACTGCAGGTAGTAGGCGTGTTCCCACACGTCCAGCCCCAGGATGGGCGTGTGGCCCGAGGCGATGCCGCGCATCAGAGGGCTGTCCTGGTTGGCGCTGCTTTCCACGGCCAGCTTGCACTGCGGGTTCACTGTGAGCCAGGCCCAGCCGCTGCCGAAGCGCGAGAGCGCCGCCTGGGTGAACGCGGCCTTGAAGGCGTCGAAGCCGCCCAGGTCGGTGTCGATGGCGCGGGCCAGGTCGCCGCGCGGCGCGCCGCCGCCCTGGGGCGACATGACGCGCCAGAACAGGCTGTGGTTGGCATGCCCGCCGCCGTTGTTGCGCACGGGCGCGCGCAGCTTCTCGGGCAGGGTGTCGACCTGCGCGACCAGCTCGTCGAGCGGCAGGTCGGCGTAGGGCGTGCCTTCGAGTGCTGCGTTCAGGTTGTTGACGTAGGCCTGGTGGTGCTTGGTGTGGTGGATCTCCATCGTCCGGGCGTCGATGTGGGGTTCCAGCGCGTCGTAGGCATAGGCGAGCGGGGGCAGCGTGTAGGGCATGGCGGTGTGGTCCGTCAGGGAGAGGGAAGGGGGGCGAGGCGCTCGGCCTCGCCGTCGGGATGGAGGCGCACGATGCGCAGCGCGCCGGGCTGTTCCACCAGCACGCAGGCCTTGCCGGTGCGCTTGCAGTGGTCTTCCACGCGCCAGAAGTGGCCGTGGCTCGCGCAGCCGGTCTGGCAGATCACCAGGTCGGCGCAGCGCAGGCTGTGTTCGAGCCGCTCGGTGTCGGCATCCGCGGGCGGGGGCGGCAGGTTCGGGGCCAGGTCCAGGTCCAGCTCGGGCCAGTCGGCAACGGCGGCACGCAGCCGCTGGTGGTCTTCGCGCTCCCAGGCCAGGGCGCTGCACAGCACGACGGCCTGCGCGCGCAGGCGCATGAGCTGCTGCTGCAGCCGGGCGATCTCCCGGGCTTGGGCGCCGGCCTGCTCCGAGCAGCGCCGCTGCAGCGCGCCGTACTGGCGCAACAGCACGCCATGTTCCGGCACCAGGTGGTCGATGTCTTCTTCAAGGTATGGCACGGCGCAGCGGCTCCCTGTCAGGCGGGCTTGCGAAAGAAACTCTCGTGCTCGTGGAAAAAAGTGCCTGGCTAGATGGCGAACCGGTGGCTGGCAAAAAGCGGTCAACAGGCCGGGTTGAGCGACCCGTTGACTACCCCACGATGAGAGCCTTGCTGCAACGGCGGGCGTTGCAGCCTGGGCGAATCATAAGACGAAATACGAATGATTCTTGATAACTTTCAAAAAAAAGGGCTAATCCGGCTGCCGGGGTGCGCGGCGTGCAATTGCGTTCAATACAGCCCGCGCGCCGCGCGCCAGACTGCGGCCGCCATGACATCCCTGATTTCTTCCCTGCTGGCCATGGCCGGCTTCGCCCTCGTGGGCGCTATCACCCCCGGCCCCGTCAACGTGCTGGCGCTGCGCCACGGCAGCCAGGCGCGGCGACGCGTGGCGCTGCTGTTCGTGCTGGGCGCAAGCGCCAGCTACACGGCCCTGGTGGGGGGCATGGGGCTGGGTGCGCGGCTGGCGGCGGCGCTCGTGCCAGGGCTGGCGCCAGTGGCGCAGTGGCTGTGCGCGGCCTATCTGCTGTGGCTGGCGTGGCGCATCGCGGGCGCACCCGTGGGGGCGGTGGAGGCGCGGGCGCACGCCGCCGCACGGCCCTGGCGCGCGTTCGCGCAAGGCGCAGCGGTGCAGGCGCTCAACCCCAAGGCGTGGCTGGTGGCGCTGTCGGGCGTGGGGTTGTTCGTGCTGCCCTACGGCGCGGCCCAGGGCAGCGCGCTGGCATGGTTCTGCGCCGTATCGCTGGCGGCATGCCTGCTGGGCGTGGGCTGTTGGGCCGTGGCGGGGCGGGCGCTGGCGCGCTGGCTGGGCACGGATGCGCGCCAGCGGCTGTTCCACAGGGGGCTGGCGCTGCTGCTGGTGGCCAGCGTGGCCGCTATGCTGGCGTGATGACCACCACCTTCCACCGCCACCCGCATGCGCCGTGGGCGGAACTGCGCGAAAGCCGCGCCTCTCCCCACTGCTTCCGCCTGCACATGCACGCGGAATACTCCATCGGCATCGTCGATGCGGGCACGGCCATCTTCCATCATGCGGGCGGGCCCGAGCGCGTGGCGGCGGGCTGCGTGGTGCTGATCGAGCCGGGCGTCTGGCATGCCTGCAATCCGGGCGACGGCGCGCCGTGGTCGTACCGCATGCTGTTCGTGCAGGCCGACTGGCTGCATGCGCAGCTGGACGTGGCGGCGCTGCGCTTTTCCGTGCGCCTGCTGCAAGACGCGCCCACGGTGCAGGCCGTCGATGCGCTGTGCCGGCCGCTGCACGGCGCCACGCTGGCCGGCTTCGCCGACGGCCTGCTGCGGCTGGTGCGGCGCCACGGCGCGCCCGCCCAGCCCCTGGAGCGCACGCCGCATGCCGATGCGGTGGCTGGCGCGCTGCACTGTCTGCACGCGCAGCCGCAATCAGCCCCCAGCGTGCAGGCGCTGGCCCAGGCCTGCGGCATGAGCGCGCCGCGCTTCATCCGCTGCTTCAAGGCCGCGACGGGAGTGACGCCGGGCGTCTACCGGCTGAACCTGCGCCTGAACGGCGCACGCCGCCTGCTGGCGCAGGGCGCGGCGCTGGCCGACGCGGCGCACGCCATGGGCTTTGCCGACCAGGCCCACCTGCAGCGCGCTTTCAAGGCGCACCATGCGCTGACGCCGGGGCGCTATGCGCAGTCGCTGCCGGTGCGGTAAACCCTCCTGAAAAGACAGCTGGCAGCGCTTGCCTGGTAAGGGCTAGATTCGGATTTTTTGAGATTTCCTGGTGAGGCTGTGAACCCGCTTCACAGCAGCCGCTGCAAATGGTCCCTGAGCGTTTGCAGGCTCACGAAGCTCAGGTCGTACATGGCGCTCAGACCTGCTGCCTGTTCCTGTGTCAGGTCGGTGGACAGGATCAGGAAGCGGCTGCGGTCGATGTCCAGGCGCTTGCGCAGGCGCAGGTATTTGTCGATGTCGCGGCGGAATTCGCCGCTCTTGCATTCGATGCAGATGGGCGGCTGCCCTTCGGGCAGGCAGACCACGTCCAGTTCGTGCAGATCTTCGTTCGGAAACACCACCTTGACGCCGCGCGCGCACGAGAAACCGGCGCCACGGTCGCGCACGTGTTCCAGCAGGCAGGCCAGCGCGTACCACTCCAGCCAGCCGCCGTCGAAGAACTGGCGGATGGCCGGCGCTGTCTGCAGCGTCAGGCGCACGATCTTCTCGGGCTTCTGGTAGTGGTAACGCGCGAAGAAGGTGTGTTCGTACAGGTTGCGGCAGAGCTGGTTGATGGTCTGGGCGTCCTTCTGCGGCAGGCGCGCCAGTTCCAGGTTCACCCAGCCATGGCTCTTGCGGTAGGCGTAGCGCAGGCGGTTGATCAACTCGCTGAACAGCGCGTGGTTGTCTCCCAGCCGCAGCGCCGCGTCGTCGAAGAAACCGCTGGTATCGACGTTGGCGGGGTCGATCTGCGCCTCGATGTGCTGCGCGGCGAACCACTGCTGGAGCGCCGCGTGCTGCCCGCCGCTGGCGAGGTGGCCGGGGGACGCGGGCGGCTGTTCGGCAGGCGGCGGTGCGCTGGCCGCTGCCTGCTTGAGGGCGTTGAGTTCGCGCGTTGCTGCCGCCAGCCGCTTGACCAGTTCTTCCACGAAGAACACGGTGCCATAGACGGTGCTCGGCGTGCCGCAGCGTCCGCACGCGGCTTGGGCGCTGACGGGTGTCTGTGCGTCTTCACTGACGAAGCCGCATTTGTTGCAGCGGTAGATGGGCATGCCCGTGCTTTCTTTCTGCTCAGTTCTCCATGGCGCTGCGCGCTACCCACAGCGCTTAAAGCTGGCCAGGGGGCGTGTCACTTCAATGAATGCGCATGCCCGGCTGCGCGCCGGGGAACGGCTCCAGCACGTAGATGCCGGGGTGCGCCTTCTCGTCCGCATGGCTGGCGGCGAGCACCATGCCCTCGGAGATGCCGAACTTCATCTTGCGCGGCGCGAGGTTCGCCACCAGCACGGTGAGCTTGCCTTCGAGCTGCGCGGGCTGGTACATGCTGGCGATGCCGGAGAACACGGTGCGCGTCTGCCCCTCGCCCGCGTCGAGCGTCAGGCGCAGCAGCTTGGTCGAGCCCTCCACGGCTTCGCACTTCACGATCTTCGCGATGCGCAGATCGACCTTGGCGAAGTCGTCGATGGTGATGGCTTCGGCGATGGCCTCGCCGCCGGGCAGGGGCTTTTCCACGGCGGGGGGCTCGAACAGCGCGTCGAGCTGCTCGGGCGTGACGCGCTGCATCAGGTGCTTGTACTCGCCGATCTGGTGGCCCGCGCCCAGGGGCCTGGCCACGTCGTCGAAGCCCTCGGGCGGCACGATGAGGAAGTTCGCCACCTCGGCGGCCACGTGGGGCAGGATGGGCCTGAGGTAGATGGTCAGGATGCGGAAGGCCTCGATGCAGGTGGTGCACACGTCGTGCAGGCGCGCCTCCATGCCTTCCTGTTTGGCCAGTTCCCAGGGCTTGTTGGCATCGACATAGGCGTTCACGCGGTCGCACAGCAGCATGGTCTCGCGTGCGGCGCGGGCGGTGTCGCGGGCCTCGTAGGCGGCGACGATGGCGCCTTGGCTGCCGCGCAGCGCGGCCAGCAGTTCCTGGCCGTCCGCGGACACTGGGCCCAGCTTGCCTCCGAAGCGCTTGGCGATGAAGCCCGCCGCGCGCGAGGCGATGTTCACGTACTTGCCGATCAGGTCGGAGTTCACGCGCAGCATGAAGTCCTCGGCGGTGAAGTCGATGTCCTCGTTCCTGCCGTTGAGCTTGGCGCCCAGGTAATAACGCAGCCACTCGGGGTTCATGTTCAGCGCCAGGTACTTGAGCGGGTCCAGGCCCGTGCCCCGGCTCTTGCTCATCTTCTCGCCGTTGTTCACGGTGAGGAAGCCGTGCACGCAGATCTTCGTCGGCGTCTTGCGGCCGCTGAACTTCAGCATGGCGGGCCAGAACAGCGTGTGGAAGGTGATGATGTCCTTGCCGATGAAGTGGTACTGCTCCAACTGCGGGTCGGCCATGTAGGCGTCGTAGTCCTCGCCGCGCTGATTCAAAAGGTTCTTGAGCGAGGCGAGGTAGCCCACGGGCGCGTCGAGCCACACGTAGAAATACTTGCCTGGCGCATCGGGGATCTCGATGCCGAAGTAGGGCGCGTCGCGGCTGATGTCCCAGTCGTCCAGGCCGGTGCTGGTGCTGCCGTCGGGGTTGGTGCGGGTGCCGAACCATTCCTTGATCTTGGCGGCCACCTCGGGCTGCACGTGCTGGCCGTCCTGTGTCCATTCGGTCAGGAATTCCACGGCACGCGGGTCGGAGAGCTTGAAGAAGAAGTGCTCCGAGGTCTTGAGCACCGGCCTGGCGCCCGAGAGCGCCGAGTAGGGGGCGATGAGGTCGGTGGGCGCGTAGACGGAGCTGCACACCTCGCAGTTGTCGCCGTACTGGTCCTTGGCGTGGCAGCGCGGGCACTCGCCCTTGATGAAGCGGTCGGGCAGGAACATGTTCTTCTCGGGGTCGAAGAACTGCTCGATGGTGCGCGTCTCGATGAAGCCGGCCTTCTTCAGGTCGAGGTAGATCTGCCGGGACAGCTCGTGGTTCTCGGGGCTGTCGGTGTTGCTCCAGTTGTCGAAGGCGATGTGGAAGCCGTCCAGGTACTGCTTGCGCCCGGCGGCGATGTCGGCCACGAACTGCTGGGGCGTCTTGCCGGCCTTCTCGGCGGCGATCATGATGGGCGCGCCGTGCGCGTCGTCCGCGCCCACGAAGTTCACCGCGTTGCCCTGCATGCGCTGCGCGCGCACCCAGGTGTCGGCCTGGATGTATTCCATGATGTGGCCGATGTGGAAGTTGCCGTTGGCGTAGGGCAGGGCGGTGGTGACGAAGAGTTTGCGTGCGGTCATCGGGGCGGCTTTCCATGCGCCTCTGCTGGCGAGGCGTAACCCGCGATTTTAGGACGCGACCGGCCGGCCGCTGTCGTGCCAGCCGAAGAAGGCGCAGACCTCGCTGCGCCGCGCCAGCGTGTCGGCGCGGCCCAGGGCCATCAGCTCGCGCGTGTAGCCGCGCTCGAACAGCAGGTAGCTCGCCAGGGCCGCGCCGCCCTCGTTGGCCGCGTTGGCGCGCACGCCCAAAGCGCCGAGCATGGTGCGAACGGGCCCGGGCAGGTCGTTCACGTGGCGGGCGGCCACCTCGTCCAGGCCCTGCGAGGGGGCGATGACCAGCAGCTCCAGCAGGCGCAGCGGGCTTCTGCCACGCACCTCGGGCGGGATCAGCGCCAGGGTCTGGTTGATGCGCTGGGCGCGCTCGATGTCCACCGACAGCGCGTCCAGGAAGATGGTGGACAGCGCATGTCCCGCGATCTGCGCCAGCGCCGGGTAGGGCGGCACATCGCCCGCTGGGCGCGGGCGCGGCGGCTCGTACATGCGGCCCGCGCCCACCACCAGGATGCGCTCGGCGCCCAGGTGGATGGCCGGCGCGATGGGCGCGGTCTGGCGCATGGAGCCGTCGCCGAAGAACTCGGTGTGCCCGTCGATGGGCAGCCGCGTCGCAGGGAACACGAACGGGATGGCCGACGAGGCCAGCAGGTGCGCATGCGTGATGCGCTCGCGCGTGGACTTGCGCTGCGAGCGCGCCCAGGACGCCAGCGCGTCGGCTGCCTCGAAGAAGGTCACGTGCTCGCCCGAGCTGTAGCTGGACGCCGTCACCGCCAGCGCGCGCAGGTGGCCGCGCTGGATCAGCCCCGGCACGCGCGCCAGCGGCACCATGCGCGCGAGCAGGTGGTGCAGCGGCGTGTTGTCCAGCAGCGAATGCGGGTGCATGCGGCGCCAGCGCGCCAGCGCCCAGCCCACGGACAGCAGCGTGAGCCAGCGGGCGCCGGTGCGCATGACCGACAGCGAATCGGCCCGGTAGACCTGCCCCGCATGGAAGTTGCGCCACACGCGCGAGATGCGGCGCACCGCGCGCTGGAAGTCGTCGGCGCCGCAGGCCAGCGCTGCGGCGTTGATGGCGCCCGCCGAGGTGCCCGTGAGCACCGGGAACGGCCACGGCGCGCGCTCGGCCCCGCAGGCCACGCGCAGCGCGGCGATGGCCTCCAGCACGCCCACCTGGTAGGCGGCGCGTGCGCCGCCGCCTGTGAGCACCAGGCCGGTGACGGGCTGGGAGAGCATCGCGTCAGCCCTGGGCTTTCAACAGCAGCGCGGCCAGCGTGGCGCCTTCGAGCAGCACCAGGGCGTTGTCTTTGGCGAAGGCGCGCGCGCTCTCGCTCACCGTGCCTTGCAGGGCCACATAGACGCCCGTGCGCGCGCCCTGGCGCTCCACCTCGGCCTGCAGCGCGCGCAGTGGCTCCACGCCGTGGGTAGCGGCCTTCCAGCGGCGCGCGGCCACCAGGGTGAACTGCCCGTCCTTGTCCAGGCGCAGGTCGGCATGCTGGCCGTTCAAGCCCTGCACTGCATAGCCCTCGGCGCGCCAGGCGCGCTCCAGCAGGGCCGCGAATTCGCGCCAGGGCATGGCCGCGGCCGCCTCCAGCATGCCCTGCACGCGCGCCGCGCTGGGCGCGCGCCACTGGCGCCAGGCGGCGATGCAGCCGATCACCGCGATGGGCACGGCGCCCATGGCGGCGAAGGGCGCCAGGTCCGCCGGCATGAGCGCGAAGCAGGCGGCCGCGATGGCGGCGGCGATGGCGAAGCTGACCCACCAGGGCGAGCGCAGCAGGATGGCGAAGCCCGAGTTCGGGGCCATTTTGAGTTTCACGGGGTTCCTTGCTTGCTATTCAATCAGGAGCTGTTTACGCTTGTGGGGTAAGCGCTGCAGGTCGATCTGATTCTAAATCCAGCACCGCCCGCGCCAGGCGGTCCAGGCCGTCGGGCGAGAGGTCCGGCGCGGCCAGGCGCTGGCGCTGCTCCCATTGCGCGAAGTTGCGCGCCTGCGAGCGGCCGTAGTGCGGGTCGTAGTGCCGCTCCATCAGCTCGCCGAAGAGCGGGGCCAGCTCGTGCGTGCGCGCCCAGCCCTGCCAGCGCTGCACCGTCTCCTTGCCGTGCAGCTCGGTGAGCGCGGCCAGGCGCTGGGCCAGGGCTTGCGGGTCGTCGCCCAGGTAGGCGTAGTCGCGCAGCAGGTAGGCCAGGCGCTCGGGCGCGGGGGCCTCGATCTCGATGCAGGGTGCGGCGCGCAGGCGCTCCACCAGCGGCACGGGCACGGACAGGCGGCCGATGCGCGCGCTTTCGCCCTCCACGTAGAGCGGGCGGGCGAGGTCCAGCCCCTCCAGCACGGTGGCGATCTGCGTCTCGAAGTTCTTCTGCGAGGGCTGGGGCACGCCGGGCAGCGCGCCCAGCAGCGAGCCCTTGTGCCGCGCGCAGTGCTCCAGGTCCAGCACCTGCGCGCCCTGCAGGGCGAGCTGCTGCAGCACGCGCGTCTTGGCGCTGCCCGTGGCACCCACGAGCACGCGGAGCTGAAGCCGGGGCGCCAAGGCCTCGATGGTGGCGATCATGTGGCGGCGGAAGGCCTTGTAGCCGCCCGCGAGCTGCTGCGCGTCCCAGCCGACCAGGCGCATCCACTGCACCATCGAGCCGCTGCGCATGCCGCCGCGCCAGCAGTAGACCAGCGGGCGCCAGTTCTGCGGCTTGTCGGCCAGCGGCCCGCGCAGGTGCCGCGCAAGGTTGGCCGCCACCATCGCACCGCCCACGCGCCGGGCCTCGAACGCGCCCTGCTGGTGGTAGAGGGTGCCGACGATGGCGCGCTCCTCGTCGTCCAGCACGGGGCAGTTGATCGCGCCGGGGATGTGGTCCTCGGCGAACTCGGCGGGCGAGCGCGCGTCGATGATGGCGTCGAAGGCGTGGCGGTCGGCGGGGCGGGTGGGCTGGTGGCGGGACACGGAAAGGCGCGGCAGTGGAGGCTGCCGCGACTATAGAAGCATCCGCGCCAGTATCCCTAGAAGAGCGACGGCAGCCAGCCCCAGCAGCGTCGCCACCGTCTGCCAGAACGCCACCGGGTCGCGCTCGGCCAGCGGCGGCGCGCGGCGGCGGTGGAAGTCCGGGCCGGGCGCGCGCAGGTCGTGGGCGAATTCGGCCGCCGCCTGCTGGCGCCGTGCGGGCTGCGGGTGCAGGGCCTTGCGCAGCACGGCGTCCAGCCAGGCGGGCAGGTCGGGGCGGTGGTGGGTCAGCGGCACGTAGCGCAGGCGGCGCGCATCGGCACCGGGGCGCAGGCGCGCGGCCTGCAGGCCGTAGGGGAGTTGGCCGGTGAGCATCTCGTAGGCGATGGCGGCCAGCGCAAACAGGTCGGAGCGGGCGTCGCCGCCCTGGCCGGTGAGGTATTCGGGCGCGGTGTACTGCAGCGTGCCCTCGATGGTGGTGGGCGGCCCGTCGCTCGCCGCGTGCAGGCCGGGCACGTGGGCCGAGGCCAGGTCGATGATGCACGCCGTGCCCTGCGCGTCGATCACCACGTTGGCCGGGCGCAGATCCTGGTGCAGCACCTCGCGCCGGTGCAGGGCCTGCAGGCCGCGCGCGACCTGTTCGACGATGGCGCGCACTTCCTCCAGCGCGGGGCGGGGGTGATCCACCATCCACTGCGCCAGGGTCTGCCCGGGCACGTATTCGAGCGCAGCGAACAGGTGGCTGCGCGGGCGCTGCGGGGCGCGGGCGCGCACCACGTGGGGGCTGTCGATGCGGCTGGCGACCCATTCGTCGAGCAGGAAACGGTCGAGGAAGGCCGCATCTTCGTGCGCGCTGGCGGCGGGGGTCTTGAGGGCCACGGGCTCGCCAGTGACGTCGTCCACGGCCAGGTGCACGTGGCTGCGCGGGCCGACGTACAGCGCGCGCACGATGGTGTAGCCCTCGAAGGCCATGCGCGGCGCGAGCGGCGGCGGCAGGCGCAGGCCGTCGCGCGGCAGCAGGGTGTTCAGGCCCGTTGCTGCGGGCAGCGTGTCGATGCGCAGCAGTTGCACGGTGGCGTCGTCCTCGCTACCGTGCGCGCGGGCGTGTTCGCACAAGGCGCGGGCGGCGGCGTTCAGGTCGTCGCCATGCCGGTGCAGCGCGGCGTGCACGGCGGCGGCGTCGATGTGGCCGTGCGCGCCGTCGGTGGCGAGCAGGTAGAGGTCGCCCACCTCGGCGAGCCAGCAGCGCGTGTCGATCTCGATGTGCGCGTGCAGGCCCAGCGCGCGCGCCAGGTACGACTGGCCCGCGCCCACGTGCAGGCGGTGGTCCTCGGTCAGCGGCTCCAGCGCCTGCGGGTGCACGCGGCAGATGCGCGCGTCGCCCACGTGCAGCAGGTGCAGGTCATGCCCGTGCAGGATGAGCGCGCTGAAGGCGCAGACGTAGCCGCTGTCCTTGTCGAAGCGCGCCGGGCCGCGCTGGTTCTGCGCGTGCAGCCAGGCGTTGGTGGCGGCCAGCACCTGCTGCGCGGCGCGGCGTACGGGCCAGGCGTCGGGCGTGGCGTAGTAGTCCTCCAGGAAGCCGCGCACCGCCGCGCTGCTGGCCACCTGGCTCACGCGGCTGGAGCCTATGCCGTCGGCCACCGCCAGCGCGATGCCGCGCGCCGCGCGCAGGTGGCCCGTGGGCAGCATGGCGCCGTGGAAGTCCTGGTTCACGCCGCCCTGTTTGCCCAGCGAGTGCTGGCCGAGCGTGACCTTCATGCCGTGCGCTTGGGTGCTGTCTTGTAGTGCGTCGAATAAAGGGTGGCGCCGACGAACGTGAGGCCGCCGACGAGGTTGCCGAGCACGGTGGGGATCTCGTTCCAGATCAGGTAATCCATGATCGTGAAGTTGCCCCCCAGCATCAGTCCCGTGGGGAACAGGAACATGTTCACGATGGAGTGCTCGAAGCCCATGTAGAAGAACACCATGATGGGCATCCACATGCCGATGGCCTTGCCCGAGACGCTGGTGGACATCATGGCCGCGACGACGCCGGTGGAGACCATCCAGTTGCACATCACCGCGCGCACGAACAGCGTGAGCATGCCCGCCGCGCCATGCGCCGAGTAGCCCAGCGTGCGGCCTTCGCCGATGTGGCCCAGTTTCTGCCCGACGGCGTTGGGCGCCTCCGAGAAGCCGAAGGTGAAGATGATCGCCATGAACACCGCCACGGTGATCGCGCCCGCGAAGTTGCCCACGAACACCAGCCCCCAGTTGCGCAGCACGCTGCTCCAGGTGGCGCCGGGGCGCTTGTCGATGACGGCCAGCGGCGCCAGCGTGAACACGCCCGTGAGCAGGTCGAACCCCATGAGGTACAGCAGGATGAAGCCCACCGGGAACAGGAGGGCGCCCAGCAGTGGGTTGCCGGTGTTGACGGTGACGGTGACCGCGAAGGCCGCCGCCAGCGCCAGGATGGCGCCGGCCATGTAGGCGCGGATCAGCGTGTCGCGGGTGGACATGAGCAGCTTGGATTCACCGGCATCGACCATCCTGGTGACGAATTCGGCGGGGGCGACGTAGGCCATGAGAACTCTCCTTGAGAGAAGCATCTGAAAAGCAAAAAGGCGTCCTTCGCACCGCCCTGCCATGCAGGGATGCGAAGGGACGCCTTCATCCCGGAAACGGGGCCGTCTTCAGCCTCGTTGCCGTCAGTGAATGCAGGTTCCGTGCCAGGGCTCTTGCTGGATTTGCTCCTGAAAAAGGAGCTGCTTGCGCTTGTTGGGCAAGCGCTGGAGGCCGAAAGCGTTCAAATTTCCTTGACCCGCGCGAAGGCCAGGTCGGGCAGCGCCAGGGTGGCCTCGGCCACGTCGAGCAGGCGGCGGTTCTGGTCCATCGAGGCTTTCTGTAGCGCACGGAAGGCGGCTTCCTCGGTCAGGCCCAGGCGCGCCATCAGCATGCCCTTGGCGCGCTCGATCACCTTGCGCTCCGACAGTGCGCGGCGTGCGGCCTGCAGCTCCACTTCGGTGCGCGCCAGGCGCTCGGATTGGGCGTGCAGCAGCTCGCGCAGCGCGGCGGCTTCGCCGGCGAGGGGCTCGGCCGTGGGCGGCTGCTCGCGCAGGCGGCGCAGCAGCCCTTCGGAATCCTCCAATTCCTGCTGCGCCTGGCTGGCGTAGCGTGCGCATTCCATGCGCAGGTGGCGTACCAGCGCGGCTTCCATGGTCCCCAATGCACCGATACGCTCGCTGGCGGCGGCGAACCATTCGCCGCTGGTGTCCGCATCCAGCGCTGCGCCGGGGCGTGCGGCGCAAAGTACGCGGCGCTGGCGTTCCAGCCGCACCATGCCGGGGCCGAGCTGCAGGCTCTCCCATTCGGCGCGCAGCGCGGCATCGGCAAAGCCGGCGAACACGCGCAGGCTCTGCTCCTGCGCGTCGATCAGGTGGGCGATGCGCTCCTGCTCCGCCGCATCGCACTGGCCCGATGCGAACAGGTGCGCACCCGCCGCGCGCTCCTGCCCCGCAGCCTCCTTGGCCTGCACGACGTGCAGCAGCGCCACCAGCGGGCGCGAGACGCTGGGAACGCCGGGCAGCAGGCTGGCGTCGGCCACGTGCGAGAGCAGCCGCACCATGCCCGCGATGCGCTGGGTGAAAGCGGCGATGGCGTCCTGCGCGCGGGTCTGCCGCGCCTCGATGGCGGCGCGCTGCGCGGGCAGGGTCTCCAGGCCCAGCAGCACACTGGCCATGAGGCCGAGCATGGCGGCGTCCACGTCGGCATCGGCTTCATCAGGACTTTCCTCACCCTGCGCTGCCAGCAGCGCATGCAGGCCTGCCAGCGCGGGGGCGCCAGCGTCGATGGCGGCGCTGCGCTCATCGGCGAAGCGCGCGCCGCCCGAGGCGAGGTACACGCTGCTCGCGCCGCGCTCGTGCTGCAGCGCGTGGATGCATTCGCGCAGCGCGTCCACCAGCGCGATGCGCGCGGCCAGGCGGCGCGCGGCCTGCATCTCCAGGCGCTTGGCGCGCAGCACCAGCCGCGTGGCGGGAGCCGTGCTCATCCGCAGGCGACGAGCACCTGCTCGCCCTCCATGCGCACCGGGTGGGTGCGCACCGAGTGCTCGGGCGCCTCCAGGCATTCGCCGGTGGCCAGGTCGAAGTGGTTCTTGTAGAGCGGCGAGGCGACCACGGTGCGCCCGCTCATGCTGCCCACCAGCCCGCGCGAGAGCACGCTGGCGCCGCAGGTGGGGTCCACGTTGTCGATCGCGTAGAGCTGCCGCAGGCCGATGCGGAACACGGCCACGTGCCGCCCCTCCACGAGGGCGCACACGCCCGTGTCGGGCAGGATGGCGTGGATGGTGCAGACGGGGGTCCAGGTCATGGTGATCTCCTTTGCTCTTGTTTCGATAGCTGCTTGCGCTCGACGGATGGGCGCTGGCGGTGGTTTATGCAATTGCCGTGCCGGGCGCGTCGCCGTTCACGAAGGTCTTGAAGCGCTGGCGCACGGCGGGCGTGGTCACGGCGGTCTTCCATTCGCACTGGTAGGTGTCCACCACGTGCTGCATCTGCGCCTCCAGTTCAAAGGCCAGGCCCAGGCTGTCGTCCACCACCACGTCTTTCAGGTAATCGAGCCCGCCTTCGAGCGATTCACGCCACGTGCTGGTGCGCTGCAGCCGGTCGGCGGTGCGCACGTAGAACATCAGGAAGCGGTCGATGAGCTGCACCAGCCGCTCCTTCGTCAAATCGCTCGCCAGCAGCTCGGCGTGGCGCGGCTTCATGCCGCCGTTGCCGCACACGTAGAGGTTCCAGCCGCGCTCGGTGGCGATGATGCCCACGTCCTTGCCCTGCGCCTCGGCGCATTCGCGCGTGCATCCTGATACGCCGAACTTGATCTTGTGCGGCGCGCGCAGGCCCTTGTAGCGGTTCTCCAGCTCCACGCCCAGGCCCACGGAGTCCTGCACGCCGTAGCGGCACCAGGTGCTGCCCACGCAGCTCTTCACCGTGCGCAGGCTCTTGCCGTAGGCGTGGCCGCTTTCGAAGCCGGCGGCGATCAGCTCTTCCCAGATCGGCGGCAACTGCTCCAGCCGCGCGCCGAACATGTCCACGCGCGCGCCGCCGGTGATCTTGGTGTACAGGCCGTATTTCTTGGCGATGCGGCCCACGGCGATCAGCCCGTCGGGCGTGACCTCGCCGCCGGGCATGCGCGGTACGACGGAATAGGTGCCGTCCTTCTGGATGTTGCCCAGGAAGTAGTCGTTGCTGTCCTGCAGCTTGGCGAGCTGCGGCTGCAGCACGAACTCGTTCCACACCGATGCCAGCACGCTCGCGGCCACGGGCTTGCACACGTCGCAGCCCAGGCCCTGGCCGTGCCTGGCGAGCAACTCGTCGAAGGTCTTGATCTGCCCCACGCGCACCAGGTGGTAGATCTCCTGGCGCGAATGCGCGAAGTGCTCGCACAGGTGGTTGTTCACCGCCATGCCGCGCTGGGCCATCTCGGCCTTCATCACCTGCGTGACCAGCGGCACGCAGCCGCCGCAGGTGGCGCCGGCCTTGGTGCAGGCCTTGATCTCCGCAATGGTGCAGGCTCCTTCGCCCACGGCGGCGCGGATCGCGCCCTTGCTCACGCCGTTGCACGAGCAGATCTGCGCGCTGTCGGGCAATGCGTCCGCGCCCAGGCCGGGCCGGGCCTTGCCGTCGCTGCTGGGCAGGATGAGGAATTCCGGGTCTTCGGGCAGCGCGATGCCGTTCAGCGCCATCTGCAAGAGCGTGCCGTACTCGTCGGCATTGCCCACCAGCACGGCGCCCAGCAGCTTCGTGCCGTCCGCGCTCACCACGATCTTCTTGTAGACCTGCTTGCGCTCGTCCACGTACTGGTAGTTGCGGCAGCCGGGCGTCTTGCCCTGGGCGTCGCCGATGCTCGCCACGTCCACGCCCATCAGCTTGAGCTTGGTGCTCATGTCGGCGCCCGCGAACGCGGCCTGTGCATCACCCGCGATGTGCCGCGCCGCCACGCGCGCCATCTCGTAGCCGGGCGCGACCAGGCCGTAGAGCTGCTCGTTCCACGACGCGCATTCGCCAATCGCGTACACGTTGCGGTCGCTGGTGCGGCAGTGGCCGTCGATGGCCGCGCCGCCGCGCGGGCCCACGGCCAGCGCGCATTGGCGGATCAGGTCGTCGCGCGGGCGGATGCCGGCGGAGAAGACGATCATGTCCGTCTCCAGCCAGGTGCCGTCGGCGAACACCATGCGGTGGCGGGCGGTGGCGCCGTCGGTGATCTCCACCGTGCTGCGGCTGGTGTGCACGTGCACGCCCAGCTCCTCGATCCTGGCGCGCAGCACGCGCCCGCCGCCCTCGTCCACCTGCACGGCCATCAGGCGCGGGGCGAACTCCACCGCGTGCGTCTCCAGCCCCATGTCGCGCAGCGCCTTGGCGCATTCCAGGCCCAAGAGGCCGCCGCCCACCACCACGCCGCTTTTCGACTTGGCACCGGCCGCCATCATGGCCTCCAGGTCTTCGATGGTGCGGTAGGTAAAGCAGTACGGCCGCTCGCGCCCCGGCACCGGCGGCACGAAGGGGGCGGAGCCCGTGGCCAGCACCAGCTTGTCGTAGGGCAGCACCTCGCCGCTGGCGGTGGTCACGGTGTTGCGGCGCCGCTCCACGGCCACGGCGCGCGCGGCCAGGCGCAGTGTGAAGCCGGTTTTTTCAAAGAAGCCGGGCTCCACCAGCGAAAGGTCGTCCGCCGACTTGCCCGCGAAGTATTCGGAGAGGTGCACCCGGTCGTAGGCGGGGCGGGGCTCCTCGCACAGCACCGTCACCTCGGCCTGGGCCAGCCCCTGGCCGTGGAGTTCTTCGAGAAACTTGTGGCCCACCATGCCGTGGCCGATCACAACGATCTTCATCACGCTCACCTGCTGCTGTACGCACGCCGCCAAGGAGCACGCGCCGGATTGGAAACACGGCAGGCGCAGGGCCTGCCCGGGGTTCCGCCGCCGTTAGCGGATTGAAGA
>NZ_DF238950.1:0-12062 GCF_000400995.2 Acidovorax sp. MR-S7 | reverse complement strand
TCCCGCCGCCGTTAGCGGATTGAAGAGGCCCGCCGGCAACGCCACCGGCGGGTTGGCAAGGTCAAAGCAAGCGCCGTGCCCGCGCGCATGCACCGCGATGGGGCGCGCAGTGAATCTGGGATGATCGCGGGCATGACCACCTCTCCCCGTCTCACCTCCCTCTCGCACGGCGGCGGCTGCGGCTGCAAGATCGCGCCGGGCGTGCTGTCCGAGATCCTGAAATCCAGCGGCGCGGCTGCCGTCGTGCCGCCCGAGCTGCTGGTCGGCATCGAGACCTCGGACGACGCCGCCGTCTACCGCCTGAACGATAGCCAGGCGCTGGTGGCGACCACCGACTTCTTCATGCCCATCGTGGACGACCCGTACGAGTTCGGCCGCATCGCCGCGACCAATGCCCTCTCCGACGTGTACGCGATGGGCGGCAAGCCCATCATGGCGCTGGCCCTCGTCGCCATGCCGGTGAACCAGCTGCCGCTGGATGTGATCGGCGCCATCGCGCGCGGCGGGCAGGACGTGTGCCGCGCAGCGGGCATCCCCATCGCAGGCGGGCACACCATCGATTCGGTGGAGCCCATATACGGCCTCGTCGCCCTGGGACTCGTCCACCCCGACCGCGTGCGCCGCAACGCGGACGCGCGGCCCGGCGACGTGCTGGTGCTGGGCAAGCCGCTCGGTGTGGGCGTCTATTCGGCCGCGCTGAAAAAAGAGCAGCTGAACGACGCGCACTACCGCGAAATGATCGCCAACACCACGCGCCTGAACACCCCAGGCCCGCTGCTGGCCGAACTGCCCGGCGTGCACGCCATCACCGACGTGACGGGCTTCGGCCTGGCCGGCCATGCGCTGGAGATGGCGCGCGGCGCGGGCGCGACGGTGGCCATCGACTGGTCCCGCGTGCCGCTGCTGCCCGGCGTGGCCGATCTGGCCGCTGCGGGCTTCGTCACCGGCGCCAGCGGCCGCAACTGGGCGGGCTATGGCGAGAACGTGGCGCTGGCCTCCGGCCTGCCGCCCATGGCCCAGGCGCTGGTGACCGACCCGCAGACCTCGGGCGGGCTGCTCGTGGCCTGCGCGCCCGAGAGCGTGCAGGACGTGCTCGCCGTGTTCCAGCGCGAGGGCTTCGCGCACGCGGCCGTCATCGGCGGCGTGCAGTCCGGGGCGGCGCGGCTCGACGTGCGAGCCTGATGCTCATCTAACGATAGCTGCCAGCGCTTGCTAGATAAGCGCTGGCGCCCGATTTGGCTTGTAATCTCCCCAGCCGGGCGAGTGGCACCGTGCGTTGGCTAGACTAGCCAGCTCCCACAAGCAAACAACACAGCCATGGCATTCACGGAACAGGATCTGCTGGCGGCGCTCGCCAGCGTCAAGGATCCGCACACGGGCAAGGATTTCGTCGCAGCGCGCGCGGTGCGCAACGTGCAGATCGCGGGCGGCGACGTGGCCTTCGACGTCGAGCTGGGCTACCCGGCCCAGAGCCTGGTGCCCGCGCTGCGCAGCGAGTTCATCGCGGCTGCCAAAACGGTGCCCGGTGTGCAGAACGTGTCGGTCAACATCGCCACCAAGGTCATCGCGCACGCGGTGCAGCGTGGCGTGCAGCTGCTGCCGGGCGTGAAGAACATCATCGCCGTCGCCTCGGGCAAGGGCGGCGTGGGCAAGAGCACCACGGCTGTGAACCTGGCGCTGGCGCTGGCGGCCGAGGGGGCGCGCGTGGGCCTGCTGGACGCCGACATCTACGGCCCCAGCCAGCCCATGATGACCGGCACCTCGGGCGACCTGGAGAGCCTGGACGGCAAGCTCATGGAGCCCAAGCGCGCCATGGGCCTGCAGATCAACTCCATCGGCTTCCTGGTCAAGGAGGAGCAGGCCATGATCTGGCGCGGCCCCATGGCCAGCCAGGCGCTGGAGCAGCTCATCACGCAGACGCGCTGGGACAACCTGGACTATCTTCTGGTGGACATGCCGCCCGGCACGGGCGACATCCAGCTCACCATGGCGCAGAAGGTGCCGCTGACTGGCGCGGTGATCGTCACCACCCCGCAGGACATCGCGCTGCTGGACGCGAAGAAGGGCGTCACCATGTTCCAGAAGGTGAGCGTGCCCATCCTCGGCCTCGTGGAGAACATGGCCGTGCACATCTGCCGCAACTGCGGCCACGTGGAGCACATCTTCGGCCACGAGGGCGGCAAGAGGATGGCCGAGAGCCTGGGGATGGACTGCCTCGGCGCGCTGCCGCTGCAGCTGTCCATCCGCGAGCAGGCCGACAGCGGCCGGCCCACCGTGGCGGCCGAGCCCGACAGCGACGTGGCGCGCATCTACAAGGCCATCGCACGCACGGTGGCCGTGAAGGTCGCGCAGCAGGCCAAGGACTTCTCGGGCAAGTTCCCGACCATCACGGTGAGCAAGAACACCTGAACATCCACCGGCGGGGCAGGCCATGAAGGAACAGAAGATCGCGTTCTACACAGGCCCTGCCGGTGGCTGGGGCGCGCTGGGCAGCGTCAAGAACACACTGCTGCGCCAGGACATCCCCCTCAAGGGCGCGAAGACGCTGCTGTCGGCCAACCAGCCCGATGGCTTCGACTGCCCCGGCTGCGCATGGCCTGACCGCAACCACCATTCGGCCTTCGAGTTCTGCGAGAACGGCGTGAAGGCCGTCGCGGCCGAGGCCACGGCGCGGCGCGCGGGGCCGGAATTGTTCGAGCGCCACACGGTGCAGGAACTGGCCGGGCAGAGCGATTTCTGGCTCGAAGACCAGGGGCGGCTCACGCACCCGATGCGCTACGACGCGGCCAGCGACCATTACCGGCCCATCGCGTGGGACGAGGCTTTCGCGCTCATCGCCAAGCACCTGAATGCGCTGCCCGATCCGAACCAGGCCATCTTCTACACCTCGGGCCGCACGAGCAACGAGGCCGCGTTCCTCTACCAGCTCTTCGTGCGCCAGTACGGCACCAACAACTTCCCCGACTGCTCCAACATGTGCCACGAGCCCAGCGGCAGCGCCATGCGCCCGCAGATCGGCGTGGGCAAGGGCACGGTGACGCTGCAGGACTTCGAGCACGCGGACGCGATTTTCATCTTCGGCCAGAATCCCGGCACCAACCACCCTCGCATGCTGGGCGAGCTGCGCGCGGCGCACAAGCGCGGCGCGCGCATCGTGAGCTTCAACCCGCTGCGCGAGCGCGGGCTGGAGCGCTTCGCCGACCCGCAGGACACGCTGGAGATGGCGACTTTTGGCTCCACGCCGATCAGCACGCACTACTTCCAGCTGCGCGTGGGCGGCGACCTCGCGGCGGTCAAGGGCGTCATGAAGCACGTGATCGAGCAGGAGGACGCACGGGGCGGCGTGCTCGATCGCGCCTTCATCACCGGGCACACCACCGGCTTCGACGCGCTGGCCGCCGACCTGCGCGCCGAGAGCTGGGCGTTGCTGGAGCAGGAGTCGGGCCTGACCGAGGCGCAGATGCGCAGCGCGGGCGATGTCTACATCGGCGCCGATCGCGTGATCGCCTGCTGGGGCATGGGCATCACGCAGCACCTGCACTCGGTCGCCACCATCCAGATGATCGTCGACCTGCTCATGCTGCGCGGCAACCTGGGCCGCGAGGGCGCGGGCGCCTGCCCCGTGCGCGGGCACAGCAACGTGCAGGGCGACCGCACCATGGGCATCTGGGAAAAGCCGCCAGCGGCGCTGCTCGACCGCCTCGGCGAGGTCTACGGCTTCGCGCCGCCGCGCGCGCACGGCGTGGACACGGTGGAGGCGATCCGGCAGATGCTGGACGGCCAGGGCAAGGTCTTCTTCGCCCTGGGCGGCAACTTCGCCGCCGCCACGCCCGACACCTACGAAACCTGGAAGGCGCTGCGCCGCTGCGATCTCACCGTGCACGTGGCCACCAAGCTCAACCGCAGCCACGTGGTGCACGGGCGTGAGGCGCTGATCCTGCCTTGCCTGGGCCGCACCGAGATCGACATGCAGGCCGCCGGCCCGCAGGGCGTGACGGTGGAGGACTCGATGAGCATGGTGCACGTGAGCATGGGGATCAACCCGCCCGCCTCCGAGCATCTCCTTTCCGAGCCCGCCATCGTCGCGCGCCTGGCCGCCGCCACGCTGGGCGAAAAGAGCCGCGTGCCCTGGCTGTGGCTGGTGGAGGACTACGCGCGCATCCGTGACGAGATCGAGAAGGTCTTCCCGGACTTCCACGGCTTCAACGCCCGTGTGGCCGTGCCCGGTGGTTTCCGCCTGCGCAACACGGCCAGCGAGCGCGTCTGGGCCACCGCGAGCGGCAAGGCCGCGTTCACGCCCCACGCCGTGCCGTGCGACACGCCCACGCACCGCGCCCGCGCAAGGCACGCGGGCGGCGTCGTCTTCACGCTGCTGACCACACGCTCGCACGACCAGTACAACACCACCATCTACGGCATGGACGACCGCTACCGCGGCGTGTACGGCCAGCGCCGCGTGGTCTTCATCCACCCCGAGGACATCCGCGCCCTGGGGCTCAAGGACGGCGACCGCGTCCACATCCACACCGTGTGGGACGACGGCCAGGAGCGGCGTGCCGAGGGCTTCCGGCTCGTGGCCTACGACATCCCGCGCGGCAACCTCGCGGCCTACTACCCCGAGACGAACCCGCTCGTGCCGCTGTCCGCCGTGGCGCTGGCGGCGGGCACGCCCACGTCCAAGTCCATTCCCGTGATGCTGGTGGCGGCGTGAGGGATGCCATCCTGCAGGCGCTGGCGGAGGGGGGCGACGGCGTCTCCCTGCCACGCCTGTCCAAGCGCCTGGGCCAGAGCGCCAGCGCCGTGCTGCGCGAGCTGAGCTTCATGGGCGATGCCATGATCGGCGGCCAGCGCGGCCCCGGCTGGGTGCGCGTGTGGCAGGAAGACGGGCGCTGGCTGGCCGCGCTCACCGAGGCAGGCCGTGTGCAGTGCGCATTGCTCTATCGCTCCTAAAAGAATAGCTGTTTGCGCTTGCTGAATAAGCGCCGGGCGCTGATTTGGTGCTGATTCTTCCGCTGCGCCTTCGGCCCCTCCGGCGCAAAGGGGCGGAAGGGAGAGGGAGTCGAACCCTCCGACCACGCGTGGCGCAGTCCACCGGGTTTGAAGCCCGGGCGCCCCACCAGGGACGCTTCCCTTCCATCAAATTCAATCCCCGCCCTCGAACAGCGGCGTGCCGGGGCGCAGCAGGTGCGTGTCCTTCACGCGGCGGGTGAAACCTACGCGGTCGAAGAATTCCAGCAACTGGATCGCCCGCTTGCGGCCCAGGCCGGTCGCGTCGCGGAAGGCCGCGGCCTGCACCGCCTCGCCATCCGCCATGCATTCCCGCGCGATGGCTGCCAGGCGCTCGACCGTCGGCAGTGGATAGTACAGGTCTTTGACCACCTGAAAGACCTCGCCGCGCCGCGCGAGGCTCGCGAGCGTCTGGCGCACCAGGGGTTCGGCGGCGCCGGTGTCCTGGGCGAGGGTGCGGACCCAGGGCGGGTCGAAGCCGCCCTCCAGCAGCGGGGGCAGGATCTGCTGGGCGAGTTGCTCCTCGGCGGCGTTCATGCGCGCGGCGTGCTCGGGCAGGTGCAGCCAGTGGCCGCTGCGCACGAGGGCCTGGGCGGCAGCCAGGTCTTCGATCGTGTGCTGCCACAGCGCATCGCCCGCGCGTGGCGCGGCCAGGCGGCGCAGGCGGCGCATGTCGGGGCCGATCTCCTCGGGGCTGGCGGCGTGGAAGGCGCGCAGGCGCTCCAGCACCTGCGTCTGCAGCGCCTGCAGCGCGGCGGGCGCGATGGCGAGGGCGTCGCCCGCGATGCGGATGGCGTCCGCGGGCAGCGGCAGGTCGCCCGGGCCGGGCAGGGCCTCGGCGCGGGCGGTCTGCACGAGGTCCAGGCCCAGGGGGGCGTGTTCCAGCAGCGCGGCAACGCGTGCGGCGCGGTCGGGCAGGGCCTGTGCGGCGAGCTGCGCGAGGCGCTCGGGCGTCTTGCGGTAGCGCTGCGGCGCGAACGGGTCGAGCACGCGCACGCCGGCCACGGTGCGCGTGGCCGAGGCATCGCGCAGCACGCCCCGGTCGCCGTGCCACACGGCCACGGTGCCGTGCAGCACCAGCTGGGCCAGGGCGGTGCCGCCGGGTGCGAGCGTGTCGCAGTCCAGCAGCACGATGCTGCCGGTCACGTCGCTGGTGCCCAGGTGCACGTGCACGGGCGTGCCGGAGCGCAGCGCCTTGGGCTCGTCGGCCCAGAGCTGGCATTGCACGTCGATGCGCGTGGTGGCCAGGGCGATGGACGGCGCGCAGGCCCAGTCGCCGCGGTGCACTTCGTCCTTGGCGATGCCCGCGAGGGCGAGGGCGCAGCGCTGGCCGGTGCGCGCTTCTTCGGCGGGCTGGTTCTGCGCATGGACGCCGCGCAGGCGCACGCTCGTTCCTTGCGGCGCAATGCGCAGTTCATCGCCCACGCGCGCCGTGCCGCTGGTCACGCCGCCGGTGACCACGGTGCCCACGCCCGCGAGCGTGAAGGCGCGGTCGACGGCAAGGCGAAAGGCGCGTGCGCTGTCCTGCAGGCTGGCGGCGCCGGGCGGCCGGGCACTGGCGAGCAGGTGCAAGCGCAGCGCCTCCACGCCTTCGCCGGTGACGGCGGAGACGGGGAACATGGGGGCATCCGCCAGCGCCGTGGGCGCGAGCAGCGCGCGCACCTCGGCCTGCACCTCGGCCAGCCGCGCGGCGCGTGTGGCGGGGTCGAGCCGGTCGATCTTGGTGATGGCGACCGTGCCCTGGGTGACGCCCAGCAGCGTCACCACGGCCAGGTGCTCGCGCGTCTGCGGCATCACGCCGTCGTCGGCGGCCACGATGAGCAGCGCATGCGCGATGCCCGTGGCGCCTGCGAGCATGGTGTGCAGCAGGCGCTCGTGGCCCGGCACGTCCACGAAGCCCAGCGACGGCCCGCCGGGCGCATGCAGGTAGGCGTAGCCGAGCTCGATGGAGATGCCGCGCCGCTTTTCCTCGGGCAGGCGGTCGGTTTCCACGCCGGTGAGCGCGCGCACCAGCGAGGTCTTGCCGTGGTCGATGTGGCCTGCGGTGCCGATGATCATGGGTTTGCTATCTCTTTCGTAGCTGGTTGCGCTTGTGTGGTAAGCGCTGGAGGCTGATTTTTCTCATGTTCTCCAGCGGCAGCGGTGCTTATGCCAAGTATTGCATCGGCCAGAGGCGGATGCTGCGCTCGCCATGCCCACCCACAAGGATTTGCAGGATGGGGAATAATCAAGAATCATTCTTATTTGAGGCATCCATTAAACGCATGCCCCTTTCCCCTGCCGACCCTGCCTACGGCTGGCAGTTGCCCGCCGTCGCGCCCCAGGTGTCGCTGGCCGGCGGCGTGCTGCGCTTCGATGCGCCCGCATGCACCACCGAGGTGGTGAAGCCCGGCTTCAAGCTCGTGCTGGTGCTGGGCGGGCAACTGCGCTACCAGCTGCGCGAGCGCCAGGCGGTGCGTGTGCAGGGGCCGGCCTTTCACCTGAGCCTGAACAGGGAGCCCTTCACCGTGCGGCACGAGTTCGACCCCGCCGCTGCGCTCGAATACGTGGCCGTGCGCATGCCGGCGGCGTCGCTGGCGCAGGACTTCGGCATCGACGCCGACTGGCTGGCGCGGCGCGCCTCGGGCCAGCGCGGCATGGTGCTGGACCAGCGCGCCGACCGCGTGCTGCAGGGGCTGGGCCGGCAGATGCTGATGTGCCCCTTGCAGGGCGCGCCGCGCCGGGTCTACCTCGCCGGCAAGGCGCTGGAACTGGCGGCCACCGTGATGGCTGGCCTGGAGCAGCGCGGCGGCCCTGCCAGCGCCAGCCCGCTGCGCGCGCACGACGTGCGCCGCCTGCGCGCGGCCCAGGACATCCTGCGCCAGCGCCTGAACGATCCGCCCTCGCTGCCCGAGCTGGCGCGGCTGGCGGGCACCAACGTCAACAAGCTCACCACGGGCTTTCGCCTGCTGTTCGGCTGCAGCGTGTACGAGTTCGTGCGCGCGCAGCGGCTGGAGCTGGCCTATCGGCTCATCGCCGCCGGGCACGGCAGCGTGGCCCAGGCGGCGCAGGCCTGCGGCTACACCGACTCGCACTTCACCAAGGTGTTCCGCCAGCGCTTCGGCGTGGCGCCGAGCGCGCTGCGCTGACGCCGTTACTTCCGCGATCGCCAGCCAAACTTCCGCCATCGCCAATCCGGAGGGCCGTGGCTTCCTAGACTTTGTTGAGATTGATTCTCATCAAAAAAGGAGGCGCGATTCATGGCGCAAGGATTCAGACAGGGCCGCTGGCGGCCCGTGGCGTTCGCCGCCGCGTTGGCGGCCCTGGGCGTGCAAGCGCAGGAGCAGGAACCTGCCGCCACGCTGCCCGGCGTGGAGGTGACGGCGGCGCCCGAGGTGGGCACCGCGCTCAACCGCCTCACGCCCACGCTGCGCGAGACGCCGCAGTCGCTCACGGTGATCGACGCCGGGCGCATGCAGGAGCAGAACCTGCGCACGCTCGACGACGTGATGCAGCAGTCGCCCGGCGTCACGGTGCAGCCCTACCAGCAGCTGACCACAGGCTACGACGCGCGCGGTTTCAAGATCGACTCGTTCCAGCAGGACGGCGTGCCCGTGCTGCTGGGCGGCACCGCCAGTGCGCCGCAGGACATGGCCATGTACGAGCGCGTGGAAATCCTGCGCGGCGCGGCGGGCCTGCTCGCGGGCGCGGGCAACCCGTCGGCCACGGTGAACCTGGTGCCCCGGCGGCCCCCGCGCCAATTCGGCGGCAGCGCCTCGCTGGGCGCGGGAAGCTGGAACCGCTACCGCGCCGAGGCCGACGTGGGCGGCCCGCTGAACGCGGCGGGCACGCTGCGCGGCATGGTGGTGGCGAGCCACGAGGACCGCGATTTCTTCTATGACGTGGCCACGCAGCAGTCCAGCAACGTCTACGCCATCGCCGAGCTGGATGTGGCCCCGGCGACTACCTTGAGCCTGGGCGCGCACCAGCAGCGCATCCGCTCGGTCACTAACATGTCGGGCGTGCCGTTCTATGCCAACGGCCAGCCCCTGGGCCTGCCGCGCTCGGCCTTCCTGGACGTGGCTTGGGACCGCTTCGACTGGGACAACACGCGCGTCTTCGCCGGGCTGGACCACCGCTTCGGCAACGGCTGGGCGTTCAAGCTCAACGCCAACCACCTCTCGGGCGATTCGACGCTGAAGTACGCCGGGGCCAATGGCGCGGTCGATCCGGCGACGCTGGCCGGGCCCAGGCTCACGGGCGCGGCCTATGCCTTCGACAGTGCGCAAAGCAGCATCGACGGCTACGCCAGCGGCCCGTTCACGCTGCTGGGCCGCCAGCACGAGCTGATGGTGGGCGGCAACTACCAGAAGACCCGCTTCGAGCAGTTCCAGGCCAGCCTGACCCCCGCGCCCAACGCGCCGGTGGACGTCTTCGGCTGGAATCCGCACGGCGTGCCCGAGCCCGCCACCGGCGCCTACGGCTCGCGCGGCCCCACGCGCACCACGCAGTCGGGCCTGTACGCCATGGGCCGCTTCAGCCTGGCCGACCCGCTCAAGCTGATCGTGGGCGCGCGCGTCAGCCGCTGGGAGCAGGAGACGGCGTCGGGCACGTCGCGCATCAGCGGGCAGTTCACGCCCTACGGCGGCGTGGTCTATGAGCTCACGCCGCAGTGGTCCGCCTATGCGAGCTACGCGCAGATCTTCCAGCCGCAGACCCAGCGCACCTGGGAGGGCAGCGTCATCGACCCGATCGAGGGCACGAACTACGAGGCAGGCGTGAAGGGCGAACTGGCCGACGGGCGCCTGAACGTGTCGCTGGCCGTGTTCCGCATCCGCCAGACCAACCGCGCGCAGCAGGACCCCGACCACCCGTGCGCGGGCGCCGCGTGCTACTACGTCAACAGCGGCGAGGCCGTGAGCCGGGGCTTCGAGGCCGAGGCCACGGGCCGTATCACGCGTGACCTGAGCGTGCAGGCCGGCTACACCTACAACACCACCGAATACGTGCGCGACGCCACGCTCGCGGGCCAGCCGCTGGCGCGCTTCGCGCCGCGCCATATCCTGCGGCTGTGGGGCAACTACACGCTGCCAGTGGATGAACGGCGCTGGACGCTGGGCGCGGGACTGCAAATGCAGAGCGATTTTTCGGCCGTATCTGGCGGCATCACCCAGCGCCAGGGTGGCTACGGGCTGGTGAACCTGCGCGTGGGCTACCGCCTGGGGCGCAGCACCACCGTGGCGCTCCATATCAACAACCTGCTCGACCGCACGTACTACCAGAGCCTGTCCGGCCTGAGCTGGAACAACCGCTACGGCGAGCCGCGCAGCGCCATGCTGACGCTGCGCACCACGTTCTGAATGCAAGCTAAATCCGGCTCCAGCGTTTGTCCATCAAGCGCTGGCAGCTATCAATCCCATACCGACATGACATTTTCCGAACCCCGGCCCCAGGCACTGGACGGCCGCCTGATCGCCCTGCACCCCGGCGCGCATGCCGAGGGCCTGGACTTCGCCGCGCGCGGCCGCACCGACGCCGACTGGATCATCGGCATCAAGGCCGTGAGCGACGGCGCCTCGGTGCATGCCAACCACTAGGAACGGCATCCGCGCGGCGAGGAGGTGCTGGCGCTGCTCGACGGCCGCGTCTGCGTGATCCTGGACGGCGGCGCAGCCCGTCCCGCATGCGAAGTGCCGCTGGCGGCAGGCCAGATGCTGGTGGTGCCGCGCGGCACCTGGCACCGGCTGCGCGTGGAGCAGCCAGGCCGCCTGCTGTTCGTCACGCCCAGCCAGGGCAGCGAGCACCGCCGCGTGGAGGCCGCATGAGCACCGCCGTCGCTCACCGCTGGCTGCTGGTTGCCGCGCTGTATTTCGCCCAGGGCATTCCGCTCGGGCTGGCGATGGAGGCGTTGCCCGCGCTGCTGCGCCGCCAGGGCGCGCCGCTCACCAGCCTGGCCTTCCTGCCGCTGGTCGGGCTGCCCTGGGTGCTCAAGTTCCTCTGGGCCGCGCCTGTGGACAACCACTGGAGCCCCGCGCTGGGGCGGCGGCGCAGCTGGATCGTGCCCATGCAGGCGCTGGTGCTGCTGTGCCTGCTGGCGGCGGCGGGCCTGGGCGTGTCGGGCGCGAGCGCGCCGGCCATCGTGGCGCTGGCGGCCATCGGCTCGCTCGCCAGCGCCACGCAGGACATCGCCACTGACGGCTTCACGGCCGAGCATTTCAGCGGCCCGGCGCCGGCGCGCGCCAACGCGCTGCAGGTGGGCGGCACCATGGTCGGCTTCTTCTTCGGCGGCTCGGGCTGCCTGTTGCTGACTGGCCTGCTGGGTGTGCGCGGCGCGCTGGCCGTGCTGGCGCTGCCCGTGGCCGCGAGCCTGCTGCTGGCGCTGGCCTGGCGCGAGGGCGCGGCCGGGCCCCGGGCGGCCGGGCACCTGCCGCCGGCGCGGCTGCGGCACTTCATCGCCCGGCCGGGGGCGTGGCCGCTGCTGCTGGCGGCGGCGCTGTCGGCCATGGCAGCGGTCACGGGCTACGGCCTGTCCAAGCTGCTGCTGGTGGATGCGGGCTGGGCGCTGGAGGACGTGGGCCGCGTGGGCATGGCCGGTGGCGGCATCACGGTGCTGCTGGGCTGCGGCGGCGGGGTGTGGCTGGCGGGGCGCACCGGCGCACGGGCGTTGTTCGCGCTGGGCATTGGCGCCTCGGCGCTGGCGGCGGCGCTGTGGCTCTGGCTGGCGGTGCAGACGCCCGCGCTACCCGTGGCGGGCGTGTGGGCGGCGACGGCGCTGGGCTGCTTCGGCGCGGGATCGGCCTCGGTGGCGGTGATGACGCTGGCCATGGCCTTCGCCGCCCAGGGCGCGCAGGCAGGCACCGACATGACGGCGGTGCAGAGCGCGCGCGACGTGGGCGAGATCGCCACCTCGTCCTCGCTCACCGGGCTGGCCGCGCACGCGGGCTATGCGGGCAGCTTCGCCGCGGGCCTGGCCGTGGCGCTGGCGGCGCTGGTGGTGGCGGCGCGGCTGGGCGGTGGACGGCTGGGCGGTGGACGGGGGCGGGTGGGGTAGGGCGTTGCCGCTATCGCTCGGGTGC
>NZ_DF238949.1 GCF_000400995.2 Acidovorax sp. MR-S7 | reverse complement strand
AAACCGATCATGCGCGCACCACGGCCAGCACCGCCTTGAGTTGCTCGGTATCCACTGGGCCGCGCAGACGGATGTGGGTCTTGCCCGTACCCGGGCCACCCACCAACACCACGTTGTTGGCGTTCTCCAAGAATTCGCAGCGGTGCAGCTGGCGTACCAGGGCTTCGTTCACCTCGCTGTGGCTGAAGTCGAAGCCTGCCAGGTCCCGGTACGCGGGGAATCCAGGCCTTGCCCTCGGTGGCCAAGGCGCCAGACGAGCGCTGGGCCACGGACCTGTGCCGGGTATGGACGGGGCGTGATGGCTGGGCTTCGCTGGCCCTGGTGATCGACTGCTACAGCCGTGAGCTGCTGGGCTGGCACCTCAGCCGCAGCGGCCGATCCAAAACCGCTGAGGCAGCCTTGGAGCAGGCGTTGATCGCTCGCTACGGCTGCCTGGGCAAGGTCAGGCATCCGTTCTTGCTGAGGTCCGACAACGGCCTGGTATTCACCAGCCGCAGCTACACGACCTTGGTCAAAAGCTACGGCCTGCAGCAGGAGTTCATCACCCCGTACAGCCCGGAGCAAAACGGCATGGTCGAGCGTGTGATCCGCACGCTCAAGGACCAATGCGTACACCGCCACCGGTTCGAAACCCTGCAACACGCCAGCCGTGTGATCGCAGACTGGATCGGCTGGTACAACCACCGGCGCCCTCACCAGGCGCTGGGTATGAAGACCCCCGCTGAGGCTTATGCTTTAGCGGCCTGATCTGTGCAGAAACCGCTGGGTCAATACAGGGCGGCGGCAAAGCTATCGCTTCGTTCCGTCCCGACGGACTATATTTGCGACGGTGCAAGGTCCACCTTCTGTTTGGAAATTTCCGACGAACTTTCGCGCAATGCGCAAGTGTCGAGAAATCAACAACTAATGAGCGATGATCTCGACGAACTTTATTTGTCGGAGTCACGCGCGCGCAGCCGCCGCGCGAAGCGCCCAGGTTGCGCGGCTTGGACGCCGCTCACTTCGCGCAGCGAAGTTATGCGGCGGCACAAATCTAGGAGCCTGGCCAAGAGAGTGACCGTGGAGTGAGGTGCCATGGGACGCATGCGCGGCCCTCCGTCCTACAGCAGCGGCTGCGGCGCCTTTCTACGATGCACTCACCTGACGGGCGTGGCATGCGGATTGGCTGCTTTCCATGCCCGGCATGGCAAGAGGAGTCGTTCATGGCCGCAACCGATGCATTCACCAGCGGCGCCCATTGCGGGCGCGAAGCGGTACGGGCGCCGTCACGCGCCGGCCGCTGCGAGGCATCGGCCTATCGGCGCGCCGTAGCGTTGCTGCCCTGCGCGTGCTGTGGCGTCATGGGCTACAGCGAATGCGTGGACACGCGCTACAGCGACGGCGGCTCCCCGCTTCATACCATTCCCCTGTGCGCCGACCGGCTGGGCCAGCGGGGATGCCGCACCCTGCTGGCTTCGGGCGTTCTGCAAAGCGAAGTGATGGGCTGCGAGATCATTCCCCAATGGATCGCGGACACGCGCAGCAAGCTGCTGTCCACGCGCCTGTGGAATGGCACGGTGCCCGAGGACATGGCTATGCCATAGCCCGTTCTTGCACGTGGCGCACAGGGGGAAAATCGCCCTGGATGGTCGCGTCCTACATGCAGTGGCCTGTAGGTGCCCCTATCATCGCGCGGCATCATTTACTTTGGGTCACGAATGGTTCCCTCCGCACCAGACACCTCGGGCCCGCGCGCCCTTGCCAGCATGCCCGCACGCCAGCTCCTCGGCTTCGTGCTGGCCGCCACCGCCGCCTTGCTGATCGCCGTGCTCGCCTACCGCTCCAGCGACGAGCGCGCCACGATGGTGGACAGCATCAATTCCACGGTGGATGGTCTGCTGCAGGTGCAACTGGTATGGGCGTATTTGAAGAACGCCGAGTCGAGCCAGCGCGGCTATATGCTGACCGGGGATGAGCAGCGCCTGGACCTGTACACCGCGGCGCAGGCGGCGTTGCCGGTGGAACTGGAGAAGCTACAGCGCTTTGCGGGGCACGACCCGATGCAGCGCAGGCGCCTGGACCAACTGCAGGGGCTGGCCAGGCAGAAGATGGCCGAGCTGAACCGCATGATCGCCCTGCAGCGCGAAGGACGGCGGGACGAGGCGCTGTCGGTACTGCGCGGCGAAGGGAACGCCACCATGGACACCATGCGCGGCCTCGTGCGCGAAATGCAGAACGCCGAGCGCCAGGAACTGGCCGACCGCCGCCGCGCGTGGGAGGACGCTTTTGGCCTGTCGGCCTATATCACCTGGGGCAGCACGGCCGTGCTGCTGCTGCTGATCTGTGCCTCGGCCGTGATGGCCTACGCCGAGCACCGCTCGCGCGAGGTGGAGAACTGGATCAAGGGCAGCCTTGTCGGATTGGGGCTGCGGCTGCAAGGGGAGCAGCGCGTGCACGAGCTGGCCGCCGCCGTGGTGGAGTTCCTGGCCACGCGGCTGGATGCGAAGGTGGGCGCCATGTACGTGACGCAAGGCCACGGCGTCTTCGAGCGCATGGCGGGCTACGCCCTGGCGCCGGATGCCGGGCCCGCTTCCATCCGCGCGGGCGAGGGGCTGGCGGGGCAGGCGCTCCAGGCCCGCGCCCTGCAGCACGTGCGCAACGTGCCCGCGGGCTACCTGCCCGTGACGTCCGGCACGGGGCGGGCCAGCCCGGCGGAGCTGGTGGTGGTGCCGGTGGTGCTGAGCGGCGTGGCGCTGGCGGTGGTGGAGCTGGGGCTTTTCCGCCAGCTGCGTGCGGAGGAGCTGGATTCGCGCTCTCCAGCGTGCTGGAGCCCACGGGAGCGAAGGTGGAGATCGCCCGCAACGGCCGTGAGGCCGTCGAAGCCCTGGAGCGTGCCGCGCAGCCCGGCGGGCAGCCGGTGGATCTGGTGCTCATGGACATCATGATGCCGGAGATGGACGGCTTCGCCGCCATGGCCGAGATCCGCAAGCGCGCCGAATGGCGCCGGCTGCCCGAGATGAACGGCTTCGAGCTGGCCGAGTTGCTGCGCGGCAGCGAGCGCACGCGCCACGTGCCGCTGATCTTCATGACGGCCGGCTCGCGCGACCAGCAGTGGCAGTTCAAGGGCTACGAGACGGGCGCGGTGGACTTCCTCTACAAGCCCATCGACCCGCACATGCTGGTGAACAAGGCCAAGGTGTTCTTCGACCTGCAGCGCCAGAAGCACGCCCTGGCGCGCGAGCTGCGCGAGCGCACCGAGGCGCTCTACATCAACGAGATGTTCATGGCCGTGCTCAGCCACGACCTGCGCGGCCCCCTGAGCGCCATCATGGCGTGCGCCGCGCTGCTGCAGCGCCCGCAGGAGCAGGACAAGGTGCAGTCCCTGGCGGACCGGATGCAGATCGCGGGCCGGCGCATGGGCCGCATGATCGAGGACCTGCTGGACGTGACCCGCGCGCGCCAGCATGGCGGCCTGGCCATGGCGCCGGGCGAGGTGGACCTGGGTGCGCAGGCGCAGCGCGCGTTGCAGGAAGTGCATGCGGCCCACCCGCAGCGGCAGGTGCGCATGCGGCAGGAGGGCGATCTGTGCGGGCTGTGGGACGGCGAGCGCCTCGGCCAGGTGCTGGCCAACCTGCTGGGCAATGCCATGCACCACGGCGCGCCGCAGCATCCCGTGGAGCTGCACCTGGATGGCACCGACACTTGCGTGGTCAGGATCCGCGTCACCAACGGCGGGGAAATTCCCGCCGAACTGCAGCCCCGGCTGTTCGAGCCGTTCCGCGGCCGCCAGAGCACTCCCGACCAGCACCAGGGGCTGGGTCTGGGCCTGTTCATCGTGCAGCAGATCGTGCTGGCCCACGGCGGGCAGGTACAGGCCTGTTCGGAGGACGGAAGCACCTGCTTCCAGGTGACGCTGCCGCGCCGCGCTTGCAATCAGGCCTGAAGGGCGGCCTGGATGGAGTCCAGCAGCTCCTCCAGCTCCTCGATCTCGAAAGGCTTGAGCAGGGCCCGCACGCAGGGGCCCAGGCTGTCCAGCGGCTGGGAGAACTCGTACCCCGAGCACAGCACCACCCAGCGCTGCGGATCGTCGGCCAGCAGGCGGCGGCACAGGTCGGTGCCGGACAGGCCGGGCAGGCTCACGTCGGTGACCACCAGGTCGAAGGGTTGCGCCGCGTCGTGCTGCAGCGCTTCCTCGGCGGTGGCGCAGGTGGTGACGGTGCGGCCATCGCCTTCCATCAGCAGGGCGATGGTGTCTCGCAGCTCGTGGCTGTCTTCGACGTACAGAATGCGCAAATGTGTTCCCTTGGACGAAAAGAGGGGGCAGCAGGCCATTGTGCAGGCATGCGGCCTATCCCCACGTAGGACAGCGTGCCGTCCGCCGCCTGCATTTTGGGTCAAAAAATGGCTCTGGCGCTTTCTAAGAAAGCGCAGGCAGCTCCTCTTTCAATAGCGCGCCTTGCGCAGCGTGAGGTTGATGCGCCAGGGCCCAGTGGCCGGGTGCTCGCCCGCCTCGACCGGCAGCACGCCGTGGAAGCGCAGGCGGTCCACGCCACCCCATACGACCACGTCGCCGTGGTGCAGCAGCACGCGCTCGGGGCGCTCGGCGCGCGTGGCGCCGCCCCAGAGGAACACGGCCGGCAGGCCCAGCGAGACGGAGACGATGGGGGCGTCCATGTCCTGCTCGTCGCGGTCCTGGTGCAGCGACAGGCGGGTGCCGGGCGCGTAGCGGTTGACCAAGCAGGCGTCCGGCACGAAGTGCGCGAAGCCGGCTTGCAGTGCCGCCGCCTGCGCCATGGCCAGGAAGGCTGGCGGCAGCGCGGGCCACGGCCGGCCGGTGAGCGGGTCGTGCGCCTCGTAGCGGTAGCCCCGCCGGTCGCTCACCCACGACAGAGGCCCGCAGCCCGTGGTGGCCACCGACAGCGCGTGGCCGCTCGGCGTGGCCATGCGGCGCCAGGGCGCCTGCTGCGCGACCGCGTGCACGCCCTCCAGCAGTGCGGCCGCCTGCGCGAGCGCGAAGCCGCGCAGCAGCACGGCCTGTGGCCCCAGGGAGAGGGCGGCGGGCCGGGCGGGGTCGTCGGCGAACAGGTCCGGTGCGGTGTGCATGCCGTGAGTTTGAAGCAAAAAGGGCCTGCAGCGCTTATCCACCGAGCGCAAGCAGCTATTGTTATGAGAGCGGACGGCCGTGCCGCCGCCTGCTTATAGTGCAGGGCAGGAGACGACGACAGCGATGAACATTTCCCACCTGCTGCGGCGCAGCGCCCAGGTTTTTCCCAGCCGACCGGCGCTGCTGGCCGGCGAGCGCGTGCTGCACGACTACCGCCAGCTTGCCGCCCGCGTGGCGGCCTTGGCCGGCCACCTGCGCACGCGCTGCGGCGTGGCGCCGGGCGACCGCGTGGCCATCTTCTCGGCCAACTGCCCGCAGTACCTGGAGGCGCTGCATGCCATCCACTGGGCCGGCGCGGTGTCGGTGCCCGTCAACTACAAGCTGCATGCGCGCGAGCTGGCCTACGTGCTGGAGCACAGCGGTGCGCACGCCGTGTGCGTGTCCGGCGCGCTGCGCGATGCGGCGCTGGCCGCCGGCGCCGCGCCCGCCACGCTGCAGGAGCTGGGCAGCGACGCCTGGGAGCAGGCCGCGCAGGGCCCGGCGCTGGAGATGCACGCCTGCGCGCCGCAGGACGTGGCCTCGCTCTTCTACACCTCCGGCACCACGGGCCGGCCCAAGGGCGTGATGCAGACCCACCGCAATCTGTTGGCCATGACCATGGCCTATTTCACCGACGTGGACGACGTCCACCCGGACGACGCCATGGTCTACGCTGCCCCCATGTCGCACGGCGCGGGCCTGTACAACTACGCCCACATGCTGCGCGGCGCGCGCCACGTGGTGCCCGAATCCGGCGGCTTCGACCCGGCCGAGCTGGTGCGGCTCGCGGCCAGCGTGGGGCGGCTGTCGTTCTTCGCCGCGCCCACCATGGTGCATCGCCTGGTGGAACACGTGCGGCGCGCGGGCGCCGCCGCGGACGGCTTCAAGACCATCGTCTACGGCGGCGGCCCCATGTACGTGGAGGACCTGCGCCGCGCACTGGACACCCTGGGCCAGAAGTTCGTGCAGATCTACGGCCAGGGCGAGAGCCCCATGACCATCACCGCCTTGGCGCGCGCGCATTTGGCCGACACCGCCCACCCGCGCTGGGCCGAGCGCATCGCCTCGGTGGGCGTGGCGCATGCCTGCGTGGAAGTGCGCGTGGTGGATGCCGAGGACCGGCCCGTGCCCGCCGGGGAACCGGGCGAGGTGGTGGTGCGCGGCGAAACGGTGATGGCAGGCTACTGGGCCAACGAAGAGGCCACCGCCGCCACGCTGCGCGGCGGCTGGCTGCATACGGGCGATGTGGGCAGCCTGGACGCGGACGGCTTCCTCACCCTGCGCGACCGCTCCAAGGACGTGATCATCTCCGGCGGCTCCAACATCTACCCGCGCGAGGTGGAAGAGGTGCTGCTGCTGCACCCGCACGTGAGCGAGGCCGCCGTGGTCGGCCAGCGCGACGCGGAATGGGGCGAGGTGGTGGTTGCCTTCCTCGTCGCGGGCGAGGGCGGTGCGGTGGACGACGCGGCGCTGGACGCGCTGTGCCTGGACCACATCGCGCGCTTCAAGCGCCCCAAGGAATACCGGTGGGTCCCGGCGCTGCCCAAGAACAGCTATGGCAAGGTGCTCAAGACCGAGCTGCGCGCATGGCTGCAGGCCGAAGGCTAGGATGGGCGCTTTGCGCGCAGGAGCCTTGCGATGACCGCCAACACGCCCATCCCCCTCCGGATCGATTTCGTCTCCGACGTGTCCTGCCCCTGGTGCGCCATCGGCCTGCACGCGCTGGAGCAGGCGGCCGCGCGGCTGGCGCAGGAGGTGGCGCTGGACGTGCACTTCCAGCCCTTCGAGCTGAACCCGGACATGGGCCCCGAAGGGCAGGACATCGGCGAGCACCTGATGCAGAAGTACGGAGCCACGCCCGAGCAGTCGCAGCAGACCCGGGAGGCGATTGCGGCACGCGGGGCGCAGCTCGGCTTCACCTTCCGTATGGACAGGCGCGGCCGCATCTACAACACCTTCGATGCCCACCGCCTGCTGCACTGGCTGGAGGCGGAGGGCACCCCGGCGCAGCAGAGCGCGCTGAAGCATGCGCTGTTCAAGGCCTATTTCACCGACGGCGAGAACCCCGGCGACCGGGCCGTGCTGCTGCGCCTGGTGCGCGAACTGGGGCTGGACGAGGCACGCGCCGGCGCGGTGCTGGCGTCGGACACCTACGCCCATGAGGTGCGCGAGCGCGAGGCGCACTACCAGAGCCATGGCATCCACTCGGTGCCGGCGGTCATCGTGAACCAGCGCCACCTGATCCAGGGCGGCCAGCCGGTCGAGGTGTTCGAGCAGGCCCTGCGCCGCATCGCGGCGCAGGATTGACCGTGTATCAGGCTATGCCTTTATTTCCATCGCAGCGGGTGCCAGCCCTTGGCAGTAGCGCTCATGCATGGCGATGTAGGCTGACTCCATATGCCGTGTGAACTGTACGCCGTCGAACAGCGGGCTGCGGAGCCGCTGATGATCCAGCTTGTCGCGGATGGCGCGTAGTGAGCCGGGGTCTTGTGCCAGTGCGATGGCCTTGGCTTCAAAGTCGGCCGGGGTGTGGGTAATCAATTCGGGCAGGCCAATGGCGGTCAGAAGGCTCGCAGCGACCCTGCTGGCGAAAGACTGCCCCGTGCGGGTCAGCACGGGAAGACCTGCCCACAACGCATCGCTGGCGGTCGTATGGGCGTTATAGGGGAAGGTGTCGATGAACAGGTCGGCCAGACGGTAGCGGGCCAGATGCTCCTCCAAGGGCATGTATTCGGCAAAGACCAGCCGCATGCCATCCACGCCACGGGCTTCGGCCTCTTTGCGCAGGTTTTGCATGGCCGGCGTGTTGCTCTGCAGCAGCCATAGAACGCTGCCATCGACGTTGCGCAGCAGACGCATCCAGGCGTCGAAAGTCGCGGGAAGGATCTTGTTGCTGCTGTTGAAGCAACAGAAGACGAAGGCCTGCTGCGGCAGGCCCAGCTCCTGCCGTTCGAAAACGCGGCTGGAAATGGCGCGCTGGCTGTCGTTGACCTGGTAGCTGTGGGGTAGATAGATGACCTTTTCGGTGTAGTGGGCCTGCTGGCTCTCGGGGATGACGGTCTCGTCCGCGATGACGTAGTCGATGAAATCTGCCCCGGTTGTGCCTGGATACCCCAGGTAGCTCACCTGTAGTGGCGCGCAACGTGCGGCGAAAATGCCGAAGCGGGCATCCGTGGTGAACCCCTTGAGGTCCACGGCAACGTCAATGCCCAGTGACCGGGACAGTGCGGCTATCTCCTCGTCGCTCTTGCCACGTACTTCGATGAAATGGTCGAGCTTGCGCGTGATGCGCTCCAGCATCCGGCTGGCAGCCTGCGCGGGGCCGAAGGAAAAAGCGTAAATTTCGAATCTCTCGGTGTCGTGGCTCTCGAAGAGTTCCGCCATCAGGAAGGTCGTTGCATGGTCGTGGAAATCGGCGGAGTAATACCCGATCTTGATCTTGCCTGTGCCATGGGATTTTGGAGACAGCGTGGCCGCTGGCTTCCATTTGCTGGCGAAATTGCTCGCTGCGATCAAGTGCAGCGCAGGATCGTCAATGAGGCTGAGCAAGGAAAACGCGAGTTCTGCAGGCTTGCCTGGCTGGATTTCTTCGCGGATGCGTTGAACACTCCCATCGAAATCCGTCCAGTCGCACACCATCATCCGGCAATACTGCCGGGCAAGCATCGTATCGAAACGACCGCTTTCCGTGCAGCGCTGCATGCTCTGGAGCGCATCAGCGTAGCGTTTCAGCGCCATTTCTGATGTGGCCTTGAAGAAATAGGCGGACTCCAGTAACGGATTGATCTGAAGGGCGCGGTCGTAGTTCGCAAGGGCGTCCTCATGCCGCCACTGGCATGCCAGCAGGTGGCCGCCGGCTACATAGGCATCGGCCAGTTGCGGGTCGGCCGATAGCGCCGCTTCGATGGTCCTGTGCGCGGCTTCGTATTCGCGGAGATCAACCAAGCAGTTGGCATAGCTGAGCAGGATCTGTGCGGCGTGGGGCTTGAGCGCCGCCGCGCGTTCGTGCCAGGGCTTGGCCTCCCCGGGATTGCCGAGCCCATGCAGGGCCTGTCCTTTGGCGCTGAAGGCTTCCGCATAGTTCGGGTGGGATGAGATGGCGCGATCAAGGGCTTGCAGGGCATCGCCATAGTTTCTGGTTTCTATCAGGGCGGTGCCCATGTTGTAGTGCGCCTTGGGAAACGCAGGCGCGATGGACAATGCCTTGCGGTAGCTCTCCAGCGCATCCGGGTAGTGACGTAGTTGCGCCAGTGCGATGCCTCGATTGGTCCAGACCTCGGCGGTGCCATGTCCCGTGGAGATCAGACGGTCGAACTGATCGACCGCCTCTTGGGACCGCTTGGCTTGGACAAGGATGGCCCCACGATTGACCTGCGCCTCCACCAGATCGGGTTGGAGGGCCAGCGCCTTTGCGATGCTGTCCAGGGCGTTGTCGTACTTGTGCTGGCCCGACTGTGCAAGGGCCAGGTTGATATAGGGGGTAGCTGTGTTCGGCTGTGCTCCGATGGCCTGGGAAATCAGCCGCTCGGCATCGGCGTGCCTGCCGCCCTGCAGCATCAGGACGCCGAGCAGATGGAGGCAGGAAAAGTTGCCGGGCTGCAGGGCCAATATCCGTTCATAGGCGGCGCCGGCCTGTGCCCATTGGCCAGCGCGGTGCAGAGCGACTGCACGCTGCAATTCGGCGGCCAGGTCTGCTGGCCGGGCGGACTGGGTGAAAAGCTGGGATGCCTGCGTTTTCTTGGAGGAGGCCATGGGGCTGGATTCTGCGGTTTCGGAAGAATCCGGCGATTGTGTCAAACGGGGGCTATTTGACCGGAATCGGTGTGCCGCGCCCCACGGGCACGGCCGTCACGCTGTTCTGCGGCGAGCCTTCGATCACGCGGTCGGAATACGTCATGTAGACGAGCGCGTTGCGCTTCGCGTCCACCATGCGCACCACGCGCAGGCGCTTGAAGAGCAGCGAGGTGCGCTCGGTGAACACTTCTTCCTGCTGCGGCAGCGGCTGCGGTATCTGGAGGGCGCCGGTCTGCACGCAGGCGATCGAGGCCTCGGACTTGTCTTCCGCCAGCCCCAGCCCGCCCTTGATGCCGCCGGTCTTGGCGCGCGAGACGTAGCAGGTCACGCCCTGCACCTTGGGATCGTCGTAGGCATCGACCACGATCTTGTGGTCGGGGCCGATGAACTTGAACACCGTGTCCACGGCGCCCACCTGCTCGGCGCGCGCGCCGCAGGCGGCCAGAAGCAGGGCGCAGGTGGCGCCGGCGATGCCTTCAAGCCGCCGCATGCTGCTCTCCGCTCACGTGGCGGTGCAGGTGCGCGAGCGCCTCCTCCACCTGGTCCACCAGCACCAGGCACAGGTCGCCGGGCGCCAGGCGCGCCAGCGCGTGGTCGATGGCGGCGAACTCGCCGTGGATCTCGGTCACGTAGCGGGTGCGCGGCGCGCCCTGCAGGCCCTTTTGCAGCAGGGCCAGCACCTCGCCGTCGGCGCGGCCGCGCTGGCACGCGTCCTGGTAGAGGATCACGTCGTCGAAGGCGCGGCCCAGGATCAGGGTCTGCTCGGTGATGTCCTGGTCGCGGCGGTCGCCCGCGCCGCTGATGACCACGCTGCGGCGCTGGCCGGGCATGGCGTCCACGGCCTGCACCAGGGCGCGGATGGCGTCGGGGTTGTGGCCGTAGTCGGCGATCAGCGTGGCGCCGCGGTAGTCCATGACGTTGAAGCGACCGGGCGCGTTGTCGCTGTCGTTCACGAAGCCGGCCAGTCCGCGGCGGATGGTCTGCCACGGCAGGCCGACGCCCCAGGCGGCGGCGATGGAGGCCATGGCGTTCTCGACCTGGAAGCCGATGGTGCCGCCGCGCGTCAGGGGAATGTCGCGCAGCGGGATGCTCTCGCGCCACGAGCCTTCGGCGGCGACGATGTGGCCCTCGTCCACGTAGACCACGCGGGCGCCTTGCGCGCGGTGCGTGGCCATGACGGGGTGGTGGCGGTCGGCGGCGAAGAAGATCACCTTGCCGGGGCAGCTCGCCGCCATGGCGGCCACGTGCGGGTCGGCGGCGTTGAGCACGGCGTAGCCGTCCTGCGCGACGTTCTGCACGATGACGCGCTTCAAGACGGCCACGTCCTCCACGGTGTGGATGAAGTTCAGCCCCAGGTGGTCGCCCTCGCCCACGTTGGTGACCACGGCCACCTGCGCGCGGTCGAAGCCCAGGCCTTCGCGCAGCAGGCCGCCGCGTGCGCATTCGAGCACGGCGGCATCGGTCTCGGGGTGGGCCAGCGCGTTGCGCGCGCTCTTGGGGCCGGAGCAGTCGCCGCTGTCGATCTGGCGGCCGTTGACGTACACGCCGTCGGTGTTGGTCATGGCCGTGCGCCAGCCGTGCGCGGTGAACAGGTGCGCGATCAGGCGCGTGGTGGTGGTCTTGCCGTTGGTGCCGGTGACGGCCACGAGCGGGATGCGCCCGTCCTGCCCCGGCGGGAACAGCGCGTCCACCATGGGCACGCCCACGTTGCGCGGGCGGCCGAACGAGGGCGCCAGGTGCATGCGCAGGCCGGGCGCGGCGTTCACCTCGACGATGCCGCCGCTTTGCTCCTCCAGCGGGCGCAGCATGGTCTCGCAGACCACGTCCACGCCGCAGATGTGCAGGCCGATGGTCTGCGCGGCCTCCACGGCGCGCGCGGCGATTTCGGGGTGCACGTCGTCGGTCACGTCGGTGGCGCTGCCGCCGGTGGAGAGGTTGGCGTTGTTGCGCAGCACCACGCGCTGGCCCTGGGCGGGCACGGATTCGGGCGTGAGGCCCTCGGCGGCGATGCGCGCGACGGCGATGTCGTCCAGCCGCACCTTGGTGAGCGCCGTGCCGTGGCCGCTGCCGCGGCGCGGGTCCTGGTTGACGATGTTCACCAGCTGCGAAATAGTGTGCAGGCCGTCGCCCAGCACCTGCGGCGGCTCGCGTCGCGCGGCGGCCACGAGCTGGTTGCCCACCACGAGCAGGCGGAAGTCGTGGCCGGGCAGGAAGCGCTCGACCATGATCTCGTCACCGAATTCGCTGGCGGTCTTGTAGGCGGCCTCGAGCTGTTCGCGCGTGGTGATGTTGACCACCACGCCCTTGCCCTGGTTGCCGTCCTGCGGCTTCACGACCACGGGCAGGCCGACTTCCTCGGCCACCTTCCAGGCGTCTTCCACGTCCGTGACGGGGCGGCCCAGCGGCACCGGCACGCCGGCGGCATGCAGCAGGCGCTTGGTCAGGTCCTTGTCCTGTGCGATGGATTCGGCCACGGCGCTGGTCGCGTCCAGCTCGGCGGCCTGGATGCGGCGCGCCTTGGAGCCCCAGCCGAGCTGCACCAGCGAGCCGCTCGTCAGCCGCCGGAACGGGATGCCGCGCGCCACGGCCGCGTCGACGATGGCGCCGGTGGAGGGGCCGATGCGCTCGTCCTCGTCCAGCTCGCGCAGCTGGGCGACCACGGCGTCGGCGTCGAAGGGCGTATCGGCCAGCGCGGCCTGCACCAGCTTCTCGGCTTGTTCCATGGCCTGGTGGCCCACGGCCTCCTCGGTGTATTCGACCACCACCTGGTAGGTGCCCGCCTCCACGGTTTCGTGCGTGCGGCTGAAGGTGACCGGGCAGCCGGCCTGCGCCTGCAGTGCCAGGGCCGCCACTTCCAGCACGTGGGCCAGCGTCAGGCGCTGGTCGGCGCCGTGGGGCTGCAGCGCGCCGATCTGCGGGAAGCGCGCGCGCAGGCGGTCCTCGAAGCCGGGCAGGGCGGCGTAGTCGCACTCGCCAGGCGCGCAGTGCACCACGGCCTCGATGGCGGTGCTGCGGGTCCAGAGGTTGGGGCCGCGCAGGGCGCGGATGCGGGTGATCTGCATGGGGTTCTCTTTATGAGTCAAATAGGCCTCTAGCGCTTATCCATCAATCGGTGGCAGCTATGTTTTTTGAATCAGGCGCCCGTGTACTCGAAGGTCTTGATGCCCGCGGCGATCAGGTCGGGGGCGATGTCCATGGACCAGGCGGCCGCGATCGCCGCGAGCAGCGCCGGCGTGTCGGGCTGCCGGCCGGCAGGCTGCAGCGCGGCCAGCGTGCCCAGCACGCGCTCGCTGGCGCCGGTTGCCAGCACCACCTGCTCGCCGCGCACGAACACCGCGCGGCCTTCACCCTCGCCTCGGTGGGTGGAGATGGCGGGGTTGTCGGCCTGGGCGGAATACAGCAGCACCTCGCCGTCGCACAGGCGTGCGAGGTCGGCCACCTGCGCGATGTCGGCGTTGAGCACGCCCGCGCCTTCGTCCAGCACTACGTCGATCTGGGTACGCAGCACGCGCGTCATCTGCGCCTGCTCGCGCACGTCGTGGTCGGCCAGGGGTTCCCAGCCGTCCATGTCGGTCACCACGCCGACCAGGCAGCGGTCGTAGGCCAGCCCTTCCTCGAGGATGGAGCGGGCCGTGGTCTGGATCACGGCGGCCTGGGCCAGGCGGTTGGTCAGCAGGCGGTGGGCGCCGGCCCAGTTGGCGGTGTCGTGCTTCTGGGTCTGGCGGTTGGCTAGGAACATGCCTTCGCTGCTGGCCACGCCGGTGAGCTTGCCCGACAGCTGCAGCAGCCAGCCCACCAGCCGGGCGGTGAAGGCGTTGCCGCGCGTGCCGGCGATGCCCACCAGGGGGATGCGGCCCGCGCCGGCGGCGTCGTCGGTGCGCGGGAACAGGTGGTCCACGATGGCCATGCCCACGGGGCGCGGCGCGCCGCTGGTGGGCTTGAGGTGCATGAGCAGGCCGGGGCCGGCGTTCACTTCGAGGATGGCGCCGCCCTGTTCCTTCATGGGCCTGGAGACGTCCTGCAGGATCATGTCCATGCCCGCGATGTCCAGGCCGACGATCTTGGCGGCGAGCTGGGCGTAGTAGGCCACGTCGGGGTGCACCTCGTCCGTGCAGTCGATGGCCATGTTGCCGTTGCGCTGCAGCAGGATGCTGCGGCCCTGCGGGATCACCGAGTCGGGTGTGACGCCCTGGCGGCGCAGCTCCAGCGTGACGGCGCCGGACTCCAGCTTGATCCAGTCCAGCGGGTATTCCTGCTCGGGGCCGCGGCGCGGGTCCTGGTTGAGCACCTCCACCAGCTCGCGCAGCGTGGAGCGGCCGTTGCCGTGCACGCTCACCGTCTCGCCCTTGGTGGCGGCCACCACCTTGCCGCCCACCACCAGGATGCGGTGCTCCACGCCGTCGATGAACTTCTCGACGATCACGTCCGAGCCCTCGGGCGCGGCCAGGGCGAAGGCGGCCTTGATGTCGGCCTCCTTGGACAGCTCCAGCGTCACGCCGCGCGCGTGGTTGCCGTCCGAGGGCTTCACCGTGATGGGGAAACCGATGTCCTGCGCCACCTCCCAGGCCTCCTCGGGCGATGCCACGATCTGCCCCTCGGGCACAGGCACGCCGCAGGCGGTCAGCAGGCGCTTGGTGAAATCCTTGTCCTGCGCGATGCCCTCGGCGATGGCGCTGGTCTGGTCGCTCTCGGCCGTCCAGATGCGGCGCTGTGCGGCGCCGTAGCCGAGCTGCACCAGGTTGCCGTCGTTCAGGCGGATGTGCGGGATGCGGCGCTCGCCGGCCGCGTCCACGATGCAGCCGGTGCTCGGGCCCAGGTAGCGGTCGTTGATCTCGGTCTTGATGGCCTGGATGGCGGGCTTCAGGTCGAACGGCTCGTCGTTGATGGCCGCCATGATGAGCCGGTGGCCCCAGGCCAGGGCGGTGCGCGCCACGGTTTCCTCGGGGCAGCGGAACACCATGCGGTAGACGCCGCGCTGGGAGATCTCGCGCGTCTGGCCGAATTCGGCGGGCATGCCGGCGAGGTTCAGCAGCTCGATGATGATGTGCTCCAGCACGTGGCCCATCCAGGTGCCGCCCTCCAGCCGCTGGATGAAACCGCCGCGCTCGCCCACGCCGCAGTGGTGCTCGATCAGGTTGGGCAGCCAGGCCGTCAGGCGCTGGTTGAAGCCGGGCAGCTTGTTCGACGGGTAGTCCTCCAGCTCGCCCAGGTCCAGCCAGACCTCCAGGATGGGGCGGTAGGTCCATACGCTGGGGCCGCGCAGGTAGGTGGCGCGCAGGAGTTGGATGTCTTTGAATTTCGCCATGGAATGCAGCGTGGAGAGTCGGAAGGCCGGGCGCCGCGCGCCGCTGGCCGGGGGTGACGGAGATTGTGCGCTCAGATGGAAGGCTGCGCAGTGTCAGCGGAGGGCGGCATGCGCGCGTTACAAGGCGATGCGCAGGCGGCGGGACGGAGGCTGGAGGTGTCCATCACAATCGGCCCATGCGCGCGGGCGCCGCCGGGCAGGGCCGGGCGGCGCATATGACCCAAACAACATGCAACATCACCATTCCGTGGACGCCTCAGGTGTCTTGTCCGGCCCCCTGGGGGCCGGCCTGCGAGCGGCGCTCGCTTCCGACGAAAACGTGCAGGCCGCCTTCGAGGTTGACCTGACCCCCGACCTGCGCTTCGCCCCCGGCCTGCTGGCCGTCACCGACCGCCGCCTCATCGCCTGGGGCGCCGAGGGCGCGCAGGGCGAATGGCCGGTCGCCCCCGGCATGCAGCTGCGCATGGCCGACCACGGCGGCGTAGGCACGCTGGCGCTGCACGACGCCGACCGGCGCCTGGCGCTGTGGCGCTTCACGCTGGGGCACCACCCCCAGGCGCTGCTGCTGGCGCAGGCGTTCGAGCGCCAGGTCGAGCGCCTGGACAGCCCCCACGCCCTGGCCGCACCCGCCGAGGACGACACGCCGCGCTGCCCCGCCTGCCAAACGCCCCTGCCACCCGACAGCGACGAATGCCCGGCCTGCGCGCGCCAGCAGGCGCCGCACACCTCCACCTGGGTGCTGCTGCGCCTGTGGCGGTTCGCGCGGCCGTACAAGAAGCAGCTCGCGGCAGGCTTCGGGCTCACGCTGGCCTCCACGGCCGCCTCGCTCGTGCCGCCGTACATGACGATCCCGCTCATGGACGAGATCCTCATCCCCTACCAGAGCGGCACGCCCATTCCCACCGAGCGGGCGGCCCTGTACCTGGGCGGCCTGCTGCTGGCGGCGCTGCTGGCCTGGGGGCTGGGGTGGGCGCGCACTTACATCCTGGCATTGGTGTCCGAGCGCATCGGCGCCGACCTGCGTACGACCACTTACGAGCACCTGATGCGCCTGTCGCTGGACTATTTCGGCAGCAAGCGCACGGGCGACCTGATGGCGCGCATCGGCTCCGAAACGGACCGCATCAACGTCTTTCTCTCGCTCAACGCGCTCGATTTCGCCACCGACGTGCTCATGATCGTGATGACGTCGGTGATTCTCTTCTCCATCAACCCGTGGCTGGCGCTGGTCACGCTGGTGCCGCTGCCTTTCATCGCGTGGCTGATCCACACCGTGCGCGACAAGCTGCGCACCGGCTTCGAGAAGATCGACCGCGTCTGGAGCGAGGTGACCAATGTGCTGGCCGACACCATCCCCGGCATCCGCGTGGTGAAGGCCTTCGCGCAGGAAAAGCGCGAGGCCGACCGCTTCCGCGCCGCCAACCAGCACAACCTGGAGGTGAACGACCGGCTCAACAAGACCTGGAGCCTGTTCGCCCCCACCGTCTCGCTGATGACCGAGGTCGGCCTGCTCGTCGTCTGGGGCTTCGGCATCTGGCTCGTGGCCCAGAACCAGATCACTGTGGGCGTGCTCGCGGCGTTCATTGCCTACATCGGCCGGTTCTACACCCGGCTCGACTCCATGAGCCGCATCGTCTCCGTCACGCAGAAGGCGGCGGCGGGGGCCAAGCGCATCTTCGACATCCTGGACCACGTGAGCAACGTGCCCGATCCGGTGAACCCGGTGAAGGTGGAGCGCGTGCAGGGCGCCATCGAGATGCGGGCGTTAAGTTTCCGCTACGGCAGCCGCACGGTGATCCGCAACCTGTCGCTCGACATACGCCCGGGCGAGATGATCGGCCTCGTGGGCCACAGCGGCTCGGGCAAGAGCACGCTGGTCAACCTCATCAGCCGCTTCTACGACGTGAGCGACGGCGCCATCCTGGTGGACGGCGTGGACATCCGCCGCATGGCCGTGGCGGACTTCCGCCGCCACATCGGCCTGGTGCTGCAGGAGCCCTTCCTGTTCTTCGGCACCATCGCCGAGAACATCGCCTACGGCAAGCCCGACGCCACGCGCGAGGAAATCGTGGCCGCCGCGCGCGCCGCGCACGCGCACGAATTCATCCTGCGCCTGCCGCACGGCTACGACAGCCTGGTGGGCGAGCGCGGCCAGGGCCTGTCGGGCGGCGAGCGCCAGCGCATCAGCATTGCGCGTGCGCTGCTCATCGATCCGCGCATCCTGATCCTCGACGAGGCCACCTCGGCCGTGGACACCGAGACCGAGAAGGAAATCCAGAAGGCGCTGGACAACCTCGTCAAGGGCCGCACCACCATCGCCATCGCCCACCGCCTGTCCACGCTGCGCAAGGCCGACCGCCTGGTCGTCATGGACCGCGGCGAGATCGTCGAGGTCGGACCGCACGACGCCCTCATGGAACAGCAGGGCGCCTACTGGCGCCTCTACGAAGCCCAGGCCCGCCGCGCCGAAGAGGAGGCCCACCTGTGACCGATACCTTGAACCTTTCGCGCAATCCGCACGGCCGCGTGGTGCTGCGCCTGGAAGATGGCACCGAGCACGTGGGCGTGACCCCCGTACGCGCCTTTCCCATCGCCGCGCCGGCCGAGGGCCTGTCGCTCGTCGGCGCCGACGGCCACGAACTGGCCTGGGTGCCGCACCTGGACCGGCTCGGCGCTGCCGCGCGCGCCCTGATCGAGGACGAGCTGGCCGCACGCGAGTTCGTGCCCACCATCGCGCGCATCCGCTCCGTATCGAGCTTCTCCACGCCCAGCACCTGGCAGGTGGACACCGACCGCGGGCCGGCGCAGCTCGTGCTCAAGGGCGAGGAGGACATCCGGCGCCTGGGCGGGCGCACCCACCTGCTCATCGCCGCCACCGACGGCCTGCAGTTCCGCGTGCCCGACGTGACCGCGCTGGACCGCCATTCGCGCAAGCTGCTGGAGCGGTTTCTATAGCGCCTGGCGCAGGCGTGGCGGGCGCTGGAGGGGAAATGGAAGGTCAGGCACAAACTAGGTGAAAACCCTTAATTTGTGACAATCGGTTGATCTGACCTCAATTCACCCTTCTTTTTGCCGTAATGAATGTACGACGAGGCGGTAGCTGTAGCTGCCGCATTGGGCATTCACCGAGGACCATTGCCATGCAACTGCCACCTGTAGACCGTTCGCCATCCTTCCAGTGGCGTCCCCAGGGCGCTGACTTGTATTCCACTGGTGCCTCGGGCGCCGTGCCGGTGCGGCCCGTGCACGCGTCCAACCCCGTCGAGTCGGTGGACCGGCTGGGCGAGGGCGCCGCCCTGCGCGGGCAGGACAAGCCCCGCGAGCCGGACAAACCTTCCGCGCCGGACGAGGAAAACCGCGACTGGACCCTGGCCGAGGCCAAGAAGGAAGCGCCCAAGGAGCCCGAGGAGCCGCCCAAGGAGCCCATTTCCAAGCAACTGCTGGAGTTCATCCAGTCCATGTGGCGCGCCAGCGGCAGCGCGGTGGAATTGGCCCAGGACATCAACAAGACCACGCTGCAGGAACGCCTGGCCCAGCAGGTGCGCAACGACCAGCCGCTGACCTACTCCGATCCCAAGGTCAAGCGCACGGGCGGGCTGTGAAGCGGGCGCTTCTATTTTGATAGCTGCTTGCGCTTGCCTGGTAAGCGCTGAAGCCGATTTTTATTATGAAAATCAGGGTGGCGATCCACCCTCCCGCGCCTTCGCCTCGGCCCGGGCGCGGTCCCGCTCGGCGCGGTACTTGACCGCGAAGGCGCGCACCTCCTCCAGCGTCACGTAGCCGTCGCGGTTGGTATCGGCGTCGTCGAAAGCTGCCGCGAGCCGGGGCACGATGGCCACCTCGGCACGGCTGAGCTTGCCGTCGCCATTGAAATCCAGCATGTGGAATTCGCGGATCGCCTTGGCCTCGCCCTTGGAGACTGGCGCGTTCGCGGAGGCCGTCTGGGCGTGCAGGGGCGCCGCGGCCAGCAGGGCCAGGAGCAGGGAAATGGGTGCTTTCATCATGGGATGGAGCCTGTATGCGCCCAAGGGTTCACGCCGCCGGGTTGGCGATGCCGCTGCTCACGTGGCCCGCGGGCACATGGCGCGCGGCGGAGGTGACGTGGCCTGTCTGGTCGTCGAAGAAGAAGTCGGGCTCGAACTCGCGCAGGAACGGGCCTTTTTCCAGCCCGCCGAGGAACATCGCCTCATCTACCGTGATGCCCCAGTCCAGCAGCGTGCGCACGGCGCGTTCGTGGGCCGGTGCGCTGCGCGCGGTGACCAGGGCGGTGCGTATGCGCATGGTCTGCGAGGCATCCGCCTGCTGCTGCAGCCGGTGCAGCGCGGCCAGCAGGGGCTTGAACGGCCCTTCGGCCAGCGGCGTGGCGGCGTGCGAGACCTCATGGTGCAGGAAGGCGGGCAGCCCGCCCTGCTGGTAGACGCGCTCGGCCTCGTCGGAGAACAGCACGGCGTCGCCGTCGAAGGCGATGCGCACTTCCTGCGGGTAGCGGTCGCCAGCGGGCGTGGAGTCGGTCATCACCCGCGCGGCCGGAAAGCCGATGGACAGCGCCTGCCGCACGTCCGCCTCGTTGGCCGACAGGAACAGGTGCGCGCCCAGCGGGCGCAGATAAGAGAACGGATCGCGCCCTCGTGTGAACACGCCGCGCTCGATGTGCATGCCCGCCGCCTTGGCCGATGCGAACACGCGCATGCCGCTGGCCGGGTCGTTGCGCGAGAGCATGACCACCTCCACGCGCTGTGCCTCGGCGGTGTTGAAGGCCAGGAGCTTTCTCACCAGCGGAAAGGCGATGCCCGGCCGCGCAGGCTGGTGCACCAGTTCGAGCTGGCGGCGCATGTAGGCCTCTTCGTCGCCCGCCTCGAACAGGCGGTTCTCCTCCTCGAAGTCGAACAGCGCGCGCGAGGAGATCGCGACGACGAGCTTGTCGTCCAGGGTGGGGGCCATCTACTTGACGAACTGGTTGAGCTGGATGATGGGCTGGAGCACGGCGAGCACGATGAGCATGACGATGAGCCCCATGCCCACGATGAGCAGCGGCTCCAGGATGGTGGCCATCTGCATGGCGCGGCGCTGCACCTCGTTGCCGAGCTGGGTGGCGGCGCGCTCCAGCATCTGCGGCAGGCGCCCGGTCTGCTCGCCCAGGCGGGCGAACATGGCGACCAGGCCGGGGAAGCGCTTCTTCTGCGCCAGGGCCGAGGCCAGCGGTGCGCCCTCGCGCACCAGGGCCAGCGCTTCCAGCGCGTCGGCGCGCAGGGCGCGGTTGTTCAGCGTCTCGGCCGCGGCCTGCAGCGCCTTGAGGATGGGAACGCCCGCGCCCGCCAGCATGGCCAGCGTGCCGGCGAAGCGCGCCGCGTTGTAGCCGCGCGCGAGCTTGCCCACCAGCGGCAGGCGCAGCCACCAGCCGTCGAACTTTTCACGGAAGGCGGGGCGGGCCAGCGCCACCCGGGCGCTGGCGGCGGCCACGGCCAGCGCGCCCAGCACCGCCCAGCCATAGCCGCGCACGAAGTCGCTGATCGCCAGCATGGCCACCGTGAGGAAGGGCAGCGCGCGCTTGGTGCCCGCGAACACGCTGGCCACTTGCGGCACCACGTAGCCCACGAGGAACAGCACGATGACGATGGCCACCACGGTGACGATGGCCGGGTAGAGCGCCGCGCCGATGACCTTGGCGCGCAGCGCCTGGCGCGCCTCCAGGTCGTCCGCCAGGCTCTCGAGCACCTGGTCCAGGCCGCCGCTGGCCTCGCCCGCGCCGACCACGGCCACGTAGATGGGGGAGAACTCGCGCGGGTGCTGCGCCAGCGCGCGCGCGAAGCTGGCGCCGCCGTTGACCTCGGCGCGCAGCGCGGCCACCAGGTGGCGCTGTGCGTCGCCCTCGGCCTCCTCGGCCAGCGCGCTGAGCGCGCGCTCCAGCGGCAGGCCCGAGCCCACCAGGCCCGCGAGCTGGCGCGTCCAGACCGCCAGGCCCGTGGCGTTGAACGCGGGGCGCGTGAACAGCCGTTGCGCCAGCGTGGGCGCGGCGCCGCCTTCCGCGCCGGGCGACAGCGCCTCCACGTCCAGCGGCACCAGCGCCTGCGCGCGCAGCAGGCTGCGCGCGGCCTTGGGGCTGTCGGCGTCCAGCGTGCCGCGGCGCACGTGGCCCTCGGCGTCCAGGGCTTCGAAGGAAAAGGCGGGCATGGGTGTGGGCGGTGGCGCGAAACCGCTGATTATGTGGCGGCCTGCGCGGCGATCTCCAGCGAGCGCAGGCGCAGGTCGGGGTCGAACACGTCGCTGACCAGCATGAACTCGTCCGCGCGCGTGGCTTCGGCCAGCGCGGCCAGGCCGTCGCGCACCGTCTGCGGGCCGCCGACCACGCCCACGGCCAGGAAGTCGGCGATGGCCGCGCGCTCCTGGTAGGCCAGGCCCTCCAGGTAATGCTCCACGGGCGGGCGCAGCAGCCCGCGCTGCCCGGTGACGATGCCCAGCACGCGCTGATAGGTGCTGCTGGCCAGGTATTCGGCCTCGGCATCGGTGGGTGCGGCGATCAGCGGCACGCCGATCACCACGTAGGGCTTGGGGCAGGCGGCCGAAGGGCGGAACAGCCGGCGGTACAAATCGATGGCCGCGTGCAGCATGCGCGGCGCGAAGTGCGAGGCGAACGCGTAGGGCAGCCCGCGCTCGGCCGCGAGCTGGGCGGAAAACAGGCTGGAGCCCAGCAGCCAGATCGGCACCTGCGTGCCCGCACCGGGCATGGCGACGAGGCGCTGGCCCGGCTGCACCGGGCCCAGCAGGTGCTGCAGTTCGGCCACGTCGCGGGGAAAGTCGGCCTCGGTCTCCACGCGGTCGCGGCGCAGCGCGCGCATGGTGGGGCCGTCGGTGCCGGGCGCGCGGCCCAGGCCCAGGTCGATGCGGCCGGGGTAGAGCTCGGCCAGGGTGCCGAAGGCCTCGGCCACCACCAGCGGCGCGTGGTTGGGCAGCATGACGCCGCCCGAGCCCACGCGGATGGTGCGCGTGGCGCCGGCGATGTGGCCCACGAGCACGGCGGTGGCCGAGCTGGCGATGCCCGGCATGTTGTGGTGCTCCGCCAGCCAGTAGCGCTGGAAGCCCAGCGCTTCCACGTGCTGGGCCGTGCGCGCGGCGATCTGGAGGGCCTGGGCGACCGTGCCGCCTTCGCGGACGGCCACCAGATCGAGCATCGAGAGCGGGGGCAGGGAATGTGCGGTCATGGCCGGATTGTGGGCGGCGCGCCGTGACCCGTGCAGGCGGGCGGGTATGAATTGTTGACAGTACGGCCCATGCTGGATAGTTCGATCTAATCAATAATCGTTTTCCATTGAAATTACAGTAAGAAACACGATGTTGCCTGTGTCACGCTCTCGTTCGGTGAATTCAGGCATTCAGGGAAGAGGGGTGCGTATGGGCTTTTTCAGCCGTTTGTTTCAGCCCCGGGCCGACGGAGCACCGCCGCCCGAGGATTGGACGTCCCTGCCCGAAGGCCAGGCCAGCGAACTGGTGCTCTTCGACGAAGAAGCCCACCGGCTCGTGGCGCAATTCGACATCGACGCCGCCATCGTGACCCACGAGCGCTGGCTGCCCTGGCTGGGCGAGGTGCTGCGCGGCGCGCGCGACGAGCGCCTGCGCCCCGAGGTGGTCGCCGAAGACACCTGCTCCGAACTGGGCCAGTGGCTGCACGGCAGCGGCCGCGCGGCGCTGGGGCATTTCCCCGCGTTCGACATGCTCATGCGGCGCCACCGCTATTTCCACCAGCAGGCCGCGGCGCTCATCGCGCACGCCGAGGCAGGCGAGAACCCGCAGGCCGAGCAGGCCTTCAAGAGCTGCCAGCACGCACCGCGCCAGGTGGTGCTGCTGCTCAAGGAACTGCAGCGCGGGCTGGTGCGCAAGCAGCGCGCGGCCGGCCGACTGCAGTAGCCGCTCGACATTCGGTAGCGCCCGGCGGGCGCACCATGGCGGGCATGCAAGCCAGCCCCGAAACCCTGCCCACGGTCACGTTCGACGATTTCCTGAAGGTGGAGATGCGCGTGGGCCGCATCGTGGCCGCCGAGGTGTTCGCCCAGGCGCGCAAGCCGGCCTACCTGCTGCAGGTGGACTTCGGCCCCGCGCTCGGGCTGCGCAAGTCCAGCGCGCAGATCACCGCCCTGTACCGGCCCGAGGAACTGGTGGGCCGGCTGGTGGTGGCGGTGGTGAATTTCCCCAAGAAGCAGATCGGCCCCATCCGTTCGGAATGCCTGGTGATGGGCTTTGCCGATGCGAACGGCGACGTGGCGCTGTGCGTGCCCGACCGCGAAGTGCCGCTGGGCGCACGCCTGTTCTGATTCAAAAACAGGAGCTGCCGGCGCTTGCCAATTCAAGGTTTCAGATGGTTTCCATGCTGAAACTGAGGAGCAGCAAGCGCAGGCAGCTCTCTTTTTCGATCAATCCCGCGTGACGCGCAGCACTTCCTCGCGGCTGGTGATGCCCTGCGCGATCAGCCGCTCGCCATCGTCGCGCATCAGCGTCATGCCGCCGGCCAGGGCTTGGGCGCGTACGTCGGCCTCGGCCGCCTGGTTGTGGATCTGGGCGCGGATGGCATCCTGGACCACCAGCAACTCGAACACGCCGGTGCGGCCCGCATAGCCCGTGTGGCCGCAGTGCTCGCAGCCCGCGCCGTGGCACTGGGTGCAGAACTTGCGCACCAGCCGCTGGGCCAGCACGCCGAGCAGCGAGGAGGACAGCAGGAACGGCTCCACCCCCATGTCGGTCAGGCGCGTGATGGCGCTGGCCGCGTCGTTGGTGTGCAGCGTGGCCAGCACGAGGTGGCCGGTGAGCGAGGCCTGGATGGCGATCTGCGCGGTCTCGAAGTCGCGGATCTCGCCGATCATGATCACGTCCGGATCCTGGCGCAGGATGGCGCGCAGCGCCTTCGCGAAGGTCAGGTCGATCTTGCTGTTGACCTGCGTCTGGCCCACGCCGGGCAGCTCGTATTCGATGGGGTCTTCCACCGTCATGATGTTGCTGCGCGTCGCGTCCAGCCGCGCCAGCGCCGCGTAGAGCGTTGTGGTCTTGCCCGAGCCCGTGGGCCCGGTCACGAGGATGATGCCGTGCGGCTGGGCGATGAGCTGCTCGAAGCGCGCCAGCGCGCCGCCCTGCATGCCCACCGACTCCAGGCTCAGCTTGCTCTCGCTCTTGTCGAGCAGGCGCAGCACCGCGCGTTCGCCGTGCGCGTTGGGCAGGGTGGAGACGCGCACGTCGATGGCTCTTGTCCCCAGGCGCAGGCTGATGCGGCCGTCCTGCGGCAGGCGCTTCTCGGAGATGTCGAGGTCGGCCATGATCTTCAGGCGCGAGATCAGGGCCGCGTGCAGCGCGCGGTTGGGCTGCACCACCTCGCGCAGCGTGCCGTCCACGCGGAAGCGCACGCTCGAATGGCGCTCGTAGGGCTCGATGTGGATGTCGCTCGCGCCGTCGCGCACGGCCTGCGTGAGCAGGGCGTTGAGCATGCGGATGATGGGCGCGTCGCCCGCCGATTCCAGCAGGTCTTCCACGGCGGGCAGCTCCTGCATCATGCGCGAGAGGTCGGCACCTTCCTCGACCTCGCTCACCACCGTGGCCGCGCTCGATTCGCTCTGCGAGTAGGCGGCGCTGATGCGCTGCGCCAGCTGCGGCGCATCGAGCGGCACGAAGCGCTGCACGGCGTGCTTGCGCAGCACCTCGGACAGGGCGGCCGCGTCGGGCACGGGGCCGTGCCACAGCACGAGCTGCTGGCCGTCGTCCTCCAGCAGCAGCTGGCTCGACCGCGCGAAGGCGTAGGGCAGCGGGTGGCGCATCACTGCAGCCCGCCCGCTTCGCCGCCCACCAGGGGCTCGGCGGCGGGGCGGGGCGGGGCGGGCGGGGGCGCGGGCACCACGGGGGCCAGCGGCGCGGGC
>NZ_DF238948.1 GCF_000400995.2 Acidovorax sp. MR-S7 | reverse complement strand
ATTGTGCTTACGGACAGGCCGGCTCGCGCCGGCGGTGGATTGTCCGTTTACACAAAATTCTGCACACCCTCGCGCATGGCCTGCGAGAGCCTGGGTATCGATGCGGACGAGGCGGTTCCCTCGCGCCTGGTCGTCCGGCACATCGGCCAGTCCCTGGTGAAAGCCATGGAGCTGGCCAAGCAGGGCGGCGGCCCGGCCGCGGCGCAGCTCGTGGCCTGCGAGTGCGTGGTGCATGCGGAAACCAAGGACCACGCCAACTGGGAGCTGCTGGGCAAGGTCGCGCAAGCGGCCAGCGGGCCCGTGGGCCAGGCCTTGAAGGACGCGCACGACAAGGTGGAGAAGGACGAGGACCACCACCTCTACCACACGAAAGGGTGGTGCCGCGAGCTGTGGATCGAGAGCCTGGGCATGCCGGCGGTGCTGCCTCCGCCCGAAGAGGTCAAGCAGGTGGAAACCGCCATCGGCGCGTCCCGCGCGGAGCAGCAGCGCAGCAAGATGCTGTGACGCCCGTGCCGCGGCCCGCCTCGCTGAAGCGTACCTCCTTGCCGCGCAGCAAGGAGGTGCTTTTGCTGGTGGACGTGATCAATCCGCTGAACTTCCCCACGGCCCGCGACCTTCTGCCGGGCGCCGTGGCCGCGTCGCACGCGATTGCCCGGCTCAAGGCGCGGCTTGCACGGCGCGGCGTTGCCGCCATCTATGCGAACGACAACTATGGCACATGGCACAGCGAGTTCCGCGACATCCTGGCCGCCTGCTCCAGCCTGCCGGGCGAGCGCGGCGAGATCGCCCGCCTGCTGGCGCCCACCGGCCAGGACCTGGTCATCCTCAAGCCCCAGCACTCGGCGTTCCATTCCACGCCCTTGCAGCACCTGCTGGACAGGATGGGAGCCGAAAAGCTCGTCATCGTGGGCGTGGCCGCAGACATGTGCGTGATGCTCACGGCCACCGACGCGCGCATGCTGGGCTACAAGGTCTGGGTGCCGCAGGACTGCACGGCCGCGGAGTCGGAGCGCCGCAAGGGCGATGCGCTGCGCCAGCTCCATGGCGTCTTCAAGTGCTCCGTGCATGCCGCCGTGCGGCGCCGCGCGTGAGATCTGCAAAGGAGGGCGCCCATGCTGGACTTCGATCTCCCTGGCGTGGAACTGGTGGTCCGTGCCGCCGTGGTCTACGGCGTGCTGTTGCTGCTGATGCGCGCCAGCGGAAAGCGCACAGTGGGCCAGTTCACTCCCTTCGACCTGCTGGTGGTCATGCTGGTCAGCGAAGCGGCCGGCCCGTCGATGACGGGCAAGGACCAGTCCCTGTGGGGCGGCCTCGTGGTGTGCCTGGTGCTGATCGGCCTGAACACCGTAGTGGGCGTGGTCACGGCGCGGTTCCGCCTGGCCGAAAAGCTGCTCGAAGGGGAGGCGGTGCTGCTGGGGCGCGATGGAGAGATCTTCGACTCCGCGCGGAAAAAGCACCGCGTCTCGCAAAACGATATCGAAAAGGCCCTGCGCGAGGCGGACTGCGACCTGCAGGAGCTGCGCTATGCGTTTCTGGAGGCCGACGGCAGCATCAGCGTTCAGAAAAAGAAAAAATCCGGGGAGGGATGATTTTCAACCATGGAAAGCGACAAGGGCAACATGGCTGCAATATATGAAGCGAATGGTTGCATCCGCTTTGTTTTGCCGGACGCTGGCAACCGGAGCCGATCTTGTCCGACAGAGAGGGTTAGGGTTTCTGTTTATTTTTGGGTTTTCAGGCTCTCTTGGGAGTCATCGAAATATGGAGCAATGAATGATCTCCCCTCAAACCACCCGCCCCTGGGGCAAATCGACATTAAAGCCGCAGGATTTCAGCCATGATTGGGAAAATTATGTCACCATCAAGGTGAAAAGCGTCCGGGCCGTTGCTCTTTCAGGCCTGCATACATTTTCACAGGGGTCTTATTCCGTGGCGCAGGCCACGGGTTTCATCGAGTTGCTGGGCTCTCGCGCAGGCCCGCTGCGCACCTTGCTCCAGATCGGTTTCACGAATGCGGCGGAACTGCCGCCGCCGGGATTCGGCTTGTACGAATCCATCGCCATCGGCACGCTCACGCTGCCGGCGTCGTGTTTTGGCTCCGTCCTGCAACTGGTCAATAACCCTGCTGCGCATTTTCGCATCGGCGGCGATGGCCGTGAAAATGCCATTGCGACGGAGGCCCCTCTGCTGCAAATGGATAGCGCTGAAAAATAGGCGCTATCCAGGTTTCGCCATGCTTTTATCCAGGGCAGCTTTACCTTCCGGCGTAATGGCGAGCACTTGCGCGCACTGGGCCTCGCTTTCCACATCCGGCAGCTGGGCTTCTACCAGGCCTGCGGCCGCGAGCACCCGCAGTTTGTCGACGTCTGCTGGATTATCCACGGCAGTAGGGAATTTGCCGCGCGCCAGCGCCACCATGAGTTCCATGGGCATCGGGTCACTCCTTGCAAGTTGCACAGATTGTCAGTGGACGTGGAGGGCTTCGATAAATCACGGAGCAGAACATTACATGAACGCACAACTGCGTACAAGTGAGGGGTATAGGGCGGATTAGCCGATTTTTATGGGTGCCCTGCATGCGATAGCCCGGGTGCACCATTTACTTTCCGAGGCCACCACCATGACACTGCAAAAGCAACGGCAAATCCAGGAACGCCAGGACAAGAAAAAGGCCGCGCCCGCCAAGGCCGGCGCAGGCAAGGCATCCGGGCGCAGCGCCCCGGGGCCTGGCCGCGCCGAGCCCAAGCCGCCCCTGCCCAGGCAGCACCTCGCCAAGCCCGGGGTGGAAAAAGACATGCAGCTGCGGCCGCGGTTCCAGGCGCCGCATTACCGCGGCAGCGGCAAGCTCCAGGGCTTTACCGCGCTGGTCACGGGGGGCGATTCCGGCATCGGGCGGGCGGTCGCCGTGCTGTTCGCCCGCGAAGGAGCGGACGTGGCCATCGTCTACCTGAGCGAGCACGAGGACGCGCAGGAAACCTGCCGGCTGATCGAAGCCGAAGGCGGGCGCAGCCTGGCCATGGCCGGCGACGTGAAGGACCCCCGGTTCTGCAAGAAGGCGGTGCAGGCGGCCGTGAAGGCGTTCGGCCGGCTCAACGTGCTGGTCAACAATGCCGCGTTCCAGGAGCATGCGCAGTCGCTGGAGGACCTGACCGAGGAGCACTTCGACGAGACGTTCAGGACGAACATCTATGGCTACTTCCACATGGCCAAGGCCGCCTTGCCGCACTTGCAGCCGGGCGACTGCATCATCAACACCGGCTCGGTCACGGGGCTGCGGGGCAGCAAGGAGCTGCTGGACTATTCCGCGACCAAGGGGGGCATCCATGCATTCACCAAGGCCCTGGCGCACAACCTGGCGGACAAGGGCATCCGCGTGAACGCCGTGGCCCCGGGGCCGGTCTGGACGCCCCTGAACCCCGCGGACAAGCCGCCCGAGGAGATCGCCAAGTTCGGCGAGAGCACGCACCTTGGCCGGCCCGCGCAGCCGGAGGAGATTTCCCCGGCCTATGTGTTCCTGGCGGCGCCCGCCTGTTCCAGCTACATCACCGGCATCGTGCTGCCCATCACGGGCAATGCGGGAGACGGCGCATGAAGTGCGGCGCGGCCCTCGGCGGGGGGCCGTGGCGTCTTACCGGCGGGAAGAAGGGGGCGGCGTGGAGGACATTTCCGAAGGCGGCTTGAGCCTGCCCTGATCGGTTCCCTCGGCATCCCAGCTGCCGCCCGTGCGGCGCGTGTCGCCCCGCGGGTGGCTCATGTCGGTGCCGTCGTCGAAATTCAGCGGGCCGTCGTTCGGCAGGTCGTCGAGGGCATGAGCGGGAAGGTCGTTCACGCCGTCCGCCACGTCGGTTTCCGCACTCAGGTGGTCGTTGAGATCTTCTCCGCTCGGAAGATCGGCTGCCGTGCGGTCCGAGGGATCGACGGCCGGTTCGCGGGATGTGCTGGGTATGCGCATGGAAGCCTCCTTGGAAAAACGCCACGCCGCACGGTGGGCGGCAGGGTGCTGCGCACCCGAGGGGCCCCTGAGTGCCGCGTGGCGCGGAGCCGAAAGGCCCTGCGGGCCTTCCGGTCAGGTCAGAACACCGTCAACGGTCGTTCTTGTGGCTCTGGGTGCCGGCACGTGACGGCTGCTCGCTGGAGCCGCCGCGGGTGCTGCCCGTGCTGGAGGCGCTGCGCGTGTTGTTGGCGGCCTGCGAGGAGGCCTGGTTGCCGCCGTGGCTCTTGGAGCCGGCTTCGCGGGCTTCCTGCGAGCTGAACTCGTGGGCATTGCCCGAGGCATGTGCGGCGCGGCCGCCTTCCGCCGCGATTTCGCGCTGGCGTTCGGGGTCCATCGATGCGAAGCCGCGGCCACCCGACTGATTGCCCTGGTTGCCCTGGTTGCTTTGGTTGTGGCTCTGGCTGCCCTGGCGGTTGCTCTCGTTCGTGTGCTGGTTATGTCCCTGAGGATTGTTGGTAGGCATTACATATCTCCTATGGAGTTCCCAAGAAAAAGAAGCATGCTGGCGAATTCCAACCTGCGGAGATAAATGTGCGCCGCCGGTTTTGGCGGCCCCGTAAGCGCTATCCGACGTGGGGGTAGGCCCCGTGCGGCGATGGCCGCACAGGCTCCGGGCTCACCCGCGCTGCGTGCCCGCCTGCACCATCTTCATGGCCGACGTGATGAGCGCGGAGACCTCGGTCATGTTGCTCGGCACGACCAGCGTGGTGGTGGCGTCCTGCGCCAGCCTGCCGTAGGCGGTGACGGCCTGCTCGGCCACCTTGAGCTGCACCGCCTGTTCGCCGCCCGGCTGGCGGATGGCCGCGGCCACGCGCTCCAGCGCCTGCGCGGTGGCGTCGGCCACGGCCTTGATGGATTCGGCCTCGCCCTGGGCCTTGTTGATGACGGCCTGCTTCTCGCCTTCCGAGCGGGCGATGAAGGCCTCGCGCTCGCCGGTGGCGATGTTGATCTGCTCCTGGCGGCGGCCTTCCGACGCGGCGATCAGCGCGCGCTTCTCGCGCTCGGCGGTGATCTGCGCCTGCATGGCGCGCAGGATCTCGGCGGGCGGCGTCAGGTCCTTGATCTCGTAGCGCAGCACCTTCACGCCCCAGTTCAGCGCGGCCTCGTCGATGGCCGACACCACCTGCGCATTGATCATGTCGCGCTCCTCGAAGGTCTTGTCCAGCTCCAGCTTGCCGATCACGCTGCGCAGCGAGGTCTGCGCGAGCTGGGTGACGGCCATGATGTAGTTGGACGAGCCGTAGCTGGCGCGCATCGGGTCGGTCACCTGGAAGTAGAGGATGCCGTCCACCTGCAGCTGCGTGTTGTCCTTGGTGATGCAGATCTGGCTGGGCACGTCCAGCGGGATCTCCTTGAGGCTGTGCCGGTAGGCGATGCGGTCCACGAAGGGAATGATGAACTTGGGGCCGGGCGTGAGCGTGCCGGCGTACTTGCCCAGGCGCTCCTTCACCCAGGCGTGCTGCTGCGGAACGATCTTGACGGCGCGCACGATGAAGATCACGGCGATCACGAAGAGGACGATGGCGATTTCCATGGAGTGTCTTTCTGCGAGGGAATGGATCAAAGGGGATCGACCAGCAGCCGGTTGCCCACCAGCTCGGCCACGCGGTGCGGGCCCGTGGCGGGCGTGATGCCGGGGCGGTGGATGGCCGTCCAGCTCGCGCCGCGGTATTTCACGGTGGCGGTGCCGTCGGGCTGCCAGGCGTCGATGTGGACGGTTTCGCCCACGTCGAGGTTGACGCTGCGGTCCGCGCGGGCCGAGGGCTCGCCCGGGCGGCTGCGGCGCGCGAAATACGCGCCGAGCACGGTGGCGACGCCGACCACGGCGCTGGCCAGGATCTGCGCCGCCGTGCCCAGCCCGGCATGCGCGGCCACGGCGCCCGCGGCCAGGCCGACGGCCAGCATCAGCAGGTAGAAGGTGCCGGTGAGCAGTTCGGCCACCACGGCAGCGCCGGCCAGAAGCCACCAGTATGTGGATGCGTCGAGGTTCATGTCCCTTGAATGGAAAAAGTAAAGCCGGCCCATTCTGGGCGAAATGCGGCGGTTTTCAAAGGATGGACGGGCAGGGGCGCGGGGCATGCCCGCGCCTGCCGGTGTCAGGCGGTCGCTGGGGCGGCCTTTTGCAGCGCGGCGATGGCCTCCGCGTCGGTGCGGTAGGTGGCCAGGTGGGGGCCTTCGGCGAGTGCGCCAGCGCTCTCCAGCGTGCGCTGCACGGGCAGCTTGAGGCCGCTGACGTGCAGCGTGCCGCCGTGCGTCTGCAGCAGGTGGTGCAGGCGCACGAAGGCCTCCACGCCGGTGACGTCGATGCGGTTGATGGGCAGGGCGAACAGGCACAGGTGCCGCGTGTCCGGCCGCGCGGCCAGCTCGTCGGCCACGCGCCGCTCCAGCGCGTTGGCCGAGGCGAAGTCCAGCTCCGCGTCCATGCGCAGCGCCAGCACCTGCGGCGCCAGCGGGGCGAGCTGCCACAGGTGGCGGTCGCGCAGGCTGCCGTCCGGGTGCAGGCCGACCTCGATGATGCGCGGGTGCAGGCGCTGGTAGAGGAAGTGGCTCAGGTTCATCAGCAGGCCCACCAGTACGCCCCAGTACATGCGCGGCGCCGTGGCCAGCGTGAGGCCGAAGGTGACCAGGCCGATGGCGGTTTCCACCCGCGAGATGCGCCACAGCCGCAGCATGGACATGGGCTTGATGAGCCCCGTGACGGCCGTCACCACCACCGCCGCCAGCACCGACTGCGGCACGTGGTAGAGCGCGGGCGTGAGCCACAGCAGCGTGGCCAGCACCAGCAGCAGCGCGAACAGCGTCGCCCAGCCGCTCTTGGCGCCCGCGTAGAGGTTGATGGCCGAGCGCGAGAACGAGGCGCTGGTGGCGAAGCTGCCGCACAGCCCTGCGCTCATCTTGGCCATGCCGTGGGCGATCAGGTCCTGGTTCTCGTTCCAGCGGGTGCCGCCGCGGCTGTGCTCCACCTTGGCGCTCGACGCCGTTTCCAGGAAGCTCACCAGCGTCACCACCATCACCGGCATGACCAGCCCGCCCAGTTCGTCCCACGGCAGCCATCCCGGCCAGTACGGCGAGGGCAGGCCCGAGGGCAGGTGGCCCACCACGGCGCCGTCGGCATCGGCGTAGCCCATGGCCCAGCTGGCCAGCGCCGCCAGGGCGATGACCACGATGGCGGCCGGAAAGCTCGGCCGCCAGCGCCGCGCCAGCACCAGCAGCGCCAGGCTGCCCAGGCCGAAGGCCAGCGCGCGCAGGTCGAAGTGGTGGACCGACGGGTCGGACGCCAGCGCCCCCCAGGTGGTGCGCAGGCCCAGCAGCGCGGGCAGCTGCGAGGCTAGGATGAGCAGCGCCGCCGCCTGCGTGAATCCACCCAGCACCGGCGAGGTGACCAGGTTGAGCAGCCAGCCGAAGCGCAGGGCCCCCAGCAGCAGCTGCAGCAGGCCCGACAGCAGCGCCATCCATGCCGCGAGCTGCACCCAGTGCGCGCTGCCCGGCTCGGCCATGCCCGTGAGCGATGCGCCGATGAGCAGGCTGGTGAGCGCCGTGGGCCCCACGCCCAGCCGCGTGGACGAGCTCCAGAGCACGGCCACCAGCGCCGGCACCAGCGAGGCGTAGATGCCCGTGACCAGCGGCATCCCGGCCAGCGCCGCGTAGGCCACGCCCTGCGGCACCAGCATCAGCCCGACGGTCATGCCGGCCCAGAACTCTCCTTGCAGCAGCGCTGGCGTAGGGCGGGGCCAGGCGAGGAACGGGAACCAGCGGTGCAGCAGCGGGGTGGACATGGGGGGCGATTGTCGTCTCCCGCGCGACAGGGTGCTTGGCGGGGCGCCCTTGTCCTACTGCGGATTCGGTCCTCTCCGACCCGCACGGCGGGCCTGCCGGTCCTACAGTGGCAGGCATATCCACTGGAAGGAGAGACCGTTATGAACACCTCGCGTTTCCAACCGCACACCCTGCCGCGCCTGGGCGCGCTCGCCGCTGCCCTGGCCCTGGCCGCGGGCTTGGCCGCCTGCAACAAGACAGAGGAGCCCACCGCTGGACAACGCCTGGACTCCGCGATCGAGAAGACCGAGCAGGCCGCCCAGGAAGCCAAGCAGAAGATGGAGTCCGCCGCGCACGAGGCCGGCGATGCCACGCGCTCGGCCGCCGCCGACGCCGCCGCGCTCATGGACGATGCCGGCATCACCGCCAAGGTGTCCGCCGGCCTGGCGCAGGACCCGGACCTGAGCGCCATCAAGATCGACGTGGACACGCGCGCCGGCGTGGTCACGCTCAACGGCCCGGTGAAGACCGAACAGGCGCGCGAGCGCGCCACGCAGATCGCCCAGGGCGTGCAGGGCGTGAATTCGGTGGTGAACAACCTCACCATCAGCAGCGGGGGATAACCCCCTTTCCTGCGGCTACCATGCGTGGATGAGCGAGCAACCTATCCACGACCTGCCCACCCGCCTTGTCCACCACGAGTACACCCCGCCCGCGGGGTTCGCTGCGCCGCAGCCCGCGGTGCACAAGGCCTCCACCGTCATCTTTCCCAACGTGGCCGCCATGCGCGAGCGCGAGTGGAAGGACAAGAGCGGCTACACCTACGGCCTGCACGGCACGCCCACCACCTACCTGCTGGAGGAGCGCCTGGCCACCCTGGAAGGCGGCCGCCAGTGCCTGCTGGTGCCCAGCGGCCTCGCGGCCATCGCCACCGTGTCGCTGGCGCTGCTGCGCCAGGGCGACGAGGTACTGATCCCCGACAACGCCTACGGCCCCAACAAGGCGCTGGCCGAGGTGGAGCTGCGGCACTACGGCATCACGCACCGCATCTACGACCCGCTGGACCCGGACGACCTCGCCGCCAAGATCGGCGAGCGCACGCGCCTCGTGTGGCTGGAGGCGGCGGGCTCGGTGACGCTGGAGTTTCCCGATGTGCCCGCGCTGGCGCGCATCTGCCGCGAGCGCGGCGTGACGAGCGTGCTCGACAACACCTGGGGCGCGGGCCTCGCGTTCAATGCGTTCGACCTGGCGGGCGACGGCCGCCTGGGCGTGGACGTGTCCGCGCACGCCCTCACCAAGTACCCCAGCGGCGGCGGCGACGTGCTCATGGGCAGCATCGTCACGCGCGACGAAGCGCTGCACCTGAAGATCAAGCTCACCCACATGCGCCTGGGCCTGGGCGTGGGTGCCAACGACGTGGAGGCCGTGCTGCGCTCCCTGCCCAGCATGGCGCTGCGCTACCGCGCGCACGACGCCGCCGCGCGCGAACTGGCGCGCTGGATGGGCGCGCAAGGCCCCGTGGCCCAGGTGCTGCACCCGGCGCTGCCCGGCTCGCCCGGCCATGCCCACTGGCAGGCGCTGTGCGGCAAGGCGGACGCGGCGGCGGGCCTCTTCAGCGTGGTGATCGACGCGCGCTACACGCAGGCGCAGGTCGATGCCTTCTGCGACGGGCTGCGCCTCTTCAAGCTGGGCTACAGCTGGGGCGGGCCGATGAGCCTGGTCGTGCCCTACGAGCTGCCCGCCATGCGCGCGGGCGCCACGCCGCACCTCAAGCCCGGCACGGTGGTGCGCTTTTCCGTGGGACTGGAAGCGGTGGAGGACCTGCGCGCCGACCTGGCCCAGGCGCTGCGCCAGGCCTTCGCGTAAAGTTTGAATGAAATCGGGCTCCAGCGCTTTCCAGACAAGCGCGAGCAGCTCCTATTTCAGGAGCTTGTGCAGCTCCGGCCAGACGTTGTCCAGCATGCGCGGGTGCGCCTCGGCGCGGGGGTGGATGCGGTCCGGCTGGAACAGGCGCGTGGGGTCCGGCCCGTCGGCCACGCCCTGCAGCAGGAAGGGCACCAGCGCCGTCTTCTGCGCCTGGGCCACCGTCCCGAACAGCGCGGCGAAGCGGCGCCCGTAGTCCGTGCCGTAGTTGGGCGGCACCTGCATGCCCACCAGCAGCACGCGTGCGCCGGCCTTCTGCGACTCGGCGGCCATCGCGGCCAGGTTGTCCTCGGTGCTCTTGAGCGGCAGGCCGCGCAGCGCGTCGTTGCCGCCCAGCTCGATCACCACGTGCGTTGGGGCGTGGGTCTTGAGCAGCGCGGGCAGCCGCGCGCGCCCGCCCGCCGTGGTGTCGCCGCTCACGCTGGCGTTGACCACCGTGGCGGCGATCTTCTCCTGCGCCAGCCGCTTTTCCAGCAGCGCCACCCAGCCCGTGCCGCGCGCCAGTCCGTATTCGGCCGAGAGCGAATCGCCCACCACCAGGACCACGGGCGGCTTCTTCTGGCCCCAAGCCGCCGCGCCGCCCAGGGCCATTGCTCCCGCCACGATAAAGTCACGCCGATTCATCGAAACCTTTCCATTGCCTGTATGCCAGAGAACCACGCCCCGATCATCGCGGTGGAGCACGTATCCAAGTCCGTCACCGACTCCACCGGCACGCTCGACATTCTGCGGGATATCGATTTCCGCCTGGCCCCGAGGGAAACAGCCGCCATCGTGGGCGCGTCCGGCTCGGGCAAGAGCACGCTGCTGTCCATCATCGCGGGGCTGGACGTGCCCACGCGCGGCACGGTGCGGCTGGACGGCCACGACCTCTTCGCCATCGACGAGGACGCCCGCGCCGCCCTGCGGGCGCAGAAGGTGGGCTTCGTGTTCCAGAGCTTCCAGCTCATGGGCAACCTCACGGCGCTGGAGAACGTGATGCTGCCGCTGGAACTCGCGGGCGCCCGCGACGCCCGCAAGCGCGCCGCCGACATGCTGGCCCGCGTGGGCCTGGGCCAGCGCCTGTCGCACTACCCCAAGGTGCTCTCGGGCGGCGAGCAGCAGCGCGTGGCGCTGGCCCGCGCCTTCGTGGTCCAGCCTGCCGTGCTGCTGGCCGACGAGCCCACGGGCAGCCTGGACTTCGCCACGGGCGAGACCATCATGCGACTCATGTTCGAGCTCAACCGCGAGCAGGGCACGACGCTGGTGCTGGTCACGCACGACCGCGCCATCGCCGCGCAGTGCGAGCGGCGCATCACCATCGAGGCCGGGCATGTTGTTTGAAAAATTTGAAGCATTTTTGGCCTCTGGCGCTTATACAGTAAGCGCTGGTAGCTATTAAAATAAGAGTAAATCATGTCCACCCCCAAAGTCCTCTTCGGCTTCCACGCCGTGGGCGTGCGCCTGAAAACCGCGCCCAAATCCATCATCGAGATCTACTACGAAGCCACGCGGCGCGATGCCCGCATGCGCCAGTTCCTCGACCGCGCCCGCGAGGCCGGCGCCCGCCTGATCGAGGCCGACGCCCTGCGCATCGCCAAGCTGGCCGGCAGCCACGGCCACCAGGGCGTGGCCGCGCGCGTGGAGCCCGTGAAGCAGGCCACATCGCTCGACGAACTGCTCGAAGACCTTGAAGCCGCCGGCGTGGAACAACCCCTGCTGCTGGTGCTGGACGGCGTGACCGACCCGCACAACCTGGGCGCCTGCCTGCGCGTGGCCGACGGCGCGGGCGCGCATGCCGTCATCGCGCCCAAGGACCACGCCGTGGGCATCAACGCCACCGTGGCCAAGGTGGCCAGCGGCGCGGCCGAGACCATGCCGTACTTCATGGTCACCAACCTGGCGCGCACGCTCAATGAGCTGAAGGAACGCAACATCTGGTGCATAGGCACCAGCGACGATGCGCCCAAGACCGTATACCAGGTGGACCTGAAAGGCCCCGTGGCCCTGGTGCTGGGCGCCGAGGGCGACGGCATGCGCCAACTCACGCGCAAGACCTGCGACGAGCTGGTCAGCATCCCCATGAAGGGCGCGGTAGAAAGCCTGAACGTCTCCGTCGCCAGCGGCGTGTGCCTGTACGAAGCCCTGCGCCAGCGCTCCCTCTGAACGACGCCGCCCATGCCTTGCCGCATCTGCTGGGCGGCACCTGAACACCGCTGCCGCTTTCTGTCACTGAACTGACACGCGCACGGCGCGATTGCCGGTAGGCTGCTGCACCTTTTGTTTTCTGGGGCAGACCACACCATGAGCCGTCGTCACTTTCTCTTGCGCGCCACCCAGGCCGTCGCCGCTACCGGGCTGCCCGCATGGGCCCACACGGCGATGGCGGCCGAGGAGGGGCTGACGGCCCGGTCGCTGACGCTGGGCTGCTCCATCGCGCTCACGGGGCCGCTGGGCCAGGCCGGCATCGAGCAGGTGGCGGGCATGAAGGCGGCGTTCGCCGAGGTGAACCAGGCCGGCGGCGTGCAGGGCCGCGAGATCCGCTTGGACCTGAAGGACGACGGCTACGTGGCCAGCCGCACCCTCAAGAATGTGACCGAGATGGTCGAGGCGCAGTCGGTGTTCGCGCTGATCTCCCCGCTGGGCACGGCCAACACCGCGTCCATCCTGCCGCTGGTGGAGTCCAAGGGCATTCCCACGGTGGGGCCGGTGACGGGCGCCACCTCGCTGCGCGCGCCGGAGAACCGCCACGTGTTCTTCCTGCGCCCCACCTACCGCGAGGAGACCCACCGCCTGGTGCGGCAGATCGTGGACATGGGGCTCAAGCGCATCGCCGTGGTGTACCTGGACAACCCCTTCGGCAAGGAAGTGCTGGGCGACATGTCCAAGGCGCTCGGTGAGATCCAGGTGGAGCGCGGCGGCGAGTTCGCGCTGGCCGTGGACGGCAAGAACGGCGCCGAGCTGGCCGACAAGGTGGCGGCCGAGCGCCCCGGCGCCGTGCTGCTGGCCACCACGGGCACGGCCAACACCGCCTTCGTGCAAGCCTTCCGCGCCAAGGCACCGGGCGTGCCGCTGGCGGGCCTGTCGGTCACGGTGATCGCCTCGGAGATGCCCAAGCTCGCGGCCTCCACGCGCGGCCTGGCGCTGGTGCAGGTGTTCCCCGACGCCAATTCGCAGAAGTCGGTGGCGGTGCGCAAGTTCCAGACCACGATGAAGGCCGTGGGCGCCGAGGCCGCCTACCTCAACAGCGGCAGCGCGCTCGAAGGCTGGCTCAACGCCCAGATCATGATCGAGGGCCTGAAGAACGCCGGCAAGGACCTCACGCGCGAACGCCTGCGCGCGGGCCTGGCCGGCATCCGCTCGCTGTCGTTCGGCGACTTCAACGTGGGCTTCGGCAGCAAGGCGCCCTACATCGGTTCGGAAGCGATCTACCTGGCCGTGTACGCGGAGAACGGGCGGCGGATTAGCTGATTGCTATTGAATAAATAGCTGCCAGCGCTTGATGGGTAAGCGCTGGAGGCCGAAAAGGCATAGAAAAAATTGCCCGTTGGCGCAAGCTGCATTTCCCGTCTATGTGGCCTTGTGCTCGCGCAGATACCGCGCCAGCAGTGCGCGCAGGCGCAAGGGCCGCACGGGTTTGCGCAACACGGGGAAGTCCGGCGGCGCTTCGGCCATGCGCTGCGTGTCCTCGCCCGTGATCATGGCGGCCAGCTTCAGGCCCGGCTGCAGCGCCCGTGCCTGGCGCAGCACGGCCAGCCCGTCGTCGGCGCCCGGCAGGCGCCAGTCGCTCAGCACGGCGTCAAAGGCCATGGCGCGCAGGGCCTGCAGCGCGCCGGGCGCGTCGTGGACGGCGGTTACGTCCAGGCCCCAGCCGCCCAATAGCACCACCAGCGCGTCGCGCGCCAAGGCGTTGTCCTCCACCACCAGCACGCGCCCTTGCAGGCGCCCCGCGGCGGCTGGTTGCGTGCGGGGTGCGGGCGCGTCGCTGGGCTGGGCGGCGGGCAGGTCCAGCGTGAAGACGCTGCCCCGCCCCACGCAGGAGTGCAAGCCCACGGGGTGGTCCAGCAGCGCGGCGATGCGCCGCACGGTAGGCAGTCCCAGGCCGTGGCCGCGCTCAGGGTTGCGCTCGGCGTTGTCCAACTGCACGAACTCCTCGAACACGGCCTCATGCGCCTCGGGCGGGATGCCGATGCCCGTGTCCGCCACGCACAGGCGCAGCCCCGCGCCTTGGCGGCGCACGCCCAGCAGCACGCCACCGCGTTCGGTGTATCGGATGGCGTTGGTCAGCAGATTGGCCAGCACCCGCTCCAGCAGCACCGGGTCGCTTTGCGCCCAGGCCGTGGTGGGGTGCACGCGCAGTTGCAGGCCCTTTTTTCGCGCTGCGGCCTCGTAGGTGTCGGCCAGCCGCTGCAGCAGCGGCTGCAGGGCCAGGGGTTCGGGGTGGGCAGTGGTCTGACCGCTGTCCAGGCGCGACAGGTCCATGACCTGCGCCAGCAGGCGGTCGAGTGCGTCCATGCACTCGCCCATCCGGGCCAGGGTGGGGCCGTCGCCTTGCAGCACGCTCAGGTACAGGCCCATGGCCTGCAATGGCTGGCGCAAGTCGTGGCTGGCAGCGGCGAAGAAGCGGGACTTGGCGGCATTGGCCGCCTCAGCTTGCTGGCGCTTCACATCCAGCTCGTGCACCAGTTGCTCGTTGAGCAGGCGGGTGGACATGTCGTTGTGCAGCGTGCGCGCAAAACGCAGGCCGGCCATGCCCAATGTGATCCACAGCAGCACCGTGAAGGCCACGCCGAACGCGCCGTGGCTGCCGCCGAACACCAGCAGCTGCAAGCCCAGGCCCAGCAGGATCGGAGTGAATGATGCCCACATGGCGGGCGGCCAGCAGCAAAACTGCGCCATGGAGCTTGCCGACACGATGGTGGCCAGTGCCAGGATCATGAAGACCAGGGTGGTGTCGCCCGATGTGACCACCGGATAGCCCCACAGCGCCACCACCAGCGCCGACAGGCCCGTGCGCCAGGTGAACGCATTCAGCCAGGGCCGCGCGCTGGCACGGCCCGGAGCAGCCAGGTAGCGCGCCACGCGGCGCGCGAACAGTACGCGGTCGATGGTGATGAGGTAGAGGAGCGCGGCCGGGCCGATGGCAGCGGCCAGGCCGATGGTGGGCGCGGTGAGCCAGGCGATGAGTGCCGGGCCGATCAGTGCCGTGATGAGCGCAGTGCGAATGCCCGCGGCCAGCAATGCCAGCGTACGCGCCTCCAGTTGCGCGCGCTGCGTTGCATCGCCAATGCGGGGGAACATGCTGTCGCCCGACAGCATGAAACGCTCGCGCCAGCGCTGCGCGGCTGGAGGCAGTGCGGGTTCAGCCTGCGGCATCTTGTTCGAGCGCGCTGCGCGCCATCATCACCGCCTGCGTGCGGTTGGCCGCACCCATCTTGGTGAAGATGGCGTTCAGATGGTTTTTCACCGTGCCGGGGGAGATGCCCATCTCGCGCGCAATTTCCTTGTTGCTGCCACCCGAGGCCAGCATGCGCAGCACGTCTACCTGCCGAACCGTCAGGCCGTAGGGGCCGGTGGGTGCCTGGTCGGCATCGGGCGCCCGCGCGGCATCGGCAAAGGCGGGCTCGCCCTCGGCCAGCTGGCGCAGTTGGGCGAGCAGGGCAGGTACTTCGAGCGTCTTGGGCAGGTAGGCCACGAGCCCGGCGTCCTGCGCGCGGCGGCCCAGCGTGGGGTCGTCCGCGCCCGACATCAGCCCCACGCCCAGGCCGGGGTGGCGCTCCATCACCTGCGCAGCGCAGCGCAGGCCGTCGGTGCCGGGCAGGCGGTAGTCCAGCAGCACCAGGTCGAAGCCTTCGCCATCGTTCATCAAAAGTTCCAGCGCCTCGGCGGGCGAGCCCACGGCCTGTACGCGCAGCCCCGGCGCCTGGTGGCGTAGCGCAGCCGCCAAGCCATCGCGGAACAGGGGGTGGTCGTCCACCAGCAGCAGGGCGAAACCGTCGAGCGCGTCCAAGGCAGGGTCTCCTTTTGTCGTGACATTTTTCACGCAACGAAGGATAGCCTGCGGCCCTCGCGACGGGCATAGGCCGATCGGCATATGGCCGCGCAGGCCGGGCCTGGGCACCATCCGCTCCCATGAAACACACAAGCGCTATGCCGCCGCACCGACTCAGCCTGCTGCTGGCCGCCGTCTGCCTGCCCCTGGCGGCACTGGCCGCCGGCGCGGGCCACGGCCAGACCGCCGCAGAACGCGCGCTGGAGACAGCGCCCGGCCCCTGGCAAGGCAACTGGCGCGTGACGCGGGACGACCCGCGCATGCGCACCCGCGCCGGGGCCGAGCTGGCCCGCCTGCACATCATTCAGGAGCAGGGCAGCCGCGTGCTGGAGCTGCAATGGACAGCAGGGCGTGCCATGTGCGAAGACCCCGCGGGCGAGCCTTGCGAATGGGCGGGCGCGGCGGGCGAATCGGCCCATGCGCGGCAGACGCAAGGCGGCGGGCTTACCGCGCCGTTGGCCGTGAGCGCCGACCCGGACGACCCCTTCACCCTGCATTTCGTGCGCCGTCCCAAGGCTGGCGAGGCGGTGCAGGGCACCCTGAGCAGCACGCGCGGCGACATCCGCTGGCACGTGCGCATCGAGCGCGACGCGCAATAAAAACCATCACCGAAAGAGAGCGTTCAACATGAAAAAAACCCTGGCCCTCGCCGCCGCTTGCATCGGCTTTGCCGCCCAGGCCCAGACCATCCAGCCCGGCCTGTGGGAGTTCAAGCACGACATGCGCATGCCCAGCCGGCCCGACGTGGCCGCTCAGATGGCGCAGATGCGCGAGCAGATGAAGAACCTGCCGCCCGAGGCGCGCAAGATGATGGAGCAGCAGATGGCGGGCCACGGCATGGGCATGGGCGCGGACGGCGCGCTGCGCCTGTGCATCGGCTCCGAGGACGCGAAGCAAGACCCCATCCGCGAGGGCCATACCGAAGGGGACTGCACCTACACCCAGGTCAAGCGCAGCGGCAACACCTGGACGGGCCGCCTGACCTGCAAGGAGCCGCCCAGCCAGGGCGACTTCACCACCACGCTGCACAGCTCCACGCACTTCACCACCCAGGCGGCGCTGACCAGCAAGGAGCATGGCCGTATCGACATGAACACCGAGGCCCGCCGCCTGTCCGCCGACTGCGGCACGCTCAAGCCCGTGGCAAAGCCCGCCGCCAAGCGATGATGAAGGCAACCCGGTATCTGCTGGCGGGCGCGGCGGCCTTGTGCGGCGCTGCCAGCGCCCAGCCGCTCGACCAGCTGGCCTGCGCGGCGGGCGTGCATTGCAGCGGCGCGCTGCCGCCGGATGAGGCGCGCGTGGTGCTGGGCTTCGACAGCCAGCACGAGGCCGAGCGCGCCTTCATCGACGCCAGCCGTGATTTCCCGGACGACCTGTGGCGCTGCGCCGCCACCGGCAGCGGCTGCACGAACATGACGCAGAACGAGGCGCGGGTGATGATCCCCTTGCCCGAAGAAGCCTTCGCCCCCGCCGAGGTCGTGCGCGGCAGGCAGCCGCTCGCACCGCCCGCCGTGGCGCAAGCGCCCGTCGCCAAACCTGCGGGCACGCCACCCGCCAAGCCACGCGGGGGCATCGAGGTAGAGGTCAACAAGCCCGGCCCCACGGAAATCGACCTGCGCCCGCCCGCCCCCGCGCCCGGCGGCGAAATCCAGCCGCAGGACGGCCACTGGACATTCACCCACGGCAGCCGCCCCCGAGCCAGCGGCCAGTGCCTGCCCGGCGTGGCCGAGGCCGTCAGCAAGCAAATGCCCGCGCCGCAGTCCGGCCCCGTCACCTTTGCGCGCCCGTTCAACGCCTCGCAAATCATCCGCAGCCCGCAGGTGGCGTGGAAGCGCATTGCGCCCAACCACTGGCGCGGCACGCTCACCGGTGCGGGCGGCAGCGCCATGCGCATGGAATGGGACGTCCGCGTGACCAGCCCTACGCGCATGGAGGGCGACTCCATCGTGCGCGTCAGCGTTCCCTCGGCCTGCACGCTCAGCACGCCGTTCACCTTTGTGCGGCAGTAGCTGCGTTTCAACCTTGGGAGGAATTTCCATGAACCCCTTACAACGTACTGGCCTTCGTCTGGGTTTCGTATCTTTCTTCGCAGCCGTGGTTCTGGGCGTGGTCGGCCCCGCCGGCGCGCAGGAGAATCTGGCCCCCGGCAGCACCCAGCGCGTGCAGGGCACCATCCATGCCGACGCTGGGCGCGGCATGGTGGAGATGACCTCGCGTGCCACCACGCTGCCCGACAACCTGGGCCAGCAGACCGCTGCGCGCCTGCAGACGGCCGAAGGACAGGCCGCTGTGCAAAAGGGCGATGCCCGCGCCAAGGCGGCCACGGGCAGGGGCGTGGGTGCCGCCGACGTGCAGGCCATTGCCGACCAGTACGCAGGCAAGACGGTGTACGACTCGTCCATGCGGCACGTGAAGGTGGTGCGGCGCTACATGCTCACGCTGGACGCCAAGGCCGCTAACGGTCCGCGTGTGGCGCTGAACATGCAGCTGGACGAGAAAAGCCTGGCCGTGCTGGACGCCAAAGTGTCCTACTACCCCGAAGGCAAGGACTTCTCCAACGACTTCACCACCGACAAGAAAGTACCGGCCACCGTGAGCATCGACAAGATCGAGCGAGTGGGCGGCAACGTATTTGCCGTGTCCGGCAGCTTCTCTGCAGCGGACTTGAGGCCCGGTGTCATGGCCAAAAAGCTCAAAGGCCAGACGCTGCCCAGCGTGAACGGGCGCTTTGCCTTCACCGAAGTGCCGCTGCGCGACCAATGACGCCATGACGAGTCGATCCCGTTCCAGGAATGTTTCCATGACCAAAAATGCATCCACGCTCGCCGCAGCCGTGCTGGCCTGCGCCATCGGCGCGCAGGCGAAGACCCAGCCCGCCGTCCCGCAAGGCCCCGGCCAGTCCATGCTGGTGCTTGACGCCTCCGGCTCCATGTGGGGGCAGATCGGCGGCACGCCCAAGATCGAGATTGCCCGCGAGGCGGTGGGCAACATGCTGCAAAGCTGGCCTGCCAGCCAGCAACTGGGGCTGATGGCCTATGGCCACCGCAGCAAGGGCAACTGCGCCGACATCGAACTGCTCAAGGCCCCGGGCAGCCTAGACAAGGCCCGCTTTCAGCAGGTGGTGAACGCCTTGCAGCCCAAGGGCATGACGCCCATATCGGCCTCGGTGCGCATGGCGGCGGAGCAGCTCAAGTTCAGCGAGCGCAAGGCCACCGTCATTTTGGTCAGCGACGGTGAGGAAACCTGCCACGCCGACCCCTGCGCGCTGGGCAAGGAGCTGGAGAAGCTGGGTGTGGACTTCACTGCGCACGTGGTGGGCTTCGACATCGACAAGAACCCCCAGGCCAAGGCCCAGTTGCAATGCCTTGCTAGCAGCACTGGCGGGCGCTACCTGGACGCTAAGGACGCGGGCGAGCTGAACAAGGCGCTGCGCGAGGTGGCCCAGGCGCCTGCTCCCGCACCGGTCCCTCCCGCGCCGCCGCCTGATTGCGGCAAGTTCGTCGAAGGTCCTGAGTTCGCCATGAACATGGGTACCTGGGCGACGGGCGGACATGCCAGCCGCTCTGCCACGCCCAAGACATTCGACCCGATGGAAATGGGTGCGGACTCTGATGCACGCTCATGCCAGAAGTTGTGCAACGACGACAAGGCCTGCACCGCCTGGGCATTCGAGGCCATAGGCAGCAACTTTCGCACCTTGCCCATGTGCTTCCGCTGGGACGGCGTGGCTGCCCTGAGCGCGCCCAGCGAGGCGCATCCGGGCAACGCCGTGGGCGTGAAGAAAGGTGTGCGCCAGATCGTCAAGGAAGGCGGAGCGGCTTGCGAGTGAACTCTTCTTTTGATAGCTGCTTGCGCACGTCTGGAAAGCGCCAGAGGCCTGTTTGATTCATATTTTTCTGAGGAGATATTCATGACCCCCGCAGCCTCTTCCCCAGGCAGTGCCGCCGCTCTGGGCATGTTGGAGCGTGCGCAGGCCATCCTTCTGCGCCCTGGCACCACTTGGCCCGTGATCGCCAGCGAGGACGACAGCACTGCCCGCATCTACAAAACGTATCTCATCTACCTTGCCGCCATCCCGGCGGTGTCGGGCTTCATCGGCCAGAGCCTGGTGGGAGTGGGGGCGTTCGGCGTCACGGTGCGAGTGCCCATCGTGCAAGGGCTGGCGGGCATGGCAGTGGGCTATGCGCTGACGCTGGCGCTGGTATACGGCATGGCGTTGGTGGCGAGCGCCCTGGCGCCTAGGTTCCAAGGGCAGGCGCACGTGCCTTCGGCCTTCAAGCTGCTGGCCTACGGGGCCACGGCGGGCATGGCGGGCGGCGTGTTCAGCCTGCTGCCGTCGCTGGCGATGCTGGGACTGGTGGCGGCGTTGTACAGCGTGTATCTGATTTACCAGGGTGCGTCCGTGCTGATGCGCGTTCCACCTGAGAAGGCCGTGGGCTACACGGCGGCGCTGGTGGGCTGCGCCGTGCTGTTGGGGATGGTGGTGGGTGCTGCGTCCGCGCTGCTCATGCCGCGAGGGGCCGCGGGGCTGGGCGGCCCAGTCGGCGGGGAGGGAGGCAACGCCAAGATCAGTGTGCCAGGCACGAAGATCGTGATCGACTCTGCCAAGGCCGAGGCGGCCTCGCGCCGCATGGAGCAGGCCCAGGCGCGCGGCAATGCGCAAGAGGCGGGCAAGGCCATGGGCGAGGCGCTGAGCGCAGCGCTGGGTGGGCAGGGCGGCGATCCCATTCCCGCGGACACCTTGAAGGGCCTGATGCCCGCCACGTTGGCTGGCATGCCGCGCACGTCGGTGGACGTGCGCACCGAAGGCATGGCGGGCATGCAGTTCAGCAGCGTTACCGCTCAGTTCTCCGAAGGAGAGCGGATGATCGAGGTGCGCATGCTCGACATCGGTGCCGTGCCCATGCTGGCCATGGGCATGGCCTCATGGTCGCGCAGCATGGTGGACCGCGAAACGGCCGAGGAGGTCGAGCGTGTGTACAAGAAGGATGGCGTGTTCCACAAAGAGGAATACCGCAAGGATGGCAGCCAGTCGAGCTTTGCCATGTTGTTGTCCAACGGCGTGCTGCTGGAGTCCAATGGCCATATGCCCATGCCGGATCTGAAGGCTGCCCTGCAGGGCATGCCCCTGGAGCCGTTGGCGGCGCTGAAGCGTTAAACCCAGCCCAGCGCACCCAGCAGCGCCCCCGCGCCCAGCAGCCACAGCAGGTGCAGGCGCGTGCGCCACACCAGCACCATGGTGGCCGCGGTGAGCAGCCACAGCGACCAATCGGTGGCCGGGTTGCCGTGCGCGCTGCCCAGGATCCAGGCCGTGGCCAGCAGCAGGCCGATCACCACGGGCGCCATGCCCTGCTTGAAGGCGCGCACGCCGCGCCGGTCGCGGTTGCGGTGGCCCCAGCGCGTGGCCAGCCAGGTGAGGGTGGTGCTGGGCAGCATCACGCCCACCATGCACAGCAGCACGCCGAGCGCGCCGCTGGCCCACCCGATGGCGCCGGCGCCCCCGGCGTTGAGGCCCACGTTCCAGCCCAGCAGCGCGATGAACAGCACGTTGGGGCCCGGCGCGGCCTGGGCGATGGCGATCGAGGCGTTGAACTGCACGTCGGTCAGCCAGCCCTGGCGCTCGACCAGGAAGCGGTGCATGTCGGGCGCCGCCGCGATGGCGCCGCCCACGGCCAGCAGCGACAGCGAGATGTAGTAGAGGAAGAGGTTGAGCCAGTCGAGCGGCTGCAGCGCGATGGCGTTCATGCGGGAATCTTCCGCCAGGTGAGCGCGCAGGCCGTGCCGCCGAGCACCGGCAGCACCCAGGCCAGCGGCAGCCGCAGCAGCGCCATGCCGCCGAAGGTGAGTGCCGCCACCAGCACGCAGCCGACCGCGCCCAGCGGGTGGCGGCGCAGCGCCATCGACAGCTTGAGGCCCACGCCAGCCACCAGACCCGCCGCCACCGCGCCCATGCCGCGCAGCGCGCCGGCCACGGCCGGGTGGCTGGCGAACTGGGCATAGGTGATGGCCAGCACCAGCACCAGCAGCAGGGGGAAGGTGAGCATGCCCGCCAGCGCGGCCACCGCGCCGCGCAGGCCGAAGTAGCGGTCGCCGATCATCACCGAGAGGTTGACCACGTTGGGGCCGGGCATGATCTGCGCCACGGCCCAGTCCTCGACGAACTCCTCGTTCGTCATCCAGCGCTTCTTCTCGACCAGCTCGCGCTGCACCACGGCCAGCACGCCGCCGAAGCCCTGCAGGGCTAGCCAGGTGAACGACCAGAACAGGTCGCCGGTGCTGCGCGGCCGGGGCCGCTCCTCGGTGGCGGGGGAGGGGGGCTGGGGCTCGGGCATGCGGGTCGGATTGGTCTGTGGGCGCCCGATGGTACGGCCGAAACGGGCAGCCCGCCGCGCGCCAGCCATCGCTGCGCGCGATGCGGGCATGCGTGAAACAGATGGGTCAGGCCATCGCGGCGGGCGCGTGCCGCGGCTCGGTGGCGAGCACGCTGCGCGCGTCCAGGCTGCGGATGGGCACGCTGCGGTCGCGCGGGATACCGCCCGAGAGCTGCAGCGCGAGGTAGCGGCCGCAGCACACGCGCAGGAACGAGGCGAAGTTGTCCACCCCGCCGCGCTCGTGCTCCAGCTCGTCGTGCAGCCGCGCGCACAGCTGCGGCACGGTCATGCCGTCGCGCGCGGCGATTTCCTCCAGCACCTGCCAGAACAGGTTCTCCAGCCGGATGCTGGTGGCCACGCCGTGCAGCCGCACCGACCGCGCCCGGCTCTCGTACAGGCGCGGATCTGCGCTGATGAACACCTCGCACATGCTTTGTCTCCTCGCGCCCCGCAGGAACGGGCGCCGACGCACATTGTGCTCAGTGCGTGATGCGCGTGCCCAGCAGGGCGAGGAATTGGGCGATCCAGGCCGGGTGCGCGGGCCAGGCGGGGGCGGAAACCAGGTTGCCCTCGGTGTGCGCCTGGTCCACCGCGATGTCGGCATAGGTGCCGCCGGCCAGCTCCACCTCGGCGCGGCAGGCGGGGTAGGCCGAGCAGGTGCGGCCCTTGAGCACGCCCGCGCCGGCCAGCAGCTGCGCGCCGTGGCAGACGGCCGCCACGGGCTTGCCCGCGTCGAAGAAGTGGCGCACGGCGGCGCACACCGCCGCGTTGTTGCGCAGGTACTCGGGGCCGCGTCCGCCGGGGATGACCAGGGCGTCGTACTGCTCGGGCTTCACGTCCTGGAAGCTCGCGTTCAGCGTGAAGTTGTGCCCGGGCTTCTCGCTGTAGGTCTGCGCGCCCTCGAAATCGTGGATGGCCGTCTTGATGTGGTCACCGGCCTTCTTGTCGGGGCACACGGCATGCACCGTGTGGCCCACGGCCTGCAGCGCCTGGAAGGGCACCATGGTTTCGTAGTCTTCGCAATAGTCGCCGCAGACCATGAGGATTTTCTTGCCAGCCATGCTTGTCTCCTTGTCGGTGGTTGCTGATGGCTGGTCATTCTTGCGGCGCTGACTGCGGCGCGGGTGTTAGCGGGTTACTACACTCGGCGCTTTGCCCGCAGGAGGACACACATGAAACTCGTCCGCTACGGACAGCCCGGCGCCGAGCGCGCCGGCGCGATCGATGCGCAGGGCGTGCTGCGCGACCTGTCGATGCTGCTGCCCGACATCGGCCCCGCGCAGCTCGCGCCGCGCACGCTCGCGGCCCTGGCCGCGCTGGACCTCGCGCGCCTGCCGGCCGTGGAAGGCGCGCCGCGCCTGGGCTGCCCGGTGGGCGGCGTGGGCAAGATCGTCTGCGTGGGCCTGAACTACGCCGACCACGCGGCCGAGGCCGGCCTGCCCGCGCCCGCCGAGCCCGTGCTGTTCATGAAGGCCACCAGCGCGCTGTGCGGCCCCACGGATGCGGTGCGCATCCCGCCCGGCGCGCTCAAGACCGACTGGGAGGTGGAGCTGGGCATCGTGATCGGCACGCGCATGCGGCATGTGCAGGAGGCCGATGCGCTGGCCCACGTGGCGGGCTACGTGCTCGCCAACGATGTGTCCGAGCGCAGCTACCAGATGGAGCGCGGCGGCCAGTGGGACAAGGGCAAGAGCTGCGACAGCTTCGCCCCCGTGGGCCCCTGGCTGGCGACGGCCGACGAGGTGCCCGACCCGCACGCCGTCGCCCTGTGGCTGGAGGTGAACGGCGAGCGCATGCAGGACGGCAGCACGCGCAACTTCATCTTCGGCGTGCCCACGGTGCTGGCCTACATCAGCCGCTTCATGACGCTGGAGCCGGGCGACCTGGTGCTCACCGGCACGCCGGCGGGCGTGGGGCTGGGCTGCAAGCCCGCGCCGCGCTTCCTGCGCGCGGGCGATGTGATGCGCCTGGGAGCCACGGGGCTGGGCGAGCAGCGGCTGGCCTGCGTCGGGGGCTGAGCCGCCATGCATCCCTACGTGCTGCTCGGCATCTCCATCGTGGCGGAGGTCGTGGCCACCTCGGCGCTCAAGTCTTCGCAGGGGCTCACGCGACTGGCGCCCAGCGCGCTGGCGGTGCTGGGCTACTGCGTGGCGTTCTACCTGGTGTCCAAGGTGATGAACCACATGGCCACGGGCGTGGTGTATGCGGTGTGGTCGGGCCTGGGCATCGTGCTGATTTCGTTGGTGGGCTGGCTGCTCTATGGCCAGAAGCTGGACCTGCCGGCCGTTGCGGGCATGGCCATGATCGTGGGCGGCGTACTGGTGATCCAGCTGCTGTCCAAGACCACCGGGCATTGATCGCCAAAATTGCCTCCAGCGCTTGTCCAGCAAGCGCAGGCAGCTATCGATGGAGGAGCGTTCAGGCCAGCGCCTGCGCGTCGAACTCCGACAGGTGCTCGGCCAGGTGCATGGCGTGCGCCGCCTCGTACTGGGCCCTGGTGAGCGTGCCATAGGCGAAGTGGGGCTGCAGCGGTCCCGCCCACCGGCCGAAGGCGGCGATGGCGGCTTCCAGCCGCGCGAGCGCGGCGCCGGCGTCGCTCTGGACGGGCAGCGCGGGCGCGCCCGGAATGGGCTCGGCCAGGTCGTGCGCCATGCGCCCGCGCCAGGCGAAGACCGCCAGCGCGGCGGGCCCCACGGTGCGCCGGAACAGCGCGGACCTGGGCTGGGGGTAGCCCGCCATGGAGTATTCGATGCTCTGCGCGCAGTGCACCAGCGTGCCGGCCCAGTCCCACCGGGCGGAGGACACGCGCTGCGGCGCCCGCGCCAGGCGCAGCACCTCGGCCTGCGCCTCGGACAGCGAGGACCACCGCAGGGCGCGGTCCACGGCCTGGGCCGGGCCGCACCCCGTGGCGGCCAGACCCGCCGTGGCAGCCGCACCGCCCAGGCCCAGGCGCAGTACGCGCCGGCGTTGTGAAGAGGGCATCGTTTCTCCGTGGTTCGTGGACGAGGGCCCGACTATCGGCCTTTCGGGCCCGGCTGTGCGGGGCCCGGTGTCACGCGCGCGCCAACGCCACGCCGCCGGCCAGCCGCGCCTGCACGGTGCGCTGCATGGCCTCGGGCGCATCCGCCAGCAGCGCCGGCCAGTCGGCCTGCGCGCGGCGCACGAGGTCGCGCAGCAGGGCCAGGTGGCGGGGTGCGCGCAGCAGCCCGGCGGCCTGGATGAGGGCCTGCAGGCCGTCCCAGTCCAGCGCCTGCATGCTGCGGTCGATGGCGCGGTTCACCGCGTACTGGTGCTCCGGCGCGCCCTCGAAGAAAGCCGCCACGCAGACGGGGTCGTACAGCGGCGCCAGGCGCGGCGTGCGCCCATCCGGGTAGACCAGCGCCCAGTTCTTGAGGTGCGCATCGGTGTTGCCCATGAGGACGAAGGCCGCCATGCGCGCGAGGAATTCGCGCGTGTCCTGCACGGGCCGCGCGCTCAGGCGGTCGACCACGCGCAGCATGGTCGCCCAGTCCTGCAGCAGGCCCTTGCCGTATTTCTGGCGCGGCGCGTAGCCCAGGGCCTGGTTGAACTCCTCCATGTGCACGCGCGAGCCGTCCGGCAGGTGGTCGAAGCGCTGCACGGCCAGGATCTCGCCGAACGGCACGGCCTCGGGCAGCTCGGCCTCGGCGCGGGTGATGACGCGCGCCTGCGCGCAGTCCAGCCCCAGGCTGCCCGCGAGGCGGTAGCAGGCGAATTCGTTGGCCACGAGGTCGGGGTGGGCCGTGGTGGGCAGCTTGAGGATCACGCTGCCGGCCGCGCCCCGGCGCTTGACCAGGTAGCGGCGGCCGTCGTGCACGGCGCTGAACTTGGTCACCACGCCGGGCAGGGAGGCGGCGTCCTCCACCGGGTATTCGACGAAGCCGGGCTCCAGCACGTCCAGCCCCTGGGTGGTGTGCCAGTGGCGCACCACGTCGGGCACGCCCTCCTGCGGGGGCAGGGGCTCGACCTCCAGCGCGCCCATCAGGTCGTGGCCGGCGGCGGCCAGCAGCTCGAACTCGTCGTCGCTCGCGCAGCCGCGCTCGCGCGCCAGGCGCTCGCGGTTGTGGCCCTCGGGCAGCAGGTTCTGGAAGTACACGGGCCAGCGCCCGTCGGTGCGCACCAGGCGCGCGTCGCGGGCCGAGCGCAGGATCTGCTGCGTCTGCGCGTCGCTCGCGCCCTGGTAGCTCAGCGAGAGCGTGGGCCGCGCGGGGTCGGCGATGTAGTCCTCGTCGAACGACACGCGCAGGATGTCGCCGTACTGCGAGAGGTAGCCGATGGCACGCCGTCCGCCGCCCTGCGCCGCGGGCCGGTGCAGGTACAGGCGCAGGTAGCGGATGGCGGTGGACACGGGTCAGCGCCCCAGGCTATCCACCACCGAGGGCGGGGCGTCGGCCCCCGGCGGCTGGGCCAGGAACCTGCCGCCGGACTGGATGAAGGCCTGCAGTGCGGGGCGCAGCGCGCTGGGCACGGCGATCAGTTCCATGCCCAGCACGCGGGCCATCTCGGCCAGGGTGGAAAAGCGCGGGTCCACGTCGCCGGTTTCCGTGCGCTGCACGGCCATGCGCGACAGGCCGGCCTGCGCGGCCAGATCGGCCTGCGTCATGCGGCGGGCCTTGCGGGCGTCGGCCAGGGAGGAGATCAGATCGTGTTGCATGATCGCTTTTATACTCTTTTTTGTTTAAAAGATATTCAAGAGTGGCTTTTGTGGTACGGAAAGCATCCGTCACAATGGCCCGCATGCAGCCTTCCGACACCCGCTCCGACACCGTCCGCCGCGCATTGCGCCGAGCCGAGCCCTGCCTGTGGCTGAACCCGCGGCGGCAGCACGCCGTGGCTGCGGCCCAGCCCGTGGCGGGGGCGCACCTGCGCCTGGAAGACACCCAGGCGGCCGCGGCGCGCTTCGCGCGGTTCGCCCCCGTGCTGGCGCAGGTGTTTCCTGAGCTGCAGGCCTGCGGCGGCGCGGTCGAGTCGCCGCTGCTGGCGGCCGATGCGTTGCACACCGCGGCGGGGCTGGCGCCCGGGCAAGGCCGCCTGTGGATCAAGGCGGACCACTGGCTGCCCGTGGCCGGGTCGATCAAGGCGCGCGGCGGCATCCACGAGGTGCTGGAGTTCGCCGAGGGCCTGGCGCTGCGGCAGGGCCTGCTGCCCGCGCAGGCCGGCCCGCAGGACTACCTGGCCCTGGCCGGCGCGCAGGCGCGGGCGCTGTTCGGGCGCTACACGGTGGCGGTGGGCTCCACCGGCAACCTGGGCCTCGCCATCGGCGTGGCGGCATCAAAGCTGGGCTTTCGCGCCGTGGTGCACATGTCGGCCGACGCCAAGGAGTGGAAGAAGGAGCGCCTGCGCCAGCGCGGCGTGCAGGTAGTGGAGCATGCGGGCGACTACGAGGGCGCCGTGGCGGCCGGCCGCGCGCAGGCCGCGCAGGACCCGCTGTGCCACTTCGTCGACGACGAGCGCTCGCTGTCCCTGCTGCTGGGCTACAGCGCCGCGGCGCCGCATCTGCAGCGGCAGCTGGCGCAGGAGGGCATCGCGGTGGATGCGCGGCACCCGCTGTTCGTCTACCTGCCCTGCGGGGTGGGCGGCGCGCCCGCGGGCATCACCTTCGGGCTGCGGCACGCGCTGGGCCCGCATGTGCACTGCTTCTTCGCAGAGCCCGTGCAGTCGCCCTGTTTCCTGGTGCAGATGCTGGCCGGGCCGGGCGAACACCCTTCGGTCTACGACCTGGGCCTCACCAACCGCACCGAGGCCGACGGCCTGGCCGTGCCGCGCGCGTCGCTGCCCGCCGCCGAGCTGATGGCGCCGTTGCTGTCGGGCGCCTTCACGGTGCGCGACGACACGCTGTTTCGCCACCTCGTGCAGGTGCTGGACACCACGGGCGAGCGCATCGAGCCCTCGGCCGCCGCGGGGTTCAGCGGCCCGGAGATGCTCGCGGGCACCTCTGCCGGCCGGGACTGGCTGGCCGCGCACGGGCTGCTGGAGCACCTGCCGCAGGCCACGCACCTGGTCTGGACGACCGGGGGGCTGTTCGTTCCCCCCGTGGAATATGAGCGCTTCGTGCAGCGGGGCCGCATGCTGGCCTGAACGGGGCCGTATCCTCGCCCCATGCAACCCTGCGATTTCATCGTCATCGGCGCGGGCATCGCCGGCGCCTCCATTGGCTGGGAACTGGCCGCGCACCGCCGCGTGCTGCTGCTGGAGCGCGAGGCGCAGCCCGGCTACCACACCACCGGGCGCTCGGCGGCACTGTACTCGGCCACCTACGGCACGCCCCGCATCCGTGCGCTGACGCGGGCCAGCCGGGCGTTCTACGACGCGCCGCCGCCCGAATTCGGCACCGCGCCCATCCTCACGCCGCGCGGCGTGGTGTTCCTGGCGGGGCCGGACCAGATGGACCTGCTGGCGGCCGCCCATGCCGAGGCGCTGCCGCGCAACCCCCAGGTGCGCCTGCTGGCGCGCGAGGAGCTGCTCGCCATGCTGCCCTGCCTGCGCCCCGAGGCCGTGGGCGGCGGCCTGAGCGAGCCCGGCGCTGCCGACATCGACGTGCACACCCTGCACCAGGGCTACCTGCGCGGCCTGCGCCAGCGCGGCGGCGAAGTGCGCACGCATGCGGAGGTCACGGGGCTGCAGCGGCAGGCAGAGGGCTGGCGCGTCACTCTGGCGGGCGGCGAGACGCTGGCGGCCGGCGCCGTGGTCAATGCCGCCGGCGCCTGGGCCGATGCGGTGGCCGGCCTGGCCGGCGTGCCGCCCATCGGCCTGGAGCCGCGGCGGCGCACCGCGTTCACCTTTCCCGTGCCGGCGGGCATGGACGCCACCGGCTGGCCGGCCGTCATCGGCATCGACGAGGGCTACTACTTCAAGCCGGACGCGGGGCAGCTCCTGGGCTCGCCCGCCAATGCGGACCCGGTGGTGCCCCACGACGTGGTGCCGGAGGAGCTGGACGTGGCGCTGGGCATCCACCGCATCGAGGAGGTCACCACCTTCACGATCCGGCGGCCGTCCCACGCCTGGGCAGGGCTGCGCTCCTTCGTGGCCGACGGCGACCTGGTGATCGGCTGGGACAACCACGTGCCCGGCTTCTTCTGGCTGGCGGCGCAGGGGGGCTACGGCATCCAGAGCGCGGCGGGCGCGGCGCTGCTCGCGCGGCAGCTCGCGCTGGAGGAGCCTTTGCTGCCGCGCCTGGCGGACGAGGGCATCACGCGCGATGCGCTCTCGCCCGCGCGGCTGCGTTGACGCGGGCGCGCGTCAGGCGTAGGTGTCGAGCTGGTGGCCCAGCGGGCCGGCCGGCGTGGAGGCGGGCGGCTGCGGCACGGCCTCCAGGAGCGTCATGGCGGCGCCTGCCTGCGCCTGCATCGCCTTCTTGAGCACGGCGACCTGCACGGCGTCCGACGTCTCGCGCTGGGTCTGCGCGGTGGCGGCGTGGAGGATGGAGGAGGTCAGGGCGATGTCCATGGGTGGGCCTGTGAAAAGCGCAGGGGCAATTCTTTGTATCGGCAGTTCGCCGTTCTTCTTGAGGACTAGTCGAGCGCGCTGGAGCCGAAGGCCTCGCAGTCCGACAGGTCGGAATCGCTCGCGGGCGCCAGCTGCCGGGCGGCGTCGCGCAGCGCCGTGCGCAGGCCTTCCTCCAGCACGGGGTGGTAGATGGGCATGCGCAGCAGCTCGTGCACCGTGAGCTCGCGGTCGATCGCCAGCGCCAGCAGGTGCGCGAGGTGTTCGCCCGCGGGCGCGCACATCTCCGCGCCCAGCAGGCGGCCGGTGCCGGCCTGGGCGTAGAGGCGCATCAGGCCGTAATTGTGCTGGGCCACGCGGGCGCGGCCCTGGCGCGCGAAGTCCACCTCGCCCACCAGGTGGGGCTGTCCCTCGAGCTGCGTGTGGCGCAGCCCCACGGCGGCCGCGTTGGGCTGGCTGAACACGATGGACAGCGGCGTGCGCCGGCGGAACCGCCGGGGCGGCTCGCCCTGCGCGGCCAGCACGGCGTTGATGCCCGCGATGTGCCCCTCGTCGGCGGCCTCGTGCAGCAGCGGGCGGTCGCGGTCGGCGTCGCCGGCGATGAACACCGGCAGGTGGCCGACCTGCAGGGTGCAGGGCTCGATCGGCGGCAGGCCGTGCGCGTCCAGGGGCACGCCGAGCGTCTCCAGCCCCAGGCATTCCAGGTTGGGCTGGCGGCCCATGGCGGCCAGCACCTGGTCCACCACCACCGGGCCGGCGTCGTTGCACACCTCGATGCCGCCAGCTACCTCGCGCAGGCGCACCTCCCCGTCCACGCTGATGATGAATTCCTGCTTGAGCCGCGCGAGCAGGGCGTCGTTGACCGCCGGGTCGCCTAGCCCCGCCACCTGGGCGCGGGTGCCGAACGCGGCCACCTCCAGGCCCAGGCGCGCCAGGGCCTGCGCCAGCTCCACGCCCAGCGGCCCCAGGCCGACGACGGCCACGCGCGGGCCGAGCGTGGGCTGTTCGAACAGCGTGTCGGTGGTCAGGATGCGGTCGCCGAACGCCAGCCACTCCTGCGGCACGATGGGGCGCGAGCCCGTGGCGACGATGATGCTGCGCGCCTCGTGCACGCGACCGTCGATGTCCACGCGCCCGGGGCCGAGCAGCCGCGCGCTGCCGGACAGGGCGTGCGCGCCCGTGTCGCTGGCGCGCAGCGTGCCGGCCACGAAGTCGTCGCGCAGCGCGCGCACGCGCTCCAGCACGGCCGCGATGTCGGCAGACAGCCCCTGCGCGCCGCGCAGGCCGAACGTGTCGAACGTGTGCCGCGCATGGAAGGCGTTGGCTGCTTCGATCAGCATCTTGGAGGGCATGCAGCCCACGCGCGCACAGGTCGTGCCCCAGGGGCCTTCGTTGACCAGCAGGAAGCGCTGCGTGCGCTTGCGCACTTCGCGCAGCGCCGCCAGGCCGGCGGAGCCGGCGCCGATGATGAGGGTGTCGAGGTCCGAACGCATGGGCAGGCCTTGCAGAAAGCCCTTGGGCGGGCGACCCGGGCAGTGTCGCCGCAGGCAGGCGGCCGGGCTGTAGGCCTGCAGGCCGAAGTCAGTCCGGCAGCCAGGCCACGCGCCCGTGGCCCAGGTCGTTCACCCGTGCCACGAAGCCTTCCGCCTGCGGCTGCGGCAGGCGCAGGTGCAGCTCCACCAGCGTGCCGTGGGACACGTCGAGCAGCTGCGCGCCCGCGGCCTCGATTTCGCGGCGCAGCAGGCCTTCCAGCGGGTAGGGCACGCTGCAGCGCAAGGTGCTCTGGCGCTGCAGCGGGATCTTCTCGGCCTGGAGCAGCGCCTGGGCCACGGTGTCGGTATAGGCGCGCACCAGGCCGCCCGCGCCCAGCTTCACGCCGCCGAAGTAGCGCACCACCGTGGCCAGCACGCCTTCCAGCTCCTGGTGGCGCAGCACGTCCAGCATGGGCCGGCCGGCGGTGCCGCTGGGCTCGCCGTCGTCCACGGCGGCGGACTGCCCGCCCGCCAGCAGGGCCCAGCAGACGTGCGCGGCGCCCGGGTGCTGCTGCCACAGCGCAGCCACCACGGCCTGGGCGCCGGCGCGGTCTGCCACGGGCTGCACGCAGCCGATGAAGCGGCTTTTCTTGATGACGAGTTCGCTGTGGGTGGGCGCCAGGAGGGTCTGCGGCATGACGCGGGGACTGTACCGCCAATGCCGGGCCGGCCAGCGCGGACCCGCCCGGCACACCTGTTTGCGGAATTGACATGCATCAACAGGGTGCGCGCCAGGAACGCCTATGATTGATAGTCGTTCTCATCTATTGAGCCCGTTTTTTACGAAGGAGAAAAGCACATGACCCGATACTGGAAGCCTCTCGCGCTGGCGCTGGCCCTGTCCGCAACGGCGCCCGCATGGGCCGCCGACTGCGCGGTGGAGATCGAAGGCAACGACGCGATGCAGTTCAACAAGCAGGCGATCAGCGTGCCTGCCAGCTGCAAGCAGTTCACCGTCAAGCTCAAGCACGTGGGCAAGCTGCCCAAGGCCGCCATGGGCCACAACTGGGTGCTGACCAAGACTGCCGACATGCAGGGCACCGTGACCGACGGCATTGCCGCCGGCGCCGCCAAGGACTACGTGAAGGCGGGCGACGCGCGCGTGCTGGCGCACACCAAGCTGATCGGCGGCGGCGAGACCGATTCGGTGAGCTTCGCCACCAGCGCGCTCAAGGCCGGCGAGTCCTACAGCTACTTCTGCTCCTTCCCCGGCCACGCCGGCATCATGAAGGGCACGCTGACGCTGGCCAAGTAAGGGCTTGCGCCCTTCGGCGTGCAAGGGCAAGGCCGGGCACCTAAAATGCCCGGCCCCCATGAAAGCCCGCCGATGAACGCCCTCGTAGACGTTTCCTTCTTCCCGCGAGACGCCAAGCCCCTCGCGAGCTACCGCCCGTACTGGGCCAAGCGCTTCGGCACGGCCCCCTTCCTGCCGATGAGCCGGGCAGAGATGGACCAGCTAGGCTGGGACAGCTGCGACATCGTGCTGGTGACGGGCGACGCCTACGTGGACCACCCCAGCTTCGGCATGGCCGTGATCGGCCGCGTGCTGGAGGCGCAGGGCTTTCGCGTGGGCATCATCGCGCAGCCCGGCTGGCACAGCAGCGAGGCCTTCCAGGCGCTGGGCAGGCCGAACCTGTTCTGGGGCGTGACGGCGGGCAACATGGACTCGATGATCAACCGGTACACGGCCGACCGGAAGATCCGCAGCGACGACGCCTACACCCCCGGCGACGTGGGCGGCAAGCGCCCCGACCGAGCGGCCATCGTCTACAGCCAGCGCTGCCGCGAGGCCTACAAGGACGTGCCCATCGTCCTGGGCGGCATCGAGGGGAGTCTGCGCCGCATCGCGCACTACGACTACTGGAGCGACAAGGTGCGCCGCTCCATCGTGGTGGACAGCAAGTGCGACCTGCTGCTGTACGGCAACGCCGAGCGCGCGCTGGTCGAGGTGGCCCACCGCATTGCCGCACGCGAGCCCATCGAGCAGATCACCGATGTGCGCGGCACGGCCTTCGTGCGCCGCGCTTCGGGCGGCGACTGGTTCGAGATCGACTCCACCAGCGTGGACGAGCCCGGTCCGCTGGCCCCGCCCGTGAACCCCTACATGACCACCAGCGAGCAGGCCGCCGCCCAGGGGCAGGGCTGCGCCAAGGAGGATGCTCCTGATTCGGGAGCTGCCAGCGCTTGCCAGACAAGCGCTACAGGCCAAAATGGCATTGAAAAGGTGGTGCAGTTCCTGCCCCCCGCGCGCGCCAGGGGCGCGCAGCCGCCGCGCGAGCGGACCGTGATCCGCCTGCCCAGCTACGAGCAGGTCAAGAGCGACCCGGTGCTCTACGCCCACGCCAACCGCGTGCTGCACCTGGAGACCAACCCCGGCAACGCCCGCGCGCTGGTGCAGGCCCATGGCGAGGGCGCGACGGCGCGCGACGTGTGGCTGAACCCGCCGCCCATCCCCCTGACCACGGCGGAGATGGACTGGGTCTTCGGCCTGCCGTATGCGCGCAGCCCGCACCGGCAGTACGCCGACGAGACCGGCAGCCACGACGGCGCCACCAAGATCCCCGCGTGGGAGATGATCCGCGCCTCGATCAACATCATGCGCGGGTGCTTCGGCGGCTGCACCTTCTGCTCCATCACCGAGCACGAGGGGCGCATCATCCAGAGCCGCTCGGAGGCCTCCATCCTGCAGGAGGTGGAGGACATCCGCGACAAGGTGGCCGGCTTCACCGGCACCATCTCCGACCTGGGCGGTCCCACGGCCAACATGTACCGCCTGGGCTGCCGCAGCCCCGAGATCGAGGCCGCCTGCCGCAAGCCCAGCTGCGTGTTCCCCGGCATCTGCCAGAACCTGACCACCGACCACGGCCCGCTGATCCGCATCTACCGCCGCGCGCGGGCCCTCAAGGGCATCAAGAAGATCCTGATCGGCTCGGGCCTGCGCTACGACCTGGCGGTGCAGTCGCCCGAATACGTGAAGGAGCTGGTGCAGCACCACGTGGGCGGCTACCTCAAGATCGCGCCCGAGCACACGGAAGAGGGGCCGCTGTCGAAGATGATGAAGCCGGGCATCGGCAACTACGACCGCTTCAAGCAGCTGTTCGAGAAGTTCAGCGAAGAGGCGGGCAAGAAGCAGTTCCTGATCCCGTACTTCATCGCCGCGCACCCGGGCACCAGCGACGAGGACATGATGCACCTGGCCCTGTGGCTCAAGAAGAACGGCTTTCGCGCCGACCAGGTGCAGACCTTCTACCCCAGCCCCATGGCCACGGCCACGGCCATGTACCACACGGGCCGCAACACGCTCACCCGCGTGCGCCGCCGGATGCGCGACGAGGCGCAGGAAAGCGTGGACATCGTGCGCGGCGAGAAGCGCCGCCGCCTGCACAAGGCCTTCCTGCGCTACCACGACCCGAACAACTGGCCTCTGCTGCGCGAGGCGCTCAAGAGCATGGGCCGCGCCGACCTGATCGGCAACGGCAAGCACCACCTGATCCCCACCTTCCAGCCGATGGTCGACGGTAGCTACCAGAGCGCGCGCAGGAAGAACAGCACGTCCGCGAAGGGCGGTGGCGGCGTGGGCTACGCCATCAACAAGGACGGCAAGCCGGTCGCGCTGCGCCGCCGCCCCGAGGAGCCACAGGAGCCGAAGGACGACGTGCGCTTCCGCAGCAGCACTCCCCAGCCGGGCCGCCTGCTCACCCAGCACACCGGCCTGCCGCCGAGGGCCGGCACGGGCGGCAAGGCACCGGGCCGCAGGCGCTGACGCGCGTTCACACCGGCTGGGGAATCAGGTCCTCGATCACCAGCCGGCGATAGTAGAACGCCGCCACCGCCCCCAGGGACTGCAGCAGCGTGCCCAGGCTCTCGGGCGAGTCGCCGTCCTGCGCCTTCAGGAACAGCGCATGCGCGCCCTGGCTCGCGTGCTTTGCGATGCGACGCACGATCACGCCCTCCGCGCCCACCGACGGCAGTGGCTCGTCGGCGTTGCCCAGCGTGCGCACCACGTGCTGCAGGATGGCGTCCGGCGCAGCGTGGGCCACGTCTTCGCGGCCTTGCGCCTGCAGGGCCTGGCCGGCCGAGCGGGCGGCGGCCTCGTCCGCGAACAGGGCAAACACATAGCCCGTGGGGTAGAACGTTCCGGCGGCAGAGGTCATGCTGGGATCGAGGGCGAAGGGCTTCATGGCGGGCTCCAAAATCTCTATGGATACCCATCGATTGAAGCCGCAGCCGCGGCAGCACGGCTGTCGGGGACAAAGCGACAACCGTGTCGGACGGTGCCGCGCTGCATGCGCCGTTGATTGAAATCAAATCGGCCTCCAGCGCTTGTCCAGAAAGCGCCGGCAGCTACGAAAACAGAAGCATATCGGGCCGCCATTCCAGGGCCGCTGCCAGGACGCGCGGAGCTGGGCGGGGCGGCTGCGTTCCCGTGTGCGCGAGGGGCCCTTCAATCGCTTGCCAGCGTATGCAGCGGAATGTCCCGCTCCTGCGCCAGCGCATCCAGCGCCGCGCGGCTGTGGCCGCGCACGAAGGCGGCAATGGCCGCGTGCGTGGCGGCGGCGCGCGGGTCGGCGGCGGGCGACAGGCCGGCGGCTTCGCACAGGCGGGCGGCGAAATGCGGCTCCAGCGCCGCGACGGCCACGCGGCCATCGGCGCAGGCATAGACGCGGTAGCCCGCGTGGGCGCCGCCCACGTCGCCGGCAGGCACCGTAAGGCCCCAGCCGCGCGGCTGGGCCAGCCAGGCGGCGGCGTCGGCCAGGGCGATCTCCACGCATTGGCCCAGGCCGGTGGCGGCGCGGGCCAGTTGCGCCTGCAGCACGGCTTCGCTGGCCATCAGGGCGCCGGCCATGTCGGCGTAGAGGGTGGGAGGCATGGCGGTGCCGGTGACCAGGCCCGCGTCGGCCAGGTAGGTCAGGTCGTGCCCCGGCTCCTCGGCGCGCGCGCCCGCCGTGCCCACGATGCGCACCAGCGACAGGCGCGGGTAGCGCGCGTGCAGTGCTTCCCAGGCCAGCCCGAGCTTGGCGAGGGCCGAGGGGCGGAAGGACGTGAGCAGCACGTCCGCGCGCTCCAGTTCGGCCTGCAGCGCGGCCTGGCCCTCGGCGGTCTTCAGGTGGGCCTGCAGCACGCGGATGCCTTCGTGCAGCGCGGCGTAGGCGCCTGGGCTGTAGAGCGCCATGGGGTCGGCGCTGGCGTGGCCTGCCGGGGCGGGCGGCTCCAGCTTGGTGCAGTCGGCGCCCATGCGGCGGCAGCGCAGCAGGGCGGCGGGGCCGGGCAGGTTCAAGGCCAGGCTGAGGATGCGGGTGTGGGCGAGGGGTTGGAGCATGGCGGGCGGCTTGGAAACACAATGGCGGGCATTGTTTCAGGAAATTCCATGACTTCTTCCGTGCTGGAGGCGCTCGGCCCCTCGCCGCGCATGCCTGTGCTGTTTCTGGGCCACGGCAGCCCGATGAACGCGATCGAGGACAACGCCTGGCGCCGCACCTGGCAGGACCTGGGCGCGGAGCTGCTGGCGCGCGCGCGGCCGCAGCTCATCCTGTGCGTGTCGGCCCACTGGCTGACGCGCGGCGGCTGGTTTCTGACGGGCATGGCCGCGCCGCGCACCATCCACGACTTCGGCGGCTTCCCGCGCGAGCTGTTCGAGCAGCAATACGCCGCGCCGGGCGCGCCCGCCGTGGCGCGGGCGCTGGCCGCCGAACTGCGCTCGCCCGCGACTGGTAGGCCGCTGGGCGTGGACGAAGCGGAGTGGGGGCTGGACCATGGCGCCTGGGGCATCCTCCAGCCCTTGTTCCCGGCGGCGGACATCCCGGTGCTGCAGCTCAGCATGGACTACGCCCGCCCGCCCTCCGAGCACTGGGCGCTGGGCCGGCAGCTGCGGCCGCTGCGCGAGCGCGGCGTGCTCATCGTGGCCAGCGGCAACGTGGTGCATAACCTGCACGCCATGCGCCCCGGCACGGGCATCAACGCGGCCTACGAATGGGCCAACGCGTTCGACCTGCGGGTGGTGGACCAGGTGCAGAGCGGCCGGCTGGAAGGGCTGGCGCAGTTCCAGCAGTGGGGGCCGATGGCGCAGCTCGCGCACCCCACGCACGAGCATTTCCTGCCGCTGCTGTATGCCGCGGGCGCCGTGGAGCCGGGCGAGGCGGTGCGCTTCTTCAACACGGGGTTCCAGGGCGCGTCGATCTCGATGCGGTCGATGCTCTGGAGTTGATAGCTGCCAGCGCTTGCTAGATAAGCGCTGGAGGCTAAAAACATGCTTATTCCGCCGTGGCCGCAGGTTGCCGGATGCCGAGCCAGTGCCACCGGTCCCGGTAGCTTCGCGCCTTGGCCTGGAACAGCGGCAGGTGCGGGCACAGCGGGTTGGGCCGCAGCAGGCCCGCGTACAGCTCCTCCAGCCCGTTGGGCGCATGCAGCACGGGGCTCTGCTGCCCGAGGGCGGGCTGCAGGCCCACGCAGGTGCAGGGGATCAGGAAGCGCTCGATGCCCTCGCGCGACGAACGCAGCGCGCCATAGGGGTGGCCGCACCAGTCCTCGTACCAGAGGTGCACGCGCGCCTGGTTCTTGGCTTCGACGGTGATGGGCAGATCGGCGACGAGCGCGCTGACCCGGGCCTGCACGGCCTGCTCCGCCTGCGCGGACAGGTCGGCCGCGTCGAAATAGAACAGGTCGTAGTCCTTGATGTGCGCCGTGGGCGCGAAGCCCGAGCGCAGGTTCCACACGGTCTGGAACAAGCAGCCCGCCACCAGCCAGGCATCGGGCAGGCCCAGAAGCGGCAAGCGCTCCAGAATGGCCGCGTTGTACGGGTTCTGGAGCGCTTCGCCCACGAAGCGGCGCCGCAGCGCCGCGCCGTCGTCAGATGACCTTGGCAATGGCCTGGCAGACGTAGTCGATGTTCTTGCTGTTCAGGGCGGCCACGCACATGCGGCCCGTGTCGGTGCCGTAGACGCCGAACTCGCTGCGCAGGCGCACCATCTGGTCCTTGGACAGGCCCGAGTAGCTGAACATGCCGATCTGCGTGGTGATGAAGGACATGTCCTGCTGCACGCCGGCGGCCTTGAGGCCATCGACCAGCTTCTGGCGCATTGCCTTGATGCGCACGCGCATCTCGCCCAGTTCCTTCTCCCACTGGGCGCGCAGCGCGGGGTCGTTCAGCACGGCGGCCACCACGGCGCCGCCGTGCGTGGGCGGGTTCGAGTAGTTGGTGCGGATGACGATCTTGAGCTGGCTCAGCACGCGCGCGGCTTCGTCCTTGTCGTTGGCGACCACCGAGAGGGCGCCCACGCGCTCGCCGTACAGGCTGAAGCTCTTAGAAAACGAGGTGGAGACAAAGATGTTCAGGCCGGCGGCGACGAATTTGCCGATGACGGCGCCGTCCTCCTGGATGCCGTGGCCGAAGCCCTGGTAGGCCATGTCGAGGAAGGCCACGAGGCCGCGGGCCTTGACCGCCTCGATCACCTGGTCCCACTGCGCGGCGGTGATGTCGTAGCCCGTGGGGTTGTGGCAGCAGGCGTGCAGCACGGCGATGGTGCCGGGCGCGGCGGCGTTCAGGTCGGCCAGCATGCCGTCGAAGTCCACCGAGCGGGTGGCCGCGTCGTAGTAGCGGTAGCTGCCGACCTCGAAGCCGGCGTTGGTGAAGATGGCGCGGTGGTTTTCCCAGCTCGGGTCGGAGATGAGCACCTTGGCGCTGGGGCTGATCTTCTTGAGGAAGTCCGCGCCGATCTTCAGGCCGCCCGTGCCGCCGATGGCCTGCACGGTGGCCACGCGGCCTGCCTTGACCACGTCGGAGCCGGCGCCGAACACCAGGGCCTTGACGGCGTTGTCATAGGCGGCGATGCCGTCGATGGGCAGGTAGCCGCGGGCGGCGGGCTTGTCCATCATGGCCTTCTCGGCGGCCTGCACGCATTGCAGCAGGGGGAGCTTGCCGTTGTCGTCGAAATACACGCCCACGCCCAGGTTGACCTTGTTGGGGTTGGCATCTGCGGCGAATTGTTCGTTCAGACCCAGGATCGGGTCGCGGGGGGCCATTTCGACGGCGGTGAACAGAGACATGGAAAGTCCTTGGGAGGGTAGAAATCGGACGGCGTGACCCCAGCTACGGTAGTCTTTCGGGTCAACCCGCAATTTTAACGGCCGCCCCCGCGTGCCGTTGACCGCCGCCATGCATGAAGTCGCCACCGAGCCCGCCGCCGGGCAGTTCGTCCAGTTTCCCGATTCGCCGTTCCAGCTGTTCCAGCCGTATCCGCCGGCGGGCGACCAGCCCGAGGCCATCGACAAGCTGGTGGAGGGCGTGCGCGATGGCGAGGTGTTCCAGACCCTGCTGGGCGTGACCGGCTCGGGCAAGACCTTCACCATGGCCAACGTGATCGCGCGTCTGGGCCGCCCGGCCATCGTGTTCGCGCCCAACAAGACGCTGGCCGCGCAGCTCTACAGCGAGTTCCGCGAGTTCTTCCCGAAGAACGCCGTGGAGTATTTCGTCAGCTATTACGACTACTACCAGCCCGAGGCCTATGTGCCCCAGCGCGACCTGTTCATCGAGAAGGACAGCGCCATCAACGAGCACATCGAGCAGATGCGCCTGTCGGCCACCAAGAGCGTGCTGGAGCGGCGCGACGTGGTGATCGTGGCCACCGTGTCGGCCATCTACGGCATCGGCGCGCCGGAGGACTACACGCAGATGCGCTTCATCATGCGCGTGGGCGACGAGATCGGGCAGCGCGACGTGATCGCGCGCCTCATACGCATGCAGTACACGCGCAACGAGCAGGACTTCGCGCGCGGCACGTTCCGTGTGCGCGGCGACACCATCGACGTGTTCCCCTCGGAGCACAGCGAACTGGCGATCCGCATCGAGCTGTTCGACGACGAGATCGAGACGCTCTCGCTGTTCGACCCGCTCACCGGCCGCATCCAGCAGAAGGTGCCGCGCTTCACCGTCTACCCCAGCAGCCACTACGTGACGCCGCGCGACAAGGTGCTGGCCGCCGTGGAGACCATCAAGCAGGAGCTGGACGGGCGGCTGAAGTGCTTCGTGGGCGAGGGCAAGCTGGTGGAGGCCCAGCGGCTGGAGCAGCGCACGCGGTTCGACCTGGAGATGCTCAGCGAGGTCGGGCACTGCAAGGGCATCGAGAACTACACGCGCCACCTCTCGGGCGCGCAGCCGGGCGACCCGCCGCCCACGCTGACCGACTACCTGCCGCCCGACGCCCTCATGTTCCTGGACGAGAGCCACCAGATGATCGGCCAGCTCTCGGCCATGTACAACGGCGACCGCTCACGCAAGACCACGCTGGTGGAATACGGCTTCCGGCTGCCATCGGCGCTGGACAACCGGCCGCTGAAGTTCGAGGAGTTCGAGCGGCGCATGCGCCAGGTGGTCTTCGTCTCGGCCACGCCGGCGGACTACGAGAAGGAACACTCCGGCCAGGTGGTGGACCAGGTGGTGCGGCCTACGGGCCTGGTGGACCCCGAGGTGGAAGTGCGCCCGGCCACGCACCAGGTGGACGATGTGCTGCAGGAAATACGCATTCGCACAGAAAAGAATCAGCGTGTACTCATTACCACGCTGACCAAGCGCATGGCCGAGCAGCTCACCGACTACCTGGCCGACAACGGCGTGAAGGTGCGCTACCTGCACTCGGACATCGACACCGTGGAGCGCGTGGAGATCATCCGCGACCTGCGCCTGGGCGCGTTCGACGTGCTCGTGGGCATCAACCTGCTGCGCGAGGGCCTGGACATTCCCGAGGTGTCGCTGGTCGCCATCCTCGACGCCGACAAGGAAGGCTTCCTGCGCGCCGAGCGCAGCCTGATCCAGACCATCGGGCGCGCGGCGCGCAACCTCCACGGCAAGGCCATCCTGTATGCCGACCGCGTCACCGACTCGATGAAGAAAGCCATCGACGAGACGGAACGCCGGCGCGCCAAGCAGATCGCACACAACGAGGCGATGGGGATCACGCCGCGCAGCATTGTCAAGCAGGTGAGAGACCTGATTGACGGCGTGTACAGCGAGAAGACGGGGCAGGAGGCGCAGCGCCTGGAGCAGGAGGCCGCGCGCCATGCGGAGCTGGAGGAGATGTCCGAGAAGGACATCGCGCGTGAGATCAAGCGGCTGGAAAAACGCATGCTGGAGCACGCGCGCAACCTGGAATTCGAGCAGGCGGCCCGTGTGCGCGACCAGCTGGCGAAGCTCAAGGACCGGGTCTTCGGCGCCCACGGCGGGGACCACGTCGCGGCGTGACGGAGCAGGCGAAAACGCGACCGCACGGTTCATTTACCCGACAAAAACAATAGGGATTTGTGCTATACTCGGGTCAATTACTCAGGAAAGCAAACCCCACGACACGAAGAAGGGCCCCAGACGGCCGCCACAGCGGCGGTTGATTTGCGGGAAAGGGCGGGGACGGAGCCAGGACGCGGTCACAAGCCCGCTCCATGGCGTTTTCATAACGATCAAGCCAAACCAAAGGAGCTTGCGATGCGTCTCACCACCAAAGGCCGTTTTGCGGTCACCGCCATGATTGACCTGGCCCTGCGCCAGAACAACGGCCCCGTCACGCTGGCGGCCATCAGCCAGCGCCAGCAGATCTCGCTGTCCTACCTGGAGCAGCTCTTCGGCAAGCTGCGCCGTCACGAGCTGGTGGAATCCACCCGCGGCCCCGGCGGCGGCTACACCCTGGCGCGCAAGGCGGCCGACATCACCGTGGCCGACATCATCGTCTCGGTGGACGAGCCCATCGACGCCACCCAGTGCGGCGGCAAGGAAAACTGCCTGGGCGAGGCCGGCCGGTGCATGACGCACGAGCTCTGGGCATCGCTGAACCAGCGCATGGTCGAGTTCCTCGACTCCGTCACCCTGCAAAAGCTCGTGGACGACCAGCTCGCCAAGGGCGTGCAGATCGAGGACAAGCCCGTCGCGCGCCGTGCGATCTCCACCACGCCGGTGGTCAAGCCGATCCGCGTGAACGCGCCCAACTCGGTGTTCGCCCTTGGCAATGCATTTGCCAAGTCGTGATTTCTGCAACGCCTTCGCTAAATCCCGTTTTTTCCGCCAGCCAGAACCGATCCTGAGCCAGCCATGGACATGACCCCGCATTTCCCCATCTACCTGGACTACGGCGCCACCACGCCCGTGGATCCGCGCGTCGTCGACGCGATGATCCCGTGGCTGCGCGAGCACTTCGGCAACGCCGCCTCGCGTAGCCATGCCTGGGGCTGGGAGGCCGAAGAAGCCATCGAGAAGGCCCGCGGCCACGTGGCCGACCTGATCGGCGCCGATGCGCGCGAGATCGTCTGGACCAGCGGCGCCACCGAGTCCATCAACCTCGCGCTCAAGGGCGCGGCCCACTTCTACCAGGGCAAGGGCAAGCACCTGATCACCCTGAAGACCGAGCACAAGGCAGTGCTGGACACCATGCGCGAGTTGGAGCGCCAGGGCTTCGAGGTGACCTACATGGACGTCAAGGAAGACGGTCTGCTGGACCTGGACGCCTTCAAGGCTGCCCTGCGCCCCGACACCATCCTGGTGAGCGTGCTGTTCGTGAACAACGAGATCGGCGTGATCCAGGACATTCCCGCCATCGGCGCGATCTGCCGCGAGAAGGGCATCCTGTTCCATGTGGATGCCGCGCAGGCCACAGGCCGCGTCGAGATCGACGTGAAGACCCTACCCATCGACCTGATGAGCATGACCGCGCACAAGACCTACGGCCCCAAGGGCGTGGGCGCGCTGTACGTGCGCCGCAAGCCGCGCGTGCGCCTGGAGGCGCAGATCCACGGCGGTGGCCACGAGCGCGGCATGCGCTCGGGCACGCTGCCCACGCACCAGATCGTGGGCATGGGCGAGGCCTTCCGCATCATCAAGCTCGAAATGGACGAGGTGAACGCCAAGGCCCGTGCCCTGCAGCAGCGCCTGCTGGACGGCCTGAAGGACATCGAGCAGGTGTTCATCAACGGCAGCATGGAACACCGCGTGCCGCAGAACCTGAACATGAGCTTCAACTTCGTCGAGGGCGAATCGCTCATCATGGGCATCAAGGGCCTGGCCGTCTCCAGCGGCTCGGCCTGCACCTCGGCGAGCCTGGAACCCAGCTACGTGCTGCGTGCCCTGGGCCGCAGCGACGAGCTGGCGCACAGCAGCCTGCGCATGACCATCGGCCGCTTCACGACCGAGGAGGAGATCGACTACGCGATCTCCGTCATCCGCCACAACGTGGCCAAGCTGCGCGAACTGAGCCCCCTGTGGGAGATGTACAAGGACGGTGTCGACCTGAGCACCATCCAATGGGCTGCCCACTGAAAGACAAGGAGAACACACCATGGCTTACTCTGACAAAGTGATCGACCATTACGAAAACCCCCGCAACGTCGGTTCGTTCGACAAGGGCGACGACACCGTGGGCACCGGCATGGTGGGCGCGCCCGCCTGCGGCGACGTGATGAAGCTGCAGATCAAGGTGAACCCGGACACCGGCGTCATCGAGGACGCGCGCTTCAAGACCTACGGCTGCGGCTCGGCCATCGCTTCGTCGTCGCTGGTCACGGAATGGGTCAAGGGCAAGACGCTGGACGAAGCGGCGCAGCTCAAGAACAGCGAGATCGCGCAGGAGCTGGCGCTGCCGCCCGTGAAGATCCACTGCTCCATCCTGGCCGAAGACGCGATCAAGGCCGCCGTCAACGACTACAAGGCCAAGCACGGCGCGGCCATGGAAGCCGCCTGAAGACCATGGCCATCACGCTGACCGAAGCCGCCGCCCGGCATGTGAACCGCTACCTTTCCCGCCGGGGCAAGGGGCTGGGCGTGCGCCTCGGCGTCAAGACCACGGGCTGCTCGGGCCTGGCCTACAAGCTCGAATACGTGGACGAGGCGGCGCCGGAGGACATCGTGTTCGAGAACCACGGCGTCAAGGTGCTCATCGATCCCAAGAGCCTGGCCTACATCGACGGCACCGAGCTGGACTTCGTGCGCGAGGGGCTCAACGAGGGCTTTCGCTTCAACAACCCCAACGAGCGCGACCGCTGCGGCTGCGGGGAGAGCTTTCGCGTCTGACGCCGAGCGTTCCGAGCAGACCGCCACCGCTGACCGTGCTGGCGGTTTTTTTATGGACGCTTTTCAAAAAAGTGAGCTGCCTGCGCCTGTTGCAAGCCAGTTCTCATATGAAAAGCACCTGAAAACGAGTGCCAGCCAGCGCAAGCCGCTCACATTTTTATGAACCTCCAATCCGACGACTTCGAGCTCTTCGGCGTGCCGCGCCGCTTCGCCCAGGACCGCGCGTTTCTCGATGCGCGCTGGAAGGAACTGCAGCGTGAGGCCCATCCCGACCGCTTCGCCGCTCAAGGGCCGGCCGCGCAGCGCGTGGCCATGCAGTGGTCGGTGCGCATCAACGAGGCCTACCAGCGCCTGAAAGACCCGCAGCGCCGCGCCGCCTACCTGTGCGAGCTGCACGGCGCGCCCATCCGGGCCGAGGACAACACGGCCATGCCCGCCGCCTTCCTCATGCAGCAGATGGAGTGGCGCGAGGCCCTGGACGATGCACGGGGCGGCGACGCGCTTGACGCATTGGACGACGAAACCCAGGCCGCCCGCCGCGCCGCGCTGGAGCGCCTGGCCACGCTGATCGACGACCGGCAGGACTGGGCCGGCGCGGCGCGCGAGGTCAGAGCCCTCATGTTCATTGCGCGATTCGCGCACGACATCGAACTGCGCCGGGAGCAACTGGGACAATAGCCCCTGCACCTCCACGCACACGACCACAAGAACCACATTCCCCATGGCGCTCCTGCAGATTTCCGAACCCGGCCAGTTCCCCGACCCGCACCAGCGGCGCGTTGCCATCGGCATCGACCTGGGCACCACGCATTCGCTGGTGGCCGCCGTGCGCAACGGCGTGGCCGAATGCCTGCCGGACGCGCAGGGCAGGGTGCTGCTGCCCTCCGTCGTGCGCTACCTGGAGAACGGCGGCCGGCAGATCGGCCACGAGGCCGCCGCCGCCCACCTGCAGGACCCGGCCAACACGCTGGCCTCCGTCAAGCGCTTCATGGGCCGGGGGCTGGCGGACATCGCCGGCCATGACAAGCTGCCCTACCGATTCGTCGCGCCCGAGGGCGCGGGCGGTATGCTGAGCCTGCAGACCGCGGCCGGCGTGAAGTCGCCCGTGGAGGTGAGCGCCGAGATCCTCGCCACGCTGCGCTTCCGTGCGGAAGACAGCTTCGACAGCGACATCCACGGCGCCGTCATCACCGTGCCCGCCTACTTCGACGACGCCCAGCGCCAGGCCACCAAGGACGCGGCCAAGCTGGCCGGCCTGCACCTGTTGCGCCTCATCAACGAGCCCACGGCCGCCGCCATCGCCTACGGGCTGGACAACGCCGCCGAGGGCATCTATGCCGTCTACGACCTGGGCGGCGGCACCTTCGACATCTCCGTGCTGCGCCTCACGCAGGGCGTGTTCGAGGTCATCGCCACGGGCGGCGACTCGGCCCTGGGCGGCGACGACTACGACGCGCTGCTCGCCGAGTGGGTGCTCGGCCAGCTCGGCCTGCAGGCCACGACGCCCGAGGACAAGACCGCCGTGCGCCTGGCCGCGCGCGCCTGCAAGGAGGCACTGACTGCTTCGGAAACCGTGGCATTCAGCGCTTTCCTGGCGGGCGCTACCGTCCAATTGGATGTCAAGCGTTCCGACTTCGCCGCCGCCACAGACGTGCTGACCCAGCGCTCGCTCGCCGCCGTGCGCCGCGCGCTGCGCGACGCGCAGATCGGGCGTGACGACGTGCAGGGCGTGGTGCTCGTCGGCGGCTCCACGCGCATGCCGCAGGTGCGCGAAGCCGTGGCCCAGTTCTTCGGCCGCGAGCCGCTCACCAACCTCAACCCGGACGAGGTGGTGGCCATCGGCGCCGCCATTCAGGCCAACCAGCTCGCGGGCAACGACGCGGCGGGCGACCTGCTGCTGCTCGACGTGATCCCGCTGTCGCTGGGCATCGAGACCATGGGTGGCCTGGTGGAGCGCATCATCGGCCGCAACGAGACCATCCCCACCGCCAAGGCGCAGGACTTCACCACCTACAAGGACGGGCAGACGGCGCTGGCCATCCACGTGGTGCAGGGCGAGCGCGACCTGGTGGCGGACTGCCGCAGCCTGGCGCGCTTCGAGCTGCGCGGCATCCCGCCCATGGCGGCGGGCGCGGCGCGCATCCGCGTCACCTTCACCGTGGACGCCGACGGCCTGCTGAGCGTCGGCGCGCGCGAGCAGACCAGCGGCGTGGAGGCACGCATCGACGTCAAGCCCTCCTACGGCCTGTCCGACGACCAGATCGCGCGCATGCTGCAGGAAGGCTTCGCCACCGCCCAGCAGGACATGCAGGCGCGCGCGCTGGTCGAGGCGCGCGTGGACGCCGACCGCCTGCTGATCGCCACCCGCTCCGCGCTGGAGGCCGACGGCGACGTGCTCTCACCAGCGGAGCGTGCGGACATCGACGCGCTCATGCAGGCGCTGCAGGATGCGCTGCAGTCCGGCGCCCCCGCGGCCGCCATCGAGGCCGCGACCAGCGCGCTGGCCAAGGGCACCGAGGCCTTCGCCGCCCAGCGCATGAACCGCGGCATCCGCGACGCCCTGGCCGGCAAGAATGTCGGCTCGCTCTGAACTCCTGGATACCTCCCATGCCCGTCATCAAGATACTGCCCCACCCCGAATACTGCCCCGAAGGCGCGCAGGTCAGCGCGCCCGCCGGCACCTCGATCTGCGAGGCGCTGCTCGAAAACGGCATCAAGATCGAGCACGCCTGCGACATGGTCGCCGCCTGCACCACCTGCCACGTCGTCGTGCGCCAGGGCTTCGAGTCGCTGGGCGAGGCCGACGAGCAGGAAGAAGACATGCTCGACCGCGCCTGGGGCCTGGAGCCGCAGTCGCGCCTGTCGTGCCAGGCCATCCTCGCGCAGAGCGACGTGACCGTGGAGATCCCCAAGTACTCCATCAACCATGCCAAGGAAAACCACTGATGAGCGCAGCGCCGGGCCGCCCCAAGCAAGCTCGCGCTCCCCTGGGGGGCAGCGAGCACACGAAGTGCCGAGCGTGGGGGCACGTATGACGCGCCAGATCGTCTTCGACACGGAAACCACGGGCCTGTCGGCCGAGAACGGCGACCGCATCATCGAGATCGGCTGCGTGGAACTGCTCAACCGCAAGCTCACCGGCAACCACCTGCACCTCTACATCAACCCCGAGCGCGACAGCCACGAGGACGCGCTGCGCGTGCACGGGCTGACGACGGAGTTCCTGCGCGACAAGCCCAAGTTCGCCGAGGTGGCCGACGACATCCTCGCCTTCATGCAGGGCGCCGAGATCATCATCCACAACGCGGCGTTCGACGTCGGTTTCATCAACAAGGAACTGGAGCGCCTGGGCCGCCCGCCGTTCACCACCTACGTTGGCGGCATCACCGACACCCTGGCCATGGCCAAGGAGATGTTCCCCGGCAAGCGCAACTCGCTGGACGCGCTGTGCGACCGCCTGGAGGTGGACAATTCCGGCCGCACGCTGCACGGCGCTCTGCTCGACGCCGAGCTGCTGGCCGACGTCTACATCAACATGACCCGCGGCCAGGACGCGCTGCTGATCGCAGACGATGCGCAGGGCAGCGAGGGCGGCGTGCGCGTGGCGGCAGTGGACCTGAGCCGCATCGCGCTGGTCGTGCTGCCCGCCAGCGCCCAGGAGCTGGCCGAGCACGAGGACGTGCTGGCGCAGATCGACAAGGCCAGCGGCGGCAAAACAATTTGGCGATCTTTCCAGGACGGCCTGAAAGCTGTGCCATAATCGCAGGCTGTCGCAAACGACACGGGTGATTAGCTCAGCGGTAGAGCACTGCCTTCACACGGCAGGGGTCACATGTTCGATCCATGTATCACCCACCAGTTTTTTCGAAGCGGACCGCAGGCCCGGTTCGGGTGATTAGCTCAGCGGTAGAGCACTGCCTTCACACGGCAGGGGTCACATGTTCGATCCATGTATCACCCACCAGTTTTTTCTGAATGAGATCAAGGACTTAGGAGCAATCCTCAAGTCCTTTTTCTTTGTCCAGTCCCGAACGATCGGCGGTTAAAAACGGTTGATCGTCGACGACGTGGACACATCGTTTGGTCACACTGGGCCTGTTTTGGTGCCATTTTTGAGCACTCGCGCCGTGGTGCAGCGCTCAGGCCGGCGGGGCAGCCGGCGCGTCTTCCAGTGTGACCGCACTGTGTCCAGCCGGCTCCTGGCGCATGAAAAACACGCGCTGCGCCTTCTTGGCACCTGAGCCGTGGGCAGGGAATCCGATGATGGCCTTGCGGTGCGCGACCGCGCACACGCCGCATGTGGCGCAGGAGACGTCGTCGCGGACGCTGGCCGGGCAGATGGCAACGGTGCGCCCTGCGGGTGTGACCGTGGGTGTGACCTGATCGGCCGGTAGCAGGGTGACCACGGGAGCGATCCCCAGATCAACGAGCTGGTCGGCGTGGTCGAGGTCATTGGCCGACAGGTTGATCACGAACCCCGCAGCGTTTGCGCTCTCAACTGCGCGAGCGTTCTCAGACTCAGCAGCTGGGTAGTGCGTATAGGCAAAACCTCGCCGACCGCGGTTCGCATCGACGATTTTCTGAAGGCTTTCAGCGTCGATTTGATGGGTGTCGCCTGGGAGATCACCGGCCTGGCCGTAGCGCCAGAGTTGGCCCTTGGGGAGCCGACGGATTTCATTGCAGAAGTGGTCAATGTCATGGCCTCTTGTTCCTTTCGAAACGGCGTTCCAGTGAAGCGCCAGCGGGCCAGAGTCCGCATAGCAGCCGTTGCCCTTGAGAGGGCATGCAGCTGGACAGGTGGATCGGGACGTGGTGCTGACCGGGATGGGCCCGGTCTCCGTACGGCGGGGGGCATCGTGGTGCGCGGCGGTGAAGTGAAGGACGCGCTGAACGCCTTCGTGCGGGGCATGAAGGAGGTGGCCCGCAACTGGGGCAACATGATCCGCGAGGAGCCGGCCGAGCGGCAGAAGGACGAGTGGGAGCGGCTGGCCGAGCATGCCGGGGTGATCGACTCGGCGACCTTCAGCCACCTGCTGGCCGACGAATACGGGTCGGTCTACCACAAGGGCTTCGCGCGGCGCACCAACGAGATGATGTTCAAGGCCAACGGCCTGGAGCCTTGGAACCGCGCCATGCGCGTGGCCGCCACCAAGAGCGCGGTGCAGTTCATGCTGCGCCACAACCAGGGGCGCGACCAGCACAGCGCGCGTTGGATGAAGGAGCTGGGCTTCGCAGTGGGCGAGCTGCCCCTGGACGCGGACGGCCAGCTCATCGCCCGCAAGGACGTACTGCTGCGCGAGCGCCCGGAGCTGACGGTGCGCGAGGCCGAGGCCATCGTGGACAAGGTCAACAGCGCCATCGTGCGCTGGGTGGAGGGCGCGATCCTGAGCCCGAGCGCCGGCCAGCGCCCGGCGTGGGGGTCGGACCCGCACTTCGGCATGTTCTGGCACCTCAAGCAGTTCGCATACAGCTTCCACCACACGATGCTCACCCGCGCGAAGAACGAGGCCGGGCACAACAACTACGCGCCCATGGGCGCGCTGGCCTGGTACGTGCCCACGATGATCGGCGCAGACATCACCAAGGGGCTGATGCTCGGCGCGGGTGAGCTGCCGGGCTACATGCAGGGGTACGGTGCCGCGGACTGGCTGCAGCACGGCGTGGAGCGCGCGGGCATCCTCGGCGTGGGTCAGTTCGGGCTGGATGCGGCGACGGACCCGGTAGGGGTTGTCGGGCCCATGGCGGATCAGGTGTGGGAGGCGATCGTCGACCCAATCGAGCGCACGGTAGTGCGGGCAATGCCGGTGAACTCGTTGTACTCTCGCGCAGTCCTGTGATGGGCGTGTCCGAATTTTTGTGTAAACGGGTCGGACTTCAATTGACGGAGATGCGGTCTCCGAACTGAATGGTA
>NZ_DF238947.1:58847-60041 GCF_000400995.2 Acidovorax sp. MR-S7 | reverse complement strand
TCATTGCTCTGATTTTCTCAGCGCATGTGGCTCGCCAAGCACGTCAGGAGATGATTTATGCAGACTGTCCCTAGGGGAAGGGGGACGCAGCCAGCGCGGCGGGGCGGCGCGGCCGGCCCAGGCCCTTGCGCGGCTGCCCGCGCTTGGGTCGCGCCAGTTTCATCGTTGCGGGTGGCGCGCAGCGGTATGGAAAACTGATATGCGATAATGGCGGGCTTTTTGCGGAAAGTACGCCAAGTTTTCGAATGCGCAAACCGGTTGCGCATGGCTGGCACGGCTCCCGCTGACTTAGGAAAAGGCTATGAAAGAAGGCATCCACCCCGATTACCGCGAAGTGCTGTTCGTCGATCTGTCCAACGGCTTCAAGTTCGTGACCCGTTCCTGCGTGAACACGAAGGAAAAAGACACCTTCGAAGGCAAGGAATACCCCCTGTTCAAGCTGGATACCTCCAGCGAGTCGCACCCCTTCTACACCGGCACGCAGAAGTCGGTGGACAACATGGGCGGCCGCGTGGAGCGCTTCCGCAACCGCTTCGGCAAGAAGTAAGCAACGCCTCTCTCCAGGTTTTGCCGATCGAGGGCAGCCGGTTCGCCGAGCTGCCCTTTTTCTTGGCTATCCTCCAGCGGTCCCGTTGTCCGCCTTGTCCACCGCGTGAACCATCCCACCCCCGCCATCGTTGCCCAAAGCGCCGTGCGGCCGCTGCCGCGCTGGGCGCTGCTGCTGCTGTGCCTGGCCTATGCCGTGCCGGGCTTCGTGGGGCGCGACCCCTGGCGCAACGCCGACATGGCCGCTTTCGGCTACATGCGCGAGCTGGCCCTGGGCCGCACGCCGTGGATGAACCCGCTGCTGGCCGGCATGCCGCCCGACACCGACGGCCCCCTGCCCTACTGGCTGGGCGCCTGGGCCATCCAGGCGCTGGGCGGCTGGCTGCCCATGGACGTGGCCGCGCGCCTGCCCTTCGCCGCGCTGCTGGCCGTCACGCTGGCCGCCACCTGGTACTGCATGTACTACCTGGCGCGCAGCCCCGGCGCGCAGCCCGTGGCCTTCGCCTTCGGCGGCGAGGCCCAGCCCGCCGACTACGCCCGCGCCATGGCCGACGCGGCCCTGCTCGCGCTCATCGCCTGCCTGGGGCTGGCGCAGCTCTCGCACGAAATCACCAGCCACCTCACCCAGCTCGCCTGCACGGCGCTGCT
>NZ_DF238947.1:0-58764 GCF_000400995.2 Acidovorax sp. MR-S7 | reverse complement strand
GGGGGGGGGGGGGGGGCGGGCGCCCGCCGCAGCGGCGGGGCTGTTCGGGCTGGTGCTGAGCGGCGCGCCCGCGCTGGCGGCGCTGCTGGGCCTGGGCGGCGCCTGGCTGGTGTGGCGCGAGCGCGGCGCCACGCTGCGCGCCCGCGCCGCGGGAGCCGGCGCGCTGCTGGGGCTGGTGCTGGCTTCGGCGGCGCTGGCATGGGCGCTGGGCCTGTGGGACTGGCGCGTGGTGAGCGCCGACGACGCCAAGGAATGGCACAGCCTGCTGCGCCTGTTCACCTGGTTCAGCTGGCCCGCCTGGCCGCTCGCGCTGTGGACGCTGTGGCGCTGGCGCCACCAGATCACCAGCCGCGCCTGGCACCGGCACCTGCTGCTGCCGCTGTGGTTCGCACTGGTGGCGGCGCTGGCCACCCTCACCACGCGGCCGGCCGACCGCGCACTGCTGCTGGGGCTGCCCGCCTTCGCGGTGCTGGCGGCCTTCGCGCTGCCCACGCTCAGGCGCAGCATCTCGGCGCTGATCGACTGGTTCACGCTGCTGTTCTTCAGCATCTCGGCCATCGCCATCTGGGTCATCTGGGTGGCAGTGCAGACCGGCGTGCCGGCCAAGCCCGCGGCCAACGTGGCCAAGCTGGCGCCGGGCTACGCGCCCGCGTTCTCGCTGCTCGCCTTCGGCGTGGCCCTGGCGGCCACGCTGGCCTGGTGCGCGCTGGTGTGGTGGCGCGCCGCGCGCAACCGCGCCGCCATCTGGAAGAGCCTGGTGCTGCCCGCCAGCGGCGCCACGCTGGGCTGGCTGCTGCTGATGACGCTGTGGCTGCCGCTGCTGGACTATGGCCGCAGCTTCGCGCCGCAGGTGGCCCGCGTGACGGCCGCGCTGGACGCCGCGGGCGCACGCGGCTGCGTGGCCGGCTACGGCCTGAGCCGCGCGCAGACCGCCGCGCTGGCCTTCCACGGCGGCCTGGACATGGTGGCCCCCGCCCAGGCGCAGGCCTGCGGCTGGGTGGTGGCCGATGCGGCCGCCGAGCCGCCCGTGCGCGCCGTGCTGCCCCCGGGGCAGTGGCGCAAGGTGGCCAGCGCCACCCGCCCCACCGAGCGCACCGACCGGCTGCTGATCCTCCAGCGCGTGATGGATGAAACACCCCCCTGAGCGGCTACGCCGCCTCCCCCCGCTCTCACGCTATGCGTGGGCAGGGGGACGCAGCCAGCGCGGCGGGGCGGCGCGGCCGGCTGAGGCCCTTGCGCGGCTGCCTGCGCATGGGGCGCGCCAGTTTCGTGGGCTGCGGATGGCGCGCCGCGTCATGGGAGACTGACATGCAGGAGTTGTCCGTCATCGCCCGCCACGCCGTCACGGTGCTGGCGGGGCAACTGGCCGTCATGGCCTTCGGGGTGACCGACACCATCGTCGCCGGGCGCCACTCGCAGGAATCGCTGGCCGCGCTGTCGATCGGCTCGGCCGTGTTCATCAGCGTCTACGTGGCGCTCATGGGCGTGCTGCAGGCGCTGCTGCCCGTCTGGGCCGAGCAGCGCGGCGCGCGGGCGCAGGCGGAGATCGGCGCCAGCCTGCGCCAGTCGCTCTACTTGTGGGCCGCGGCCTGCGTGCTGGGCATGGCGGTGCTGCTGTCGCCCGACGCCATCCTGCGCTGGACGCAGGTGCCCGAGGCGCTGCGCGGCCAGGTGCGCGAATACCTCGCCATCCTGGCCTTCGGGCTGCCGCCCGCGCTGCTGTTTCGCATCTACTCCACGCTGAACCAGGCGCTGGGCCGCCCGCAGCTCGTCACCTGGCTGCAGGTGGGGTCGCTGGCGCTGAAGGTGCCGCTGTCCATCTGGTTCACCTTCGGCGGCGCGGGCCTGGCGCCGCAGGGCGCGGCGGGCTGCGCCTGGGCCACGCTGGCGGTGAACTACGGCCTGATGGCGCTGGGCTGGCGCATGCTGCGCACACAGCCGCTGTATACGCCGCTGGCCCTGTGGCGGCCGCTGGAGCGGCCCGACGGGGCCCAGCTCGCGCGCTTCCTGCGGCTGGGGCTGCCGGCGGGGCTGTCGATCCTGGTGGAGGTGACCTCGTTCACGCTCATGGCGCTGTTCATCGCGCGCCAGGGGGCGCTGGCGGCGGGTGCGCACCAGATCGCCTCCAACCTGGCGGCGGTGCTCTACATGGTGCCGCTGTCGCTGGCGATCGCCACCAGCGCGCGCGTGAGCTTCTGGCGCGGCGCGGGCGACGAGCACCAGGCCGCCGCCGTGGCATGGAAGGGTTTCTGGCTCGCAGCGCTGATGGGCTGCGCGCTGGCAGCTATTTTGCTGATAGCGCGCCAGCCCGTCGCCGCGCTCTATTCGACGAGCGCCGACGTGGTGCGCCTGACCACCGCCCTGCTCGCCTGGGTGGCGGCCTACCACGTGGCCGACGCGCTGCAGACGCTGTGCATCTTCGTGCTGCGCAGCTACCGCATCACGCTGGCGCCTCTGGCGGTCTACAGCGTGATGCTGTGGGGCGTGGGGCTGGCGGGCGGCTATGCGCTGGCCTACCACGGCCTGGGCGGCTGGGGGCCGCTGCATTCGCCCGCGCCCTTCTGGGCGGCCAGCGCCGCGGCGCTGGCGGTGGTGGCGCTGGTGTTCTGGGCGCTGCTGGCCTATGTGCTGCGGCGCGTGCTCAGCGGCGTACGCGCATCGGTGGCAGATCCACGCTGAAGACGCTGCCCTGCCCCACCACGCTGCGCACGTGCAGCGTGCCGCCGTGGCGCTGCACCACGTGCTTGACGATGGCCAGGCCCAGGCCGGTGCCGCCGGTGTCGCGCGAGCGGCTGCGGTCCACGCGGTAGAAGCGCTCGGTGATGCGCGGCAGGTGCTCGGCCGCGATGCCGGGGCCGGTGTCGCTCACGCTGAAGCGGGCGCCGCCGCCTTCTCCCGCTTCCCAGGCCACGGTGATGCTGCCGCCCGCGGGCGTGTAGCGCACGGCGTTGTTGACCAGGTTGGCCAGGGCGCTCTGCAGCTCGGCCGCGATGCCCGCCACCTGGCCGGCGGCCTGGGCCTCATCGGGCGTGGGGAAGGCGATGCGGTGCGGCTGGGGGGCGCCCTGCGTCAGCATGGCCGACAGCGCCCGCGCCTCGTCCTCGCAGTGGCGCAGCAGCGAGGCCACGGGCACCCAGTCGACCAGGCCCGGCAGGGGGCTGCCTTCCAGGCGCGAGAGGGTGAGCAGGTCCTGCACCAAGTGGTGCATGCGCTGGGCCTGCTGGGACATCATGCCCAGGTAGCGCGCGCGCTCGTCGGCGCCGAGCTGCAGGGTCTGCAGCGTTTCCACGAAGCCCATGAGCACGGTGAGCGGGGTGCGGATCTCGTGCGACACGTTGGCCACGAAGTCGCGCCGCATGGCCTCGGCCTGCTCCAGCGCGGTGATGTCGCGCGACAGCAGCAGCTTGCGGCCGTCGCCATAGGGATGCAGGTGCATGGAGATGCGCACCGGCCGCGAGGGGGTGCTGGCGCGGCCCTGCAGGACCACGTCGCGCGTGAAGTCGTGCCCGGCGTAGTAGGCGCTGAAGTCCGGGTCGCGCACCAGGTTGCCGATGGACTGCAGCGCGTCGCGCTCGAAATGGATGCCGAAGTGCTCCTCCGCCATCTGGTTGCACCATTCGATGCGGCCTTCGGCGTCCAGCAGCGTCACGCCGTTGGGCGAGGCCTGCAGCGCGGCCAGGATCTCCTGCAGCCGCGCGTCGCTGGCCTGTTCGCGCAAACGGCCCTGGCGCACCAGGCGGCGCGCGCGGTCGGCTGCCTCGCCCCACATGCCGCGCAGGCGGGGGGCGCGGGCGGGGTCGCCCTCGCGCATCCAGGCCAGCACGCGGGCGCCGCGCCACAGGTCCCACGCGAACCAGACCCACGCCGCCGCGCAGGCGCCGGCCACCGCGCCCCAGGGGCCGGCCTGCCACCAGCCCAGGGCGGCACCCGCCGCCTGGCACAGGAAGAAGAAGAGAAAGCGCAGCAGCATGGGGCAGAAGGGTTTCGCTATTCAAAAAGGAGCTGGTGCCGCTGTCCAGACCTGGGTTTCAGATGAAAAAGCACCTGAAACCATTGTGCATCAAGCGCAAGCAGCTCACATTCTTGAAGCGCGCGCTCATGCGCGCATCCCGTCCTGCGCATCGGCCTGCACCTGGCCGGTGAGCCGGTAGCCCGCGCCGCGCACGGTCTCCACCATGCGGCCGGCGCCGCCCAGGGCCTCGCGCAGGCGCTTGATGTGCACGTCCACCGTGCGCTCCTCGATGAAGACGTGGTCGCCCCAGATCTTGTCGAGCAGCTGCGCGCGGCTGTGCACGCGCTCGGAGTGCTTCATGAGGTAGTGCAGCAGCTTGAATTCGGTGGGGCCCACCTTGAGCGGCTGGCCCTGGTAGCTGACGCGGTAGGTGGCGGCGTCGAGCACCAGCTCGCCGATGGCGACGCTGTCGCTCACCTGCTCGGGCGCGCGCCGGCGCAGCACGGCGCGGATGCGCGCCAGCAGCTCCTGCGTGGAGAAGGGCTTGGTGATGTAGTCGTCGGCGCCGGCGTCCAGGCCGGAGACCTTGTCGGGCTCGTCGCCGCGCGCGGTGAGCATCAGGATGGGGATCTGCTTGGTGCGCGCGTCGCTGCGCCAGCGGCGCGCGAGCTGCAGGCCGCTGGCGCCCGGCAGCATCCAGTCGAGCAGGATCACGTCGGGCAGCACTGCGTCGAGCTCGCGCTGGGCCGATTCGCCGTCCTCGGCCCAGATCGGCGCGAAGCCGTTGTGCCGCAGGTTCACGGCCACCAGCTCGGCGATGGGCGCTTCATCCTCGACGATGAGTACGCGGGGGAGTTTCTTCATGCGGTGGTGTGCCCTTCCTCAGGCCAGGGCCGACTCGATTTCCTCGAGCGTGGTGTGGCGCACGTCCTTGCCTTCGACCAGGTAGATGATGAGTTCGGCCACGTTCTTGGAGTGGTCGCCGATGCGCTCGATGGCCTTGGCCAGGAACAGCAGGTCCAGGCTAGCGGAGATGGTGCGCGGGTCCTCCATCATGTAGGTGATGAGCTTGCGCACGAAGCCGTCGAACTCGCGGTCGATGAGGTCGTCTTCCTTGAGGATGGCGACCGCCGCCTTGGTGTCCAGGCGCGCGAACGCGTCCAGCGCCTTGCGCAGCAGGCCCGAGGCCAGGTCGGCCGCCACGCGCAGGTCGCTGGAGGGCAGCGAGCGCGCGGCGCCGCTTTCGATGATGGAGCGGCACATGCGCGCCATGCGCGTGGCCTCGTCGCCCATGCGCTCCAGGTTGGCGATGGCCTTGGAGAAGGCGATCAGCAGGCGCAGGTCGCGCGCCGTGGGCTGGCGCCGGGCGATGACGGTGGACAGCTCGTGGTCGATCTCCACTTCCATGCGGTTCACGCGGCGCTCGAGCTGCTCGACCTGCTCGGCCGCCTCCATACTGAAGTGCGACAGCGCGTGGATGGCTTGGCGGATCTGCGATTCCACCAGCCCGCCGAGTTCCATCACGCGGGCGGAGATGCTGTTGAGTTCGCTGTCGAACTGGGAGGAAAGGTGCTTGTCGGTCATGTCTTTTTCCTTGAAATCAACGCCCAATGACGCAATGCTTTGCCCACATCGCATGCCACTGGCGCAACCCTGGCGAGGGCCACCGCGCAAGGGCCGCCCCGCCGCGCTGGTGGCGTCCCCCCCTGCGCAGCGCAGCGAAGCAAAGAGGGGGGAAGCGGCGAAGCCGCTCAGGGGGGTCATCCAAATCTTCCGGTGATGTAGTCCTCTGTCTCCTTGCGCTGCGGCTTGAAGAACATCTGCTCCGTGCGGCCGAACTCCACCAGGTCGCCCAGGTACATGTAGGCGGTGAAGTCGCTGCAGCGCGCGGCCTGCTGCATGTTGTGGGTGACGATGACCACGGTGTAGTCGTCCTTGAGCTCGGCGATCAGCTCCTCGATCTTGGCGGTGGAGATCGGGTCCAGCGCCGAGCAGGGCTCGTCGAGCAGCAGCACCTCGGGCTTGATGGCGATGCCGCGCGCGATGCACAGGCGCTGCTGCTGCCCGCCCGACAGGCCGGAGCCGCTCTGGTGCAGCTTGTCCTTGACCTCGTTCCACAGCGCGGCCTTGCGCAGCGCCCATTCCACGCGGTCGTCCATGTCGGTGGCGTTCAGGCTCTCGAAGAGCTTCACGCCGAAGGCGATGTTGTCGTAGATGGACATCGGGAACGGCGTGGGCTTCTGGAACACCATGCCGACCTTGGCGCGGATCAGCGCCACGTCTTCCTTGCTGGTGAGCAGGTTCTCGCCGTCCAGCAGGATCTGGCCCTGCGCGCGCTGCTCGGGGTAGAGCTCGAACATGCGGTTGAAGGTGCGCAGCAGCGTGGACTTGCCGCAGCCCGACGGGCCGATGAAGGCGGTGACCTTCTTCTCGGGGATGTCGAGGTTGATGTTCTTGAGGGCGTGGAACTTGCCGTAGTAGAAGTTCAGGTCGCGCACCGCGATCTTGGACGGCAGCGGCTCTGGGGTCTTGAGGGTGGTGGGCATGGGGTTCTTCCCGGATGTTTACTTCTGGCGGGTGACCACGCGGGCCAGGATGTTCAGGCCGAGCACGGCCAGGGTGATGAGGAACACGCCGGCCCAGGCCAGCTGCTGCCAGTTCTCGTAGGGGCTCATCGCGAACTTGAAGATGGTGACCGGCAGGCTGGCCATGGGCTTGGAGAGATCCCCGTTCCAGAATTGGTTGTTGAGCGCGGTGAACAGCAGCGGCGCCGTCTCGCCCGCGATGCGCGCCACGGCCAGCAGCACGCCGGTGATGACGCCCGCGCGGGCCGCGCGCAGCGTCACCAGGGTGATGACCTTCCACTTGGGCGTTCCCAGCGCGTAGGCCGCCTCGCGCAGGCTTGCGGGCACCAGCACCAGCATGTTCTCGGTGGTGCGGATCACCACCGGGATCACGATCAGCGCCAGCGCGATGATGCCGGCCCAGGCCGAGAAGCTCTTGAAGCGCGCCACGACCACGGCGTAGACGAACAGGCCGATCACGATGCTGGGCGCCGACAGCAGGATGTCGTTGACGAAGCGCGTGGTGCTGGCCAGCCAGCCGCGCGGGTCGTATTCGGCGAGGTAGACGCCCGCCATGATGCCGATGGGCGTGCCCACGAAGGTGGCCAGCAGCACCATGACGAAGGAGCCGAAGATGGCGTTGGCGATGCCGCCCGCCTCGTTGGGCGGGGGCGTCATCTGCGTGAACAGGGCGACGCTCAGGCCGCCCAGGCCCAGGCGGATCGTCTCCCACAGGATCCAGATCAGCCAGAACACGCCGAACGCCATCGCCAGCAGCGACAGGGTCAGCGCGATGCCGTTCAAGCGCTTGCGCGATGCGTAGCGCTGGGCGCGCACTTGCGCCAGTTCGGCGGCGGAGATGAGTTGGCGTGAGGTGCTCATGCGCGTGCTCCTTCGCCCTTCTTCAGGCGGGCCAGCAGCAGTTTGGACAGCGACAGGACGACGAAGGTGATGAAGAACAGCACCAGTCCCAGGTAGATCAGCGATGCCTGGTGCAGGCCTTCGCCGGCCTCGGCGAATTCGTTGGCCAGGGCCGAGGTGATGCTGTTGGCCGCCTCGAACACCGACAGGGAATTGAGCTGGTTCATGTTGCCGATCACGAAGGTGACGGCCATCGTCTCGCCCAGCGCCCGGCCCAGGCCGAGCATGACGCCGCCGAGCACGCCCGACTTGGTGTAGGGCAGCACGACCTTCCACACCACCTCCCAGGTGGTGGAGCCCAGGCCGTAGGCGGATTCCTTGAGCAGCGCGGGCGTGACCTCGAACACGTCGCGCATCACCGAGGCGATGAACGGGATGATCATGATCGCCAGGATGATGCCGGCCGACAGGATGCCGATGCCCACCGGCGGGCCGAAGACGAGCGCGCCCAGGTAGGGGACGCCGGAAAACAGCGATTGCAGCGGCTGCTGCACATAGGTGGCGAGGATGGGCCCGAACACCATCAGACCCCACATGCCGTAGACGATGGAGGGCACCGCCGCCAGCAGCTCGATGGCCGTGCCCAGGGGCCGCTTGAGCCAGGCGGGCGACAGCTCGGTCAGGAACAGCGCGATGCCGAAGCTCACCGGCACGGCGATCAGCAGCGCGATGAGCGACGTGGCCAGCGTGCCGTAGATCATCACCAGGCCGCCGTACTCGTTCTGCACCGGGTCCCAGGCACTGCTGGTCAGGAAGCCCAGGCCGTACTGCTGGATGGAAGGCCAGGCGCCGTACACCAGCGAGGCCAGGATGCCCAGCAGCAACGACAGCGTCAGCAGCGCCGCGCCGCGCGCCATCCAGCCGAAGATGCGGTCTGCGAGCACGCCCGAGACCATGGAGGAGCGCGGCGGCGGGGAGCTTCGGGAAGCGCCGCGCTCCGCATCGCGCGGCGGCGCCTGGTGGACTGGCAGCGTTGTGGACACGTCGGTTGCCTTGTGTGTGATGGGAGGAATCGGGGCGGCCCGCCGCGCCGGGCGGCAGGCCGGTGGCGCCAGCTTACTTCAGGGCGATGGCCTTGCCCGAGGCGTCCTTGATGCTGTCCCAGGACTTCATGATCACGCCCTTCACGCTCTCGGGCATGGCCACGTAGTCGAGGTCGGACGCGGTCTTGTCGCCGCCCTTGTAGGCCCATTCGAAGAACTTCAGCGCCGTGGCGGCCTGCACCGGCTTGTCCTGCGCCTTGTGCATCAGGATGAAGGTGGCGGAGGTGATCGGCCAGGCGTCCTTGCCGGGCTGGTTGGTCAGGATCTGGTAGAAGCTCTTGGCCCAGTCGGCACCCGCGGCGGCGGCCTTGAAGGAAGACTCGTCGGGCGAGACGAAGCTGCCGGCGCTGTTTTGCATCTGCGCGAAGGTCAGCTTGTTCTGCTTGACGTAGGCGTATTCCACATAGCCGATGGAGTTGGGCAGGCGGCCCACGAAGGCGGCCACGCCCTCGTTGCCCTTGCCGCCGGCACCCACGGGCCAGTTCACGGCCGTGCCTTCGCCCACCTTGGACTTCCACTCTGCGTTCACCTTGGACAGGTAGTTGGTGAAGCCGAAGGTCGTGCCCGAGCCGTCGGCGCGGCGCACGGGGGCGATGGTGGCGTCGGGCAGGCCCAGGCCGGGGTTCAGCGCCTTGATGGCCTCGTCGTTCCACTTGGTGATCTTGCCCAGGTAGATGTCGCCGATCACCTGGCCGCTGAGCTTGAGCTGGCCAGGCTGGATGCCCTTGATGTTCACCACGGGGACGATGCCGCCGATCACGGTGGGGAACTGAACCAGGCCCTTGGCCGCCAGCTCTTCGTCCTTGAGCGGCGCGTCGGAGGCGCCGAAATCCACCGTCTTGGCCTCGATCTGGCGCAGGCCCGCGCCGGAGCCCACCGACTGGTAGTTGATCTTCACACCCGTGGCCTTGTGGTAGTCGGCGGCCCACTTGGAATACAGCGGCGCGGGGAAGCTGGCGCCTGCGCCCGTCGCTTCCTGCTGCGCCCAGGCGCCAGAGAACGCACCCATCGCCACCACACCAGACACCAGAACCCGAATCGCGGAGAGTTTCATGAAAGAGCCTCTTGGTTGAAAAAACGCTATGCCGTGACTCTAGGAGGCGTTTGTGACATCGACATGACACCCCCGGATGACCGTCACACAGCGGCGCGGCCGGCCGCTGTCACGGCGCTGTCGCATGCGCTGCGTACGCTCCCGCCGCCGACTGCCGTCGGTCACAGACCCACCACACGGGAGAAAACCATGTTCCGCCGCTCTGCACTCCGAACCGTCCTGGCCCTGGCCACCGTAGCCACCCTCGGCGCCTGCGCCACCCCGGCCTCCGCGCCCGGCACGGTGTCCGCCGCCCTGGCGCGCACGCCCGCGCTGAGCACCTTCCACCGCCTCGCCGGCGAGGCCGGCCTGCTGGCCACGCTGGACGGCACGGGGCCCTACACCGTCTTTGCGCCCACAAATTCCGCCTTCCAGGCCCTGCCCCCCAAGACCCTGGACGCGCTCAAGGCCGACAAGGCCCAGCTCAAGGCCGTGCTGTCGCACCACATCATCGTCGCCCGCCTGGCCGCTGCCGACGCCAAGGCCGGCAAGCTCAAGACGCTGCAGGGCTCCGACATCACGCTCGCGCGTGCAGGCACCTTCCTCACGGTGGAGGACGCCCTCGTGGAGCAGGCCGACATCCGCGCCGGCAACGGCGTGGTGCACGCCATCGACCGCGTGCTGATGCCCCCGCGCAAGTGAGCACGGGCCAACGCAGCGCCATGGCCATCGCCGCCCTCCTCGCGCCGCGCCGCCGCGCCGTCCTGCAGGCCGCCGGCGCGGCCACTGCCGCCTGGGCGCTGCCGGCCAGGCCCGCGCGCGCCCAGGATATGCGCAGCATCGCCGTTGCGCAGATCGTGGACCTGTCGGCCCGGCACCAGGACGTGAGCCGCGACTTCCTCGTCGGCTCCCGCGCCGCCTGGGCCGCCTTCAATGCCCAGGGCGGGCTGCGCGGCAAGCCGGTGCAGCACCTGGTCCTGGAAACCGACGGCTCCGCCGCCAGCCTGCGCGCCGCATGGCAGACGGCGCACGCAGACCCGGCCTGCGTCGCCCTCTCCGGCTGCGTGGGCGACGGCACCGCCGCCGCCATTGCATCGCTGCAGCCCGCGGATGCGCCCCTGCCCCACGCTGCGCCGTGGCTGCACCGCCAGTGGCAGGACCCCGGCGACACCGTCTTCGGCATCTTTCCCAACTACCAGGCCCAGATCGCCCACGCCGTGCGATCGCTGTCCGTCATGGGCGTGCAGCAGGCGGGCGTGGTCTTCGCCCATGCGGACCTGCAGCGGCAACTGCAGGACTCCGTCACGCAGGCGGGCGCCGCCGTGGGGCTGCGCATGCAGAGCCTGCCCGCGGCGCAGCGCCACCCCGCGCCACCCGCCATCGTCCTCTTCGTGGGCGGCACGCCCGAACTGCACGACTACGTGCGCCGCATGGCCCTGCCCCAGGGACGCCAGTGCTACGTGATCGCGCTGGCCGACGTCAACCTGCAGGTGCTGGCCCAAATGGGCGGCCTGCACCGCAACGTCTCGGTGATCGCCACGCAGCCCGTGCCGCTGGTCACCGCCAGCCTGCCCGTCGTGCGGACCTACCGCGAGGTGATGGCCCGGCTGTACGACGAACCCCCGTCCCCCCAAGGACTGGCAGGCTTCATCGCCGCCCGCTACACGGCCGAGGTCCTGGCCTCCGTCACCGGCCCGCTGCACCGCGCCAGCGCCCTGGCCGCGTTCAGGAAGCGCTCGGAAGTCCAGGTGGGCGGCTTCGTGGTCGCCTACGAAGGCCGCCGCCTTGCCACCACCCACGTCACGCAAAGCATGCTGACCACCGATGGCCGCATCGTCGGGTGAGACGGCCGGCGGTTCGCGCCTGGTTCTTTCCCGAACGCGGCCCGAAGTCCTGCTACAATAGCGGGCTTCGGAGAGGTGGATGAGCGGTTTAAGTCGCACGCCTGGAAAGCGTGTGTGGGCTAATCCCCACCGCGGGTTCGAATCCCGCCCTCTCCGCCAGTAAGCAAGCAAACAAGCGCCTCTCGGGGCGCTTTTTTGTTTTGTATGCCATTTGGTAGACCTTTTTGTCTTGGATGCTACAGGCAGCTTTCGGCCATCCTTGGCATTCCAAATGCCGCGATCCATCAAATTTCTACGAGGTGCTTGGCCCGGTCCGTGGGACCTTCAGCCCCTCACCGCACGGCGAACACGATGGACTGCCTAAAATTTTGATTTGCGCATCCGAGTCAATCCGCGCTACACTGGAGTACACGGGACATCTTAAGTCCGTGTCGTCAGCATCTCAGGCGTGACCTAGTTCCGCCAACATCTACAAACCCGCTTCGGCGGCGTACCTCAAAGCCTTCAGGCTTCTTCAGGCGGCGTACTCCCACCTGATCAACGTAAGAAATTCCCTTGGCATCGCTCTGCACGATGTCACTGCGCACAACGCTGGTAGGTCTAAAGCCCCTCGTTTACGCACTGTAATGCGCCACACATTGCGTGAGGGTTTTTTTCGCTGAAACAAATGGGAGATTGCCAAATGCAGTCCAAGAAGGAAATTATCCGCCGACCACGTTTGAGGATGGTCACAGGTCTCGGGAATGCAACGCTGTCAGATTTGCAGAACCCGCGATCACGCCGCTTCGATCCGACATTCCCCAAAAAAGTGCAGCTTTCTAGCAGAGCTGTCGGACATTTTTTGCACGAAATCGAAGCTTGGCTGGAGAGCCGTCAAGCCGGTCCACAACCAACCGGGAGGGCTGAACAATGAACGTCCCAGCACAACCATGGCCGAATGTTCTGCCGCCAGAACTTGAGCAACTTGTCGATGAGATCGCAAGAATCACACAGGCTCCGCGTGAGCTGATCATCAGCATATTGATATGCGCATTGGCCGCCACTGTTCAGCGCAGATGTCGGGTTCAACGCAAGTCAGGACTGGATGGACCTGTGGGCGTGTACCTGATTGCCATCTGTGACTCAGGTGAGCGAAAAAGCGCGGTACAGAAGCTGCTTTTCAAAGCTCTCACGGAGATCCAGCGCCTCTGGAGTGAAGAGGCCACGCACAGTGTCGCGGCACACAGGGTTGAGCATGCGCTCTGGCGCGAAAAGGTGGACGCGCTGCGTGACGCCATGAAGCGGGCTGTTCGTAAAGAGGAGTCGATCGATGAGATCGAAAAGCAGCTTCGGGTGGCCCTCGAAGCTGAGCCTCAGCCTAGTTTGGCGCTCAAACTGATCTACTCGGACACCACTATCGAAGCACTGCTGGAAGGGCTGCATGAGCGAGGAAACAGTGCAGTAATGGTGCACGACGAGTTTGCTCAGTTTTGCGACGGCCCTATGTCAAGGCAATTGGGGGCCTTGAATGCACTGTGGAGCGGCTCAGATTGGTCGGTAGATCGCAAGACGAGCGGGAGCTTTGTGCTACACGACTCCAGCCTGACCTGCCTACTGCAAGCGCAGCCTGTTGTGTTTCAGAGATTTTTAGCCAAACAGGGCGAGCAAGCTCTCGGCAACGGTTTCTTTGCGCGTGTGCTGGTGTGCTGGCCATACTCAACTCAGGGCCAAAGATTCGAGAGTGGATCCCAGGGCGATTACACCAAACTCAATTGGTTCTATGACCGATGCAAAACACTGCTGGAGAGAAGTGAGTCGCGGTTGTTGAGGTTTTCACCACAGGCCCAAGCCAACTGGAATGGGATTGCGAACTCCTATGAAGCCAGCATGCAACCTGGCGGTGTGTACTTTGCAGCAAGAGATTTTGCATCCAAAGCTGCGGAAAACATCGCAAGGATCGCGGCCATCTTTCACGCGTTTCTCATCGAGGATAGCGACGAGATTTGTAGTGAAACTTTACAATGCGCCATCAACTTAATCAGCTTCTATGGCGAGCAGTATGTAAACATCTTCGGAAAATACAATCCCGTTACAGAGCAGCAGCGAGATCTGACCGATCTTGAAGATTGGATACAAACAACTCAAAATAACAAACAATGGAGTTGCATACCGAAAGCTTATATCTTGCAATATGGACCAAATCGCTTTCGCGACAAGGCAAAGCTGGACTTACTACTTGATATTTTAGCCTCATCCCTTCGAATCACAATCTTGAAGATGAACAAGAAGACCGTAGTCTATGCAAATACAACCATTGCGGTACCACAATACTACGATTCAAACCGGTACTAAAGCGATTTTTTAGAAATTAAAAAGGTAGCCTCAGAGCATCTGGGGTTGCCTTTTCTTCTTGGAAAAAAGACTTCCAACCACATTGAAAGCACTCTCCGCTCCAACGGTTTGTAGTTAAGGAACAGACCGTTGCCCCAGTTTGCTCTTTTCAATAGAGCCGAGTCATGATCTCCAGTCTCCCCGTACGCTTGTAGACCAGACCGGAGACATCGCAAAACTACGCTCTTCAACTTCGCTATCACCGCTAATTTCCGCTGAAACTAGCGAAAAAAGCAACTTCCAGGCGTTCCCTACAGGACTCAGTCGCCTTGTGACCTTGGAGCCCACGCGAATGCCAAACGCTCTTGGAGCGCATCGAAGCGCTCAAACTCAGACGGCTAGTTCCGTGGTCGCCCAGCACTGCTCTTGTGGCGAGGGAGAACGGCTTTAGTAACCGCCCGATCTCGACTCGATTGCTTGATACTTTCAATGCTTTGCTCTTCTTTGAGCATGTATGAAATAACTCTGTCAATTAGGATTTTTCGCTTAGCAATGTCGGAATGGTCAATCATTCCAATTCCGCATTGTTTATAGCGATCCTTGTCATAGTTGCAATTGTGAAAAACACCATTTCCAGCAGTTATTTTTTCCCTCCAGTAACGGCCAATTTGATCACCATAATGTTCATCTTTGCGCACTTTTTGACCATCATAAAAAAACAGAGCATGAGCGTGCGGCCCCTTCTCTTCGGCGAACTCATATTTAATAAAGTAACCAACCATATGCTCGAACAATGAACGATTGCCTCTACGGTTATCCAGCATGTGCTTAATATCTTTTTTTATTTCCGCTAAAAGACACGTTCTAGCATACTCCTTTCCATAGCCAAGATCCACCCTGACAACCAACAACTTTGAATAAACCTTATGGAGCCCGTAGCAGTAATTTATCAAACTCCCCATGATTCTTCCATTCAATTCCGACTCACGCAGCATACCACCCCCAAATAAAACAAATCATAACCACGCACATAAAGAGACCAATCATCAATTAATTATCCCATTGTATTAATAACCTATATCAACCACTGGCGCAGCAGTGGGTAAAATAAGAACACATCGCAAATCAACACAGGCGAAAATCCGTATTTATATTTATTCACATATACGAAGTTATGCAAAAATAGAAGTTAAAAATCCAGCGCCTTTGCTCCTGATCAGGTCTGCACACTCAAGGGAACCCATCGGTGGCTGGCATACTGCACCCAGTAAGCAAATGTCAGTTTCCTGAGCGCATGAACCAACAATCCCTCTCCGCCTTCATCTGGTCGGTCGCCGACCTCCTCCGTGGAGACTACAAACAGTCCGACTACGGGAAAGTCATCCTTCCGTTCACCGTTTTGAGGCGCCTCGACTGCGTGCTGGAGCCCACCAAGGCAGCCGTCTTGTCGGAGCTGGCAGAAAAGGAGGCACAGGGCCTCAATCCCGAGCCCTTCCTGTTGCGCAAGTCAAAGCAGAGCTTCTATAACCAGAGCCCGCTGGACCTACCCAAGTTGTTGGGGGATCCCGACAACATTGCCCACAACCTGTTCACGTACGTGCAAGGCTTTTCGCCCGCTGTGCGTGATGTGTTCGAGCGCTTCGAATTTCAGGCTCAGGTTGAGCGGTTGGCCAAGGCCGGGCTGCTCTACCAGGTCACCGAGAAGTTCACCCAGATCGACCTACACCCCGAGGCCGTCAGCAACATGCAGATGGGCCTGGTGTTCGAAGAGCTGATCCGCAAGTTTGCGGAAATCAGCAACGAGACCGCCGGGGAGCACTTCACCCCGCGCGAGGTCATCCGGCTTATGGTCAACCTCATCTTCATCGAGGACGATGACATCCTGAGCAAGCCCGGCGTAGTGCGCACCATCTACGACCCCACAGCGGGCACGGGCGGCATGCTCAGCGTGGCGGGCGAATACTTGGCCGAGCACAACCCGCAGGCACGCCTCACCGTGTTTGGTCAGGAGCTCAACCCCGAGTCCTACGCCATCTGCAAGGCCGACATGCTGATCAAGGGCCAGGACGTAGCCAACATCGCCTTTGGTAACACGCTCAGTGACGACGGCCACAGCCACAAGAAGTTCGACTACATGCTCTCCAACCCACCCTTTGGCGTGGAATGGAAGAAGGTCGAAAAGGAAGTGCGCAAAGAACACGAGCAGCAGGGGTACAACGGCCGCTTCGGCCCCGGCCTGCCCCGCGTGTCAGATGGCTCCATGCTGTTCTTGTTGCACCTGCTCAGCAAAATGCGCCCGGCGGCTGAAGGGGGCAGCCGCTTCGGCATCGTGCTCAACGGCTCGCCTCTGTTTACCGGCGGCGCGGGCTCGGGTGAATCCGAAATCCGCCGCTACGTGCTGGAGAACGACCTGTGTGAGGCCATCGTGGGCCTGCCCACCGACATGTTCTACAACACCGGCATCAGCACCTACGTCTGGATCATCAGCAACCGCAAACCCGAAGCGCGCAAGGGCAAGGTGCAGCTGATTGATGCATCCGGCATGTGGCAGAAGATGCGCAAAAGCCTCGGGTCAAAGCGCAAAGAACTGAGCGACGCCCACATCGAGCGCATCACCCGCATGTTTGGCGACTTTGTGGAGGCCAAGGAAAACGACGGCACTCCCATCAGCCGCATCTTCGACAACGAAGCCTTTGGCTACCACGCCATCACCGTCGAGCGCCCGCTGCGCGACGAAGCGGGCAATGTGGTGCTGGGTATCAAGGGTACCTCGTCGTCGATGGCCAGACCAATGAACCAGCGGTACAGCAGGTTGTAGCGGATCTGCTCGACCAACTGGCGCTCGCTGCGCACCGAGAAGAACACCTGGATGAGCATGGCGCGCAACAGCTTCTCGGGGGCGATGGAGGCGCGGCCCGTGTCCGCGTAGATGGTGTTGAACAGACCGTTCAGACGCACCAGCGCGTCGTTGACCAGGCTACGGATCGGGCGCAATGGGTGATCTGCTGGTACGAAGTCTTCCAGCTTGGCCACTGTGAACAATGACTCCTGCATCGCGTCTGAACCTCGCATCGTCTGGACTCCTTGTTGAGCGAGCAGTCAGTATCTACAACGATGCTCCTGAATGCCAGGTTTTATGGGAGCGAAATTCAACAGCCTGCTAGCCCCGGTGGGTTGGGCTTGCGCAGAAATCAACATCTTGGTGAACTACTGGCGCGTGTGACTCCGGGGCCATTTGCGCAGAATCTAGCTGTGAACCCGGGCTAGCTTATTCGATCAGTGAGTTGCTGGTTACGGTTTCCCCCGTGTACCTGTTCGACAACCAAATGGCCCATCACATCAGTGTAGTTGCGCGACTGTATCGGCTTTTGACTGTACGTTTTCCGACTCTCTCAAGCTTAATTCCTTTGGGCCAACGCTGCACTTGGGGCAGGTGTAGTGTGGGCCTGCTTCTGGGTTAGAACAAGAACTGCTGAACAGGCTCAGGAGGAGGGCAACCCGTAGCTGATCTTACCCTCCTAGCCCCGACTCTCGGGCGGTTCAACTTGGACAGCCTGTTTGCGAGGGTTTGCGGGAGGCATGCGGATCAATTTGTGCTGTGACGAGAATGGAATCACGTACATCAAACTTCAGCCCGATTTTGATAGATAGGCATGAAATTGCTGGCATGATTTTCACTGGAGGAAAAATGCAGAAATTGTTGTATGTGGTTCGCACAGGTGACTATGGAGTCTGTGACGAAATGGACGGGAGTTCTTACCCCAATTTCACGATTCCAGCGCATGAGGGCATGAAGACGACTGAGAAAAAGACAGTCGAAGTGAAGTTGCCCGCCAAGACTCCTGGCATTGTTGCGGACGTAGCGATAACGGCATTGTTAGCGGTTGCGCCATGGAGCGTTGCCTTGGCTGCTGCCGCAGCACGGCCCGCACTCGCGCAACTTTTGGCGAGTGATCCCCAGAAGTCGGCGGCACCAGAGCTTTTAGCCAAAGGCGAGCAGGAATTTGCTTCGTTCGTCGGTGAGAATGGCATCACAGTCGCGACGGCAAAGAAGCGCGGATATACCTTTCCTCCTGGGCATCCACAGGTCGGTGGGACGTACATGCTGCACCCTCTGGCGGAGCTTCCCGCCGCCAACAAAGGCGCCGTGTATATCCCTGCTGAGATGTTCGACGATGTTTTGCTTCAGGAGCGTGAAAGCGAGCTTCTCAAACTACTTGTGGAGCTTGGTGCAAGTCGGATTTGCATCACGGAACGGGTCGCAGATGCAAATCGCAGAGAGAGCGTCGCAAGCGTTTCAGGAGGCGCCAAAGCGGTTGCAGCGCAGGTTGATGCTTCTGCGCACCTGAGAACCTCGAAAGACTACGAACTCGGCAACGAAAGATCGTACGTCTTGGCTGGAAAAGCATGGCCGCAAGGCACGCAGTTGGACTCTAGCAAGTTTGCTTGGGTTCATTTTGAGCCTTCCTGGGGCGCACTTGTTTATGCGCGCGAGATAGGGGGGTGCCTGAGTGCAACTCTCGAAATCACGGAGAAGACAACGTTCTCACTTGACGGCGGTCTAGCCGCAGCCGTGAAAACGAGGCTGTACAGCGCGGATGCAAAATTCGGCCATGTTGAGCAGCGTACGCGAAGTCGCACTTTCGTCGTTGAGGCGGAGTTCGTACCTTGGGGCCCTCCCGTCTCTCGATCCGCTTGAGCGCAGCCAAAGACCAAAGAAGCTACTTGATTGATTTGCGTTCGGTGCTAGTCTGGAGAGGTGGGCCTAGCAAGCTTCTCTCAAATTCATCGAGCTCGACTTAGGACGCACCACGCTCCCTGAGTGCCTCATACAACCCCGCTGGCCCCAGCAAAACATCCTTGAGCCCTGTTCGCACACGGTCTGACCCAAGTGCCTGTTTGCTCATGCTTCCGTGGGCTGCCAGTGCATCCATGATGGCGTTCATGATCTCGCTGGCCAGGTCGGGTGAGTTCGCAAACTGTTCCTTGGTGTTGTTCATGGCCTGCTGGTGCAGCAGGTCAGATTCGAGCAACTTGCCCTTGAGGACGTTGTTCACGTAGACGAGTTTGTCGTCGTCCGTGAGTTCGCCCTCGAACAGGTCATTCACCTTGGACAGAATTTCAGAGAGCTTCACCTTCAGGGGCTCCTGAACCTCGCCGCCGCCTGTGTCCGTCAGCGGCTTTGGGAAAGCGGCGCAGCCGACAACAGCGACGAGAAACGACTGGCGCACGCGACGGACTGCGCATCGTCGTTCATCGACAAGATGAACCGCATGGAATCGCAGCGTGTGCTGCGAGCCGTGTTGCCGGGGGCCAAGCCCTGGGTTGCCGTCTCATCGTATGCCGCGATGGGCAATTTGCAGGCTGTGTTCGACGAGTTCCTGCATTTGCTCAAATCTGTTCATCGCGGCATGGACGAGTCCGTCGGGGCGTTTCATATTGCCATTGCGCCGGGGGCGGTGACGATCACGGCGCAGACCGCGCTAGCATCCACATTCTGTCCAGCTTGGCTCATCGAAGGTTCAGGATGCGCCGGGCACCATTAAGCACCACCAGCGCGATGACGGTGCCAATCACCAAGTCAGGGTACGAGGATCCGGTCCACGCGACCAGCGCACCAGCCACAATCACCCCTGCGTTGGCGATCACGTCGTTCGCAGAAAAAATATAGCTTGCTGTCATGTGAGCACCACGGTCGCGCTTCTTGGCGATGAGCACCAAGCAAATGACATTGGCGACCACGGCCACCAGGCCGATGCCCATCATGAGGGTGGACTCGGGCTCACTGCCCGTCACAGCCCGCCGAACCACTTCTGCAAGCGCCCCAAGCGCAAGCACGACTTGCAGCCAGCCGGCGATGTGCGCGGCCTTCACCTTCAAGGCGGCAGCGCGACCCACTGCATAGAGCGCCAGCCCATAGACCGCCGCATCGGCGAACATGTCGAGCGAGTCCGCGATGAGGCCGGTCGACTGTGCGATCAGGCCCACGATCATCTCGAAGACGAACATAGCGCCGTTGATCGCGAGCAAAAGCTTCAGCGTCCGCGCCTCGGCCGCATCCCCTTCGGCATCAGGTGCAATCGCTTGCGCCCCGATGGTTTGAGCGCTATCCAGCACCTGCGCCCCCAGGTTGAGGGGAGCGAGACGAGCCAGCAGCTCCTGCGGGCTCCCGCCATGCTGCACAGTGAGTACACGGCCCTTCAAATCGAAGTCCAGAGCGCCAACTGCAGCCGCGTCGGCCAGTGCCATGCGAATGAGGTTCTCCTCGGACGGGCAATCCATCTTCGGCACGGAGAAACGGGTCTTCCAGTGCCCACCGTCTACGCGCTCCTCACTGATGAGCAATTCCGCCCCCAGGTTCAAAGGAACCAGCTTCTCGGCGATCCGGGCGGGCTCGCCCGTGTGCACCACCCGTAGTTGGCGACCTGCCAGATCGAAGGTCATCGGCCCCAACCCGGGCAAGCCGCCCAGGGCCATGCGAATGAGGTTCTCCTCGGAGGGGCAGTCCATCCCGGGAATGGCAAACGTGCTCACCACGGTTGAAGCGGCGCTTGGGGCCCCTTCATCCTTGGTCTGGGAATCACAGCTGCCCGAGCAGCTACCGCTTTGACATGTACTCATGTCCTGCATTAGAAACCCTCAAGTAGATGTAGAGTCAAGCAGTAGCGAGGCACATATGAAAATCGGTGAACTATCGTCATTGGCTGGATGCTCCGTACCCACAGTGCGCTTTTACGAGGCTGAGGGTCTTCTGCAGGCGCCCATGCGCGCTGCTAACAACTATCGGCACTATGGCCAGGAGCACGTGGACCGGCTGGCCTTCATCGTTCGCTGTCGCTCGCTGGACATGCCGCACGACGACATTCGAGCCCTGCTGCAACTGCAGGATGACCCAGCCAAGCCCTGCGACGAGGTCAATGCCCTCCTGGACGATCACATGCGCTTGGTGGAGCGCCGGATCGTTGAACTGAGGGCCCTGCACAAGCAGCTGCGGGCCATTCGCAGTACCTGCGCTGGAGGTGTTTGTGTTGGAGACTGTGGGGCACTGGAATCGCTGCGCACCGCCACCGGGGCAAGCTGCCTAGCGTGCGGCTGAGTACAACGTCAGCTGCCTGAAGTCAGCTTGGCGCGTGCCAACGATGCGGCAGCAACTCATGAACCAGGCTGGCCCGTTGCGTTGGCAAGCGCGACAGAACGTCCTTGAGGTATGCATAGGGATCCCGTCGTGCACGAGCACCTTCAAACGGTTGCCGCGCTTGTTGACGAACAGATAGGCATGGTGGGGATGGGCAGCGCCAAAGACGATGACCACGCGAGCGAGTAGGGTCTGCAATTGATTGCAGAATGGGGCGTGTCCGAATTTTTGTGTAAACGGGTCGGACTTCAATTGACGGAGATGCGGTCTCCTGCAACCGGCTCCGCGCCCTGCAGCCGGTAAAGCCGCTTGGTTCCCGCAGGGTATGCTGAGTGCAATACCCCCTGTGCTTCCATCTGGCGCACCGAGCGATAGACCGTGCCCAGGCTCACACGCAGCCCGCGCTCGGAGATTCGACGGAAGACCTCTTCGACGGACAGCGGCTGGTCCCCGAGATCGTCGAATACCTGCAGCACGGCGATGCGCGGCACCGTGGGCCGCACGCCCGCCTCACGCAGCCGCTGGAGGGCGTTCCCCGATACCGTCATGGCAATGGCTCCGCCTGTGCCATGGACGTAGCCTCGGGCGGGCGCCAGCCGCCTCCGAGCGCGCGGTACAGCGACACGGCCGCCTGCAGCCGCGCGAGCCGGATCTGCACCTGCGCGTCTTGCGCCGCAGTCACGACGCGCTGGGCATCCAGCAACGCCAGCATCGTCTCCGCCCCCGACCGGTAGCGGCTTTCCGCCAGCGCCAGGGCCGCACGCGCCTGCACGAGCGCCTCGTCCTGCGCCCTGGCCTGCTCCTCCAGGGAGGCGGAGGCATCGAGGGCCAGCTCGACATCCGTGAAGGCCGCAACGATGGCTTTGTGGTAATTCGCCAATAGTTCTTCGCGCCGGGCCTGCGCGGCGTCGTGCTGCGCCGCCAGACGGCCTCCGTCGAAGATGGGCCCTGCCAGCCCCGCCAGCAGTGTGGCCACGGGCGCGTGCAGCCAGTCGGCGGCACGGCCCGCGCTCGCTGCCGCGCTGCCCGTGAGGGTCAGCCGGGGCCAGAGCGCCGCGCGCGCGGCCTGCACGTCTGCGCTGGCAGCGGCCATACGGATGCCGATCTCGCGCGTGCGCTCGCGCACCGTCATCAGCATGACGTTCATCACGCCGATGCCGCCTACGACCAGCGAGACGGCCGCGATCAGGCCCAGCATCACGGCCATGCTCTCGCGCGTGGCGGCCTCGGCCTGGATGCGCGCGGCCGCGTTGCCGATGCCGAAGTCCTCGCGCCCGCCGTGCCGCGCCAGCAGCAGCCGGAGCATGGCCTGCTCGGCCTCGTGCACCACCTGCGCGCTGCGCGCCTCGATCACCACGTAGTCGGGCTGGGTCTGCGCCTGGTAGACGCGCGCGCGGCCCGAGCGGTAGGGAATGAACACCATGTCGTCATAGTCCTGCGCGCCGGAATCCGCGCCGCGCTCGCTCATCACGCCGATGACCTCGAAGGCCGAAGTGCCGATGATGAGCTGCCGGCCCAGCGGGTCGGGCGTATCGGGAAAGAAATGCCTGTGCGCCTTGTGGCCCAGGACCACCAGGGGTGCCAGGTCGCGGTCCTCGGCCTCGGTGTAGTAGCGGCCCAGGGCCGTTCTCCAGTGGTGCACCAGCGGCATTTCTTCGCTCGCGGCGAAGACGTAGACCTGCTTGTCGGCATTGCCGTAGCGCACCGTGACAGGGTCGCCGATGACCGGCATCACGCGCCGGATCTCGGGCAGCTCGCGCAGGGCGGCCAGGTCGTCCTCGGTGATCTGGCCCGCAGGCCCGCCCGTGGCTGGCGGCTTGCTGCCCATGTAGAGGATGGCCGTGCCCATGGTGCCCATCTGCTCGACCACCTTGCGCCGCGCGCCCTCGCCGATGGCCAGCATCACGATGACCGAGGCCACGCCGATGACGATGCCCAGCAGCGTCAGGCTGGTGCGCACGCGGTTCAGCCGCATGCCGCGCCAGGCGCTGCGTGCGGCCTCCAGCAGTTCGGCCGGCCAGGGCGTGCCGGCCGCCTCCGGGCACCGGGGCGCCAGCGGCTGCGCCAGGCACCCACGGCCCACCATGCTGTCGCCGCGCGCGCTGTCGCCGACGATGCGCCCGTCGCTGATCTCGATCACGCGGCGCGCCTGCGTCGCCACGGCGCGGTCGTGCGTGATGAGGATGATGGTGTGGCCGGCGTCGGCCAGCTCGCGCAGCAGCGCCATCACCTCGGCGCCGCTGTGCGAATCGAGCGCGCCTGTGGGCTCGTCGGCCAGGATGATCTGGCCGCCGTTCATGAGCGCGCGCGCGATCGACACGCCCGCCCGAGAGCTGGTTGGGCCGGTTGCCCAGGCGCTCGCCCAGCCCCAGGCGCTCGCCCAGCCCCAGGCGCGCGAGCAGCGCCTGCGCGCGGCGCACGCGCTCCTCCTTGGGCAGGCCCGCGTAGATGGCGGGCATCTGCACGTTCTCGCTCGCGCTTTCGCTGGCGATCAGGTGGTAGCCCTGGAACACGAAGCCGAAGGCCTCGCGCCGCAGCCAGGCCAGCGCATCGGCGTCGAGCCGCGCCACGTCCTGCCCCTGGAAGCGGTAGCCGCCCGCGCTGGGACGGTCCAGGCAGCCCAGGATGTTCATCAGCGTCGATTTGCCCGAGCCCGAGCTGCCCACCACGGCGACGAACTCCCCGGCATGTATTTGCAGGTCGATGCCGTGCAGCACCGTCACCCGCGGCTGCCCGCCCTCGCCGCCGTAGTGCTTGCAGATACCGTGGAGCGCGATCAGCGGCGCATTGGCATCCAATGCTCCGCTCATCACCATTGCAGCCACCGCAAACCACGCTCCAGCGGCGTCTCGCCCACGATGACGCGCTCGCCTTCGGCCAGGCCTTCGAGCACCTGGGCCTGGTGGCGGCTGCGCACGCCCAGCCTCACGCTGCGAGTCTCGGGCTGCCCGCGCGCGTCGAGCACGCGCGCCGCATGGCCCTGCCCGTCCCCGCGCTCCTGTACGGCGGTGAGCGGCACGGTCAGCGCCTGCGGCGCGCCGGCGGTGACGAAGACCACCTGTGCCGTCATCTGCGGCATCAGCTCGGCGTCCTCGTTGCCCACATCGAACAGCACCGTGTATGCCACGGCCTTGGTGGCGGGCGCGGGCGACGCCGCCGTGCCGCCGGCCGGCGCCTGGGTGGCCGCGGGCGCGGGCAGCACCTGGCGCACCGTGCCGCTCCAGCGCCGGGGCCTGGACTGCCCGGCGCTGCCCAGCGTCGTGAAGTACACCGGCATGCCCTGCCGGACGCGGCGCACGTCGGCCTCGGAGACATCGGTCCAGACCGTCATGGCCGACAGATCGGCGATGCGCAGGATGTTCGGCGTCTGGTAGGTGGCGTTGAGCGTCTGGCCTTCGCGCGCCGCCACCGACACCACGGTGCCGGCCATGGGCGCATAGATGCGCGTGTAGCCCAGGCGGGCCTAGTCGGCCTTGAGCGTGGCCTGGATCTGGTCAAGCTGCGCGCTCAGGTGGCCGATGCGCGCCGCGGCCATGGCCAGGTTGGCTTCGGCCGTCTGCACGTCCTCCTCGCGCGTAGCGCCGTCGCGGCTCAGCTGCCGCTGGCGCGCGAGCTGCTGCTCGGCCAGCCGGCGCTGGGCCTGCTGCTCGGCCAGCTGCGCGCGCAGCCCGGCCAGCTGGGCGCGGCCCGCGTCCACCGTGGCGCGCTGCACGCTGGGGTCGATCTCCACCAGCAGATCGCCCTTGGCCACCTGCGCGCCGGGCTCCACGCGCAGCCGCGTGACCTGGCCCGACACCTGGGCGCCCACATCCACGTAGCGGCGCGGCTGCAGCGTGCCGATGGCCGTGACGGTGGCTTCGATGTCTGCACGGGCCACCGTCTCGGTCTGGTAGGCCACAGCCGGGCGCTGGGCCCACCATAAGCCCGCACCGATGGCGAGCGCGGCCACCGCCGCGATAGCTGCCCAACGCAGCCGGGTATGTTTCATTGCACCTTCCTCACACGCCGTGGACCAGTCCGAGCACCGCCGCGGCCGCTGCGGCGCATGCCACCCCGGCCGCCACGCGCGCCGCAGCGCCGATGAAGCCCGCTGCGCCCAAAGCCCCGGCGGACAGCCAGCCCAGCCAGGCCACCGGCCCCACCGTGGCGCCCCAGGCCAGGACGCACGGGATACCCGCCGCAGCCAGCAGCAGCGCGCCAGCGCAGCGCAGCAGCCGCTGGCGCGCCAACGGCACCTCCTGCGCGCCCGTCAGCTGCGCATGGTGGCGGTCCATGGCGAAGGCCAGCGCCGCCATGCCCGCATAGGCCGAGGTCAGCGCCAGAAAGGAAGCGTGCAGCGGGCTCATGTGCGCACCTCCGCCCCGGCATCGCCCGCCGGCCGTGGCCGCCCGGTTGCCGCGCTGCGGCGCCTCTGCCAGTGCCAGGCTCCGGCCGCTGCCAGCCCTGCCGCCATGCAGAACAGCTCCACGCCCGCGCTCTCCCAGTCGCCGTGCAGCACCTGCGCTGGCAGGTGGTCGCCCACCGACAGCCCGTTCAGCACCGGCAGCGACAGGCACAGCACGGCCAGCAGGCCCAGTTGCGCCCGCCACGCGGCCGCAGGCGCACGCACCAGCGCATGCGCAAGGGCCAGCCCCCAGACGCCGAAGAAAACGGCCAGCTCCCAGTCGCCCCGATGCGCCAGTCCCACGGGCACGAGCCGGTTGGCCCACAGGTAGCCGATGCAGGCCAGGCCCAGGCCCGCGATGGCCGCCACGTTCATGCCCTCGATCAGCCGGTACACGCGCGCCGTTGCAGCGCCGAATTCGCCCAGGTGTTTGCCGCGGCGCTTGACCATGAACAGGATGGCCCCCGTGGCCGCCATCGCGCTGCCTGCCAGGCCGCACAGGAAATACAGCCATTTGAGCGCCAGGCCGCCGAACTGCACCATGTGCAGGCCGCCCATCACGGACTGTGCCAGCGAGGCCGTCCCTCCATCCACCCCGCCGGGCAGGCGCACCTGCAGCACCTCGCCCGTCGCGGCCGAGAACATCGCCATGCCGCTGGTGGGGCTCAGGCGCTGGCGCATGCTGTCGCCGCTGTTCCAGCCATAGACGCCGATGCGCGCGGCGGCATCGCCCGGGTGGTCGATGACCACGGCCCGCACGGGCTGGCCGATCAGTGCCTGCCCGCGCTGTGCGAACGGCTCCAGCGCGGGCACTGCCATGGCTTGCCCCGAGGGCCGGGGCTTGCCGGACTCATGGAGCGCGGCGAGGTAGGCCCGCGTGCCCTCGCTGCCAACGCCGAAATGGGCCGCGATGCCCGCGGGCATGAAGGTCATGCCCGACAGGACGATGCCCGTGTAGGCGATCATGAACTGGAACGGCAGCGTCAGCACAGCCACCGCGTTGTGCGCGTCGAGCCAGCTACGCTGGCCCTTGCGCGCGCGGAAAGTGAAGAAGTCCTTGAAGATGCGCCGGTGCGTGACCACGCCGCTGACCAGCGCCACCAGCATGGCCATGGCTGCGATGCCGACCACCCAGAGCCCGGCCTGCCCGGCATGCAGTTCGTAGTGGAAGTCCACGAAATGGTGGCCGCCCAGGGTGGCGCGCGCGGCGCCCTGGACGCGCGCGGGCTGCGGCCGGCCCGTGGTAGTGTCCAGGTCGGCCGAGGCGTACTGGCGCTGGTCGTCGAACCAGTACACGCGCAGTTCGCCCGCGCCTTCGGCGTTCGCGGGCCATAGCTCCCACATCCCGGCACCCGGGTGGTGCTGCTCCATGTAGGCCAGCCCCCAGGCAAGGCGCTGCGCGCGGCCCGCGCCCGCGGGCGCCTGGGCTGTCGCGGCCTCCCCGGCGTGGTGCTCGGGCGTCATCCAGTGGGTGATGGCCTCCTCGAACACGGCCAGCGTGCCCGTGAGGAACACCGCGAACAGCAGCCACGAGAACCACAGCCCGCACCAGGTATGCAGCCAGGCCTGAGCCTGGCGAAAGCCCCCCTGCCCCGCGCCGGATGCATTTTTCTGCCGGGCCACCGCTCAAGCCCCCCCGCGTGTCCAGAGCCCGATCACCGCCGCCAGGCCCGCCAGGGCCGCCGCGAACCCCAGCAGGCCCCACCAGACCCGCGCCAGCGAGAGCGGCGAGAACGCCCAGACCACCGCCAGCACATGCAGCGCGAAACTCCACTGCACGCCCACCAGCACGGCCTCGGCGCGCGGGCCGGGCAGCGCCGCTGGCAGGAACACTGCCAGCGCGCTGGCCAGCAGATAGCCGCCGAGCACGGCGGCCAACAGGCGGGAGAGAATGGACAGGCCCGGGAGGGCGGCAGGAAAACGGGTCATGGGGTGGCTGGTCGGGGCTGCGCCCCTCAGGGGCGGCCGGATTTCTCTACGGTCGGGCCGGGCCGAAAACACGGCCCTTCTCCATACATGACAAACGAAAACCCAAAAAGGGCCACCCAAATGACGCGGCCCCTTGCCAGATGGCTCAGAACGAGCCGCGCAGCGTCAGCATCGCGTTGCGCGGCGCACCATAGAGGTTGTTGCTGAAGGTGCTTCCCAGGGTCTGGTAATAGGTCTTGTCGAACAGGTTGTTGACGTTCAGCGTCAGCGTCCAGCGCGGGTCGATCCGATACTGCACCATCGCGTTCCACAGCGCATAGCCGTCCTGGTTGAAGTCGAACGGCACAGACGCCCCGCTGGCAGACAGCGCCGTCCCGCTCACGTAGTGGGTGCTCTGGATGGTGGCACTGCCTCCCACGCGCCACTGCGATAGCGCACCCGGCAGCGTGTAGGCCGTGGAGAGCTTGAGCAGATGGCGCGGCGTGATGCTGCTGTAGGTCTTCGCGGTGCTATGGTCCCTGGTGTTGTTGAAGGTATAACCCGCAGCCAGTTGCCAGCCCGGCCGCACCGCCCCGCCCACTTCCATGTCGAACCCGCGGCTCGTCACCTTGCCCTGGGCGATATAGCAGCAATTGCCGCTCCAGCGGTTGTTGGAGGTCTCGTAGTTCGGGTCCACGGCGGCCGAGCCAGTGCGCTCCACGTTGAAGACGCTGAAAGTCGCGTTCAACCGGCCGTCCATCAGTTCACCCTTGAGGCCGGCCTCGTAGCTAGCCCCCTTGACCGGCGGCAGCGGCGTGCCCGGCGGCGGGCCCGCCATGTTCAGCGCCTGCGGGTTGAAGATGGACGCATAGCTGGCATAGGCCGACCATTGGCCGCCCAGGTCGTAGATCACGCCGCCATAGGGCGTGACCTTGGTAGGCTCCTTGAAGGGCGTGTCCGACCAGGGTGTGCGGTTGCCGCTGGCGTCCATGCTCCAGATCGCCTGCGCGAAGTCGTAGCGGCTGGCCCGCACGCCCACTATCACGTGCAGCCGGTCGGTGGGGTGCAGGCGCAGCACGCCGTAGCCGCCCGCCTGCTTCTGGCCCCAGGGGCCGTAGCGGGTGTTGAAATAGGTGTCCGTGGACGGCGTCCAGACGCTGGGGTCGAACGGGTTGCTCGCCACCGTGCCGCTGCCGGGGAAGTTGCCGGTCTGCCAGAAGCTGTCCACGCGCTGCCAGTCCATGCCCACCAGCACCTCGTGCGTGCGGCCCATCAGTCCGAAGGTGCCGCCCAGGCTCAGATCGACCATGTCCTGCGTGTTGCCCGACTGGATATGGCCGCCGCGCCATACCGCGCCGGCGAGCGTCTGCGGATGGATGGCGCCGCCCATGTAGACCCAGTTGCGGTCCAGTTCCGTTTCCACGCGGGAGGCGTTGAGCTTGGCCTTCCAGCCGTTGGAGAAGCGGTGCTCCAGCTGGGCAAAGAACTCTTTGGTCTCGTAGTCGTAGTACGCCCAGGGCTGGGTGAAGTTGGTGCTGCGCGGCAGGCCCAGGCTGCGGCCGTCCGTGTAGCGCGGCAGGCCCGCATAGTCGCCGTTCTCGTGCTGCTTGCCATAGCTGCCGCCCACGGTGAGCAGGGTGTCGGGCGTCAGGTCGGCCTCCAGCACGCCGTACAGCGCGGGCTTTTCGCTGCTGCGCCAGTCCATGTACGAGTCGCCCTTCTGGTAGGACAGCACGGCGCGCCCGCGCACGCTGCCGTCCTCGGCCAGTGGGCCTGTGGCGTCCAGCTCCACGCCGCGCCGGCTCCAGGAACCGGCCGACAGCTCGGCCTTGACTTGGCGCTGCGCCAATGGCTTCTTGCGCACGATGTTGATGATGCCGCCCGGGTCGCCCACCCCGCCCAGCAGGCCCGAAGCGCCGCGCATCACCTCCACCCGGTCGTAGAACGCCATGTTCTGCTGCGGCGAGTAGGTGTAGGCGCCCAGCGCCAGCGGCGCGCCGCCGTCGACCTGCATGCTGGTGACCTGGAAGCCGCGCGAATAGAAGTCACCCACGGTGTTGGCCACGACGATGCCGGGCGTGAGCTTGAGCGCCTCGGTCACGTCGGTCGCACGCTGGTCGTCGAGCTGCTGGCGCGTCACCACCGACACCGACTGGGGAATCTCGCGGAACGACTGGTCCGTCTTCGACGCGATGCTGGTCACGCGGCTGGTATATGCGCCCGTGCCTTCAGTCGTCCCATCGCCCGCGCGGCGGGCCAGCACGCGCACCTCGGCCAGGGTCTTGCCGCTGGAGGCCGCGGCAGGCTGCACGGTCAGCGTGCCGTCACGCACCTGGCCATCGAGGCCGCTGCCTGCGAGCAGCGCATCCAGCGCCTGGCGCAGCGGCAGCTCGCCACGCACGGCGGGCGCCTGGCGCTGGGCCGCCAGGTCAGGCTTGAACACCAGTTGCAGCCCCGCCTGCCGCGCGAACTGGTCCAGCGCGCTGGCCAGCGGCTGCGCGGCGATGTCGAAGCGCACGGGCTGCGCCGCCGTCTGGGCCGGGGCGGCGTGCAGCGGCAGGGCCAGGCCCAGGCACAGTGCGGCCCGGGCCAGCGGGGCGCGGCGGAAACGGAAGAAAAGCGAAGGCATGGAATTCGTCCTTGACAGTGAGTGATGGCAAATCCGAAGGGATCACTGCCTAGACGACCGGCCGAGAAAATTCCTGAAAAAAACTACCGCGCCATTGCCACCAGCAGACCGCCATCGGCCTGCTGCCGCACCTGCACCGGCAGCGCACGGGGCAGCGCCCTCACCCAGGCACGGGCCTGCGCGATGCGCACGCGCCCGCTCAGCGGCAGGCGGGCCGCCTCCGGTGTGGCCGCCAGCGTGAACGGCGCATAGCGCGACAGCCGCTGCAGCGCCTCGCCCAGCGTGCTGCCAGCAAAGGCCAGCTCGCCATGGCGCCACAGCGCCGCGTCGCCGGGCGGCGCCTGGGTCTGCGTGACAGTGGCGCCCTCCACCTGCAGGCCCTGGCCCGCGCCCAGTTCGCAGGCCTGGCCGCCCGCGCCAGGCTCCACGCGCACGCGCCCGGACTCCACCTGCACCGTGACGCGCTCCCGGCCATCGGCGCCCGCGGCGACCTCCACGCCGAAGCGCGTGCCCAGCACCGTGACGCGCACGCCGCGCGCCTGCACGGTGAAGGGCCTCCCCGGGTCGCGCGCCACGTCGAAGAACGCGGCCCCGCGCGCCAGCGTCACCGCGCGCCGCACCGCGAAGTAGCGGACTTCGGCGCTGCTCTGGGCGTCGAGCAGCACGCTGGAGCCATCGGGAAGGCCGTGCCGCGCCAACTGGCCGCGCGTGCTGCTCCAATGGGCCTGCCATTGCACATGGGTATCGCGGTAAAGCTGCCACTGCCGCCAGCCGACGCTGCCTCCCACGCCCATGCCGGCCAGCCCCAGCAAGGCGCCCAGGCTGCGCCGCCGGCCCGCGCGCCGGGTGTCGGCGCTGCCGGGCCGGGTGCCGCGCCAGCGGTGCAGCGCGTCCTCGATGCAGGCCTGGGCCTGGATCAGGTCGCGCTCCACGGTATTGAGCGACACCCCCAGCCGCGCGGCGATCTCGGGCTGGCGCTCGCCGTGCACGCGGTGCGCGACGAAGGCGGCGCGGCCGCGCGCGGGCAGGCCGGCCAGCGCCGCCTCCAGCGCGGCCAGCGCCTGGCGGTACATGACAGAGTCGGCCGCGTCGGGCGCATGGCTGGGCGCCAGCTGCTCGTGCAGGACCGCCGCGTCCAGGTAGCGCCCGTGGCGCTGGCGGCGGCGCTGCGCATCGAGCGCCATGTGCTGCGCCATGACGGCCAGGTAGGCAGCGGCATCGCGCGGTGCCTGGGGCGCTTCACCGTGCCGCTCGGCAGGCAGGCCGCGCGCATGCTCGGCCAGCCTGAGCCAGGTGTCGTGCACCAGGTCGCCGGCCTCCTCGCGGCTGCCCGTGCTGCGCGTGGCCACGCGCAGCAGGTCGGCATAGGCGCGGTCGAAGCCCGACAGCAGCGCGCGGGTGAAGGAGGCGGACAGTTCCATGGGGCGGCATCATAACCATGGTAAGAAGAATCATTCTCAATATCACCCTACCGCCCGCGGCCTCGCCGTCAGAACGCGCCGCGCAGGGTCAGCATGGCGTTGCGAGGGGCGCCGTAATAGCTGCCGCCGATGGTGCCGCCGATCGCCGACCAGTAGGTCTTGTCGGTCACGTTGTTGATGTTGAGCGCCGCAGTCCAGTGCGGGTTGATGCGGTAGGACGCGCGCAGGTCCAGCACGGCGTGGCCGGGGTTCTTGACCGTCTCGACGTGGGCCCGACTCTGCGCGGCCACATTCGCACCAACGGTCCAGGCGGACCAATCGCCCGGCAGGTTGTAGCTGGTGGAGACGCGCAGCAGGTTGCGTGGTGCATCGCTGGTGAGCGGCGCGCCCGACGAGTCCTTGCTCGTCAGATACGTGTAGCCACCGGCAATCTGCCAGCCGCGTGCGAGCTCGCCCCCGACCTCGGCGTCGAAACCCCTGCTGCGCACACTGACCGCGCGATAGCAATCACCGGTGGTGATGATCATGCCGCCCGGGCAGGACGGCAGCGTGCTGTTGTCATACAGCGCCATGTTGCGCTTCTTGATGTCGAACACCGCGAAGGCCACGTTGAGCTTGCGATCGAAGAACTCGCCCTTCACGCCGGCTTCGAGGTTGGTGCCGACGGCGGGGTCGAAGCCGCCGCCCGTGGCCGAGAGGTATTGCGACTGCGTCACGAAGGTGTCGGCGTAGCTCGCGTAGACCGACCAATTCGGATCCAGGTCATAGACCAGGCCCGCATAGGGCGTGAGTTGGGCGTCTTCCTGATAGTCGTTGAGCACCGCGCCAGTGACCAGGTTGTCGGTGCGGGACTGGTACCAGTTGAGCCGGCCGCCCAGGCTCAGGTGCAGGTTCTTGGCCAGCTCCAGGCGGGTGCTGGCGTACAGGCCCGCGGTCTCCACCCGCTGCTGTTGCCGGTTGGCGTAGTTCGCCGGGTTGGCCGGCTCCGGAATCAGCCCATGGTTGAAGTTGAAGATGTCGACGGCAATGCGTTGCGGCACGGTGGTATTGCCGATGAACGTGTCTTGCCGGGACCACATCGCGCCCACCAGGAACTTGTGCGTGCCGCCCAGTGCCTGGAAGCTGCCGGTCAGGTTGGCGTCCAGCCCGCTGTAGTCGAGATCACGGCGAGAGAAATACTGGCTCACGGTGCTGGCGCCGGCCATGGTCGCGGGGTCGATCGCACCGCGGGCGGTGCTCAGTTTTTGCGTGTAGTCGCTGTTGCCGTGGTTGGCGGTGATCTTGCCCACCCAGTCGCCATCGAACGCATGCGACAGTTCGGCGAAGAAGTCGTCGGTCTGGGCCTTGTGGCGGTTCCAGTTCTGCCCCAGCGAGGTGGAGCGCGGCAGGTTCAGCGAGGCGCCTGTGGTGTAGCTGGGCAGGCCGTAGATGGTGTAGCCCGGCGTGTCCACCGTTTGATGGCGGTAGCCGCCGGTGAGCCTGGTGCGGCTGCCCAGGTCGGCGTCGATGACGCCATAGAACAAGGGCTCTCGGGTGTGGGCCACGTCATAGAAATAGTCGCGGTCGGTATACGCCGCGACCACGCGGCCGCGTACCGTGCCGGCGGCGTTGATCGGGCCGCCGGTATCGATCTCGGTGCGGTAGTTGTTCCACGAGCCGATGCTTTGGGCGATCTCGAAATGCGCCTCGGCGCGCGGGCGCTTGCGCACCATGTTGACCACGCCGCTCGGGTCGCCGGCGCCCACCACCAGGGCGCCGGCGCCGCGCAGCACCTCGACGCGGTCGAAGATGGCGGTGTCCATCGGGACCCAGCCCGTCGGGCTGAGCGCGCCGCTGGAGACGCCGTCCATCAGGTAGTTGTCGTCGGGGATGACGAAGCCGCGCATGGTGTAGGTGTGCGAACCGAAGTTGCGCTGCGATTTGCTGGCGCCGGTGGTCTGCACGATCACGTCCTCGATCGCCGTCATGCGCTGGTCGTCCATCTGCTGGCGCGTCACCACCGTCACCGACTGCGGCGTTTCGCGGATCGACTGCTGCATCTTGCCGATGGACAGCGCCCGCGTGGTGTACGAACCGGTCTGCTCGGTGATGGGGCTGGAGACCGCCTCGGCCGTTACCCGCACCTCCGGCAGCGCGGCATCGCCGCCGTAAGGCGCCGTCTGCCGGACCCGGGGCGCCGCGCGCAGCACGTAGCCGCCCTGCGCCTGCGCCGCAGCCTCCAGCCCCGTGCCCCGCAGCAAGGCGTCCAGGCCGCTGCGCGCCGTGTGGCTGCCCTGCAGCCCCGGGCTGCGCAGACGCTGCACCTGGTCCTGGGTGAAGGACAGCAGCAGGCCCGAGTCGCGCCCGAACCGGTTGAGCGCGTCTTCGAGCGGACCGGCGGGAATGCTGTAGCTGCGCGCCGCCTCGGCGCCGGAGGATGCGCCGGGCGCCTGGGCATGCAGGCTGCTGCCCAGGCTGGCGCAGGCCAGCGCCAGCACGAGGCTGCGGCAGGCCCGGGCCTGCGGGTAGAGCGGAAAACGGGGGGGGGCTGAAAGAGGGGCCATGGTGGTCAGGAGGAAGAAAGGGCAAGGCGCCTGCGCGCCGGGCGGGCGCGGCGCGGGGCCGCACTCCCCTTCCATGTCCCGCGAGTTGCCAAAACAGCCCACCGCGCGCGCAATTTTTTCGCAACGGCGAGTGCCACTATCAAAAAAGAGAGCTGCTCGCGCTTGCCAGTCGCAGAATCCAATAGGTTTTGGTATTGAAACCCAGGAATAGCAAGCGCGAGCAGCTCTCTTTTTTGCAGAGTCACCGGGGCGCGGCTTCGGCCACCACCTCCTGCCGCCCCCACCAGCGCGCGAGCGTGCGCACCCGCAGCCCGGGCAGGGCGCCGAGCGCGGCCAGCACGCGCGGCACGTCGTCGAGCGGGTAGGTGCCCGACACCCGCAGGTGCGCCACCTCGGGCGCGCAGACCAGCCGCGCCGCGCTGTAGGGCTGCAGCGCGGCCAGCAGGTCGGGCAGCGGCAGGCCGCGCGCGACCAGCATGCCCTCGGTCCAGGCCGTGCTGTCCTCGTGCACGGCGGCCGGGGCCGACACGCCCTGCGCCTGCAGCGTGGCCTGCCGGCCCGCGGGCAGCACCAGCGCGCTGGCGGCGGCGTCGCGCGGCGTGAGGCGCACGGCACCCTCGAACACGCCGACCCACGTATCGCCCCCGGCCAGCGCGCGCACGGCGAAGCGCGTGCCCAGGGCCTGGGCCTCGCCGGCGGCGGTCTGCACGGCGAAGCCGCGCGCGGGCTGGTGGCTGTCGGGCGCGGTGGTGATGAGCACCTCGCCCTCCAGCAGGCGCAGGCGGCGCAATGCGGGGCCGTAGGCGATGTCGAGCGCGCTGGCACCGTTGAGCACGAGCTGCGTCCCGTCTTCCAGCACCAGGCGGCGGCGCTCGCCGCGCGCCGTGCGCACGTCGGCCACCCAGGTGCGCCAGGGCGTGCGCTGCTCCAGTTGCCACGCCACGCCCGCGCCGAAGGCCAGCACGGCTAGGGTCTGCGCCACGCGGCGGCGCGCCGGGCCGCGCGGCGCCAGCGCCGCGCGCGCGATGGCCGCCTGCTGCGGCGGGGCCAAGCCCGCCAGCCGTTCGTTGACGGCGGCGATGTGCTGCCAGGCCTGCTCGTGCAGCGCATCGGCCGCGCGCCAGGCCTGCCACGCGCGCCGCTGGGGCTCGGGCAGGTCCCCGTCCTGCAGCAGCAGCCACCATTCGACGGCGCGGCGCGCCACCTCGGGCGGCACCGTCACGGCGCCACCGCGAAGTAGCAGCGCATGCCTGCCTGCACCAGGTAGCGCTTGACGGTGGTGAGCGACACGCCGAGCGCGCGGGCGATGTCGGCCTGCTTCATGCCGTCGAGCTGGGCCATCAGGAACGCGCGCCGCACGGGCGCAGGCAGGCCGTCGAGCAGGCGGTCGATTTCGTCCAGCGCCTCCAGCAGCAGCGCGCGCTCCTCGGGCGACAGCGCGGCGGCCTGCGGCGCCTGGGCCAGCGCCTCCAGGTAGGCGCGCTCCAGCTGCTGGCGCCGGTAGTGGTTGGCCACCACGCGCTGCGCCACCGTGGTCAGGAAGGCGCGCGGCTCGCGCGCCTGCACGGGCTCCTCGCGCGCCAGCAGGCGCACGAAGGTGTCGTGCGCCAGGTCGGCCGCCTGGTGCACGTCGCCGAGCTTCTTGCGCAGCCAGCCTTGCAGCCAGCCGTGGTGGTCGGTGTAGAGGGTGGCGATTTCACCGTGCAGAGGGCGGGAGGTGGGCATGGCGGGTGCTGAGCGCAATGTGGGACGTAGCGCCCGCAATTAAACAAGAATGGTTCTTGTTCAATTGTATCCAGGCCCGCTCCTCGGCTCCAGGTGCCGGGCAGGCGGCAGCTGGTCCACAGCTTGGCCATCTGGCGCGGGAAAACGGTGCGGATGCGCTCGCCGTCCGCACCCTCGGTGGTGCTGTAGTTGTAGCTGGCGCTGACCTGCCAGCCGCGCGCCAACTCGCCCGCCAGCGTGGTGCGGATACACCAGCGCATCGCGTCCTGAATGCGCCCTTCTCCTACCCGGCAGTGTGCGCACCTGCGGTAAGGTCCTGCCATGAACCACACATCTTTTTTCACCAAGACCGTGCCCGCACTGGGCCTGGCCGCCCTGCTGGCCGCCTGCGGCAGCGCGCCGCAAGGAGCGTCCGTGACCCCCACCCCGCCGCCCGCCAACGCATCCACGCAACTGCAGGCCTATGACTGGGATCTGGCCGCCGCCTACGACGGGCGCGGGCAGGCAGCGCCCGGCTGGCGGCTGGACGGACGCCCGGCCGCGCGGCTGCACTTCGGCGGCCAGCAGCTCTCGGTGCAGAACCTGTGCAACACGCTGGGCGCGGGCTACACGCTGGAAGGCAGCCGCCTGCAGGTGAGCCGTCCCATGTCCACCCTGCGCGCCTGCGCCGACCGCGACCTGATGGCCCTGGAGCAGCGCGTGGCCGCGCAGCTGCCCCAGGCCCAGCGCGTGGACCTGCGCAGCGGCGCGGCGCCGCAGCTGGTGCTGCACTTCGCCGACGGCAGCCGCTGGGAGCTGGCCGGCACGCCCACGCCGCAGACGAAATACGGCGGCGCCGGCGAGCGCATCTTCCTGGAAGTGGCGCCCCAGCGCGCCGCCTGCAGCCACGGCGTGGTGAAGGGCGCGCAGTGCCTGCGCGTGCGCGAGGTCCGCTATGGCGACAACGGCGTGAAGCTGGGCACGGGCGAATGGCAGCTGTTCTACAGCGAGATCGAGGGCTACACGCACGAGCCCGGCATCCGCAACGTGCTGCGCGTGAACCGTTTCAAGCGCCAGAACGTGCCGGCGGATGCCTTGGCCTACGCCTACGTGCTGGACATGGTGGTCGAGTCCGAGCGCACGCGCTGAAAGCGGCGCTCCGGCGCCGCATGCGAAAAAGCCGGTGCATGCACCGGCTTTTTCCTTGGAAACGGCCCGCAGCGCCCGGCCAGAAAGCGCGGGCAGCTACGGACTCCATGGCACCTCAGGTCCCGGCGGAGAGCGCGCCCGCCTGCGTCAGGCGCTCGGCCACCAGGAGCTTTTGCATGTCGGCCTGGCTCATGATGCCCAGGTCCTCGGCCACCAGCGCGATAGGCTTGCCCGAGGCGATGGCCGACTTGGCGATGGCGGCGGCCTTCTCGTAGCCGATCAGCGGGTTGAGCGCCGTCACCAGCGTCACCGACGCGGCGATGCGCTCGCCCAGCAGCGCCTGGTTGGCCACGATGCCTTCCACGCAGTTGACCTGCAGCGTGCGGCAGGCCTGGGCCAAGTGGCGCAGGCTCTTGTGCAGCGCCCAGCCCATCAGCGGCTCGAAGGCGTTGAGCTGGAGCTGGCCCGCCTCGGCGGCCATGGTGATGGCGGCGTCATTGCCGATCACCTCGAAGCACACCTGGTTCATCACCTCGGGGATCACCGGGTTCACCTTGCCCGGCATGATGGACGAGCCCGCCTGGCGCGCAGGCAGCCGGATGTCGCCCACGCCGGCCTGCGGGCCGGAGGACAGCAGGCGCAGGTCGTTGCTGATCTTGGAGAGCTTAGCGGCGATGCGCTTGAGCACGCCGGAGATATCGACGAAGGCGCCCGTGTCCGACGTGGCGGCGATCAGGTTGCCGGCGGCCTGCACGGGCACGCCCGACAGCTCGGCCAGCGCAGGGACGACCACGTCCGTGTAGCCCACCGGGGCGTTGATGCCGGTGCCGATGGCCGTGCCGCCCATGTTCACCTCGGCCATCAGGTAGGCGGACTCGCGCAGGCGCTTCTCGTCGTCGGCGACCATCGCGGCGAAGGCCGCGAACTCCTGGCCCAGCGTCATGGGCACCGCGTCCTGCAGCTGCGTGCGGCCGATCTTCAGGATGGCGGCGAATTCCCCGGCCTTGGCCTCGAAGGCGCCGCGCAGGGCGGCCAGGGACTGCAGCAGCGCCGCGATGCCGAAATAGGTGGCGATCTTCAGCGCCGTGGGATAGGCGTCGTTGGTGCTCTGCGATGCGTTGACGTGGTCGTTCGGGTGGATCACGTCGTAGCGGCCCTTGGGCAATCCCAGGTGCTCCAGGGCACGGTTGGCGATCACCTCGTTGGCATTCATGTTCGTGGAGGTGCCGGCGCCGCCCTGGATCACGTCCACGACGAACTGGTCGTGCAGCTGTCCGGCGATCAGGTCGTCGCAGGCTGCGGAAATGGCGCGGGCTTGGGTTTCGTTGATCACGCCCAGCTGCAGGTTCGCGCGGGCGGCGGCCTTCTTGACGAAGGCGAAGGCCCGGATCAACTCGGGCATGTGGGCCACGGTGTGGCCGGTGATGGGAAAGTTCTCTACGGCACGTGCGGTGTGGACACCCCAGTACGCGTCCGGAGGGATGGTCTTGATGCCGATGAAGTCGTGTTCTTGACGCATGGCGAACAGCTTTCTGTCAAAAAAGGATGGAAAAAAAGGCGCCGCAGCGCCTGACGTGGGAATGCCCTGACGCCGAAGCACGCTTCACAACGAAGCGATGCGCCGCCGCACAGGGCATTGGGGCGCGATTATGGCCCGCATGCACGCCCCGCGCATGGGCTTCTTACTTTCGCGCATAACCCCTTCGGCATCTACACTTGCCGCCCATGCCTGCCCTGCCCCCTACCGCATTCCCGCGCCGCACGCTGCTGCAGGCGCTGGCCCTGCCGCTGCTCGCCGCCCGCACCGCCTGGGCGGCCCCGCCCGCCGGCCCCTGGCCGCAGGACCGGCGCGTGCCCGGCGGCGTGGCCCGCCTGTCCCTGGGGCCCGGGCCCGAGCGGCCCGTGGCGCACACGGCGGACGGCATGCCCGTGCTGGTGCTGGGCGACGCGATCGAGTGGACGGCGCTCGTGGGCATCCCCCTGGCCGCGCCCGTGGGCGAGGCGCACATCGCCACGCAGGCTGCGCGCATCCCCTACCGCATCACGCCCAAGAAATACAGCGAGCAGCGCCTGACCGTGGCGCCGCGCACCGTCGATCTCTCGCCCGAGGACAACGCCCGCTACGAGCGCGAGCGCGCCCACCAGCAGCAGGTGAGGGCCACGTTCTCCACCCCGCTGCCGCCGGACGACCTGCGCATGCGCCAGCCCGTGCCGGGGCGGCGCAGCAGCAGCTTCGGCCTGCGGCGCGTGTTCAACGGCCAGCCGCGCAATCCGCACAGCGGCATGGACATCGCCGCCGCCACGGGCACGCCCATCGCCGCGCCGCTGCCCGGCCGGGTGATCGACGTGGGCGACTATTTCTTCAACGGCGGCACCGTCTGGCTGGACCACGGCGGCGGCCTGCTCACCCTGTACTGCCACCTGAGCCGCATGGACTGCCAGGTGGGCGACGTGCTGCGCACGGGCGACGTCTTCTGCCAAGTGGGCGCCACCGGCCGCGTGACCGGGCCGCACCTGCACTGGGGCGTCATGCTGGGTCTCACCATGGTCGATCCGGCCCTGTTCCTGTGACCCGGCTGATCCGCTTCAACAAGCCCTACGGCGTGCTGAGCCAGTTCACGCCCGAGGGTCGCTGGCGGGGCTTGAAGGACTTCATCGCCCTGCCCGGCGTGCGCGCCGCCGGCCGGCTGGACGCCGACAGCGAAGGCCTGCTGCTGCTCACCGACGACGGGCCGCTGCAGGCGCGCATCAGCGACCCGCGTCACAAGATGGAGAAGACCTACTGGGTGCAGGTCGAGGGCATCCCCGGCGACGAGGCGCTGGCCCGCCTGCGCGCGGGCGTGGAGCTGAACGACGGCCCCACCCTGCCGGCCCGCGCGCGCCGCCTCGACCCCGCGCCCGCGCTGTGGCCGCGCGACCCGCCCATCCGCGTGCGCCAGCACATCCCCGACAGCTGGATCGAACTCGTCATCCGCGAAGGCCGCAACCGCCAGGTGCGCCGCATGACCGCCGCCGTGGGCCACCCCACGCTGCGGCTGGTGCGCGCGGCCATCGGCCCCTACACGCTGGAGGGCCTGGCGCCCGGCGCCTGGGCGGACGCCGATCCGCCGCCCCAGCCGAGCTATCGAAAAAAGAGCTGCTAGCGCTTGCTGGACAAGCGCTGGAGCCCGTTTTTACTCACAACATGAAGCCCGACACCGAACTCTCCCTCGCACCGCTGGACACGCCCGCGCCACCGCCCGCGCCGCCCGGCGGCCGCACCTGCCCCCGCTGCCACTACACCCGCCAGAGCACCGACACCGCGCCCGCATGGCAGTGCCCGCGCTGCGAAGTGGTGTACGACAAGGCGGTGCCGCGCAGCCGCGCGCGCGGCGGCGACGAAGACGAGCCCCCCCGCCCCGCCCGCTCCACGCGCCAGGCCGCGCCGCAGCGCCCCTGGACGCTGATCGCCCTGGGCGGCGCCGTGCTCGCGGGCGCCGCGCTGCTGGCCTGGAAGGCGGCGGACGACCGCGACCGCGCAACGCAGCACGCCGCGCGCGCCGCCAGCGATGCCCGTGCGGCCCAGGTAGACGACACCCGCGCCAGTCAGGACATGCGCGCGCGCATCGACGCGCTGGAGCGCCAGTGGCGCATGGGCGAAGGCGCCCGCTCCCTGCCCGAGGTGCGCACGCTGGCCGACCAGGGCGAAGTGCGCGCCATGACCCTGCTCGGCTGCATGCTGCTGGGCGGCAGCCCGTACCGCGACGCCATCGGCACTCCGCTGGACCCGGCCGAGGCCCGGCGCTGGCTGGAGCGCGCCGCCACGCTGGGCGACCCGGTGGCCGCCGTGCGCCTGGGCGGCATCTACGAGCGCGGCGAACACACGGCGCGCCAGCCTTCGCTGGCCGAGAACTGGTACCTGCGCGCCGCGCGCCAGGGCCATTCCGCGGGGCTCTACAGCCTGGGCATGCTCTACGCGCACGGCGCCGACCCGGTGAGCCAGCGCCCCATCCCCGCCTGGATGCTGCTGACGCTGGCCGACCGCAACTACCGCGCCGCGCCCGAGCGCGACGAGCTGCTGCCCGAGCGGCACCGCCCGTCCAGCGCCCGCGCGGGCCTCAGCCGCCTGAAGGACAGGATGCACCCCAGCGACATCGCCGAGGCCGAGCGCCTGGCCGACGCCTGGAAGCCCGGCCAGCCGCTGGGGTTGTAGCGGCTACCGCCGGCGCCACCACCAGACCAGGCCCAGGAACACCACGCCGGTGAGCAGCGGCACGGCGGAAAACAGCAGCTCCACGAACGAGCTGCGGCGCATGCCGGACCACACCTCCAGCCGCACGCCGTCCACGCGCAGGTTGCGCGCGCCGGCGAAGGCCAGCACCGGCGCCACCGTGCGGTTTTCCTTGAAACTCACCGGCGGGGCCGCGCCCGTGAGCCGCAGCACCTCGCCCGCGCGCGTGCCGTCCGGGAACGACGCGCCCTGCATCATGCCCAGACGCGCACCGCCGTCCAGCATCCAGCCGGCCATCCACAGCGTGTGGCCCTCGCCCGCGGCCTGCGCCACGCCCGAGACGCGCACCACCAGCGTGTAGGGGTTGCCGCTGGCGGGCAGGTCCAGCGTGCGCGGCGCCGTCCAGGTGACGGTGTCGGACAGCACGCCCGCCGGCCTGGTTCCCGCCGTCTTCGCCTGGTGGCGCGCGAAATCCGCCAGCGCCTCGGGCGGCAGCTCGAAAGATTCCACCAGCCGCTTGCCATGCGCCTCGTCGCGCGCCAGCGCCGTGCCCGCGGGCAGCGCCAGCGCGGCGGCAGCGGCCAGCGCCGCCCATGTCCATTTCCGTGTGCCCACGTCTCCCCCCTGCCTTTTGCTTCTTTTCTCATAGCTGCCAGCGCCTGATGGACGGGCGCTGCAGCCCCAAATCACCTCAACCCCGCACTTGCCGCAGCCGCAGCGCCCCATCGACCACCAGCACGCCCACGGCGGCGAAGATCGGCCCGTAGGTCGGCCACTGGCCCGGCTGGATGCTCTCGCCCAGCAGCAGCGCCACCAGCGCCAGCAACACCGGCTCCACGTAGCTCAGCAGGCCGAACAGCCCCAGCGGCAGCAGCCGGCTGGCCGCCATGTAGAGCGCCAGCGCCACCGCGCTCACCACGCCCAGCACCGGCACCATGGCCCACAGGTGCGCGTGCCCGGCCACCAGCGGCAGCGACGAGGGCGCACGTGCCACGAACCACAGCGCGGCCGGCATCAGCAGCAGCATGTCGAGCCAGTGCCCGCCCAGGTGGTCGGTGCGCATGCGCCGGCGCGCCACGAAATACACCGTGTAGCCCACGGAGACCAGCCACACCTCCCACGACACGCCGCCCGCGCGCACCACCTCGTGCGCCACGCCCGCGGCGGCAAGCACAGTCGCCACCCACTGCAGCGGCGTGAGCCGCTCGCGGTACAGCACGCGCCCCGTCAGCACCATCACCAGCGGCAGCAGGAAGTAGCCCAGCGAGACCGGCAGCGCGCGCCCGTGCAGCGGCGCCCACAGAAAGATCCAAAGCTGCACCCCCAGCATCGCCGCGCTGCCCAGCAGGCCCAGCGCCAGCAGCGGCTGGCGCCGCACGCGCCGCCCCAGCGCCGCCACCCGCTCCCACTGCCCCATCGCCAGCAGCAGCGCCGTGGTGAAGGGCAGCGTGCACAGCACGCGCCAGCCGAAGATCTGCTCGCCGTCGAGCGGCGCCAGCAGCGGCGCCATGTAGTAGAGCGCGCCGAACAGCACGGACGCGACGAGGGAAGCGGCAAGGCCTTTGAGCACGGGGAAGGGGCAGAAAGGAAAAGAGGCAGCGCGCGGGATGCGCGCCGGCGATTGTCGGGCATCGCGCCGCTGCCTGCCGGGTATAGTGCGCCCCCTTCGCGCTCACCGCACCGCCGCCATGTCCGCCACCCTGCTCTGCCTCGTGATCGCCATCGGCGATGGCGACTCCCTCTCCGTGCGCTGCGGCGACCGCCGCCCCAAGCGCGTGCGCGTGGCCGCCATCGACGCGCCGGAGCTGCGCCAGGCCTTCGGCCAGCGCGCGCGGCAAAACCTCGCGCGGCTGTGCTTTCGCCAGCAGGCGCGGCTGTACGCGCTGGGGCACGACACCTACGGCCGCATGCTGGCCCACGTGCGCTGCGGCGGGCAGAACGTGGCCACGGCCCAGGTGCGCGCGGGCCTGGCCTGGGTGTATGCGCCCCAGGCGGGCAAGCACCCTCGGCTGGAGGCGCTGCAGGCGCAGGCCCGGCAGGCGCGCACGGGGCTGTGGTCGCAGCCGCGCCCGACGGCGCCGTGGGACTATCGGCGCCGGCATAAGCGCCATTGATCCACGCGTTAGGGCCTGCCATCGGATTATTCCCCCACGCGAGGGGCATCCGGGCGGTGCAGTGCTAGGAGCGGTGAGTGCCGCGTAGCTCGGCTACGCAAGCGAGCCGCAACGACGCAATGCGCCGCCCGCATGCCCCTCCCTGCGGGCTGGCTGCGCAATGGGGCGTCTGCTTTGTCGCACGGCTTGCCAATAGCTACGGCTATTGGCTGCGCCGCGCTTCGCGCATCCATCCCCATTGCGGGGCCAGCGCGTGGGGGAATAATCCGATGGCAGGCCCTATCATCGCCCGCTTTGCCCCGCGCCGCTCTCCCATGACCGAACCCTCCGCCGCCCCCAGCGTGTACCGCCACACGGGGTTCGTCGCCTTTCTCGCCGCGCGCCTGGTGGCCGTGTTCGCCACCCAGGTGCAGGCCGTGGTGGTGGCCTGGCAGGTGTACGACCTGACGCGCGAGCCGCTGGCCCTGGCCTACGTGGGCCTGGCGCAGTTCCTGCCCATGCTGGCGCTGCTGCTGCCCGCGGGCGACCTGATCGACCGTTTCAGCCGCAAGACCATCCTGGCCGCGAGCTGGTCCGTGGGCGCGGTGTGCAGCGGCCTGCTGTGGTGGCTGGCGGGGCACGGGGTGGCGGGGGTGTCGTGGATGTACGCGGTGCTGGTGCTGTTCGGCTGCTCGCGCGCGTTCTCGGCGCCGGCGCTGTCCAGCCTGCTGCCGCAGATCGTGCCGCGCGGGCAGCTGGCGCAGGCGGTGGCGGCCAACGGGATGATCATGCGCGCGGCGACCATCGGCGGCCCGTTCATCGGCGGCGTGCTCTACGCGCTGGGCGGCGGCGCGCTGGCCTACGCGGTGTGCCTGGCCAGCTTCGCGCTGGGCACGCTGCTGCTGGCGCGCGTGGCGGTGGCCCGCGCGGCCCCGCACGGGCCGGCACAGGGCAGCATCTTCCAGCGCTTCGGCGCGGGCATCCGCTTCATCCGCTCGCGGCCCATCGTGCTGGGCACCATCTCGCTGGACCTGTTCGCCGTGCTGCTGGGCGGCGTGGTGGCGCTGCTGCCCATCTACGCGCACGAGGTGCTGCACGTGGGCCCGCAGGGCCTGGGCGCGCTGCGCAGCGCCATGGCCATCGGAGAGGTGGGCGCGGGCTTCTACCTGAGCATGCGGCCGTTCAACCGGCGCGTGGGCCGCACGATGTTCGCGGCGGTGGCGGTGTTCGGGCTGGCGAACCTGGTGTTCTCGCTCTCCACCGTGTTCGCGCTGTCGTTCGCGGCGCTGATGGTGGCGGGTGCGGCGGACATGGTGAGCGTCTACATCCGCGGCGCGCTGGTGCAGTTCTCCACGCCCGACGACATGCGCGGGCGCGTGAACGCGGTGAACATGCTGTTCATCGGCTCGTCCAACGAACTGGGCGAATTCCGCGCCGGCACCAGCGCGGCCTGGCTGGGCGTGGTGCCGGCCGCCGTGCTGGGCAGCCTGTGCACGCTGGGGGTGGTGGGCGCCTGGATGGCGTGGTTCAAGCCGCTGCGCGAGGTGGACCGCTTCGAGGACGCGGAGCCGCGCTGAAGTTCAGGGGCTGCAGACGGGCTTGCCCTGGGGCTCGTCCACGACGCCCGGAATCCTGCGCCGCACGGCCAGGAACAGCACTTCGGCCGTCTCCCCGGCGGCCTTGCACGTGTGCGGGCGGTCGGTCGGAAAGCGGATCCAGTCGCCCGTGCCCAGCTCGACCAGGGCATCGCACGGCCCTGCGATGACCGAGCCGCTCAGGACCAGCACGCTCTCGGCGCTGCCCGGTTCGTGGGCCGGGGACGTCACCCCCTGCGCATTGACGGTGGCCGTGAACACATAGACCAGCTCGGCGCCGTAGAAAGTCGCCAGGGGCCGCTGCTGCATGCCGTCCAGCTGGCGCTTGCGCCCCTCCCCGGCCCTGCGCACATCCACCACCGCTTCCGCGCTTTCGGCGATCAGTTCCGCCAGCCGGACATTCAGGGCATCGCCCAGGCGCTGCAAGGTGTCGAGCGTCGGGTTGGCGCGTCCCAGCTCGATGGAGAGCAAGGTGGCTTTGGAAATGCCCGCCAGCTTCGCGACCTGCGAAGCGGACATCTTGCGCTGCTGGCGGTAGCGCTCCACGTTGCGGGCAACGGTCTGGTTGATATCGGTCATGGCCTGGAGTGAGCGTTGGGTGAGGCGGCCGCAGGGAAAACCCGCCTTTGAAAGGTCATTTTAATGACCAATAATGAATTTTATTGACCACCCCACAGGAAAGAGCATGGACAACGACGCCGCCTTGGCGAGCACCCATGGTACCAACGCGCCACCGCCCCCTGGGGCGCGGCTGCCTTCGCTGGCGGCCCTGTCCGAGCAGCTGGAAGCCTTGCTCAAGCTGCGTGTGCCGCCGATAGGCATGCAGTTGCTCCAGACCGCCGAGCAGTTGCAGGCCATCCCCCGCCTGCGCCGTCCCAAGGCCGTGCACACCATGGACCAGATCGTCGGCCAGGCCACCCGGCTGGGCTGGACGGTCGGCATCACCGCAGACGATCTGGTGGGCGACCAGTGCCGCTTCGTCGTCGGGCTGGGCCAGGACGACCCTGCCTGGCACACCGGCCGGCACATGGCGGGCGTGTGGTTCGCCACCGTGGAAGACGCCACGCGCCACCAGGCGGCCATGCACCGCGTGCCCCAGGGCATGTACCGCGCCCTGGTGGCGGCGCCGCTGCGCAAGTGGAGCGGCACGCCGGGCGCGCCGCTGGGCGCGCCGGACATCGTGCTGTTCTATGCCACGCCGGGCGCCATGATGTATTTCATCAACGGGCTCCAGTGGAGCGGCTACCGCAACTTCCAGTGGGGCGTGGTGGGCGAATCGTCCTGCGCCGATTCCTGGGGCCGGGCGCTCAAGACGCGTGAGCCCAGCCTGTCCATCCCCTGCTTCGCCGAGCGCCGCTACGGCGGCGTGCTCGACGACGAACTGCTCATGGCGCTGACCGCGGCCGACGTCGCCAAGGCCCTGGACGGCATGCGCGCACTGGCGGGCAACGGCCTGCGCTACCCCTTTCCCCAGTACGGCATCCAGATGGACGCGCGGGCCGGCATGTCCGTCAGCTACCCCCACGAAACCCCGGCCGCGAAGGAGACGAAAGAATGATCGATGGCTTGACCATGGGCTCCATCGCCCGCCGCTCCGCCGAGCAGTACCCTCACCGGACTGCCATGATCTTCGGCGACGAGCGGGTGAGTTTTTCCCAATACAACGCCCGGGTGAACCGCTGCGCGAACGCCCTGGCGCAACTGGGCCTCTCCAAGGGCGACCACTTCGCCGTCTTGGGAAAGAACTCCATCCAGTACCTGGAGATGTGCCACGCATCGGCCAAGATCGGCACGGTTTTCGGGCCGCTGAACTGGCGCCTGGCTCCGCAGGAGCTGCTGTTCATCATCAAGGATGCCGAGAACAAGGCATTGCTGATCGACGCCTCCCTGCAGGACCTCGCCGCGCAGTTCGCGGGCGAACTGGAAGGCGTCCAGCTCATCGTCTACAACGGGGCAGTCCAGATCAAGAACGCGCTGCGCTACGAGGCACTGGTATCGGATGCCTCCAGCGACGAGCCGCAGGTGGAGGTGCAAGGCAGCGACGACGCCATCATCATGTACACCTCCGGCACGACCGGGCTGCCCAAGGGGGCGGTGCTGACGCATTCGAATGTCTGCTGGGACTCGATCTCGTCGCTGACCTACGTGCCGCCCGGCCAGAACGACTGCTTCCTGCTGTCCATGCCCATGAGCCACGTCAGCGGGCTGCACACGCAAACCACCACCTTCCTCGCACGCGGCCTGCCCATGGTCATCATGGCGCAATGGGACCCGGAAGAAGCCTGCCGGCTCATCGAGAAACACCGGGTCACCCTGGCATACATCCTGGTCACGCCACTGATCCAGCTCCTGGCCTCCCCTGCCCGCAAGAAATACGACCTCACCTCGCTGCGCCGGCTCATATCGGCTGCCGCGAAATACACGCCCGAAATGGTCATCCAGGCCATCGAGGAAATGGGGCTGGACAGCGTGCATTTCATTTATGGGCTGACGGAGGCCGCGCCGGCCGTCACCATGAGCGAATACACCATCCACATGATCTCCAGGCCCAACACGCTGGGGCAGCCCGTTTGGTACAACGACGTGCGGATCGTCGATGACGACGACACCCCGCTGCCCACGGGTGACATCGGAGAAATCATCGTGCGCGGCCCCAATGTCTTCAAGGGGTATTTCAAACGCCCCGAAGCCAATGCGCAGGTCCTGCGCAACGGCTGGCTCCATACGGGCGACCTGGGGTATTTCGACAAGGACAACCTGCTTTATTTCGTCGACCGCAAGAAGGACATGATCAAGAGCGGCGGCGAGAACGTCTATTCGCTCGAGGTCGAGCTGGCGCTGCAGAAAGCCGTCCCGGAACTGCAGGAGGTGGTGGTCGTCGGCATTCCGGACCCGCAATGGGGCGAGGCGGTCACCGCCTTCGCGGTGAAGAAGGCGGGCGCCCAGGTCTCGGAGAAGGAAATCATCGAGCGCGCGAGGTTCCTGCTGGGGGGCTACAAGCTGCCCAAGCGTGTCGTCTTCCGCGAGGAACTCCCGAAGAACGTCTCAGGAAAGGTGCTCAAGAGAAAGCTCCGCGACGAATTCGAGAACACCGCGACCCATCGACCGACCTGAAAAACCTGGAGGCAACATGAAACTTTCCAAAATCACGCTCGCCGCTGCGGCCCTGGTCCTGGCCACGGGAGCCAAGGCACAGAACTCGGACCCGATCAAGATCGGCTTCATCACCGACATGTCCGGCGCCTATGCCGATATCGACGGGGCGGCGGGCGCGGAGGTCGTCAAATGGGCCGTGAGCGATTTCGGCGGAAAGCTGCTGGGCAGGCCCATCGAGGTATTGACCTCCGACCACCAGAACAAGCCCGACGTGGCCAGCGTCACGGCGCGGGAATGGATGGACAAGGAGAAGCTGCAAATGCTGATCGGCGGCACCAATTCCGCCGCGCTGCTGGCCATGTCGAGAATCTCGGCCGAGAGAAGCATTCCCTTCCTGGCCACCGGCCCGGGCACCGCCAGGCTCACGAACGAGGAATGCAACCCCTACGCGGTCCATTATTCCGCCTTCGATACCAGCGCCGTGACCAAGGTGGGCGCCGCGGCGCTCGTCAACGCGGGCTACAAGTCGTGGTATTTCCTGGCCGCGGACTATGTCTTCGGCCAATCCCTGGCGGGCGACGCGGCGCGCGTGGTGAAGGCCATGGGCGGCAATATCGTCGGCGAAGTGCGCGCGCCCCTGGGCAACAGCGACTACTCGTCGTTCCTCATGCAGGCGCAGCATTCGAAGGCGCAAATCCTGGCGCTGGCGAACACGGGCAAGGACTTCGCGAACTCCATGAAGTCCATCAAGGAGTTCGGCGTCGACAAGACCATGAAGGTGGCCGGCCTGCTCGTGTTCATCAACGAGATCCACAGCCTGGGATTGAAGACCACCGCGGGCCTGCAACTGGCCGACAGCTGGTATTGGGACCAGGACGAGGGTTCGAGAAAATTCTCCCGCCGCTTCTTCGAGAAATACAAGCGGATGCCCAGCAACATCCAGGCAGCGAATTATTCCGCCGCGACGACCTACCTGAAAGCCGCCCAGAAAGCCGGCACGACGGATGGCAAGAAAGTCATGGAAGCGCTGAAAAGCACCAGGATCGACGACTTTTTCAACAAGGGCTACATCCGGGCCGACGGGCGCCTGATCCACGACATGTATCTCTTCGAGGTGAAAAAGCCCGAGGACTCCAAGTCGCCGTGGGACTACTACAAGAAGATCTCGACGGTGCCCGGGGAACAGGCCTTCATTCCCCCCGCGGAGTCGAAGTGCCCGCTGCTGCGCGGATGACTCTCAAAACCATAGCTGCCAGCGCTTTCCAGACAAGCGCTGGCGGCCATTTTGGCTATGACTTGAACGTGCCACCCAGCAACTCCGGCAGGCGCTGCGCCGGCATGCGGAAGCCGCACGCCTGCGCATGCCCGCCGCCGCCCATGCTGACGGCCAGCGGCGAGCAGTCGTAGCCGCGCTGCGAGCGCAGGCCCACTTTCACCTGCCCGTCCTTGCCCACGGCCCACATCAGCGCGAAGGTGCCGCTCTGCTGCGACAGCAGCTCGCCCACCAGACTGTGGAAGGCGCCGGGCGCGTTCACCATCAGCCCCTCCTCGCCGTTGAAAACCAGCGGCTGCGCGCCGCCGGCCACGTCCTGCGCGAGGTGGCGGAACTTCTCGTCCATGGCCTGGCCGCGCGCGACGAAGGCGGCCGTGGCGTCGGGCGCGAAGGCGGCGATCTGGCTCCAGCGCTCGAAGTCGAACGGCTCCATGTCCAGCGCGGCGACGAAGCCCGCCGTCTCGGAGTACTGCCAGCGCCACAGGTCGCGGTCTTCCACGAAGCGCACCAGGTCGGGCAGCTCCGCTTCGGGAAAGAAGAACTCCCACGCCAGCCGCGCGCCGGACTTGCCCATGTCGAAGTGCACCGCGCCGCAGCGGCAGGCGAAGCCCGCCAGCTGCTCGGCCGCGCTCTTGTGGTGGTCCAGCAGCACCAGCTTGGCGGCGCGCGCGTCGATCGCGGCGAGCAGCTCGGGCGCGAAGGAAAAATCCAGCACGTAGACGGCGCGCCCCTCCAGGGCCGGCAGGTCGCCTACCGAGGTGACCTGCCCGTGCGACAGCCCCACGCATTCCACCTGCCCTGCGTAGAAACGCCACGCGGCCAGCGCGGCGGCGAAGCCGTCGGCGCAGCGGCCGTGGTAGAGGACCAGGGGGCGGGGGTCTTGCGGGCTGGGCGCGGCCAGCAGGGGCAGCGGCAGGATCGTGGTGCGTGCGGAAATCGTCATGGGCGCGCATTGTGCCCGGCAACATGCGCCGGGCTCCTACAGCGCCGTCGGCCGCGGGCCCGCATGATGGCCGGGCATTGCGCCGCGCCCTGCGCGGCAGGTTCCCACCGGAGAGACACGGACATGCCCCTGGAGTTCTTGCGCCAACTGGCTCAGCGGGACCAGTTCCCCGCCGTCGTGACCGACGAATCGGACATCGACAAACTGCGCGTGCTGCGCGCCGCGGGCATGGTGCAGGCCACGCTGCCCGACGGCCCCGGCCAGGGCGCGCAGGTCACGGCCATCACCGGCATGGGCCATGCCTCGCTGCGGGCGCAGCGCGCGCGCGAAGTGCTGGCCCTGCGCGAGCGGAAGCTGAAGGACAAGCACCTCGCATAGCGCCGCCTGCTATGATGACTGTATAAACATCCAGCCTCACGCCAACACCATGGGAATCGACCAGATCGCCATTGCCCTGCTGGGCGCCGCCGCCGCCTGGCTGTCCCAGGCGCGCGGCGCGGCAGCGCGCCGCTGGGCCTGCATCTTCGGGCTGCTGGGCCAGCCGTTCTGGTTCTATGCCTCGTGGACCACGGGGCAATGGGGCATCTTCACCGTCTCCGCCATCTACCTGTGCGCCTGGCTGCGCGGCCTGTGGGTGTACTGGGTGGCGCCGCGCCAGGACGCGCCGCCCGACTCCGGCCTGGGCACCATCCAGCTCACCCCGGGGCGCCGCGCTTGAGCCTGCCCCTGCTCTGGCGCGACGAGCACCTGGTCGCCGTCTACAAGCCCGCGGGCTGGCTCGTGCACCGCACCGGTCTGGACGCGGGCGAGACGCGCTTCGTCGTGCAGGCGCTGCGCGACCAGCTCGGCCAGCACGTCTACCCGGTGCACCGGCTCGACAAGGGCACCTGCGGCGTGCTCGCCATGGCCCTGCACCCCGCGGCCGCGCGCGCCCTGGCCGACGCCTTCGCCCGCCACGCGGTGCGCAAGCGCTACCTGGCCCTGGTGCGCGGCTGGGCGCCGCCCCAGGCCGAGGTGGACCACCCCTTGCGCCCCGACGACGCGCCGTCAGATGCCCCGGCCCAGCCCGCGCACACGCGCCTGACCGCCCTGGCGCGGCTGGAGCTGCCCGAGCCCAGCGACCCGCGCTTCGCCACCACGCGCGCCTCGCTGGTGCTGGCCGAGCCCACCACCGGGCGGCGCCACCAGATCCGGCGGCACCTCAAGCACATCGCCCACCCGCTGCTGGGCGACGCCACGCACGGCAAGGGGCCGCTCAACCGCTGGTGGGCCCAGCGCCTGGGCCTGCAGCGCCTGTGGCTGCACGCCTGGCAGCTCGACCTGCCGCACCCCGCCGACGGCCGGCCCATCGCACTGCACAGCGGCCTGCGCTGGCCCGCCACGGACGCCGCTGCGCCGGGCGCCTCCGCGCCGCACGAAGCACCCGACCTGCACGACTGGCAGCACCGCGTGTTCACCCTGCCCTGGCAGGGCTGAAACGGGCGCTGGTCCGACAGACACCGCCCGGCCCCTGCTCTGCAATACGGCAAGAGACTTTTTTGCCCAGGAGCCCGCCCATGCCGCAGTACGCCACCATCCAAGGCCACGTGACCTACCGGGAAGGAGACGGCATGCCCATCGCCATTCCCCAAGGCCCCGTGGAACTCACGCATGCCGCCGACAGCGTCACGCTGAGCTGGCAGGAAAGCAACGGCGCGGCCGGCCTGGCCGCGCTGCCCCGCGACCAGTTCGAGCGCTATGTGCGGGAGGGCCTCATCGCCCTGCAGAACTGACGCCCCGGCGGCGCTACCATGCGCCGCAGCCATGCCCCTTGCCTTCTTCGACCTGCCGCAAGACCCCGCGCTGTGCCCCGGCGATGCCCTGAGCGCCGGGCACCTGCGCCAGCTGCTGCGCGCCGCCCTGCCCGACAAGGGCCGCCACAAGGCGGCCGGCTGGTTTGGGCAGACCGATTTCCTGATCACGCGCAGCCATGTGGACGAGGACCAGGACGCCTACCACGACGCCCTGTTCATCACGCTCTGGAAGCGCTGGGACTTCTGGATCGCCCTGCCCGCACATGCGCCCGGCCGCCCGCTGGCCCGGGCCTGGGCGCGGCTGCGCGGCGCCGCCACCCCCGCCGCGCCCGACACACTGGAATGCCAGTACCGCCGCCATGACGGCACCGGCCGCCCCGGCCCCTGGCTGACGCTGGACGCGCAGGCCCCGCCCGAGGCGCTGCAGGCCTGCACCGAAGGCTGGCACGGCGTGCTGCGCTACTGGCGCCTGGCCGAAGCCCAGCGCCGCGCCGGTCGGCCGCTGCGCGCGCGGCTGCACGCCTTGCTCACGCCCGCGCGCGTGGAGGCGCTCACGCGGCTGCCGGTGTTCACCGGCCAGCGCATCGACGGCTGGGAAGGCGAGGCCTGGGCCTGCACGCTCCAGCCCCACCCGCACGGCGGGCGCGCCCTGCGGCTGGACTGGCGCAACGGGGACGGCGCGCCCGAGGACACCCGCGCCAGCTACCAGATCGATCTGGCCGAAGGCGCGGGCACGGCCCACCCGCCGGGCCTGCGCATCAGCTACCGCCAGCGCGAGAGCGACGCGCTGGAGCTGCTGCCCAACGACGCGGTGGAGCACATGGACCGCCTGCTGCGCCTGTTCGCCGCGGTAGAGCGGCAGCCGCCCGATGCGCAGACGGCCGATGGCCCGCTCCCCGCCCTGCCGCGCACGCCCCCCTTCGCGCCGCACGAGTCCGACACCGAAGTCTTCGGCCCCGCGCTCACCGCCCTGTCGCGCGACTGGCAGGCCGCCGGCCGCGCGCACGCCGCCGTGGTGCGCGAGCACTGGGCCGCCCAGCCCGAGGACGGCCCGCCGCCCCTGGCCGACCCGCGCGGCCTGCACGCCGCCGCCGTGCTGCACCTGGCGCGCACGGTGCACGCCCTGGCGGACGCCGGCCTGTCCGAGCGCTTCCACCACCGCTTCGCCTTCGCGCCGGGCGCCTATGCGCGCCACGCCTCGCGCCACGGCCAGCGCGTGCACGCCCTGCGCTGGCAACCCGACGGCTCGCTGCTGGCCTGGACGGACCGCTGCTGGCGCGTGAGCGTCGACGGCCTGCGCATCACCCCGGCCGAGGGCGATCCGCCCCTCCAAGACTCGCCCCCCCGCGCCGCGCTCCACGGCACCGCCGTGCACGGCGACGCGCGCGGCAACCTGCTCGGCCTGGCCGAGGACGGCCGCGCGCTGTGGCACCACCACGTGGGCGGCGGCGCGGTGCTGTGCATCGCCCCCGGGCCGGGCGACACCCTGGCCGTGGGCACGGCGGGCGGCACGCTGGCGCTGCTGCGCAGGGCCGGCGGGCCCGACCCTTGCCAGTACGGCACCTCGCGCTACGCCGAGGCGCGGCGCATCCTGTTCTGGACGGACGGGCCCGCGCCGCTGGCGTGGTAGCTCCTTATTCCATAGCTGCCTGCGCTTTATGGATAAGCGCTGGAGCCCTATTTCACCCTTGTTCCTCGAACGCCTCGACCAGGAAGTCCAGCAGCGCGCGCAGCTTGGGCGCCACGTAGTGCCGCGACGGGTAGACCGCGTAGAGCGTGGTCTCCACCGTGCGCCAATCCTCCAGCGCGGCCTGCAGCCGGCCGGTGCGCAGGTCGTCCTCCACGTAGGGGCGCGGGATCAGGCTGACGCCGAACCCGGCACGCAGCGCATCGCGCACGGCCAGGCTCGACGACACCGAATACCGCGCATCCACCGCCACCCGCTCGGTGCGGCCGCCCTGGTGGAACTCCCACACGTCCGCATGGCCCGACAGGCTGAAGCGCACGCAGTCCAGCGCGTTCAGGTCGGCCGGCACCGCGGGCCGGCCGCGCCGCGCGAAATACGCCGGCGCGGCGCACAGCACGTGCGGCATGGTGGCCAGCGGGCGGGCGACCAGCGACGAATCCTCCAGCCGGTCGCTGCCGCGAATGGCCAGGTCGAACCCCTCGCGCACGATGTCCACGCGCCGGTCGTCCAACTGCAGGTCCAGCCGCAGGCCCGGGTGGCGTTCCAGGAAGGCGGGGATGGCGCTGGACAGCCGCGTCAGCGTGACCGTCATCGGCGCGCTCACCTTGAGCAGGCCGCTGGGCGCCGCCTTGATGGGGCACAGCGCCGTGTCCGCCTCGGCCAGCGCGTCCAGCGCGCGCGTCACGTGCTCCAGGTACAGGCGGCCTTCTTCTGTCAGCGCCATGCGCCGCGTGGTGCGGTGGATCAGGCGCGCGCCCACGTGGGCTTCCAGCTCGGCGATGTTCTTGCTGATGGCGGCGGGCGACAGGCCCAGACTGCGGCCCGCATCGGCGAAGCTGCCGCGCTCGGCCACGCGGCGAAAGACCTGCAGGGCGGTCAGGCGGTCCATGGCATTCCCATCTGTTGGTGAACAGTTTCTTTCGATATTCGCCAATTATCAATTTAGGGTGAATTACCTACAGTCATGCCATGACGACGACACACCCCACCCTCACCCTCATCGAGCAGCGCATCTCGGCCAACCGCTTCGATGTCGCCCACACCCTGGCAGACGCCGAGATCGAGCGGCTGGTACGCCTGGCCACGCGCGCGCCCACCGCCTACAACCTGCAGAACTGGCGCTTCATCGCCGTGCGCACGCCCGCGGCCAAGGCCCGGCTGCGCGCCGTGGCGCAGGACCAGGCCAAGGTGGCGGAGGCGGCCGTCTGCTTCATCGTCTGCGGCGTGCTCGCCGACCCGCAGGCCCTGGCCGGGCGGCTGCAGCCGTTCGTGGAGGCGGGCCACATGCCGGCCGGGATGGCGCAGGGCTGGCAGCAGGCCGCGCGCCTGCAATACGCCACACCCCAGGCGGCGCGCGACGAGGCCGTGCGCTCGGCCGCCCTCGGCGCCATGACGCTGATGCACGCGGCGCAGGCGCTGGGCCTGGCGTCCTGCGCGCTGACGGGGTTCGATGCCGAAGGCGTGGCGCGCGAGTTCCAACTGGCACCCGGCGAAGTGTCGGTGATGCTCGCCACCGTGGGCCGCGCCGCGCCCGGCAACTGGCCGCAAAAGCCGCGCCGCCCGCTGGCGCAGGTGCTGGAGTTCGCATGAGTCCCCGCCCGGCCGTTCCGAAGGGGGCTCGCACCGCAGTGCGCAGCACGGAGGTTTTCCAATGACCATACGGACACGGGATTTGCTGCTGACGGCGCTGGCCCCCGCCATCTGGGGCAGCACCTACATCGTCACCACCGAGCTGCTGCCGCAGGTGCCGCCGATGACGGTGGCCCTGCTGCGCGCCCTGCCCGCGGGCCTGCTGCTGCTCCTGGCCGCGCGGCGGCTGCCGCAGGGCATCTGGTGGCTGCGCGTGTTCATCCTGGGCGCGCTCAATTTCTCGGTGTTCTGGAGCCTGCTGTTCGTCTCGGCCTACCGGCTGCCGGGCGGGGCCGCGGCCACCGTGGGCGCGGTGCAGCCGCTGGTGGTGGTCTTCCTGGCGGCGGCGGTGCTGGGCAGCGCGGTGCGCCCGGCGGCGGTGCTCGGGGCGCTGGCCGGCCTCGCGGGCGTGGCGCTGCTGGTGCTCACGCCCGGCGCGGCGCTGGACGCCACGGGCATCGCGGCGGGCCTGGCCGGCGCGGTCTCCATGGCCTGCGGCACGGTGCTCACGCGCAAATGGCGCCCGCCGGTCCCGCTGCGCACCTTCGCCGCATGGCAGCTCACGGCGGGCGGCCTGCTGCTGGTGCCGGTCGCGCTGCTGGCCGGCCCCCACTGGCCTGCGCCCACGGCGGGCCACCTGCTGGGGCTGGCGTGGCTGGGCCTGGTGGGCGCGGCGCTGACCTATGTGCTGTGGTTCCGTGGCATCGCACGGCTGGAGCCGGGCGTGGTGGCGTCGCTGGGGTTCCTGAGCCCGGTCACGGCCATCCTGCTCGGATGGGCCTTTCTGGGCCAGACGCTCGCCGGGCCGCAGATCGCCGGCGTGGCGCTGGTGCTGGGCGGTATCTGGCTGGGGCAGCGCAATGCCTAGAATTTGATAGCTGCCTGCGCTTGACTGGCAAGCGCTGGAGGCACTTTTCACTTCAAGGACACGCCATGGCCACCTACCACGCCGAAACCCTCTGGGAGCGCACCGCGCCGCCCGAGGACTTCCTGAAGAACCGCTACAGCCGCCGCCACCTGCTGCGCTTCGACGGCGGGGCGGAACTGCCCGGCTCCTCGTCCCCGCACGTGGTGCCGCTGCCCTGGTCGGACGCTGCGGCGGTGGACCCCGAGGAGGCCTTCGTCGCCGCGCTGTCGAGCTGCCACATGCTGTGGTTCCTCTCCATCGCCGCGCGCCAGGGGTGGTGCGTGGACCGCTACCGCGACGCCGCCGAAGGCGTGATGGCGCGCGACGCGCAGGACCGCATGGCGATGACGCTGGTCACGCTGCGGCCCGAGGTGCGCTTCGGCGGCGCGCAGCCCACGCCGGAGCAGTTGCACGCCATGCACCACGAGGCGCACGCGGAGTGCTTCATCGCCAACTCGGTGAAGACCGAGGTGCGCTGCGAGCCGGTGGCGTGACCAAGGCGTTTCATCCATCCAATCCCCCGCGCGAGGGGCGTCCGGGCGGTGCAGTGCTAGGCGCGGTGAGTGCCGTGTAGCTCTGCTACACAAGCGAGCCGCAACAACGCAATGCGCCGCCCGCATGCCCCTCCCTTCGGGCTGGCTGCGCAATGGGGCGTCTGCTTTGTCGCACGGCTTGCCAATAGCTACGGCTATTGGCTGCGCCGCGCTTCGCGCATCCATCCCCATTGCGGGGCCAGCGCGCGGGGGATTGGATGAATGAGACGCCCTACTGCGGCGGCGCGTTGCGCGCCCGCCGCTCGTTGCGCCGCTGCTGCTCGGCCTTGCGCTCGGCGCGCTCCTTCTCTTGCACGGCGGCGGCGGCCAGCCAACCCTCGAACTCCTGCGGCGTCTCCAGCGTCACGCGGCCCAGCGCCGCGCTGCGCAGGTCGGTGAGCACGATCTCGGCGGCCTTCTGCAGGTTGAGCCGCCCGCCGCCCATCACCGCGCCGCGCTTGCGCGCGATGCGCTCCAGCAGCTCGTCGTCGTGCAGCGCGGCGATGGCGTCGGCCTGCAGCCCCAGCTTGTAGCGCGCATCGAGCAGCGGCGCGTAGTGGTGCTTGAGGTAGGCCAGCAGCTCCAGCGCCACCTCCTCCTCGTCGTAGGCGTTGCGGCCCACCGCCCCGCTGGCGGCGAGCTTGTAGCCGCTCTCGGGCACGGTGATGCGCGGCCACAGCATGCCGGGCGTGTCCCACAGGTAGAAGTCATCGTCGAGCACGATGCGCTGCTCCTGCTTGGTGATGCCCGCCTCGTCGCCCGTCTTGGCCTCGCGCTTGGCCGAGAGGGTGTTGATGAGCGTGGACTTGCCCACGTTCGGAATCCCGCAGATCAGCACCCGCATGGGCTTCGAGAGGCCGCGCCGGCTGGGTGCGAGCTGGCGGCAGGCGTCGATGAGGCGGCGCGCGGGCGCGGCGTCGGACGCATCGAGGGCGATGGCGCGCGTGCCCGGGCGTGCGTTGTACCAGTCCAGCCACGCCGGGGTGCGCGCCGGGTCGGCCACGTCCTGCTTGTTGAGGATCTTGAGCGCGGGCTTGTGGCCCGTCAGCTCGGCCAGCAGCGGGTTGGCGCTGGACGCGGGCAGACGCGCATCCAGCAGCTCGATCACCACGTCGATGTCCTTGATGCGCTCGCCGATCGCCTTGCGCGTCAGGTGCATGTGACCGGGGAACCACTGGATGGCCATGGGGCTGTGTACTTTCACGAATGGGGAGAACGAAGGCGCCAAGGATAATGCCCGCCATGCCTCTTTCTTCCCAGTCGCCGCAGCGCAAGCAGGATTCCGAGCTGCTGCTCAAGGGCGCCGTGTGCGCGCTCATCGGCGTGATCGTCCTCCTGGCCCCCTACGTGGCGCGTTCGCCCGACGTGCGCGAAATCATGGGCCAGGCCTACCTGGCCGGCTGGTTCGCCCTGGTGCTGGGCTGCGCCTTCCTGGCGCGCTACGGCCTCATCCGCTGGCGCGGCCGCCGCCGCTGACATGCTCGAAGCCACGCGCCAGCGCTTCGCCGCGCTGCAGGCCGAGGCTGCGCGCGCGGGTGTGGTCCTCCGTTTGCCGCCGCCCGAGCCCACGAGTTGCTGCGGGCGGGGGTGCAATGGGTGCGTGTGGGAAGGGTTCTATGCCGCCGCTGAATGGTGGTGTGAAGATGCGCGGGAGGCATTGACCGCTGCTTCTGTCCATGTCCTTCGATTTCCATGACCAGTCGGAATGTCACCCACCGGATGATCGAGGCCTTTCGGGCCGCGATGCTGCATAACGGGATCAGCGCCGGAGCCGAAGCGCTGGGAATCACCCAACCGGCTATGAGTCGGCTGATCGCCGATCTTCAGAAATCGATGGGTATTTTGTTGTTTGCCAAAAACGGGCGCACCATCAAACCTACGGAAGAAGCCCATGCCCTGATGGCAAAGGTTCAGCAGTCTTTTCTGGGATTAGAGCAAATTGTCGATTTTTCCGGTCAATTGCGAAAGCAGAAACTTGGCCAGCTCTCGATCAGCGCAATCCCATCCATTGGCCATTCCATCCTTCCAGTTGTAATCCGCCAACTGAGAGAAAAATTCCCCGACGTTTTTATTAGCCTTCGAGTCGCCTCATACGTTGACGTGGCCAGGCATGTCAGGACCCGGCAGGCTGATATCGGACTCACGGCAGATACGCTCTCGCTGGGAGACCTCGAGTCAGTTGCCGAATTTTCATCGGAATGTGTATGCATCGGCACCGAGAGATGGCTTGATCCACGAGCCGGACACATCCACATAGGCGAATTTGCCAACAAGCCGTTCATAGCTTCATCCGGAACGTTCCAGACACGCTTGAATGCCTGGCTCGGTGCCAATGGAGTGCAAGTCGATGCAATGATTGAAGCATCGCTGTTTCAATCCATCAGCGACCTCTGCCTAGAGCGTGTTATGAACTTATTCCGGAGCCCAGGACAGGCGCAGCCTTGGGCAACATGAGGATCACGAAG
>NZ_DF238946.1 GCF_000400995.2 Acidovorax sp. MR-S7 | reverse complement strand
ACCATTCAGTTCGGAGACCGCATCTCCGTCAATTGAAGTCCGACCCGTTTACACAAAAATTCGGACACGCCCCTCGGCCAGCCTGCGTTCGCCCGGCTCCATGCGCATGCGCCGAGGGACGGAATCAACGTCGCCATGCCCCTCACCTACTCCACTTGTTTCACCCAGAAACACTTTATAGGCAGCGAAGCTGAAACCCAGCTGACGTAAACCCCCGGTGCGGCGGGGATTCATCCACAGGAACGGCCTGGTGGATTGATAGTCAAAATGGCCGCTAACGCTTATGCAGCAAGCGCGAGCAGCTATCAATAGTGCACTGATTGTTCCTTGCCAGCAGTAAGGGACCTGCCTAGCGGCCAGGCAAGGAGGTAACCGCCCCGTCCACCGCCAGCTCCCGGCTGCCCGGCGGGCAGGGCTGGTCGGTGTAGGTCACCTGACCGCCCTGGACGCATTTGCGCGGCTGGGCGATGGGCTCCGATGCCGCGCCCGCCGCGCCCTGGGCTGCGGGCGCCCGCTTGCCCTGCGGCAGGGTGTCGGGGCCGGGGCGGGTGGCCTTGCGCCATAGCTGCGCGGCCCAGGGGCCGGCGTGGGGCGTCCACTGGTCGGCGGTCCACCAGGCCGCCACGCCGCCCGCGATAGCGGCGGCGGCCAAGCCGCCCCAGAAGATGCGCTCGCCCCGGCTCAGCATGGGCTTCAGCCCAGGTGCTGCCCCAGCACGCCGGCCAGTTCGAACATGCCGATGCTGTCCTTGCCGAAGACGGCGCGCAGCTTGTCGTCGGCGAGGATGGTGCGCTTGTCCTTGGGGTCCTGCAGGTTGTGGGCCTTGATGTATTCCCACATCTTCTTGACGGCCTCGGGGCGGGCCACTGGTTCGGCGCCGATCACGGCGGCGAGTTGCGCGCTGGGCGCCTTGCCGGCGGCGGGCTTGCGCGTGGCAGTCTTCTTGGCTGCGGGCTTGGCGGCTTTTTTGGCAGCAGCGCTTGCCTTGCCTGCGCTGGCAGCTCCTGTTTTCGCAGCAGCGGCGGTCTTGCGCGGGGGGTATTTGGATTCGCGCTGCTCGAACTCGAAGTTGACCTTGCCGGCCGCCGCGTCCCAGGCCAGGAAGGCCTTGAAGGGGCGGCGCGTGCGGTTGGAGATGAACTTGTCGAGCAGGTCGGTCTTGCCCGTCTCCAGCAGCTTCCTCATCTGCGCGGGTTCCACGGGCTGCTGCAGGATGATCTTGCCGCTCTTGAAGTTGCAGCTCGGCGTGGGCTGCTGCGCGGTGGGCACGGCCTTGGCGCAGACGTAGTTGCCGCCGTGCTCGTAGACGGGGGCGCCGCAGACGGGGCAGCTTCCTAAGCTTTCCTGGCCGGTGAAATCGACGATCTCGCCCGATTCCTCGTTCTGGTCGTCGCCGAAGTCGAATTCGAGCTTGTAGTTGCCCGCTTCCTCGTCGCGCGCGATGGTGACTTCGGCCGTGAAGGGCCAGCCGGCCTTGGAGCGGAAGCCCTCCAGCGGGCCGATGCGGCGCTCGCGCAGGAGCTGCTCGGCCTCGGTGGTCTCAAACGTGCGCCCGGCGGGCGACTTGGTGAACGAGAAGCCGCAGCCTTCGCCGTTGCCGCCCGCGCCGGTGCAGGCGTAGCGGCGGTAGTTTTCCTTGACCACGCCGCCGCAGTTGGGGCAAGGCGCGGAAAGCGTCGCGTAGTCGCCGGGCACGGTGTCGCGGTCGTATTCCTTGGCTTTCTTGACCAGTTTCTCGGTCATGGCCTGGATCTGCTGCATGAAGGCTTCGCGGCTCAGTTGCCCCTTTTCCATCTGCGCGAGCTTGTATTCCCATTCGCCCGTCAGGTCGGCGCGGCAGAGTTCTTCCACCTGCAGGCCGCGCAGCAGCGTCATGAGCTGGAACGCCTTGGCGGTGGGGATCAGCTCGCGGCCTTCGCGCAGCATGTACTTTTCGGTGAGCAGCCCTTCGATGATGGCCGCGCGCGTGGCGGGGGTGCCCAGGCCTTTTTCCTGCATGGCGCTGCGCAGTTCCTCGTCCTCCACCTGCTTGCCCGCGCTTTCCATGGCGCCGAGCAGCGTGGCTTCGGAATAGCGCGCGGGAGGCTTGGTCTTGAGCGACTTGACCTCGGCGAATTCGGTGTGCGTCATCTCGCCGGGCTTCACGGCCACCAGCGGCTGGCCCTTGTCGCCGGCCTTGCCGTCTTCGACCTCGTTGGCCGCTTCCTTGCCGTAGATGGCGAGCCAGCCAGGCTTGACGAGCACCTTGCCCTCGGTCTTGAACGAGTGGCCCACGACCTGGCTGATGCGCGTGGTGACCATGTATTCGGCGCTGGGGAAGAACACGGCCATGAAGCGGCGCACGACGAGGTCGTAGAGCTTCTGCTCGGCATCCGACAGGCCACTGGGCGCCTGCGTGGTGGGAATGATGGCGAAGTGGTCGCTGACCTTGCTGTTGTCGAAGATGCGCTTGGAGGGGCGCACGTAGTTGTCGTCGAGCGCCTGCTGCGCGTAGGGCGCAAGGTGGCGCATGCCGCTGGTGGCCAGCATGCCGAAGGTGTTCCTGGCCACGGGCAAATAGTCTTCAGGCAGCGCGCGCGAGTCGGTACGCGGGTAGGTCAGGGCCTTGTGGCGCTCGTACAGGCTTTGCGCCAGCGCCAGCGTGGTCTTGGCGGAGAAGCCGAACTTGCCATTGGCCTCGCGCTGCAGGCTGGTCAGGTCGAACAGCAGGGGCGAGGCCTGCGTGGTGGGCTTGCTTTCCTCGGTGACGGTGGCGGCCTTGCCGCGCACGGCGTGGGCGATGTCCTCGGCCTCGCGCAGGTTCCACACGCGGTCGGCGCGGCCTTCGGGGTCGTCGGTCTTCTTCCACTTCGGATCGAACCACTTGCCCAGGTATTCGCCCGCCTCGGCGTGGAAGCCCGCATGGACTTCCCAGTAGTCGCGGCTGACGAACTTGCGGATCTTTTCCTCGCGCTCCACCACCAGCGAGAGCGTGGGCGTCTGCACGCGGCCCACGGTGGTGAGGAAGAAGCCGCCGTCGCGCGAGTTGAACGCCGTCATGGCCCGCGTGCCGTTGATGCCGACGAGCCAGTCGGCCTCGCTGCGGCTGCGCGCGGCGTGGGCCAGGCCCTGCATCTGCTGGTCGCTGCGCAGGTGCGCGAAGCCGTCGCGGATGGCCTGGGGCGTCATGCTCTGCAGCCACAGGCGCTTGACGGGCTTGCCCAGGGGCTTGGCGCCGCCCGCGTACTGCTCGATGAGGCGGAAGATCAGCTCGCCCTCGCGCCCCGCGTCGCAGGCGTTCACGAGGTCGGTCACGTCCTTGCGCTTGGCGAGCTTGACGACGGCGTTCAGGCGGCCCTTGGTCTTGTCCACGGGCTTCAGGTCGAAATACGGCGGGATCACCGGCAGGTGGGCGAAGCTCCACTTGCCGCGCTTCACGTCGAATTCCTCCGGTGCCTGGATCTCCACCAGGTGGCCCACGGCGCTGGTGACGACGTACTGCTCGTTCTCGAAATACTCGTCGTGCTTGTCGAACTTGCCCGCCACGGGCGTGAGGGCGCGCACGATGTCCTGCGCCACCGAGGGCTTTTCTGCGATTACCAGGGTCTTGGTCATTTTCTTGTGGGTCGATCTCGCCTGTCACGGCGCTTCTACAATCCGCTTCTCACGCGCGCACGCGCACGCATGTGTGTGCATATTCAAACTAACAGAGTTTCCCCATGCCCCGCCGCACCGCTCCGCCCGCCGTTCCCACCGCAGCCCCCGGCCGGCGCATCCAGGCGCGGCGCTCGGGCGTGCATGGCAAGGGCGTATTCGCCGTGCAGGACATCGCCGAGGGCGAGGTGGTCATCGAGTACACGGGCGAGGTCATCAGCTGGCAGGAAGCCCAGGACCGGCACCCGCACGACCCCGCGCAGCCCAACCACACCTTCTACTTCCACGTGGATGAAGACCGCGTGATCGACGCAAAGTTCGGCGGCAACTCCGCGCGCTGGATCAACCACAGCTGCGACCCCAACTGCTTCGCCGACGAGCAGGACGGCCGCATCTTCATCACCGCGCTGCGCAACATCCGCGCGGGCGAGGAGCTGAACTACGACTACGGCCTGATCATCGAGGAGCGCTACACCCCGAAGCTCAAGGCCGAATACCCGTGCTGGTGCGGCAGCGAGAACTGCCGGGGCACGCTGCTGGCGCCCAAGCGCGGCTGGCGGCCGCCCCTGCCCGGCCCGAAGGGAGGCCGCGCATGAACGCCGCCGCGCACTGGCCGGCAGAGGCGCTGTGGGAGGCCATCGCGCCGCTGCTGCCCGGCTTCACGGTGGAGGTGCTGCCCTCCATCGACTCCACCAGCACCGAGCTCATGCGCCGCGCGCGCGCCGGGCGCATGGAGCCCACGCTGCTCATCGCCGAGGAGCAGACCGCCGGGCGCGGCCGCCTGGGCCGCCAGTGGCTCACCGGCGCCTACGAGGGCACGGGCGTGGTGCCGGCCCTCACCTTCTCGCTGGGGCTGCCCCTGGCGCCGCGCGAATGGTCGGGCCTGTCGCTCGCCGTGGGCGTGAGCGTGGCCGAAAGCCTGCAGCCCGTGCTGCCCGCCGCCGGCAGCGGCAAGCCGCGCATCCTGCTCAAGTGGCCCAACGACCTGTGGCTGGACGATGGCCGCAAGCTCGGCGGCATCCTGGTGGAGACGGCCAGCTTCGCTGCCACGCCCGGCGAGCCGCGCTACGTCGTCATCGGCATCGGCCTGAACGTGCTGCCCGTGCTCGCCCAGGATCTGTCCACCCCGCCCGCCTGCCTGCGCGAGGTGGACTCCAGCCTCAACGCCGCCAGCAGCCTGCAGCGCCTGGCGCTGCCGCTGGTGCAGACGCTGCTGGGCTTCGCCGAGCACGGCTTCGCGCCCTTCCAGGCGCGCTTTGCGCAGCGCGACCTGCTGCTGGGCCGCGGCGTCACCTTGAGCAACGGCCAGCACGGCACGGCCCACGGCGTGAGCGAAGACGGCGCGCTGCTGGTGCACACGGCCGGCGGCATGCAGGCCGTCACCAGCGCAGACATCAGCGTGCGCCCCACGCCGGCCTGAACATGCTGCGCCTCGCCGTCCTCGTCCTGCTGCTGGCCAACGCCGGGTACTACGCCTGGTCGCAAGGCCTGCTGCGCGGCTGGGGCCTGGGGCCCGAGAGCGAGTCCGAACCGCAGCGCATGGAGCAGCAGATCGCGCCGGACAACCTGCGCATCGTGCCACCCGCGCGCCGGGAAACGCCCCCGGCCCCGCCCGCGAGCGCCCCCGCTGCCCCGGCCAGCCCGGCCGCGGCGGCCTCCGCCGAGCCCCTGGCCTGCCTGCAGGCCGGCGTGTTCGACGCCCGCCAGGCCGACGCCCTGCGCGCCGCCCTGGCCCCGTGGCCCGAGGGCAGCTGGGCGATGGAGGCCACGCCCATCACGGGCCGCTGGATGGTCTACATGGGCCGCTTCGCCGACGAGGAGACGGTGGCCAAGAAGCGCGCCGAGCTGCGCGCGCTCAAGATCGGCTACGACCGCCCGGGCGCCGCGCTGGAGCCCGGCCTGTCGCTGGGGCGGTTTTCCACCGAGGAGGCCGCCCAGCGCGGCTTGGGCCAACTGGCCAGCCAGGGCGTGCGCACCGCCCGCGTGGTGCAGGAGCGGGCCGACGCGCCCGGCTACACGCTGCGCCTGCCTGCCGTGGGCGACGCGCTGCGCCCGCGGCTCGACGCGCTGCAGCCGGCCTTGGCGGGCAAGACGCTGCGCGCCTGCGGTTAAGAGCCAAATCAGCCTCCGGCGCTTGCTGGACAAGCGCAGGCAGCTATCGATACGGAAGCATCAGCCGCGCGGGTCGATGGCGAGCAGCAGCTCCACCAGCGCCTGCAAGTCGCGCTGCAGCCGCGCGAAGCCCTCCGGCAGGATCTCCAGCGTCTGCTCGTCCATGTAGAGCTTGCGGTTGATCTCGATCTGGATGCCGTGGCGGTGCCGTGCCGGATCGCCGTAGCGGCGCACCAGTTCCACCCCCTTGTAGGGGTGGTTGTAGTCCACGCGGTAGCCCCGCGCGCGCAGGAAGTCGCAGACCACGCGCGAGAGCGCCGGGTCGGCCGTGGTGCCGTCGCGGTCGCCGATCACGAAGTCCGCATGGTGCAGGCCGGGGTGCAGGGTGGCGTGGCTGGCGGCCACGGCGGGCATGGAGTGGCAGTTGATGTGGATGCTGTAGCCGTGCCGCGCGTGGGCCGCGTCGATCTCGGCCGCCACGGCCGCGTGGTAGGGGCGCCAGCAGCGCTCAATGCGCGCACGCACCTCTTCCACGGCGAGCCGGCGGTCGTAGATGGGCTCGCCCTCGTCGGTGAACTTCCAGACCAGGCCCTTGCCCAGGCGCACCTTCTGCAGCACGACAGGGTCGGTGGTCACGGGGTCGGGCCAGGGGGCGTCGAGCAGGGTCTCGTCCAGCTCGGTGGTGTCGCGGTTGGCGTCCAGGTAGATGCGCGGGAAGTGCGCCTCCACCCAGCCCACGCCCAGGCCGGGCGCGAAGGCATAGAGCTTTTCGACGTGCGTGTCCTCGGCGCGCCGCAGCACGGGCAAGGCCAGCGCGGAGCGGAAGTCCTCGGGATAGACGGTGCCGCTGTGCGGCGAATCCAGCACCAGGGGCGTGCGCCCTGGGATATGGGTCAGCATGGCTTGCATGGGCAGATGCTCAGAATTCGATCGACCCTGATTCTGGCGCAAGCAGCTCCCGGCGCACCCTCTCGGTTTCACGCACAGCCGTGCGAAAAGCCCTGCCCCTGCCCGCGCGACGGGGCGGGCAGGCAGGTCTCGCGCGTCAGCCCTTGAGGGGACATGCGCTCTTTTCGAGCGGCTCGAACGCCTGGTCCCGGGGAATGACCCGCAGGATCTTGAGCAGGTCCCACTCGCCCTTCGACTCCGCGGGCTTCTTCGCCTCGGCCAGGTACATGTCGTGCAGCATGAGACCGTTGGCGAGGATGCGCCCGTCCTTGGCGAAGAAGTCGTTGACGGGCGTCGCGCGCATTTTCTCCATGACCTTGTCGGCCTCTACCGTACCCGCGGCCTGCACCGCCTTCAGGTAGTGCATGACGGCGGAGTACATGCCCGCCTGGACCATCGTGGGCATCATCTTGGTCTGCCCGTAGAACTTCTTGCCGAACGCGCGCGTCTCGTCGTTGTAGTCCCAGTAGAACGCCGTGGTGAACTGCAGGCCCTACGAGGCGTTCAGGCCCATGCCCTTGAGGTCGCTGTCGAAGATCAGCAGCGGCGCCACCACCTGCTTGCCGCTGCCGAAGCCGAACTACCGGGCCTGGCGCACGGCGTTCTGGGTGTCGCGCCCCGCGTTGGCCAGCCCGATCACCTGCGCCTTCGACGCCTGGGCCTGCAGCAGGAACGAGGCGAAGTCGGAGGCCGACAGCGGGTGGCGGATCTTGCCCAGCACCTTGCCGCCGGACGCCTCGACGACGCTGGCCGCGTTCGCCTCGAGCGCATGGCCGAACGCATAGTCGGCGGTGATGAAGAACCAGTCCTTCTTGCCCTCGTCCACGATGGCGCGGGCGGTGCCGTTGGCCAGCGCGTAGGTGTTGTAGACGTAGTGGATGCCATAGGGCGAGCACTGCTTGCCCGTGAGCTCGGTCGTGGCCGAGCCCGCGAAGATGCTGATCTTCTTCTTGCTCTCGCCCAGCTTCTGCAGCGCCAGGGCCGAAGCCGAGTCGGTGGATTCGATGATCATCTCGACGTTCTGCCGGTCGAGCCATTCGCGGGCGCGGGTCGAGGTGATGTCCACCTTGTTCTGGTAGTCCGTGCTCAGGACCTCGATGGGGCGGCCCAGCACCGTCCCCCCGAAATCCTGGACCGCCATCTTCACGGCGGTGACGCCACCCGGGCCGCCGGCCTGCCCAAGGGCGTGATGCACAGCGACAACACCCTGCTGGCCAACGGCCGCGCGCTGGCCGCCGACTGGGGGCACACGGCGGACAGCGTCGTGCTCTCGCTCAGCCCCATGAGCCACCACATCGGCACCGTGGCGCTGGAGCGGGTGCTGGTGACCGGCGCCACCTACATGATGGGCGTGCCCACGCACGCGATGGACATCCTCCAGGAAGTGCGCGAGCGCAGCCTCACCGCCCTGGGCGCGGTGCGCACCTTCTACATGGCGGGCGCGCCCATCCCCCGCGAGGTCGCGCAGAAGTTCGTCTTCCGCGCAACCAACGCCACGCTGCCGTCGCCCGCGCTCGGCGTGGACAATCCGCTGCTGGACCACTGAACCCGCAGGCTGGGATCAAGCCGAATTGGCCTTCAGCGCCCGCCCATCAAGCGCGAGCAGCTCTCATTCAAGGAGCATCCGAGCGCGCCGCGAAGCGCACGCTGAAGCGCGCGCCGGGCATGGCCGCGCCCGGGTGAACGTCTTCCAGCAACACCTCCACGTCGTGCTGGCGCGCGATCTCGCGCACGATGGGCAGGCCCAGGCCGGAGCCGTCGGCGTCGGTGCCCAGGGCGCGGTAGAAGGGCTGGAAGACCAACTCGCGCTCGGCCTCGGGCACACCCGGGCCGGTGTCCTCGACCTGCAGCAGCACCACGCGGCCGAAGGTGTCGGGCAGCACGCGCGTGGTGACCATGGCGGGGTTGCTGCCGTTGGAGGGGGTGTAGTTGATGGCGTTGTCCAGCAGGTTGCGCACCAGCTCCTTGAGCAGGGTGGGGTTGCCGTCCACCCACACGCCGCGTGCGCCGGGCTCCGCGCCGTCGTAGCCCAGGTCGATCTGCCGCTCCATCGCGCGGGGCACGCTGTCGCGCACCACCTCGATGACCAGGCGTGCCAGGTCCAGCGGCTGGCGCTGCACCACGGCGCTACCGCCCTCGGCGCGCGCCAGCGCCAGGAGCTGGTTGACGGTGTGGGTGGCGCGCACGGACGAGCGGCCGATCTGCTTGAGCGACTGCTTGAGCTCGTCGGTGCTGGTGCCCTCGCGCTGCGCCAGGTCGGCCTGCATGCGCAGGCCGGCCAGCGGGGTCTTGAGCTGGTGCGCGGCGTCGGCCAGGAAGCGCTTTTGCGTGGCCATGGATTCGTGCAGGCGGCGCAGCAGGTCGTTGACCGAGTCCACCAGCGGCGCCACCTCCATGGGCACGGCCTTGTGGTCCAGCGGCGAGAGGTCGTCGGGCTTGCGCGCGCGGATGCGCTCCTCCAGCTGGTGCAGCGGCTTGATGCCGCGCGCCAGCGCCAGCCACACCAGCAGCACGGCCAGCGGCAGGATGACGAACTGCGGCAGCATCACCCCTTTGATGATTTCGGTGGCGAGCACGCTGCGCTTGGAGCGCGTCTCGGCCACCTGCACCAGTGCCGCGGGGGCATCGGGCAGCGGCACGCGCACCCAGATATAGGCCACGCGGATGTCCACACCGCGCAGCTCGGCGTCGCGCAGCCGCACCTCGCCGGAGAAGGTGCGCTCCTCGGGCGGAGGCGGCGGCAGGTCGCGCTCGCCCGAGAGGTAGGCGCCCGTGGGCGAGAGCACCTGGTAGTAGACGATGTCCGACTCGTCGGCGCGCAGGATCTCGCTGGCCGGCTGCGGCAGGTTGAACTGCACCTTGCCGCCCTGCACGGTGACGAGCTGGGCCAGCGCGTGGGCGTTGTATTCGAGCGCGCGGTCGAAGGGCTTGTTGGCCAGGCCCTGGGCCACCAGCCAGGTCAGCGCCAGGCTCACCGGCCACAGCAGCAGCAGCGGCGTGAGCATCCAGTCGAGGATTTCGCCGAAGAGGGAGCGCTGCTCGCGCTGGAAGATTTTCAAGGGTTTAGAGCGTGCTATGCACTTTTACGTGCCCGCGAAAGCCGGGGAGAGGCCCGGCAACTAGGCGCAAAGGGCGCCGCGGTATGGATACCGCAAGCGCTTTGCAACGACGTGGCCGGGCCTCTCCCCGGCTTTCCCGAAGGGTTGACCCCAGAAGCAGGCGCTCGCCGCGTTGCAGCGCTTGCCAAGGCAGCAGCCTTGGCGGCGCGCTGCGCCTTGCGATCACCTGCTTCTGGGGCCAACGCGGGTACGTAAAAGTGCATAGCACGCTCTAGGCCTCCAGCGCTTATATGACAAGCGCCAGCAGCTATGAATTAATGAGCATCAACCCGGGATCTTTTCCAGGCAATAGCCCAGCCCGCGCACGGTGGCGATGCGGATCGGCCCGCGCTCAATCTTCTTGCGCAGGCGGTGGATGTAGACCTCGATGGCGTTGTTGCTCACCTCCTCGCCCCACTCGCACAGGCGCTCGACGAGCTGCTCTTTGCTCACCAGGCGGCCGGCGCGCTGCAGCAGCACCTCCAGCAGGCCCAGCTCGCGCGCGGACAGCTCGACCATCTTGCCGTCGATGGTGGCCACGCGCCCGGCCTGGTCGTACACCAGCGGCCCGTGGCGGATCGCGCTGCTCGCGCCGCCCATGCCGCGGCGCGTGAGGGCGCGCACGCGCGCCTCCAGCTCGGAGAGCGCGAACGGCTTGGCCATGTAGTCGTCGGCCCCGAAGTCCAGGCCCTTGACGCGCTCCTCCACGCTGTCGGCCGCCGTGAGGATCAGCACCGGCAGCGACGAGCCGCGCCCGCGCAGGCGCTTGAGCACCTCCAGCCCGTGCAGCTTGGGCAGGCCCAGGTCGAGGATGAGCAGGTCGAACTCGTTGTTGGTCATGAGCGCAGCATCGACCTCGGTGCCGCTGGACACATGGTCCACCACCGCGCCCGAGCCGCGCAGCGAGCGCAGCAGGCCGTCGGCCAGCACCTGGTCGTCTTCGGCGATGAGGATGCGCATGGCGGGGTGTCTCCTGGTTATGGGCGCGGCGGGCACGCCTTGCTGTCCCTCAAATTCTAGGGCGTGTCATCCATCAAATCCCCCACGCGCTGGCCCCGCAATGGGGATGGATGCGCGAAGCGCGGCGCAGCCAATAGCCGCAGCTATTGGCAAGCCGTGCGACAAAGCAGACGCCCCATTGCGGGGCCAGCCCGCAGGGAGGGGCATGCGGGCGGCGCATTGCGTCGTTGCGGCTCGCTTGTGTAGCAGAGCTACACGGCACTCACCGCTGCCATAGCACTGCACCGCCCGCATGCCCCTCGCGTGAGGGATTTGATGGATGGCACGCCCTAGGCCGTGTCCCCACCCGCATAGGCCTCCAGCCCGAGCGCCGCCACGGTGGCCACCTCCGCGCCCACCTCGGCGCGGAACTCGGCCTCCGCCTGCGCCACCGCGGCGCGGAAGGCGGCCAGCCAGGCCAGCCCCATGGGCGTGAAGCGCACGATGCGCGCGCGGGCGTCGTGCGGGTCCGCCTCGCGCGTGACCAGCCCCCAGGCCTCGCATTGCTGGACCAGGTCGGCCATGGACTGCTTGGCCATGCCGGCGCGCTCGGCCAGGTCGGTGACGCGGTCGCCGCGCAGCGACAGGTGGCGCGTGATGTGGATGTGCGCCGCGCTCACCTGGTCGCGCGCCGCCAGGTTGGACAGGGCCAGCGGCACCTCCGCGCTGCGCGCCATGAGCTGCAGCACGCGGGCGTCGAAACGGCGCATGGCATGACCCAGCAGCCGGCCCAGGTGTGTCTGGCGCCAGCGGTCGTCGGGCAGTGGGGTGTCGTCCATGGCCAATTGTCAGCCAAACTGTCTAAAAAATCATTGGAATTAAAAATACCCGCCCCTAAACTACTGTTCAGGCATACAGACTGTCATTCAATCCAGACAAGGAGCACTCCATGGACGCAAACGCCAACACCGAAAAAGCCAAGGCCCTGGCCGCGGCCCTGGCCCAGATCGAGAAGCAGTTCGGCAAGGGCACGATCATGCGCCTGGGCGAGGGCGAGCAGATCGAGGACATCCAGGTCGTCTCCACCGGCTCGCTGGGCCTGGACGTGGCCCTGGGCGTGGGCGGCCTGCCGCGCGGCCGGGTGGTCGAGATCTACGGCCCCGAATCCTCGGGCAAGACCACGCTCACGCTGCAGGTCGTGGCGGAGATGCAAAAGCAAGGCGGCACCTGCGCCTTCATCGACGCCGAACACGCGCTAGACACCAGCTACGCCCAGAAGCTCGGCGTGAACCTCAACGACGTGCTCATCAGCCAGCCCGACACCGGCGAACAGGCGCTGGAGATCGTGGACAGCCTCGTGCGCTCCGGCGCCGTGGACCTGATCGTCATCGACTCCGTCGCCGCCCTCGTGCCCAAGGCCGAAATCGAAGGAGAGATGGGCGACGCCCTGCCCGGCCTGCAAGCCCGCCTGATGAGCCAGGCGCTGCGCAAGCTCACCGCCACCATCAAGAAGACCAACTGCATGGTCATCTTCATCAACCAGATCCGCATGAAGATCGGCGTGATGTTCGGCAGCCCCGAGACCACCACCGGCGGCAACGCACTCAAGTTCTACGCCAGCGTGCGCCTGGACATCCGCCGCATCGGCACCATCAAGAAGGGCGACGAAGCCATCGGCAACGAGACCAAGGTGAAGGTGGTCAAGAACAAGGTCTCGCCCCCGTTCAAGACGGCCGAGTTCGACATCCTCTTCGGCGAAGGCATCTCGCGCGAGGGGGAGATCATCGACATGGGCGTGGAGGCGCGCATCATCGAGAAGAGCGGCGCCTGGTACGCCTACAACGGCGAGAAGATCGGCCAGGGCCGCGACAACACGCGCGAATTCCTGCGCGAGAACCCTGCCCTCGCCCGCGAGATCGAGAACAAGGTGCGCGAAGGCCTGGGCGTGGCCCTGCTGCCCGCGGCGGCCCCTGCCGCCACGAGCGATGCCCCGCCCCCCGCCGAGAAGCCCACCCGGGGCAAGAAGGCCGAGAAAGCCGAAGAGGCCTGAAATCCGGCACAGCGCTTGGCAGGCAAGCGTAGGCAGTTATCAAGCCAATAGCACATGGGTTTCGCCCGGCTCTCGCTCAAGGCCCGCGCGCTGCGCCTGCTGGCGCAGCGCGAGCACTCGCGCAGCGAACTGCAGGCCAAGCTGGCGCGCCACGTGGAGGAAGGCGATGATCTTCCCGCGCTGCTGGATGCACTGGAAGCGCAGGGCCTCGTCAGCGCCCAGCGCGTGGCCGAATCCGTGGTGCACCAGCGCGCCGCGCGCTTCGGTGCCCGGCGCGTGGCGCAGGAGCTGCGCGCCAAGGGCCTGGATGAAGACCTGGTGCGCGCCACGGCGGCGCAGTTGGCCGGCACCGAGCTGGAACGCGCCCGCGCCGTGTGGTGCCAGCGCTTCGGGAGCGCACCGCCACCCGCCACACCCCAGGAGCGCGCGCGCCAGATGCGCTTTCTGGCCGCGCGCGGGTTCGCAGCCGAGGTGGTGTGCCGAGTGGTGCGCGGCGGCGATGAAGAATTCGAATGAAATCAGGCTCTAGCGCTTATACAAAAAGCGTTAGCAGCTCTTATTTCAAGAGCGTCTATCCCAGCAATCTTTCGGGATTGGCGTCCAGCTTGGTCAGCGCGTCGCGTGTGGCCCGCAGCGTGAGGCTTTCCTCCTCCTGCGCCACCAGCAGGCCGGCCTGCAGGTAGGCGCCCAGGCGCCGCAGCTGGATCAGGTAGCTGCTGCCGTCCATGGCGGCGAACAGGTGCAGCTGCTTGCGCTCGCTGTGCCAGACATACTGCACCTGGGCCGAGGCGCCGCTGTGGTCCAGCGTGAACCACGTGCCGCACGGCAGTTCCTGCGCCCAGGCCACCATCTCCTCCTGCACGGGCGCGCCGTTGTCGGCGATCACGTGGATGGACGAGGCGTCGATGCCCAGCAGCATCTCGATGTTGTCGGCGTTCAGGGGCATGTCGCCCATGGCCTCGTCGCCGATGTAGTCCTCCAGGTTCGCCAGGCGCCGGGCCATGGCGTCGATGTGGGCTTGCGGAATGGCAGCGGTCTTGGAGAGGAAGGCGTCGGCCAGCGTGTCGGTCAGACCCTTGATCAGCACGTCCTGCTCCTGGCCCGCCACGCCAATCAGCGCCAGGCCCTGGCGCAGGCTCTGCAGCAGCGCCGGCAGGCTCTGGATGACCTGGGCGCGGTCGGCGCGGTTGGGCTTGGCGCTGGCGGCCCACACCAGGTCGGCCGCGGCGCGCTTGTAGGCCACGGTGTCGGCGTGCTGCGCCCCGTTGCGCACGGCGGACATGGCCAGCACCTCGGCCCAGGTCTTGAAGAGGAATTCGCGGATCTCGTCGCGCACCGGCATGTCCTTGAGCATGGTGCGCATCTCGATCGTGTACTGGATGGCCAGCGTTTCCTTCTGCTCCACCTGCTGGGCCACGCTGACGATGCGCGAGGTGCCCTGCTTCTCGGTCAGGAATTTGGCGAGGAATTTCTCGAACTCGCCCAGCACCAGCTCGAACACGCGCCGCCCGGTCTCGGGGTACTGCTCGATCACCTGCACGATGCGGCGGATCTCGGCCTCCAGCGCGCTGCCGTTGATGCTGCTCGCGTCGAAGCCCAGCACGCAGGCGCCCATGCGGTCGATGAGCTGGCGCGCGGGGTGGGTCAGGTTGCTGAAGAATTCGGGCTCGGCCAGCGCCACGCGCAGCACCGGCACCTGCAGCCGTGCCACCCACACGCGCACCGAGGGCGGGATACGGTCCTCGCTCAGAATGCTCTGGAACATCAGCGCCACCACCTCGATGATGGCCTTCTCGCTGGCCGTACTGGCCTTCTTCTTGAATTCCGCCGAGCGCTCGCGCACCACGTTGGCCACCTGTACCACGGCCTGCGGGCTGTAGTCCTGCACCAGGGTGGCCATGCCGCTGTAGTAGGTGTCGGCCTGCACGCGGTGGGCCGCCAGCGCGTGCGCCAGCGCGGCGGACGCGGGCGGCGCCTTGACCATGTCGTAGCCGGTGGTCGGCTGGGTAAGCAGGCGGCGCAGCTGCACCATCACGCCCTGGGCGCGCTGGCGCGCCCGCACGAGCGGGTTGCCGAAGGCCATGCCTGGGCGCGCACCCGGCAGGGGGGCATGGAAGCCCGTGGACGGTGCCACCATCGTGGGCTGGAACGCGGCCTGGCGCGCCATGGCCTCGCGCGACTGCTGCAGCGCCTGCGAGGCGAGCCCCGCCGGCTCGGGGGCGCCAGTGGAAGGGCCCTTCGCGGCCAGCGCACCCGGCCCGCTGCCCGGGCCTGTGGCGGCGGGGCGGCGCACGCGTGCGCGCAGGTCGTCGGATGCCGCCACCCCGTGTTCGTCGTACAGCTTGACCAGCCCCTGGTAGTGCCCCAGCGCCAGCACCGCCAGCTCGCGCTGCAGCGGATCGAGCACGAACTGCAGGTCGCTGCGCTGCAGGCCTGTCTCCAGCCACTGCTCCACGAGCCGCAGGCAGAGGGTTTCGGGGCGCAGGATGTCGCGGCTGTCGAGCTCGTGGCCTTCCAGGTGCTCGGTGCGCTTGCGCGCCTCGTCGAAGGGGTTGCCCACGTGCTCCAGCACGGTGAGCGCCATGCGCGAGGCGAGGATCTTGTTCTCGACCACGTCGTCGCTGAGCAGCTCCAGCCCGCCCGAGGCCAGCGCGCCGCGCGAGGTGGTGGTGGGCGGCGCCAGGTTCTCGCGCCAGGCGCGGCCGGTGCGCTCCACCCAGCCCTTGTGGTGAGCCTGGTAGCTCATCCAGGCATCGCGGCGCAGCTGCATGTCGCGCTGCGTGCCCGGCTGGCCCATGAGCTCGGTCAGGAAATCCTGGATCTTCTTGTCCAGCGCAGGCAGGCTGGCGCACAGGCCGTCCACGAACCGCTGGCGCGCCAGGTGGGCAAGCCGCCGGTGGGCAAGGGGGGAAGGCTGGGGATCCATGGGACCTCGATATTAGCCGCAGCCCGTATGCAGCGGCGCATCCGCCGCCCGCGTCAGAGCGTGTTTATGGCCTTTTCATGGCGCCCGTTGCCCCGCAAAGGCAGCAGCTGCAAGGCGCCCACCGCAAGCCACACTGGCGTGCGGCGAGGATGGGGAACGCAGCAGATGCTGCCTTTGCGGGGCAACCCTTCGGGCAAGGCAGCAGGCAGCCGCACTCGTCGTTGCCCTCCTTGTCCAGGCCACCGGCATGGCCTGCGAAGGGCGCCTAGATTGCGGCTGCCTGCTGCCTTGCGGGCGCCATGAAAAGGCCACAAACACGCTCTTACACCACCGCGCCGGCGTTCGGATCGCCCGGGTCGCCTTCCTTACGCGTGCCGGTCTTGACCAGGTCCTCGCGCTTGACGCCCAGCCACATGGCAATGGCCGCGGCCACGAACACCGAGGAGTAGATGCCGAACAGGATGCCGATGGTCAGCGCCAGCGCGAAGTAGTGCAGGCTGGGGCCGCCGAAGAAGAACATCGAGAGCACCATGGCCTCGGTCGAGGCGTGGGTGATGATGGTGCGGCTCATGGTCGAGGTGATGGCGTGGTCGATCACCCCGGGCGTGGAGAGCTTGCGGAATTTGCGGAAGGCCTCGCGGATCCGGTCGAAGATCACCACCGATTCGTTGACCGAGTAGCCCAGCACGGCCAGCACGCCGGCCAGCACCGACAGCGAGAACTCCCACTGGAAGAACGCGAAGAAGCCCAGGATGATGACCACGTCGTGCAGGTTGGCGATCACCGCCGCCACGCCGAACTTCCACTCGAAGCGGAAGGCCAGGTAGACCACGATGCCCAGCACCACCATGCCCAGCGCCATCAGGCCGCCGTGCACCAGCTCCTCGCCGACCTGCGGGCCGACGAATTCGGTGCGCCGTAGCGCCACTTCGGGGTCGGCGGCCTTGAGCGCAGTCAGCACCTGCTCGCTCTGCTGCGCCGAGGTCACGCCCTTCTGCACGGGCAGGCGGATCATCACGTCGCGCGAGGTGCCGAAGTTCTGCACCGTCACGTCGGCGTAGCCCAGGGACGAGACCGTGTCGCGCACCTTGCCGATGTCGGCGGTCTGGGTGTAGGCGACTTCCATGACGGTGCCGCCCGTGAATTCGACCGACAGATGCAGCCCCCGCGTGACGAGGAAGAACACGGCCAGCGCGAAGGTGATGAAGGAGATCGCGTTGAGGACCAACGCGTACTTCATGAAGGGAATGTCCTTGCGGATGCGGAAGAATTCCATGACCGTCTTTCCTTACTGAGCCTTGCCGGCCACGGAGCGCATTTCGGATGCGTCCTCGGGCTTCCACACCTGTCCGATGGACACGCTCTTGAGCTTCTTCTTGCGGCCGTACCAGAGGTTGACCAGGCCACGCGAGAAGAACACGGCCGAGAACATGCTGGTCAGGATGCCGATGCAGTGCACCACCGCAAAGCCGCGCACCGGGCCCGAGCCGAAGGCCAGCAGCGCCAGGCCCGCGATGAGGGTGGTGACGTTGGAGTCCAGGATGGTGGCCCAGGCGCGCTCATAGCCCGCCGCAATGGCCGCCTGCGGCGAGGCGCCGCCGCGCAGCTCCTCGCGGATGCGCTCGTTGATCAGCACGTTGGAGTCGATGGCCACGCCCAGCGCCAGCGCCATGGCGGCGATGCCGGGCAGCGTCAGCGTGGCCTGCAGCATCGACAGGATGGCGATGAGCAGCAGCACGTTCACGCCCAGCGCCACGGTGGAGAACACGCCGAACAGCATGTAATACACGCACATGAAGGCCGCGATGGCCGCCATGCCCCAGACCACGGAGTGGATGCCGCGCTCGATGTTGTCGGCGCCCAGGCTGGGGCCGATGGTGTATTCCTCGATGATCTCCATGGGCGCGGCCAGCGAGCCTGCGCGCAGCAGCAGGGCCGTGTCGTTGGCTTCCATGGTGGTCATGCGGCCGGAGATCTGCACGCGGCCGCCGCCGATCTCGGAGCGGATCACGGGCGCGGTGACCACCTCGCCCTTGCCCTTCTCGAACAGCACGATGGCCATGCGCTTGCCCACGTTGTCGCGCGTGATGTCCTTGAAGATGCGCGAGCCCTTGGCGTCCAGCGTCAGGTTGACGGTGGGCTCCTGCGTCTGGCCGTCGAAGCCGGGCTGGGCGTCGGTGAGGTTCTCGCCGGTCAGCACGACCTGCTTCTTGACGATCACGGCCTGGCCGTTGCGGTCCAGGTACTTCTCGGAGCCGAACGGCACGGGGCCGCTGCCCATCTCGGCGGCGCGGGCCTCGGTGCCCTCGTCCACCATGCGCACTTCCAGCGTGGCGGTGCGGCCCAGGATGTCCTTGGCCTTGGCCGTGTCCTGCACGCCGGGCAGCTGCACGACGATGCGGTCCAGGCCCTGCTGCTGGATCACGGGCTCGGCCACGCCGAGTTCGTTGATCCGGTTGTGCAGCGTGGTGATGTTCTGCTTGAGCGCCTGCTCCTGCACCTTGCGCAGCGCCTCGGGCTTGATGGAGGCGCGCAGGCGCATGCCGTCGCCGTCGGGGCTGCTCGTGGCCTGCAGGTCGGGGAACTGGTCGGCGATCAGGTTGCGCGCGGCGGTGAGCATGGCCTCGTCGCGCACGCGGATGTCCACCGCCTGACCGTCGCGGCCGATGCCGCCGTGGCGGATGTTCTTTTCGCGCAGCGCGGTGCGCAGGTCGCCCGCGTACGACTCGGCCTTCTTGGTGAGGGCCGCCTGCATGTCCACCTGCAGCATGAAGTGCACACCGCCGCGCAGGTCCAGGCCCAGGTACATGGGACGCGCATGCAGCGCGGTGAGCCAGTCGGGCGAGCGCGACACGAGGTTGAGCGCGACGATGTAGGGCGGGTCGGACGGGTCCGGAATCAGCGCCTTCTCGATCGCGTCCTTGGCCTTGAGCTGGGTATCGGGCGTGTCGAAGCGCGCGCGCACGGAGTTGCCGTCGAACACCACCGAGTCCGACACCACGCCCGCGCCCTGCAGCGCTTCCTCGACGCGCTTTTGCACCGCGGTGTCGACCTTGATCGTGGCCTTGGCGGACGACACCTGCACGGCAGGCGCCTCGCCGAAGAAATTGGGCAGGGTGTACAGGGCCCCGATGAGCAACACGATCACCAGGATCGCGTATTTCCAGACCGGATAACGGTTCATGATCGCGCTTTTTCTACAACGGCGGGCCTGTGCGGCCCAGGAGGGCAGTTACTTGACCGTGCCCTTGGGCAGCACCTGGGCGACGGCGCTGCGCTGCACTTGCACTTCCACGCCGTTGGCGATCTCCAGGTGCAGGTAGCCTTCGGACAGGCGCGTCACGGTGCCCAGGATGCCGCCGGCGGTGGCCACCTCGTCGCCCTTGGCCAGGGCCTCGATCATGGCGCGGTGCTCCTTCTGGCGCTTCATCTGGGGACGGATCATGATGAAGTACAGCACCACGAACATCAGCACCAGCGGGAGCATGCCGGTGAGCGAGGCCATCATGCCGCCCTCGGCGGCAGCGGCGGGAGCGGTCTGTGCAAAGGCAGGGGAAATCAACACGGGAAGGACTCCACGAAGAGGTGGGAATAGGAATATCCGCCAGGGGCACCGGGGCCTGCGGGCGGCGAGCCGGCCATTGTATGCGGCGGGCCGACGGACGGGTCTGCCCCGGCGCTGCGCGCACCCGGGGAGCGGGTGGCGCGACATGGGGAACAAAAAGGCTCTGTCACAAATCTGTGTTGGTAGTATGTGGGCCAACGCGTTGACGGAGTGGGTTTGCCATGCGGA
>NZ_DF238945.1 GCF_000400995.2 Acidovorax sp. MR-S7 | reverse complement strand
TCTACCCAGACCACCCCCGCGCCAGTGCTAGCTTTGCGTACCGTCACTTATTGCACTGAAAACGAGGAGACCCCGCTTTGCCGCGAAATTGTGATGCAGGTCTTCCGTTGGGTTATAGAACGCGGCCAGAAGGTTGAGAATCCGGCCGATCTGGTGCGCCCGTCGACTATTGCAAAGTTTGAGCCGCGAGATCGAGCACTTACGCCCGATGAAATCGGCTTGATGTACCAGTACATGGAGCGCATTGGCACCACACCTTCGATCCGCGCGGCCGCCAAGTTGCTGTTGCTGACGATGGTACGCAAAAGCGAACTGACCAACGCAACGTGGAGCGAAATCAATTTCACCGAAGCGCTCTGGACAATCCCCAAGGAGCGGATGAAGCGCCGCAATCCCCATTTGGTGTTCCTGTCTAGGCAGGCGCTTGACATTTTCATAGCTCTGAAAACCTTCGCGGGCGGCTCGGAGTACGTGCTGCCATCGCGCTATGACTCGGACTTGCCGATGAGCAGCGCCACGCTCAATCAGGTGCTCACGCTGACCTATCGTCTGGCCCAGAAGGAAGGGCAGTTGCTTGGCAAGTTCGGACCGCACGACTTGCGGCGTACAGCCAGCACGCTGCTGCATGAGGCGGGCTATAACACCGACTGGATCGAGAAGTGCCTTGCGCACGAACAGAAGGGCGTTCGAGCCGTCTACAACAAGGCCGAGTACCGCGATCAGCGCCGGGCAATGCTACAGGATTGGGCGGACATGATTGACGAGTGGACAATCAGGAAGCCCCGCCTCAAGGACTGATTCGGAGTCTTGAGACCTGCATTTTGTAGCGAAATGCCCACTTCGGTGGGCTTTTTTTTTGTCCGTAAAGCTGGACGTGCTGGTGGGCGGCATGTGCGAAACGGATTTTTCCGGCTATCCCGACTGCCGCGACGACACCATCAAGGCGCAGCAGGTGGCGCTCGGCCTGGGCCTGGGCGCCCGGGTCACGATCGAGACGCCGCTAATGTGGATCGACAAGTCCGAAACCTGGGCGCTGGCCTATCAACTGGGGGGCGATGCCCTGGTCGAGACCATCGTCGAGGAAAGCCACACTTGCTACCTGGGCGAACGTGGCGCGCGGCACGACTGGGGGTATGGCTGCGGCGAATGTCCGGCCTGCAAGCTGCGCAAGATCGGCTGGGAAAAATGGGTGGTCGCGTCCGCCGCCGAAGGTTGAGCGCCCGGGCGGCGGCGGGTCAGGCGGTGGCCGCGCGCACCCGCCCGATGAATGTCCAGCGCAGCGCCAGCGCGGCCGCGAAGATGGCCGCCGCCAGGCCCACCGACACCGCCATCGCGCCGCGCGCGCCGTGGCTCTCCACCAGATAGGCGTAGGCCACCGGCGCGGTGGCCGTCAGCAGGAAGCTGGGAATCAGCAGCGCGCCGACCAGCGTGCCGTAGCTGCGGAAGTCGAAGAGCGCCAGCGGCAAGGTGCCGCGCGTGATGGTGAGCAGGCCGTTGCACGCCCCGTACAGCAGGGCATAGGCCGCGGTGGCGTAGAGATTGCCCCCGGACAGCAGCGCCAGCAGGAAGCACAGGGGCAGCACCGTTCCCACCGCCAGTGTCAGAGTGAGGGGGTGCAGGCGCGAGCCCAGCGCCACGTCGGCCAGGCGCGCCGCGAACTGGCCCACGCCCCACAGCGCGGCGACGCTGACGGCCGCCGCCGCGGCCAGCCCCAGGCCGGACAGCAGCGAGATCAGATGCGCCGCGTTGCCGGCCGCGAGGAAGTTGGTCAGCATGGCGATCAGGGCATACAGCGCGCCCGCCAGGCGGCGCTCGCCCAGGCTGCGGGCCAGGCCCGTGGCGGCCTTGTCCTTGGCGCCGGCCGGGGCGGCGTAGCGCTCGCGCGGCAGCGCCAGGTACAGCGGCAGCGTGGACAGCGCCAGGGCGCCGTAGGCCAGCACCGCGCCGCGCCAACCCAGCCAGCCCGCCAGCGCATGGCCGACCGGCCACATCACGGTGGATGCCAGGCCGCCGAACAGCGTGATCTGGGACATGGGCCGGCGCGCGGTGGGGCCGGCCGCGCGCGCCAGGGAAGCGAACGCCGCGTCGTACAGGCATAGCCGCATGCCAATCCCCAGCGCGATCCAGGCCAGGTAGTAGAGGGCCAGGCCGTGCGCGGCCGCCAGGAGCGCGCAGCCCAGCGCGGCCACCACGGCGCCGGCGGGCATCACGCGGTGCCCGCCCCATCGGTCCACCGCCAGGCCGGCCAGGGGCGACACCATGGCCATCACCACGATGGCGGCCGAGAAGCCGCCGTACACGGTGGCGGCGTTCCAGCCCAGGTCGGCCGCCATGGCCGGTCCCAGGGCGCCGATCAGGTAGAAGGTCACGCCCCAGCCGACCAGTTGGGTCAGGCCCAGGCAGACGATGGCGCGGGGCGGAATCACGGCCGGACGGGGGGCGTGGTGTCGCCTTCGCCCAGCGCGCGCTGCATCAGCACCGTGTCGCGCCATTCGCCATGCTTGTGCCCCACGGACCGCAGCGTGCCCGCGGCATGGAATCCCTGGCTGGCGTGCAGCGCCAGCGATGCCGCGTTGCGGCTGTCGCCGACCACGGCCAGCATCTGCCGCCAGCCGGCGGCGGTGCAGCGGGCGATCAGCTCGGCCAGCAGCCTGCCGCCGATGCCCAGCCCGGAGCGGCCCGTCTTCACGTAGACCGAATCCTCCACCGTGTGCCGGTAGGCCGGGCGCGGACGGTAGGGGGTGACGTAGGCGTAGCCCACGATCTCGCCGTCGATCTCGGCCACCAGGTAGGGCATGTCCTTCTCCAGCACGGCGGCGCGGCGCTGGCGCATTTCCTCGATGGAGGGCGGCTCCAGCTCGAAGGAGGCCGTGCCGTGCTGCACGTGGTGGGCATAGATGGCCTTGATGGCGGGAAGGTCGGCCGGCGCGCTGTCGCGAACGAGGAAGGAGGGGGTGTTGGAGGGCATGGAAGGGCGTGGCGAAAGACGAGTGCTCAGTGTCGCGCAAGCTCATGTATTAATAAAGCTTTGGTTTATTATGATTTTCATAAGTAAAACTTTGGGTTGATGCAATGCGGGGTCTCAATCTGGATCAGTTGCGCACCTTTGCGCTGGTGGCCGAACTGGGCAGTTTTTCCGCCGCCGCGGAACGCAGCGGCGTGACGCAACCCGCCGTCAGCCTGCAGATCCGCCAGCTGGAACGGCGCTTCGGGCTGAAGCTGGTGGAACGGGTCGGCCGCCGCGCCGGCCCCACCGCGGCCGGGCTGGAACTGCTGGAGCACGTCCGCGTCATCGACGCCGCGCTGGCCCAGGCCGAACTCGCCATGACGGCGCACGCTTCCCAGGTATCCGGCCGCATCCGGCTGGGCACCGGCGCCACTGCGTGCACCTATCTGCTGCCGCCGCTGCTGGCCGACCTGCGGCGCCGCTTCCCGGCGCTGGACATCGTCGCCAGCACCGGCAATACGTCGGACATGCTGCGCGGGCTGGAGAACAACACGCTGGACATCGGGCTGGTCACGCTGCCGGCGCCGGGCCGCATGTTCGAGGTGACGCCGGTGCTGGAAGACGAATTCGTGGCGATCTTCCCGGCCCGGGATCCCGCGTCCATTCCGGCCGCCGCCACGCCGCAGGCGTTGGCGCGGCTGCCGCTGGTGCTGTTCGAGCCCGGCGCCCGCACCCGGCGGCTGGTGGACGACTGGTTCGAGGCCGCGGGCGTGGCCGCCAAGCCCGTCATGGAGCTGGGCAGCACCGAAGCCATGAAGGAAATCGTGGGCGCCGGCCTGGGCTGCGCGGTGCTGCCCAGGTTGTCGGTATCGGGCGCAGGCGCGCGCCCGGCGCTGGCGGTCCGGCCGCTGGCGCCGCGCCTGTCGCGCAGCCTGGCTATCGTGTTGCGCCGGGATAAGCCGTTGAGCCGGGGCCTGCGGCATCTGCAGGAGGCGCTGCTGGCGTTGCGTGGGTGAACGCATAAGGGTGGAACACGTCCACCGGCAGTTGGTTGCAGGCCTCGATGCAGGCGCGCACGGTCGCCATGTCCGAAAAATCCAGGCCGCTGCGGATGCCGTGCAGGTCCAGGTTCATGGCCAGCGTCACCAGGTCCACATTGCCGGTGCGCTCGCCGTTGCCAAACAGGCAGCCCTCCACGCGGTCGGCGCCAGCCTGCACCGCCAGCTCCGCCGAGGCTACGGCCGTGCCGCGGTCATTGTGCGGATGCACGCTCAGGACGATGCTGTCGCGGCGCGCCAGGTGGCGGTGCATCCATTCGATCTGGTCCGCGTAGACGTTGGCCGGGGTGCATTCCACGGTGGACGGCAGGTTGACGATCATCTTGTTTTCGGGCGTCGGACCCCAGGCGGCGCTGACCGCATCGCACATCTCCAGCGAGAATTCCAGCTCGGCCAGGCTGAAGGTCTCGGGGGAGTATTCGTAGATCCATTGCGTCTCGGGGCGCGCATCCGCCAGCGCTCGGATCTGGCGCGTGCCGGCCAGCGCGATCTCCTTGATTTCGGCCTTGCTCATGCCGAACACGATGCGGCGCCATTGCGGAGCGATGGGGGCGTACAGGTGCACGATGGCGCGGGGAACGCCGCGCAGCGATTCGAAGGTGCGTTCGATGAGGTCCGGACGCGACTGGGTCAGCACTTCGATGGTCACGTCCTCGGGAATGCGGCGTTCCTCGATCAGCTTGCGCACGAAGTTGAAGTCCGTGTCCGAGGCCGAGGGGAAGGCCACTTCGATTTCCTTCAGCCCCACGGCCACCAGTTGTTCGAAGCAGCGCAGCTTGCGAGCCGCGTCCATGGGCTCGATCAGGGCCTGGTTGCCGTCGCGCATGTCGGTGCTCATCCAGATCGGCGGCGCCGTCAGCCGGCGCGACGGCCAGGTGCGCGCGCGGTAGTCGCGGGTGAAGGGAAGGGTGGGGCGGTATTTGTGTTGGGGCTGGTCGAGCATGGAAACCTCCGGCCGCGGGGGCGCGGCGCGTGTCGGCCGCCCGCGTACGCAAGGGGGCGGGACGGCCAGGTCAGGGGGAGGTGGCGTCAGGACCCGTCAGGGGCCCAGGGCTGTCGGGCGGCCACGGAGCGCAAGGCCCGGCAACCGCGCGCTAGTCGCAGCGCCCGCGCGCAGCCCGCCGGCGCCAGGGCGGCGTGGAAGTCGGCGGAGGCGGACGAGCGGGGCATGGGCGTGTCGGGCGTGGGGAAATGCGGCAGGGGATGCGAGGATGATAGGTACACTGGGAAAGACCGTCTAACGCCATTCGGACCGCAATCGTCGCAAAATGGACAAGCCCGCATCCGCCGCATCCGCGTCCAGCCCCCGCAAGCCCGCGGACCTGGACCTTTTTCCCTACGAATCCTCGAAACGCCCCGTGGCCGGGCTGGCCGTGGACTATGAAGACGGCCACCGCATCCGGCGGCACCGGCACCGGCGCGCCCAGCTGGTCTACGCGATCTCGGGCGTCATGGTGGTGGATACGCCCGCCGGGATCTGGGTGGTGCCGCCCACGCGCGGCGTCTGGGTGCCGGCCTGGATGCCGCACGGCATCCGCATGAGCGGCGAACCGCGCATGCGCACCGTGTTCGTTGAACCGGGAGCGGCCGCGCACCTGCCCGCGGAGTGCTGCGTGCTGTCCATCTCGCCATTGCTGCGGGAATTGATGGTGGCGGCGGCCGAGGTGCCGCTGGACTGGGCGCCCGACACGCGCGATGGCCGCCTGATGATGCTGCTGCTGGACGAATTGCGTCAGGAACCCGTTCTGCCCTTGCACTTGCCGCAGCCCGTCGAGCCGCGCCTGGCGCGCATCTGCCGCGCCATCGTGCGCCACCCGGAACGCCAGGATGGCGCGGCGGATTGGGCGCGCGAGCTGGGCGTGGACCCCAAGACCGTGCATCGCCTGTTCCTGCGGCATACGGGCATGACGTTCGGACGCTGGCGCCAGCAGGCGCGCCTGCTGGCGGCCATGGAGCGGCTGGCGCGCGGCGAGCGCGTGCTGGAGGTGGCGCTGGACCTGGGCTATGAAAGCCCCAGCGCGTTCGCGGCCATGTTCCGCAAGGCGGTGGGCGAGCCGCCCAGCGCGTTCGCGGCCATGTTCCGCAAGGCGGTGGGCGAGCCGCCCAGCGCGTTTGCGGCCCGCGGCATGGCGTCCGCCTGATGGCCGCGAAGGGGCCTGGCGGCGGCCGCCGAGCGGCGGGGCCTGGATCCAGCGTATTATTTACCGTTTCGCCGCCCACGCTAACAGAACCAGCCTGAGACAAATCATGCCGCACTACCGTTCCCGCACCTCGACCCACGGCCGCAACATGGCCGGCGCCCGCGCCCTGTGGCGCGCCACCGGCATGAAGGACGGCGATTTCGGCAAGCCGATCATCGCGGTAGTGAACTCGTTCACGCAATTCGTGCCGGGCCACGTGCACCTGCGCGACCTGGGCGCCCTGGTCGCCCGCGAAATCGAAGCCGCGGGCGGCGTCGCCAAGGAATTCAACACCATCGCCGTGGACGACGGCATCGCCATGGGGCACGGCGGCATGCTGTATTCGCTGCCCTCGCGCGAGCTGATCGCCGATTCGGTGGAGTACATGGTCAACGCGCACTGCGCCGACGCCATGGTCTGCATCTCGAACTGCGACAAGATCACCCCGGGGATGCTGATGGCCGCGATGCGCCTGAACATCCCGGTCGTTTTCGTTTCCGGCGGCCCGATGGAAGCCGGCAAGGTGAAGTCGCCCACCGACGGCAAGGTGATCGCCAAGATCGACCTGATCGACGCCATGATCAAGGCCGCCGACCCCAACGTGTCGGATGCCGACGTGGCCGAGGTCGAGCGCAGCGCCTGCCCCACCTGCGGCTCCTGTTCCGGCATGTTCACGGCCAACTCGATGAACTGCCTGACCGAAGCCATCGGCCTGGCGCTGCCGGGCAACGGCACCATCGTGGCCACGCACGCCTGGCGCAAGGGTTTGTTCGAGCAGGCCGGCCGCCTGGTCGTGGACCTGTGCCGCCGCTACTACCAGGAAGACGACGAGTCGGTCCTGCCGCGCAGCATCGCCACCAAGAGCGCGTTCCAGAACGCCATGGCGCTGGACGTGGCCATGGGCGGCTCCACCAACACCGTGCTGCACCTGCTGGCCGCGGCGCAGGAAGCCGGCGTGGACTTCACCATGGCCGACATCGACCGCATTTCGCGCAAGGTGCCGTGCCTGTGCAAGGCCGCGCCCGCCACCGACAAGTACCACATCGAAGACGTGCACCGCGCAGGCGGCATCCTGGGCATCCTGGGTGAACTGGCGCGCGCCGACCTGCTGGACCTGTCCTGCGGCAACGTGCACAGCGGCACGCTGGGCGACGCCATCCGCAAGTGGGACGTGGCCGGCGATGCGGGCGAGGACGCGCAGAAGTTCTACCGCGCGGCCCCCGGCGGCATCCCGACCACGGTGGCCTTCAGCCAGGACGCCACCTTCCTGACGCTGGACACCGACCGCAAGACGGGCTGCATCCGCAGCAAGGAAAACGCCTATTCCAAGGATGGCGGCCTGGCCGTGCTGTACGGCAACCTGGCTGAAAAGGGCTGCATCGTGAAGACGGCCGGCGTGGACGAGTCGCAATGGGTCTTCACCGGCCGCGCGCGCGTCTTCGAAAGCCAGGACGCCGCCGTGGAAGGCATCCTGGGCGACCAGATCGTTCCGGGCGACGTGGTGGTGATCCGCTACGAAGGCCCGAAGGGCGGTCCCGGCATGCAGGAAATGCTGTATCCCACGTCCTACCTGAAGTCCAAGGGCCTGGGAAAGAGCTGCGCGCTGTTCACCGACGGCCGCTTCTCGGGCGGCTCGTCGGGCCTGGTGATCGGCCACGCGTCGCCGGAAGCGGCGGAAGGCGGCACGATCGGCCTGGTGGAAGAGGGCGACGTGATCGAGATCGACATCCCGAACCGCAAAATGCATCTGGCCGTGTCCGACGAGGAACTGACGCGCCGCCGCGCGGCGATGGATGCGCGGGCCGACGGCTGGGAACCCGTGGGCCGCGAGCGCGTGGTGTCGCAGGCCTTGCAGGCCTACGCGGCGCTGGCCACGTCGGCCGATCGCGGCGCAGTCCGGGATCTGTCGCAGTTGAAGCAGAAGCGTTGATCGTTGAGGGCTTCTGAAGAACGGCGCCTTCGTGGCGCCGTTTTTTTTGCGCGGTGGGCCACCGCGCGGCGCAGAACTATTTGTTGGGAGAACGCCTGCCGCGCGCGCCATCCATCCGGCGGCGGGGTTAAAGTGGCGATAGCCAATCGACAATCGACATTGACCATCGGACGTCGCCTGTCGGCAAGCCCTACCGCCCACCGACTCACCCACCTCCACCACCCGCGCCAGGCGTCTGAAGAACACAATCGACCGACTCGCCCGAAGGAGCCCTCCCCATGTCCCTGAACTCTGATGCATTGCGGCTGTTCCTGGGCGTCGTGGACGCCGGATCGCTGAGCGCGGCGGCCGAAGTGCTGGGGCATACCGCGTCGGGCGTCAGCCGGGGTCTGTCGCGGCTGGAAGAAGACCTGGGGGTCACGCTGCTGAACCGGACCACGCGGCGTATGGAGCTGACCGAAGAGGGCAAGCATTTCCTGCCCAAGGCCCGCCAGATCGTGGCCTCGCTGGAAGAGGCGGAAGAATGCATGCGCATGGTGCATCAGCGGCCGGCGGGGCGGTTGCGGGTGGACGCCTCGGTGCCGGTGATGCTGCACTGCGTGGTGCCGCACGTGGGGGAGTTCCGGCGCCAGTATCCCGGCATTTCACTGGAACTGACCAGCAACGACCGCATCGTGGATTTGATGGAGCACCGCACCGACGTTGCGCTGCGCATGGGGCCGCTGACGGATTCCACGCTGCATGCGCGCGCGTTGCGGTCGTCGCCGCGCTGGGTGATGGCCAGCCCGGACTATGTGGCCCGGCGCGGCGCGCCCGCGACGGTGGACGAACTGCACGGACACGAGGTGCTGGGATTTACTCAGCCCGAAAGCCTGAACGTCTGGCCCGTGCGGCACGCGGGCGGGTCGAGTTATCTGGCGGTGCCCACGCTGGCGACCTCCAGCGGCGAGACGCAGCGGCAACTGGCGTTGCGCGGGGTGGGCATCGCCTGCCTGTCCGACTTCGTGGTGCGCGAGGACATCAAGGCAGGCCGGCTGGTGAAACTGATGGAATCCGAGCACACGGACTACCTGCAGCCCATGCACGCCGTTTACCACCGCAACACCCAGCTGTCGCGGCGCATCGCGTGTTTCCTGGATTTCTTCGCGGCGCGGATGTGACCCGAGCCGGGGGCGCGCCTGGGCGCGGCCCCCTGCCCGTTCTTTGCGCCTTTGGGCCGCCTACGCGTGCAGCGCGCGGCCGAAGGCCGACAGCACCGATTCGTGCAGCGTTTCCGACAGGGTCGGATGCGCGAACACGGTGTGCATCAAGTCTTCCTCCGTGGCTTCCAGCGATGCCGCCACGCCGTAGCCGGTGATCAGCTCGGACGCTTCGGGGTGGATGATGTGCGCGCCCAGCAGTTCGCCGGTTTTCGCGTCGAACACCGTCTTCACCAATCCCTGGTCCTCGCCCATTGCGATCGCCTTGCCGTTGCCCGCGAAGGTGAACTTGCCGACTCGGATTTCGCCGCCGTTCTGCTTGGCGTGCTCGCGGGCGCGGGCCTCGGTCATGCCGATGCTCGCCACCTGCGGATAGGAATAGGTGCAGGCGGGGATGCGCAGCGGGTCGATGGGATGCGCCGGCTTGCCCGCGATCGCCTCCACGCACAGCACGGCTTCGTGGCTGGCCTTGTGGGCGAGCCAGGGCGCGCCGGCCACGTCGCCGATGGCGTAGACGCCCGGTTCGTCCGTGCGGCACAGCCCGTCGGTGACGATGTGGGTCTTCTCCACCTTGACGCGGGTGCGTTCCAGGCCGAGGTTCTCCACGTTGCCGACGATGCCGGCGGCGACGATGACGCGCTCGACTTCCAGTTCGCTTTGCTTGCCTTGCTGATCCAACACGACCTTTACGCCGGTCGCGGTAGCCGACGAGGCCTTGACCGCGCATTGCGTCAACACGCGGATGCCTTGCTTCTCGAAGGCCTTGCGGGCCAGCTGCGAGATCTCGGCGTCCTCTTGCGGCAGGATGTCGGCGGTCATGTCGATCAGCGTGACTTCCGCGCCCACGGCGCGGTAGAAGCTGGCGAACTCCGCGCCGATGGCGCCCGCGCCCACGACCAGCAGCGATTTCGGGAGGTCGGCGGGAACCAGGGCCTGGCGGTAGGCCCAGATGCGCTCGCCCACCGGCAACGCCGGCAGTTCGCGGGCGCGCGCGCCGGTGGCCAGGACGATGTGCGGCGCGGACAGCGTGGCGCCGCTGTCCAGCGCCAGCTTGCCGGCGCCCGCCAGCTTGGCGCTGGCGCCGAACACCGTCACGCCGTTCTTCTTCATCAGGTGGGCCACGCCTTGTCCCAGGCGGCCCGCCACCTTGCGCGAGCGCGCCACCATGGCGGCCAGGTCGGGGCGCGCCTCGCCCGCGCCCGTCACGCCGTAGTGGGCGGCTTCGCGGCAGGCGCGGCGGATAGGAAATCCAACCACAGGAGGACGATTATGGCCCAGGTTTTGGGCATCACAGGCCTTCAGGCTGAGCCTGCCTGAGCGCTTGATCAGCGCCAGTAGCCCGAGATTTTTCGGTTTGCACATTTTTTGGCAGTGACAGACGCAGCCCTGCCGCGCGGCCAAACCGCTGCTGCCTTCCCTTACCAACTGACGCGCTGATCGACCTCAAAGTCCGGCGCCGGTTGGGCCGCCTCGCCCCAATCTGGCTCAACCTCGACACCATCGCCCATCGGCACATCGCACCCATCCCACAGCGGCGGCCCGCGTGCTGGCGCGATGCGAGGCGGCTCTGTCTCCACCCCGATGTGCTCCAGGATGTGCCGGAGGTCGGCACTGTAGGTGATGAAAGCGATGATGCGCATCTGGCCACCGCAGAGCGGGCACAACAGCGGCAACACCTCGTAGATGCGGGCGATCAGCACCGCCCACAGAATGTGAGCTGAGCGTTTGGGCAGAGCTGGCTGGGTGGGCTCGGGCTGGCTGGGACCACCGACCGTGGCCACTCCCATGGCATCCACCGCTGCGGTCACACCGCCTGGCTCGGGCTGTGCCGTGCCCGTGCCCGCGCCTGCGGTTTGGCCTGCGCCCAGTGCAACCGCCGCAGCCCGCAGGGGTGAATTGGGCGCCAGCACGCCGTAGTACCGGTGGCGGTGCGCACGCGGTGGCGGCACCAGCGCGGCAAGGCGGTCGATGAGTTCGAGCGGCGTGAGGTGCAGTTCGTCGGCCCGAACACCTCGCTTTGCCTTGCGTTGGTCGCGCCGGTCACTGCCAGGCTCGCTGTGCTGCTTGGCGCAGCGGTAAATGAGCTCACTGCCCGCTTTGCGCAGCCTATCCAGCGCAAACGGGGGCCGTGCGCAGTAGCGCAGCAGGCGCTCCAGGCCCGCTCGGTCTTGTGCTGCTATGCACACGCTGGTGTCTACCGAAAACCCACTGTGTTTGTACCCCAGCATCTCCTGGGCCTCGAAGCCTTCGAGCAGGCCCCGGCCCACAAAGGCGCGCAGGATGCGCCGACGCAAACTGGCCTGGGCTTGGGTCACCGCTTCGGGGTCGATGCCGATAGCCGGGTGAAACATGACGCTGATCGCTGTGGTGCGGGTGCCCTGCTCACTCGCCTCCCCTGCCACCGCCTCAAACATGCCATCGACCACGCACACATGGAAATGCACATGCTCGTTCAGGCTGGAGCCAAAGCGGTGAATGAAGGCGACTGCACCGATGTGCAGGGCGGCCTTGTTCGCATGCGCTGCGCATGGGCTGTTGGCTTGCAGGGTTTGCTCAATGACGCGCAAGAAGATGCGCAACACCATGCCCAGCACCACGCTGTCGCGTTGCATAAAGTAGCGCAGCCGCTTGGGAACCGACAGCACCCACTGGCGCACTGGCAGGCGGGGGAAGACGTGGTCGGTGAGGTGTGCCGCTGTCTCGGCCATGCGCCGCGTGGTGCACGAGGGGCAGACGCCCCGGCCTTTGCAGGAAAAGGCCACCAGAAAGTCGTGTCCGCAGTCGTCGCAGCGGGCACGGGCAAAGCCGTGGGCAAAGATGCCGCATTCCAGGTACTTGGCAAACGCTTGGCGCACATAGGGCTTGGGGCTGCGGTGGTCGCCCTGGCCGTCGAACTGGCCGGCGCTGGCCAGATCAAGCCAGGTCTCGTAATGCTCGGCCACCGTTTGGTAGAGCAGCGTGCGCTCGGGGTGGCGCGGGTTGTAGAGCTTGGGCTTGGAGGTGGCTGGCATAAATACTGTGTAAATACACAGCATTCTGCAGACTTCTCCTCAGCCAGGCTACGCAGCAAAACGGCCCCGAAGGGCCGTTTGTTGTTTCAGGGAGCCATCGCCGCTCAGGCAGTCGCTTCCTTGGCGTTCTCCACATATTCTTCGATCTGGTCGAAGTTCAGGTACTGGTAGATCTTGTCGCTGCTCTGGTTAATGACGCCCACGTCGGCCAGATATTCTTCCTTGCTGGGAATACGGCCCAGCTTGGAGCAGATGGCCGAGAGTTCGGCTGAGCCCAGGTACACATTGGTGTTCTTGCCCGGGGTCTCCTCGTTTTCAGTGCAATAAGTGACGGTACGAAAAGCTAGCACTGGCGCGGAGGTGGTGTTGGTAG
>NZ_DF238944.1:95966-132994 GCF_000400995.2 Acidovorax sp. MR-S7 | reverse complement strand
CGTCGGATACTGCTTACGCCTTGCCATTGGGCGAATCTACCGCAGGCGCTATCAAGTTCATAACACGCTCTAGCGCCGCCAGAACGCCGGCGCCAGCAGCGCCATGAAGCTCAGGATCTCCAGCCGCCCGAGCAGCATGGCGAGCGTGCACACCCAGAGCTGGAAGTCGGTGAGCACCGCGTAGTTCGACGCCGGCCCCAGCAAACCCAGGCCCGGGCCGGTGCAGTGCACGCTGGCCAGCACGGCGGAAAACGCGGTCACCATGTCCAGGTCGGTCAGCAGCAGCACCATGCTCAGCGTGATGACGGTGGCGCCGTACATCAGCATGAAGGCCAGCACCGAGAAGATCATGCGGTTGTCCACCACGCCCTCGCCCAGCCGCACGGGCTGCACCGCGCGCGGGTGCACGATGCGCGTCATCTCGCGGCGCGCCTGCTTGAGCAGGATGAGCATGCGCACCATCTTGATGCCCCCGCCCGTCGATCCCGCGCTGGTGGCCACGCCCGACAGCAGCAGCATGAACACCGGCGCGAACACCGGCCAGGCGAGGTAGTCGGTGGTGGTGAAGCCGGTCGTCGTGGCGACGGAGACGACGTGGAACATGCCGAAGCGCAGCGCCTCCAGCGGCCCGTACACGCCCTTGGCCCACAGCAGCAGCGCCACCAGCAGCCCGCCGCCGATCAGCGCGGCCATGGTGGCGCGCATCTCGGGGTCGCGCCAGAAACCCTGCCAGTTGCCCTTGCGCAGGGCGATGAAATACAGGGCGAAGTTGCAGCTCGCGCACAGCATGAACACCAGCGCGATCGCCTCCACCAGCGGCGAGTGGTAGTAGCCCAGGCTCTCGTCGTGCGGCGACAGCCCGCCCAGGCTCACCGTGGCGAACATGTGCATGAGCGCTTCCTGCGGCGCCATGCCGGCCAGCCAGTAGGCCAGCGCACAGGCCAGCGAGAACAGCACGTAGACGCCCCACAGGCCCTTGGCCGTCTCAGTCATGCGCGGGGTGAGCTTGGTGTCCTTCACCGGGCCGGCCGCCTCGGCCTTGAAGAGCTGGCTGCCGCCCACTCCCAGCAGCGGCAGCACCGCCACGGCCAGGATCAGGATGCCCATGCCACCGATCCACTGCATGAAGGTGCGCCACACGTTCACCGACAGCGGCAGCGTGTCCAGCCGCGCCAGCACCGTGGAGCCGGTGGTGGTCAGGCCCGAGACGGCCTCGAAATACGCATGCGTGACCGACATCGGCCGGCCGATGGCCTGCATCACCATCAGCAGCGGCAGCGCCGCGAAGAACGGGATCACCATCCACACCAGCGACACCAGCATCACGCCGTGGCGTGGCAGCAGCTCGCGCCGGTGCTCGCGCAGGCCTACCCAGAGGATGGCGCTGGACAGGCAGGTGACGCAGATCGCCAGCGCGTACTGCGGCCACAGCCCCTCGTGCGCCCACAGCGACGCGGCCAGCGGCACGCACAGCGAGACGGCGAACATGGCCAGCAGCGCTCCGAGCACGCGCAGGACGGGCAGCACATCGGACATGGCGGCGTCAGAAGAAGGTCGCGCTCACGCGGAACAGCCGCTCCACCTCGCGCACCAGGCGCTTGTGGGGCAGGAAGAACACCACGTGGTCGTTGCTCTCGATCACCGTGTGGCTGCGCGGGATGATCACCTGCGGCTCGGCAGCGGGGGCGGCGCCCTGTGCATCGCCCGCATCGGGCAGGCCGCGCACGATCAGGCCCATGTGCACCTGGGCCGGCAGGTGGATCTCGCTGACCCTGCGCCCCACCACGCGCGAACTCTTGCGGTCGCCGCGCGCCACGATCTCCAGCGCCTCGGCCACGCCGCGGCGCAGGCTGTGCACCGCCTGCACGTCGCCGCGGCGCACGTAAGCCAGCAGCTCGCCCAGCATGGCCTGCGCGGGCGACAAGGCGATGTCGATCTGCGTGCCGTGCATCAGGTCGGCGTAGGTGCGGCGGTTGATGAGGGCCAGCACGCGGCTCGCGCCCATGCGCTTGGCGAGCAGGCAGGACATGATGTTGTCCTCGTCGTCGTCGGTGAGCGCGAGGAACAGGTCCACCTCCTCGATGCTCTCCTCGCTCAGCAGGTCCTCGTCGGTGGCGTCGCCCTGCAGCACGAGGATGTCGGACGGCAGCTCGGAGGCCAGCGCCACGCAGCGCTCCTGGCTCTCCTCCAGGATCTTGATGTGAAAGCGCCCCAACTGCCCGAGCTGCCGCGCCAGCCGCATCCCCACGCGCCCGCCGCCCGCGACCATGATGCGCCGCACGGGCCGCGCCGGATGGCCGTTCTGGTGGTAGAGCGCCGCCAGCACCTGCGGGATCTGCTCGCGCGCGGAGAGCACGAACACCTCGTCGCCCGGCTCCACGCGGGTGGCGCCGTCGCAAGGCACGAAGCGGTCAGGCTCATCGGGGAAGCGCCGGTAGATGGCCACGATGCGCATGGCCACGTCGGGCGCGGTCTCGCGCATGGTGGCGATGCGCATGCCCACCATGGACGCGCCGGGGCGCGCACGCACCGACACCAGGCAGGCGCGCCCGCCCGCGAACTCGCGCACCTGCAGCGCCTCGGGGTATTCGACGAGCTTGCCGATGTAGCGCGTCAGCGACTCCTCGGGGCAGATGATGCGGTCCACGCCGAAGCCGTCCTTGCCCAGCAGCTGGTCGTCGTGCTCCAGCGCGAAGCCCGACGAGCGCACGCGCGCGATGCGCGTGGGAATGTTGAACACCAACTGCGCCACCTTGCAGCAGACCAGGTTGGTCTCGTCCTGCGCGGCGCAGGCGATCAGCAGGTCGGTGTCGCGCGCGCCGGCTTCGGCCAGCACCTGCGGATCGATGCCGTTGCCCACCACGCCGCGCAGGTCGAAGCGCGCCTCCAGCTCGCGCAGGCGCTCCGCGTCGGTGTCGATGACGGTGATGTCGTTCTTCTCGGAAACCAGGCTGTCGGCCACGCTGTAGCCCACGCGGCCGGCGCCGAGGATGATGATCTTCATGGCGCCGTCGGCGTCAGTGGCGGACTTCGCCCTCGCCCAGCACGATCCACTTGAGCGACGTGAGGCCTTCGATGCCCACGGGCCCGCGCGCGTGGAACTTGTCGGTGCTGATGCCGATCTCCGCGCCCAGCCCGTACTCGAAGCCGTCGGCGAAGCGCGTGCTGGCGTTGACCATCACGCTGGCCGAATCCACGTCGCGCAGGAAGCGCTGGGCGTGCAGGTGGTCGCGCGTGAGGATGGCGTCGGTGTGGTGGCTGCCGTAGCGGTTGATGTGCGCGATGGCTTCATGCACCCCCGCCACCACCTTCACGCTGATGATGGGCGCGAGGTATTCCTCGCCCCAGTCGGCCTCGGTGGCCTCGGCCAGATGGGCGCCGGGCACGGCGCGCAGGATCGCCAGCGCCTCGGCGTCGCAGCGCATCTCCACGCCCTTGGCGGCGTAGACGGCACCGATGCGCGGCAGGAAATCGGCCGCCACGCCGCGTGCCACCAGCAGGCCTTCGCTGGCGTTGCAGGGGCTGTACTTCTGGGTCTTGGCGTTGTCGGCCACCTTCACGGCCATGTCCAGGTCGCAGGGATCGTCCACATACGTATGGCAGTTGCCGTCCAGGTGCTTGATGACGGGCACCTTGGCCTCGCGGCTGATGCGCTCGATCAGGCCCTTGCCGCCGCGCGGGATGACCACGTCCACGTACTGCGGCATGGCGATGAGCTGGCCCACGGCCTCGCGGTCGGTGGTCTGCACGAGCTGCACCGCGTCCTGCGGCAGGCCGGCCTCGGCCAGCGCCTGCTGCACCAGCCGGGCCAGCGCCTTGTTGGAGTCGATGGCCTCGGAGCCGCCGCGCAGGATACAGGCGTTGCCGCTCTTGATGGACAGGCTGGCCGCCTCGATGGTCACGTTGGGCCGGCTCTCGTAGATCATGCCGAACACCCCGATGGGCACGCGCATCTGGCCCACGCGGATGCCGCTGGGCTGCTGCTTCATCCCGAGGACCTCGCCGATGATGTCGGGCATGGCCGCGAGCTGCTCGCAGCCCTGGGCGCAGGTCTCCAGCACCTTGGGGCTGAGCTTGAGCCGGTCGACCATGGGCTCGGCCAGGCCGGCGGCACGGGCGCGCTCCAGATCGCGCGCGTTGTCCGCCTGCAGCGGCAGGACGCTCTCGCGCAACAGGCGCGCCAAGGCCAGCAACGCTTTGTTTTTGATAGCTGCTGGCGCTTGCGCCATAAGCCCTGAGGCCATTTTTGCCTGCAAACCAAGCGTCTGGGTGTATTCGGCGATGTGGAGCGCGTTCATGGGCGTGATTCTGACGCATCGGGCCGCCCGGCGCTGGCGCCGGGCCACCCCGGCAGCACGAGCGTGGCATCGAGCCCGCGCACGGCGCCGTCCACCCGCCGGTTCTCCACCACCAGGCGGCCGCCGCAGGCCTGGGCCAGGTCGCGGCAGATGGCCAGGCCCAGGCCGGCGCCCCGGCCGCCCACCGCGCCGCTGACGAAGGGCACGAACAGGTCGTGCTGCATCTGCGCGGACAGGCCCGGCCCGTCGTCGTGCACCACCAGGCGCACGCCCTGTGCGTCCTGCTGCAGGCGCATGCCCAGCGCGCCGCCCTCGGGCGTGTAGGTCAAGGCGTTGTGCAGCAGGTTCATGGCGATCTCGCGCACCATCCAGGCCGGCCCCGTCCAGGGGCAGGGCTCGGCATCGAGCTGGAAGTCCTGGTGGCGTGCAGCGATGAGCGGCGACAGCTCCACGGCCACTTCCTCCAGCAGCGCGCGCAGATCCACCGTGGCGATCTGCTCTGCGGGCACGCCGGCGCGCGCACGGTTCCATGCCAGCAGCTGCTGCACCACGCGCGCGGTGCGGCGCGTGGTGGCGGCCACCTGCTCCAGGGCCTCGCGCGCGGGCAGCTCGCCCGCCAGGCCGGCATGGGCCTGCAGCTGCAGCACGGCCAGCGGCGTGCGCAGCTGGTGCGAGGCGTCGGCCACGAAGCGCTGCTGCGCCGCCTGCGCCTCGCGCGCGCGCTCCAGCAGGCCGTTGAAGGCGCTCACCGCGGGCAGCAGTTCCTGCGGGGTCTGCGGCTGCACGGCCACGGGCTCCAGGTCGGTGGCCGGGCGCGCCTCCAGCTGGCGCGCGAACACGCGCAGGGGGCGCAGGGCCACGGTGGCCACGCACCAGATCAGCACCACCAGCAGGGCCAGCAGCGCCGACTGGCGCGCCAGCGTCTGCCAGAGGATGCCGCGCGCGATGCGGTCGCGGTACTGCGAGGGCTCGCCCACCTGCACCACCACGTAGCGCATGCCGTCGTGCGTCTCCACGGGCTGCCACAGCGCCGCCATGCGCACGGGCTCGCCCGCGAGCTGCGTGCCGTAGAGCGCCAGGCGCACGCCGTAGCGCGGGTGCACGGGCGCCAGGCCCGCATAGGGCGCCACGGCGCGCTCGCCCGCGAGGTATTCGCCGTTCAGGTAGCTCACGCGGTAGATCATGCGGCTGCGCGTGACGGCGTCACCGCGCCGGCCGGCCACCTCGGCCTCGTCGCCGTAGAGCTCCAGCGCCGCGTGCGGCAGGGTGATCTGCAGCTCGCCGCCCTCCAGGTGGATCAGGTCGGCCAGTGCGTGGGCCGAGGTGACCAGCAGCCGGTCGAACGCGCTCTGCGCAATGCCCGCCGCCGCGCGGTACGAGGCCCAGGCATCCACCAGGATGAACAGCGCCACCGGCAGCGCCAGCCACAGCATCAGCCGCTGGCGCACCGCACGGCCGCCGCGGCGCTCAGCCATGGGGCGACCGCACTTCCTGGATCAGGTAGCCCAGGCCGCGCAGCGTGGTGATCTGCACCTGCGTGTGGGCCAGCTTCTTGCGCAGGCGGTGCACCACCACCTCCACGGCGTCGGGCTGGCTCGGCGGCTCGGAGCCGAAGGCCAGCGCGGTGAGCCGGGCCTTGGTGATGGCGCGGCCCGGGTGCTCCATCAACCCCGCGAGCAGTGCGCTCTCGCGCGGCGTGAGTTCCAGCGCCTGCGTGCCCCAGTAGAAGGCGCCGGCGCCCCGGTCCAGGCGCAGCTCGCCGCAGCGCGGCTCGTCCTGCACGCCCGCGCGGCGCGCAAGGGCGCGCAGGCGGGCCTCCAGCTCGTCGGGGTCGAAGGGCTTGGCGAGGTAGTCGTCCGCCCCGGCGTTGAGCCCGGCCACGCGGTCGCCCACGGCGCCGCGCGCGGTGAGCACGAGCACCGGCAGCGCCAGGCCCCGCGCGCGCAGGCGCTGCAGCAGCTGCAGCCCGTCCATGCCGGGCAGGCCCAGGTCGAGCACGACGAGCTCGAACAGCTCGCGCTCCAGCAGGTGCAGCGCCTCGGCGCCGTGGGTGCAGTGCATGACGTGGAAGCCCCGCCGCGTGAGCAGACGCGTGAGGGCGCCGCTCAGGTCGAAGTCGTCCTCGACGACGAGCACCCTCATGCTTGCGCTCCGTCAGGGCTAGGGTTACTCCGGTCGGTTTTGAAAGGCAATTGAAAGCTCTCTGAAGGCAGGCCGAAAGGATAGCGCCACGGCGCGCGGGGCGGCTTCCTATAGTCGGGCACATTTTTCTGGATCGCCTGCGAGGAACGCCATGCCCAACACCTCTTCCACCCCCATCGTCCTGCGCGGCGCCTTCGCCGCCGCCGTGCTGCTGGCCGCCGCCGGCGCCCAGGCGCAGGACGCCTGTACCCACCGCGGCGACCTCGACGCGCAGTTCTGCGACGCCAACCGCGACCTGGTGGCCGACACGCCCACCGATCCCAAGCGCCTGAAGGACCCGAGCACGCTGGTGTTCGCCTTCACGCCCGTGGAAGACCCCTCCATCTACGAGAAGCTGTTCCGCCCCTTCATGGGCCACCTGTCGCAGTGCGTGGGCAAGAAGGTGGTGTTCTTCCCGGTGCAGTCCAACGCCGCGCAGATCGAGGCCATGCGCTCGGGCCGCCTGCACATCGCCGCGTTCTCGCCGGGCCCGGTGAACTTCGCGGTGAACCTGTCGGGCGCCGTGCCGTTCGCCATCCGCGGCAACGACCAGGGCCCGGTGGGCATGTACCTGAAGATGATCGTGCGCAAGGACAGCCCCTACCAGAAGCTCGAAGACCTGAAGGGCAAGCGCATCGCGCACACCTCGCCCTCGTCCAACTCGGGCAACCTGGCGCCGCGCGCACTGTTCCCCAAGATCGGCCTGACGCCCGACACCGACTACAAGGTGGTCTATTCGGGCAAGCACGACCAGTCCATCCTCGGCGTGAAGACGGGCGACTACGACGCCGCCCCCGTGGCCAGCGACGTGCTGCAGCACATGACCGAGCGCGGCGTGGTCAAGGGCGACGATTTCCGCGTGCTCTACACCAGCCAGATGTTCCCCACGGACGCCTACGCCTACGCGCACAACCTGGCGCCCGCGCTGCAGGACAAGATCAAGCAGTGCTTCTTCGACTACAAGGTGCCGGCCGAGATGGCCAAGGGCCTGGGCGGCGACCGCTTCCTGCCCATCACCTACCAGAAGGACTGGGAGCTGGTGCGCACCGTGGCCACGTCGGCCGGCGAGCTGTTCACGCGCGAGGCCTTCGACAAGGCCGCCGCGGGCAAGAAGTGAGCGGCGCGCTGCATATCGAGCGGCTGGTCAAGGAGTACAAGCCCGGCGCGCCGGTGCTCAAGTCGATCGACCTCGCCATCGAGGGCACGGGGCTCACGAGCATCATCGGCCCCTCGGGCACGGGCAAGTCCACGCTGATTCGCTGCATCAACCGGCTGGTCGCGCCCACGTCGGGCCGCATCCTGCTGGACCTGCCGGGCGAGCGCGTGAACATGGCCCAGCTGCAGGGCCGCGCGCTGCGCCGCGCGCGCCGGCACATCGGCATGGTGTTCCAGGAATACAACCTCGTGGAACGCCTGTCGGTGATGGAAAACGTGCTCACCGGCCGCCTGGGCTACCTCTCGGCCTGGCGTGCATGGCGCCGCCAGTTCGACCCCGAGGACGTGGAGCGCGCCTACGCGCTGCTCGATACCGTGGGCCTGGCCGCCTTCGCCGGCCAGCGCGCCGACGCGCTGAGCGGCGGCCAGCGCCAGCGCGTGGGTATCGCGCGTGCGCTGATGCAGCAGCCCGCCGTGCTGCTGGCCGACGAGCCCACCTCCTCGCTCGACCCCAAGACCTCGGTGGAAATCATCCAGCTGCTGCGCGAGCAAGGCGTGCAGCGCGGCATCCCGGTGATGGTCAATATCCACGACGTGGAGCTGGCACGCCGCTACTCCGACCGCATCGTCGGCATGACGGGCGGCCACGTGGTCTACGACGGCCCGCCCGATGGGTTGACCGACGAGCACCTGCACACGATCTACGGCGGCACGGCATGGCTGGAGTGAAACGACAACCCCCTGAGCGGCTGCGCCGCTTCCCCCTTCTCTCGGCTTCGCCGGGAAGGGGGACGCCGCCCGTGCGGCGGGGCGGCCCTTGCACGGCGGCCCTCGCCTGGCGCGCGCCGGTTGCATGGGGCGCGTGCGACGCACATCATCGTGGAGAACTGGAATGAAATCCGCCATTCCCCGTCCCTTCGCCTGGAGCACGGGCCACAAGCTGGCCCTGGCCGCCATGCTGGCCTACTGCGCCTGGAGCCTGGCAGGCATGGGCGTGTCGCCCGAGCGCCTGGCCTCCGGCTGGGAGCAGGGCGCGAAGTTCATCGGCCGCATGTTCCCGCCCGAGCTGGGCAAGATGGACGAGCTCTGGCAGGGCATCAAGGAGACGCTGCAGATCGCCGTTCTGGCCACGGCGCTCGGCCTGCTGCTGAGCCTGCCCGTGGGCCTGCTCGCGGCGGCCAACCTCTCGCCCGCCCCGCTGCGCATGGCCGGCCGCACCCTGATCGCCGCATGCCGCGCGCTGCACCCGGTCATCAGCGCCATCCTGTTCGTGAAGGCCGTGGGCTTCGGGCCGCTGGCGGGCATCCTGGCGCTGGTGGTGGCCACCGTGGGCTTCGTGGGCAAGCTGTTCGCCGACGCGATCGAGGAAATCTCGCCCAAGCCCATCGAGGCGATGCGCGCCACGGGCGCCTCGTTCGCCAACGTGGTGCTGTTCGGCGTGCTGCCGCAGGTGGCCTCGCGCTTCGTGGGCTTTTCCACCTACCAGCTCGACTCGAACCTGCGCAACTCCACCATGGTCGGCATCGTGGGCGCGGGCGGCATCGGCGGCGCGCTGTTCGCGGCCTTCCTGCGCTACGAGTACAGCTTCGTGTTCACCATCCTCGCCACCGTGATCGCCATCATCGTCGTGGGCGAGATCGTGGTGAACGCCGTGCGAAAGGCCCTCGATGTCTGAGCACGCAATGCAATGGCAGCGCCATAGCCCGGGCCAGCGCCTGCTGCGCTACGCGCTGTGGCTGTTCACCGTGGCCGCCATCGTGCAGGCCGCGCGCACGGTGGAGGTGATCCCCGAATTCCTGGCCGACGCGCCCGAGCAGATGGCCGACATGCTGCGGCGCATGTGGCCCGTGGACTGGGGCTATTACCGCGAAGGCGTGCACGCCGCGCTCATGGAAACGCTGCACATGGCCACGCTGGGCACGCTGCTGTCGCTGGCCCTGGCGCTGCCGCTGGGCGTGATGGTGGCGCCCAACGTCACGCGCAGCCGGGCCCTGAACTTCATCGCGCGCGTGCTGCTGGTGGCCAGCCGCTCGGTCAACTCGCTGGTGTGGGCGTTGCTGTTCGTGGCCATTTTCGGGCCGGGGCCGCTGGCGGGCATGCTGGCGATCGCGCTGCGCTCGGTGGGCTTCGTGGGCAAGCTGGTGGGCGAGGCGCTGGAGCAGGCGCCGCGCGGCCCCATCGAGGCGCTGCAGGCCGCGGGCGCCTCGCGCTTCGCGCAGCTCTGGTACGGGCACTGGCCGCACATCAAGCCGGCCTTCTGGTCGGTGGCGCTGCTGCGCTGGGACATCAACGTGCGCGAATCGGGCGTGCTCGGCCTCGTGGGCGCGGGCGGCATCGGCGTGGTGCTCAACACCGCCATCGACCTGTTCCACTGGAACCGCGTGGCGCTGGTGCTCGCCGCCATCTTCGCCGTGGTGGTGGTGGCCGAGGTGGTGGTGCTGCAGATCCGCAAGCGGGTGCTGTAGGCTCGCCTGTCATGACCGCCGACCTCGCCGCCCTCCAGCTGGACAACCTGCACAGCGACCTGCAGGCCCTGCGCGACATGCGCATCACCAACCACGCCTTCAGCGCCGCCGCGCGCGGCCACGCCGTGCTGCTGGCGGCCCTGCCGCCGCGCTACGGCGAAGTGCTGCTGGGCCTGCTGGACCGGCTGGAGGCCGGCGCGCTGTTCACCGAAGAAAGCTGCTCGTTCAGCCACAAGGAGCTGGTGGACAGCCTGGAGCTCTGGGTGGAAAAGGCGCGCACGGCGCTCCTCAAAAAATAGCTTCCCGCGCTTGTCCGGCAAGCGCTGGAGCCATTTTCAACGTGCAACCTTGCACACCTGCAGCGCCAGCCGCTGCAGCGCCTGCCAGCCGTCCGTGGGCCAGTCGGGCGCCTTCAGGCCCTTGACGATGCCGTCCACCACGTGGGCCGACTGCAGCAGGCGCGCCAGGGCCGCGTCGCTGGCCTGGGGCAGGATGCGCTCGAACAGGCGCTCCTTCGCGCCCCAGACGCGGTTCTCGCGCAGGGCCATGGGCAGGGGCTTGCCGGCGTTCATGGCGTCCTTCACGCGCTTGAGGGCGCGTATGTCTTCGGCCAGCGTCCAGTGCACGAGCACCTCGGCCTCGCCCTCGGCCTGCAGGCCGTCGAGCATGCGCTGCATGCGCGCGACCTGGCCGGAGAGCACGGCCTCGCTGAGCTTGAACACGTCGTAGCGCGCCACGTTGAGCACGGCCGCTTCGACCTGCGCCCAGGTCAGCTCGCCCTCGGGGTGGAGCAGCGCGAGCTTCTGGATCTCCTGGTGCGCGGCGAGCAGGTTGCCTTCCACACGGTCGGCGAAGAACTGCAGCGTGCGCTGGCCTTCCTCGCCCGCCACCACGCGCTGGCCCTGGGCCGCGAGGCGCTGGGCGATCCACTGCGGGAGCTGTGCGCGCTCCACCGGGTCGATCTGCACGCTGGCGCCCGCCGACTCCAGCGCGCCGAACCACGCGCCGGTGCGGGTGGCCTTGTCGAGCCGGGGCAGCAGCACGATGGTGAGCGTGCTGTCGTTGCCGCGCGCGGACTGGGCGATCTGCTGCAGCGCCGCGCTGCCGTCCTTGCCGGGTTTGCCCGAGGGGATGCGGATCTCGACGATCTGCTTGTCGGCGAACAGGCTCAGGGAGCCGCCGGCCGCGAGCACGGCGCTCCAGTCGAAGTGCGCGCCGGCGACGGTGTGGCTGCTGCGCTCGGTGTAGCCCTGCTCTCGCGCGGCGGCGCGGATGGCATCCTGCGCCTCCTGCTGCAGCAGCGGCTCGTCGCCGTGCAGCACGTAGAGCGGCTGCACGCCCTTGCGCAGGTGTGCGGCGAGCTGGTTCAGCGGGATTTGAGCCAAATCGGCCTCCAGCGCTTATCCATAAAGCGCAAGCAGCTATACAAAAAATAGCGATGTGCACACCGTCCGCGACTGGCGCGCGCGGCGCCAGCGACCGCCGTGGAGCCGGCTTTGCCAGGCCGCGGGCGGTGTCCCCCTTCCCGAAGGAGAAGGGGGAAGACGCGAAGCGGCTCAGGGAGTTGCACCGATTTTCACTGCCGCCAGGCGGCGCATGAGCTGCTGCACCAGGTCGGTCTGCATGTTGCGGAACAGCAGCGCCTCTTCGCCCTCCTTGGAGAGCGCGATGGTTTCGTTGTAGCTGATGTCGCGCTGCTGCAGCAGCTCGGTGTCGGGAATCCATTCCTGCCCCTGCTGGCCGCGCAGGCGGAAGTGCACGCGCAGGCGCAGCTGCAGCTCGCGCACCTGGCCCGCGGCGTTCAGGCCGACGACGACGCGCTCCTGCCGCTCGGAGAGCAGGTCCAGGATGGCCTCGGCCTGCGTGAGCTGGGCGGGCTCGGTGAGCACCGTGAGGTCGCCGCCCGCGCCCTGCAGCGTGCGCCGCAGCTCGCGCGCCAGCGGCGAGCTGGCGGGCGCCTGCACGTACAGCGAGCGGAAGCCGAAGCTGGGCGCGCCGCGCAGGCGGAAGCCGCAGGCGGCCAGGGGCGCTGCGGCCAGTGTGGTGAGCAGCGTGCGCCTTTGCATCACACCACCACGTTGACCAAACGGCCCGGCACGACGATCACCTTCTTGGGCGTCTTGCCTTCGGCGAATTTCTGGAAGTCCTCGCTGGCGACGGCGGCCTGCTCGATGGCGGCCTTGTCGGCCGTGGCGGGCACGCGGATCGCGCCGCGCAGCTTGCCGTTGACCTGCAGCACCAGCTCCAGCTCGTCCTGCTCCAGCGCGGACGGATCGACCTGCGGCCAGGGCGCGTCGAGCAGCTCTCCCAGCGTGCCCGCGTAGCCCAGCTCGCGCCACAGCGCATGCGTGATGTGCGGCGTGGCCGGGTAGAGCACGCGCAGCAGGATGCCGAAGCCCTCGATGAGCGCGACCTGCGCGCCCGCGTCCTCCATGGCCTTGAAGTCTTCCAGCGCGTTGATCATCTTCATCGCGCCCGAGACCACGGTGTTGTACTGCATGCGCTGGTAGTCGTAGTCCACCTGCTTGAGCACGGTGTGAATCTCCAGGCGCAGGGCCTTCGCGGCCTTGCCGAATTGCACGTCTTTCAGGCTGCCAGCGCCTGCCACGCTAGCGCTGGCCGCTTCCTTATCGATAGCAGACAGCTTCACGCCAAAGTTCCACACGCGGCGCAGGAAGCGGTAGCTGCCTTCCACGGCCGCGTCGTTCCACTCCAGCGTCAGCTCGGGCGGGGCGGTGAACATGGTGTACAGGCGCGCGGTGTCGGCGCCGTACTTCTCGATCAGGTGCTGCGGGTCGACGCCGTTGTTCTTGGACTTGGACATGGTGCCCACGCCCTCGTAGTCGATGGGCGTGCCCACGGGCAGCAGGCCGTCGCCGCTCTCGGCCGGGTTCTTCAGCTTGGCGCCGATGATCTTGCCCGCGTCGTCGAACACGTGCTCCACGTCGTGCGGCCAGAAGTAGTCCTTGCCGCCCTTGGCGGTGCGGCGGCTGTAGATGTGGTTGAGCACCATGCCCTGCGTGAGCAGCTTGGTGAAAGGCTCATCGACCTTGACGAGGCCCAGGTCGCGCATCACCTTGGTCCAGAAGCGCGCGTACAGCAGGTGCAGGATGGCATGCTCGATACCGCCGATGTACTGGTCCATCGGCATCCAGTAGTCGGCGCCGCCGGCCACCATCTGCTCGGCGTTCTTCGCGTCGCAGTAGCGCATGAAGTACCACGAGCTGTCCACGAAGGTGTCCATCGTGTCCGTCTCGCGGCGCGCGCTCTTGCCGCAGCAGGGGCAGACCACGCCGGCATGAAAGGCCTCGCTTTTCACGAGCGGGTTGCCCGAGCCGTCGGGCACCAGGTCCTGCGGCAGCACCACGGGCAGGTCCTTTTCCGGCACGGGCTGCGGGCCGCAGGCTTCGCAGTGGATGATGGGGATCGGCGTGCCCCAGTAGCGCTGGCGGCTGATGCCCCAGTCGCGCAGGCGCCAGGTGGTCTTGAGCTCGCCCAGGCCCTTTTCATGGAGCGCGTGAGCCACGGCGGCCACGGCCTCCTGGTAGCCCATGCCGCTGAAGTTGTCGGAGTTGATAGTGACGCCGCGTTCCTTGTCGCCGTACCAGTCCTGCCAGTGGTGGTAGTCGAAGGTTTCGCCATCGACCAGCACCACCTGCTTGATCTCGATGCCGTACTTGAGCGCGAATGCGAAGTCGCGCTCGTCGTGCGCGGGCACGCCCATCACGGCGCCGTCGCCGTAGCTCATGAGCACGTAGTTGCCCACCCACACCTCCACCGGCTCGCCCGTGATCGGGTGCGTGACGGAAAGGCCGGTTTTCATGCCCTCCTTTTCCTTCACGGCCAGCTCGGCCTCGGTGGTGCCGCCCTTCTTGCATTCCTCGATGAAGGCGGCGAGCTGCGGGTTACCGGCCGCCGCGTGCTGGGCCAGCGGGTGCTCGGGCGCCACGGCGCAGAAGGTGACGCCCATGATGGTGTCGGCGCGCGTGGTGAAGACGTACATCTTCCCGTCCTGGATCAACTGGCCGTCGGCGCCTTGGATGCCGTGCGTGAACGCGAAGCGCACGCCGCTGGACTTGCCGATCCAGTTCTCCTGCATCAGCCGCACCTTGTCGGGCCAGCCGTTGAGCGTCGCCTTCTCGCCGCCGACCTGCACGTGGTCCAGCAGCTCCTGCGCGTAGTCGGTGATCTTGAGGTAGTAGCCGGGGATCTCGCGCTTTTCCACCGGCGCGCCGGTGCGCCAGCCCTTGCCGTCGATGACCTGCTCGTTGGCGAGCACCGTCTGGTCCACCGGGTCCCAGTTCACCACCTGGGTCTTGCGGTAGGCGATGCCCTTGTCCAGCATCTTCAGGAACAGCCACTGGTTCCACCGGTAGTAGTCGGGGTCGCAGGTGGCGACCTCGCGGCTCCAGTCGATGGCCAGGCCCATCGCCTGCATCTGCTGCTTCATGTAGGCGATGTTGTCGTAGGTCCACTGCGCGGGCGGCACCTTGTTCTTGAGCGCCGCGTTCTCGGCCGGCAGGCCGAAGGCGTCCCAGCCCATGGGCATCAGGACGTTGTAGCCCTTCATGCGCAGCTGGCGCGTGAGCATGTCGTTGATGGTGTAGTTGCGCACGTGGCCCATGTGCAGCTTGCCGCTGGGGTAGGGCAGCATGGAGCAGGCGTAGAACTTCGGCCGGGCCGCGTCCTCTGTGACGCGGTAGGCGTCCAGGGCGGTCCAGTGGGCATGCGCGGCGCGCTCCACCTCGGTGTGGTTGTATTTGTCTTGCATGGAAGCTGGGAATCTAGGGAACCGTGCCGGGACGCGGTGGTCACAATCGGCGGCTACGCCGGATTCTAGGCGTTCATCCCCCCCACCCTCTGCACTGCCGGCCCGCCGCATGGGCCGGCCCGCTTTCCCTTTGCAAGGAGATTTCTTCACGTGCCCGCCCTCACGCTGCTGGATTCGTTCGACCCCTGGATGCAGGCCGCCATCGGCCTGGCCGCCCTGCTGGTGCTGGCCGGGTGCGCGCAGGCCGTGGCGCAGTACGTGCTGCTGCACACGGTGCCGCGCATCCGCGAGCGCATGGGCGTGCGCTGGGCGCGCGTGGTCTGGCACGACAAGGTGCTGCGGCGCCTGGCGCACGTGGCGCCCTCGCTGGTGGTGCAGGCAGGCATCGCCGCCGTGCCGCACCTGCACCCGGCCGCCATGGCGGTGGTGCGCAACGTGGCCGTGGCGGTCACGGTGCTGCAGCTGGTGCGCGCGCTGACGGCGCTGCTGGACGCCGTGCTGCACGAGCACGAGCGCGCGCCCGAAGGCGCGCCCACGTCCACGCGCTCCATCAAGAGCTACGTGCAGCTGGGCAAGCTGCTGCTGGTCCTGGTGGGCGCGATCGCCGTCGTGGCGGCGCTGGTGGACCGCTCGCCGCTGATCCTGCTGTCGGGCCTGGGCGCCATGTCGGCCGTGCTGATGCTGGTGTTCAAGGACACCATCCTCTCGTTCACCGCGGGCGTGCAGCTCTCCTCGAACGACATGCTGCGCGTGGGCGACTGGATCGAGATGCCCCAGGTGGGCGCCGACGGCTTCGTGGTGGACATCGCGCTGCACACCGTGAAGGTGCAGAACTGGGACAAGACCATCACCACCATCCCCACCTGGCGGCTGATGAGCGAGAGCTTCAAGAACTGGCGCGGCATGTTCAGCTCCGGCGGGCGGCGCATCCGCCGCGCGCTGCGGCTGGACACGAACGCGGTGCGCTTCCTGGCGGACGAGGAGATCGAGCGCCTGTCGCGCATCGCCCTGCTGCGCCCGTACCTGGAGGACAAGCGGCGCGACGTGCAGTCATCGAACGAGGCCGTGCGCGAGCGCCTGGGCGAGCACGCCGTGGCGCAGCCCGCCAACCTGCGGCGGCTGACCAACATCGGCACCTTCCGCGCCTACGTGCAGGCCTACCTGCGCGCGCACCCGCGCATCCACCAGGACATGCTGCTCATCGTGCGCACGCTGGAGCCCACGGCCGAGGGCGTGCCGCTGGAGCTGTACTGCTTCACCGCCACCACCGCCTGGGTGGAATACGAAGCCATCCAGGGCGACATCTTCGACCACCTGATCGCCGTGCTGCCGGAATTCGGCCTGCGGCTGTACCAGAGCCCCACGGGCGGGGACCTGCGGCTGGCGCTTCAGAAATAGGAGCTGGTTGTGCTTGTCTACCCTGAGTTTCAGATACGAAGTATCGTGAAACCCTTGAAAGCAAAGCGCAAGCAGCTCCTTTTTCAGGAATTCAGATGCTCTCGCTCTGCTTGAAGACCAGCCGCCCCAGCGGAACGCAGCCCGGCCCCGAGCAGGCCTTGCGCGGGAAGCGCGCCTGGTCGGGGTTGTCCGCCACGAGCCACCAGCCGTCGCCGTCGCGCTGCGCGCGGCGCACCAGCAGCTCGCCGTAGAAGTTGACGGCGAACACCCGCCCCTCGCGCAGCGTGACATCGGCGGTGTTGATGACGAACATGTCGCCCACGCACAGCGACGGTTCCATGCCGGGGTTCTTGACGCGCAGCGCCAGCAGCTGGCCGGGCGCATAGCCGCGCCGCGCCAGCCAGTGCTTGTGCAGGGACAGGGGCGCGTCCTCGTCCGTCTCGTCGGGGCAGACGGTGTAGCCCTCCGTGCCGGGGCTCACGCGCAGCTCGACCGGGAACAGCTCGTACACCAGCGGCCCCGTCTCAAAGTCGAAGGCCGCCATGGCCTCGCGCGCGCTCTGCGACGCGGCCGCCTGTGAAAACCACGCGTGCATGCCGCGCATGGCCTCGATGCGCCTGACCGTCTTGTCCGACACGGCCCGGTTGCCCAGCAGCATCTGGCGCACGAACGCGCCGCCGCCGTAGCCCAGCAGCCTGCCGAATGCCGTCACGTTGCCGCCGCTCACCTTCCTCACGGCATCGGCCAGACGGGTGCGGCGCAGCTCCTGAATCTGACTCTCGTCCATCGGAGCAAGGTAGCATGCTGATACTCATCAATTGCTCTCAATAACAAGTAGCAAATGATTCCATTGAATGACACGATTGCGCCATATCGGAATGTTAATCACTGTCAATCGAGACTAGTGATTTCCAACGTTGGTAGCAAATGCGATCAATAATCACGTAACTAGACGTTACCCATGACCGACTCACTCCCGCCCCTCCACCCAGGCTCTGCCTCCGCAGAAGGGGAGCTGCACGAGCAGTTGCTGGTGCAGACGCTGGAGCAGGCCATCGACGCCGTGGTCGTCATCGACGAGCACAACCGCGTGGTGCTGTTCAACGCGGCGGCCGAGGCCCTGTGGGGCTGGCCGCGCGTCGAGGTGCTGGGGCACAACGTGGACATGCTGGTGCCGCGCGGCATCCGTGCCGCGCACGACGGCTATGTGAACGCCAACCGCGCCACGGGCGTCAACCGCATCGTGGGCACCTCGCGCGAGGTGCCGGTGGAGCGCCGCGACGGCACGCGGCTGTGGGCGTCGATGTCGATCTCGCGCGTGGTGATCGGCCCGCGCGTGCTCTACACCGCCTTCCTCAAGGACGTGACCGCCCAGCGCGCACAGCAGCAGCGCGATGGTCGTGACCGGCGCCGACCGGCGCATCACCTATGTGAACGCGGGCTTCACGCGGCTGCTGGGCTACACCAGCGCGCAGGCGCTCGGGCAGCTGCCCTCGGAGCTGGTCTGCGGGCCGCACACCGACCTGCACACCATCGGCGCCCTGCGCGGCTGCGCCGGGACGGGGCAGGAGATGCAGGCCCAGGTGCTGCTCTACGCGGACGACGGGCGGCCGCTGTGGGCCTCGGTCATGATGAACCCGGTGCTCGGCGCCCACGGGCTCGAGCACATCGTGTTCGTGCTCACCGACATCACGCACACCAAGATGCACGAGGTGCTCCAGCACAAGGTGCTGGACGCGATGGCGCACGGCGCGCCGCTGCGCGACACGGCCATGCTGCTGTGCCGCGAGGTCGAGCGCATCGCACCCGAGGTCACGGCCACGCTGCTGGAGGTGGACACCGGTGGCTGCCTGGGCGTGCTCGCCGCCCCCAGCCTGCCGCCGGAGATCGTGGACCTGACCAACGGCGTGCCCATCGGCCCCGAGGTCGGCTGCTGCGGCGCGGCGGCCGCCACGGGCCTGCCCGTGCTCTCGTGCGACATCGCGTCCGACCCGCGCTGGGACCCCGTGCGGCAGGCCTTTACCGGCCACGGCCTGCGGGCCTGCTGGTCCAACCCCGTCAAGGCGCGCGACGGCACGGTGCTCGGCACGCTGGCCTTCTACTACCGCGAGCCGCGCGGCCCCGACGCGCTGCACGAGCGGCTGGTGGACGTGGGCCTGCACCTGTGCGCCCTGCTGCTGCAGCGCGAGCGCGAGCGCGCCCACATCCACCAGCTGGCCTACTACGACGCGCTCACCGGCCTGGCCAACCGCAGCATGCTGCGCACGCAGGCCGAGCGCAGGCTGCACGAGGCGCGGCGCGGCGGCACGCCGCTGGCGCTGCTGTTCATCGACCTGGACCGCTTCAAGCAGGTCAACGACACGCTGGGCCACACGGCCGGCGATGCACTGCTGCGCGCGGTGGCCCAGCGGCTGCAGGACACGGCGCGTGCAGGCGACGTCGCCGCGCGCATGGGCGGCGACGAATTCGTGCTCGTGCTGCCCCAGTGCGGCGCGCACCAGGCCACGCAGGCGGCCGAGCGGCTGCTGGCCGCCATCACCGAGCCGATCGAGGTGGCAGGCGCCACGCTGCACCCGAGCGCCAGCGTGGGCATCGCCATCTACCCGGAGGACGGCGGCGATGCCGAGGGCCTGCTGCGCTGCGCCGACATCGCCATGTACCAGGCCAAGACCGAAGGCGGGCGGCGCTTGCGCTTCTACCGCGCCGAGATGAACGCCCAGGCACAGGAGCGCTCGCGGCTGGAAGCCGACCTGCGCGCAGCGCTGCACGGCGGCGGCGGGCTGGCGCTGCACTACCAGCCGCAGGTGCATGCGCACGAGGGGCGCCGGCTGCACGGCGTGGAGGCATTGCTGCGCTGGCAGCACCCGCAGCTCGGCGCCATCGCGCCGCAGCGCGTGGTGGAGCTGGCCGAGGAATGCGGGCTCATCGGCGCGCTCACGCGCTGGGTGCTGGACGAGGCCTGCCGCCAGCTCGCCGACTGGCACGCGCGCGGCGTGCCCGTGCCGCGCGTGGCCGTGAACTTCCAGGCCGGGAGCTTCCGCGACCCCGGCCTGCCCGCGATGCTCTCGCACACGCTGGCCGTGCACGGGCTGCGGCCCGAGCACCTGCTCGCCGAAATCACCGAGACCGTGATGCTCGCACCCGAACCCGCCGTGCTCGCCACCATCGCCGCGCTGCGCGAGCACGGCATCGGCCTGTCGCTGGACGACTTCGGCACGGGCTACTCCAACCTGGGAGCCCTGCACCGCCTGCCCGTCAGCGAGATCAAGATCGACAAGAGCTTCGTACAGGACATCAGCCACAGCGCGCCGGCGCGCGCCCTCACCTCCGCGATGCTGCACATCGGCGCAAGCCTGGGCATGAAGGTGGTGGCCGAAGGCGTGGAAACGGAGGCCCAGCGCAGCTTCCTGGCCGAGCACGGCTGTCCGCTGCACCAAGGCTACCTCTACACGCGGCCGCTGCCGCCGCAGGCGCTGGAAGCGTGGCTCGCAGCCCCATTCCCCTTTCATCCCCTCCCATCGGAAGCTCGATAAGCAATGCAACAGTTCCTCAGAGACGATGGACCAGGTGACGCAGCAGAACGCAGCGCTGGTCGAGCAGGCCGCCGCCGCGGCGGGCTCGCTCGAAGCCCAGGCCCAGCACCTGCGGCAGGCCGTCGCCATCTTCCGCCTGAACGAGGAGGCGGCCCCGGCTGCGCCCGCGCAGCTGCCCTACGCCGCCGTGCCGCGCCTGGCGCAGGCCTGAAAGGCCCGCCTGGGTCCGCCTCGCCCTGATCGTGGGTCGAGCACACAGCCAGCGCTTGAATTCAAAAAGGCCTCCAGCGCAATACCAGCAAGCGCAAGCAGCTATTTCTTTGGTAGCACCCTGGGCTCCGCCACGAAGCCGATGCGCGACAGCCCTGCGGCCTGGGCCGCGCCCATGACCTCCACCACCCGGCCGTAGGGCACGGCGGTGTCGGCGCGCAGCTGCACCTCGGTGTCGGGCTGGCGCGCGGCGATGTCCAGCAGGCGCTGCGCCAGCGCGTCCTGCGCCAGGGGCTCGTCGTCCAGGAAGGCCTGGCCTTCCTTGTCCACGGCCACCGTGACGGCCTGCGGCGCGGCGCCGGGCTGCGCGCCCTGCGCGCGCGGCAGCTCCAGGCGGATGCTGCTGGCCAGCAGCGGCGCGGTGAGGATGAAGATGACGACCAGCACCAGCATCACATCCACCAGCGGCGTGACGTTGATCTCGCTCATGGGCTGCGGGCCCGGGGTGCGTTCCAGGCGGCCGAAAGCCATCTCAAGCCGCCGTGTCGGTGAGCAGCTCGCGCAGGTCGCGCGCGAAGCCTTCCAGGTCGGCCTCGACGCGGCCGATGGCGCGGCCGAACCAGTTGTAGGCCAGCACGGCGGGAATCGCCACCGTGAGGCCGGCGGCGGTCATGATGAGCGCCTCGCCCACGGGGCCGGCCACGCGCTCGATGGTGATCTGCCCCGCGCCGGCCATGGCCGTGAGCGCATGGTAGATGCCCCACACCGTGCCCAGCAGGCCCACGAAGGGCGCGGTGGAGCCCACGGTGGCCAGCAGCACCTGGCCGAAGTGCAGGTGGCCCAGCACGCCGTGCAGCGCGCCGCGCAGCTCGCGCGTGAGGCGCTGGCCCAGGCTGCCCTGGCCGGCCAGCGGCGCGCCCGCGGCGGACGGCGCGACCCGCGCCGCAGCCTGCACCAGCGGCAGCACCAGCGCCGCGCGGTCGAACGCGGGCAGGCGCTCCAGCGCGGCGGCGAGCGACGGCGCCTGCCAGAACGCGGCCGTGGCGCGCGGCACATCCGCGCGCGCGCGCCACATCAGGCGCAGTTTCCAGAAGATGACGACCCAGCTCGCCACCGACATGGCCAGCAGCAGCAGCGCGGATCCTTGCGTGACCGCATCGCCCTGGCGCAACCAGTGCAGGCCGTCCATGGGGTGGCTACTTGAGTTTCAGCACGTCGAACATGTCGAACATGCCCGTGCGCTGCCCGGCCAGGAAACGCACGGCGCGCAGGCTGCCCTGCGCGTAGCCGGCGCGGCTGTTGGACTTGTGGGTGACTTCGACGCGCTCGCCCGCGCCGATGAACATCACCGTGTGGTCGCCCACGATGTCGCCGCCGCGCACGGTGGCAAAGCCGATGGTGCCTTCCTTGCGCTCGCCGGTGTGGCCGTAGCGCTCGTAGACGGCGCGGTCGGCCAGGCGCGTGCCCTGTGCCTCGGCGATGACCTCGCCCATCTTGAGCGCGGTGCCCGAGGGCGCATCGACCTTGTGCTTGTGGTGGGCTTCGATGATCTCGATGTCGTAGCCCGTGTCCAGGGCCTGGGCGGCCATCTGCAGCAGTTTGAGCGTGACGTTCACGCCCACGCTCATGTTGGGCGCGAGCACGATGGCGGTCTTCTGCGCGGCGGCGGCGAGGTCGGCCTTCTGCGCGTCGGAAAAGCCCGTGGTGCCGACGACCAGTTGCACGCCCATCTCGGCGCACGCGGCCGCATGGGCCAGCGTGCCCTCAGGGCGGGTGAAGTCGATGAGCACGTCGGCGTTCTTCAGCCCCTCGCGCAGATCGGCGGTGATGGCCACACCGCTGGTGCGGCCGAGGAAGGCGGCGGCATCGGTGCCGATGGCGGGGCTGCCGGACACGTCGAGCGCGCCGGCGAGCACGCAGCCGTCGTCGGCGGCGATGGCTTCGATAAGCATGCGGCCCATGCGGCCCGAGGCGCCTGCCACGGCGATGCGGCGGGGGGCGGAAGAGGAAACGGTCATGTGAGGGGCAGTCTTCGGTGCAATGCCTGCGGCAAGGAGGGCCGCACGCGGCGTCGCCTCAGCGGCGCGGGGATTCCAGGGGCGGGTAGCTCGCGGCCGGCGGCGCGGCGGGCGCGGCGGCGGCCTCGGCGGGCGGTTTGGGGAAGCGCGCGAGCTGCTCCTCGGTGGCTTCGAGCTGCGGCACCTTGGGCTTGGCCAGCTTGGTGGCCAGCGAGGCCACGAATTCGGATTCGGAGGGCATCTCGTCGCCCTCCACGCGGTCCATCACGTTGTCCTTGAAGAACACGGTGAGCCGGCGCGTCTGCACCTCGACATCCGGGCGCTTGAGGGTGAAGACGTATTCCCAGCGGTCGGCATGGAACAGGCTGGTCATGAGCGGCGTGCCCAGGATTTCGCGCACCTGCTGGCGGCCCATGCCGGGCTTGAGCGCCTCGACCTGCTCGCGCGAGACGAAGTTGCCCTGCACCACGTCCACCCGGTAGGGCGTGACCATGCTGGCCACACGTTCGCCGGTGCCCGCGCAGCCGGCCAGCGCAGCGGCCATCCCGGCACCAATCAACACAACGGCGCCCCGGCGGGCGCCCCAACGGGCGGGAGCAAACATGGGTTTCTGCATAGGGGCTATGATCCGATTCATTGTAGCGGCTGGATTTCCCGGGCCTTGCGCGCAGCCATTCGGCACACGAAAGACCTTGTCATGACGAATATCGACGAACTCAAGAGCACCGGCCTCAAGGCAACGCTGCCCCGCCTGAAGATCCTGGACATCTTCCAGAAGGGCTCGCAGCGCCATATGACGGCCGAAGATGTCTTTCGCGTGCTGCTGGAAGAGCGCTCCGACATCGGTCTGGCGACCGTGTACCGCGTGCTGACGCAGTTCGAGCAGGCGGGCATTCTGATCCGCAGCAATTTCGAGAGCGGCAAGGCGGTCTACGAGCTCAACGAAGGCCAGCACCACGACCACTTCATCTGCACCTCCTGCGGCAAGGTCGAGGAGTTCTACGATCCCGAGATCGAGAAGCGCCAGCAGATGGTGGCCCAGGCCAAGGGCTGGGTGGTGCACGACCACGCGATGGCGCTGTACGGCCAGTGCGCGCTCTGCGCGAAGAAGTAGCGCCCGTCAGACGCCGCCGCGCTCCATGGCGCGCCGGTGGCGCTCCACGAATTCCTGGTAGGTATCGATGCCGCGCAGCTGCAGGATGGTGTTGCGCACCGCCGCCTCGACCAGCACGGCGATGTTGCGCCCTGCCACCACCTGGATGACGACCTTGAGCACGGACACGCCCAGCACGTCCTGCGTGAGTGGCTCGTAGGGCATGCGCTCGTAGTCGCGCTCCAGCGTTTCCTTGCGCACCAGGTGCACGATGAGCTTCAGGCGCATGCGCCGGCGCACCGCCGTCTCGCCGAAGATGGCGCGGATGTCCAGCAGGCCGATGCCGCGCACCTCCAGCAGGTTCTGCAGCAGTTCGGGACACTTGCCCTCGATGGTGGTCTGGTTGATGCGGTAGAGGTCCACCGCGTCGTCGGCCACGAGGCCGTTGCCGCGCGTGATCAGCTCCAGCCCCAGCTCGCTCTTGCCCAAGCCCGACTCGCCGGTGATGAGCACGCCCAGTCCCAGGATGTCCATGAACACGCCGTGCATGGTGGTGCGGTCAGCGAAGTGCTTGGACAGGTAGGCGCGCAGCACGTCGATCACGAAGGCCGCCGACTCCCGCGTGGAGAACATGGGAATCTGCGCACGCTCGCACATCGACACCAGCTCGGGCACCGCGCGCTGCCCGTCGGCCAGCACCAGCACCGGCGGCTCCAGCGTAACGATACGCGCGATGCGGCGCTTGCAATCCTCCGGCGTGGCGTTGGTCAGGTAGGCGACCTCGCGCTCGCCCAGGATCTGCACGCGGTAGGGGTGGATGTAGTTCAGGTAGCCGACCAGGTCGGCGCCCGAGCGCGCAGCCCGCACCGCAACCTCGGCGAAGCGGCGCTCGGAGGCGCCCAGCCCCGCCACCCATTCCCACTTCAGCAGGCTGCGGAACTCCTCGAAGAGGACATCGGCGCTGACGACGGTGGGTTTCACGGCGGCGGCGTCAGGCGCTCTGGGCCGGCAGCCAGTCCGCGATCAGGCCGTGCAGCAATTGCGCGTCGGCGCAGCCCTTAAGCCGCTCGCGCAGGGCGCTGTCACTCAGCAGCTCGGCGATCTCCGAAAGGATCTCCAGATGCTTCTGCGTGGCCGCCTCGGGCACCAGCAGGAAGATCAGCAGCGCCACGGGCTGTTCGTCGGGCGCGTCGAACCCGATCGGCTGGGCGAGCTGGAACACGGCCGCCATGGGCGACTTGAGCCCCTTGATGCGTCCGTGCGGAATGGCCACGCCATGGCCCAGGCCCGTGGAGCCCAGCCGCTCGCGCGCAAACAGGCTGTCGGTGATCAAGGCCCGCGACAAGCCATGCTGGCTTTCGAACAACAGGCCCGCCTCTTCGAACGCACGTTTTTTGCTGGTGGCATCGACGCTCACGAGCACTTGTGCGGGAGGCAGTATGGAAGCAAGTCGATTCATGGTGAGTGAGCGACGATTATGCACGCCTAGCGGAAACCCTGAGAGTGTATCCAAGAGCAACAAAAAACCGCCCCGAAGGGCGGTTGTTGCAGCGCCGCAGGCTGCTTCATGCGGCCGCGCCGGCGGCCTGGATGGTGGCCCGGCGCACGCCGGCCTGGTGGTCCTGCAGTCGGTCCTTGTAGCGCACGACCTGGCGGTCGAGCTTGTCGATCAGTTCATCGACGGCGGCATACAGATCGAAATGGGTGCTTTCGGCAAAGAGATCGCTTCCTTTCACATGCACGTTGCATTCGGCGCGCTGGCGCTTTTCCTTTTCCTTTTGCTTCTCCACGGTCAGTAGGACCTTGACATCCACCACCTGGTCGAAATGGCGCGTGATCCGCTCCAGCTTGGAGGTCACGTAACTGCGCAATGCGGGGGTCACTTCGAGATGATGGCCGCTGATCGTCAAGTTCATAGAAAGTCTCCTGTGACTACACAGTTGAAGAACACCGCCCCGTACCGGTCCAGGGCGGCTAGCGAACGTGAATGCATTCAGGCATGGGTTCACTATGCGCCCGCCCCCCGTGAAAAGCAACGCGATCCCGTCCGCAGCGCACGGGTTATGACGGGCCGATGTCAAACCCGCCAAAAAGCATCACAATCATCCGGTTGCCTCCCCTGCGGGGCGCGCCACCCCCCGCCTGCCGCCCAGCCAGCCCGCCGCAGGCGCGGCCGCTAGAATTTCCCGCCTGGCCCGGCGCTTTCGCCGCCCCTTCCCTCCGTTCACCGCGCGCCTTCCGTTCGACCGCCATGACCCAGCCCAGCTCTTCCGCCCTGCACACCTCCGCCCTGACCTCCCTGCCGCTGCTGGCGCGTGGCAAGGTGCGCGACAACTACGCCGTGGGCGAGGACCGCATCCTCATGGTGGCCAGCGACCGCCTGTCGGCCTTCGACGTGATCATGGGCGAGCCGATCCCCGGCAAGGGCGAGCTGCTCACCCGCATGGCGCTGTTCTGGTTCGACAAGCTGGGCCACATCGTGCCCAACCACCTGACGGGCGAGGTGCCCGAGAGCGTGGTCGCGCCCGCCGAAGTGCCGCAGGTGCAGGGACGCTCCATGCTCGTGCAGCGCCTCAAGCCCATTCCGGTGGAGGCCGTGGTGCGCGGCTACCTCGCGGGCAGCGGCTGGAAGGAGTACCAGGAGTCCCGCTCGGTGTGCGGCGTGCAGTTGCCCGAGGGCCTGACCAATGCCGCCAAGCTGCCGCACACCATCTACACCCCGGCAGCCAAGGCGGCGATGGGCGAGCACGACGAGAACATCAGTTTCGAGCGCACGGTGGAGATGGTGGGCCTGGAGCTGGCCACGAAGATCCGCGACATCTCCATCCAGCTCTACGAGGCCGCCGCCGCCATCGCGCTGGAGAAGGGCATGATCATCGCCGACACCAAGTTCGAGTTCGGCCTGGCGCCCGACGGCACGCTGGTGCTGATGGACGAGGTGCTCACGCCCGACAGCTCGCGCTACTGGCCCGTGGAGGGCTACGCCGAGGCGCTGGCCCAGGGCGAGAACCCGCCCAGCTACGACAAACAGTTCGTGCGCGACTGGCTGGAGCAGGCCCAGGTGGGCGGCAAGCCCTGGAACAAGACGGCCCCGGCGCCGCGCCTGCCGCGCGAGGTGGTCGAGAAAACCGCCGCCAAGTACCGCGAGGCACTGCAGCGCCTCACGGCCTGACGCCGCCGCGTCACTGGGGCAGCAGGGGCGGCTCGCCTTCGTCCAGGCGGGGCTCGCCCCACTCTTCGGCCACGAAGCGCAGCAGCGGCTTGCCGTCCGTGCCGCGCAGCTCCAGCTCCCGCCCCTGCTGCCGGTAGAAGGCCACGGCGCCGAGCTGCTGCAGGTAGGCCATCTCGCTCGCCCCGCCCTGCAGGCACAGCTGCAGGCCCGACACCAGGGCATAAAAACGCAATTGCCCGCCCTCCTGTGCGTAGCGGGCCGTGAAACGGTTGCAGCCGCCCGAGCCCGCCGCCTGGCCGCCGTCGCGCTGCAGGACGAGGTGCGTGGGCTGGCACCGGCGGCCGGCGCGGACACCGGTGCGGCGTCCACCACTTCCACGAGCTTCCAGTAGGTCTGCCGCAGCGGCACGGCCGCGTCCCAGGCGGCCTCCTGCTGCGGCACGCGGGCCAGGATCACGTCCACGTGCCGGAAGGCGGGGTCGATCAGCACCGGGTGCACGCCCGGCGTATCGAGCACCAGGCGCCCGCGCTGGGTGACGGCGGCGCGCACCTCGTAGCGGCCCTGCGCATGGATGCGCGCCGCGTGGTAGGGGATGCGCAGCTGGTAGGGCAGCGGCCCCGCCGGGTCGATGCGCTGGCGGCCCAGCACGGCGGGCGGGTCGCCCACGCGCGTGACGTCCATGAGCGCCGCATCGAACAGCGCATCCGGCGGCACGCAGAGCCGCTCGCGCGAGAGGACGGTGCCGGTGATGGCCGCGTCGGGCGCGGGGGGGAGCGCCGGCGCATCCGGCCAGCAGCAGCGCGGCCAGCGCCGCGTCAACTCAGCACGACGCTGGACAGGCGGCGGCGGTAGGTGGCCACTACGGGGTCTTCGGGCGGGATCTGGCCGTCGGCCACCTTCACCGGCGGCGGGGCGATGATCTCCAGCACCGCCACGTAGGCCTTGCGCGCCGCCTCGTCGTTCCAGGATTTGTCGCGCATCAGGATTTCGAGCAGCTCGTCCATCGCCTCCTGCCAGCGCTGGCGGGCCATGAGCCAGCGTGCGCGGCCGAAGCGCGCCTCGAAGTCGCGTTTGTTGGCGGCGATCTTGGCGTCAAAATCGGCTCCAGCGCTTTCCCCATGAGCGCTGACAGCTATGAAATCAAGAGCATCCATCCAGGCCTTGAGCGCCGACAGGCGGCGCGAGGTGTCGGCCTTGGTGATCACGGGGGCGAAGGCCACCTTGGCATCGTCCTCGCGTCCGAGCTGCAGCAGCAGCCGCACGTAGTCGAAGCGCGCATCGTCGTTGGCGGGGTCGGTGGCCACGGCGTGCTGCAGTTTTTCCAGGGCGGCATCGGTGTCGCCCTCGGCCAGCGCATCCAGGGCTTCTTCCTCCTGCGTCTCGGCTTCGAGCACCTCGGCGCTGGGCACGTGCTTGTCGAGGAAGGCGCGCAACTGGCCCTCGGGCTGTGCGCCCATGAAGCCGTCCACCGGCTGGCCGTTCATCATCAGCACGCAGGTGGGGATGCTGCGGATGCCGAACATGGCGGCCAGCTGCTGCTCCTGGTCGGAGTCGATCTTCACCAGCTTGAAGCGGCCGGCGTACTCCACCTCCAGCTTCTCCAGCACCGGCCCCAGCGTCTTGCACGGGCCGCACCAGGGCGCCCAGAAGTCCACCAGCACAGGCACCTCCATCGACGCGGCGACGACTTCGGTTTCAAAGGTTTCGAGGGTGACGTCCATCATGTGCTTGGGCTCTGTGTCGGCGTGCATGCACACCAAAAGTAAAATCGCGGGTTCCACTTCGGCAGGCGGCAGCGCCCACCCTCTCATGCAACCCATCCAGATCGGCGTGGTCATGGGCTCTTCCAGCGACTGGGAGACCATGCAGCACGCAGTGCAGATTCTCCAGCAATTCGGTATCGCGCACGAAGCGCAGGTGGTTTCGGCCCACCGCATGCCCGACGACATGTTCGCCTACGCCGAGGCCGCCGCAGGCCGGGGCTTGAAGGCCATCATCGCCGGTGCCGGCGGCGCCGCCCACCTGCCCGGCATGATCGCCGCCAAGACCACCGTGCCGGTGCTGGGCGTGCCCGTGGCCAGCCGCCACCTGCAGGGCGTGGACTCGCTGCACTCCATCGTGCAGATGCCCAAGGGCGTGCCGGTGGCCACCTTCGCCATCGGCGCGGCCGGCGCGGCCAACGCGGCCCTCTTCGCCGTGGCGCTGCTGGCCAACGAGAACCCCGCGCTGCGCGAGCGGCTCGATGCCTTCCGCGCCGAGCAGACCGCCGCCGCGCGTGCCATGGCCCTGCCGCCGGTGGCCGCATGAGCGAGGGCGTGACCCTGCCCGGCGCCACGCTGGGCGTGCTGGGGGGCGGCCAGCTCGGCCGCATGTTCGTGCATGCCGCGCAGGCCATGGGCTACTTCACCGCCGTGCTCGATCCGGACGCCGACAGCCCCGCCGGGCTGGTGAGCCACCACCACATCCGGACCGGCTACGACGACCCGCAGGGCCTGGCCGCGCTGGCCCAGGCCTGCGCCGCCGTCACGACCGAGTTCGAGAACGTGCCCGCTGCCGCTCTCGACACGCTGGCGCGCAGCCTGCCGGTGTCGCCCGCCGGCAGCGCCGTGGCCATCGCCCAGGACCGCGCGCGCGAGAAGGCGCATTTCGTGCAGTGCGGCGTACCCGTGGCACCGCATGCAGTGATCGAGACACCCGCGCAGCTCGCCGCCGTGGACGCGGCCCTGCTGCCCGGCATCCTCAAGACCGCCCGCCTGGGCTACGACGGCAAGGGCCAGGCGCGCGTGCACACGCCCGGGGAGCTGGCCGCCGCATGGGAGCAGCTCGGCCGCGTGCCCTGCGTGCTGGAGCAGATGCTGCCGCTGGCGCACGAATGCTCGGTCATCGTGGCGCGCGGCCGCGACGGCACCGTGGTGCACTTGCCGGTGCAGCGCAACCTGCACCGGGGCGGCATCCTGGCCGTGACCGAGGTTTATGAGGGAAATCTGCCTCCAGCGCTTGCCAGTCAATCGCTGGCAGCTGCGAAATCCGTAGCAGACGGCCTGCAGTACGTGGGCGTGCTGTGCGTGGAATTCTTCGTGCTGCAGGACGGCCGGCTGGTGGTCAACGAGATCGCCCCGCGCCCGCACAACAGCGGCCACTACAGCCAGGACGCCTGCGACGTCTCGCAGTTCGCGCTGCAGGTGCGCTGCATGGCCGGCCTGCCGCTCACACCGCCGCGCCAGCACAGCCCCGCCATCATGCTGAACCTGCTGGGCGATCTGTGGTTCGCGCACGGCGGCGACGCGCCCGCCAGCCCCGCCTGGGACCGCGTGCTGGCCCTGCCCGGCTGCCACCTGCACCTGTACGGCAAGACGCAGCCCAAGCGCGGGCGCAAGATGGGCCACCTGAACGTGACCGGCAGCACGGCGGAGCAGGTGCGTGCGACCGCACTGCAGGCGGCGGACATCCTGGACATCGAGGCATTCTGATGATCCTCGACGGCACACAGGCCGCCGCCGTGCAGGCCGCCGCGCAGGCCCTGCAGCACGGCGAGTTGCTGGGCCTGCCGACGGAAACCGTCTACGGCCTGGCCGCCGACGCCGACAACGACGCGGCCGTGGCGCAGATCTTCGCGGCCAAGGGCCGGCCCGCCGACCACCCGCTGATCGTGCACGTGGCGGGCAGCAGCGCCATCAAGCACTACGCCAAGGAAGTGCCCCTGTTCGCGCAGCAGCTCATCGACGCCTTCTGGCCCGGCCCGCTCACGCTGATCCTGCCGCGCCTGCCCCACGCGGCCCGCGCCTCCACGGGCGGGCAGGACAGCGTGGGCCTGCGCTGCCCCTCGCACCCCGTGGCACAGGCGGTGCTGGCCGCCTGCCTGCGGCTGGACCCGCCGGTGCGCGGCGTGTCGGCCCCCAGCGCCAACCGCTTCGGCCGCGTCAGCCCGACCGCCGCGCAACACGTGGCCGAGGAGTTCGGCGACGGCCTGCTGGTGCTCGACGGCGGCGCCTGCGCCGTGGGCATCGAGTCCACCATCATCGACTGCACGCGCGGCGTGCCCGTGCTGCTGCGCCCAGGCGCCATCTCGCGCGAGGACGTGCAGCGCGCCTGCGGGCTGCGACCGCTATCGAAAGAAGAGCTTCCTGCGCTGACCCCTCGGGCGTCAGGCACGCTTTTGGCGCACTATGCGCCCACGGCGCGCGTGCGCCTGATGGACGCGCGGCAGCTGCAGGCCGGCCTGGACGTGCTGGGCGCGGACGCCGCGCACCTGGCCGTCTACGCCCGGGCGCCGCTGCGCTCGCCGTCCCCGCGCATCGTCCTGCGCCGCATGCCGGGCGATGCCGCGGCCGCCGCGCAGCAGCTGTTCGCCGCGCTGCGCGGCTTCGACGACGCGGGGGTCAAGCTGATCTGGATCGAGACCCCGCCCGACACCGCCGACTGGGAAGGCGTGCGCGACCGGCTGCAGCGCGCCGCCGCGGCGGGCTGAAGCGCCGTACATCGCGCAACAGCGCACTCCCCTGCAATCGTTACACTCACGCCCACCTAATCCGGAGAAATACATGGCAGCAAATTGGATGCGCCGTACCGCCCTCGCCGCCGCTTGCGCAGCGGCTGCGCTGCTGGCGGCCTGCGGCTCCAGCACCACCGAGTCGGCCTTCACACCCAACCGCCTGGTCGCCTTCGGCGACGGCTTCACCGACGTGGGCCAGAAGGGCTCGGCCTACACGGTCAACGACGGCAGCCTCAACAACTGGACGCTGCAGGTCGCTTCGCGCTACGGCCTGGAGCTCAAGCCTGTCTCGGCCGGCGGCCTGAGCTACGCCCAGGGCAACGCGCGCGTCACCGACACGCCCGACGCTGCGGTCGACGCCTCCACGCCCACGGTGGCGCAGCAGATCGACAGCTTCCTGGCCAGCCGCCAGTTCCTCGATGGCGACCTGGTGATGATCAACGGCGGCGTGAGCGACATCATCGCCGGCATGGCCCGCGTGCGCTCCGGCGCCCAGACCGAGGAAGAGTACCTGGCTACGGCCCGCCGGGCCGGCGAGACCATGGCTGCGCAAGTGGCCCGCCTGTCCGACGCCGGCGCCAAGCACATCCTCGTGACCGGCACCTACGACCTGTCGCGCACGCCCTGGGCCAAGGCCATCGACAAGCAGACGCTGATCAGCCAGGCCAGCCGCAACTTCAACGACGGCCTGCTGGTGAAGATCTCCACCCTGAACAAGACCGTGGCCTTCGTGGACATGGCCTACTACGTGAACCTGTTCGAGGGCTCGCCCGGCGGCTATGGCTTCAACAACGGCGACACGCCCGTGTGCACGTCGGTCGATCCAGGCCCGGGCATCGGCATCGGCGCGGGCGAAGTGAATTCCGCCCTGTGCACGCCGAACACGCTGCAGTCGGGCGCGGACACCGAGCGCTACGTCTTCGCCGACAAGGTCTACATCACCCCCTCGGCCCACCGGCAGCTCGGCAACTACGCCTACGACCGGCTGCGCGTGCGCTGGTGATCCCCGGCGCCCGCACGGGCGCCTGCACTCCTTGCAAAAAAAAGAAGCCGGCCCCGCAAGGAGCCGGCTTTCAAGCCTTGGAGATCTGCATCCCCCCTGGGGCGCCCGGTTGCGTGTGCACCGGAGCCTCCTTCCCTCTGCTACTTGAACGCTAGAAGCGGTATCCCACCCCGATCGCCACCACGTCGGGGTTCAGGCGCATGGCGATGCTCTGGCCACTCGACAGATGGGCCGTGGTCTTCAGGAAACTCTTGGCATAGGACATGTCGAGGAACCAGCGGTCGCTGAAATTCCACACGAAGCCCACCTGCGGCGTGAGACCGAACTTGTTGTCGAGCCGGGCGGTCGTGGGGTTGGCAGGCGAGCCGCCGGTGACGGCCGTCAGGGCCATCGTGCTGCGGTTCTTGAAGAACTTGGCGTAGGTCACGCCCAGCCCGACGTAGGGACGGAACGCGGCGTTGGCCTCGCCGAAGCGGTACTGCGCGAACAGCGTGGCGGGGACCACCTTGGTCTGGCCCAGCTTGCCCACGCCGGCGATGGCGTCGTCTCCGTAGAACGCATGCTTGAACGGCAGGCCCACGGGCAGGTCCAGCGCCCAGTGGTCGGTCAGCATGTAGGTGATGCCGCCCGTGAGCGTGGTATCCGAGCCCACGTCCACCTTGGTGTTGGGAAAGCTCGGCGCGGACAGGTTGCCGCTCTTGGTCTGCGGCGAGATGTGTGTGAAGCCGGCGCGCACGCTGAAAGTGCCTGCCACCTGGGCCTGGGCCGCGCCGCACAGGGCCGCGATGGCGAGCGCACAGCCGGCGCGCAGGAAGGGATATCGCATGGTCTTCTCCTTCACAGCCAGCCCGCCTGCGACAGCGAGCGCGACACCAGTTGGCCCATCAATTGGTGGGCGTACGGTGTGGGGTGGAAGAAGTCGGAGAAGGCATAGCTCTTCCACCAGTCGGCACCGCCCGTGGCGCCCTGCGGCGGCGTCATGGCCGACAGCGCGGCGGCCGTACAGGCCGGAAAGCTGTAGATCGGCAGGCCGTTGCCATCCACGCCGGTGGCAGGGCAGACGGGCGTGGTCACATTGGTATAGGAATACTGCGCGGGGTGCGCGGCCTGGTCCTTGAACGATGCGTAGAAATCCACCACGGCCACGCGCTTGTCGCCGGCAAGCTGGGCGGCCAGCTTGGTGTTGAAGGCCAGCACCCAGCCGTCGAACAGCGCCTCGAGCTGCGCCGCGGCCTGCGCGCCGTTGGCGGCGGCGATCGAGGCCAGCACCATGCGGAACTTGGGCGTCAGCGTCACGCCGGGCATGTTGAGCACGGCCACGCGCGGCGCGCCCTTGTCCAGCGCCTGCACCTGGATCGTGGCGGCGAACTGCGTGGCCAGCGCCTGCATGTAGACGCCGCCCGCCTGGGCCAGGCCCGCGGCACCGCCGGCCAGCAGGGTGTTCACCGTGGCGGCATCGAGCACCGTGCCCAGCAGCGCGGCGTAGGACTGGCCGCCATCCTTGGATGCGGCGAGGTAGGCGCTGATCAGGTCGCCGGCGTCGTTGCCCCCGCCGTCGATCAGCAGCAGATCCCCCGCCCCATAGCCCGCGGCGCCCGCATCCTTGAGCTGGCGCACGATGGACTGGGGCGCGGTGGGCGCCTTGAAGTAGTTGATGGCGCCGCCGCCCACCGCGTAGTTGGTGCAGCCCGCCTGGGTGTTGAAGCCGCTGCCCGCGGACACGTAGTGGGGGCACAGCGTCTGCCCGTAGCTGCCGGCCACGCGTTCGGGCCAGATGGGCGTGGAGCCGGGACCCGTGGGGGCCGAGCCCTGCACGGTGAACTTGATGCCGAAGGTGCCGCTGTCGGCCAGGCTGTCGCCCACCACCTTGACGGAGGTGATGGCCGCTGCCGGCGTGGTGTCGGCGCCGCCACCGCCGCAGGCGGCGAGCAGGGCGGCCGCCGCGGCGGCTGCGGCCCAGTGCAAGCGCAATTTCATCGCGAACTCCTATTTTAAATAGAACGAACGTTCGTTTTTGATGAAATGTAGCGGCTATCCCTTCGCTTGCCTCTCGGGGGAAACACCGACTGTGCTACCGGTCGGCCGCGGTCCAGTCCACCAGCGCCTCGATGGCGGGCCGTGCCGCCGGCGCGTTCGGGTGGTTGACGATGGCCACCAGCACGTAGCGCCGGCCGCTGGCCGCATGCACGTAGCCGGCCATGGCGGCCACGTCGCGCAGCGTGCCGGTCTTGAGGTGGGCCGCGCCCGCCGCACGGCCCTGGCTGCGCCGCAACGTGCCGTCGACGCCCGCGATCGGCAGCGACGCGAGCAGCTCCGGCATCACCGGCGAGGCCCAGGCACGCTGCAGCATGCGCGCCAGCCCCTGGGCGGTCAGGCGCGCCTCGCGGCTCAGGCCCGCGCCGTTGTCGGCCACCAGCACGTCGGCGCCCACGCGCTGGCGCCACCATTGCGCCAGCACGGCGCGCGCACTCTCGAAGCTGCCCACGCCGCCCTGCTGCAGCGCCAGCGTCAGGAACACCTGCTGCGTCATGACGTTGTTGCTGTACTTGTTGATGTCCCGCACCGCCTCGGCCAGCGCCGGCGAGCTGGCGCTGAAGGCCGGCTGCAGGCCCGGCGGCACCGTGCCGTCGCGCACGCGGCCGGTGAGCCGGCCACCGAGCTCGCGCCACATGCCTTCCACGGCCCGTGCCGCGAAGCCGCGCGGGTCGGCCAGCGCCACGGACCACTGCCGCTCGCCGCAGGCGGCCGGGTAGACCCCTTCGAAGGCGACGCGCACGGAGTCGGAAAAACCCGCGCGCAGCCCCGCGCGCCAGTCGCCGCACGCGGCGCCCGCGGCCGCCAGCGGCACCGTGGCGGGCAACTTCACGTGCGCCAGCGGCGGCTCGTAGTGCACGCGCGCCACTCCGGCGGCCACGTCGGGCACGAAGCCCATGGCCACGGCGTTGTAGTTCAGGAGCAGCGCATCGGGCGCCACGTTGTAGGGGCGCCAGGGCTCGCCGTCGAACAGGGCCGCATCGTGCGGCGCGGCCGCGAAGGCGCTGCGGTCCAGCACGATGTCGCCCGCGATCGTCTCGATGCCCTGCGCGCGCAGGCGCCGCATGAGCAGCCACAGGCGCTCCACCACCAGCTTGGGGTCGCCCCGCCCCTGGATGTAGACGTTGCCGCGCAGGCTGCCGCCCTGCGGTGCAGCATCCAGGTACACCGGCGTGTCCCAGGTGAAGGCCGGGCCCAGCAGGTCCAGCGCTGCATAGGTGGTGACCAGCTTCATGACCGAAGCGGGGTTGGACGGCACGTCGGCGCGCCACGCCAGGCGCGGCGGCTGGCGCCCCTCGGCCTCCACCACCAGCACCGACAGCGCCTCGGGCGGCACCTTGGCGCGCTGCAGCGCGGCCAGGGCGGCGGGCGGCAGCGGCCCATTCGCCCAGGCGGGCAGACAAAAAACGCCCAGGAGCGCCGCCCAGGCCCAGCGGCGCGCAAACAGGAAATGCAGCATCGGGCGAGTGTAGGGGGCGGATAATGCCCCCTTTCATGAATCTGCTCGCCTTCGACACCAGCACCGACACCCTGTCCATCGCCGTGCAGCACGGCGGCCAGGTGTACGGGCAAAGCGGCGCGGGCGGCGCCCAGGCCTCGGCCACGCTGATCCCAGCCATCCGCGCGCTGCTGGCGCAGGCCGGGCTGCCGTTCGACCGCCTGGACACCGTGGTCTTCGGCCGCGGCCCCGGCTCGTTCACCGGGCTGCGCACCGCCTGTGCGGTGGCCCAGGGGCTGGCCTTCGGTGCGCGCAGCGGCCAGGGCGTACCCGTGCTGCCGGTGGACACGCTGCTGGCCGTGGCCGAGCAGGCGCGCGCCGAGCACGGCTGCCACCGCGTGGTGACGGCGCTCGACGCGCGCATGGACGAGGTCTATACCGCCCCTTTCGAATGGCAGGCCGAGGCCGGGCTGTGGCGCTCCCCGCCGGACTTCGGCCTGTGCGCGCCCGAAGCGGTGCAGGTGCCGCCCGGCTGGACGGTGGCGGGCAACGCGCAGGCCGCCTATGGCGCGCGCCTGGCGCCGCAAGCGTCGCACGTGCATGCCCTGCCCACGGCCGCAGCCCTGCTGCGCCTGGCACCCGCGCTGCTGGCCGCAGGCGGCGCCGTGCCCGCGAGCGCCGCGCTGCCGCGCTACATCCGCGACAAGGTGGCACAAACCACCGCCGAGCGCGAAGCGGCGAAGCAGGCTGCGCACCAACCATGAGCGCCATCGCCCCGACCCTGGAGGCCGCCGAGGCCATGTTCGAGTCCCTCACGCCGGCGCGCCTGGACGCGCTCATGGCCGTGGAGGAAATCGCCTACACCCACCCCTGGACGCGCGGCAACTTCATCGACGCGCTGGCCGCCGGCTACCAGGCACAGCTGCTCACCGCCGGCGGGGAGATCCTGGGCTACTTCGTGGCCATGCGCGGCGTGGACGAGGTGCACCTGCTCAACATCACCGTAGCGCCCGCCTTCCAGGGCCAGGGCTGGGCCCGCGTGATGCTGGACGCGCTGGCCCTGTGGGCGCGCGGCCAGGGCGCGCAGTGGCTGTGGCTGGAGGTGCGCATGGGCAACGAGCGCGCGCGCCGCATCTACGAGGCCCACGGCTACCGCCGCGTGGGCGAACGCAAACGCTATTACCCCGCTGCCGACGGCCAGCGGGAAGACGCCGTAGTCATGAGCCTGCCCCTATGAGCCTGGAACTCGACGCCCGCCAACGCGCCATGCTGCAGGAAATGGGCATCACGGTCTGGGCCCCCGCGCCCGCACCTGCCATGCCCCCTGCGGCAGCACCTGTGCCGCCCGAGCCGGCCGCCTCCCCCGCCGCGCCGCACACTCCCGTGCGCGCCGGAGCCACGCCGACGCAGGCCGCACCGGAACCCGCTCCGCCGCCCCTCGCACCCACGCCCCCCAGCGCGCCGCTGCTGCATGCGCCCCAGGCGCTCTACCCGCAGGCGGACCCTGCGGCCACGCCGCCCGAGCTGGGGCCGTGCTGGCTGATCGTGGTGGAGAGCGCCACGCCGCACCAGCCCCTGTCCGGCGACGCGGGCCAGCTGCTGGACAACATGCTGCGCGCCATGCGCCTGCACCGGCATCCGCGCGCCTTCGTTGCGCCGGTGGCACGCGCTGCGGCGGGCCTGCCGGACGAGGGCGCCCCGCCCCTGCCGGTGCCCCAGGTGCTGGAAACGCTGCGCCCGGCGATGGTGCTGGCGCTGGGGCTAGGC
>NZ_DF238944.1:81253-95883 GCF_000400995.2 Acidovorax sp. MR-S7 | reverse complement strand
GGGAGCCGCTGGGCCGCCTGCGCGCTGCCGTGCACCGGCTTGCGGACGGCACGCCCGACGGGATCCCTGTCGTGGTCAGCCACGACCCGGCCTACCTGCTGCGCGCACCCGACGCCAAGGCCGCCGCCTGGGCCGATCTGTGCCGCGCGCTGGCGCTCGCCCGCCCGGCCGCGTGACCGCCGCTGTCACATTCCCACGCGCCCCGGGTGCGATAATTTCGGGTTGACAACGCAAGGAGACAGTTCCGTGGAAACCTACCCCAGTTGGTAGCTTTCAACTCCCGGCCTGCCGCGGGTTGAAAGCGCCCCCATCCCTCGCAGACGCCGCAAGAATCCCCGGGAGTGAGCCATGCTCAACATCTTTACGCTCGCCAATGGCCGGCTGGTCCAGGAAGAGATCGAATCTCTCGAAGAGCTGGCCCGCTTCCAGCCGATCTGGGTGGACCTGGAGTCCCCCACGCTGGAAGAGAAACGCTGGATCAAGCAGCACTACGGCCTGTCCATCCCCGAAGACGCGATGGACGAGGACATCGAGGAGTCGGCCCGCTTCTACGAAGAGGACAACGGCGAGCTGCACATCCGCAGCGACTTCCTGATCGACGACCACGACCAGCCGCGCGGCGTGCGCGTGGCCTTCATCCTCAACCTCGTCAACGACGAGCTCAAGAGCAAGGGCGTGCTGTTCTCCATCCACGACGAGGACGTGCCCGTATTCCGCCTGCTGCGCCTGCGCGCGCGCCGCGCGCCCGGCCTCATCAACGACGCGCGCGAGGTGCTGCTCAAGCTGTTCGACGCCGACGCCGAGTACTCCGCCGATACGCTGGAGGGCATCTACGACGAGCTGGAGTTGGCCAGCAAGCAGGTGCTTTCGGGCGACGTGACCGACGCGCTGGCCGGCGAGGTGCTGGGTGCCATCGCGCGCCAGGAAGACCTGAACGGCCGCATCCGCCGCAACGTGATGGACACGCGCCGCGCCGTGAGCTTCATGATGCGCAGCAAGATGCTCAACGCCGAGCAGTTCGAGGAGGCGCGCCAGATCCTGCGCGACATCGACTCGCTGGACAGCCACACGGCCTTCCTGTTCGACAAGATCAACTTCCTGATGGACGCCACGGTCGGCTTCATCAACATCAACCAGAACAAGATCATCAAGATCTTCTCGGTGGCCAGCGTCGCGCTGCTGCCGCCCACGCTGATCGCCAGCGTCTATGGCATGAACTTCCGCTTCATGCCCGAGCTGGAGTGGGAATACGGCTACGTCTACGTGGTGCTGCTCATGATCCTGAGCGCCGTGGGGCCGATGCTCTATTTCAGAAAACGCGGCTGGTTGAAATAGCATTCATCCCCCTGAGCGGCTACGCCGCTTCCCCCTTCTCTCGAATGGCTGCGCCATTCGGGAAGGGGACGACGCCGGTGGCCTGGCAAAGCCAGCTCCACGGCGTCCGCTGGTATGGCATGCGCCTGGTTCAAGCCGAAATGGCCTCTAGCGCTTATCCAGAAAGCGCAAGCAGCTCCTATTTTGGGAGCGCCTGCAGAAACCTGTGCACGATGCCATCGGCATAGCGGCTGGCCACGTTCTGCACGAAATGCGCGAAGTCCACGTGGGCGCTGTCGTCCGCGCGGTCGGAGATGGTGCGCACCGCCGCGAACGGCAGGCCGTAGTCGCGGCACACCTGGGCGACGGCGGCACCTTCCATCTCCACGGCCAGCACGTCGTGCCCGGCCGCCAGCAGCGCGGCGCGCAGCGTGCCCGACTCCTGCGCGGTGGAGACGAAGCGGTCGCCGCTGGCCATCAGGCCCGCATGGGTGCGCGGCCGATTTTGCGCATCGCAAATATCCTCAGCGCCCGCCAGGCAAGCGCCAGCAGCTTCCAAAAGCAGCGCGGAAAGCACCGGGTCGCACACCATGCGGGCACCGCCGTAGCCCGGTACTTCCCAGCGCGGGAAGATGGGCGAGGCGTCGATGTCGTGTTGCAGGTAGTCCTGCGCCACCACCACGTCGCCCACCTGCACGCCTTCGCCCACGCCGCCTGCCACGCCGGTGAACACGATGCGCGCCACGCCGAAGCGCTCGGCCAGCACCGTGGCCGTGGTCGCGGCGGCCACCTTGCCGATGCCCGACAGTGCCAGCACCACGGGCTGCCCCTGCAGATGGCCGCGCCAGAAGGCACGGCCGGCATGGGTGATGCGCTCGGGCTGCGCCAGGGCGTGGACGAGGCCGCCCTGCTCTTCGGGCAGGGCGCTGAGGATGGCGGTGGTCATGGCGGTGGCAGGCGTAAAAAAGCCGGGATTATCCCGGCCGTGGCAAGTCGCAGGCGCGGCCTATTTCTTGTCGCGCAGTTCGCGCCGCAGGATTTTTCCGACCGGCGTCTTGGGCAGTTCGGTGCGGAACTCGATCACGCGCGGCTGCTTGTAGCCCGTGAGGTTGGCCTTGCAGAACTCGCGCACCTGCGCCTCGGTGAGCGCGGGCTCCTTCTTCACGATGACGAGCTTGACGGCTTCGCCGGTCTTCTCGTCGGGCACGCCGACCACGGCGCACTCCATGACGCCGGGCATCAGGGCCACCACGTCCTCCACCTCGTTGGGATAGACGTTGAAGCCGCTGACCAGCACCATGTCCTTCTTGCGGTCCACCACCTTGAAGAAACCGCGCTCGTCCATGGTGCCGATGTCGCCGGACTTGAAGAAGCCGTCCTCGGTCATGACCTTGGCCGTCTCGTCGGGACGCTGCCAGTAGCCGGCCATGACCTGCGGGCCCTTGATGGCGATCTCGCCGGGCTGGCCGGTGGCGGAGATGTCGTTGCCCTCGTCGTCGAGGATGCACATGATGGTGCTCGGGATGGGCACGCCGATGGTGCCCGAGAACTCCTTGGCCGTGACCGGGTTGCAGCTCGCCGAGGGGCTGGTCTCCGACAGGCCGTAGCCCTCGCAGATCGGGCAGCCGGTTTTCTCCAGCCACAGCTTGGCCACGGCCGCCTGCACGGCCATGCCACCGCCCACGGAGACCTTGAGGTTCTTCCAGTTGACGGTGTTGAAGTCAGGGTGGTTGGCCAGGCCGTTGAACAGCGTGTTCACCGCCGGGAAGCTGTGGAAGGTGTGCTTGGACAGCTCCTTGAGCGTGCCGGCCAGGTCGCGCGGGTTGGGGATCAGGATGGTCTTGCCGCCCGTGCGCATGCTCAGCATCATGTTCACGGTGAACGCGAAGATGTGGTAGAGCGGCAGCGCGCACACGGCCGTGGGCTGCTCGCTCTCGGGGATCTTGCTCGTGGCAGGCGCGTTCCAGGCCTCGGACTGCAGCACGTTGGCGATCACGTTGCGGTGCAGCAGCACGGCGCCCTTGGAGACGCCCGTGGTGCCCCCTGTGTACTGCAGCAGCGCGATGTCGTCGGGCTGGAGCTGGGGCGCCTTGAACGTGGCGGCCGCGCCCTTGGCCAGCGCGTCGTTGAAGCGCACGGCGCCCGGCAGCTGGAAGGGCGGAACGAGCTTCTTGACCTTGCGCACCACGTAGTTGACCAGCAGGCCCTTGAGGCCCAGCCGGTCGCCCATGGCGCACAGCACCACGTGCTTGACGGGCGTGTTGGCGATGCAGGCCTGCAGCGTGGCGGCGAAGTTCTCGATGATGACGATGGCCTTGGCGCCCGAGTCCTTGAGCTGGTGCTCCAGCTCGCGCGGCGTGTAGAGCGGGTTCACGTTCACGACCACGTAGCCCGCGCGCAGCACGGCCGCCACGGCGACGGGGTACTGCGGCACGTTGGGCATCATGAGCGCCACGCGGTCGCCGCGCGCCAGGCCCAGGCCCTGCAGGTAGGCGGCGAGCTGGCGGCTCAGCGCGTCCGTCTCGGCATAGCTGATGTCCTTGCCCATGAAGCTGTAGGCAGTGCGGTCCGCGTAGTCGCGGAAGGCCTGCTCCATGAGCGCGACGAGCGACGGGTACTGCGACGGATCGATGTCTGCGGGCACCCCTGGCGGGTAGCTCTTGAGCCAAATGCGGTCGGTCATCACCTGAGTCTCCTGGTTTGTTTTATGAGAGGTACGAAGCACCGTGCCGGCAAATTTCAGCACGGTCGTTCTTTTTGCCGCGCGGATTATGCCCTGTCAGCCTTTGAGCGCAGAGAGCACTTCGTCAAGCATCTTCTTCGCATCGCCGAACAGCATGCGGTTGTTCTCCTTGTAGAACAGCGGGTTGTCCACGCCCGCGTAGCCCGAGGCCATGGAGCGCTTCATCACGATGGAGTGCTTGGCCTTCCAGACCTCGAGCACCGGCATGCCGGCGATCGGGCTCGACGGGTCGTCCTGCGCCGCTGGGTTCACGATGTCGTTGGCGCCGATGACCATGGCCACGTCGGCCTCAGGGAAGTCCTCGTTGATCTCGTCCATCTCCATCACGATGTCGTAGGGCACCTTGGCCTCGGCCAGCAACACGTTCATGTGGCCCGGCATGCGGCCCGCGACGGGGTGGATGGCGAAACGCACATCCACGCCCCTGTCGCGCAGCGTCTTGACGATCTCGTTGACCGTGTGCTGCGCCTGGGCCACGGCCATGCCGTAGCCGGGCACGATGATGACGCTCTTGGCCTCGCGCAGCATCTCGGCCGTGTCGGCGGCCGTCACCGGCGCCACCTCGCCCTGTGGCTCGGCCTGTTCGCCGTTCTCGCCCTTCTTGGCAGGCGCGCCGCCGCCCGAACCGAAGCCGCCCGCGATCACGCTGATGAAATTGCGGTTCATCGCGTTGCACATGATGTACGACAGGATCGCGCCCGAGGAGCCCACGAGCGCACCGGTGACGATCAGCAGGTCGTTGGACAGCATGAAGCCCGTGGCCGCGGCGGCCCAGCCCGAATAGCTGTTGAGCATCGACACCACCACGGGCATGTCGGCGCCGCCGATGGCCATGACCATGTGGATGCCGAACAGCAGGGCGACCACCGTCATCACGGTCAGCGGCAGCATGCCGTCGGCCACGGTTTCCGCACGGATGAACTCGCGGCCGAACCAGATCACCACCAGCAGCGCCACGAGGTTGAGCCAGTGGCGCGCGGGCAGCAGCAGCGGCTTGCCGCCGATCTTGCCGTTGAGCTTGCCGAAGGCGATGAGCGATCCCGAGAAAGTCACGGCGCCGATCAGGATGCCGACGTAGATCTCCACCTCGTGGATGACCTTTTCCGCCCCCTGGAACTGCACCGAGGTATCGACATAGCTGGCGAAGCCCACGAGGCAGGCCGCAAGGCCCACCAGGCTGTGCATGAGCGCGACCAGCTCGGGCATCTGGGTCATCTTCACGATCCTGGCGGCGAACAGGCCAACGCCGCCGCCGATGACCAGGGCCGCGACGATCCAGGCGATGCCGCCGGTGCTCACGCGCGGGCCGAACACCGTCGCCAGCACGGCCAGCGCCATGCCGACCATGCCGAACAGGTTGCCGCGGCGCGAGGTTTCGGGGTTGGAGAGCCCGCCGAGGCTCAGGATGAAAAGAATGGCGGCGCCGAGGTAGGCGACGGTGGCAAGGCTTTGGGACATGTTCTGTTCTCCTCGTTGTTCTTGTCGTTGTTTACTTGCGGAACATGGCCAGCATGCGGCGCGTGACCGCAAAGCCGCCGAACATGTTGACGGCCGTGAGCACCAGCGCGGCGAAGGCCAGCCAGCGGATCAGCCCGTCGGGCCGCCCGTCCATGCCGGCCTCCGGCGGCGCAATCTGCACCAGCGCGCCGATGGCGATGATGCTGGAGATGGCGTTGGTCACGCTCATCAGCGGCGTGTGCAGCGCGGGCGTGACGTTCCACACCACCATGTAGCCGATGAAGCAGGCCAGCACGAACACCGTGAAGTGCCCCAGGAAGGCCGCAGGCGCATAGGCGCCGATGAACCAGAACAGCACGGCCGCCACGGCGAAGAGGATGGTCAGCGACTTGGCGGACATGGGCGCACCGGCGCCATGGCCGTGGCCCGATTTCTTCTGCTCCACCGGCGCAGCGGCTGCTTTGGGCGCGGGCGCCGGGGCCTGCTTGAGGGGCGGCGCGGGCCAAGTGATGGCGCCGTCCTTGACGACGGTGAGGCCGCGGATCGCATCGTCCTCCATGTTGACCACGGCCACGCCGTCCTTGGCCTTGCACAGCTCCTCGGTCAGGCGCAGCAGATTGGTCGCATACAGCGTGGACGACTGCTTGGCCAGGCGCGAGGCCAGGTCGGTGTAGCCGATGATGGTCACGCCATGGCGCACCACGGCCTCGCCGGGCACGGTCAGCTCGCAGTTGCCGCCCTGCTCGGCGGCCATGTCCACGATCACGCTGCCGGGCTTCATGCTCTGCACCATCTCGGCCGTGATGAGCTTGGGTGCCGGCTTGCCGGGGATCAGCGCGGTGGTGATGATGATGTCCGCGTCCTTGGCCTGTTCGGCGTACATCTTGCGCTGCGCGGCCTGGAAGCCCTCGCTCATGACCTTGGCATAGCCGCCGCCGCCCGAGCCGTCTTCCTCGTAGTCCACCTTGACGAATTCGCCGCCCAGGGATTTGACCTGGTCGGCCACCTCGGCGCGGGTGTCGTTGGCGCGCACGATGGCGCCCAGGTTGGCGGCGGTGCCGATGGCCGCGAGGCCCGCCACGCCGGCACCGGCGATGAACACCTTGGCGGGCGGCACCTTGCCCGCAGCAGTGATCTGCCCGTTGAAGTAGCGGCCGAAGGCATTGGCCGCCTCGATGACGGCGCGGTAGCCGCTGACGCCCGCCGTGGAGGTCAGCGCATCCATCTTCTGCGCGCGGCTCAGCGTGCGCGGCAGGCAGTCGATGGCGAGCACCGTGGCGTTCTTCGCCGCGAGCTGCTGCATCAGCTCGGGGTGCTGGGCGGGCCAGATGAAGTCGATGAGCGTGCCGCCCTCGCGCATCAGTGCGACTTCGCTGCTGCTCGGCGGGCGCACCTTGAACACGATGTCGGAGGCCGCCCAGAGCGTTGCGGCATCGGGCAGCACCTCGGCGCCGGCGGCACGGTAGGCGTCATCGCTGAAGTTGGCGGGATCGCCCGCGCCGGACTCGATGGCCACCGTGAAGCCGAGCTTGATCAGCTTCTCGACCACGTCGGGCACGGTGGCGACGCGCTTTTCACCAGGGAAGGTTTCCCGCGGCACGCCGATGCGCTGGGCGCCAACGCGCTGGGCGTCAACACGCTGAGCGCTGCTCGGCTGCTCCGTCGGGGGGGTGCTTGCTTGCATGAGAGGTCTCCTCGAGTTTCGTAATCGTTGTGCAAGGCCGCAGGCGGGGCGTGCGCGCTAGGGGACGGCCGCGGCGAACGGGAACGGCGGTATGACCAGGTAGCCGTCCATCATCCCCGTGCTCACGCGCACGGCCTGGGCCAGGTCGTTGCCCCACCGCAGCGCAGGCCGGCCGGCGGCCAGGAATTCCTGGTTGTTGTGCGTCTTGGGACGCAGCAACCGCTGGTCCGCCAGCACGTCCACCGCGACCATGGCCCCGCCTTCGGTAGCGTAGCGGTAGCTCATGTGCGAATACGGCGCGCTCACCGCGAGCTTGCGGCCGGCCATCCACTGCGCGAGTTCCGGCTGGTTCTTCTCGAGCCACTGCGGGCCCTCGACCCAGCGCTTGTAGCGCAGGCAGTCCATGCGCACACGGCTGCCCTGGGTGAAGTCTTCCACGGTGACGCCCTGCTGGGGCGGGCAATAGCCCGGCCAGTACACGGCCCACTCCCGTTCATTGGTCCGGTTGGTCTGCACCCGCACAACGGCCATCAGCTCCTGGCCCGCGCCGCGCAGCCCCAGCGTGCGGGTCTGCAGCGCAATGCGCCCGTCGGGCTCGGGCAGCAGGCGGATGGCCTCGTCGGAAGCGCCCAGGTCTTCCCATGCGCCGGGCGGCAGAACTAGGCGCGACCGGCCCACCGGGTATTCCGTCGGCTGGGGAGCGAGGGGAGCGCATGCCGCCAGCGCCGCCAGGGCGCAGGGCAGCAGGCACCTGATTGTCGAAATCGTCGGATTCATGGAGAAAAAAGTTCAGCTACTGCGCGCCACGCCGGCACCGGCCGACTGACCGCGAGCTTACATGAAGAAACTTCGGACCCCGGCGCACGCCCTGACGCAGGGCAGGAGCACAAAAGAAAACCGGCAGCGCAAGGCTGCCGGTCTGCAGGGCGAAAGGCGGGGAAACGCTCAGTTCACGATCTGCGCCAGCTCGCCCTTGGCGTACTTGGCGGCCATGTCGGCCAGCGAGTAGCCCTTGACCTTGGCGCCCTGGCCTTCGCAGCCGAATTCCAGGTAGCGTTGCTTGCAGATGGCCTTGGCGGCTTCGCGCGCAGGCTTCATCCATTCGCGCATGTCGAACTTGTCGGGATTCTCGGCCTGGAACTTGCGCACCGCGCCGGTCATGGCCAGGCGGATGTCGGTGTCGATATTGATCTTGCGCACGCCGTGCTTGATGGCTTCCTGGATCTCCTCCACGGGCACGCCATAGGTTTCCTTCATCTTGCCGCCGTACTGGTTGATGATGGCCAGCAAGTCCTGCGGCACGGACGAGGAACCGTGCATCACCAGGTGCGTGTTGGGCAGGCGCGCGTGGATTTCCTTCACGCGCTGGATCGACAGGATGTCGCCCGTGGGCTTGCGCGTGAACTTGTAGGCGCCGTGGCTGGTGCCGATGGCGATGGCCAGCGCGTCGAGCTGCGTGGCCTTCACGAACTGGGCGGCCTCCTCGGGGTCGGTCAGCAAGGCCGAGTGGTCCAGCTTGCCCTCGGCGCCCACGCCGTCTTCCTCGCCGGCCATGCCGGTTTCGAGCGAGCCCAGGCAGCCCAGCTCGCCCTCGACCGTGGCGCCGATCTTGTGAGCCATCGCGACCACCTGGCGGGTCACGTCCACGTTGTAGGCGAAGTCGGACGGCGTCTTGCCGTCCTCGCGCAGCGAGCCGTCCATCATCACCGAGCCGAAGCCCAGGTCCAGAGCGCCCTGGCAGATGGCCGGCGAGGTGCCGTGGTCCTGGTGCATGACCAGGGGAACGTGCGGATAGGCCTCGCAGGCGGCCTGGATCAGGTGCTTGATGAAGCTCTCGCCCGCGTATTTGCGGGCTCCGGCGCTCGCCTGCAGGATCACGGGCGCGCCCACCTCATCGGCGGCGGCCATCACGGCCTGCACCTGCTCCAGATTGTTGACGTTGAAGGCGGGAATGCCATAGCCGTTGTCGGCGGCATGGTCGAGCAGTTCGCGCATCGAGACGAGAGGCATGGGGGTGGATCCGTTCGAGGGTAATGGAGAGAACGCGGCTGTAACCGCTTGGTAACTCCGGGATTCTACCCAAGCCCTCTTCGGGCGACGTGTCCCCTTGTATCGCCTCGATGGTCCGCCGTCCGGCGGACCCTGGCGCTCACTGCGCCCGGCAGATCTTGAGCATGTTCGTGCCGCCAGGCGCGCCCATGGGCTCGCCGCAGGTGATCACGTACAGGTCGCCCTGCTGCACGATGTTGCGCATCTTCAGGTGGCTTTCGGCCTGCTCCAGCGCCGTGTCGCGGTCGGCGCTGGTGTCCATGAGCAGGGGGCGCACGTTGCGGTACATCGCCATCTTGCGCTGCGTGGCCACCTTGGGAGTGAGCGCGTAGATCGGAATGTGAATACGGTGGCGGCTCATCCACAGCGCCGTCGAGCCGCTCTCGGTCATCGCCACGATGGCCTTGGCGCCCAGGTGGTGGGCCGTGAACAGCGCGCCCATGGCGATGGACTGGTCGATGCGGCCCAGCGTCTGGCCGGTGAAGTCGGAATCGCGCTCGGGATCCTCCGCGGCCTCGGCGGCGGCGCAGATCTTGGCCATCTCCTCCACCGTCTCCAGCGGATAGCGGCCGGCCGCTGTCTCGGCGGAGAGCATCACCGCGTCGGTGCCGTCGAGCACGGCGTTGGCCACGTCGCTCACCTCGGCACGCGTGGGCACGGGGTTGGTGATCATGCTCTCCATCATCTGCGTGGCGGTGATGACGACTTTGTCCATGTCCCGCGCCATGCGGATCATCTTCTTCTGCAGCGCGGGCACGGCGGCGTTGCCCACCTCGACGGCCAGGTCGCCACGGGCGACCATGATGCCGTCGGACACGTGCAGGATCTCCTCCAGGCGCGGGATGGCCTCTGCCCGCTCGATCTTCGCGATCAGGCCCGGCTTGTGGCGGTATTCGGCGGCCGCCACGTTGCAGAGCTGGCGCGCCATCTCCATGTCGGTGGCGTTCTTGGGAAAGCTCACGGCCACGTAGTCGGCCTGGAAGCTCATCGCCGTGCGGATGTCCTCCATGTCCTTGGCCGTGAGCGCGGGCGCCGTGAGGCCGCCGCCCTGCTTGTTGATGCCCTTGTTGTTGGACAGCTCACCGCCCACCTTCACCGTGGTGTGCACGGCCTCGCCGCGCACGGCATCCACGGTGAGGACGATGAGGCCGTCGTTGAGCAGCAGCATGTCGCCCGCGCGCACGTCGCGCGGCAGCTCCTTGTAGTCCAGCCCCACGCCGGCGATGTCGCCGGGCTCGGTGCGGGAGGCGTCCAGGACGAAGGCCTGCCCCGGCTCCAGCATCACCCGGCCTTCGGCGAACTTGCCCACACGGATCTTGGGGCCCTGCAGGTCGGCCATGATGGCCACCTCGCGTCCGGCGCGCTGGGCCGCCTCGCGCACCATGGCGGCGCGGTCCACGTGGTCCTGCGCCTTGCCATGGCTGAAGTTCAGGCGCACCACGTTCACGCCGGTCGCGATCATCTTCTCCAGCAGTTGCGGGTCGCTCGAAGCGGGGCCCAGGGTGGCGACGATCTTGGTGGCGCGGCGAATCTGCATGGGTTTGTCTCTGCGGTGAATGTAATCGAGTTTCTATTTTTGCACAGAACCGGTTACATACCGGTTCCCAAAATCGGCCGTCACCCGCGCATCAGTGCCTCGATCTCGCCGCCTTCGACCGGCACGCCGCGCGTGATGAGCTCGCAGCCCCCTTCGGTGACGATGGCGTCGTCCTCGATACGGATGCCGATGCCGTGGAAACGCTCGGGCACGCCCGGCGCCGCGCGCACGTACAGGCCCGGCTCGATCGTCAGCACCATGCCGGGCCGCAGGATGCGGCTGGGGCGGTTGGTGATGGTCTCGCCCGACAGCGGATCCTTGCGCTCGCTGGACTGGCCCGCCTCGGACGGCTCGACATAGCTTCCGCAGTCGTGCACGTCCATGCCCAGCCAGTGGCCCGTGCGGTGCATGTAGAACTGGAAGTAGGCGCGGCTCGCGATCGCATCCTGCGCCGAGCCCACCTTGTCCGCATCGAGCAGCCCCAGGTCCAGCAAGCCCTGGGCCAGCACGGCGACGGTGGCGTCGTGCGGGTCGTTGAATCGCGCGCCCGCGCGGGTGGCTGCGATGGCCGCCTTCTGGCTTTCCAGCACCAGGTCGTAGAGCGCGCGCTGCGGGCCGGTGAACCGGCCGTCGGCCGGGAAGGTGCGGGTGATGTCGCTGGCATAGCCGTCCAGCTCGCAGCCCGCGTCGATCAGCACCAGCTCGCCCGCGCGCACGGGGGCGGCGTCGGCGCGATAGTGCAGCACGCAGGCGTTGGCGCCCGCGGCGACGATGGAGCTGTAGGCGGGGAACTGCGAGCCCTCCTCGCGGAAGGCGTGCAGCAGCTCGGCGTCCAGGTGGTATTCGCGCACGTCCTGCCCCGCGCGCAGCATGCGGGCACTGCGTTGCATGGCGCGCACGTGGGCGCGGGCGCTGATGGCGGCGGCGCGGCGCATCACGTCCTGCTCGTGCGCGTCCTTCACCAGGCGCATCTCGTCGAGCAGCGTGCACAGGTCGTGCTGCTGCGCGGGGCACAGCACGCCGTAGCGCACGCGCGCGCGCACCGCGTTCAGCCAGCCTTCCACGCGCGCGGCCAGGCCCTGGTGCGTGGCGAAGGGGTACCAGACGCTGGCACGGTTATCCAGCAGGCGCGGCAGCAGCGTGCCGAGCTGGGCCGAGGAATGCGCCGCATCCACCTCCAGCGCGGCCACGGCGGCCTCGGGGCCGAGGCGGTAGCCGTCCCAGATCTCGCGCTCCAGGTCCTTGGGCTGGCAGAACAGCGTGCTCTGGCCCTCGGCCGTGAGCACCAGGCACGCCTCGGGCTCGGTGAAGCCGGTGAGGTAATAGAAATAGCTGTCGTGCCGGTAGGGAAAGTCGCTGTCGCGGTTGCGTTGCTGCTGGGGCGCGGTGGGCACGATGGCGATGCCGCCCGGGCCGAGTTGGGAAGCGAGGCGGGCACGCCGTTGGGCGTAGATGGAAGTCATGCGCCGCATCGTACTGCGCCACAGGCTACAGCGCCGAAGACAGCAGGCTCCCGCCCGCGAGCAGCAGCAGCCCGCACACGATCCAGCGCACCGCGGCCACGGGCAGGCGCGGCGGGTGGCGCGCCTGCAGCCAGGTCACCCCCGTCACGACCGGCACGGCCAGGGCGCTGGCCCAGACCGTGTGCCAGGGCATGCCGCCGGCCGCCACCACCACGGCCAGGCGCACGGCCGAGCATGCGAGGAACAGCGCCACCAGGCACTGGCGCACCACCGTCGCCGGCAGCGGCTGGCGGTACATGTGGTAGACGACGGGCGGCCCCGCCGTGGAGAACAGCCCGCCCAGCACGCCCGACAGCAGCCCCACGCCCCAGAGCACCGGCGCGGGCGACGGCGTGGCGCGCGGGCGCGAGCGCGCCAGCAGCAGCACGGCGCAGGCGATGATGGACACCCCCAGCAGCACGCGCAGCCCGTCCAGCGCATGGCCGCTGAGCCAGTACAGCAACCCCAGCCCCACGCCCACGCCGGGCACGCCGCTGGCCAGCAGGGGCCGCAGCAGGTCCCAGCGCGGCGCAGCAGGGTGGCTGCGCAGGTACACCGCGCCATTGATCACCGACAGCACGCTGGCCACATTGGCCGCATCCGCGATGGGCATGAGGTGCAGCGCACCCGCCGCCCCCACGAAAATCAGCGCGAAGGCGAACCCGGTCAGGTTCTGGCAGAACGACGCCACCGCCACCAACAGCGCCATCTGCGCATACTCCACGATACCCACACGCACTCCCGCAAACCAAACCGCCGGTTCTACCACTGACCCGCCCCTGGCTGCCCCGCCCTTCAGCGATTGAGCGCGGCCAGCCGCTCGGGCGTTCCCACGTCCGTCCAGCGGCCGGCGTAGCGCTGCGCGGTGACGCGGCCCGCGTCCATGGCGCGGCGCAGCAGCGGGGCCAGCGGCGCGGCAACGCCCTGCGGATTGCCGGGCGCGATCTCGCACCAGGGCGGCGCGAACAGCTCGGCGCGCAGCAGCGCGAGGGTGCTGTAGGTGAAACGCTCGCGCGTGTCGCCCTCGGGCAGGTCCAGCGCAAGCCCCTGCGGCGACAGGCCGAAGTCGCCGCGCGGGTGGTGCGGCGGGTTGGGCACCAGCCACAGGTGGGCCAGCGCATCGCTGGCGGCGAAGCGCCGGGCGGCCTCGGGCTCGAAACGGAAGTCGGGCGCGAACACGTCGCCCGCCGCCAGCCAGAACACCGGCCCCAGCAGCGGCAGCGCACGCGCGATGCCGCCGGCCGTCTCCAGCGCGCGGCCGAAGTCGCGGCCCTCGTGCGAGTATGAAATCGATAGCTGCTCGCGCTTGTCCAGCAAGGGCTGGGAGCCGAAATGGCTTGAAATCTGCTCGCCCAGCCAGGCGGTGTTGACCACCACCTGCCGCACGCCCGCGTCCTGCAGGGCGCGCAGGTGCCACTCCAGCAGCGGGCGGCCCTGCACCTGCAGCAGGGGCTTGGGGGTGTGGTCGGTCAGCGGGCGCATGCGCTCGCCGCGGCCGGCGGCGAGCAGCAGGGCGGGAATCGTCGAGGCAGTCATGGGCGCGCAGTGTAGAGGCCCATAATGCGCGCTCGCTTTCGCCCGCCGCCATGACGACGCCCGCACCTTCCTCCGCCGCTGCCCGCCAGCGGCTGTGGCACGCGCTGGGCATGCTCTGCGGACTGGGCCTGGGGCTGGCCCCGATCGCGCCCGAGGTCTGCGCCGTGCTGCGCGCGCTGGTGGGCGCCGATGCGGCGGCGCTGTTCTGGCTCGACGCGCAGGGGCTGCCCGAGGGCTTCTTCCACGAGGACTCGCCAGCCGGCGCGCAAGACCTGTTCCTCAACGAGTTCAGCCGCCTGTTCGCCGGCCCGGGCGAGATCAACGTGCACACGCTCGCACGCGCCGACGGCCCGCGCATCGGCCAGCTGCTCTCGCCCGGCGCGCAGTTCTTCCGCTCCAACTCCTACAACCTGCTGGTGCGCGCCAGCGGCCACCACCACACGCTGGACCTGCGCGTGGAGGTGGCAGGGCGCACGCGCGCCATCGCCATGCTGTTCCGCGCGCCGGGCACGGGCTTTTCCGCGGGCGACGCGGCGCTGCTGGAGCGCGCCTCGGGCTGGCTCGCGCGCGCCTTCGGCGCCCCTCCGGCCGCCCTGCCCGCGCATGCCGAGGGCACCGGCCCCGTGGGCCATGTGGTGCTGGACGCCGAGGGGCGGCTGCCGCTGTTCGCCGACGAGACCGCCGCGCAACTGCTGCGCCAGGCCAACCTGCGGGGGCTGGGGCTGCGCGCGGGCCCGGTGGCGCTGCCGCCCGACCTGCCCCAGCGCCTGGGCCTGGCGCGGCCGGGCGCGGCCGCGCGCATCGCCG
>NZ_DF238944.1:0-81185 GCF_000400995.2 Acidovorax sp. MR-S7 | reverse complement strand
CCGGGCGGGTGGCTGGCGGCGGGCATGCGCACGCTGCAGCCGCTGGCGGGCGGCCCGGGCGCGGCGGGGCAGCACCTGCTCACGCTGCAGCTGGAGCGCCCGCACAGCATCGGCGTGGTGCAGCGCGTGCTCGCGCTGCCGCTGTCGCCCCTGCAGCGCGAGATCGCCCTGCTGGCCGGCCTGGGCCATGCGCGCGCCGACAGCCACCGCCTGGCCGGCGTGGGCGAGGCGGCGCTGAAGAAGCACCTGCGCGCCATCTTCGCGGCCACGGGCGCCAGCGACTGGGACGACCTGTCGCACCGGCTGCAGGCTTGAAGCAAAAAACGGCCCCAGCGCTTACCAGCAAAGCGCGGGCAGCTATTCTTTTTGAAAATCCCCGGGCGCCAGCAGCATCAGCCGCGCCACCAGCGCCACCAGGTCCTGCTGGCGCTGGGTGCCGGTCTTGAGCAGCAGCGCGCTCATCTGCGCACGCACGGTGCGGATGCGCACGCCGCGCGCGTCGGCGAAGTCCTGCGGCGTCTGGCCGCGCAGCAGCGCCAGCAGCAGCGCCGTTTCGGCCGGGCTCAGGCGCCACGCCTGGCGCGCCAGCGCAGCGGCGGCAGCGGCGTCCAGCGCACGCTCCATCAGCACCCAGGCCACGCCGGGCGCGCCATGGCCGAGGCCCAGCGCCGCCAGGTCGCCCACGGCGAGCGACACCAGCAGCAGCCCGCCCGGCAGCTCGGCGCAGCCGCTCTCGCCCGCAAGCGACTGCGCGAACAGCGCGCCCAGCGCCGCGTCCGCCCGCGGTACGCCGGCGAGCAGCTTGCGCAGGCCGCCGTGCCCGGGCAGCGAGGCCAGCAGCCGCGCGCGGGCATTGGCGTGCAGCAGGCGCCCGCCCGTGTCCAAGAACAGCATGCCCATGGACAGGCGCTCCATCAGCGCCTCCAGCCCCTGCGTGCGCGTGCGCAGCGCGAGCATCTCGCGGTGCAGGAAGGCCGCGTGCTGCAAGGCGCCGAACTCGGCGTGGAAGCGCCGCACCTGGTCGGCCGTGAACCCCTCGTCGTCGCGCAGGCGGTAGACCGACGCGAACAGGTGCCCGCCCGGATGCCGCGTGTTCTGCCCGCCGCCGAACATGCGCGTGCCGATGTCGTGCGGCCGCAGGAAGTCGTTGTAGAACGCCGTCGCGCGAAAGCGCTGCGCCGCCGGGCCGCTGGCATCCGTCACCACCGCGCTGCCGCCCGGCCCCGCCAGCGCGTAGCCCGCCATGGCGGCGTCCCACAGCGGGTCCTGCGCGCGGTAGTGCTCGGCGTAGCGCAGCGTGGCCTCGGCCGTCACGCCGCGGCCCACCAGCGCGGGCGCGCCGTCGGCCGAGGGCGAGCGCAGCCAGTAGCGCGGGTCCGGGTGCTGCGCGAAGCGCGGCCCCCACTGCGCCAGTTGCTCCGGCCCGCTGCCCAGCACGAACCAGCCCACCTGGTCCGCGCCCAGGCTGACGGCGTAGCGGTGCAGCGCCTGGTCCCAGCGTTCTTCGTCGGCCACTGCGCCGAGCAGATCGGTCAATGCGTGATGCAAGGGTTCCCTTTTCTTTCATCGCCGGGCCGCCCCAAGATGAAAGGCGGCCCCCTCGGGGGGCAGCGACCCGCGCAGCGGTGGAGCGTGGGGGCCATTTCCCGAGGGCGCGATTTTTCAAGGTCGCCCCCGCATGCGCCATTCCCCCTGGGGATACCCCGCGGCTCTCCAGCAACGCTTTGCCAACTAATGCACAAGCATCGGCCAGGTGGCCAATAGGCAGAAAGCACGGCCGTTCCAAGAATCGCGGACTTCTGTTTTCTTGCAGGAGTCCCCCAATGACCACCACCGCATGGGCCGCCACGGCCCGGCACAAGGCAGCCGCGCTGGCCGCCGCGCTTGCATCGGCCCTGGCCTGCGCGCCCGCGCTGGCCGACATTCCCGCCGCCGAACGGCAGGCGCTGATCGACCTGTACGACAACACCGATGGCGCCAACTGGACCAAGAAGGCCAACTGGAACGGCGCGGCGGGCACCGAATGCACCTGGCAGGGCGTGGCCTGCAGCGGCGCCCCCGGCAGCGAGCACGTCACCGCGCTCACGCTGAACGCCGCCAACCTCAACGGCAGCCTGCCCGCGTCGCTGTCCAACCTGCGGGAGCTCACCTCGCTCAACCTGTTCCAGAACGGCCTGCTCACCGGTTCCATCGCGCCGATCGGCGCGCTGACCCAGCTCGTGACGGTCAGCCTGGGCCAGAGCGGCCTGAGCGGCCCCATCCCGCCGCTGACGGATCTCGCGCAGCTGGAGGACTTCGAGGTGCGGGGCGCCAAGCTCACGGGCTCCACGCCCGACCTGGGCGGACTGACCAAGCTCAAGAGCTTCAACGTCAGCGGCAACCAGCTCGACGGGCAGATCGGCCCGCTGGCCGGCGCCACGGCGCTGGAGAGCTTCACCGTGCAGAACAACCAGCTCACCGGCCCGATTCCGGACCTCACGGGCCTGGCCAGCCTCAAGACCTTCTGGGTCAACAACAACAAGCTCACCGGCATCACCGCGCTGGCGGGCCTGGCCCACCTGGACAGCTTCATCGCATCGTCCAACCAGCTCAGCGGCCCCATTCCGCCGCTGACCGGCCTGGCCCAACTGCGCGACTTCCGCGTGGACTACAACCAGCTCACCGGCCCGATCCCGGACCTCACGGGCCTGGCCCGCCTGGAAGATCTCTACCTGCGCGACAACCAGCTCACGGGCCAGATCCCGGCCTCGCTCTCCACGCTGGCCACGCTGCGCTTCCTGCACGTGCAGAACAACCAGCTCGTCGGCTCGCCGCCCATGCCGCCCAACGACACCATGAGCGCGGTGCCTTGCCCGAACCCGCTGCGCAACAGCCAGGACGCGGCCGTCAACGCCGCGTGGGACGGCATCGTCACCGGCACCAAGCCCTGGGCCGACGGCTGCACCGGCAGCTGGGACGTGACCCCGATGACGAGCGATGGCGCCGGCAACCCCGTGCCCAACGGCACCCTGGGCACCATCACGCCCGGCACGGTGCAGATCCTGCCCCAGGGCGGCTCGGCGCAGTTCACGATCACGGCCGCGCCCGGCTACCACCTCGTCACGCCCGTGGAAGGCAACTGCCCCGGCAGCTACAGCGGCAACGTCTTCACCGCCGGCCCGCTGACCGCCAACTGCACCGTGAACCCGCACTTCGCCCAGGACGCCTCGCCCGACGACGGCGTCTGCGGCCCCGACAACGGCCAGGTGCTGAGCGCCCCGCCCGCCCGCCTGTGCAGCGCCGGCACGCCCAGCGCCGTCACCGGCAGCGGCCCCTGGGGCTGGAGCTGCGCCGGGACCCACAGCGGCGCCACGGCGCAATGCTCGGCGCAAAAGGCCGGCACAGGCTGGACGGTGAACGCCGTCGTCAACGGCCTGGGCGGCACCGCCACGCCCGCCTCGCAAAGCGTGGCGAACAACGCCCGCGCCACCGTCACCGCCGTGCCCGAGCCCAGCTACATGCTGATCGGCGCCACCGGCTGCGGCGCCGCCGTCTCGGGCAACACCGTCACCACGGCGCCCGTCACCGCGGACTGCACCGTCACCCTCGACTTCGCCGTGGGCCAGTCGACCACCACCGCCTACGTGAGCGTGGTCCCCACCGCGCCGCGCGTGAGCGACGACGTGGCCGTGCGCGTGGCCGTGGAAGCCGGCGACACGCCTGTGACCAGCGGCACCGTCACCGTCAGCGGCGGCGGCGCTTCGTGCAACACCACGCTGGACGGCACCGGCCACGGCCAGTGCAGCCTGCGCTTCGCCACGGCCGGCACGCACCAGCTCACCGCCGCCTACCCCGGCGACGTGGCCCAGCGTTTCTTGCCCTCCAGCGCCGTGCGGTCCGTCACCGTCGCCAGCGTGCAGCCCGTTCCGACCCTCACCGAATGGGGCGTGGCACTGCTGGCGGCGCTGCTGGGCCTCCTGGGCCTGCGCATGCGCCACGTCGCCTGAAAACCGCATCAAAAAAAGGCTGGCAGCGCTTGCTCCGCAAGCGCTGCCAGCTATTCGTTTAGTAGCACCAAGGAAACCACCATGACCACCCCCGCATGGGTTGCCACGGCCCGCCGCGTACTGCACGCTGCCGCGCTGTGCCTGGGCGTCGCCAGCGGCGCCGCGCAGGCCGCCGGCTGGCAGAGCGCCGGCAGCATCGCCGGCGCGCGCGCGCAGCACACCGCCACCCCACTCGCCGACGGCCGCGTGCTCGTCGCAGGCGGGCGCAACGGCGCCACGCCGCAGTCCACCACCCAGTTCTACGATCCCGCCACCGGCCGCTGGACCAGCGGCCCCGCCCTGCCCGGCCCGCGTGCGCTGCACACCGCGACGCCGCTGCGGGATGGCACGGTGCTGATCGCCGGCGGCAACACCAGCAGCGGCGGCAGCTCCACGCGCGCCGCCGCCACGTTCGATCCCGCCACCGGCACCTTCACCGACACGCCCGAGATGGCGCTGCGCCGCCGCCAGCACACCGCCACGCTGCTGCAGGACGGGCGCGTGCTCGTCGCGGGCGGGCGCGGCACGGCGGGGCAGGAGGCGCTCGCCTCCACCGAGATCTACGATCCCGCCACCCGCACCTGGACCAGCGCCGACGGCATGCCCGGCCAGGGCCGGCGCCAGCACACCGCCACGCGGCTCGCCGACGGGCGCGTATTCGTCACGGGCGGGCGGGACAACGGCAACTCGCCCCTGGCCACCGCCCTGCTCTGGAATCCCGCCAGCGACACCTGGGCCGCCGCCGCGCCCCTGCCCGACGGCCCGCGCCTCGACCACACCGCCACGCTGCTGCCCGACGGCCGCGTGCTGGTGGCCGGCAGCACCGACGGCAGCCAGGCCTCGTCCACGCCCGCGCTGGTCTACGACCCCGCCACCGACGCCTGGACCGCCAGCGCCACGCCCTTCGCCACGCGCACCCAGCACAGCGCCACGCTGCTGGCCGACGGCCGCGTGCTGCTGGCCGGCGGCACGGGCCTGGGCGGCAGCCTGGTGGGAAGCACCGAAGTCTTCGACCCGGCCACGAACACGGTCGCGCCCTACGGCGACCTGGACATCCCCCGCTCCCAGCACACCGCGCTGCTGCTGCACACCGGCGACGTGCTGGTGGTGGCCGGCGCGGGCGAGGCGGGCGTGCGCCAGAGCGCCGAGATCACGCACCCCGCTGCCTTCACACGCTCCGCCACCGCCAGCCTCCCCGGCACGCGCGCGTTCCACGCCGCCACGCTGACGGCCAGCGGCAGCGTGCTCATCTCCGGCGGCGCCAGCGGCGGCACCAACACCTACCTGGCCGGCGCACAGCGCTACCGGCCCGATACGGCATCGGCCCCGGCCGCGTGGCTGGGCGTGGCCGCGCTGCCCGCGCCGCGCAGCTACCACACGCAGACCCTGCTGCCCAACGGGCGCGTGCTCGTCGCCGGGGGCTGGGCCCTCGTCCAGCAACCCAATGTCACGGAGCTGTCGAAGGCCACGCTCCTCTATGACGAAAGCACCGATACCTGGACGGACGCAGCGCCCATGCAGATCGGCCGCTACCGGCATACGGCCACGCTGCTGCCGGACGGTAGCGTGCTGGTGGCGGGCGGAACCTCCATGGCATCACCCGGCGCTGCCGAGACCTACGACCCCTCCACCAACCAGTGGCAGGCAACGGGCAGCATGAACACACCCCGCATCGGGCACACGGCCACGCTGCTGCCCGACGGGCGGGTGATGGTGGCGGGCGGCATCAACGGACCGGACACGTTCGCCACCGTGGAGTTCTACGACCCCGCCACACGCCAATGGACGGCAGGCCCGGACATGAGCGCCAAGCGCTCCGGGCACCGGGCCGTGCCGCTGATCGATGGCCGCGTACTGGTGTTGGGAGCGGACCTTTCCAATGCCCAGGTCTTCGACCCCGCCTCCAACACCTGGCAGGCCGCCGCCGCCGCGCCCAGTCCGCGCACCCTCTACAGCGCCACGCTGCTGGCCGATGGCCGCGTGTTCGTCGCGGGCGGCAAGGCCGGCAACGCGGACACCGCCATCACCGCGCTGTACGACCCCGCGCACGACACCTGGCAGCCCGCGCCCGACCTGGCCCAGCCGTGCAGCAGCCACACCGCAACGCTGCTGGCCACCGGCAAGGTGCTGGTCGCCGGCTGCGGCGCCGAGCTGTTCGCCGATCCCTTGCGCGCCGGCCGGCCCGCCATCACTGGCGCCGGGCCCGCGCCGCTGGCAGCGGGCGGCACGCTCACGCTCGCCGGGCTGCGCTTCACCGGCGACGGCGAAGGCAGCGGCGGCGGCACCACCCAGTCGGCCACCGACGTGCCCCTGCTGGCGCTGCAGCACGAAAGCGGCGGCCCGCTGCGGTGGCTGCCCGCGCAGGATGCGAGCGCGACGGACTTCACCTCGCACCCTCTCCCGGCCGGCCTGGGCGCGGGCTTCTACCGCGCCACGCTCTACGTGAACGGCATGCCGTCCAACAGCGTGCTGCTGGCCGGGCCGCCACCCCCGGGCGCGGGCGCGCCCGACGCACCCACGAACGTGGCCGCCACGCCCGGCAACGCGCAGGTCACCGTGTCGTGGCAAGCGCCCACCACCGGCACCCCGCCCGCCAGCTACACCGTCACCGCCCAGCCCGGCGGCGCGAGCTGCACCGTGCAGGCTCCGCAGACGCGCTGCACCGTGACCGGCCTGGCCAACGGCACGGCCTACACCTTCACCGTGACGGCCAACACGGCAGGCGGCAGCGCGTCCGCCCCGCCGCTGGGCGGCGTGGTGCCCGCACCGGGCCCGGGCGTGCAGAGCGTGCCCACGCTGTCGGACTGGAGCCTGCTGGCGCTGGCCGCGCTGATGCTGCTGGCGGGCGTGCGCATGCGACGCGTGTTCTGAACTATCGAAAAGAGAGCTGCCCGCGCTTTCCACGCAAGCGCTGGAGGCCAAAAACACCATGAAAAAACACACCCCTTCCCCTCTCATTCCACGCGCGCTCGCGGCATCGCTGCTGCTGGCGGGCACCCAGGCATTCGCGCTCGAATGTCCGCTCGGCCAGTGGCTGGCCGAGTACTACCCCAACACGAAACTGGCCGGCGCGCCCGTGCTCACGCGCTGCGAGACGGGCCCCATCGACTACTACTGGATGACGGACAGCCCTGATGCACGCCTGCCGGTCGATGCGTTCTCGGCGCGCTGGACGGCGACGCTGCCGTTCAGCGCCGGCAATGCCAGGTTCACCACCTACACCGACGACGGCGTGCGCGTGTTCGTGGACGGCAAGCGCGTCATCAATAACTGGACGCGCCACGGCATCACCGAGGACACGGCCACCGTCAAGCTCAAGGCGGGCGCGCACACGGTGCGCATGGAGTATTTCGAGGCGGGCGGCGAAGGGCTGGCGCAGCTCTTCATCGACGGCGCATCGGCCGAGGAGCCGCCACCTCCCCCGCCCCCACGCATCGGCACCTTCGCCGCGCAGCCCGGCACCATCGATGCGGGCGGCACGAGCATCCTCACCTGGCTCACCGAAAACGCCACGGCCTGCACCGCCAGCGGCGCCTGGAGCGGAGAGCAGGCCGCGAGCGGCAGTGCCAGCGTGAAGCCCGCCGCCACGTCCACCTACGCGCTGAGCTGCCGCAACGCGGCGGGCGCGGCGGTGAGCGCGTCTGCCACCGTCACCGTGCGGGCCAGGCAGCCCGACCCACAAGACCCGCCCCCGCCGGGCGACGGCCTGAGCGCCACCGCCACCCCCGCCGGCGTGCGCCTGGCCTGGACCGCATCGCCCCAGGGCCGCAAGTGGGTCAACGGCTACTACGCGGGCTGGTTCTGGGAGACCTACCCGCCCGAGGCCGTGGACATGAGCACCATGACGCACTTCGTCTTCGGCCGCTATGCGCCCGCATTGGGCTCGCTGCCCGGCGGCCGCGCGGGCGATCTGCTGGAAGGCGCGGGCGGCGCACACGCCGAGGTGGAAGACACCCTGATCGCCAAGGCCCATGCGGCCGGCGTGAAGGCCGTGATGATGGTCGGCGGCGACAGCGACGGCCCCGGCTTCGTGGCCGCCACGGCCAACGCCACGGTGCGTGCGCGCTTCATCCGGAACATCCTCGACAAGGCCGTGCAGAAGGGCTACGACGGCGTGGACATCGACTGGGAAGAGAACCTGGACACGCCCGCCACCCGCGCCCAGGCGCTGGCCCTGCTGCGCGAGCTGCGTGCGGCCTCGGAGCAGCGCCCGCGCTACCAGGCCGCGCCGCTGGAGATCAGTTGGCCCGGCTTCTGGGTCAACAAGAACGATCCGGACATCACCCCCTGGCACGCCGAGGTGGCCGCCGCCGTGGACCGCTTCAACCTCATGACCTACAGCATGGCGGGCGACTGGGGCTGGCTGTCGTGGCACCACTCGCCGCTGTTCGGCGCGGACACCTACCACCCCACGTCCATCGAATCGACGGTGCAGGCGTATCTCCAAGCGGGCGTGCCGCGCGCCAAGCTGGGCATCGGGATCGGCCTGTACGGCGCGTACTACAACGCCCCCGTGACCGGCCCGCGCCAGAGCCTGGACGGCATGCAGGGCTGGATGGACAACGGCGACTGGGAGAACAACACTCAGCGCCTGGTCAACGACAACGCCTTCGGCCAGCCCGGCGCCACCTACCACTGGGACGACGTGGCCAAGCAGAGCTACATCACCTACTCGCAGCCCTGGAACCGCGGCCCCAATACGCCGGTGACCTACCTCAGCTACGAGGACGAGCGCTCCATCCAGGAGAAGGGCCAATGGGTGCGCGAGCAGAACCTGGGCGGCACGCTGGTGTGGACGGTGAACTACGGCTGGCTGCCGCAGCAGAACGCCAACCCGCAGATGCAGGCGGTCAAGCAGTCGTTCATCGCGGGCGCCGCGCGCTACCGCGTGTACCGCGACGGCACGGCCATCGCCACCACCGACGACCCGCGCTACGTCGATGCCGCCGCGCCCAGCGGCAGCCATGGCTACCAGGTGAGCGTGGTGGATGCACAGGGCCGGGAAGGGCCGCGCTCCGCGCCCGTCACCGTGCAGGTGCCGTGACGCCCAGCGTGGTGACGCCCAGCGCAGCCAGGAGGTCATCCCGGCTGGCCGCGCCCATGCGCATGTAGAGCTGGCGCCGGTGGTAGACCACCGTGTTCGCGCTGATGCCCATGCGCGCGGCGATCTGCGACTCGGGCAGGCCGCGCGCCAGCCACCAGGCCAGCTCCTGCTGGCGCAGGGGCAGGTCCAGCGGGCGCAGCGCAGCGAGCAGCCGGGTGCCGGGCTCCATGCGCTGGGTCACGTGCAGCGCCACGGCCTCGCCCGGCCCGGCGGCGGCGGCCAGCGGCGCAGCGCGCACGTGGAAGCAGCCGTGGGCATTGCGCAGCGCCACGTCCGGCGCGGGCGCGCCGGGGCTGTGCTGGCGCTGCACCAGCAGCTGCAGCGCGTGTGGCAACGGCGCGCGGCCCACGCCGCGCCAGCGCCAGCCGAAGGCCTGCGCCATCAGCGCCTCGGCCTCGGGCGAGGACCACAGCGGCTGCCCCTGCGGCGTGACGACGAGCAGGCCCTCGCGCAGCACCTCGCCTGCCTCGTCGGGCAGTCCGGCGGGTCGGAGCACGCTGGCGAGGCAGGCCTCCAGCCGCGCCAGCGCCAGCTGCTCCGCGCTGCCGAACGGCCGCGCCCCGGCAGGGCGGAACAGGAACAGCATGCCGATGCCGCGCCCCTCGGGCGTGCGCAGCGGCAGGCTCAGCCAGTCGCCCACGCCGGCGGGGCGCATCACCACGTTGTAGTAGTCGCTGCGCAGCAGCCCGTCCACGGGCACGCGCAGCATCTGCGCGAGCGAGCGGGGGCCGTGCGGATGGCGGGCGATGTCGTCGCCATGCTGCAGCACGTTGTGGAACACCCGCGCCTCGCTCGCGAGGATGCGCGGATCGAAGTGGTCTGGCACGGCCGCCTGCACGGCCGGGTGTTCCATGTGGGCGTCCAGCGCGCCGTCCGCGCCGGGGTAGAAGTAGCCGCTCGAATCGAAGCCGACCAGCGCGTGCAGCGCCTCCAGCACGGGCGCGATCAGCTCCGGCCCGCCGGCATCGAGGCGGGCCATGTGGCGCAGGTGCGCGAGGGCCTGGGACGCTCGGCAGTTCGTGGACATGGCGCGCGAATCTAGGGCGCAGCGGCCGTTTCCGCCCTACCCCGCAGGGGTGGTCTCATGCACGCAGCGCAGCAGCCCCTGCCGGTCCTGCACGCCCAGGGCCGCGTAGAGGTGGCGGCGGTGGTAGGTCACGGTGTTCACGCTCACGCCCATGCGCTCGGCGCTCTGCGCCTCGGACAGCCCGCGCGCGAGCCAGCAGGCCAGCTCGGCCTGGCGCCGGGGCAGGCCCAGCGCGCCCAGCCGCTCCAGCAGCCGCGTGCCGCCGGGCACGCGGCGCGTGATGTGGATGGCCGCCGCGTCGGCCTCGCCCGCGCGGCCCGCCAGGTACGTGGCGCGCAGCGAGAACACGCCGTGCGCGTTGGAGAAATCCATCTGCGGCAGCGGCACACCCGGCCGCACATTCGGCAGGAAGAGGCGCTGCACCAGCACCTGCAGCGCGGCCGGCAGCGCGCCCCCGCAGCCGCGCCAGCGCCAGCCGAAGGCCTGCGCCAGCAGCGCCTCGGTGCCCGGCGCGAGCCACAGCGGCCGGCCCATGGCCGTGACCACCAGCAGCCCCTGGCCGCAGACCTCGGCGTCGTGCGCCTCCGCTCCCTCCAGGCGGCCCGGCTGCAGCGCGCGCGCCAGGCCGGGCGCCAGCCGGCCCAGCACGGCGGCCTCGTCGCCGGTGAAGCGCCGCTCGCCGTCGCGGCGGTAGAGCCAGAGGATGCCGATGCCCTGCCCGTCCGCCGTGCGCAGCGGCAGCTTCATGGCCATCTCCACCTCGCCGGGGCGCAGCACCGCGTTGTAGTAGTCGCTGCGCCGCAGCTCGGCCAGCGGCACCTTCACCAGGTCGTGCTGCATCTGCACGCCGCGCTCGCAGCGCAGGGCCTCATCCAGCAGGCGCGCGCTGCGCCGCATCACCTGCCGTTCGCTGTGCTGCACCCGCGGCTCGAAAAGCGCGGGCATCACCGATCGCATGGCAGGGTTCTCCATGTGGATGTCCAGCTCGCCGTCGCTACGCCGGTAGAGGTAGCCACCCGAGTCGAAGCCGATCAGCCCATGCAGCGCACGCAGCACGGGCGCGATCCGCTGCGGGCCGCCGGCGTCCATGCAGGCCATCCGGCGCAGCTGCGCCAGGGCGCGGTCGAGGTGGCGTTGTGCGGTCATGGCGGCGAATCTACCGGGCATGCGGCGTTTCACAACCACCCCGGGGGGGTAGGGTGGCGCGCACCGTGCGCGCCTAGCCTTGGCGGCTTGTCTTCCAACGCCCCGACGCGCCCATGCCTGTTCTCGCCCCCGCCTTTCTCGCCGCCGCGCTGCTGGCCGCCGCCAGCGCCGCCCAGGCCGCGCCGTTCGCCATCACCTACAGCGGCACCGTTGCCGCCAACCCCTCCCTGCCCGGCGTGCAGGGCGGCGAGGCCTACAGCGTCACCTTCGTCATGGACAGCGGCGGCACCACGGCCGCGGGAAGCCGCTGGCTGCTGTCCGATCTGCGCTGCGCCATCTGGCGCTTCGGCGCGGCCGGGCAGCGCACCGCCCTCACCCACCCGCTGACCGGCTCGGCCACGCAGATCTCCTACGGCAGCGGGGCGGCCGAGGCCAACGCGGCAGGCACGGCACTGACGGGCATGTTCGACATCGGCATCTACGCCGCACCCGCCACCGACTACACCGTCTCCGGCCCCATCGACCTGGGCGCGCCCGTGAGCTGGAACGTCAACGGCTCGGCCACCGCCTTCGCCGACGCGCTGGGCAGCTTCGACGACGCCGGGGGCGGCGTACCCATCGACCCGCAGCGCTGGAGCCGCCCCGTCGCCGTCGCCGGTGCGTGCGACGACACGCCGGTGAGCGCGCCGCCGCCCGGCGGGGGCGCGCAACCCGTGCCTGCGCTCGGCCTGCCCGCGTTGGCGCTGCTGGGCCTGGGCGCAGCGGGGCTGGGCATGCGCAAGCTGCGTCGCCACTCCTGAAAAAGTAGCTGTTTGCGCTTTCTGCATAAGCCCTGAAGACCATTTTGACCATGAAAAAACTCATTGCCGCCACGCTGCTGGCCGCCGTCAGTACAGCACAAGCCGCACCGTTCGCCACCACGCACAACGGCACCATCACCGGTTCCACCCTGCCCGGCGCTACCGATGGCGAGCCGTTCCGCTTCACCCTCATCTTCGACAACGGCGGCACCACGGCATCCGGCCAAACCTGGTCGCGCGGCGACCTGACTTGCGTCATCGTGCGCATCGGCCAGGCCGGGGCAGCGTTCCGGCAAGACCTGCGCGTTCATACGCCCGAAGCACTCAATACCTTCGCCACCCTGCCCGACGGTTCGATCCACCGCATCTTCAGCGGCGTGCGCAATACCGCCGTGCAGGCAGGTGAGTACAGCGCCAGCGGCTTGGCGCTGGAGGCGCCCGTGGGCTGGGGCTACTGGGTGACACCGGGGTCCAACCCACCTTTCGCCGTGCTGCAAGACCGGGGCGGGCAGCGCGGGTTCGCCAGCAACACCATCGCTTTCTACGCCGCATGGAGCCCGCCCGTCGCCGTGACCGGGGCCTGCGACGACACGCCGCTCCCCCCACCGCCGCCACCCGGCAACGCACAGCCCGTGCCTGGCCTGGGCCTGCCCGCCCTCGCGTTGCTCGCCGTGGGCGCGGCCGCCGCAGGCGCACGCCGGCTGTGCCGCAAGAACTCCTGAATCAATAGCTGCTCGCGCTTGCCGTACAAGCGCCAGAGCCGTTTTTCAACCACATCACCAAGGACTTTCCCAATGATGATGCGCACCCTGGCCGCCGCGCTGGCCTTCTCCGCCCTGTCCGTGCTGGCGCTGCTGCTCACCCACACCGGCGCCTGGGCCGCGGGCGCCACCGATCCGGCCACCTTCCGCCTCACCCCCGCGCTGCTGGACCGCATGGACCAGGTGGCCGCCGAGCTCAAGCACCTGCCGCAGCAGGACGACGATGGCGACGACGCCCATTCCGTCGAGGACATCGCCCGCAAGCTCGACGCCCACCCCCAGGTGCGCGCCGCGCTGGCGCGCCAGAACTTGAGCAGCCGCGAATACGCCACCGCCATGCTGGCCGCGCTGCAGGCGGGGATACTGCTCGCGATGGACAAGGCGCCGGGCGCGAAGAACACGCAGGCCTTCACACCTGCGCAGCTCGCCAACGTGGAGGTGCTGCGCGCACGCCAGAAGGGGCGCCCATGAAAGCCCTGCCCACGTTCTTGCTGGCCGCGCTGCTGGCCGCCTGCGGAGGTAGCGGCAGCAGCACCGGCGAGCCGCCGCCGCCCGTTGACCACGCCGTGCCGGGCCGCTTCGTGCTGCGCGTGGCATCCCTGGGCAGCGCCTCGGGCTATGTAGCGCTGGAGGAAAAGCCCCGGCCCTACCGCGACGGCCTGCCCAGCGCGCCCGTCGACCGGCGCATCCGCATCGGCGGGCAGGGCGCCGGCCACGTCTACACGCCGCCGGAGGACTGGTCGCTCATCGACATGGCGCTGCACCCCTCGGGCGAGATCTCCGCCGTGCTCGCCACGCACCGCGCATTGCGCCTGGTGCGCCTGGACGCCCAGGCCCGCGAGCTGACCCGCGCCGAACTGACCGACCCCGCGGCACCGCTCGACCCGTACTACGACCAGGGCGGCATCAAGGACGATACCGCGATGCTGCCCCTGCACACGCGCGACGCGGTGCGCCTGGCCGCGCTGGGCGAAGACCTGGCCGTGGCGTTGCGCACCGGCCGCCACGCCGTGGTGGCCTACCGCTATGCGCACACGGCGCAGGGCGGCTACACACAACGCTGGCGCAGCCTGGTGGAGCCGGGCACCACGGTCATGGCGCGCTACCTGACGAGCGGCAGCCACGACACCTACGGCCAGCTCGCCAACCACTTCCAGGTGCTGCTCGCCGCCAACGCGCACGGCGGCCTCGCCGTGGCCGTGCCCGCCGCACCGCACAACAACGCGTTCGCAGCGCATGCGGCCCACTTCTTCGCCACGCCCGAAGGCCCCGTGCAGCCCGAGCTTCCCGACTACGGCGCCATCGTCACCCGGCTGGACGGCCAGGGCCGCAACCTGGGCGCGGCCTTCGTCGACACGGGCGGCCCCACGCAGGTGTTCGCGCTGCGCGCCCTCGAAACAGGCTGGGCGCTCGCAGGCCGCCAAAAGGTGGCGAGCCAGGAGGGCGGCTGGAACGGCTTCGCCGCGTGGCTGGACGGCGCGGGACGCCTGCAGCGCCATGCGGTGCTGCACGTGGAAGAGGACGACGTGCTGTTCGACATCGCCGCGCTGCCCGGCGGGCGCCACCTCGTCGCGGGCGCCACGGGCTACCGGCAGAACCCGGCAGGCGCCAGCATTTCGGACGACGGCGCGCCGCTGCTGGCGGTGCTGGACGCACAAGGCCGCCTCGCCCAGCGGCTGGCCCTGCCCGCCGGCCCCGGCCAGAACCCGGTGCGCAGCCTGGAGAGCCAGGGCGGCCGCTGGCTGGTGGGCGGCATGCGCGGCGGCCCCGGCACGCACACGGCCGACGCCGATCCCGCGCGGCTGCGCGCCGATGGCTATGTGCGCGAGGTGCTTGCGCCTTGAAGACTGCCCGGCAGTTCCTGGCGCCCCTGCTCAAGGGTGCATCGCTCGGCAGCTTCCGCGCGAGAGGGCGCCGCCGCTCAATGGGTTTGGCTTCGCGCGATGGCGCTTTTCCAGAGATCCCGCTCGCTCTGGATGAATTGCGCAAAGCTGGCGGGCGTGCCCTGGGGGTCGGCCAGGGCGGAATTGGTGCGCAGCCAGTTCGCATAGTCCGGGCTGTCGAGCGCTTCGTTCAAGGCGACGGACAGTTTGTCCAGCACGGGTTGCGCGATGCCGGCCGGGCCGACCACGCCGAACCATGCGATGGCCTGGAAGTTCGGCACGCCAGCCTCCGCCACGGTGGGAACGTCGGGCAGCGTGGGGATGCGCTGGGCGGAGGTGACCGCGAGCGCGCGCACCGACCCCTTTTGCAGGAAAGGCAGCGCATTCGGAATGGTGTCCAGCGTCAGGTCGATGCGTCCGCTCACGATGTCGGGGTACATCGTGGCTGCGGAGCTGTAAGGCACGTGGGTCATCTTCACGCCGGCGCGCGTGTTCAAGTACATCATGCTGACGGCTTGGTTCGTCGTCGGCCCGAGCGACGAGAAATTGAGCTGGCCGGGATTCCTGCGCGCGATGTCGAGCACCGCGCCGAGACTGCCCGCCTTCATCTCATGGCTTGCGACAAGGATCTGGGGCTGCATGGCGACCAGGCGGATGGGAGTGAAGCTGCGCACGGGGTCCCACGTCAGGTTGGAGACCATCAAAGGCCCGATCACCTGCACCGAACTGGTCGTCATCAGCAAGGTATAGCCATCGCCCGGGCTGCGCGCCACCGCGGATGCGCCGATCTGTCCGGACGCGCCGACGCGGTTGTCCACCACCACGGGCACGCCCAGTTTCCTGGACATGCCGTTGCCCAGCAAGCGCGCCAGGCTGTCCGCGGAACCGCCCGGCGCGAAAGGCACGACGATGGTCACCGGCTTGCTGGGAAACGCCTCGGCCCAGGCAGTGCTTGCAAGCATCGCTGCCATGGAGAGAAGCAATGTGGCTGTCTTTCTACGCTGCATCGGGGCGGCTCCTCTGTCCATTTTTCGGGAATGGGCACCTGCGGCGTTTCAGCATGTCCGGCTTCGGAAAGCAGTCACCGCAGGACAAAAATATAGACCGGACAATTTTTCAAAAACCAACAGAACAGTCCATCTAGGATTTTTATTTGTACGGACTTTATTGGCACCGGAAACATTGTCAAGCAAGGGATTGCCCGCATCGCCCTGCGCCGTGCGAAGGAAGTCAACGCCCCGTGAGCAAACTGCCCAGCAGCTCCTGGCGCCCCTGCAGCCCCAGCCGGTTGTAGAGCTGGCGCCGGTGGTAGACCACCGTGTTGGCGCTGATGCCCATGCGCTCGGCGATCTGCGATTCGGACAGGCCGCGGGCCAGCCACCAGGCCAGCTCCTGCTGGCGCCGGGGCAGGCCGAGCGCCTGCAGCGCCGACAGCAGGCGCGCGCCGCGCGCCATGCGCCGCGTGATGTGCAGGGCCACGGCCTGCCTGGCGCCCTGCGTGTCCGTGGCGGCGGCCATGCGCGTGGCGCGCAGCGAGAACCAGCCCTGCGCGTTGCTGAGCTCCATCTGCGGCAGCGGCAGGGCTTCGCCGGGCAGCGCAGGCGCATGCAGCCGCCGCAGCAGCTCCTGCAGCGGCGCGGGCAGCGCGCCCGCGGCGCCGCGCCAGCGCCAGCCGAAGGCCTGCTGCATGAGGGTCTCGGCCTCGGGCGAGACCCATTGCAGCCGGCCCCGGTCCGTGGCGATGACCAGGCCGGTGGCGACCACCTCGCTGTCGTGCGCATCCAGGTCGCCGGGCTGCAGCACCTGCGCCAAATGGGCCTGCAGCGGCGCCAGCACGTCCAGCTCCTCCCGCGTGAACGGCGGCGCACCCGCGTAGCGGTAGAGGATCAGCGTGCCCACCCGCTGGCCGCCCGCGCGCAGCACCAGCGTGGCCCAGTCGGTCACGCCCGAGGGGCGCAGCACCACGTTGTAGAAATCGCTGCGCAGCATCCGCGACTGGGGCACTTTCAGCAATTGCTCCAGCAGCAGCGGCCCGCTGCCCAGATGCACCGTGTGCCCCAGGTCGCGCAGGCTGCAATGGAACATCTGGCCCTCGCTGCGCAGGATGCGCGGGTCGAAGTAGTCCACCTCCCGCGCACGGATGCCGGGGTCTTCCAGATGGGTTTGCAGCACCCCGTCGCTGCCCGCGTGGACGTAGCCGCCCGCATCGAACGGCACCAGCGCGTGCAGCGCCTGCAGCACCGGCGCGATGAGCTGCGGCCCCTGCAGGTCCAGCCCGGCCATCTGGTGCAGACGGGCCAGGGCCTGGCGGGCGGAACGGGGCGGGGACATGCGCAGCGGCGGGGCGAAGGCGAGAACGAGGGTGCGAATCTAGGGCCGAGGCCGCCGCGCGTCAACGCCGCGCACTTCCTGGCGCGCCCTATCCCTGCGGGGTGGGGCGCCGCGCGCGGCGCCGCGCTAGGCTGCGCCCTCCATGAATTGCCTTGCCAACCACCAGGACGCGCTCATCGAAGCCATCGCCTTCAGGCCCCTGCTGCACTTCCAGCTCCAGCTCGGCGCCGACATGTGCATGGAGATCGGCAGCCGCAACCGTGCTCCGCTGTACGTGGCGGGCAGCGGCGGCGCATGGCTGCAGTGGCTGGGCAACGGGGACGGCGCGCCCCCCGTGGCACTGGAAGCGGGCGACGTGGCCTGGCTGCCCCGTGCCGGGCGGCATCGCATCTACAACGACGCCCAGGCCCCCGCGCAGCGCTTCGAGGACCTCTACGCCGCCCACGGCTACGAGCGCCATGGCGCCACGCTGAACCTCACCCTGGGCCAGGCGCCCCGGCAGACCTGGAGCGGCAGCTTCTACTGGGCCTCGCGCCTGGCCGCGCACCCCGTGGTGGCCGCGCTGCCGCCGGTGCTGGTGCTGCGCCGGGACGACGCCTCCGGCTGGCTGCCCACCATGGCCCAGCTCGTCGCGTGGATGGCCGACCTCCATGGCGGCCGGGGCGTGGGCCTCACCCAGACCATGAACGCGCTCATGCAGCACCTGGCGCTCACCTGGCTGCGCGATCCCGCCCGCGTGGCGGCGCCCCTGGCCGCGCCCGCCGCGGCCCCCCCGGCGCGCGATGCGCGCCTGCTGGCCGCGCTGCACGCCATCCACACCCGGCCCGCAGAGGACTGGACGCTGGAGGCGCTGGCCGCGCTGTGCCACATGAGCCGCACCGCCTTCATCCAGCGCTTCCAGGCGCAGATGGGCCAGCCCCCCATGCGCTACCTGGCGCGCTGGCGCCTGTACCTGGCCGCGCGCCTGCTGCGCGAGCAGGGCGCCACGTGGCAGCAGGCGGCGGATGCCGTGGGCTACTCCAGCGGCGCCATCCTGGCGCGGGCATTCAAGCGCGTGCGCGGCGGCGGACAGGCCGGACTGTCAAAAAACATAGCTGTCTGCGCTTGATACACCTGCACTGCAGGCTTTTTTTCTTCTTTTTCGTGGCGCAACGCCCCGCGGGAACGCCGGGCTCGAAAAACCGCACGCCCGGCTGTCGCCAGCGCATGCCCGCTTGCGCAGACTCGCCCCCAACGCGGCCCCATTCGCCACTTCCACGCGGCTGCGGCCGCGTCTTTTTCTTCCAAGGAGAACCACACCATGCCTTCGTCCCGAACGGCCGGCGCCGCCGGCCGGCCCCTTGCGCGCCGCGCGGGCCACGTGCTGCGCGCGGCAGGCGCCGCGCTGCTGCTGACGGGCACGCACGCCTTCGCCCAGGCCTGCGCGCCCGGCCAGTGGCTGGCCGAGTACTTCCCCAACACCGCCCTGTCGGGGCCTCCCGCGCTGCAGCGCTGCGAGAACGGGCCCATCGACCACTACTGGGCCGGCAGCCACGGCAGCCCCGACCCGGCCCGCCTGCCGGTGGACGGCTTTTCCGCCCGCTGGACGGCCACGCTGCCCTTCGCGGGCGGCAACGCCCGCTTCGTCACTTTCACCGATGACGGCGTGCGTGTCTTCGTGGGCGGCCGCAAGGTGATCGACAACTGGACCGAGCACGGCATCACCATGGATACGGCTTCCGTGCCACTGGCGGCCGGCAGCCACACGGTGCGCATGGAGTATTTCGAAGCCGGTGGCGAAGGCCTCGCCCAGCTCGTGGTGGAGGAAGACAGCGCCCCGCCGCCGCCCACGCCACCCCAGTTCCAGTCCTTCACCGCGCAGCCCGACACGGTGGACGCCGGCGGCACCAGCATCCTCGCCTGGAGCGTCGACCATGCCGCCGCCTGCACCGCCACCGGCGGCTGGAGCGGCGAGCAGGCCCCCAGCGGCAGCGCCAGCGTGCGCCCGCAGGCCACCACCACCTACGGCCTCATGTGCCACAACGCACAGGGCGACACCGCCAGCGCCTCGGCCACCGTCACCGTGCGCGGCGGCCCGCCGCCCGCGCCGCCGGCCATCGCCAGCTTCGGCGCCACGCCCTCGCGCGTGAACCCCGGCGACAGCGCACGCCTGGCCTGGCAGGCCACCGGCGCGGCCTCGTGCACCGCATCGGGCGGCTGGAGCGGCGCGCGCCCGGCCTCGGGCGAAGAGCTGGTGCGCCCCGCCGCCAGCACGGCCTACACCCTCACCTGCAGCAACGGCGCCGGGCAGACCGCCAGCGCCACGGCCCAGGTCGCGGTGGATGCCGTCAACCCGCTGCCGCAGGTGGGCGGCGTCAACGCCACCACCACGCCGCAGGGCGTGCGCCTGGGCTGGAACGCCGTCACCCAGAGCGGCAAATGGGTCTACGGCTACTACGCCGGCTGGTTCTGGCGCACCTACCCGCCCGAGGCCATCGACATGAGCGCCATGACCCACTTCGTCTTCGGCCGCTACGCGCCGGGTGCCGGCCCGCTGGGCGGGCAGGCAGGCGAGCTGATGGAGGGTGCGGACAACGCACACCATGAGGTGGAAGACACGCTCATCGCACAGGCCCACGCAGCGGGCGTGAAGGCCGTGATGATGGTCGGCGGGGCCACCGACGGCCCGGGCTTCATGGCCGCAACGGCCAACCCGGCCATCCGCGCGGGCTTCATCCGCCAGATCCTCGACAAGGCCGAGCAGAAGAACTACGACGGCGTGGACATCGACTGGGAAGAAGAGCTGGACAGCCCCGAAGGCCGCGCCCAGGCCCTGGCCCTGCTGCGCGAGCTGCGTGCCGCATCGCAGCAGCGCCCGCGCTACCAGGGCGCCACGCCGCTTGAGATCAGCTGGCCCGCCTTCTGGGTCAACGTCAACTTCGACGAAGTCACCGCCTGGCACGTCGAGATCGCCCAGGCCGTGGACCGCTTCAACCTGATGAGCTACGGCATGTCCGGCGACTGGGGCTGGCTGAGCTGGCATCACTCGCCGCTGTTCGGCGAAGGCCCGCTGCACCCCACGTCTATCGCGTCGACCGTGCAGGCGTACCTGAACGCGGGCGTGCCGCGCGCCAAGCTGGGCATCGGCATCGGCCTGTACGGGCTGTACTTCAACCAGCCCGTCACCGGCCCGCGCCAGAGCCTGGAAGGCATGGCCGGCCAGTCCAACAACTTCGACGACGTGAATAACTACCAGCGCCTCGTCGAGGACAACGCCTTCGGCCAACCCGGCGCGCAGTACCACTGGGACGACGTGGCCAAGCAGAGCTACATCAGCTACAGCCAACCCTGGTGGCGCGCCAGCGTGGCCCCCGTCACCTACCTGAGCTACGAGGACGAACGCTCCATCGCCGAAAAAGGCAAGTGGGTACGCGAGCAGAACCTGGGCGGCACGCTGGTGTGGGCGGTGAACTACGGCTACCTGCCGCAGCAGAACGCCAACCCGCTGATGCAGGCCGTCAAGCAGTCGTTCCTGCATGCCAGCGCAGCGGGCTACCGCGTGTACCGCGACGGCGCGGCCATCGCCACCGTCTCCGAAGGCGCCAGCTACACCGACACGGCGGCGCCCAGCGGCAGCCACCGCTACCAGGTGGCGATGATCGACGCGGCGGGCAACGAGGGGCCGCTGTCCGAGGCGGTGACCGTGCAGGTTCCCTGACACCGCGCACTTGCGCACGCCGGGCTCCCAAACCCGCACGCCCGGCTGTCGCCAGCGCACCCCGCTCTCAGAAGAATCACAACGGCCCCGCACAGCGGGGCCGTTGCTGTTTCAGCCTCCGAGGGAGCCCCATGCGCCACGCCACCACTGCCACCCCACCGCTTTCGCCGCCTGATGCACGGCGGCGTCCCGTGCCCCGCGCGCGATGAACTCCTGATTCGATAGCTGCCAGCGCTTACCCCATAAGCGCCACGGCCTTTTTTCTTGCAACACAAGGATCTCCACCATGCCCTCCATCCCCACCACGGGCTTGCGGCGCTGGCTGCACGCCAGCGCCGTATCCCTGGGCCTGCTGCTGGCCACCGCCGCCCAGGCCCAGTGGTCGCCCGGCGCCGACTTCAGCGGCGCCCGCACGCACCACACCGCCACGCTGCTGCCCGGCGGCGCCGTGCTGCTGGCGGGCGGCCAGGATGCGGGCGGCAACGCCCTGGCCACCACGCTGCGCCATGACGGCGGCAGCGGCCAGTGGACCGCCGCCGCCCCGCTGCCGCAGCCACGCAGCAGCCACACCGGTACGCTGCTGCGCAACGGCACCGTGCTGGTCGCTGGCGGCACCAGCACCACCGGTGGGCCGCTGCGCACGGCCTACACCTACGACCCCGAGGACGACGCCTTCACCCCCGTGCCCGACCTGGCCGTGGCCCGCCGCCACCACACCGCCACCGTGCTGCGCGACGGCCGCGTGCTGGTCGCGGGCGGCGAGGGCGGCGCCGGGCAGGCAGCGCTGCGCTCGGCCGAGATCTACGACCCCGCCAGCCGCACCTGGAGCAGTGCGGGCCAGATGCCCGGCCTGGGGGCACGCCACCACACGGCCACATTGCTGCCCAACGGCCGCGTGCTGGTCGTAGCGGGCATGGACAACGGCGAGGCCGCCACGGTGAACAACGCGCTGTACGACCCCCTCAGCAACAGCTGGAGCGCGGCCACGCCGCTGCCCTCTGGCGAGCAGCGCATGCACCACACCGCGACGCTGCTGCCCGATGGCCGCGTGTACGTCGCGGGGGGCGAGAGCGCGGGGGGCGCGCCCGTGCCCGGCCTGCCCTTCATCTACGACCCGCAGGCCGGCACCTGGACCGCTGCAGCGGGCATTGGCGAGCGCACGCGCCACAGCGCCACGCTGCTGCCTGACGGCCGCGTATTGATGGTCGGCGGCGCCCACGCCGGCACCGGCGGCCTGCACCTGGGCGCCGTGTACTACAACCCTGCCACCAACATCGCCTCTCTCAGCGGAGCCATGTCCCAGGCCCGAGCCAGCCACACCGCCACGCTGCTGCCGGGCGGGCGCGTGCTGGTCGTGGGCGGCCTGGGCGCCAGCGGTCCGCTGTCCGCGCCCGAAACCCTGTGGCCCGCCGCGGCCCCCGCCACGCGCAACCTGGCCACGCGCCCCACGGTGGACCACGCCGTCGCCACGCCGCTGGCCGATGGCACGGTGCTGACGGCGGGCGGCCAGCGCAACGGCGTGGGCACGCCGCCGCTGCGCTACAGCCCCTCCGCCGATGCGTGGACCGCCGCGGGCACGCCCGTGGCGCCCTGGCGCCAGCAGCACACGCAGACCCTGCTGCCCAGCGGCCGCGTGCTGGCCGCGGGCGGCCTGGGCGGCAGCGGCGTGCTGGCCAGCGCCGAGCTGTACGATCCCGGCGCCAACGCCTGGAGCGCCGTGCCCGACCTGGCGCAGGCGCGCTACTACCACACGGCCACGCTGCTGCCCGGCGGCGGCGTGCTGGCGGCCGGGGGCCGTGGCGTGGAGAACGACGCCGCATCCACCCTGGCCCAGGCCGAGGTCTACCAGCCCGCGCAGAACCGCTGGGTGGCCGCCGCGCCCATGCCCGCGCCGCGCGCCTTCCACTCGGCCACGCTGCTGCGCGACGGGCGCGTGCTGGTGGCGGGCGGCCTGTCGGCCAGCGGCCAGCTGGCCAGCGCCGCGCTGTACGACCCCGTGGCGAACACCTGGGCGGGCGCGGCCGGCATGCTGCAGGCGCGCAACGGGCACACCGCCACGCTGCTGCCCGACGGCCGCGTGCTCGTCGCGGGCGGCTTCGGCGGCAGCTACCTGAACAGCGCCGAGATCTACGACCCGGCCACCGACACCTGGGGCCCCGTGCCCACGATGAGCGAGGCGCACGCCTACCACACGGCCACGCTGCTGCCCGACGGCCGCGTGGCGGTGGTGGGCGGCTGGCGCAGCGGCGTGGCGGCGTCGGCGCGCATGGAGCTGTTCGACCCGCTCGCGGGCACCTGGAGCTTTCAAACACTGCCGCAGACCCGCCGCCACCACGCGGTGGCGCTGCTGGACAGCGGCGAGCTGCTGGTGGCGGGCGGCTACTACGGCGGCGTGGGCCAGCCCGACCAGCCCCTCGCCATCCAGCCCCAGGCCACCACGCGCCCGCGCCCGGTCATCGGCAACGCCTTCACGCAGATCAACCATGGATCGCGGCTGGTGCTGCTGGGCACGGGCTTCACCAGCGACAGCGAGGGCAGCGGCGGCGGCACCGCACAGGCCGCCGGCAACCTGCCGCTGGTGCGCCTGGAGCGCATGGACGGCGGCCCGGTGGCGTGGCTGGACGCGCAACTGTCGGACGCGGGCAGCTACGAATCGCGCGCCCTGCCCACGTGGCTGCCCGCGGGGCTGTACCAGGCGCGGGTGTTCAGCAACGCGATTGCTTCGAGCGCCTACGTCTTCGAGCTGCGCGCCCCGTCGCCCGGCGCCCCGGGCGCACCGCGCAACGTGACGGCCACGCCGGGCAACGCGCAGGTCACCGTCGCCTGGGACCACCCAGCCGGCGTGCCCCAGCCCGCGAGCTACACCGTCACCGCCCAGCCCGGCGGCGCGAGCTGCACCGTGCAGTACCCCGCGACAAGCTGCACGGTGACGGGCCTCACCAACGGCACGGCCTACACCTTCACCGTGACGGCGAACGCCGAGGGCGGCAGTACCTCGGCCCCGCCCACGGGCAGCGTGACGCCCACGGCCGGGCCGGGGCCTGGCCCCGGGCCGGGACCTGTGCAGCCGGTGCCCACGCTGTCGCAGTGGGGCGTGATGCTGCTGGCCGCGATGATGCTGTTCGCGGGCGTGCGCCGCCAAGCGAATCACTCCTGATTCGATAGCTTCCAGCGTTTATTCCCTAAGCGCTGGAGCCGTTTTTTCATTCAATTTCCTGAAAGAACTTCCGCATGCTGCGACTCATCACCGGCGCGCTCACCTTCTTCGTCCTCGCCGCCATGGCCCTCGTCGTCACCGTCACCAGCGCCTGGGCTGCCGACCCGGCCACCTTCCGCCTCACGCCCGCGCTGCTGGACCGCATGGAAGCCGCCACCGCCGAGGCCCACAAGCTGCCCCCGGCCAAGAAGAAACAGAGCGAGGACGAGGACAGCAACGACGACGACGAGTCGGTCGAAGACATCGCCCGCAAGCTCGACGCCGACCCGCGCGTGCGCGCCATCCTCGCGCGCCATGGCCTCACTTCCACCGAATACGCCACCGCCACGCTGGCGGCTCTGCACGCGGGCATGGCCCTGGCGGTGGAGAAGGCCCCCGGCGCGGCCAAGGCGGTGCAAGGCTTCACGCCCGCGCAGCGCGCGAACCTGGAGCTGATGCGCGCGCGCAAGAAGAAGTAAGCCGTCAAACGCCCAGGAACGCACGCATCCGCGCCAGTTCCTCGTCCAGCGCGGCGTGGAACGCCGCCTCGCGCGGCGGCCGGCCGGCCACATAGCCGAATTGCGCCTGCAGCTGCGCGCCCGCCCCGCCCTGCACCACCGCGAGGTTGCCCCAGCCGATCACCTGCTCGCACCACAGCAGCGGCAGCGCGTAGTAGCCCAGCTGGCGCCGGGGCGCGGGCGTGTAGGCCTCGAAGCGGTAGGCCCAGCCCCACAGCAGCTCGAAACGGCGCCGGTCCCACACCACCGGGTCGAACGGCGTGAGCAGGCGCACGCCCTGCGGCGGGCGCCAGCGCGCGGCGGCGGGGTTCTCGCCGGCGGGCCAGTACCAGTCCACGCCATCGACGCGCGCATGCGCCAGCCGCCGGCGGGCGCGGGCCAAGGCGCCGGCGCGCTCGGCGGCCCATTGCGGGGCGCCGCCGCGCAGGTGGCTCAGCAGCCGGCCCAGGCTGGCGGCGGGCAGCGGCGCGTATTTGGCGACGGCCAGGTCCACCAGCGCATCCATGCGCGCCATTGCGCTGGCGCCCTCGTCCTCTGCTGGCGTCCGCACGGCGTAGAGCCGCGTGCCGCCCTCGCGCCGCGCCACGCGCAGCAGGCCGCGGTAGTGCATGGCGTCCAGCAGCTGGGCACTGGCGGTGGTGCTGCCGCCGAACCAGTTGCTCGCCTTGCCGTGGGCGAAGCGCGCCTCGACCTCGCGCGGATGCACGGCGCCGCTGGCGCGCACGAACTCCAGCACGGCAGCGGCCTGGCGCTCGCGCTCGGGCGTCCAGGCCGTGCGCGGCGTGCGCGGGTGCATCAGCGCCGCGTGCCGGGGTGGCAGGAAGCCATAGTTGACGAAGAAGTCTTCCTCCAGCCCCAGCCGCACATAGCGCCGCTCCAGGTCGCCGGTGCGGTAGCCGCGCACGCGGTGGCGCAGCGTGAGGTCCTGCGCGCGGGCCGGCGCGCGGATCGGATCGGCCTGGACGAAGCCCAGCCGCGCGATGGCACGCGGCAGCGTGGTGGGCGCAAACAGCGTGCGCGCGACGGCGTGGCGGCGCAGATGGTCCAGGGTGGGAGCAGAGGGCATGGCGGCATCATGACGGAACGCCGCGCCGCCGCAAGCAGGGCGCGCCGCAATCGTGAAAATCCTTCAAATGTGAGTCTTCGCATGCGCTGTGCATGGCGCGCGCACGGGCGTTTGCCCAGAATCGGCCGCGTTTCCCTTCCTTCGGCCGCCGATGACCCCTCCCCCCGCCTCCTTGCCCGGACTCGACCCGCTCGCGCGGCATATGCTGGCGCGCGCGGGCATCCATTCGCTGCAGGAGCTGCGCGCGCTGGGCAGCGTGGAGGCCTACGTGCGCGCCCAGGCGGCCAACGTCCATGTGGGCCTGCCCCTGCTCTGGTCGCTGGAGGCCGTGCTGACGGGCCAGCCCTGGCGGCAGGTGGAGCGCGAGCACCGCGCCCGGTTGCTGCGCGCACTGGCATGCACCCCGCGCCAGGCCTGCGCACGGACTTCGAAAACCATAGCTGCTCGCGCTTGATGGGCAAGCGCTGGAGGCACTTTTCACTTGAACCCTGCGCGGGCGCGCCCGTTCCAGGCTACATGCCGTCCAGGCACTCCACGAAGACGCGCATCAGTACGGATGGCGCCTGCTGCTGCGCCATGAGGATGTAGCGGGCGAAATTCACGCGGGGCTCGAAGGGCAGCACCTGAATGCCGGCCAGGTCCAGATGCCGCACGACGAGCGGATTGAGCACGCTCACGCCCAGCCCCAGGCTCACCATGCGGCAGATGACCGCCGAATAGGGCGCATCCAGCGTCAGCCGCCGCCTGTCGGGCACGAACGCCGCGTCCACCACCGCGCGCGTGCCGTCGCCCTGGGTCAGCGAGATGAAGGTTTCGTCGTCCAGATCGGCGCTGCGCACCACGGCCCGGCCCGCCAGCCGGTGCCCCTCGGGAACGATGCACACGCCGTTTTCCTCGGCCCACAGCGTGGACTGCAGGCCCGGCGTGTCATCCAGGTTGGTCACCAGGCCCAGGTCCACGTACCGGTTCGCGGTCCACTTCGCCACCGTGGCCGAGTCGCCCGTGTGGATGGAAACGGATGCGTCCGGGTACCGCAGGCGAAACGCGTGCATGGCTTCCGGCATGACGCTCATGGCAAGCGACGCCACCGCGCCGATGCGCAGCGTGCCCGAGCCCACTTCGCGGATCTGCTTGGCGCTGTCCGCCAGCACTTCCATGCCGAGGAACCAGCGCTGCACCGACTGGAAGAACGCTTCGGCCTCAGGCGTGGGCGTCAGGCGCCCGCCCAGCCGCACGAACAGGGGGAAGCCGACCATTGCCTCCAGCTGCCCGATGGCGCGGCTGACGTTGGGCTGCGAGGTGTGCAGGTCGTGCGCGGCCACCGTCATCGACCGCGTGAGCATCACCGCGCGAAAGGTTTCGATCAGCTTCCAGCGCATGGGCGTCTCCTGCTTGGCAGCGGCCAGTATATCCAGACGGATATGCACTCGGCATAACTTGTCATTGGACGACATGCTATGCGCTTCCTATTCTTCCGAGGCATCACCACCCAACGCCGGTTCAGCCGACGCCTCCAATGACCTCTTCCGCCGTTCTCCTCGAGCGCCGCGGGCCCGTGGGCCTGATCACGCTCAACAAACCGTCCAAGCTCAATGCCTGGGACAAGGCCATGCGCGACCAGATCGTGGCGGCCTTGCGCGACTACGACCGCGACGCCGCGATCGGCGCGGTCGTCATGACCGGCGCGGGCGAGCGCGCGTTCTCCGCCGGGCAGGACTTCGCCGAGGCGCACGACTTCGACGCCGACCGGGCGGAGAGCTGGATCCGCGAGTGGGAAGCCTTCTACGGCACGCTGCGGCGCCTGACCAAGCCCATCGTGGCCGCGCTCAACGGCACGGCCGCCGGCTCGGCCTTCCAGGTGGCGCTGCTGTGCGACATCCGCGTGGGCCATGCCGAGGTGAAGATGGGCCAGCCCGAGATCAACTCCGGCATCGCCAGCATCACGGGGCCGTGGATCATGAAGGAGATCCTGGGCATGTCGCGCACCATCGAGCTCACGCTGACGGGCCGCATGATGGCCGCGCAGGAGTGCCGCGAGATCGGCCTGATCCACCACCTGGTGCCGCGCGCGGATGTGCTGCCCAAGGCACTGGAGATCGCCGAACAACTGGCCGCCAAGGCCCCGCTGGCGATGCGCCTGGACCGCGCCTGGTTCGCCGACATGACCGAGGCGGGCTTCCGCCAGACCATCGACGCCGCCATCCGCGCGCACCGCGAGTCCTATGCCTCGGGCGAGCCCGCCCGCAAGATGGAGAGCTTCATGGCCGAGCGCGGCCACGCGCTGGGAGGGGCCCAGCCATGATCGAGATGCCGCCGGTCGGCGACGAGACGCTGCGCCGCATCATGGACCGCCGGGCCAAGGAAGACCCCGGCCACGTGCTGCTCAAGTTCCAGGACCGCGACCACACCTTCGGCGAGATCGACGCCCAGGTGAACCGCGTGGCCAATGCGCTGCTGACGCGGGGGTTGCAGCCCGGCGACCGCGTGGCGCTGATGCTGCCCAGCCACCCGGACCACCTGGTGGCGATCCTTGCGCTCGCCAAGGTGGGGCTGGTGCGCGTGCCGGTCAACACCGGCTTCAAGTGCGCGTCGCTGGCCTACCCGTTCGAGGCCTTCGCGCCGCGCGCGCTGATTGCCGACGTGGAATATGCCGAGGTGCTGGCCGAGGCGCTGCCCGCCAACGCCGTGGAGATGGCGCTGTGGCGCGGCGGCGCGCAGGACGACTTCGCCGCGCTGCTCGCGCATGCCGACAGCGCGCCGCCCGCCGTGGAGCCGGGGCCGGACGACATCATCGCCCTCACGCCCAGCTCGGGCACCACGGGCGCGCCCAAGGGCGTGAACAAGTCCGACCGCACGCTGCGCGCCGGCCCCATGGGCACGCTGCGCCTCACGGGCGCGCAGCCGGGCGACGTGTTCCTGCTGTGGGAATCGCTGCACCACGGCGCGGGCGTGGCCGTGTGCATCGCCGCCATCCTGCAGAAGCTCACGCTGGCGATGGTGGAGAAGTTCAGCGCCTCGCAGTTCTGGGACCAGTGCCGCCGCCATGGCGTCACGCACATCCACTACCTGGGCGGCGTGCTGCCCATGCTGCTCAAGCAGCCGCCAAAGGACAACGACCGCGACCACCAGGTGCGCATCGCCTGGGGCGGCGGATGCCCGCCCGAGGTGTGGGACGTGTTCTCGCAGCGCTTCGGCGTGGAGATGCGCGAGGGCTACGGCCTGTCGGAGATGATCACCTTCGTCACCGTCAACCCGCAGGGCCCCAAGTTCTCCATCGGCCAGCCGCTGTCGTTCTTCGACCTGAAGCTCACCGACGACGAAGGCCACGAGGTGCCCGTGGGCCAGCCGGGCGAAATCTGCGTGCGCGCGCGCGTGCCCGGCCTGCACTTCCTGGGCTATTTCCGCAACGAGGAGGCCACCGAGGCCGCGCGGCGCGGCGAGTGGTTCTGCAGCGGTGACCTGGCGCGGCGCGACGAGGCCGGCTACTACTACTTCGCCGGGCGCAAGAAGGACACGGTGCGCCGGCGCGGCATCAACATCTCGGCCTGGGAAGTGGAGCGCGTGATCGGCGAACACCCCGCCATCGCCGAATGCGCGGTGGTCGGCGTGCCCAGCGAGCTGGGCGACGAGGAACTCAAGCTCTTCGTGCGCCTGGCCGAGGGCACGCAACTGGCGCCGCAGGACCTGGTGGACTGGTGCAGGCCGCGCATGCCGGCCTTCCAGGTGCCGCGCTTCGTCGCCTTCATCGACGAATTCCCCAAGACCCCCACGCAGCGCATCCGCAAGAACGAGCTGCCCCGTACCCTTTCCGGCGCATGGGACGCCGAACAACCCCGGAGCTGACCATGAAAAAGTACCTCAAGCACTGCCTGGCCGTCTGCGCAGCGGCGCTGGCCTGCACGGCGCCGTTCGCGCAGGACTATCCCTCGCGCCAGGTGACGATGGTCGTGGGCTACGCGGCCGGCGGCGCGGTGGACGCGGTGGCGCGCCTGCTGTCGCAAAAGCTCGGCGACGCCCTGGGCAAGCCCGTGGTGGTGGACAACAAGGCAGGCGCGTCGGGCAACATCGGCGCGCAGTTCGTCGCCAAGGCCGCGCCCGACGGGCACACGCTGCTGATGGCGCCGGTCACCACCTACGCGATGAACTCGCTGCTCTACCCCGCCACGGCGGGCTACCACCTCGACAAGGACTTCGCGGGCGTCTCGACCGTGGGCTACCTGCCGCTGGTGCTGGTGGTCAACGAAGCGCTGCCCGCGCGCTCGGTGGCCGACCTGGTGAAGGCCGCCAAAGCCCGGCCCGGCGGCATGGACTACGGCTCGGCGGGCAACGGCTCCATCGAGCACGTGGCCGGCGAGATGTTCAAGCAGCAGGCGGGCGTGAGCATGGTGCACATCCCCTACCGCGGCGCGGCGCCCGCCATCACCGACCTGATGGCCGGCCAGTTGAGCCTGATGTTCGCCACCGTGCCCACGGCCGTCGCCAACCTCAAGTCCGGCAAGCTGCGCCCCCTGGCGGTGACCACGCGCGAGCGCATCGGTGCGCTGCGCGACGTGCCTACCACGCGCGAGGCCGGCTACCCCGGCTTCGAGGTCGCGTCCGTCTACGCCGTGCTGGCCCCGGCGGCCACGCCCCAGCCCGTGGTGCAGCGGCTGAACCACGAGATCGCCAAGATCCTGCAGATGCCCGACGTGCAGGCGCGCTTCCAGACGCTGGGCATCGAGCGCGCCGCCTCCACGCCGCAGGAGGCGATCCAGCGCCTGTCCCAGGAGCTGGCCCAGTGGGGCAAGCTCATCCAGAGCAGCTCCATCAAGGCGGATTGACGACATGGCCTCTGCATCAGACATCCGTATCGAGCATCGCGGCGAGGGCCGCGCCCTGGTCTCCATCGCACGGCCGCACCGGCGCAATGCCTGCGACTTCGCGGCCTGGACCGACCTGAAGGCGGCGTTCGAAACGCTCGGCGCCGACCCTTCGGTCAAGCTCATCGTGCTCACGGGCGCGGGCGGCCATTTCTGCGCCGGCGACGACGTGGTGGCGTTTTCCGCCGTCACCGACGAGGTGGAAAAGAACGTGTGGCGCGCGCGCATCCAGGAGTGCTATGCCGCCGTGCAGGCCGCGCCCAAGCCGGTGATCGCCGCGGTCTCCGGCGTCTGCGTGGGCGGCGGCTGCAGTCTGGCCATGTGCTGCGACTTCCGCGTGGGAGACGCCACCGCGCGCGTCGGCGTGCCGGTGGCCAAGCTCGGGCTGGTGTACCCCACGGTCCAGCTGCAGCGCCTGGCATGGCTGATCGGCGCGTCGAACGCGCGCCGCTGGGTATACGAAGCCGCGCTGTACGACGCCGCCGAGTCGCACCGCGTGGGCTATCTCGACACTCTCGCCGATGGCGATGCGGTGGAGGCGGCCTTCGCGTTCGGCGCGGGCATGGCGCAGGCCGCGCCGCTGTCCATCGCCGGCTCCAAGGCCCAGCTCAACGCCGTGCTGGCAGGCCGCGTGGAACAGGAGCGCGAATCGCTCGACGCCATGGTGCTGCGCGCCGACCGCAGCGAGGATTTCCGCGAAGCCGCCCGGGCTTTCGCCGAGAAGCGGCGCCCGGTCTTCACCGGGCGGTAGCCTGGAGCCTCCTCATCAAAAACAATAGCTGCCCGCGCTTGCCAGACAAGCGCAGGCAGCCTTTTTGACTGAACGACTCTTCAGGGCTTGACGATGAGGCTGTTGCGCACCTCGGTCACGCCCTTGACGGAGCGTGCCACCTCGCCCGCGCGGTTCTTCTCGGCCTGCGACTTGGCGAAGCCCGACAGCTGCACGACGCCGCCGTCGATGGTCTTGACGTGGATGGCGGCGGCCGACGTGGCGGGGTCGTTAGCCAGCTGGGCCTTCACGGCGGTGGTGACGGCCGAGCCGTCGATGTATTCGCCCACGGTTTCCTGCTTGCGCGCGACGGAGCAGCCCGCCAGCAGGCCCAGGGTGGCGCCTGCGAAGGCGGCGGTCATGAGGGCGCGGGTGATGGATTTCTTCATGGCGGTCGGTTCCCTTCCTGAGGTCGTTGCGGAAGCCCCGAGTATCGGGCGGCATACCGGCTCCGATTGTCAAGAATCCTGTTGCGGCGGGGGCCCCGGTAAAATCGCGGGCTTTGCTAGACAACTCGCGCCCGCCGCGCGGCGCCCCCTCTTCATGGCCAACTCTCAACAAATGGCGAATGCGATCCGCGCACTCGCAATGGATGCCGTTCAACAAGCCAATTCCGGCCACCCCGGTGCCCCGATGGGCATGGCCGACATGGCCGTGGCGCTGTGGGGCCGCCACCTGCGGCACAACCCCGCGAACCCACAGTGGGCCGACCGCGACCGCTTCGTGCTCTCCAACGGCCACGGCTCCATGCTGCTGTACGCGCTGCTGCACCTCACGGGCTACCCGCTGCCCATCGAGGAGCTGAAGAACTTCCGCCAGCTGCACAGCAAGACGGCCGGCCACCCCGAGCACGGCATCACCCCCGGCGTGGAAACCACCACCGGCCCGCTGGGCCAGGGCATCACCAACGCCGTGGGCTTCGCGCTGGCCGAGAAGCTGCTGGCCGCCGAGTTCAACCGCGACGGCCATGCCATCGTCGACCACCACACCTACGTGTTCCTGGGCGACGGCTGCCTGATGGAAGGCATCAGCCAGGAGGCGATCTCGCTCGCCGGCGCGTGGAAGCTGAACAAGCTGATCGCGCTCTACGACGACAACGGCATCAGCATCGACGGCCAGGTGGCCCCCTGGTTCGTGGACGACACGCCCGCGCGACTGCGCGCCTGCGGCTGGAACGTGATCGGCCCCGTGGACGGCCATGACGCCGACGCCGTGGCCGCGGCCATCGCCAGCGCGAAGGCCAGCGCCGACAAGCCCAGCTTCATCGTCTGCAGGACGGCCATCGGCAAGGGCTCGCCCAACCGCGCCAACACCGCCAAGGCGCACGGCGAGCCGCTGGGCGCCGAGGAAATCGCCCTGACGCGCAGCGCGCTGGGCTGGAGCAGCGCGCCGTTCGAGATCCCCGCCGAGGTCTACGCCGACTGGAACGCCAAGGACGCCGGCACCGCCGCCGAATCCGAGTGGAATGAGCGCTTCGCCGCCTACGCCGCCGCCTTCCCCGAGCAGGCCGCGGAGTTCACGCGCCGCATGGCGGGCGACCTGCCCAAGCACTTCGCGCAGACCGCCGTGGACGCCGTGGTGGCCGCCCACACCAAGGCCGAGACCGTGGCCAGCCGCAAGGCCAGCCAGATCGCGCTGGAGGCCTTCACCGCCCGCCTGCCCGAGCTGCTGGGCGGCAGCGCCGACCTGACCGGCTCCAACCTCACCAACACCAAGAGCACGCCCGCGCTGCGCTTCGACGAGCAGGGCCACGTGGTGCAGACCGAGGTGGTGCTGGGCGAGCAGACCTTCAAGATTGGCGGACGCCACATCAACTACGGCGTGCGCGAGTTCGGCATGGCCGCGGTCATGAACGGCATCGCGCTGCACGGCGGCTACATCCCCTATGGCGGCACCTTCCTCACGTTCAGCGACTACAGCCGCAACGCGATCCGCATGGCCGCGCTGATGAAGCAGCGCGTGATCCACGTGTTCACGCACGACTCCATCGGCCTGGGCGAGGACGGACCCACGCACCAGTCCATCGAGCACGCGGCCAGCCTGCGCCTGATCCCCAACCTGGACGTGTGGCGCCCCGGCGATACGGCCGAGACGGCCGTGGCCTGGAGCGTGGCCCTGTCCAACCGCGACAAGCCCACCGCGTTGCTTCTCTCGCGCCAGAACCTGCCCTACGCACCCAAGAGCGACCTGGGCGACATCTCGCGCGGCGCCTACATCCTCTCCGAGCCCAAGGACATCGGCCTCAAGAAACGCGCCCAGGCGGTCATCATCGCCACCGGCTCCGAGGTGCAGCTCGCCCTGGCCGCGCAGAAGCTCCTGGCCGAGCGCAAGATCGCCGTACGCGTGGTCTCCATGCCCAGCACCACGACCTTCGACCGCGAGGAAGCGAAGTACAAGAAGCTGGTGCTGCCCGCCAACCTGCCGCGCGTCGCCGTGGAAATGGGCGTGACCGACTTCTGGTGGAAGTACGGCTGCGCCGCCGTGGTGGGCATCGACACCTTCGGCGAGTCGGCGCCGGCCGGCGTGCTGTTCAAGCACTTCGGCTTCACGGCCGAGAACGTGGCCGACACGGTGCAGGCCGCGCTGCGCCGCGCGAAATGAATCCCCCGGTTTCGACATTGCAACTTTGAGGAGAGATTGACCATGACCATCAAGATCGGCATCAACGGCTTCGGCCGCATCGGCCGCAACGTGCTGCGCTCGGCAGTGCAGAACTTCTCCGACATCGAGGTCGTCGGCATCAACGACCTGCTGGAGCCCGAATACCTGGCCTACATGCTGCGCTACGACTCGGTGCACGGCCGCTTCAAGGGCGAAGTATCGGTCGAGGGCAACACGCTCACCGTCAACGGCAAGAAGATCCGCCTGACGCAGGAGCGCGACCCCGCCAACCTGAAGTGGAACGAGGTCGGCGCCGACATCGTGATCGAGTCCACGGGCCTGTTCCTGGACAAGGCCAGCGCCGAGAAGCACCTGGCCGCCGGCGCCAAGAAGGTGCTGATGTCCGCTCCCTCCAAGGACGACACGCCCATGTTCGTCTTCGGCGTGAACTGCCAGACCTACGCGGGCCAGGCCATCATCTCCAACGCCTCCTGCACTACGAACTGCCTGGCGCCCATCGCCAAGGTGCTCAACGACAAGTGGGGCATCAAGCGCGGCCTGATGACCACCGTGCACGCCGCCACCGCCACGCAGAAGACCGTGGACGGCCCCAGCAACAAGGACTGGCGCGGCGGCCGCGGCATCCTGGAGAACATCATCCCCAGCAGCACCGGCGCCGCCAAGGCCGTGGGCGTGGTGATCCCCGCGCTCAACAAGAAGCTGACCGGCATGTCCTTCCGCGTGCCCACCTCCGACGTGTCGGTGGTGGACCTGACGGTGGAGCTGGAGAAGGAAGCCAGCTACGACGAGATCAAGGCCGAGATGAAGGCCCAGTCCGAAGGCGCCCTCAAGGGCGTGCTGGGCTACACCGAGGACAAGGTGGTGGCCACCGACTTCCGCGGCGAGACCTGCACCTCGGTGTTCGACGCCGAGGCCGGCATCGCGCTGGACAAGACCTTCGTGAAGCTCGTCGCCTGGTACGACAACGAATGGGGCTACTCCAACAAGTGCCTGGAGATGGTCCGCGTGATGGCCAGCAAGTGAGCCCACGCTCCCGTTGCTAGAAACGCGCCCTGCGGGGCGCGTTTTTTTTGGCGGCGCCACCCCTGTTTTTGCATACGCAAGCCCCCGGAGCGCCGTCAAATATCCTTAACGCGGATCAGAACGGTCCGGAAATCGCTACAGTTGTGTCCAATGCAAGCAAGCGTTGCAGGCTGCTTGCTCCCCCCGCCCCCTGGGCGGCCCCTGTCCCAGCGAGTCACCCATGCGCCCGTACCATCCGGTCACCGCCCAGGCATCTCCTGTTTTCCGGCTGCTGCCGCCACGCTGAGGCGCGAGGGCACGCGATGGACTTCTACCGCCACATCTTCGAGGCCTCGCCCGATGGCCTGCTGGTCGTGGCGGAGGACGGGCGCATCGTGCAGGCCAACACGCGCGCCTGCCAGCTCTTCGGCTTCGCGCCGGGCGCGCTGGACGGGCAGCCCGTCGACACGCTGATCCCCGGCCGCTTCGCGCCGCGCCATGCAGGCTACCGCCAGCGCTACTTCGCGGCGCCGCACTCGCGGCCCATGGGCGCGGGGCTGGAGCTGTCGGGCCGGCGCCAGGACGGCAGCGAGTTCCCGGTGGACGTGATGCTCAGCCCCATCGCGACGGATGCGGGCATGGCGGCGCTGTGCGTGGTGCGCGACGTGACCGAGCGCCAGCAGGCCGAGAAGCGCTTCCGCGGCCTGCTGGAATCCGCGCCCGACGCGATGGTGATCGTCGACGCGCAGGGCCGCATCGTGCTGGTGAATTCGCAGACCGAGCGGCTGTTCGGCTTCCGGCGCGAGGAGCTGCTGGGCCAGCCGATCGAGATCCTCATCCCCGAGCGCCTGCGCGCGCACCACCCCGCGCACCGCCAGGGCTACCATGCCAACCCGCGCGTGCGCCCGATGGGCGAGGAGATGCAGCTGCACGGCCTGCGCAAGGACGGCGCGGAATTCCCCATCGAGATCAGCCTGAGCCCGCTGGAGACCGAGGACGGCACGCTGGTGGTCAGCGCGATCCGCGACATCACCTCGCGCGTGCGGGCGCAAGAGGAGCGCTACCGGCTCGCGGCGATCATCGAGTCAGCCACGGACGCGATCATCGGCAAGAGCCTGCAGGGCACGATCCAGAGCTGGAACCCCGCGGCCGAGCGCATGTTCGGCTACACCGCCGCCGAGATCACGGGGCGGCACATCTCGGTGCTCATCCCCGAGCCCATGCGGGCGGAGGAGGAGCGCATCATGCGCCAGATCCACCACGGCTCGCGCGTGGAGCCCTACGAGTCCCGCCGCGTGCACAAGAGCGGGCGGCTCATCGAGGTCTGGCTCACCGTCTCGCCCGTGCGCGACGGGCAGGGGCGCATCGTGGGCGCGTCCAAGATCGTGGCCGACCTGACGAACCGGCGCCGCGCCGAGCGCCAGTTCCAGGCGCTGCTGGAATCGGCGCCCGACGCCATCGTGATCGTGCGCGCCGACGGCCGCATCGCGCTCGTCAACTCGCAGACCGAGAAGCTCTTCGGCTACGAGCGCCAGGACCTGCTGGGCCAGAACGTGGAGATGCTCATGCCCGCGCGCTTCCACGCGCGCCACCCCAGCCACCGCAGCGGCTATTTCGCCAGCCCGCACCCGCGCCCCATGGGCAACGGGCTGGAACTGCGCGGGCTGCGCAAGGACGGCACCGAGTTCCCCATCGAGATCAGCCTGAGCCCGATCGAGACGGCCGAGGGGCTGCTCGTGTCCAGCGCCATCCGCGACGTGACCGACCGCAAGCGCGCCGAGCAGCTGCTGCTCGATTCGCTCAAGGAAAAGGAAGTGCTGCTCAAGGAGATCCACCACCGGGTGAAGAACAACCTCGCGGTGATCTCCAGCCTGTTCTACCTGCAGTCGAGCTACCTGCACGACGAGCGCATGAAGACCATCATGCAGCAGAGCCAGGACCGCGTGCGCTCGATGGCCATGGTGCACGAGAGCCTGTACAGCCACGACAATCTCGCGGAGGTGGACTTCTCCGAGTACGTGGCCAACCTGAGCGCCCGGCTCGTCGCCAGCTACGGGCTGGACGGCCGCCCGGTCGTGCTCACGACGGCGCTGGAGCCGATCCTGCTGGGCATCGACACGGCGGTGCCCTGCGGGCTGATCCTCAACGAACTGGTCACCAATGCGATCAAGCACGGCCTGGCGCAGGGCGGCACCCTGCACGTGACGCTGCGCCGGGTCGACCCCGGCACGTTCGCGCTGGGCGTGCGCGACGACGGAACGGGCCTGCCGCAGGGCTTCGACATGGGCGGCGGCACCTCGCTGGGCATGCGCCTGATGCGCTCGCTGTCCAAGCAGATCAACGGGCAGATCGTCCTGCGACCGGCCGCGCCGGGCACCGAGGCGCTGCTGACGGCGCCGCTGCGCCAGAAGAAGGAGGAGGAGTGAGCATCACCGATCGCGCATGGCGGCTGCTGGTCGTCGAGGACGAGGCGCTCATCGCCGAGGAGACGGCCGACCGCCTCACCCGCATGGGCCACGAGGTGGTGGGCATCGCCGACACGGGGCGGGAGGCCATCGACATGGCGCAGGACCACCGCCCGGACCTGGTGCTCATGGACATCCACCTCAAGGGCCGCATGACCGGCATCGAGGCCGCGCAGCAGATCTACGACAGCCTGGGCACGCCGGTGGTGTTCGCCTCCGCCCACTCCGACCGCGAGACGCTGCAGCGCGCGCAGACCAACGCGCAGTTCGGCTACATCCTCAAGCCCTTCCGCGAGAACGACCTGACCCTGGCGCTGCGCGTGGCCATGCACCGCCACCACGTGGAAACGCACCTGCGCAAGACCGAGCTGACGCACGCGGCCATCCTCGCGAGCATCAACGACTGCGTGATCGTCGCCAACGCGCAGGGGCGCATCGGCTTCATGAACCTCAAGGCCGAGGAGCTGCTGGGCTGGCACGCGCTGGAGTCGTTCGACCGGCCGCTGGAGCAGGTGGTGCCGCTGGTGGACGAAAGCGGCCGCGAGAGCATCCGTATCGGCCGCGCGCTGCCCGACGGCTACACCTGCATGCTGACCAACCGCAACGGCCACGCGCTGCACGTGGAGATCACCGTCACGCCCATCGAGGACGCGGTGCACCGCGAGATCGGCACCACCGTCGTGCTCAAGGACGTGACCGACAAGAAGCGCAAGGATGCGCTGATCTGGCGCCAGGCCAATTTCGACGACCTGACCGGCCTGCCCAACCGCGGCATGTTCCGCGACCGCCTGCGCGCCGAGATGCTGCGCGCCGAAGCGGCGCAGCTCCCGGTGGCCCTGCTGCTGCTCGACCTGGACCACTTCAAGGAAGTCAACGACACGCTGGGCCATGAGAAGGGCGACGAGCTGCTCGCCGAGGCGGCCCGGCGCATCCAGGGCTGCCTGCGCCACGGCGACCTCGTGGCGCGGCTGGGCGGCGACGAGTTCGGCGTGATCCTGCCCGGCATGGGCGAGTGCGCGCCCATCGAGCAGCTGGCCGCGCGCATCACCCGCGCGCTGGCCGAGCCCCTGTTCATCGGCAACGTGCCGCTGCACGTGGAGGCCAGCATGGGCATCGCCGTGTTCCCGCGCGACGCGCAGGCCTACGAAGACCTCGTGAAGTACGCCGACCAGGCCATGTACGCCGCCAAGTCCGAGGGACGCAACCGCTTCGCCCACTTCACCCATGCGATCCGCGCGCGCGTGGAGCACCACCAGGCGCTGATGCGCGACCTGCGCCAGGCGCTGGCGCGCGGGCAATTGCAGGTCCACTACCAGCCCATCGTCGCCCTGCGCACGGGCGAGGTCGCCAAGGCCGAGGCGCTGCTGCGCTGGCACCACCCGCAGCACGGCATGGTGAGCCCGCTGGAGTTCATCCCGCTGGCCGAGGAGTCGGGCCTGATCCACGAGATCGGCGACTGGGTGTTCGGCCAGGCGGCCGACGCGCTGGCGCAGCTCGGGCGGCCGCTGCAGATCAGCGTGAACGCATCGGCCACGCAGCTGGCCTCGCCGCACTTCGGCGTGGCGCACTGGGGCGCGCGGCTGGACGCGCTGGGCATCGCGCGGCAGTCGATCTCGCTGGAGATCACCGAGAGCGCGCTGGTCGAAGACTCGCCCCAGGTGCGCCAGTGCCTGACGGACTTCCGCACGCAGGGCATCGAGGTGTCCATCGACGACTTCGGCACCGGCTTCTCGTCGCTGGCCTACCTGAAGAAGTTCGACATCGACTACCTGAAGGTGGACGCCTCGTTCGTGCGCGGGCTCGCGCACGACGAGAACGACCGCATCATCGTCGAGGCCATCATCGTCATGGCGCACAAGCTGGGCATCAAGACCATCGCCGAGGGCGTGGAGACGCCGGAGCAGCGTGCCATCCTGGGCGCGCTGCAGTGCGACTACGCGCAGGGCTACCTGTTCTCGCGCCCCGTGCCGCTGCCGGAGTTCGAACGCTTCGTCGCCCACGCGGGTTCATAGCCGAATCGGCCTCCAGCGCTTATTGGGCAAGCGCAAGCAGCTATTCTTTCAGAAGCATCCAGGCCGCGCCGGCCGGCAGGCGATACTTGGCCCATGGACACATCCCTGCCCCCCATCGCCGCCACGGCGGCCGAGGTGCTGCGCTTCTGGTTCGACGAGAGCACGCCCCGGCAATGGTTCGCCAAGGACGACGCCTTCGACACCGCCATCCGTACGCGCTTCGCGGCGCTGCACGCGCAGGCCGCCCAGGGCGAGCTGTGGCACTGGCGCACGGACGCGCCGGGCCGGCTGGCCGAGGTCATCGTGCTGGACCAGTTCTCGCGCAACCTGCACCGCGGTGCGCCCGCGGCCTTCGCGCAGGACGGCATGGCGCTCGCGCTCGCGCAGGAGGCCGTAGCCCAGGGCCTGGATGCGCAGCTGCCCCCGCAGCGGCGCGCCTTCCTCTACATGCCCTACATGCACAGCGAGTCGCTGCGCGTGCAGCAGGAATCGCTGCGCCTGTTCACCGCACTGGGCGCGGCGGAGAGCCTGGACTACGCACACCAGCACGAGGCCATCATCGCGCGCTTCCACCGCTACCCGCACCGCAACGCCGCGCTGGGGCGCGCCAGCACGCCCGAGGAGCGGGACTTCCTGCAGCAGCCCGGCAGCGCGTTCTGATGGCCACGTCTGCCCGCACCCGCAGCACCTACCGCCACGGCGACCTGCGCCGCGCGCTGCTGGAGGCCGGCATCGCCCAGGCCCGCGCCGGCGGCCCGCAGGCCATCGTGCTGCGCGAGGCCACGCGGCAGGCGGGCGTGGCGCCCAACGCGGCCTACCGCCATTTCGCCAACCGGCAGGACCTGCTGGAGGCCGTACGCGCCCACGCGCTGGCCGCCGTGGCCCGCGCCATGGAGGCGGAACTGGCCACCGTGCCGCCGGACCTGCCCGCGGCCGACCATGCCCGCGCCTGCGTGCGCGCCGTGGGCCTGGGCTACCTGCGCTTCGCGCGCGAGGAGACGGGGCTGTTCCACACCGCCTTCGCGGCCGCGGGCGACCTCGGCGCGGACACTCCCGGAGGCGGCGACAAGGCCGGCGCCAGCGGGCTCGACCCGTACCAGCTGCTGGGCGCCGCGCTCGACCGCCTGGTGGCCAGCGGCGCCCTGCCGACCGAGCGCCGGCCAGGCGCGGAGTTCCTCGCCTGGTCCGCCGTGCACGGCCTGGCCATGCTCGTCATCGACGGCCCCCTGGGCCGTGCCGTGGGCCCGCAGATGGACGCGGTGGCCCAGCGGCTGCTCGACATGGTGGAAAAAGGGCTGTAGGCGCCGCGCGCGCCTACAGCCCTCGGACATGAGCCAAATCAGGCTCTAGCGCTTGACAGGCAAGCGCCAGCAGCTATCGAAACAGAAGCATCTATCAGGACACCGTGCGGATGGTGTCGCGGCCCTGGCGGTCCTTGGCGCGCTCCAGGTCGTCGCCCAGCGCGCGCACCAGCTTGTCGGCGGCGGCGGCGAACGCATCGCCCACCTTCGCGGCCTCGGCGTGCGCGGCCACGGGCTGGCGGCCGGCGGGGCGGGCCTCGATCACGCAACGCTTGTCGGCCGTGCCGCTCTTGCCGCCGTCCACGTCGGAGAAGAAGACCTCCACGCGCGTCACGTGCTCGCGAAAGCGCGCCAGCCGCTGGGCGGCCTCGTCCTGGGCCCAGCGGACGAGCGATTCGCCGCCCTGGATGTGGTCGTTGGTGTGCACCTGGATCTGCATGGTTTCTCCTTTCGTGAAAACGCCTCCATCATGCCTGTGCTCCGGCACGAAGGCTTGATAGGGGTCAAGCATCAGAGCTTGTCGAGCGCCACAGCGGGCTGCCAGGCGGCCGTGGCAGGCAGGCGGCGCGCCTGCTCCAGGCGCTCGGCCAGGCGGGTCGCCGCGGGGTCGCCGGGCAGCAGCGCACACAAGGCGTCCAGGCTGGCCCCGGCCTCGGCCCATTGGCGGGCGTGGAAGTGCTGCAGCGCGTCGCGGCTGAGGGCGCGCACGCGCGCGTCGTCGCACGGGGTGAACACGCGCACGGGCTCGCTGCGGCCCTTGACGATCACGTCGTCCAGCGCGCGCAGGCCCAGTTCGGGCGGCAGCCGCTCGGCCGTGGAGCCCGACATCAGGATGTGCGTGCCGAAGGCCTTGTTGGCCCCCTCCAGCCGCGCGGCGAGGTTCACCGCGTCGCCGATGGCGGTGTAGGAAAAGCGCTGCTCGGAGCCCACGTTGCCCACCACCACGCGGCCCGTGTGCAGGCCGATGCGCATGTGCACGGGCGGCAGGCCGCGCTCGCGCAGGCGCCCGGCCAGTCCCTCCATGGCCTGGCGCATGGCCAGGGCGGCGCGCACGGCGTGCTCGGCATGGTGGGCGTCGTCCAGCGGCGCCCCCCAGAAGGCCATGACGGCATCGCCGATGAACTTGTCCACCGTGCCGCCGGTGGCGTGGATCAGCGGAGTCATGGTGTTGAAGTAGAGCGTGAGCAGCTCCACCGTCTGCTCGGCGCTGAGCAGCTCGGACAGGGTGGTGAAACCCTCCAGGTCGGTGAACATCAGCGTCACCTCGCGCGCCTCGCCGCCCAGGCGCAGCAGGTGGGGCTGGGCGACCAGGCGCTCGACCACGGTGGGCGGCACGTACTGCGCGAACATGGCCCGCGTGAGCCGCGCGTGGCGCCGCGTGGCCGCGTAGGCCGCCAGCGCCATCGCGCCATAGACCGCGAGCACGGCGGCCATGGGAAACAGCGGCGCCAGCCACAGCCCGCGCGCGAACAGCGCCCACGACAGCAGCGCCACGCCCGCCGCCAGCGCGGCGGCCAGCGCGGCGGCCGCACCCGGGTGCAGACGCCGCCCCGCCGCCAGCAGCAGCGCACAGGCCGCGCCCACCAGCGCCAGCGACCAGCCCTCGGGCACGCCGCGCAGGCCGGCGCCGGTGAGCTGGTTGTCGATCAGCGTGGCCTGCAGCTCCACGCCGGGGAACAGGCGCTCGCCGCCCAGCGCCGCGAAGGGCGAGTTGAACAGGTCGGCCTGCGCGTGCGACAGCTCCACGGCCGAGAGTGCGGAGCGGCCCACCAGCACGGTCTTGCCCTTGAAGAAGCCCGGCGGCAGCAGGCCGGGCAGCAGCGCCTGGTAGTACGAGCGCGTGTCGAAGGTGCCGCGCGGGCCTCGGTAGACGATGTATTCCTGCGTGCCGTCCGGCGCCCCGCCGCCCGCCAGCGCGGCCATGCGCGCGGCGAAGCTGCCCGCGTGGTGGTGCGCGCGGCGCACGACGAAGTCGTCGTCCGGCTGCACCATGGATTCGCCCGCGATCGCCCCGGCCTGCGCGAAGCGCGCCAGCGGCAGCACCTGCACCCACAGGTCGGCGTTGGCGTTGTCGGCCCGCTCGCGCGCCGAGGCCAGCACCACGGGCGCGGCCTGCCGGGTGAAGCGGGCGATGGCCTCGGCGAAGGCGGCGTCCTCCTCCTCGCGCGAGGCCTCGGAGAACAGCACGTCGAAGCCCACGGCCGCCGCGCCGTCGGCACGCAGGCGCTCCAGCAGCTGCGCATGCATGCTGCGCGGGAAGGGCCATGCCTGGCCGAGCTGCTGGAAGGTGGGCTCGTCGATCGCCAGGACCACGATGGGCAGCGGCGAGGGGCCGGGCGCCGTGACCGTGGCGAGCAGGTCGAAGCTCTTGAACTCCAGCGCATGCCAGACGCGCGTGAAGCTCGCGGCCCAGACCAATGCCAGGGCCAGGAGAGCCACCGCCCATGTTTTAGAAGCGGTAGCGCGCGTCGATGACATACCGCTCCGAGTAGCGCGGCGACGAGGGCGCGAACAGGTTGAGCGCCGCCACGCCGACGATCCAGCGCTTGTCCGCCGTCTCCCAGTAGGCCAGCAGGTCCAGGCCCCAGCCGGCGGGCCGGCGGGTGAGGTTCTCCTTGTCCTCGAAGCGCTGCGAGCGGTGGACGGCGCGTGCGCTCAGGTACCAGCCCTGGGCGCCGGCCCAGGTGGTGCCCAGCACGGCAGTGTGGCGCGGCACGAAGGGCACCTGCCGGCCCGATAGCACGTCGCCCGAGCTGCCCTGCACGTAGCTGCTGCGGCTGTGCTGGTAGAGGTACTTGGCGTAGCCGGACCAGTGGCGGCTGAACAGGTGGTTCACGCCCGCGCCCAGCACGCTGAGGGTGCCGCGCTCGAAGTCCGGCGAGCCTTCGAGCACGTCGGCGGTGGACAGGTTGACGGTCTGCTGGTTGCGCAGCTCCTCCAGGAACGGCATGGAGGGCGTGCGCAGGTCCACGCCCACGGTGCCGGGGTTGGCGATGCGCAGGTGGTCGGCGCGCAGCGTGGCGTAGGTGCGCTCGCCCAGCTCCAGCCCCAGTTGCGCCACGCTGCGCCGCTGGCGACCGCCCGCCTGCACCAGGCGGTCTTCCACGGGAATGCCGGCGGTTTCCACGCCGGCCAGGGTGGCGGTGGACAGGGGCCGCTGCCAGTCCTGGTAGGCCACGCGCAGCGTGGCCCCGGCCGCCGGGCGCCACACCAGGCCCAGGCGCGGGGTGAAGGTGTGCTCGGTGTCGTGGCGCGTGGCGGTGTCGGTCACGACGGCCTGCGCGGCCACCAGGGCCACCATGTTCTCGCCCTGCACGCGGTGGCGTATGCGCTGCCAGCCCAGGGCCGCGTCCAGCGTGGCAGCAGGCGACAGCGCCTGCTGCAGCGCCAGCGTGAGGCTGCTGTAGCGCCGGTCGATGCGGTTCTGGCCGGCGAACAGCATCACGTCGGCCAGGCCGGCCGCGCCGTAGACGGGGCCGTAGCCTTCCACGATGCTGGTCTGTTTCTCGACGGCGTGCTCCAGCGTGGCGCCCAGGCGGGTGCCGGGCGCGGCATCCAGCGTGTGGCGCACCTGCAGCTCCGACAGGCGCCGCGCGGGATCGGCCGCCAGCCCCAGCACGCCGGCCACGGGCGGGTTGACGAACAGCGCGGGGGCATTGGCGGCCGTGGTGTGCTCCAGGCTGCGGCCGAGCTTGAACCAGGTCTGCTCCACCGGGCTCCAGCGGTACGACAGGCCCGCCGCGCCCTGGCGCAATGTGTGGTCCATGCGCGTGTGCTCGTAGTCCTGCCCCAGGCCCAGCAGGTCCATCTGGTTGCGCCCGCGCAGGCGCATGTCGAAATGGCTGGCGTAGGCGAAGAGGTTCAGTCGCTCGGTGGGCTGCAGGCCCAGGCCCAGGGTGTAGACCTCGGCGCGGGTGTCGCCGGGGCCGGACTCGTCGCGCATGGCCGGCGCGTCGGACACGCCCACGTCGATGGGCTCGCGGCTGTTGAGGGACTGGGCCTTGAGGAACCACGATACGGGCACGTGCCGGTTGTCCATGCCGTTGAGGGTGACGGCCGGCATGCTGCGGTGGTGGAACTCCTTCTCCAGCGTGAGCCCCGCCGATCCGTGCACGCCGGGCTGCTGCAGCAGCGAGGAGTGGCGCTGGCTGGCGCCGAAGGCCATGGGATCGGTGAGGAAGCCCTGCATGAGGGCGGAGTTCTTGTTGAACTCGCCCGGATAGCGGTCGGCCAGGAACAGGTGGCTCGCGCCCCAGTAGGGGTAATGGCTCTGCTGGGCCAGCTCCAGCGCCCAGTCCTCCAGGCCGAAGAAGGCCAGCGACGCGCCCAGGTTGGCGCTGCCCTGCTGGTCGTTGGCGATCTGGTTGAGCGACTTGAGGTAGGGCATGCGCGCCACGCCCTCGCGCGCGGCGGCCACGGCGTCGCCGGGCTGAAATAGGTCGGTGTGGATGCGCGCCAGCAGCAGGTGGGGCACGGGATCCTTGTCGTCGAGCGCGATGGCCTGCTCCAGCGCGCCCACGGCGTCTGCATGGCGGCCGAGCTGGTAGTAGGCCACGGCCGTCCAGGTCTTGGCGCGGGCGTAGCGCGGCTCCATGACGCCGGCGCGCAGGAAGGCGTCCAGCGCCTGCGCGGGCTCGCCGCGCTTGAGGTGCAGCAGGCCCAGGCCGGTCAAGGCCACGTAGTCGGCCGGGTTGGCGGCCAGCGCCTGGGCGAAGGCGTCCTGGGCCGGGTCGAAGCGGTTGGCCAGCGTCTCCAGCGTGCCCAGCTCGCCGGCCGCGCCCGGCGCGCGGGCGGACAGGGCCAGCGCCTGCTGCAGGTGGCGGCGCGCGGGCACGGTGTCCTCGCGCTCGGCCTGGGCGCTGCCCAGGCCTTGCCAGCCGCGCGCGTCCTGCGGCGCGACCTGCGTGGCCTGGGTGTACTGCGCCAGGGTGGCGGGCGCGTCGCCGCGCCGGCGCGCGAGTTCCGCGCGCACCAGCGCCAAGGCCAGGTCCTGCGCGGCCTCGTGGCCCGCGAGGGTGCGGCTGCTGTCGTCCAGCCGGTCGGCCAGCAGCTGCGCGCGTGCGAGCTGCGCGGTGAGCGCGCCGTGGCCCGGGCGCTGGCGCAGGCCGGCGCGCAGCGTGGCCTCGGCGGCGGCGCTGTCGCCGTCCATGAGCTGCAGATCCGACAGCATCAGCCACGCGGCGGCGGGCGTGCCCTCCTGCGCAGCGCGGGTCTGGGCCAGCAGGCGCTGGCGCGCGGCGGCGGTATCACCCTCGGCCAGCAGCACGGCGGATTCGGCCGCGGCCTGCCAGGCAGGCGGCAGCGCGGTGCGCGCGGCATCCAGCGCCGTGCGGGCACGGGCCGCGTCGCCCGCCTGCAGCGCCTGCTGCAGGGGCTGCAGCGGCGCGGGCAGGGGCTCGGCCGCGAGGTGCGGCGCGGGGTCGGCCCGCAGGGCGTTGACCCACTGGATGCGGTCGCGCGGACGGCTCAGCACCAGGCGCACGGGGGCCTTGCCCACCTCGGCCAGCGCGGCCTCGTTGGCCGCCACGCGCACCTGGCCCTGGTTGTTGGACAGCTCCACCACGCCCGAGAGCACGGTGAGCACGGTGCGGCCGTCCGGCCCCACCTCCAGGTCCCAGTCGGTGCCGCGGATGGCGGCCACGGCCGCGGGCGTCTGCACCTCCAGCCGCGAGCCGTCGGCGCGCTTGGTCTGCGCCCAGGCGCGGCCCGCATCCAGCACCAGGCGGGTCAGCGGCTGCGCGGGCGTAGCGAGCGACTTGACCTGCAGTGTGGTGTTCTGGTGCAGGCGCACCTGCGTCTGGTCGGCGAACAGCACGGCCATCTTGGCGGCCTCGCGCGTGCGCACGGAGTCGCCCGCCGCCAGCGGCTGCGCGGCGCGCGCGGGCTGCCACTGCGTGGCGGCGGCCGGGCGCTGGTCGCCCAGGCCCTGCAGGCTCAGGATCTCGGCCGCGGCGCCCGGCGGCACGGCGGCCGGCGCGGTGCAGGGCCAGGCCAGCGCGCAGGCCAGGCTGCAGGCGCTCAGACGCAGGGCGATGGTTGGCATGGGGGTCCCCTCTGGTGTTCGAATAGGCCGCATGGCCCTGTTGGGTGAAATTATCCCGTCGCGGCGGCCTGTTCCTACAGCCGAGCCGCACGCCCGGCCGCACAATAGATCACGAAAGTGCCCTTGACGATGAATTTTTCTCACCGCCTCAAGATCGGCCTATCGGCCTGTTTTTCGCATGCCGACCCCGCGCGGCCGCTGTTCACCAACAAGACCCTGCAGTACGTGGAGCAGTCCATCGCGCACTGGATCATGTCGGCCGGCGCGCTGGTGGTCATGGTGCCCTGCCCCACGGGCGAGACGGCGCGTGGCGACGTGACCCTCAAGCACTACGCGGAGTGGCTCGACGGCGTGGTCATGCACGGCGGCGCCGACGTGTGGCCGGGCAGCTACGGCGAAGTGCCGCTCAAGGACGCCTGGCTGGGTGACCGTGTGCGCGACCTGTACGACCTGGCCGTGGTCGAGGCCTTCGAGCAGGAGGGCAAGCCCATCTTCGGCGTGTGCCGGGGCCTACAGCTCATCAACGTGGCCTTCGGCGGCACGCTCTACCAGGACATCGAGACGCAGCACCCCGGCGCCATGCAGCACCGCAACGCCAGCACCTACGACCAGCATTTCCACGAGGTGGACATCGTGCCGGGTTCGCGCCTGGCGCGCCTGTACCCCGGCCAGCCGCGCGTGACGGTCAACAGCATCCACCACCAGGGCATCAAGAACCTTGCGCCGGGCTTCGACATCGAGGCCTGGAGCTACCCCGACGCCGTGCCCGAGGCCATCCGCCGCCACCCGCGCCATGGGCGCGGCTACATCGCAGCCACGCAGTGGCACCCGGAGTTCCGCGCCGCAAGCGGTTCGGCGCTGGACGACTCGCCGCTTCTGCACGACTTCCTGGCCGCGTGTGCCGACGCGCGTGCGCGGCCCCGGCCGGGCCACAGCCCGCTGCAGATCCGCGACCGGGCCTCGCGCCTGCTGCGGCAGGCCCTGCTGCGGCGCTTCTAGCGGTCGAGCCGCAGGGTCTGGGACAGGCGGAACCGCCCTTCCGGATAGAGGCTGATGGCCACGTAGAAGCGCCCCTGGTCGCCCTCGCCGTGCAGGCGGTAGACCGCGCGCAGCGCGGGGCTCTTGGGCTGCACGCCCAGGATGGCGGCGACATCCTTGGGAATCTTGCAGGCTTCGACCGTCTGCTCGATGCGGTCGATCGGGTGCTGCTGCAGCTCGCTCAGGAACTGCCATACCGAGCCGCGCTTGTGGCCGATGAGGGGAACGATGCTCCGGTGCTCCGGGCGCAGGTAGAAGTCGGTCCAGGACGCCGCCACCTTGGTATCGGGCGAGTCGCGGTAGGTGGACACCTTGATCCAGGCCTCGCCGATGCCGCACCCCAGCTCGCGCGCGAGCGGGGCGTCGGCCACGACGTCCTCGGTGTTCACCAAGTGCAGCTCGGAGATCGACGAAAAGCGCAGCACATCGCTGGCGCTGTTCGTCTGCACACTGTAGGTTTCCTGCGGATTGCGCGCCAGCACCACGCTGCCCACGCGGGGCTTGCGGGTCACGTAGCCCTGGCGCTGCAAGGCGGCCAGCGCCGCGCGCGCCGTGAAGCGGCTGACGCCGTGCATCTCGCACAGGACCATCTCGGGGGGCAGCGTCCCTCCCACCGGATACTGCCCTGAAGCTATCTGCTGCTGCAGCGTCTCCGCCAGCTCTACATAGATGGGCTTGCCCAATCTCGGTCCTCGAATGGTGTGCGGCCAGCCGCCGGCGGCGCGGCGAAGCCAGCGGTTCAATGCGTGTTCGCGGGTGGCGGCACGTCGCACGCGATCATCGCGTCGAGCGCCAGCACGCCCTGGCCTTTGGGCAATACGATAACAGGATTGACATCCATTTCGGCCAGCGCGTCCGCATGGTGCGCAGCGAAGCGCGACAGGCAGACCATCGCATCGACGAGCGCCTCCTCGTCCGCCTCGGGCTGCCCCCGGAAGCCCCGCAGCAGCGTGGCGGCACGGGTTCTCGAGATCAGCTCCCTGGCCCCTTCGGGGCTCAGCGGGCACAGCCCGAACGCCACGTCCTTGAACAGCTCGACGGAGATGCCGCCCAGGCCGAACATCAGCACCGGCCCGAACGCCGGATCGCGCTTGATGCCCAGCACCACCTCGACACCGCGCGGCGCCATCTCTTCGACGAGGAAGCCCTGGAAGTCCAGCTCCGGCGAACGCTCCTGCATGGTCCGGGCGGCGGCCTCGGCGGCTTCGGGGCCCTGGAGGTTCAGCGCCACCAGGCCATGCTCGCTCTTGTGGGCAATGCCGCGCGCCAGGCCCTTGACCACGACCGGTCGGCCCAGTTCCGCCGCGCACCGGGCGACGTCGTCCACCCGCGCCGCGACCTGGGAAGCCGGCACGCGGATTCCCAGCGCTTTCAACAGTTCCTTCGACTGCACCTCGTCCACCAGCCCCTGCCGCGCGGGCAGCGGCGGGAAACGGCCGTCCGCACCGCCTGCGGCGGCAGCGGGCCTGCGCCGCTCGCGCGCCTGGCCGATCAACTGGGCCGCGGCGCGCAGGCTGCGGGCGATCGGGATGCCCATGGCCCGCGCGCGCTCGAAGCCCGGCTCCTGCACGTAGCCGGACACGGGAATGATGGCGCTGGCCTTGTCGCTGGTGCCCAGCACGTCCAGCGCCTGGTTCAGCCAGAGCTGCGAGCGCTCGTCGCGCGGCGCGCCCACGCCGACCCACAGCACCGAGTCGATGGCCTCGTCCTCCAGCGCGATGGCCAGCGCATGCCTGGGCAGTTCCGGATCGCTGAAGACCGCCCCGCCCACGTCCAGCGGGTTGGACGCTTTCACATAGGACGGCAGGATGGCCTCCAGCCGCGCCAGCGTCGTGGGCGAGAGCTCCGGCAAAGGCACCTGCGCATCCGCGCACTCGTCGGCCAGGATGGAGGCCGCGCCCCCCGACAGGGTGAAGACGAGCAGGCCGCCGGTTCCGACCGGCTTGCGCTGCTTCCAGTGAGACAGCAGGGACGCCGTGGGCAGCAGGTCTTCGCTCTCGGCCACGCGCACGATGCCCTGCTCGCGGCAAACGGTCGAGAAAATCTCGTCCGAGCCCGCCAGCGCGCCCGTGTGCGACATCACCGCCTGCCGGCCCAGCTCCGACGTGCCGGCCTTGAACACGACCAGCGGCTTGCCCCGCTCGCGCGCCTTGCGGGCCGCTTCCACGAACCGCCGGGGCTGCCGCAGCCCCTCGATCATCAGGGCGATGACGTCGATCTGCGGATCATCCAGCATGTATTCGACGATCTCCTCCATGCCGATGTCCATGGCGTTGCCCACGTGTGCGTACAGCCCCACGTCGGCACCTGCGTCCTCGCCGTTGAGCAGCAGCCCGCCCATCATGGCGCCGCTTTGCGTCACCAGCCCGACACGCCCCGCGCGCGCATGGGTCATCGATTCGAAGCTGCTGTTGTATCCCAGGCTGAGCCCTTGCGCGGGATTGCCGGCGCCCAGGCAGTTCGGCCCGAGCATGCGCATGGACGCACCCTCCAGCAGGGCCTGCAGCCGCCGCGCCCGCCGCACGCCCTCCTCGCCCTGCTCCTCCCAGCCGGCGCTGCACACGACGATGGCCTTCACCCCGGCCTGCCGGCACTCCTGCACCGCGGCCAGCGTCATCTCCGCGCCGAGGGCGATGGTGACCAGCTCCGGCACCTCCGGCAGGTCCGCCAGCGCGCGGTAGCAGCGCACGCCGAACAACTCCTCGTACTTGGGATTGATCGGATACAGCCCGCCCTGGAAGCCATGGCGCAGGCAGTTTCGCAGGCCGCGCGACGCGGGGGTGTTGGGACGCTCGGACGCGCCGATGAACGCGATGGACCGGGGGCGGAACAAGGCATCGAGGCTGGCAGCGGGATGCTGCAGGGCGGTGTGCTCGGCAAAGGTATTCACGGTATGTCTCACTGCTTTCTTGGTAAAGGCATCAATGGGAAGGGTGGACGGGCGAACGCGCGAAGCGCCTGCAGCCCTGCGCATCCACCGACGACACGAGCCACCCTTCGCCTTCGAGGAAGTTCAGATGGGCGATGGCCTCGCCGAGCCCGAAGCCGATCTCCTCGTTCCTCAGTTCCCTCCCGAACAGCGCGGGCAGGAACTCGTAGCCCGTCATCGGCCGGTCGCAGGCCTGCAGGACGGCGATCAGGCGCTCCTCGTGGTGCGCGCGGATTTCCTCCACGCGCCGGGCGATGCCGCGGAAGGGCTGTCGGTGCGAAGGCAGCAGCAGGGCCTGCGCAGGCAGATCCTCGAACTGGCGCAGCGACTCCAGGTACGACAGCAGTGGGTTCTGGTCGCCACCGGGCCACACGGCGATGTTCGGCGTGATCTTGGGCAGCACCTGGTCGCCACCGAGCAAAAGGCCCTCTTCCGCGCACCAGAGGCTCAGGTGCTCCGGGGCATGCCCCCTGCCGATGATCGGCGTCCAGGTCCGGCCGCCCAGGACCAGCGGCTGGGACACGTCGATGCGAACGACGTTGTCCGGCAGCCGCCCCACCTGCGTTCCGTAGCGCGGCATGTGCTGCAGCAGCGCCGCAGCGACGCTCTGCGGCAACCCGTGCTCGCGCCAGACGGGCGTGCGCTCGGCCACGACATCGCGCGCGGGGTCCGCATAGCGTCCGGCGACATGGAGTTCCCCGGGCGTCATCAGGATGGGCACCCCGAATCGCTCCGCGAGCCATCCGGCCAGCCCGATGTGGTCGGGATGGTGGTGCGTGACCACGATGCGGCGCAGCGGCCCCTGCGCGAACAGGGAGGAGCCGAACACGGCATTCCAGACATCGCGGCTGGCGGCCGTATCGATGCCCGTGTCGACCAGGGTCCAGCCATCGCTTTCGCGCAGCAGATAGACGTTGATGTGGTTGAGCGCGAAGGGCAGCGGCAGGCGCAGGAGAAAAATCCCCTCGGCCAGTTCGACCGGCGCGCCCACCTCCACCACGGCCTCGTCATAGGCCAGCGGCGCGAGCCCGGCGCGCCGCGTCCAGAGCGATGGCCGGATCGGCGAGACCGCCGCACCCTCCACGGAAACCGTCAGATCGCGCTGCATGCTCACAACCCCATCTGCTTGGCGATGATGGTGCGCTGGATCTCGGAAGCGCCCGCGCCGATCATGCCGATCCGCGAGTCGCGGAAGAACAGCTCCATGTCGTACTCCTTGAGCACGCCGTAGCCGCCCATGATCTGCACGCCGTGGTTCGCGATCTCGAACATCGCCTCGCTCGCCCAGAGCTTGGCCATCGACATCTCCTTGAAGCAGGGCAGGCCCTGCTCCAGCATCCAGGCCACGCGGTAGCCTAGCAGCCTGGCCACGTCGGTCTTGATCTGCATGTCGGCCAGCTTGTGCTGCACCGCCTGGAACTTGGAGATGGGTTGCCCGAACTGCCGGCGCTCCTTCGCATAGCGCGAGACGTAGTCGATCATGGCCTGCGACGTGCCCGCATACATCATGGCCACGCTCAGCCGCTCGATGCCCAGGCCGCTGTTGAGGTTGGCCCAGCCTTCGTGCAGCTTGCCCATCATGCGCGCGCGGGGCACCTTCACGTCGCGGAAGAAGACCTCGTTGGTGTGCGTCGCCGAGCGGCCCATCTGCTTGAGCGGGCGGATCTCGATGCCGGGCGCATCCGCGTCCACCAGGAAGATCGTGATGCCGTCGTGCTTCTTCTGCGGGTTGCGCAGTGTCCGCGTCACCGTCACGATCTGGTTCGCCACGTGCGCGTTGGTCGTGAACATCTTCTGCCCGTTGAGCACGAAGTGGTCACCCTCCTCCTGTGCGAACAGCTCCACGGCCGCGGCATCCGAGCCGACGTTGGGCTCGCTCAGGGCGAACGCCAGCCGGGTTTCGCCGGCGATCACCTTGGGCAGGAACTCCTGCCTTTGCTCCTCGGTGCCATACGTCAGGATGTTGTAGGCGCCCAGAACCACCGTCGTGAAGTAGGACGTGCCGGCGCCATACCAGCCGTAGCCCGCCTCTTCGAGGAAGATGGCCAGCTCCATGGGGCCGAGCCCCGAGCCGCCGTACTTCTCGGGGAACGGAATGCCCATCCATCCCTGCCGCGCCATGCTCGCGTAGAGCTCGTGCGGAAAGCGGTCGTTGTCGCTGCACGCCCGGATGTACTCGCGCGTGCACTCCTTGGCCATGAAGCGGCGGACCGACTCCCTCAACATCTGCTGCTCTTCGGTGAATCCGAATTCCATGGTGCTGTCTCCTTTCGTATGGTTCAACGTGGCTTGCGGCTCAGGAAGCGGGCGACCGCCGCGCGGTGCTCCTCGGACGTGAAGCACTGGCCCAGCGATAGCGCCTCCTGCTCCAGGGTGGCGTCCAGGCCGTTCGACTGCGCGAAGCGCTGCAGTTGCTTGATGCGCGCCAGCGCCTCCGCAGGCAGCGCAGCCAGGTGCTGCGCCATCTGCAGCGTGGCCTGCGGCAGGTCCTGGTGCGCCACCACGCGGTTGACGAGCCCGTAGCGCTCTGCCGTTTCCGCGCCGATGAACTCGCCCAGCAGCAGCAGCTCCATCGCGCGCCCCAGGCCCACCACGCGCTGCAGCAGGTAGGAGCAGCCGAACTCCGGCGTGATCCCGATGCGTGCGAACGGCAGGCAAAAGCGCGCCTGGTCCGAGGTGATCCGCAGGTCGCATGCCAGCGCAATGGTGGTACCACCGCCCACCGCGACGCCATTGACGGCCGCGATCACCGGCTTGTCCAAGGTCTGCAGCAGGCGAGCCAGCACGTTGGGGCCGTTGCGGATGCGGTCGCTCCACTGCTGCGCGGACATATCCCGCCCGCGCTCGAACGTGTCCTGCATGTCGCCGCCCGCGCAGAACGCATCGCCCACGCCCGTGACCACCAGCACCCTCACCGCGGGATCATGAGCCGCGTCCTGGCACACCTGTGCGATCTGGCGCGTGGTCGTGTCCCCGAGCGCATTGCGGCGCTCAGGACGGTCGATGCGCACCCAGGCGATGGCGTCGCTTTTCTCGTACTTCAGGTCGGTGATTTGCATGGCGGAAAGGGTCACACGTCAAATCCATATATGTCCGGACAATATTTTGAACGCTGGGCGTTGTCAACAGCGCCCTGCCGATATTCATTAGGGAATATCGCTACATGCATATCGCCTATTCTTCGTTGACACCTTGTCGGGCGCAACGGTATTGTCCGGATCAGCACATGTGACTACTTCCCTGACAACGACCGAGCCCGGCCGGAACTGCAGCCCTGCCGGCACGGTTTTCCACGAGGACATCTGTGTATGAAGCGCCGCATCGCATTGCTCACCGCACTGGCCGCCCTGACGGCCAGCCCGTATTCCTTCGGGGAGACGGCCTTTCCCCAGAAGGGCGTCACCTTCATCGTTCCACTCGCCGCGGGCGGCGGGACGGACATCCTGGCGCGCAAGCTCGCGCTCAACCTGGGGGCCATCTGGGGCCAGCCCGTCGTCGTGGAGAACGTGAGCGGCGCCAGCTCCATCATCGGGACCCAGCGCGTCGCCCGGGCCGCGTCCGACGGCTACACGCTGCTGGTCACGACCAACGGCGCCATCGTCAGCAACCGCTATCTGTTCAAGTCACTGCCCTACGACCCCGACAAGGACTTCATCCCCGTGGCGCAGCTCGCGGACATCGACATGGTGCTGCTCGCCCACCAATCGCTGGGCGCCAACAACCTCAAGGAATTGGTGGCCCTGGCCAAGCGCGACCCCGGCAAGGTCACCTATGCGTCCTATGGCAACGGCTCCCAGCCGCACCTACTCATGGAGCTGTTCAACAAGCGTGAAGGCATCCAGATCACGCACGTTCCCTACAAGGGCCTGGGGCCTGCGCTCACGTCCGTGATGGCCGGCGAAACCATGATGACGCTGACCGGCCGCGGCTCGGGCGACGCGGCGATCCGCTCGGGCAAGACCAAAGTCCTCAACTACAACTCCGACAAGCGCGACCCGCTGCACCTCGAGGTGCCCACGTCGGAAGAATCCGGCTATCCCTACTTCCGCGTGGCGACCTGGCACGGCGTCTTCGCGCCGCGCAGCACGCCGAAGGACGTCGTCGCCAAGATCCACCGCGACATCAACAAGGTCCTCAACCAGCCGGAATTCCGCGAAGACATGGCCAAGCGCGGCTACGCCATTCCCACCCGCACGCCCGAGGAGTTCGCAGCGGCGATCCAGGAAGAGGTCAAGGCGACGGGCGAAATGGTCAAGGCCGCAGGGCTCGCGCCGGAATAGCCGCCGCAACCCGACAAAAAAAAAGCCGGCCCCTAGCCGGCTTTTTCTTGGCTGGCACCGCCTCAGACCGTCGCCCCCGTGATGCGCACGATCTCGGTCCACTTCTGCAGCTCGCCGGCAATGAAGGCCGCCGACTGGGCCGCATCCAGCGGCAGCGGCTCCATCCCCATGCCGAGCAGCTTCTCGCGCGCCTGCGCGTCGGAGAGGTATTCCACGATGCCAGCGTTGAGCCGCTGGACGACGGCCTGCGGCATCTTCGCCGGCCCCATGACGCCATACCATGCCTTGATGTCGAAGCCGGGCAACCCCTGCTGGGCGAGCGGCGCGACGTCGGCGAGCGTGGGGGACGGCTCCGCCGCCGTCTGGCCCAGTGCGCGCAGCTTGCCGGCCCGGATGTGGGGCAGCGCCGTCGGGATGTCCACGAACAGCATCGTCAGCTGGCCGCCCAGCAGGTCCTGCATGGCGAGCGCGCTGCCCTTGTAGGGCACGTGCAGCACATCGACGTTGGCGAGCTTGTTGAACAGCTCGCCCGACAGGTGCTGCGACGTGCCAGCGCCCGAGGAGCCGAACGACAGCTTGCCGGGCTGGGCGCGCGCCATCGCGATCAAGTCCTGCGCGCTGCGCACGTTCAGCGACGCGTTCACGACCAGCACGTTCTTCTGGACCACCGTGGCGGAGATGGGCGTGAAGTCCTTGAGTGGATCGAACGGCAGGCGCTTGCCGTAGATGCTGGGCGCGATGCCGTGGGTGGCGCTCGACCCCATCACCAGCGTGTAGCCGTCGGGAGCGCTCTTGGCCACGTATTCCGCGCCGATGTTGCCGCTGGCCCCCGTCTTGTTCTCCACCACGACGGGCTGCCCCAGCGTGTCGCCCAGGCGCTGCGCGAGCAACCGCGCGAGCTGGTCCAGCGCGCCGCCCGCCGCGAACGGATTGATGATGTGGACGGGCCGCGCAGGATAGGCCTGCGCGAACACCGAGGGCGCGCAGGCCGCGAGCGCGCCGCCTGCAAGGGAGTGGATGAAGTGACGACGCTGCATGGATGTCTCCGTGGTTTCGTTATGGCAGTCAACGGGCGGAAGTCCCGCCCCCGTGCGTCTTCAGAGCTTGCCGGCGTAGCTGGCCTGGAAGGCCGCGGCGGGGTCGCACTGGATGCCGTAGGGCGGAATGGGGTAGCGGATGCCGTGGCCGGCCAGCCAGTCCAGGCCCAGCACGATTTCCTGCAGGTGCGAGACCTGCAGCGCGATCAGCAGCTCATCGTCCTGCACTCCGCCGAAGCGGCGCTCCGCGAAGCAAGGGATGGACATGCTGGGCTCGCGCGTCGCCAGCCCCGCGCCCCAGCTGTCGGCGCAGGCGGACTCGCCCGTGGTCGCGAACTGGTAGCGCACGTAGCTGCGGTGCTGCAGGGCGTTGATGAGCGTGACCATCTGGCCCGGCGTGGCGTAGACCAGCACCGAGTCGGGCTGCTTCAGGCGGCCGCTCGCCAGCGGCGACAGCACCACGCCCACATACTTGCCGCTGGGCACGCGCGGCATCTGGGCCTGGTGCTCGCGCGAGGCCTCGATGGTGGCGAACCACACGCCGTGGAACATGCTGCCGTCCAGGTATTTCTTCCCCGGCGCATTCAGCCCCATGACGCCGCCGCAGTTGCTGTCGGGCGGCACATGCTCGTGCGTGGCGCCCAGCGTCCACCCCAGCCAGCGGGCCTGGCCCACCAGCTGGCACATGGAAAAACGCGTGCCCTCCACGGGCCAGCGGATGCCCTTGATGCCGCGCATCTCGTCGACGGTCTCGAACAGCTGCAGCGCCAGCGGCGCGCTGCGCAGGCGCAGGCGCTGCATGAGCCGGTCGACGAGGTCCTGGTAATCCACCTCAGTGGCTGTTGCTTCGCTCATGGGGTTCTCCATCGGTTGTTGTCGGCAGCGGGCCCGTGGCGGCGGACAGCAGCGCACGGCTGGTCTCGCCCCAGCGCGGCGCGGCCTCGCATTCCACGTCGATCAGGTCGAGGCAGCGCATGACGCTGTGGTCCACGATGTCCGCGACGGACTGCGGGCGGTTGTAGAACGCCGGCACCGGCGGGAAGACGATGGCGCCCGCCTGCGTGACGCGCAGCATGCTTTCGATGTGCCCCGCGTGCAGCGGCGTCTCCCGCAGCATCAGCACCACGCGCCTGCGCTCCTTGAGCGCCACGTCGGCCGCGCGGGCCATCAGCTCGCCCGTGTTGCCCCAAGCGAGGTTGGACATGGTCTTGATCGAGCACGGCGCGACCACCATCGCATGCACCCGGAACGAGCCCGAGGAGATGGAGGCGCCGATGTCGGCGCTGGAATGGACGACATCGGCCAGCGCTTCCACCTGCTCCACGCGCAGCGACGTCTCCAGCTGCAGGGTCTGGCGCGCGGAGCGGCTGACGATGAGGTGCGTCTCCACGTCGGGCACGCCGCGCAGCATCTCCAGCATGCGGATGCCGTAGGCGCTGCCGCTGGCACCCGAGATGCCGACGACGACCCTCCGCCGCGCGGCGGCGCGGGCGCTCATTCCACGCTCACCTTGAAGCACACCTGCCCCCAGCTGCCGTTGCAGAAACCCGCGTCCTGGCAGCTGAAGGTGTTGAACCACATGCCGTCGGGGTCCAGTCCCTCGGCGATGCGGTCGTGCGCCATGGCGGCGTGGATGGTCATGGGCGCCACGGCGTAGATGCACACGTTGCAGGACTTCACGACGCCGGCCGCGCTGACCTCGATGCGGTCGCCAATCTTGAAGCCCGCGGCGCAGCCGTGGCTGGCGACGACCGTCGCCACCACCGTGCGGCGGTTGGCCTCGGGAATGGCCTCGGCGGCCCGGCGCCGGCGCTCGTCGGCGCGGAACTCCGCCATCTGCTCGTCCGTGTACCCCAGGCTCGCCTGGAATTTGTCCCAGTTGAACGGCTTGGCTGGCTTGGAGGGATGCGAGGTATCGCTCATATGGCTTGCCTTTCGGAAAGTGGGGTGGGAAACGCCGTCAATAGCCGCGCGCGAGCATCGACTTGAGGTAGTCCGGCTGGCGGGCCCGCAGCCGGGCCGCGGCCTCGGCGCCGATCCAGTCCTCGATGGCCACGTTCTCGAAGCGCCCGCGCTCGTAGCGGTCGGACCGGTTGAACGGCGCCGTCGCGTCGATGTAGACCTTGCGGCCCGTGCCCGCCGCGTCGCCTTCGGCCAGCATGCCGCTCACCTTGGCCCGGGGCGAGAGCATCAGCCCCTCGCGCATGTCCGAACGCGTGATGACGGCCCACATCACGTCGTCGGCGTTGGTCAGGTCGATGTCGTGGTCCACCGCGATGACCCAGCCCAGGTCGGAATGCGCCGACAGCGCACCGAACGCCAGGTTGTTCTGCAAACCCTCGTCGCGGAAGCTCTTGCGCCGGATGCGGATGACCACGCCCAGGCAGCCGCGCATGGCCTGCAGCACGTGGCAGTTGTCGAAGACGCGCGGGCTGATGCGGCGGCAGGCGTCGAACACCGAGGCCTCAGCCGGCAGCGCCATGAGGTTGGTGGTCTCGGCATTCACGGCCAGGGGGAACCAGTACACGGGATTGGTGCGGTGCGTGATCGCGGTCACGTTGAACTGCCACACGCGCCAGGCGCGGCCCATGTAGCCGCCGGCCTCGGGCATCATGCCCTTCTCGCCGTCCTTGCCCGAGTCCTCCTCGGACACCAGGCGGTCGGTGTCGATATAGCCTTCGAGCACGTATTCGGCCTCGGCCAGGCTCCACGCGCCTTCCTGCGAGCGGCAGGGCACGACCTCGACCGCCTGGCCCTGCAGCGCGCCCGCCATGCCCAGCTCGTCGTAGCCCAGCGGCGTCAGGGTCTGCTGCGTGCTGCCGGAGCAGGCCAGCAGCACCGCGGGCCCCGCGCCGATGTTGACGCTGATCGGAATGCGCCGCTCGCCGCGCGCACGCAGCTTGCGCGCGATCTCCAGCAGGTGCCGCCCGGCCTGGATGGTGATGCAGGTATGGTCCGGACCAAGCACCCGCATGCGGTGGTACGAGCCGTTGAACGCGCCCGTGTCCGGGTCGCGCACCAGCGCCAGCCCGCCGGTGATCACGCAGCCCGCGTCGGCCTGGGTCTGCTGCGCCAGCGGCAAGGCCTTGAAAAGGTCGATGCCGCTCGTGGTCACGTGCGCCTGGCTCGCCCCCTCGCTCACGATCCGGGACGGCACGGGGTTCAGCGCCGCGTCGGCCAGGCGGCGCGGCAGGTCGATGGCGTCGATGCCGCACCAGCGCGCGATGCGCTGGCGGTCGCTGAACACGTTGGTCACGATCCGGTGCCCCGGGTAGCCCCTGAGCTGGTCGAACACCACCATCGGGCCCGCGTCCGTGGTGCGCGCGATGGCGGCCACCTCCAGATGCGGGTTGGTCTCCCGCGTGATTGTCAGCAGATCGTCATGTGCCCGGGCCTCTTCCATGGCGGCCGACAGGCTGGTTACGGCGTGCATCTTGCCTCCTGGTCATCGGTCTATTTGTCCGGACTATATAAGATCAAGAAGGCTTGTCAAGCGGGTGCGCACGGACGCCCGCGCCGGCCCTTGCGGCCTGCGCAGGCACGTGCGGCTGCGCTGCCGCCGGGGTTATTCCAGGTGGTTTTCCAGCAGCCGTATCGCGGCCGCGACATCGGGTTCGGACGCGCGCGCCAAGCATCCGCCGCGCTCGCCGTAGAAGCGCACGACGTGCTGCACGGCACCTGGCGCGCAAGCCCCGCCCTGCGGCCAGGGCATGGCCGAGAGCAGGGCCAGCCCATGGCGCTCCGCCTCCAGCTCGCAGCGCTGGATGTCTGCGCGCAGTCCGCGCACCGCCGGGTCGTCCTTGCCCAGCGCGCGCCGCACGGCACGCAGCGGCCTCACCACGGTGTCGCGCCACCCGCGGATCGCCGCGTCGGCCCGGCCGACGTGCTCCGGTCCTGCCGGCCCCTGGCCCCGGCCCTGCGCATAGGCCAGGTGCAGCAGCACCAGCACATCGACGCCCAGGGCCTCCTGCAGCAGCAGGCAGGCCTGCGCCACGCCGGGGCGTGCGTAGGTGGCGATGACGCTGCGCCATTCATCGCCAGCGTTGAAAGCGGGGCCGTCTTCTTCGGGACGCATGGAAGTCTCCTGGACAGGTGGGCAAAGCCATGGAGCGTACCGCCAGTCATGGCATGCAAGCCCGGGAGAAAGAACGCCCTGCGGAACCGCTATTTGAATGAAACAGGCCCCCAGCGCTTGTGCAGCAAGCGCGAGCAGCTATGTTTTCTGGAGCATCCGCGCGCGGCGCTTGCGCTCCCAGATCACGATGCCGGTGACCGAGAGCATGACCACCACCAGCCCCATGAACGACATGAGGATGCGCCCCGGCAGCCCCAGGATGCGCCCGGAGTGCAGCGGCAGCTGCAGCTGCACGAACACATCGGCCGCGGTGCCGTGCCAGGGGCGGTGCATGCCCAGCACCTCGCCCGTGTCGGAGCTGACGTAGATGTTCGACAGGCCCATGCCCATCGCGCCCAGCTCGTGGGTCGGGTCGAAGAACGAGACGTTGTAGAACGGGAAGTCGCCGCCGTACCAGATGCCGCCCGGCGGGTGCTCGAAACCCAGGCGCTCGCCCTCGCGGCGCGCGATGGCGATGGCGTCGGCGAAGCCGATGCGCGGCTCGATGAAGGTGCCCAGCGGCGCGGGCTTGAGCGTTTCGTAGGGGCCCGGCGTGGTCGTCGAGATCTTGCTCATCACCGGATAGAACACTTCGCGGTAGAGGTTGAGCGAGAACGAGGTGAACGACACCACGATGATGATGCCCCACACCCAGAGGCCTCCCGCGCGGTGCAGGTCGAAGTTGAGCTTGTAGCCGCCCGCGCGCCAGCGCACGGCCCACGAGGGGCGCCAGCGGCTGGCCCAGGTGCGCGCGGAGCGCACCTTCTGGCGCACCGGGAAGGTGAGGTAGAGCGCCACGAAGCTGTCGATCAGCCACATCAGCGCCACGCCGCCCATGAGCCAGAAGCCCCAGCGGTCGCTGCCCCAGAAGGCGGGCATGTGCAGGCTCTCGTGCAGGTGGCGCAGCCAGGGCATGAGGTTGCGCTTGCTGAGCGCGATGCTGCGCGAGTTGCGGTGGCCGGTGATGCGGGCCGTGACGGGATCGACGTAGACGGTGTTGTAGTCCAGCACGAACTTGGCGCCGGTGGCCGGGTCGGTGCGCGGGCGCACGAGGAAGGAGGCAGCGTGGCCCTCCTCCAGCCCCAGCGTCATGTAGCTCACCTCGGCGCGCGGATCGTCGACCTCCACGGCGGCAGCCAGCCGCAGCGGGTCCTGCAGCGGACCTCGGCCGGGGGTGTGCATGATGTCCGCGTTGAGCCACTCGTCGATCTCGTGGTCCCACGAGATCACCGCGCCGGTGAGCCCGGCGACGAGGAGGAACAGGGCCACGGTGAGCCCCGCCCAGCGGTGCACGAGCGTCCAGAAGGCGCGCATCAGCCTGGAAACGGTAGTTGAACGCGCTCGCCAGTGCCGTGATCGGCGTGCCAGGCAAGGCGTGACGACGCAGCGCACTCCTGTGCGCAAGGAGGAGCAACGCCGCATGGCGCGGCGAGCGCGGTGCTGGCGAGTGCGTAGCGCCGCTGGCCCCACGAGTGAGCACCCACGAAGCGGCAAAAGTCAATGTCCATGCGTTCCTCGTGAAGTTGGCAAGCGGTCAACTGCTGTTTCCAGGCTCAAAAGTCGACGCTGGCCGTGAGCGAGAACGTGCGCGGCGCGCCCTGCACCAGGTAGCCGTAGGTGGTGTAGCCGCCCACCGAGGCCCAGTAGCCGCGGTTGGCCACGTTGTCCACGCGCGCGTTGAGCGTGACGAGCCGGCCGCCCACGTCCAGCAGGTAGCGCGCGCCCAGGTCCAGCCGGGTCCAGCCCGGCGCGCGCAGGGTGCTGGCCGCGTTGGCGTACTGGGCGCCGGTGTAGAGCACGCGCGCGTTGAGCGCGAGGCCGCTGACGCCCGGCACGTCCCACTCGGCACCCAGGTTGGCCTGGGTGCGCGGCACGCCCACCACGCGGTTGCCGTCGAAGGCGCCGCCCGCCGTGGTCAGGTACTTGGCGTCCAGCAGCGTCAGGCCGCCGAGCACGCGCAGGCCCTTGGCGGGTTCGCCGAACACGTTGAACTCCAGCCCCCGGTTGCGCTGCTTGCCGAACACGCCGTAGACGTTGTTGACCACGTAGGCGCTGGGCATGTCGGTAGTGAAGAAGGCGACGCTGGCGCCGATGCTGCCGCCGTCGTACTTGAGGCCCACTTCCTTCTGGCGCGTGACGTAGGGCGCGAACACCTCGCCGGCATTGGCGACGGGCTGCCCGCCGCTGGTCGCCGGGGCGGAGCCGCCCTTGGCCAGCCCTTCGATGTAGTTGGCGTAGACCGACACGTCGGGGCGCAGCTTGAACACGATGCCGCCCACCGGGGTCACGCGGCTCTTGTCGTAGCTGCCGGCGCTGGCGCCGGTCGTGGCATCGAAGCCGTCGACCTTGATGGTCTGGTGGCGCAGGCCCAGCGTGACCAGCAGGCGCTCGTCCAGGAAGGCCATGGTGTCGGCCAGCGCCAGGCTGCTGGTCTTGATGCGCTCGGTCTCGCGCGGGCTGCCCAGCGTGCCGCCAAAGCCGGTCAGGGCCGGCGGGGTCAGCGCCACGGGGTTGTAGATGTTGTTGGTCTGGCCAGTCGCGTAGTTGTAGCCCCAGGCGTTGCGCTCGCTGGAGTCGAAGGCCGAGAGCGACGCCACGGCCGTGTGCTTGACCGCGCCGGTCTCGAACTTGCCGCGCACGCCCAGCTCGCCGGTCTTGATGTGGTTCTCGCGCGTGTTGTCGAAGCGGTTGAGCGTGGCATTGCCCGTGGCGCTCGAGAGCGTCAGGCCCGACAGGGAATTGTCTTCCTTGCCGCGGCGCATGCCCAGGGCTGCCCAGCCCGTCCACTGGTCGCTGAAGTCGAACTCGCCGCGCACGGTGCCGAACAGGTCGCGGCTGTCGGAGTACGTCCAGGGCTGGGCGTAGTTGGCCTTGGCATCGGGCACGGCCGGCATCGGCAGGCTGGCCGTGGGCGTGACGGCGGGCCGGGGCGCGCTCAGCTTGTGCTCCTGCCAGCCCAGGTCGGCCGACAGGCGCGTGCGGCTGCTGCGCCAGTCCAAGCCCAGCGAGCCCACGGTGGTGCGCGTGTCCTCGTTGTCCACGCCCGTGTCGCCGCTGCGCCGCGCCAGGTTCAGGCGCACGCCCGTGGCGTTGTCGGGGCCGAAGCGGCGGGAGAGATCGGTGGCCGCGTAGAGCTGCCCGCCGCTGGCCACGCCCACGGCCACGCGGCTGAGGGGCTCGTTGCTGGCGCGCTTGGGCACCACGTTGATGAGGCCGCCCAGGCCGCCGCCGCTCACGCTGCCCGCGCCCGATCCGCTCAGGAACGCGTTCGCGCCGCGGAACACCTCCACGCGCTCGACGAACTCGGTGGCCATGTACTGGCGCGGCACCAGGCCGTACAGGCCGTTGTAGGCCACGTCGTCCGAATACAGCGTGAAGCCGCGCACGAAGTACGTCTGCTGGAAGTTGCCGAAGCCCCGTGCCTGGCGCACGCCGGCGTCGTTGAGCAGCACGTCGCCCACGCTCTTGGCCTGCTGGTCCTGGATCAGCTCGCTGGTGTAGCTGGTGGCGGAGAACGGCGTGTCCATCATGTCCTGCGTGCCCAGCACGCCCGCGCGCGCGCCGCGCGCCACCTGCCCGCCCGCGTAGGGCTTGGCCAGGCCCTGGGCCGATGCGTCGGCGCTGGCCTCCACGGTCACGGTGGCCAGGGAGGGTGCGCTGTCAGAGGCCTGTGCCTGCGCGCCGGCGGCGCCCGCCGCGAGCGCCAGGCCCACGGCCGCCGCGACGGGCAGCAGCGGGAAGCGAATGGTGTTCGGATGCATGATGAAAAGGATATTGAGAAAGATTCGCAATTATCTTTCAACAACCGCCTTTAGGCATTTATGAGACAAATAGCGCCCCAGACCAATCAGGACAAGCGCAAGCAGCTCACTTTTACATAGCGAGCTGCTGCGCCGCCACGTCAATGGTGGTGGCCGTGGCCGCCGTGCACGTGGCGGTGGGCGATTTCCTCGGCCGTGGCGGCGCGCACCTCGGTCACCTTGCAGGCGAAGCGCAGCGCCTTGCCGGCCAGCGGGTGGTTGCCGTCCAGGTGCACCTCGGGGCCCTTGATCTTGACCACGTGGAACACCTGCGGCTGCCCGTCCGCACCCGGCCCCTGGAGCTGGCCGCCCACCTTCACGCCGGGCGGGAATTCGCTCTTGGGGATAGTGCGCACCAGGCCCTCGTCGCGCGGGCCGAAGGCGTCCTCCACGGCCAGGTCGACCGTGGCGGCATGGCCCGCGGCCTGGCCTTCCAGCGCGGCCTCCACCTTGGCGAAGAGGTTCTCGTAGCCGCCGTGCAGGTAGGCCACGTGGCCGGAGTCGAGCAGCTTGCCCGTGGCGGGGTCGGTGATCTTGTAGGTCAGGGTGACGGCGGTGTCTTTGGCGATGTGCATGGCAATGGGTTCACGAAACGAAGGCGCCATTGTCCCGCACGCGCCCCGCGCTCAGTCGAGCTTCACGCCCGTGGCCTGGACCACCTTGCGCCATTTCTCCACGTCGGCCGCGATGTCGCGCGCGAACGCCTCGGGCTTGTTGGCCACAGGCTCGGCGCCCAGGTCGCGCAGCTGCTTGGCCACCTCGGGCTGCTGCACGGCCTGTGCCACGGCCGATTGCAGCGTGTCGAGCACCGCCTTGGGCGTGCCCGCGGGCGCCAGCAGGCCGAACCATCCGGAGACCTCGTAGCCCGGCACGCCGCTCTCGGCCACCGTGGGAATGTCGGGTGCGCCGGGCCAGCGCTGCGGCGTGGTCACGGCCAGCGCGCGCACCTTGCCGCTGCGCACGAAGCCGATGGTGGACGGCAGGTTGTCGAAGCCCACCTGGATCTGCCCGCCGATCAGGTCGGTGAGCATGGGCGCGGCGCCCTTGTAGGGCACGTGCGTCATGTCCACGCCCGCCATCATCTTGAGCAGCTCGGCGCTCATGTGCGGCGAGCCGCCGGGGCTGGTGGAGCCGAAGTTGATCTTGCCCGGCTGCGCCTTGGCCAGCGCCAGCAGCTCGCCCAATGTCTTGGCGGGCACGCTCGGGTGCACCACCACGATGTTAGGCGTGCTGGCGACCACGGTGACGGGCGCGAAGTCCTTCACCGCGTCGTAGGGCAGGTTCTTCTGCAGCGCGGAGTTGATGCCGTGCGAGCTGGCCGTGCCCATGACCAGCGTGTAGCCGTCAGGCGCGGACTGGGCCACGGCCACGGACCCGATGGCGCCGCTCGCGCCCGCGCGGTTCTCCACCACGAAGGGCTGCTTGAGCCGCTCGGCGAGCTGCGCAGCGGCGAGGCGCGCGATGATGTCCGTGGTGCCGCCTGCCGGATAGGGCACGACGATGCGCACCGGCTTGGCGGGGTAGTTCTGGGCATGGGCCAGCGCGGCGCAGGCCGAAAGGGCCACAGCCGCGAGGGTGCGAAGCATCCTGAAGTTCATGGTGGTGTCTCCTTGCTTGTGGTGTAGAGGGTGTCAGGCGGGCGCGCGCGCGCGCAGCAGCGGCGCCATCTCGTCGGGCACGTCGAGCTCGAAGCCCAGGATGGCCGCCGACAGCGCCTTGCCGTAGTTGTCCAGCGACAGGCTGCGCGAGACGCCGCCGCCCAGGGCGCCGTGCGCGACGAAGTTGAGCGCGTGCAGGTTCTCCGCCTCGTAGCGCAGCACCTCGCCGGTGATGGCCGCGCGGTGGAAAGCCTTGAAGCGCTCGGCGGTGAGCTGCTCCTTGAGCAGCGGATACAGCGCGGGTTCGTAGGCGAACACGGCGATGTTGGAGGTGTTGCCCTTGTCGCCCGAGCGCGTGTGGGCCACTTGTTCCAGTCGTGCCTTCATGTCGGTCGCTCCTCAGCTCGTGAAATAGTCGATGTGCGCAGCTACCTGCCCGCGCGGCACGAGCGATGACCACACGCCGATCACCTCGCGGGTGCGGTCCTGGTGCGGCACGCGCTTGCCGGTGTGGCCCACGCCGGAGACGGCCATGCCGTCCACCTCGCGGCCGACCTTGACGGCCTCCTCGCGCGTGCGGGTGCGCGCGGCCACGCGCACGGCCACCTCGTAGGGCTCGGGCGCGTCGGGCGGCGTGGCCGCGCCGTGGATGGCGTTCAGGCCCAGGAAGTCGATGCGCACTTCCTCGGCGTCGAGCTTCACGATCTTGAAGCGCTCTTCCAGAATCTTCTTGGCGAGCTGCGCGCGGCGCAGCGCGCCGGGGCCGGCGTAGAAGAACATGTCCTCGCCGATGAAGCCCTCGGTGCAGCCCATCGAGACCTTGAGCGTGGGCGTGCGCGGCTTGCCGGTGAGGCCGGTGACGCGCACGCGGTCGAGGCCCAGGGGCTCGATACGCGCGCGGGTGAAGTCCACCACCACGTCGGGCGTGATGTAGTTGGCGGGGTCGTGCACCTCGTAGAGCATCTGCTCCTTGACGGTCTGCGCGGTGATGGCACCGCCCGTGCCCGCCACCTTGGAGAGCGTGACGCCGCCCTGCGCATCCACCTCGGCGATGGGGAAGGCGAAGTTCCACGGATCGGGCACGTCCTTGAGGCCCGGGTCGGCGAAGTAGCCGCCCGTGACCTGCGCGCCGCACTCCATCAGGTGGCCGATGCCGCTGCCCGCGCCGATCCTTTCGTGGTCGAGCGGGTCCCAGCCGAACTCGTACATCATGGGCGCGAGGAACAGCGACGGGTCGGCCACGCGGCCCGTCACCACGATCTGCGCGCCCTCGCGCAGCGCCTGCACGATGGGCTCGGCGCCCATGTAGGCCTCGGCGGAGATCAGCGTGTCCTTGAGCGTGGCCGTGGGCTGGCCGTTTTCGAGGATGGTGGGCGCCAGCTCCAGCACGCGGTCGGTGATGAGGCTGCCGCCCACGGCCGCCACCTTCACGCCCGCGATGCCCAGCTCGCGCAGCAGCTCCACGATGCGCCGGGCCGCGCCCTGCGGGTTGATCCAGCCCTGGTTGGAGACGATGCGCGTGCCGCGGCGCATGCAGGCGGGCAGCACGGCGCGCATGCGGTCGTCCAGGTAGGTGTCGTAGCCGGGGAAGGACGGGTCGCGCCGCGCACGCACCTGCGCGGCAGAGACCGTCGCCTCGGCCATGGTCTCGAAGCACAGGTAGTCGAGGTCGCCACGCTCGGCGTTGAGCTGCGCGGGCTCCACGCGGTCGCCCCACCAGGCCGCGCCCGAGCCGATGCGCAGCAGCTTGTTCTCACTCATTCGCGTTGTCTCCGTTCTGGGTCTGCGGGGCATTCTGTAGAGTGGCGGCCAGGCAGACAACGCATGCACGGGCAAAGCGCATGTGAACGGATTTCACAGGAATCTCATGGACAAGTTCGGCGAACTGCAGGTGTTCCTGCGCGTGGTGGAGGAAGGCAGCTTTTCCGGCGCGGGCCGCAGGCTGCACCAGTCGCCCTCGACGATCAGCAAGCTCATCGCGCGCATGGAAGCGCGCCTGGGCGTGCGGCTGTTCGAGCGCGTGGCGGGTGCCATCCGCCTCACGCAGGAGGGCGAGCGCTTCCGCGCGGCGGGCGAGCAGGTGGTGCAGGCGATGGAGGAGGCCGAGGCCGGCGTGCGCGTGGCCGATGCCGAGGTCTCGGGCACCGTGCGCATCCACACCGCGCTGACCACGGCCAAGTACCTCGTCGCGCCCCGGCTGCCCAGGCTGCTGGACAAGCACCCGCGCCTGCACCTGGACTTCGTGCTGGGCACGCAGCGCGGCGACTTCATCCGCCAGGGGCTGGACGTGGCCATCCACAGCGGCCGGCCCACGGAGCAGACGCTGATCGGCCGCCCGCTGATGCTGCGCCCCTGGGTGATCGCCGCCGCGCCCGGCTACCTGCAGCGCTTCGGCACGCCCGCGCAGCCCGAGGACCTGCTGCGCCACCGGTGCCTGAACTTCACCATCCGCACCCAGTGGAACCGCTGGACGTTCCACGACGAGGGCGGGCTCAAGACCATCGACATCCCGAACTACATCGGCGCGGACCAGGGCGAACTGCTGCGCACCTTCGCGCTGCTCGGGCTGGGCGTGGTGCGGCTCGCGCGTTTCCACATCGCGGGCGACCTGGCGACGGGCGCGCTGGTGCCGCTGCTCACGCAGTACCAGGAGCGCACCGAGGACGACCGCTTCTACCTGCTCTACCCACGCGGGCGCTCGCTCGCGCCGCGCGTGCGGGCGGTGGTGGACTTCCTGGCGCAGGAATTCAGCGGCTGACGCTCAGGCGCCCCGCGGCACCTCGTCGGCCTGCGCGCCGGGGTGCCGCGCGAAGCGCCGGGCCTCGGGGCCGTGCACCGGGTCGTGGCTGTCCCACGGCCAGCCGCCGAACTGGGTGCGGCGGTAGTCCTGCATGGCCTGCATGATTTCCTGCTGCGTGTTCATGACGAACGGGCCGTACTGCGCCACCGGCTCGCCGATGGGGCGGCCCTGCAGCAGCAGGCATTCCACAGCGTCGCTGCCAGTGTTGTGCAGCTCCAGCGCCTGGTCCGCCACGATCTCCAGCGCCGCATGGCCGGGCACGCGGCCGCCGGCGAGCGCCAGGCCCTGGCCCGCGAACCAGTAGAGCATGCGCCGCGTGCCTTCGCCCCGGGCGGCAGGCAGCGTCCAGCGCGCGCCGGGTTCCAGGCGCAGCGTCCAGATGGCCACGTCGCCCTCGGCATCAGCGGCCCAGGACTCGGGCGGGGGCGGCAGCGGCGTGGCCCCCGGCAGTGCGCCGGCAACCACGGTGACGGTGGCACCGTCCTGCTCCACGCGCGGGATGCGCTCGTTCCAGAACATGGTGAAGTGCGGCGCGGCCATCTTGCGGCGGGCGGGCAGGTTCAGCCAGATCTGGAACAGCTCCAGCGGGTTGGGCTGGTCGGTGCGCAGCAGCGGGAACATCTCGGAGTGCTGGATGCCGCGCCCAGCGGTGAGCCACTGCACGTCGCCCCCGCCGAAGCGCGCGGCCGCGCCCAGCGAGTCGGCGTGGTCGATCAGGCCCTTGCGCACCAGCGTCACGGTTTCGAAACCGCGGTGCGGGTGGCCGGGGAAGCCCGGCACGCTGTCGCCGTGGTACATGGAAAAGCCGTCCTTGCGGCTAAAGTCGCTGCCGATCTGGCGCTCCTCCAGTGCCACCGCCTGCACGCCCATGGCGCCGTTGCCGGCGGGGTAGGCATCGTCGTGGTGGGCGCAGAAGAGGAACGGGTCCAGCGTGGGCCACAGCGGGCCGAGGGGCTGGCTGCGCAGGATGGGAGAGGAAGTCATGGACAAGGTGCTCCAGGGCGTGGGAATGCGGCAATGCGCCGTTTCCAGCATATGCGGGCGCCCGGCGCGGAAACCAGCGGCGCGCGTGCAACGCTGTGGTGCGCGGATGGGACAATGGCAGCGCCTGCAGAAAAATCGGCCTCCAGCGCTTATCCATCAAGCGCAACCAGCTATTCTTTTGGGAGCAACACTACACGCTGCGCAGAGGCTGGTTGAGCTCGGTGCGCCACGCGCTGGCGTCGGAGCCGGTCTCGGGGCCGGTGAGGTAGCACTCCCACAGGTCGCCGGTCACGTCGAGCTGCTGCTGCGCGGCCCAGTCCATGAAGGCGCGCCAGGCCTGCGGCAGGTCCTCGTAGCGGCCGCGGTGCTCGGTGCGGGCCACGCGCATCGCGGGCCACTGGCTGGGGCGCATGCGGCCGGCCGGGCCGACGGGCTTGTCCACGGGCACGCCGATCTCGAAATCGAAGCTGTCGGTGGGGCGGCGCAGGTGGTGGGTGAACAGCGGGCCTGCGGGCCTGGCGCCCTGGGCGCGCACGCCCTCCAGCAGCTCTGCCACGCCGCGGTCCATGGTGTTGCGGATGTCCTCGCGCGTGCAGCGCACGTGGAACACGGCGGTTTCGCGCGCGGCGGCGATCTCGACGATGCGGGGCGGCTCGATCATGGTCAGCCCGCGTCCGTGACCACCATCCATGACACGCCGAAGCGGTCGTTGACCATGCCGAACGCGGGCGAGAAAAAGGTCTTGGCCAGCGGCATGACACCCGCGCCGCCGTCGGCCAGCGCATCGAAGCGGGCGCGCGCCTCGGCCTCGCTGGGCGAGGACAGTGCCAGCGAGATGCCCTGGAACACCGGCCTGCCGCCCGCGTCGCCGTCCGAGGCCATGAGCGCCGTCTCGCCGATGTGGAACTCGGCGTGCATGACCTTGTCGCCCGGCGGCGCGGCGCTGGCGCATTCGCCGGACGGCGGCTCCGGGCTGTCGCGCAAGCGCATCAGCACCATGGTCTGCGCGCCCAGCGCCTGCGCGTAGAAATCCAGCGCCTCCTCGCAGCGGCCGTCGAACATCAGGTAGGGCTGGACTTGCATGCATCGCTCCTTTCGGCGGTGGAACAGCCCATCGTAGGCACGCGCGCGCCGCGTGGGTGTAGGCCGACGCCGGGCCTGCAAAAACAGCCAAATCGGCCTGCAGCGCCCGACCATCCAGCGCAAGCAGCTATGCGATGAATAGCACCGCCGCCTCAGCGGCCGCGTTGCCGCCCCAGCCACCAGCCCGCCGCCAGGCCAACGGCGCCCAGCGCGGCCACCAGCGCGGCGGTGCCGGCGCGGCGCTGGCGGTTGCCGCCGTCGATGGAGGTCTGCAGCGAAGGGCGGAACAGGTTGCCCTCGCTCGGCGGCACGGGCGTGGCGTGGCGCAGGCCCAGGTCGCTCAGCCAGCGCATGGCGCGCGCCGTGCCTCCGGGGGCGATCGCATGCGCCACGCGGCCCGGCAGCGCGCCCGCGCCCAGCCAGGTAACGGCGCGGGGCCGGGGCGCGTCCGCCAGGTCCACGATGGCCTGGGCCACGGCGCGCGGGTCCACCATGGGCAGCGGTGGGCGGATGCGCCGGCCGGTGTAGTTGGCGCCGTGCGACAGGCCCGGCGAATCGACGAAGGTGGGCGCCACGTCGCACACGTGCACGTGCGGCAGGCCGGCCACCTCGGCGCGCAGGCTTTCCGACAGGCCGCGCAGGCCGAACTTGCTGGCCGCGTAGGCCGCCGCATAGGGCGTGGGCACCCAGCCGCCGAGCGAGATCATGTTGACCAGTAGCCCGTGGCCCTGGGCGCGAAAGCGCGTGAGCGCCGCGTGCGCGCCGTGCAGGTGGCCCAGCAGGTTGGCCTCGATCACGCGCCGATGGGCTGCCAGCGGCACGCCGTCGAAGCGGCCCACCGCGCCCACGCCCACGGCGTTGACCCAGACGTCGATGCGCCCGAAGTGGCGCACGGTTTTGTCGGCCAGGGCCAGCACGGCGTCGGCGTCGGTCACGTCGGTGGGAATGCCCAGCGCCTGCCCGCCCGCGGCGTTGCAGGCCAGGGCCACGGGCGCCAGCGTCTCGGGGTTGCGCGCCGCCAGCACCAGGCGCGCGCCGCGCCGCGCAAAGGCCAGCGCGGTGGCATGGCCGATGCCGCTGGAGGCCCCGGTGACGACGACGACGGGCTGGGCGGGAACGGGCGAAGCGGGCGGGTTGCGGTGCATGGCGCGGCAGGGGAAGCGGGCGGAATGGCGTATTTGTAACCGCACCTCCCGCCCCTGCCGCGTAGGACGGGGGCGATCGCCGCACCAGCGGTTTCAAGCCGAATCGGCCTCCAGCGCCCGTCCATCAAGCGCTGGCAGCTATCAAATCAGGATTTCTCAGGGACGTGGCTTGTTGCCGAAACGCACGACCAGGCCCTGGGGCGTGACGGTGATGCTCTCGGGCTGCACGCCCAGGCCGTCGGCCAGGGCGAGGTCCTTGGGCTGCAGCTGGTGCAGCACCACCTCGCGCAGCGACTGGTCGGCCAGCTGCTGGCCGTAGAGCGCCAGCGCCTGCGCGGCCTGGGGCCTGAGGCCGTCCAGGCGCAGCGCATTCACGCACAGGTCGTGCGCGCGCAGGGTGCGATCCGAAGGCTCGTAGCGCAGCGCGAAGTCCACGTCGAACGTGCCGCCGTGGCTGCGCCGCAGCAGCGGGCCGCTGGCCTGCACGTCGGCCACGGCGTTGATCTGGTTGCGCTCGGGCAGCAGCGCGGGGCGCGGCGTCTGCAGCTGCAGGTCGAGCAGGCCGGCCACGGGGTAGCTGCGCGGAAAGCGCCCGTCGAGCGCCTGCTGCATCTGGCGCAGGCTGACGGTGTAGCTGGGCTGGGCGGCCGCGCAGGCGCAGAGCAGCGTGAGCGGGCTGGCGGCGAGGGAGAGAAGGTGTCTGCGGCGCATCGCCCGATTGTGGCCGTCACTCCATCAACGTCTGCAACCGGACGTGAGCGGCGCTGGCCTCGTCCACGGGCCGCTGGTGCATGGCGAGCAGATAGCGTTCGCTGTACACGTCCAGCCAGTCCTGCAGCGCATCGGCCGCCACGCCCTCGCCCGCGAGATCGAGGCACTGCGCCGCCACGTCGGCGGTGCAGAAATGGCCGCCGCGCCGCGACCGCCGCAGCCGGTAGCGCGAGGCCTCGCCGCCTTCGAGGCTGAGCACGGGGAAGCGGTCGAGGTACGGGCTCTTGCGGAACATCTTGCGCGCCTCGGACCACGTCGCGTCGAGCAGCACGAACAAGGGCCGCGCGCCGGGTTCGACCGCATGCACCACGCGCGCCGGGTCGGCGAACTCGCCGGGGAACACCACATAGGGCTGCCGCTGCGGATCGGACAGCAGGGCCAGCAGCGCCGGATCGGCCTCGGTGCGCGCCCAGCCGAAGGCGTGCGTATCGGCCACCACGTCGGCCACCAGCCAGCCGGTGTTGCTGGGCTTGAGCGGCTCGGCGTCGTGCATCAGCAGGCACACGCCCGCACGCGTGGCGACCTGCGGGCGCAGCAGGCACATGCAGTGGCTGGTCACCAGCCGGCAGCCCGGGCAATGCACGCGGCGCGAGCCGCCGCGCGCCAGGAAGGGCCGCGTGCTGCGGGCCAGGCGCGCGTCGCGCAGCAGGGATACCGCATGGGCTGGGGCTGGGAGCATGGATGGGGCGGACGCAAAGCCGAGCATTGTCGCGCACGCGGCGCCCCCGGGTTAGCCCTGACCCGGCGCGCCAATCGTTTTATCCATTGAAACTTCCATGCCGTCTTTTGACCCTCTGCCGCCCGTGCACCTAAATTGCACGCCGAACGACGTTTCAACCAAAGAAACACGCCCATGCCCCCTTCAACCCGTCCCAAAGCCGTGGTGATCCCCCCGCCCGGCGGCAGCACGTCCACCGTGGAGCGCGCCATGCGCGTGCTGCGGGTGATGTCCGAGGGCGGCAACGCCCGCCTGACCGACATCGCCGCCGCGGCCGACCTGGACAAGGCCACCGCGCTGCGCCTGCTGGAGGTGATGGTGCAGGGCGGCTTCGTGATGCGCGACGCGCAGAGCAAGCAGTTCTCGCTCGGGCCCGAGCTGATGGTGCTGGGCGCCGCGGCGCTGCGGCGGTTCGACCCGCGTTCGCTCGCGCGCCCCAGCCTGCTGCGGCTGGTGGGGCGGTTCGAGGACAGCGTGGTGCTCTCCATCCCCAGCGGCGTGGAGTCGCTGTGCATCGACGTGGAGGAAGGCACCTACCCTATCCGCGCCAACTACCTGCGCGTGGGTAGCCGCCGGCCGCTGGGCGCGGGCGCGGGCAGCCTGGCGCTGCTGGCCTGGATGCCCGAGGCCGAGCGCGAGGCGGCGCTGGACATCCTGGCCGGCCAGATGGGCCGCTACCCGCGCATCACGCCCGCGCTGCTGCGCGAGCGCATCGCCGACGCGCGCGAGCGCGGCCACGTCGTGCTGCTGGACGTGGTGATCGAGCGCATGGGCGGCATCGCCGTGCCCATCCTCGACCCCGAGGGCCGCCCCGTGGCGGCGCTGAGCATCGCCGCGCTGAACGATCGCATCCTCTCGCGCGAAGCGGCGCTGGCCCAGGCGCTGCTGCACGAGTCCACCGTCTGCCAGGTGCGCTGGGCCGAGGCCATGCGCACCAGCATGGCGGCCACCCGCCACACCAAGGAGACCGCACGATGACACCCCCCACCCCCACCGCGTGGCTGCGCGGCGCGGGCAGCATCCCCTTCGGCCGCCACGAGGGCCAGGGCCCGATCGACCTGATGGCTGCCGCCACGCGGCAGGCGCTGGAGAGCAGCGGGCTTGCGCGCGGCGACATCGACGGCGTGCTCTGCGGCTACGCCACCACGCTGCCGCACCTGATGCTGTCCACGCTGCTGTGCGAGCGCCTGGGCCTGGCGCCGCGCTACGCGCACGGCATGCAGCTGGGCGGCGCCACGGGCGCGGCCATGCTCATGGCCGCGCGCGAGCTGGTACGCGCGGGCCGCTGCCGCAACGTGCTGGTGGTGGCGGGCGAGAACCGCCTCACGGGCCAGTCGCGCGACAGCGCCATCCAGACCCTGGCCCAGGTGGGCGACGCGGACTACGAGGTGCCCAATGGCGCCAGCGTGCCCGCCTACTACGCGCTCATGGCCTCGGAATACATGCAGCGCACGGGCGTCACCCGCGCCGACCTGGCGGAGTTCGCCGTGCTCATGCGCGCCAACGCCGCGCGCCACCCCGAAGCCCACCTGCGCACGCCCATCACGCAGGCCGAGGTGCTGGCCTCCAAGCCCATCGCCGCGCCGCTGTCGCTGCTGGACTGCTGCCCGATCTCGGACGGCGCCATGGCGCTCGTCGTCTCCGCCGAGCCCGGCCCGCACGCACCCATCCGCATGGCGGGCGCGGGCCAGGCGCACCGCCACCAGCACCTCACGGCGATGGCCGACGTGATGCAGTGCGGCGCGGGCGAGGCCGCCGCGCAGGCGTTCACCGAGGCGGGACTGGCCCAGGCCGATATCGACTACCTGGGCATCTACGACTCGTTCACGATCACGCTGGTGATGCTGCTCGAAGAGATCGGCTTCGCCCCGCGCGGCGGCGCCGCCGCGCGGGCCCGCGCGGGCGACTTCGCGCCCACGGGCGCGCTGCCGCTCAACACGCACGGCGGACTGCTGTCGTTCGGCCACTGCGGCGTGGCCGGCGGCATGGGGCACGCGGTAGAAGCCTGGCGCCAGATGACGGGCCAGGCAGGCGAGCGCCAGATCCGCGCGCCGCGCCGCGCCTTCGTGCATGCCGACGGGGGCGTGATGTCCTCGCACGTGAGCCTCATCCTTTCGCGGGAGAACTGACCATGCTTGCCGCCCCCTTCAACGACGGCCTGCGCGCGGGCGTGGTCCGCTTGCAACGCTGCGCCGCCTGCGGCCACGCCCAGACCCTGGCGCGCCACGCCTGCCAGCGCTGCGGCCACGAAGACCTGCGCTGGCATGACGCCGCGGGCACCGCCACTGTGCGCGCCGCCACGGTGGTGGCGCGCGCGCCGTCCGACGACTTCCGCCCGCTCGCGCCCTACACGCTGGTGATCGTGGCGCTGGACGAAGGCCCGCGCCTCATGGGCCATGCGCTGCCTGGCACGCAGATCGGCCAGCGCGTGCGCGCCGGATTCTTCGAGCACCAGGGCCGCCCGCTGCTGCGCTTTTCCCCCATCGACTGACACCACAACCCAAGGAGACACGCCATGCATCCCATTCCCTCCCGCCGCCGCTGGATCGGCATCGCCTGCGCCGCCCTGTGCGCCGCCCCGCTCGCCTGGGCTAGCGGCTACCCCGACAAGCCCGTGAAGCTCGTCGTGCCCTACCCGCCGGGCGGCCCCACCGACATCGTGGCGCGCGTGGTGGCGCAGAAGCTCCAGGAGCAGATGGGCCAGCCCTTCGTGGTGGACAACCGCCCCGGCGCGGGCGCCAACATCGGCGCCGAGGCCGTGGCCCGCAGCGCGCCCGACGGCTACACGCTGGTCGTGGCCACCACGGCGCACGCCATCAACCCCTCGCTGTTCGCCAAGCTCAACTACTCCATCACCAAGGACTTCGCGCCCATCTCGCAGCTCACCAGCGGCCCGCTGGTCATCGTGACCAGCCCCGCCACGCCCGCGAACAACGTGAAGGAGCTGATCGCGCTGGCCAAGTCCAGGCAGGGCGGCCTCAACTACGCCTCGTCGGGCAACGGCCAGTCCACGCACCTGTCGGCCGAGCTGTTCAGCGCCATGGCCGGCGTGAAGATGGCCCACGTGCCCTACAAGGGCAGCGCGCCCGCGCTCACCGACGTGATGGGCGGCCAGGCCGACCTGATGTTCGACACCATGCTCTCGTCCATGCCGCACGTGAAGGCCGGCAAGCTCAAGGCCCTGGCCGTCACCAGCAGCCAGCGCTCGCCCAGCGCGCCCGACATTCCCACCGTGGCCGAATCGGGCCTGCCCGGCTACGAGGCCATCGCCTGGAACGGCCTGCTGGCCCCGGCCGGCACGCCGCCCGAGGTGGTGAACCGCCTGAACGCGGAGCTGAAGAAGGTGCTGGAGAACCCCGAAGTGAAGCAGCGCTTCGAGGCCCAGGGCTTCTCCGCCGCGTGGGACACCCCCGCCGCCTACGGCAAATTCCTGCAGGCCGAGGTGGACAAGTGGGGCAAGGTGGTCAAGACCTCCGGCGCAAAAATTGACTAACCCCCTCAGTCGCTTCGCGCCTTCCCCCTGGAAGGGGGACGCCGCCAGTGCGGCGGGGCGGCCCTTGCACGGCGGCCCTCGCCCGGGTTGCGCCGGTTTCACGGGTTGCGCGTCATGGCTCTTCGACAACTGAGATACACGTAACTGCAATGCAAGACCTGCTCGTCTCCGCCCTCGACCCGCGCTCGGTCGCCATCATTGGCGCGTCCGAGAACATCCACAAGATCGGCGGGCGCCCCATCCACTACATGCAGCGCCACGGCTACCGGGGCGCCGTCTATCCCATCAACCCGGCGCGCGAGGAAATCCAGGGCCACAGGAGCTACGCGTCGCTGGCCGCGCTGCCCGAGGTGCCCGACCTCGCCGTGATCGCCCTGGGCGGCGACAAGACCGTGGCCGCCGTGGAGGAATGCGCCGCGCGCGGCGTGAAGGGCGCCGTGGTCATCGCCTCGGGCTTCGGCGAGACGGGCCCCGCCGGGCGCGAGCTGCAAGACCACATGGTGGCCAAGGCCCGCGCCGCGGGCATGCGCCTGTATGGCCCCAACACGCAGGGCCTGGCCAACTTCGGCACCGGCGCCATCGCGGGCTTTTCCACCATGTTCATCGAGGTGCCGCCCATGGACGGCCCCGTGGGCATCGTGAGCCAGAGCGGCGGCATGAGCGCCATGGCCTACGGCCTGCTGCGCGGGCGCGGCCTGGGCGTGCGCCACGTGCACGCCACGGGCAACGAGGCCGACGTGACCGTCGCCGAGATGGCCTGGGCCGTGGCCCACGACCCCGACGTGAAGCTGCTGCTGCTGTACCTGGAGAACATCGCCCAGCCCGAGATGCTGGCCGCCACCGCCGCCTATGCTCGCGAGCGCGACCTGCCCATCGTCGCCGTGAAGGCCGGGCGCACGGCGGGCGGGCAGAAGGCCGCGTCGTCGCACACCGGCGCGCTGGCCAACGAAGACCGCACGGTGGACGCCTTCTTCCAGCACCACGGCATCTGGCGCGTGCGCGACCCGCACGAGCAGGCGCGCGCCGCGCACGCCTACCTGAAGGGCTGGCGGCCCGAGGGGCGGCGCCTGGTGGTCATCAGCAACTCCGGCGCGAGCTGCGTGATGGGTGCCGACGCAGCCGACGACGCGGGCCTGGCGCTGGCGCCGCTGAGCGACGCCACGCAGGCCGCCGTGGCCTCCAAGCTGCCGGGCTTCGCCACCGCGAGCAACCCCATCGACGTGACCGCCGCGCTGCTGTCCAACAGCGGCCTGTTCGGCGACGTGCTGCCCGCCGTGGCGCAAGACCCGGCGGCCGACCTGTTCTTCCTGAACATCCCCGTGGCCGGCGCGGGCTACGACGTGGATCGGTTCGCGCGCGACGCCGCCGCGTTCGAGGCCGCCGCCGGCAAACCCGTGGCCGTGGCCGCGTGGCAGGAGAGCGTGGCCGCGCCCTTCCGCGCCCACGGCATCGCCACCTTCCCCAACGAGGGCGAGGCCATCGCCGTGCTGGCCCAGGTGGCGGGCCACACGGCGCTGATGCGCGCGCCGCGCGCCGCCTGGCCGACGCTGCCCGACGTGCAGGTGCCCGCCGGCGCCCAGGGCTTTCTCAACGAGGTGGACAGCCTGGGCCTGCTGGCGCGCCACGGCGTGCCCACCGTGCCCATGCACCTGTGCCGCACGGCCGACGAAGCGCGCGCCGCGTTCGACGCCATCGGCGCGCCCGCGGTCGTCAAGGCCTGCTCGGCCGAGGTGCCGCACAAGTCCGAGCATGGCCTGGTGGCCCTGGGCGTGCAGACGCGCGAGCAGGCCGCCGAGCTGTTCGAGCGCTTCTGGGCCAGGATGGATGCGATGGGCGTGCAGCGCGACGGCGTGATCGTGGCCGCCACGCGCAAGGCCCGGCGCGAGTTCATGGTGGGTGCGCGCATCGACCCGGTGTTCGGCCCCGTGGTCGTGGTGGGCGACGGCGGCAAGTACGTCGAGGCGCTCAAGGACTGCGCCGTGCTGCTGCCGCCGTTCTCCGAGGAGCAGGTGCAGGCGGCGCTGCGCACGCTGCGCATCGCGCCGCTGCTCGATGGCGTGCGCGGCGAGCCGCCGCTGGACGTGGCCGCCCTCTCGCGCATCGCCGTGGCCGTGGGCCAGGTGATCGCGGGCGCGCGCGGCACCATCGCGTCGCTGGACCTCAACCCGGTGATGGTGGGTGCCGCGGGCGAAGGCGCCGTGGTGGTGGATGCGCTGGTAGAAGTATCAAAACCATAGCTGCTCGCGCTTGATGGACAAGCGCTGCAGCCGGTTTTGGCTGCTATTCCTCAGCCGCGCGGCGGCACCTCAAGACCACGCTGCACGGCAGGCCGTGCCACGAACGCGGCCAGCACGCGCTGCACGTTGGGGAAGGCATCGAAGCCCACCAGCTCGCCCGCGCCGTAGAAGCCCACGAGGTTGCGCACCCAGGGGAACACGGCCATGTCGGCGATGGTGTATTCGCCACCCATGATCCAGTCGCGGCCCGCCAGGCGCTGCTCCAGCACGCCCAGCAGGCGCTTGGACTCGGCCACGTAGCGGTCGCGCGGGCGCTTGTCCTCGTAGTCCTTGCCCGCGAACTTGTGGAAGAACCCGAGCTGGCCGAACATCGGCCCCAGCCCGCCCATCTGCCACATGAGCCACTGCAGCGTCTCGTAGCGCGCGGCCGCGTCTGCGGGCAGGAAGCGCCCGGTCTTCTCGGCCAGGTACCACAGGATGGCGCCAGTCTCGAACAGCGCCAGCGGCTGGCCGCCCGGACCATGGGGGTCGAGGATGGCGGGGATCTTGTTGTTCGGGTTGAGCGAGAGGAACTCGGGCGAGAACTGGTCGTTCTTCTCGAAGCTGACCAGGTGCGCCTCGTAAGGCAGCGCCATCTCCTCCAGCGCGATCGACACCTTCACGCCGTTGGGCGTGGGCAGCGAGTAGAGCTGCAGGCGGTCGGGGTGCTGGGCGGGCCACTTGGCCGTGATGGGGTGGGTGAGAGCCATGGTCAATCCTTCACGAGGCCGCTGTCGACCACGAGGTTCTGCCCCGTCACCGCGCGCGCCCAAGGCGAGAGGAAAAAGAGCACCGCGTCGGCGAACTCGGCCGGCGTGGTCACGCGGCGCAGCGGGGTGAGGCTGGCGATCAGGTCGAACACCGCCTCGGGCGTGGCGCTGCTCGCATCGGTGGTGCGCAGCAGCCCGCCCGAGACCATGTTCACCGTGATCCCATGAGGCCCCAGATCGTTCGCCGCCGTGCGCGTGAGCGAGAGCAGCGCCGCCTTGGCGGCCGTGTAGTCGTGGTAGGGCACCACCGGGTTCTGGAACAGGTTGGTGCCCACGTTCACGATGCGCCCGAAGCCCTGCGCGCGCATGGCGGGCAGCGCGGCCTGCATGGTGTTGAGCGCGCCCTTCACCGCGCCCTCGATCTGCTGGCTGAAGCGCTCCCAGGCAATGTCGCCCAGCTTGGGGCGCGCGTCGCCGTCGAACGAGAACTGCGCCAGCGCATTGTTCACCACCGCGTTGATACCGGAGCCCGTGCGCTCGCGCGCGGCGGCGAAGAGGCGTTGCACCGCGGCGGCATCGGTCACATCGGCCTGCAGCGCAATGGCGCGCGGCCCCAGTTCCTCGGCCAGCGCCTGCGCGGCGGCATCGCTGCGGTGGTAGTTGATGACCACCCCGGCGCCCTCGCGCGCCAGCGCACGCGTGATGGCCTGGCCCAGCCCCCGGGCGCCGCCCGTGACCAGCACCCATTGATCGGACAAAAGCATGGAATCGCACTCCTTTGGTGTCTCTCGCAAATAGGGCCCCGGGCCCCAAAACACGACGGCGCCCGAGGGCGCCGCCGCCGGCCATTGTGCGTGGCCGGGAAAACTACCAGAGGCCGTGCGCCTTCAGGCGGCCGCTGGCTTAGGCGGGCGGTGCAGCACGCACAGCTTGTTGCCCGCCGGATCGCGCAGATAGGCCAGGTACAGCCGCCCGCCCGGAGCGTTCTCGCGCCAGCCCGGCGGGTCTTCGCAGGTCACGCCGCCGGCAGCCACGCCCGCCGCATGCGCCGCATCCACCTGCGCGGGCGACTCGGCCGCGAAGCCCGTCGTGGCGCCGTTGCCGTGGCAGGCCGGCGCGCCGTCGATGGGCGCGGAGATCGCGAAAGTGTTGCCCGCGTGCCGCCAGAAGGTGCGGCCCTTGGGGTCGGTGAAGCCAGGCTTGCAGCCCAGGGCGCCGAGGAAGGCGTCGTAGAACTGCTTGGATTGGTCGGGGTTGCTGGCTCCCAGCATGACGTGGCTGAACATGGGGGGTGGGTCTCCTTGGTGAAGCGTATCGGTGAGCCCTAAAGGGCAGGTGCAGGCGGCATTCGCCGCTAGCAACGATCGTAGCGGGCTAAGCGCTTGATTGCAGGAGAGCTACAAGAGGCGGGCAAAGCTAGAGCGTGTTATGAACTTATTCCGGAGCCCAGGACAGGCGCAGCCTTGGGCAACATGAGGATCACGAAGATCAGGAAGTGCAGCCCAGCGAGCACCTGGGGCAGTCTCTCGTAGTCGCGGCTGAGCCTTCTGAAGCGCGCCAGCCAGCCAAAGCTGCGCTCGACCACCCAGCGCCTGGGCAACAACACAAAGCCTTTCTTGGCCTCGGGCAGCTTGACGATTTGCAGGTCAATGCCGTGCTCACTGGCCTGCTGGTTTGGCTCCTCACCCGTGTAGCCCTGATCGGCCCAGGCCAGAGGGTGTGCAGAATTTTGTGTAAACGGACAATCCACCGCCGGCGCGAGCCGGCCTGTCCGTAAGCACA
>NZ_DF238943.1 GCF_000400995.2 Acidovorax sp. MR-S7 | reverse complement strand
TCACATCGGCATGGCCCAGCAATTCCTGCACCGTGCGGATGTCATAGCCCGATTGCAGCAGATGCGTGGCAAACGAATGCCGCAGCACGTGCGGCGACACCGGCTTGGCGATCTGCGCCCGCCGCGCCGCCGCCCGCACCACGCGCTGCACCGATTCTGGATAGATATGGTGGCGCCGCTCCAGCAGTTCGCCCGTGCGCGCATCCGGGCGCGGGTCGGTGGAACGCACCGGCGACGGAAACACCCACTGCCAAGTCCAGCTTTTGTCAGCCTGCGGATACTTCACCGCCAGCGCATGCGGCAAAAGCACGCCCGGCAGACCCGCCGCCACATCCTTTTCATGCAAGGCTCGCGCTTTTTGCAACTGCGCCTGCAAGGGGGCTATCAGGTTCTCGGGC
>NZ_DF238942.1:17567-55976 GCF_000400995.2 Acidovorax sp. MR-S7 | reverse complement strand
GCAAAGCCGCGCCAGCTCTTGCTCGACGCCATCGGAGTGCCGGTCATCAACACAGATTTGTGACAGAGCCTTTGGGTATGGGTTCGGCTCGGTCGAGGTCGGCTTCAGCGACGCCGCAGGCGGCGTGCGTATGCAGCACCAGTTCTGGTCGCCGCCCCAGCAGTTCACCGGCACCTGCGCCGCGCCCGCCAGTCCGCCCAACCCGCCCGCTACGCCCAGCGCCACCCCCGTCCCCACGCTGGGCCACGCCGCGCTGGCGCTGCTGTCCGCGTCCGTGGCGGGCCTGGGGTTCTGGCGCAGGCGGCGCGGGGTTTTCTAGGGCTTTCAGGCCCCAACGCTTACCAGACAAGCGCCACCAGCTACCAAAACCAGAGCAACAAAACCATGAAAAACCCCATCTTCACCCTTCTTAGCGCCGCCCTGCTCACCCTGGCCGCCAGCGCCACGGCCACCGCCGCGCCCTTTGCCACCACCTACCAGGGGCGGGTGGGCTTCACCACCATGACCGGCGTGCCCTTCGACACGCCCTACACCGTCACCCTCATCATGGACAACGGTGGCACCACGGCGGGCAGCCAGGCCTGGAATACGGTCGCCTGCGCCATCTGGCGCATTGGCGGCACGCGCGTGTACATCCAAGCCGGCCCAGGCGCCAACAGCGCCGCCACCACGCTCGCGGACGGCAGCCTGTGGGGCTTCTTCAGCGCCGTCACGGGCACCGGCGATGGCATCGGCAGCGCCAGCAACTACACGGCCACGGGCTTCAGCCCCGCGCTCGCCATCCCCGTCGTCTGGCAGGCCAACGGGCAAGCCCCGGTGTTCACCGACTCAGCAGGCCAAGGCTTTTCCGACGCGGACACCTCCACCGGCATCGGCATGGCCGGCGATCTGTGGAGCACTCCCCAGCGCGTCACGGCCGCGTGCGACGACACGCCCTACGCCGCGCCGCCCTCCACCCCCAACGCCACCCCCGTGCCCACGCTGGGCCACGGCGCGCTGGCGCTGCTGGGCGCGGGCCTGGGCGCGTTGGGGCTGTGGCGCAGGCGGCGGGGGTAAGGGCTGGCAAACCACTCCTGATCTCATAGCTTCCAGCGATCTTCTGGTAAGCGCTGGAAGCTCTTTTTATACCTATTTTTCCATCAACAACAACCACCGAGGAGTTCCACATGCCGCATCCGTCCACCCCCCGCCGTTTCGCCGCCGCCGCCGTGCTGGCCGCGTGCGCCAGCGCCGCCAGCGCGGCGCCGTATGCCACCACGTACACGGGCGTACTCGCCAATTCCGCCCCCGACGGCTTCGACACCGTGGTGGCCGGGCAGCCCTACAGCGTGACGCTGGTGTTCGACAACGGCGGCAGCACGCTGGTGAACCAGACGTGGGAATCGTCCAACCTGCGCTGCGTGCTGTGGCGCTTCAACACGGCGCAGAACGTGGTGTACGCGCAAGACTTGCAGGCATCGCCGCCCACGGGAGCCACCGGGGCCGTGTCCACCGACGCGGGCGGCGCGCTGGACGGCATGTTCTCCGAGGTGTACGCGCAGAACGTGGCGTCCAGCGCGTATTCGGCCAGCGGCTTCAGCCCGGCGCTGGGGGAGGTGCGCTGGTTCATCAACGGCGCCAACGCCCTGTTGTTCAGCGAGGGCCGCCGGGTGGACAGCAACCCGGCGGGCGTGCCCACCGCCTACACCGCCTGGAGCGCTCCCGTGCCCTTCACCGGCGACTGCGCCGCGCCCCCGCCCGCCACGCCCACGCAGCCCACGGCCGTGCCCACGCTGGGCCACGCGGCGCTGGCGCTGATGGCGGCGCTGCTGGGCGCGCTGGGCTGGGGCGCCCGGCGGCGCAGGGCCTGAAAGAAAAGGAGAACCGCATGCCGCAAGCAGCAACAACACCCCGCAACCTGCTGGCCGCCGCCGCGCTGGCCGTGGCCGCCGCCAGCGCGGGCGCGGCGCCGTTTTTCAGCACCTATGAGAACGAGATCGCCAGCTCCGGCTTTCCGGAAATCCTCGCGCCGCAGGCGTACAGCGTGACGCTGGTGTTCGACAACGGCAGCAATTCGGCCGTCAGCCAGACCTGGACCGGCGCGCAACTGACCTGCGTGATCTGGCGCATGAACGATGCGCAGAACGTGGTGTTCGCGCAGAACCTGGCGGCCGCGCCACCGTCCGGGTCCGGCGGGCCCTTGCGCACCAACGCCAGTGGCCAAGTGGACAACTTCTTCACCGCGCTGCTGGGCACGGGCGGCACGGCCAGCCATCTGGCCAGCCACTTCAGCGGCTTCAACAGCCCGGTGCCCACGCTGGTGGGCTGGTACATCACCGGCGCCAACCCGGTGTTCACCTCCAGCGACGATTTGTTTGTCAATGACTTCGGCGGCGGCGTATCGACCTTTCCCGGCCACTGGAGCAACCCCGCGCCTTTCACCGGCGCCTGCCCCGCATCCGCCGCCACGCCCGCGCAGCCCACGGCCGTGCCCACGTTGAGCACCGCCGGGCTGGGCCTGATGGCCGCCCTGGTCGGCGCGCTGGGCTGGCGCACGCGGCGGCGCAACGGCACCTGAGTTCCCCTCGGCAGGAGCGCGCTTCACGCTCCTGCTTTCATAGCTTCCAGCGCTTGACTGGTGAGCGCTGGAGGCTCTTTTCATTCATATTTCCCTGGAGGTTTTTATGCCCCGCCTTCCCACCCTGCGCCGCCGCTCCCTGTTGCTGGGCGCTGCCGCGTCTGCCGCCCTGTCCGCCTGCGGCGGCGGCAGTGACGACGATGCTTCCACCCACTGGCGTGTGCCCGCCGAGATCGAGCCGCAGCAGGCGGTGATGCTGGCGAGCATCGCCTACGACTACAAGGAGGGCTGGCCCATCCTGGAGACGCAGGCGGCCATGATCGCCGCGCTGGCGCCCACGGTGCCGGTGCTGTACCTGGTCAACAACGACGCCGAGCGCGAGGCCATGCGCCTGGCGCTGGGCGCGGCGCAGATGTCGGGCGCGCAGATCGCGGCGCGCGTGCGCTTTGCCACGGTGGAGCATGCCGAGATGTGGGTGCGCGACTATGGCGGCGTGTGCATGACCAACGCGCGCGGCAAGTTGCAGGTGGTGGATTTCGGCTTTGATGGGTATGGCTACAACGCCTTTTCTGGCCCGGACACCAACAACACGTATGACAAGGACAACGACTTGGCGGTGCGCGTGGCGGCGCTGCTGGGGGTGCCCAGCGTGCGCTCACCCCTGGTGTGCGAAGGCGGCAACCTGCATTTCAACGGCCGGGGCACGGTGGTTGCCGTGCTGGGCGACGGCACCGAGGGCGTGGGCCTGCTGGGCCGCAACAAGGGCTGGTCGGCGGCGCAGATCGAGGCGGAACTCAAGCGTGTGTTCGGCGTGACCAAGGTGATTTTCATCAAGCGCAACATGCCCAGCGACGCACATACCGTGATGCAGACGCCCTACCTGATGCCCGATGGCGAGTGGGCCTACAACGTGGGCGTGACGCACATCGACGAGATGATTGCCTGGGTGGACGAGCGCACGCTGCTGCTGCCCGAGGTGACGCCCGCCGAGCTGGCCGCCGCCGTGGCGGCGGGCGACACCGTGACGCAGATCGCGCACGACGTGCTGCAAGAGGCATATGCGACCCTGAGCGCGGCGACGGACCAGGACGGCCGCCCCTTCACCATCGTGCGTGTGCCGGAGCCGGGGCCCATCGTCATCCAGATCACGCCGGAGGACAACGCCTGGTGGATGATTGCCGACATGAACCAGCACCCCACGCACAAGCTGAAAGGCGAGGAGCGGTTTGCCAACGAGGAGCCGGTGAACTACCTGCTGCCCGCGAGCTACATGAACTACGTGGTGGCCGACGGCGTGGTGCTGGTGCCGCGCTTTTACCAGCATGGGCGCGACCTGACGCTCAAGGACAAGGACGCGGCGTTCGCCCAGATCATCGCGGCGCGGTATCCGGGGCGGCGCGTGGTGCAGATCGCGCCCGATGCGCTGCTGGCGGGGGGCGGGGGGATGCACTGCGTCACGCAGCAGATTCCGCAGCAGGTGACTTGGGAATGGGCGGTGTGAGTCTGCGGCTCAGTAGCGATTGCCCGTGACCCACAACGCCGCGCGCATGATGCCGAACGCGATGCGGTCGAGCACGCGCACGCGCCAGGGACGGCTGGCATAGCGGGCCGCGTCCAGCGGGCCGCCGCCGCTGTCCATGGCCTGCGACAGGCGCTCGCGCAGCTCCCGGGCGAAGGCGGCGTCGCGTACCACCACGTTGGCCTCGCGCGCCAGCAGCAGCGACAGCGGGTCGAGGTTGCTGGAGCCCACGGTGGCCCAGGGGCGGTCGCCCTGGGCGTCGATCACCGCCACCTTGGCGTGCAGGAAGCTGGGTGCGTATTCGTGGATCTCCACGCCGGCGGCCAGCAGCGCGCCGTAGACCGGCCGCGCGGCGTGGTACTGCATGAAGTATTCGTAGCGCCCCTGCAGCAGCAGGCGCACGCGCACGCCGCGGCGCGCGGCCAGCACCAGCGCACGGCGCAGCTTGCCGCCGGGCACGAAGTAGGCGTTGGCGATGATGATCTCGTGGCGCGCGTTGCCGATCGCGCGGCGGTAGGCGCGCTCGATGCGGCCGCGGTGGCGCACGTTGTCACGCAGCACCAGCGCGGCGCGCATGCGCCGGCCGGCGTTTTCGGCCAGGCGCGCCTCGATCTGCGCCGCGTGGGCCACGCGCAGGTCGGCCAGCGCCATGGACAGGCGCCGGCGGCGCGCGTCGCGCACGGCCAGCATGCGCCACCAGAGCTGCTCCATGGTCTCGCTGGCGTGGCGCACCAGCGTGCCCTGCACGCGCACGGCGAAGTCGAAGCGCGGCGCCTGCAGCTGCCCATGGTGGGGGTCGTGGAAGTCGTCGAGCACGTTGATGCCGCCGCAGAACAGCACCCGCCCGTCCACCGCGCAGAGCTTGCGGTGCAGGCGGCGCCAGCGCTTGGGCAGCAGCAGGCCCAGCGGGCCCAGCGGCGAGTACACCTGCACGCGCACGCCGGCCTCGGCCATGCGCTGGCCCCAAGGCTGCGGCAGGCGCCCCGTGCCCACGCCGTCCACCGCCAGGTGCACGCGCACGCCGCGCAGGGCGGCGCGGATGAGCGCCTCGGCCACGTCGGCGCCGGAGCCCGTGCAGTCGAAGATGTAGGTCTCGAACTGGATGTCGGACAGCGCGGCATCCATCTCGGCGATGAGCGCCGGGAAGAACTCCTGCGTGCCCTGCAGCAGCTGGATCTGGTGGTCGGTCCCGGCGTAGCGGGGCTGGCGGCGGCGCGCCATCGCCTACAGGCGGAATTCCGCGATCAGCGGCAGGTGGTCGGACATGCGCCACCAGATCCGCCCGCGCGGCACGTGCAGCGACAGCGGTGTGAGGCCGCGCACGTAGACGTGGTCGAGCTGCACCATGGGCAGCCGCGCCGGGTAGGTGAAGGACTGGTGCGCCTCGTCGTACTCGAAGAGGCCGAAGCCGGCCAGCATGCGCTTGATCTGCAGGCCCCAGTCGTTGAAGTCGCCCGCGACGACGAGCGGCGCGTCGTCGGGCACCTCGCGCGCGATGAAGCGCTGCAGCTGCGCCACCTGGCGCAGGCGGCTGCCGGCGATCAGGCCCAGGTGCACCACGATGGCGTGCACGCGCTTGCCCTGCACGTCCACCTCCACGTGCAGCAGACCGCGCTGCTCGAAGCGGTGGTCGGAGATGTCCTCGTGCTGGTGCCCGATCACGGGCCAGCGGGTGAGCAGCGCGTTGCCGTGCTCGCCGTCGCGCGTGTAGGCGTTGGTGCGGTAGACGGCCTCGTAGCCCTCGGGCGCCAGGTAGTCGGCCTGCGGCACCTCGGGCCAGCGGTCGAAGTACAGCGCCTCGCGCCGGTTGAGCTTGCGCACTTCCTGCAGGCAGACGATGTCTGCGTCGAGCTGCTCCACGGCCAAGCCCAGGTTGTGGATCTCCAGGCGGCGCGCAGGACCCAGGCCCTGCACACCCTTGTGGATGTTGTAGGTGGCCACGCGCAGGATGCCGGAGTGCTCGTGGGGCAGTTCGATGGGTGTGGCGGCGGCAGTCATCGGTGTACGAGTCGGGGGAGCCAGAGGATGGCCTCGGCGTTGGAGGGCGAGTAGCAGCGGTCGGCCGCGGCACGCCAGTCCATCCAAGCATATGCCGTGTGTTCGCGCGGATTCAAGACCACGGGCGCATCCGGGGGAACCTGCAGGCCGAAGACGCGCTCGGTGTTGCGCGTCACGCCGGGCGCGTAGCGGTGCAGCCACTGGGGGTAGATGGTGTAGACGTTCTCCAGGCCCCAGTCGGTGAGCCGGCAGCCGGGCGCATCGGCGCGCAGGCCGGTTTCCTCGGCCGCCTCGCGCGCGGCGGTGGCGTGCCAGTCCTCGCCGGGATGGTCCTTGCTGCCGGTGACAGACTGCCAGAAATCCACGGCCGAGTCCGCGCGGCGGATCAGGAGCACGTCGAGCTGCGCGGTGTGCACCACCACCAGCACGGATTCGGGAATCTTGTACATCGCCGTGGCAAGGAAAAACGGCAGGAGCGTCTCCGTTCCTGCCGTTGTGCGGTTCCGCGGAGCGTCCTCAGCCCGCAGCGGGTACCGGGTTGCGCAGGCGGATGTGCAGCTCGCGCAACTGCTTCTCGTCCACGGGCGAAGGCGCCTGGGTGAGCAGGTCCTGCGCGCGCTGGGTCTTGGGGAAGGCGATCACGTCGCGGATCGACTCGGCGCCGGTCATCAGCGTAATGAGGCGGTCCAGGCCGAAGGCCAGGCCGCCGTGCGGGGGCGCGCCGTACTGCAGCGCGTCGAGCAGGTAGCCGAACTTGGCGCGCGCGTCTTCGGGGCTGATCTTGAGGGCGCCGAACACCTTGCTCTGCACCTCGGCGCGGTGGATACGCACCGAGCCGCCGCCCAGTTCCCAGCCGTTCAGAACCATGTCGTAGGCCTTGGCGATGCACTTTCCGGGGTCGGTGTCCATCAGGTCTTCGTGGCCGTCCTTCGGGCTGGTGAAGGGGTGGTGCACGGCCACCCAGCGGTCGTCTTCCTCGTCGTGTTCGAACATGGGGAAGTCCACCACCCACAGGGGCGCCCAGCGGTTCTCGAACAGGCCGTTCTTCTTGCCGAACTCGCTGTGGCCGATCTTCAGGCGCAGCGCGCCGATGGCGTCGTTGACGATCTTTTCCTTATCGGCTCCGAAAAAGATCAGGTCGCCGTTCTGCGCGCCGGAGCGCTTGAGCACCTCGGCCAGCGCGGCGTCGTGGATGTTCTTGACGATGGGCGATTGCAACCCGTCGCGGCCTTTGCTCAGGTCATTCACACGGATGTACGCGAGACCCTTGGCGCCGTAGATCTTCACGAACTCGGTGTAGGCGTCGATCTCGCCGCGGCTGATGCCGCCGTTCTCGGCCGAGCCGCCGGGCACGCGCAGCGCAACCACGCGGCCGCCCTTCATGTTGGCTGCGCCGGAGAAGACCTTGAAGTCCACGTCCTTCATCACGTCGGTCAGCTCGGTGAATTCGAGCTTCACGCGCAGGTCGGGCTTGTCGGAGCCGAAGCGGTGCGCAGCGTCGTGGTAGGTCATGATGGGGAATTCCCCCAGGTCCACGCCCAGCTGCGCCTTGAACACCTCGGTGATCATGCGCTGGAAGATGGCACGGATTTCCTCTTCATTCAGGAAGGAGGTCTCGCAGTCGATCTGCGTGAACTCGGGCTGGCGGTCGGCGCGCAGGTCCTCGTCGCGGAAGCACTTGGTGATCTGGTAGTAGCGGTCGTAGCCGGCCACCATCAGCATCTGCTTGTAGAGCTGGGGCGACTGGGGCAGCGCGAAGAACTGGCCGTCGTGCACGCGGCTGGGAACGAGGTAGTCGCGCGCGCCCTCGGGCGTGCTCTTGCCCAGCATGGGCGTCTCGATGTCGATGAAGCCTTCCTTGTCGAGGAAGTTGCGCACCTGGATGGCGGTCTTGTAGCGCAGCATCATGTTGCGCTGCATGTGGGGGCGGCGCAGATCCATCACGCGGTGCGTGAGGCGCGTGGTTTCCGACAGGTTGTCGTCGTCCATCTGGAACGGCGGCGTGACGGAGGGGTTGAGCACGTCGAGCTGCTGGCACAGCACCTCGATCTTGCCGCTGGCCAGGCCGTCGTTGGTCGTGCCCTCGGGACGCGCGCGCACCAGGCCCACCACCTGCACGCAGAACTCGTTGCGCACGTCCTCGGCGGTCTTGAACATGTCGGGGCGGTCGGGGTCGCACACCACCTGCACGTAGCCTTCGCGGTCGCGCAGATCGATGAAAATCACGCCACCGTGGTCGCGGCGGCGGTTCACCCAGCCGCACAGGGTGACGGTTTGGCCCAGGAGGGCTTCGGTCACAAGACCGCAATAGTGGGAACGCATGGCCATGGATCAGTCTTCCTGCGCTCTCGTGGAGCGCGTCGATAGGGGTGTATTTATTTGATGGCTTCGGGTGCCAGGGAGTCGGGCGGCGCCACCACCCCCATGGACACAATGTACTTGAGGGCCGCGTCGATGCTCATGTCCAGCTCCACGCAGTCGCTCTTGCGCATGAGCACGAAATACCCGCCCGTGGGATTGGGCGTGGTGGGCACGTAGACGCTCACGTATTCGTCGCGCAGATAGCCCGCCACTTCGCCCGTGGGCGTGCCGGTGATGAAGGCCACCGTCCACACGCCCTCGCGCGGCCACTGCACCAGCACGGCGGTGCGGAAGGCGTTGCCGCTCTCGGAGAACAGCGTGTCCGACACCTGCTTGACGCTCGAATAGATGGAGCGCACCACGGGGATGCGGCTGACCAGCCGGTCGCCCCACTCCACAAGCTTGCGCCCCGCGAAGTTGCTGGCGAAGGCACCCACGATCAGCAGGATGGACAGCGTGAGCAGCACGCCGAAGCCGGGGATGTGGAAACCCAGCACCTTGTCCGGATGCCAGGAGACGGGCAGGATCAGCAGAGTCTGGTCGAGCGTGCCCACCACCCAGTTGAGCACCCAGGCGGTGATGACGCCAGGCACGACGACCAGCAGACCCGTGAACAGCCACTTGCGCAGTGCAGCCATGGAAGCGCTCTTGCCTTCTATATAGAGGTTATGCGCCGGAAGCGGCCGGAGCGCTTGCCGGGCTTGCGCTGGCAGCTTCCTTTTTAGGAGCATCCGGCGCGGGAGCCGGCGCTGCGACAGGCGCATCCGCCGGCGCGCTCTTGCGGCCGCTGAAGTCGGTGGCGTACCAGCCCGTGCCCTTGAGCTGGAAGCCCGCGGCCGTCAGCTGCTTGGAAAAGGCCTCGGCCCCGCAGGCGGGGCAGGTGGTGAGCGGCGCGTCGGAAATCTTCTGCAGCACATCCTTGGCATGGCCGCAGGAGCCGCATCGGTAGGCGTAAATAGGCATTGCGAAAAGGGGCGCTGGAAGATGCAAAACCTTTGATTATAGGCAGGCACCCGTCACTCGACGCCCACGATGCGGTGGTGCGAGGCGTGCGCGTTGCGCACGACCTGCGGCCCCAGCGAGCCGGCCACCATGCCCGCACAGGCGGCCAGCAGGCCCGCCAATTGCTGGGGAAACGCCTCGTGCAGCGCCGGCGTGACCATGAACAGCACCCACACGCCGATGCCCAGCACCGCCGCGCACAGCGCGCCCTGGGTGTTGGCGCGCTTCCAGTACAGGCCGAAGACCAGCGGCACGAAGGCGCCCACCAGCGGCACCTGGTAGGCGCTGGAAACCAGTTCGTAGATGGGCGTGCCTTCCATCTTGATGGAATAGGCCAGCACGCAGATGGCGAACACCAGCACGCTGATGCGCATGACCAGCAGGTTCTCGCGGTCGCTGGTCTGCTCGGGGCGAAACTGGCGCCAGATGTTCTCGGTGAAGGTCACGCTGGGCGCGAGCAGCGTGGCCGACGCGCACGACTTGATGGCCGACAGCAGCGCGCCGAAGAACAGCACCTGCATGACGAGCGGCATCTTGTCCATCACCAGCGTAGGCAGCACCTTCTGCGGGTCGTCCTTGAGCAGCGTGGCGGTCTGCTCGGGCATGATGAGCAAGGCGCTGGCCACCAGGAACATGGGCACGAAGGCGAACAGGATGTAGGCCGTTCCGCCGATCACCGTGCCATGGGTGGCCGCGCGCTCGGAGTTGGCCGACATCACGCGCTGGAACACGTCCTGCTGGGGAATGGAGCCCAGCATCATGGTGACCGCGGCGCCGATGAAGAAGATGATCTCGTGCCAGCTCGGCTCGGGCCAGAACTTGAACAGGTCGCGGCTGGTGGCCAGGTCGATCACCTTGCCGGCGCCGCCCGCCATGTCGGCGGCGAACCACGCCAGCACCACGAGGCCGACGACCAGGATGATCATCTGGATGAAGTCGGTCACTGCCACCGACCACATGCCGCCCCAGAGCGTATAGACCAGGATGGACGCCACGCCGATGGCCATGCCCCAGGGAATACTCACCGTGCCACCGGACAGCAGGTTGAACACCAGCCCCAGCGCCGTGACCTGCGCCGACACCCAGCCCAGGTAGCTGAGCATGATGATGAGCGAGCAGATGACTTCGATGGTGCGCCCGTAGCGCTCGCGGTAATAGTCGCTGATGGTCAGCAGCGTCATGCGGTAGAGCTTGCCCGCGAAGAACACGCCCACCAGGATCAGGCACATGCCTGCGCCGAACGGGTCCTCGACCACGGCGTGCAGCCCCCCTTCGATGAACTTGGCAGGAACGCCCAGCACGATCTCGGAGCCGAACCACGTGGCGAACGTGACGGTGATGATCATGTACATCGGCAGATGCCGGCCCGCGATCGCGAAATCGGCCGTGTTCTGCACCCGCCGGGCGGCCCACAGGCCGATGCCGATGGTGACGAACAGGTAGGCAATCACCATGAAGAGCAACACGCTGGTACTCCTGAGGAAGATGATGAAGAGGGGGAGGACTAGAAGATGCGGATGCGCACGAAGAGCTGCATGAACAGCAGCCCCAGCACGAAGCCCAGGCCGCCGTAGATGATGCCCTGCAGCAGCCGGTTGGTGCGCTTTTGCGCCGCCAGCAGTTCCTGCAGCTCCGCGCGGCCCTCGTGCGGCGTGCGGCGCAGGTAGTCGTGCACCAGGCGCGGCAGGTCGGGCAGGATCTTGGCGTAGCGCGGCGCCTCGGCGCGCAGCTCGCGCCACAGGCGCTGCGGGCCCATCTGCTCGAGCATCCACTTCTCCAGGAAGGGCTTGGCCGTGCTCCACAGGTCCAGGTCGGGGTCGAGCTGGCGCCCCAGGCCCTCGATGTTGAGCAGCGTCTTTTGCAGCAGCACGAGCTGCGGCTGGATCTCCACCTGGAAGCGGCGCGAGGTCTGGAACAGCCGCAGCAGCACCATGCCCAGCGAGATCTCCTTGAGCGGGCGGTCGAAGTACGGCTCGCACACCGCGCGGATGGCCGACTCCAGCTCGTTCACGCGCGTGCTGGCAGGCACCCAGCCGCTTTCGATGTGCAGCTCGGCCACGCGCTTGTAGTCGCGCCGGAAGAACGCGGTGAAGTTCTGCGCGAGGTATTCCTTGTCGAACTCCGTCAGCGTGCCGACGATGCCGAAATCCAGCGAGATATAGCGGCCGAACGTGGCCGGGTTCACGCTGACCATGATGTTGCCCGGGTGCATGTCGGCGTGGAAGAAGCCGTCGCGGAACACCTGCGTGAAGAAGATGGTCACGCCGTCGCGCGCCAGCTTCGGGATGTCCACGCCTGCGGCGCGCAGCTGCTCGACCTGGCTGATGGGCATGCCGTGCATGCGCTCCATGACCAGCACGTCGGGATGGCAGAAATCCCAGAAGATCTCGGGGACGAGCACGAGGTCCAGCCCCTCCATGTTGCGCCGCAGTTGCGCCGCGTTGGCCGCCTCGCGTATCAGGTCCAGCTCGTCGTGCAGGTAGTTGTCGAACTCGGCCACCACCTCGCGCGGCTTCAGGCGCTTGCCGTCGGCCGACAGGCCTTCCACCCAGCCGGCCATCATGCGCATCAGGGCCAGGTCCTTGTCGATCACGGGCAGCATGCCCGGGCGCAGCACTTTGACGGCCACGTCGCGCTCGCGGCCCTGCCGGTCGCGGATCACCGCGAAGTGCACCTGCGCGATGGACGCGCTGGCCACGGGCGTCCGCTCGAACGAGACGAACACCTCCTCCAGCGGCCGGCGGAAGGCGCGCTCGATGGTGGCGATGGCGATCGCGGGGTCGAACGGCGGCACCCGGTCCTGCAGCAGCGCCAGTTCGTCGGCGATGTCCGGGGGCATGAGGTCGCGCCGGGTGGACAGCACCTGGCCGAACTTCACGAAGATGGGGCCCAGTTGCTCCAGCGCCTCGCGCAGGCGCTGGCCGCGCGGCGCGTCCAGCTTGCGGCCCACGGTGATGACGCGCGTCACCCGGCGCAGCCAGGGCTTGGAGAAGCTGGACAGGACCAGCTCGTCCAGCCCGTAGCGCAGCACCACCCAGACGATGGTGACGCCCCGCAGGATGCGGCTCATGGTGGCGAGCGGTCCGAAGCGGCGGCCACGCGCCCGCCCACGAAGCGGCGCAGTGCCTCGGCGGCCCGGCCGGCCACCGACGCGACAGCATGCGCCGGCGCATCGCCGATCACGCGCGCCAGGTCTTCCTCGACGTCCCAGCGCACGTGGTCCACCAGCCATTGGATGTCGCCGGCCAGTTGCACGTCGCCCTCGATGCGGATCGTGGGACGGTCACCGCCCAGCGCGCCGCGGGCCAGGGCCAGCGGCGAGGTTTCGGATACTTCGAGCCGCAGATCGGGCTGCGCGTCCGGCGGGGCCAGGTCGAACAGGCCCGCCGGCGTGATGCGCAGCGCCATGGAGAAGACGCGCCACTGCACCCGCGCCACGCGGCCGCTCTGGCGGGCCAGGCGGTCCATGGCCTCTTTCTCCTGCATCAGCACGTGGTTGAGGAACAGCACCAGGCGGTGCTGCACCTCGTGCACCAGCCATTGCGGCGGCTGGGGACCGGCCAGGACGCGCTCGAAGAACCCGTCCAGAAAAGAAAAAGGGGACTGTGTTGCCATAGTCCCCCGATTATTACCGGGCGCAAAGGCCCGGCTGGCGCGCGCCATTTATTGCAGCGCCTGCACGCCCGCCACCAGCCAGCCGCTGGCGCCGCTCTTGGGCTTGGTCATGTTCCAGACCTCGCGGAACGGGCTCGGGCCGGCCGAGGGCTCCTCGCGGATCATGCCGGAGAACTCCACGCTGGCCATGTAGTCGCCGCCCAGGTCCTCGATGCCGAGCAGCTGCGCCTCAAGCATGACCACGTCGGTCTGGTTGGGCTGGCCGCCGCCGCGGTGCTGCTCGCGCTCGTTGAGCTGGGCGCGGATCTCGTCGACCATGCCGTCGGTCATCATGGAGCGCAGGGTGGCGATGTCGGAGCGGTCCCAGGCGGCCTGCAGCGTGGTGAAGTTGCGCTTGGCGGCCGACAGGAAGCCCTCGGTGTCGAAGCCCTCGGGAATGCCCCAGTTCTGCGAACCGGCGAGCGCCGAGCCGATCATCACGCCGCTGCCCGCGCCAGGCGACTGGAAGGCCATGCTGCTGCGCTCCCAGGGGCGCGCAGAGGCGTCGTTGCCGACCTTGTCGGGGCTGTACTGGCGCGGCGTCTGGGCCTGTGCCGGGGTGGCTGCGCCCGCTCCCGCAGAGGCACCCTGGAAGGCGAACGGCGCACCGCCCGCGCCGGGCGCGGCAGCGGCGGATTTGCGCGCACGCATGACCATGCCCACCACGGCCATGACCACCAAGGCCAGCAGCGCGATCAGAAGGAACTGGCCGAATTCGGCGCCCAGGCCGAGGGAGCTGGCCAGCCAGGCCAGGCCCAGGCCCGCGGCCAGGCCGCCCAGCATGGCGCCCCAGGGCTTCTTGGGCGCGGCCGCAGCCGCGTTGGGTGCCGCCGCGGGCTTGGGAGCGGCGGTGTTGGCCGCGTTCTGCGCGGGCGCGGCCGGCGTGGCCGGGCGCACTGCTTCGCGCTGGGTGACGTTGCCCGACTGCTTGCCCATGGATTTGCCGCCGCCCATGCGGCGGGCATCCGCATCGGTGTGCGCCACCGCCAGCAGGGCCACCAGGACCACAGACCACAGTTTCATCATGTCTTCTCCACTTTTCTTGTGAACGCAAAAAGGTGCTTCAGCACTTGATTCCAACATGCAAGGCCACGATGCCGCCAGTCATGTTGTGATAGTCCACATGCCCAAAGCCAGTTTGTTGCATCAGGGATTTGAGTTCCTCCTGGCCGGGGTGCATGCGGATCGATTCGGCCAGGTAGCGGTAGCTGGCATCGTCGCCCGCCACCAGCTTGCCCAGGCGGGGCAACACGCTGAAGGAGTACCAGTCGTAGGCCTGCGCCAAAGGCTGGGCCACCTTGGAGAACTCCAGCACCAGCAGCCGGCCGCGCGGCTTGAGCACGCGCGCCATCTCGGCGAGGGCGGCTTCCTTGTGCGTCATGTTGCGCAGGCCGAAGGCGACGCTCACAAGGTCGAAATGGTTGTCGGGAAACGGCAGGTGCTCGGCGTCGCACACCAGCGTGGGCAAGACCACGCCCTTGTCGATCAGCCGGTCGCGGCCCACGCGCAGCATGGCCTCGTTGATGTCGGTGTGCACCACGCGGCCGGTGGCGCCCACCTTCCTGGCGAACGCCAGCGCCAGGTCGCCCGTGCCACCGGCGATGTCCAGCACCTGGTCGCCCTCCTTCAGGTTGGCCACCATCACCGTGTAGGCCTTCCAGGCGCGGTGCAGGCCGCCCGACATCAGGTCGTTCATCACGTCGTACTTCGACGCGACGGAGTCGAACACGCCGCGCACGCGGCGCGCCTTGTCGTGTTCGTCGACGGTTTCAAATCCGAAATGGGTGGTGCTCATGGCGCGATGCTAGGCAAGCGCCAGCCCCGCGTACAGCGACAACCCCGCGCCCGCGTGGGGCATCTGTCGTTATTGTGCTCAGTGCCCGCCGCAGCCGTGGCCGGCCTTGGCCGGCATGGGCGCGTCGCGGTCCACGCCGGCATCGGCCAGGCGCTGCGTGTACGCGGCCCACAGCGCCTGCTCGTCGCGGCCCAGCGCGTAGAGGTATTCCCAGGTGAAGAGGCCGCTGTCGTGCCCGTCGGAGAACGTGGGCTTGACGGCGTAGTGGCCCACGGGCTCCAGGCCCACCACGGTGACGTCGCGCTTGCCCGTCTGCAGCACTTCCTGGCCCGGGCCGTGGCCCTGCACCTCGGCCGAGGGCGAATACACGCGCATCAGCTCGAAGGGGATGCGAAAGCGCGCGCCGTCGGAGAACGCCACCTCCAGCACGCGGGACTGCCCGTGCAACGTGATCGACTCTGGCTGGGGGGTGCCCATGGTTGTCACCTTTTCATAACCAAAATGGCCTCCAGCGCTTGATGGAAAAGCGCTGGCAGCTATCAATTCAATAGTTCAAGCCCGGCGCGCATGGCCGCCTCGGCCTGCGGCAGCGCGGCACGCACCTGCGCTTCGCGCTGCGCGTCGCGCGCGCGCTGGGGCGCGGCCCACACGGGCGCGGGAAAGTGGCTGTCCCACGCATGGCGCGCGATGACGTGCCAGTGCAGGTGCGGCACCATGTTGCCCAGCGCGGCCAGGTTGATCTTGTCGGGCTGCACGGCTGCGCGCAGCGCCTGCTCGACGAGGGCCACGGCGTCCATGCAGTGCTGGCGGTCGGCGGAGCCCAGGTCGGAGAACTCCGCCGCATGCGCGTTCCAGACCACGCGGTAGAAGGCGGGAAAGCCGGCCTCGTCGGCGCGGATCACGCGCAGCCGCTCGCCGCGCCAGACCAGCGCGCCGCCGTCCGATGCGCACAGCGGGCAGGTCATACCAGCACCCTTTCGATGCCGCCCGCATTGGCGCGCTGCACGTACTCGGGCAGCCAGTTCTCACCCAGGATCTGGCGGGCCATCTCGATGACGATGTAGTCGGCTTCGAGCAGGCCGTTCTGCAGGTCGTCCTGGTAGCGCGAGATGCCCTGCAGGCAGCTCGGGCAGCTCGTGAGGATCTTGATGTTGTCCTGCGCGCCCACGGCGCCGCTGGCGCGCAGTTGCGCCTCGCCCTTGCGGATCTCCTCCGTCTTGCGGAAGCGCACCTGGGTGGAGATGTCCGGCCGCGTGACGCCCAGCGTGCCCGATTCGCCGCAGCAGCGGTCGCTCTTGAGCACCTTGTCGCCCACCAGGGCGCGCACGGTCTTCATCGAGTCGACCTGCTTCATGGGGTTGTGGCAGGGCTCGTGGTAGAGGTAGCCGCCCTGCCCCTCGGGCAGCTTGATGCCCTTTTCGAGCAGGTATTCGTGGATGTCCACGATGCGGCAGCCGGGGAAGATCTTGTCGAACTGGTAGCCCTGGAGCTGGTCGTAGCAGGTGCCGCAGCTCACGACCACCGTCTTGATGTCCAGGTAGTTCAGCGTGGTGGCCACGCGGTGGAACAGCACCCGGTTGTCGGTGATCATCTTGTCGGCCTTGTCGAACTGGCCGCTGCCGCGCTGCGGGTAGCCGCAGCACAGGTAGCCGGGCGGCAGCACGGTCTGCACGCCCGCGTGCCACAGCATGGCCTGCGTGGCCAGGCCCACCTGGCTGAACAGGCGCTCGGAGCCGCAGCCGGGGAAGTAGAACACCGCCTCGGTGTCCGCACCGGTGGCCTGCGGGTCGCGGATGATGGGCACGTAGTCCTTGTTCTCGATGTCCAGCAGCGCGCGCGCCGTCTTCTTGGGCAGGCCGCCGGGCAGCTTCTTGTTGACGAAGTGGATCACCTGCTCCTTGACCGGCGCGGTGCCCACGGTGGCGGGCGGGCGCGCGGTCTGTGCGCGGCCCAGGCCGCGCAGTGCGTCCACGGCCAGGCGCTGCGCCTTGAAGCCCACGTTGACCATGCCCGCGCGCAGCAGGTTGATGGTGTCGGGGCTGGTGGCGTTGAGCATGGCCATGGCCAGCTTGTTGCCGGGACGGAAGCTCTTCTTGCCCATCTTGCGCAGCAGGTTGCGCATGGCCATGGTCACGTCGCCGAAGTCGATCTTGACCGGGCACGGCGTGTAGCACTTGTGGCAGACGGTGCAGTGGTCGGCCACGTCCTCGAACTCCTGCCAGTGCTGGATGCTGACGCCGCGGCGCGTCTGCTCTTCGTAGAGGAACGCCTCGGCCAGCAGCGAGGTGGCCAGGATCTTGTTGCGCGGGCTGTAGAGCAGGTTGGCGCGCGGCACGTGGGTGGAGCACACGGGCTTGCACTTGCCGCAGCGCAGGCAGTCCTTGACACTGGCGACGATGTCGCCGATGTCGCTCTGCTGCATGATGATCGACTCGTGCCCCATGAGGCCGAAGCTGGGCGTGTAGGCATTGGTGAGATCCGCGAACATCAGCGACTTGCGCGTCAAATCGCCCTCCAGTGCCCGTCCATCCTGCGCAAGCAGCTCCTGATTGCGTAGCAGCTTGCCGCGGTTGAAGCGGCCCTGCGGATCGACCCGGCGCTTGTACTCGGCGAACGGCGCCAGCTCCTCGTCGGTGAGGAACTCCAGCTTGGTGATGCCGATGCCGTGCTCGCCGGAGATCACGCCGTCCAGGCGGCGCGCCAGCACCATGATGCGGGCCACGGCCTCGTGCGCGGTCTGCAGCATCTCGTAGTCGTCGCTGTTGACCGGGATGTTGGTGTGCACGTTGCCGTCGCCCGCGTGCATGTGCAGCGCCACCCACACGCGGCCCTTGAGCACGCGCTTGTGGATGGCCGCGGCCTCGTCGAGGATGGGCTGGAAGGCGGCGCCGGCGAAGATGCCGGCCAGGGGCTTCTTGAGCTGGGTCTTCCAGCTCGCGCGCAGCGTGTGATCCTGCAACTGGGGGAACAGCGCCTCCACCCCATCCAGCCAGCCCTGCCACAGCGCGCGCACCTCGGCCACCAGGGCCAGGGCCTGCTGCACGCGGTCTTCCAGCAGCTCGGCCGAAGGAATCTCGCCCGCGTCGTCCTGCCGGCCCAGCGGCAGGTTGCCGTGGGCGAAGAAGTCCTGCAGCGCGTCGCACAGCTTGAGCTTGTTGCGCAGGCTCAGTTCGATGTTGATGCGCTCGATGCCGTCGGTGTATTCCGCCATGCGCGGCAGCGGGATGACCACGTCCTCGTTGATCTTGAAGGCGTTGGTGTGGCGGCTGATGGCGGCCGTGCGCTTGCGGTCCAGCCAGAACTTCTTGCGCGCCTCGGCGCTCACGGCCGTGAAGCCCTCGCCATTGCGCGAGTTGGCGATGCGCACCACCTCGGCGGCGGCGCGGGCCACGGCGTCCGGGTCGTCGCCCACGAGGTCGCCGATCAGCACCATCTTGGGCAGGCCGCCGTTGCCCTTCTTGCTCTTGGTGGCGTAGCCCACGGCCTTCAGGTAGCGGTCGTCCAGGTGCTCCAGGCCGGCCAGCAGCACGCCCGAGCGCTTCTGTTCGGCGAACATGAAGTCCTTGATCTCGACGATGCTGGGCACCGCGTCCTTGGCGTTGCCGAAGAATTCCAGGCACACGGTGCGCGTGTGATCCGGCATGCGGTGCACCACCCAGCGCGCGCTGGTGATGAGGCCGTCCGTGCCCTCCTTCTGGATGCCGGGCAGGCCGGAGAGGAACTTGTCCGTCACGTCCTTGCCCAGGCCCTCCTTGCGGAAGGTTTTGCCAGGGATGTCCAGGCGCTCGGTGCGCAGCGGCGTCTTGCCGTCGGCGGCGAAATATTGCAGCTCGAAGCTGGCCACCGCGGCATCGTGGATCTTGCCCAGGTTGTGCCCGATGCGCGTGACCTCCAGCCACTCTGCGTCGGGCGTGACCATGCGCCAGCTCGCCAGGTTGTCCAGCGCCGTGCCCCACAGCACGGCCTTCTTGCCGCCCGCGTTCATGGCGATGTTGCCGCCGATGCAGCTCGCTTCCGCACTCGTCGGATCGACGGCGAAGACGAAGCCCGCGCGCTCGGCCGCGTCGGCCACGCGCTGGGTGACCACGCCGGCCTCGGTCCAGATCGTGCCCACTTCGCCATCCAGGCCCGGCAGGCGGCGCATCTCCACCTCGGTCATGGCTTCGAGCTTCTCGGTGTTGATGACGGCGCTGCGCCAGGTGAGCGGAATGGCGCCGCCCGTGTAGCCCGTGCCGCCGCCGCGCGGGATGATGGTCAGCTCCAGCTCGGTGCAGGCCTTGACCAGCTCGGCCATCTCGGCCTCGGTGTCGGGCGTGAGCACGACGAAGGGGTATTCCACGCGCCAGTCGGTCGCGTCGGTCACGTGGCTCACGCGCGAGAGGCCGTCGAACTTGATGTTGTCCTTGGCCGTGTGCGGCCTCAGGCGGCGCTGCACCTTGCGGCGCAGCTCGCCTACCGCGACCAGCGTGGCGTCGAACTCGGCGATGGCGCGGCGCGCGGCCTCGACGAGCTGGCCCACGAGGCGGTCGCGCCCGGCGTCTTCCTGCGGCAGGCGGCGCTTCTCGATGTCGGCCATGCGGTGCAGCATGGCGTCCACCAGCAGCTTGCGCCGCGCCGGGTTGTGCAGCAGGTCGTCCTGCAGGTAGGGGTTGCGCTGCACGGCCCAGATGTCGCCCAGCACTTCGTAGAGCATGCGGGCGGAGCGGCCCGTGCGGCGCTCGCGGCGCAGCTGGTCCAGCACGTCCCAGGCGGAAGCGCCCAGCAGGCGGATGACGATTTCCCGGTCGGAAAACGAGGTGTAGTTGTACGGAATCTCGCGCAGGCGGGCGGGCTCGGCGCCCTGGGCTTGCTGCAGGGCGGCCAGCGCTATCGGAACATTCATGGGATCAACCTGGGTCGGGCGCGGGCGGCGCCCCTGTGCCTCGGGGGTCGAAATTTTATGCGACCGCCCCCACGGGCGCCCATCCATGGCAAAAATGCCCTTCAGCACCTGCCCATAAAGCGCAAGCAGCTACTGTTTATATAGCAAATCCATTCAGTAGCGCCTGCGATAGAACCACGACACCATCCTGATCCAGGCAAATGAAATCGCCCGGCCGGAACACCGCCTGCCCAAAGCTGACCTCGACGCCTGGCCTTCCCCGCTCCGGCGCATCCGCCCGCAGGGGCACATGGCCGAGCGCCCACACCGCGACGTCCATCGATTGCAGGTGACCCACGTCGCGCACCGCGCCGTTGATGACGACGCCGCCCCAGCCGTTGTCGATGGCCATCCGGGCCATGCGATCGCCAAGGAGCGCCACGCGCAGCGACGCGCCCCCATCGACCACGAGAATGCGGCCATTCCCAGGCTGCGCCAACTGCGTGCGCAGCGATGCGGCGTCCTCGCAGCACTGGAGGCAGTCGATGAGCCCCTGTGCGGCCCTGTGCCTCCCATAAGGCCGCACAGGGGCGCGGCACACCTGTGCCTGTGCGCCGAAGCGGTCGCACAGGTCGGCTGTGGCATACGTTGTCATCTGGCGGCGCTCAATCGATGGTGGCACCCGATTGTCTGACCAGCTTCTGGTGCTTTGCCAGCTCGGATTCGAAGAAGGCAGGCGCCGCATCGGGTCCGATATCCAATATCGTGAGCCCCTGCGCCGCCATGGACGCCTTCGCCTCAGGCGAGGCCAGCGCGGCCTGCACGGCGACGTGGCTGCTTTCCACGGCCGGTTTCGGCAAGCCACCAGGCCCGATCAGCGCAATCCACGCGTCGAAACTGTAGTTCGCCACCCCTGCCTCCGCCAAGGTCGGCAGGTCGGGCAGCGCGGCGGAACGCGATGGCGTCGACACGGCCAGTGCCCGCAGCGCCCCCGACTTCACGTGCGGGCTGACCTGCGAGATCGAGACGAAGCCCAGTTGCACTTGCCCGCCAATCAGGTCGGTGACGAGCGGGCCGGTCCCGCGGTAAGGCACGTGCCGCATGTCGATGCCGGTTTCACTGATGAGCAGTTCGCCTGCCAGGTGCAGCGTGCTGCCATTGCCAGCCGAGCCGTAGTTCAACTGCCCCGGGTGGTTCTTGGCGTAGGCCAGAAGTTCCTGCACGCTTTTGACGGGCAGCGTTGGATGGGCGACGAGCACCAGCGGCACCGTGGCGAGCACGGCAATGGGGGTGATGTCCTTCAGGGTGTCGTAGGGAATCGATTTGTAGATGCCGGGATTGATGACGTGGTTGGAGGAAATCATGCCAAGCGTGAGCCCGTCCTTCGGAGCCTTCACGATCTGGCTGGTGCCTGGTATGCCGCCGGCGCCCACGATATTCTCGACCACGACGGGACGCCCCGCAGCCTTGCCGAAGCCAGGCGCGAGGGCGCGTGCAACCGCATCCACGGTAGAGCCGGCCGCAAGTGGCACGACCAGTCGAAGCGGTTTGTCGGATTGGGCGTGGGCGGTGCCAAGGCAGCCCAGAGCGAGCAGGGCCGCGAGCGCGCCCCGCCGGGAGCGGATGAAGGACATGGGGGTCTCCTGGTGGTATGAATCTAGGGGTGCCGCTGCTGCAGCGCGGCGAAGGACAACAGCTCTCCGGCGATGGCGCTGGCCGCCACGGTGGGCGGGCTGGCCAGCCAGACCTGGCCCGGGCCGCCACGGCCGGGAAAGTTGCGGTTGATCGCGCTGACCGTGACCTGGCTCTCATGCACCGAACCGCCCGGTCCGCAGTTGCCGCAGGCGCCACAGGACGGCTGCAACATGCGCGCGCCTACCTTCTCGAAGGCGTCCATATAGCCCTGCGCGATGCAGTGGTCGCGCACGGCCGTCGTACCGAACTGCAGGAACAGCGCCACGTGCGGCGCGACCTTCAGCCCCCGGTCAGCCGCCCAGCGCAGCACCGCGTGGTAGTGGTCGAAATCCTCGCGCTTGCCCGCGGTGCACGAGCCGCCGTAGGCGATGTCGATGCGCACCGGCTCCCGCACCTGCGACAGCGGCAGGCCATTGCCGGGGTCGCCAGGGCGTGCCACCATGGGCGGCACGGCGCCGCAGTCGATGTGGATGGTGCCGGCATAGGCAGCTCCTTCATCGCTGTGCATCCAGGGTTCGATCGCGCAATCGACGCCGCGCCGCTCGCGCAGGAAGCGCACGGTTTCCGCGTCGGGCGCGACGATGCCGGTGAAGCCGCCCAGCTCGGCCACCATGTTGGTCAGCGTCGCACGCTCGTCGGTGGAGAGCCGCGCCACGGCCTCGCCGCAAAATTCAAACACCTTGCCGACGCCGCCACCGTCGCGGATGAAGGGCTGCGCCAGCAGGTGCAGCACGATGTCCTTGGCCGTCACGCCTGCGGGCACGCAGCCGCCAAGCTCGATGCGCAGCGACTGCGGCATGGTCATGCGCACGGCACCCGTCATGAAGGCATTGGCCATGTCGGTCGTGCCCACGCCGAAGGCCACGCAGCCCAGCGCCCCGCTGTGGGGAGTGTGCGAGTCGGTGCCGACGACGAGCTGGCCGGGCAGCGCGTAATGCTCGGCCACCATGGCATGCGAGATGCCGGCCTGGTTCGACCCGTCGTCCCGCGCGGCCTCTGCCTCGGTCAGCGTGCGGTGCGAGCGCAGGCCATAGGCCAAAGCGAACGCGCGCTGCGCCTCGACCATGCGGTGCACGTTCGGCACCAGGCCGCCGCGCACGTGCGCGGGGCTTTCCTCCACGTAGGAAGTGTGATCCTCGAAGACGATGACCGATGCCGGATCGTGCAGCGCGAGTGGGCGGCCGAAAATGGCATGCAGCATGTGCGCCGCCATGCCGGTGTAGTACTCGTGGATGAAGCGCCAGTCGGCCCGCACGAAGGCCCCTTCGCCGGGCGCAGGGCGCGCACCGGTCAACGCGGTCGCCAGCGCGTGGCGGGCCACGATCTTCTCGAACAGCGTGCGGGGCCGCCCACCATCCACGTCGGAAGCCGGGCGCACGTCCTGCATGCGGCTCTGGCCGAAGCGCAGGAGTCCGCCGCTTTCGAGGATGGCCGCGGCCAACGCGTCGCGGTCAGCCACCAATTCAGCCACCGGGATCGCCGCACCGGCCTGGATACGTTCGATCAACCCGAAGTCGGTCGAGGTGAAGAGCCCGATGTTGTCGGCGTTCTGGCGGTAGATGCGCTCGAAGCTCTCGGCAATGACCAGTTGCACGCCGGCGAGCTTTTCCGCAGCCGGGCTGTGTTCGCGCGATGAACCCTTGCCATAGCGCCGGCCGGCCACCACCACTTCGATGCCGTGCAGGCGTATGGCGTCCATGCCGATCGGCATGGCACCGCCCGCCCGCAAGCCTGTGTACGGATAGCGGCCCAGCTTGTCGTCATAGTGCGTGAGGATGGGCAGCGGCGTGATCTCGTCAGTCGAAACATCGTCGCGCAGCGGCATGGCCTCGTCCAGCCGCAGCCGCTCGCCCTGCAGGCTGCGGCGGACGGCATCAAACGACTGGCTCAGAAAGAGCACGTGAGGCGAGAAGCGGAATGCATCCGCAATGGCTGGCGATGAGGCTGGCATGTCTCATCTTCGCCAGCCGGATGGGCGCCGCAAAGCGCTGATGCGTCAGACCGGGTCGCGCAAAACGCGATATCCGGGTTTACCCACGAAGCACGTCGATCAGGGCTTCGACGGCACGCGGCCGGGGCGATTTGCGCAGGGCGAACAGCCGCAGCTCGCGCATGGCCCAGGGTTCATCCAGCGGCAGCCGCACAAAGCGGGGGCTACCGGCGTAGGCCGCGGCGGCACTGCGCGGGATCACGGCAATGCCCAGCCCGGCCTCTACCATGCGGCAGACGGCATCGAAGCTGCTTACCGAAACCTTCATGGACAGCGGCCGCTGCAATGCCGCGGCGCGCTCGTGCAACGAGCGGTCCAGCGCACCACCCTGGTTCACGCCGATCAGGGGGAGATTGAGCACTTGGGCAAAACTCAGGGCCTCGCACCCCACGAGTGCGTGGCTTGCGGGCAACACCACCTGCAGCGGGTCCGAGGCGAATGGCCAGGATTCGAGGCCCGCCTGCGCGGGCACGCCAACACCGACGCCGGCATCGGCCAAGTCGTCGAGGCAAGCCCGGATCACGTCGCGGGTATCGCACTCCTGCAGTGATACCTGCACGGCGGGATAACGCGCCATGAAGTCGCGCAAGCGCTCGGGCAGAAAGCCGATCACGGCCGACATGTTGGCGTAGAGGCGCACGGTGCCACGCACCTCGCTGCCCATGGTCTGCACGTCGCGTGCCAGCGCCTGCAGTTCATCGTCGATCTTTTCGCCACGCTCAAGCACCATGCGCCCGGCATCGGTGGGCGTCACGCCGCGTGGCGAGCGGATCAGCAGCGGCGTGCCAAAGGCATGTTCAAGATCCGCCAGCCGCCGGCTCAGCGCCGAGGGAGCGATGTGCTCCTGCGCAGCCGCGCGGACGATCGACCCCGTCTGGACAGCGGCGACCAGCAGTCGCACGCTGTAAGGATCGATGCGGCGGGCCACCCTCTTGAACCGGGCTCAAAACAGCACTCGACTGCGGATGGTGCCGGGGATGTGGGCGAGCTTTTCCTGCGCCAGCTCGGACGACTGCGCGTCCAGGTCGATCACCACGTAGCCCACCTTCTCGTTGGTCTGCAGGTACTGCGACGAGATGTTGATGTGGTTGTCGGCGAACACCTGGTTGATGGCCGAGAGCACGCCGGGCACGTTGCGGTGCACGTGCAGGATGCGGTGCCTGCCGGGGTGTGCGGGGAGCGCCACCTCGGGGAAGTTCACCGAGGTGATGCTGGTGCCGTTGTCGCTGTACTTGACCAGCTTTTCCGCCACTTCCAGGCCGATGTTGGCCTGCGCCTCCATGGTGGAGCCACCGATGTGCGGAGTGAGGATGACGTTGTCCAGCCCGCGCAGGGGCGAGGTGAACTCGTCCTTGTTGCTCTTGGGCTCGACGGGGAACACGTCCACCGCCGCGCCCAGCAGCCTGCCGGCCTTGACGGCGTCGGCCAGCGGCTCGATCTCCACCACCGTGCCGCGCGAGGCATTGATGAGGATGGCGCCCGGCTTCATGGCCGCGATCTCGGCCGCGCCGATCATCCACTGCGTGGAGGGCAGCTCGGGCACGTGCAGGCTCACGATGTCGGCCTGCTCCAGCAGCGCCTTGAGCGACGGCGCCTGGCGCGCGTTGCCCAGCGGCAGCTTGTTGACCACGTCGTGGAAGACCACGTGCATGCCCAGCCCCTCGGCCAGCACCGAGAGCTGCGTGCCGATGGAGCCATAGCCCACGATGCCCAGCGTCTTGCCGCGGATCTCGTAGGCGTTGTCGGCGCTCTTGAGCCAGCCGCCGCGGTGCGCGGCAGCGTTCTTGGCGGGCACGCCGCGCAGCAGCAGGATGGCCTCGGCCAGTACCAGCTCGGCGACGGAGCGGGTGTTGGAATACGGCGCGTTGAACACGGCGATGCCGCGCTCGCGCGCCGCGTCCAGGTCGATCTGGTTGGTGCCGATGCAAAACGCCCCCACGGCCACCAGCTTGTGCGCATGCGCGAACACGTCGGCCGTGAGCTGGGTGCGCGAGCGGATGCCGAGGAAGTGCACGTCCGCGATCTTGCGGCGCAGCTCCTCGCCTTCCAATGCGCCGGAGAGCGCCTCCACCTGCGTGTAGCCCGCATCGTGCAGCACCCGCACGGCGGAGGGGTGGATGCCTTCGAGCAGCAGGAACTTGATCTTGGCTTTGTCCAGGGAAGTCTTGAGCATGGCCTTTGAGCGGGATGGGTTGCAGGGCGGGCGGTGCGCTGGCAGAGTGCAGCGCGGTCCCGAAGCATTGTGCATCGCAGCAAAGTCCCTATGGACCGTCCATCTTTGGCGAGCGCGCCGGCCGCGCCGAGGGGTTACCCCGGTTGTGACATGGGCGTGACTTGTGCGAAAACGTCATATTCTTGTCACGCAGGCCGCCTACCGTGCGCCGTGCCTTCGACCGCATACACAAGGAGTATTCATGCAATTCAAACAACTGGCGCTTGCCGCCGCCGTCGCCGCCTCGGTCTGCCTTCCCGCGCAGGCGCAGACCGAGGTCCAGTGGTGGCACTCCATGGGCGGCGCCCTGGGCGAGTGGGTCAACGACCTGGCCAAAGACTTCAACGCCAGCCAGAAGGATTACAAGATCGTGCCCACCTTCAAGGGCAGCTACGACGAGTCGATGACCGCCGCCATCGCCGCCTTCCGCGCCGGCAACGCGCCGCACATCCTGCAGGTGTTCGAGGTGGGCACCGCCACCATGATGGCCAGCAAGGGCGCCATCGTGCCCGTGGGCAAGGTGATGCAGGACGGCGGCGTGAAATTCAACCCGAACGACTACGTGCCCGCCGTGGCTGGCTACTACACCGCGCCCAACGGGCAGATGCTGAGCTTCCCCTTCAACAGCTCCACGCCGGTGTTCCACTACAACAAGGACGCCTTCAAGGCAGCGGGCCTGGACCCCAACAAGCCGCCCACGACCTGGCCCGAAGTGGCCTCCGCCGCCGCCAAGCTCAAGGCCAGCGGCCACAAGTGCCCCTTCACCACGAGCTGGATCAGTTGGACGCAGCTGGAGACCTTCTCCGCCTGGCACAACGTGCTGTTCGCCACCAAGAACAACGGCTTCGGCGGCCTGGACACGCGCCTGGCGTTCAACACGCCGCTGCACCTGCGCCACATCGAGAACCTGGCCAACATGGCCAAGCAGGGCCTGTTCGTCTACAAGGGCCGGGGCAACGCGGCCGACGCCACCTTCGTCTCGGGCGAGTGCGCCATGGCCACCGGCTCCTCGGCGCTGTACGGCAACGTCAAGCGCAACGGCAAGTTCGACTACGGCATCGGCACCCTGCCCTACTACCCCGACGTGCCGGGCGCGCCGCAGAACACCGTGATCGGCGGCGCCAGCCTGTGGGTCATGAGCGGCAAGAAGGCGCCCGAGTACAAGGGCGTGGCCCAGTTCTTCGCCTACCTGTCGCAGCCCGAGGTGGCGGCCAAGAGCCACCAGCGCACCGGCTACCTGCCTGTGACCAAGGCGTCGTACGAGCTGACCGAGAAGTCCGGCTTCTACAAGCAGAACCCGGGCACCGACGTGTCGGTGGAGCAGATGATCCGCAAGACCACCGACAAGTCGCGCGGCGTGCGCCTGGGCAACTTCGTGCAGATCCGCACCATCATCGACGAGGAGATGGAAGGCGTGTGGAGCGGCAAGAAGACGCCCAAGGAAGCGGTGGACACCGCCATCAAGCGCGGCAACGAGCAGCTCGAGCGCTTCCAGAAGGCCAACAAGGGCTGACGCGACGGCGGGCGCAGTACACTGCGCCCCCTTCACGCCCCTTTGCACGCTTCCTTCCGCAAAAATGCAGATGCAGCCCATCTGCATTTTCTGTTTGAGGGCCAGCACTTTCCACCCCACCGCGCCACCCCATGGAAAAACGCGTTCTCTTCCAATCCGCCTGGCTGCCCTGGCTCCTGATCGTGCCGCAGATGGCCATCATCGTGGTGTTCTTCTTCTGGCCCGCGGGCCAGGCGCTCTACCAGAGCGTGCTGCAGGAGGACGCCTTCGGCACCAGCCGCGAGTTCGTGGGCATAGCCAACTTCGAGCGCCTGTGGAACGACCCGAGCTACCTCGACTCGTTCAAGACCACCGCCATCTTTTCGGTGCTGGTGGCCGCCTCGTCCATGACGCTGGCGCTGCTGCTGGCCGTCATGGCCAACCGCGTGATCCGCGGCGCGGGGTTCTACAAGACGCTGCTCATCTGGCCCTACGCCGTCGCGCCCGTGGTGGCCGGCGTGCTGTGGCTGATGCTGTTCGCCTCGCCCTACGGCGTGATCTCGTTCGCGCTGCAGTCCATGGGCCTCGACTGGAACCATCTGCTCAATGCCAACCATGCCATGGCGCTGATCGTCATGGCCGCGGCGTGGAAGCAGATCTCCTACAACTTCCTGTTCTTCCTCGCGGGCCTGCAGTCCATCCCCCATTCGCTCATCGAGGCCGCCACCATCGACGGCGCCTCGCCTTGGCGGCGCTTCTGGACCATCGTGTTCCCGCTGCTCTCGCCCACCACCTTCTTCCTGCTGGTGATGAACGTGATCTACGCATTCTTCGACACCTTCGGCACGGTGGACGCCGCCACGCACGGCGGCCCCGGCAAGGAGACGGCCATCCTGGTCTACAAGGTGTACTACGACGGCTTCAAGGCGCTGGACATGGGCGGCTCGGCCGCGCAGTCGGTGGTGCTGATGGCCGTGGTCATCGCGCTCACGGTGGTGCAGTTCCGCTTCGTCGAGAAAAAGGTTCAATACTGATCATGATGGTCGAACGCCGCCCCGTCCTCGACTTCGTCGCCCACGCCGTGCTGGTGGTGGGCGTGCTGGTCATCGCCTTCCCGGTCTACCTGGCCTTCATTGCCTCCACGCAGTCGGCCGAGCAGATCGCCTCCAGCCACCCGCTGTCGCTGCTGCCGGGCGACAACTTCATCGAAACCTATCGCCTCGCCCTCTTCGGCGGCAAGACGCATGCGGGCTCAACAATAGCCGCCGGCTGGCCCATGATGTGGGTGAGCCTGGTGATGGCCGTGGTCATCGCCGTGGGCAAGATCGCCATCTCGCTGCTCTCGGCCTTCGCCATCGTCTACTTCCGCTTTCCGCTCAAGACCGTGGTGTTCTGGATGATCTTCATCACGCTGATGCTGCCGGTGGAGGTGCGCATCGGGCCCACGTACGAGGTCATCTCCAACCTCGGCATGCTCAACAGCTACGCGGGCCTCACCGTGCCGCTGATCGCCTCGGCCACGGCCACGTTCCTGTTCCGCCAGTTCTTCCTGACCGTGCCCGACGAACTGGTGGAGGCCGCGCGCATCGACGGCGCGGGGCCCATGCGCTTCTTCCTCGACGTGCTGCTGCCCCTGTCCAAGACCACCATGGCCGCGCTCTTCGTGATCCAGTTCATCTACGGCTGGAACCAGTACCTGTGGCCGCTGATGGTGACCACCAGCGAAGACATGTACCCCATCGTGCTCGGCATCAAGCGCGCCATCTTCGGCGAGGTGTACGTGGAATGGAACGTGGTCATGGCCACTGCCATCCTCGCCATGCTGCCGCCGGCGCTGGTGGTGATCCTCATGCAGAAGTGGTTCGTCAAGGGCCTGGTCGACACCGAGAAATAAGCATCGAATCAGCCTCCAGCGCTTATCCATAGAGCGCAAGCAGCTATTAAAAGACTAGCATCATGGCATCTCTTTCCCTTCGCAACGTCGTCAAGCGCTACGGCCACGGGCCCAAGGCCAACCAGGTCATCCACGGCGTGAACGCCGAGATCAAGGACGGCGAATTCATCGTCATCGTCGGCCCTTCGGGCTGCGGCAAATCCACGCTGCTGCGCATGGTCGCAGGGCTGGAAGAAATCAGCGGCGGCGAGATCGCCATCGGCCCGCGCGTGGTCAACAACCTGGAGCCCGCCCAGCGCGACATCGCCATGGTGTTCCAGAACTACGCGCTCTACCCGCACATGACGAACTTCGAGAACATGGCCTACGGCCTGAAGATCGCCAAGGTGCCCAAGGACGAGATCAAGGCGCGCGTGGACAAGGCCGCCAAGATCCTCGAACTGAGCCACCTGCTGGAGCGCAAGCCGCGCGAACTCTCCGGCGGCCAGCGCCAGCGCGTGGCCATGGGCCGCGCTATCGTGCGCCAGCCGCAGGTCTTCCTGTTCGACGAGCCCCTGTCCAACCTCGACGCCAAGCTGCGCGCCCAGACGCGCATCGAGATCCAGAAGCTGCACCGGGAGCTGGGCATCACCAGCCTGTTCGTGACCCACGACCAGGTCGAGGCCATGACCCTCGCGCAGCGCATGGTCGTGATGAACGCCGGCAACGTGGAGCAGTTCGGCACGCCCGAGGAGGTCTATCACACGCCGGCCTCCACCTTCGTGGCCAGCTTCATCGGTTCGCCCCCGATGAACCTGCTCAAGAACGCCCCGGGCGGCAAGGCGGGGCAGATCCTGGGCATCCGCCCGGAGCACACGGACCTGGTGGCGAGCGGCGGCTGGGAATTCAAGGTCGAGACCGTGGAGCTGCTGGGCGCCGAGCGCCTGGTGTACGGCTCGGTCAATGGGGAATCCGTGACCGTCCGGCTGGACGAGGGACTGGCCTACCCCAAGCCGGGGGAGACGGTGCGCGTCGCCCCGCGCGAGGATCGCCTGCATTGGTTCCAGGCCGAGACCGGAAAAAGGGTGTAAACCCATGCTCCCTCTCGCCCCCTGGCCCTACCCCCGCTGGATCGCCCACCGCGGCGCGGGCAAGCTGGCGCCTGAAAACACCCTGGCCGCCTTTCGCCTGGGCGCGCAGTACGGCTACCGCATGTTCGAGTGCGATGCCAAGCTCAGCGCCGACGGCGTGCCGTTCCTGCTGCACGACGCCACGTTGGACCGCACGACCACCGGCCACGGCACCGGCGGCGACCTGCCCTGGAGCCAGCTGGCGCAGCTCGACGCAGGTGGCTGGCATTCCCGCAGCTACGCGGGCGAGCCCCTGCCCACGCTGGAGCACCTGGCGCGGTACTGCATCGCCAACACCTTCCTGCTGAACATCGAGATCAAGCCGACCCCCGGCCTGGAAGAGAAAACCGGCCGCGTGGTGGCCGAACACGCTGCGCGCCTGTGGCAGGGCCAGGCCGTGCCGCCACTGCTCTCGTCCTTCCGGCCCGAGGCACTGGCGGGCGCCCGTGCCACCGCACCCCAGCTTCCGCGCGCCCTGCTGCTGGACACTTTGTGGAACGGCTGGCACGGCGTGGCGCGCGAACTCGGCTGCGTGGCCATCGTGTGCAACCACGCCCTGTGGGATGCGGCCCTGGTCGCCCAGATGCACGCCGACGGCCTGCGCGCGCTGAGCTATACGGTGAACGACGAGTGGGCGGCGCAGCGGCTCATCGATCTGGGCACCGACGGGACCATCACCGACCGGGTGGATCTCTTCAGCCCGGCTGCCTAGATTCCAGTAACACGAAATGGCCGCGGCAGGCGAAAGCTTGAGCGCAAATCCAGTGATTCCTGTGAAGATGTGTTTTTAAAACTTAGAGTGGCGATAAATTGTAACTATCAGACGTCCCACTCATGAGCCACCTGTTACCCAACCTGCTACGCAATCGTTTTCTAAAAGCTGCCGCTGCATTGCTTGTCATGTTGGGCGGCTCACAGATCGCATCGGCTGCGCTCTACGAAGCCAACCCCGCCAATTTTGGCGCAGTTCAAGTGAACTCCAGCAACTGCGACGATTGCTTCGACGGTCCTATTGCTTTTTCGGGCGCTGGGCAATCGATCAACTTTTTTGGCACGACCTATACCAACCTTTTTGTGGGTTCAAACGGGTACGTGACGTTTGGGACTGGCAGCGGCTTTTTTTCGTCGCTGCCACTGGACACTCAAACCATCGCGCCCATGATCGCTGGCATATTCACAGATCTGGACACTAGGTCAGACCCTACGTCGCAAGTGTTTGTGAATACCGCGACCCCAGGACAAATCATCGTGACCTGGGCTAATGTTGGAAGGTTTGCAATCAATTACACAAATCGAAAAACATTTCAATTGGTCGTTCGATCTGACCAGTTTGCAGTTCCTGCTGGACAGGGGCAGATCGGTTTTTTCTATGACGTCCAAACGGATACCGGCTCAGCTACTGCGGGCTTTGGCGACGGTTTGGCCGCTGTGAACCCCGGTGAAGTGGGAGTTCCTTTGGGGCCCATTATCGGGCTATCTAATACCGAACGCTGGTACACACTGAGCGGTGGTGTCCCTGCTACGCCCACGCCTACATCCACCGCTGCAATACCAACGCTTTCTGAGTGGTCGCTGATTTTGATGGCACTGGTGTTAGCTGGAATCGCAATGCGAAGCGTTGCACTCTCACAACGGAGGCACTGAGTTCAGCGCGTCAATTGCGCCACTTGTGTGGCCCTCAGTTAACTTTTTAACTCCACCGGGCTCGCACCAGTTTGTACTTATGGGTACCCCGTAGCAAACACCGTGGTGCAGCTTGCCAAGCAGGAGGCCCGCCTCCAGCACGGCCACACCCACACCGACAAGAAGGCCCAGCCGCCACCATCAGGCCAGGGCCACCGGGCTCCGTGAGCCGATGAGCCCGCCACACAGTTCCAGCACCAAGGCGATGGCCGCTGCGGGAGCAACAAAATTGAAGTGGTGGTTAAGGATGTCCATCGGACCATGAAAGTGCCCCAGATCAATGCCTGAACAGGCAAGGTCGCCTGTACGGGGCCAACGATTTGTAATCGGCTCTTACTGCAGTCTGGGCCCTCAGGATCAACCACACCACCGCGCCCTACATCCCGCGGGCGCTGCTCATCGACAGCCTCTCGGTCGGCTGCTTTAACCACGCCCGCCAACTGGGCTGTGTAGCCATCGTGTGCAACCACGCGCTGTGGGATGCGGCCGTGGTCGCACAGGTCAAGGGCTGGGGCCTGCGCACGCTCTCCTACACCGTCAACGACGACTGGGCCGCGCAGCGCCTCTTCGACCTGGGCACCGACGGCATCATCACCGACCGCGTGGACCTGTTCAGCTCAGCGCTCCCCTATTGATAGCTGCCACCGCTTGCTGAGCAAGCTCTCAATGCCTTTTTGGCTTAATTTTTTCGCCCACGTAGGCCGCCACCATGGCTAGAAGCTGGTCCAGGTGCTGCTGCAGCGGCGCAAAGCCCGCGTTGGGCGCGCGCGTGTCCTCGTCCATGTACACCGGCCGGCGGATCTCGATCTGCAGGCTGTGGCGGCCCCGGTGCGGCTGGCCGATGCGCCCGATCAGTTCCACCCCTTTGTAAGGCTCGTTGTAGGCCACGCTGTAGCCAAAGCCGCGCAGCGTGTCGCCGATCAGGTGGATGAACTCGGGCGCGCAGGTCGTGCCGTCGCGGTCGCCCAGCACGAAGTCGGCCAGCGGCGGCGCGTCCGTGCGGCCCAGGCGCCGGTACACGTCATTGGGCATCGAATGCAGATTCAGGTGCCACACGCGGCCAAAGCGCTGCACGCTCGCGTCGATCGCCTGCTGCAGCTGCGCGTGGTAGGGGCGCCAGTAGCCCTCGATGCGCCGCTGCACCTCGGCCACGGTGCGCGGGCGCGCATACAGCGGCGTGGCCACGCCGTCCTTGCTGATCTGCTGCCAGATCAGGCCCAGGCCCTGGCGCGTCTTGGGGCCGGGCGCGAGCGGCACGGGCCACACGCCGTCGAGTTGCGCGGGGTCCAGGTCGTTGTCGGCCCGGTTCACGTCGATGTAGGTGCGCGGGAAGGTGGCGGCGATCAGCGTGGCGCCGTGGGCGGGCGCCGTGTGCCAGAGGCGGTGCACATGGGTGTCCTCGCCGCGGCGCAGCAGCGCCAGAGGCACGGCATGGCCGAAGTCGTCGGGGTAGGCTGTGCCGCTGTGGGGCGAGTCGCACACCAGCGGCAGCGGCTCGCCCGTGGGTTGCCAGACCTCGACCGGCGCGTGCGGCCGAGGGCTCAGATCGTCATGCAAGAGGGTCAACGGCGCACCATCAGTCCATCTTGATGTTGGCGCGCTTGGCCACGGCCGTGTAGCGCGCGATGGCGGCGTCGATCTGCTTGGCAAACTGCTCGGGCGTGTTGGCCATGGATTCGCCGGAGATGCTCTTTTGCTTCTCCAGGTAGTCGGGCATGGCCATGGCCTTGTGCGCGGCGGCGTTCAGCTTGGCGATGATCTCCTTGGGCGTGCCCGCGGGCGCCACCAGGCCAAACCAGCCGCCGTCGCCCATGCCGGGGTAGCCCAGCTCGGTGTAGGTGGGCACGTCGGGCAGCACGGGGCTGCGCTTCAAGGCCAGCACCGCCAGCGGGCGCAGCTTGCCGGACTGGATGTTGGCCAGCGTGGAGGGCAGGTTGTCCGTCATCGCGTTGACCTGGCCCGCCAGCGCATCGGTGGCGGCCTGGCCCGCGCCCTTGTAGGGGATGTGCAGCAGGTCGATGCCCGCCAGGTTCATGAAGTTCTCGATGTTGGCGTGGCCCAGCGAGCCCGTGCCGGGCGAGGCAAAGGTGTATTTGCCGGGGTTGGCCTTGGCCAGGGCGATGAATTCCTGCATGGTCTTGGCGGGCACGCTGGGGTGCACCACGAAGACGCTGGGCACGCTCATCACGTTGGTGATGGGGGCGAAATCCTTCACCGCGTTGTAGGGCAGCTTGGTGTAGATGGCGGGGTTGGCGCCGTGCGTGCTCACGGTGGCCATGCCGATGGTGTAGCCGTCGGGCGCGCTCTTGGCGATCGCGTCGGCGCCGATGGAGCCGCCCGCGCCGCCCTTGTTGTCCACCACCACGGCCTTGCCCAGGATGGGCCCCATCTTGTCGGCCAGCAGGCGGGCCACCATGTCGGTGGAGCCGCCGGGCGCGAACGGCACGATCAGCTTGATGGGGCGGTTGGGGTAGTCGCCCGCCTGGGCCTGGGCATGCCCCAGCGGCGCAAGGGCGGCGGCCGCCGTGCAAAGGGTGGATAGCAGCAGGGTGCGGCGCAGGGCCATGGCGTTCTCCTCGGGATGTTGTGTTGCGCGGCCATTCTTGGCGGCCCGGGCCCCGGCGAAAAGCGACAAAATCGCCCCCACCCATTACCAATGCTCATACGTCCATGCGCATGCACTCCCCGTCCCTGCCTGAGCTCCACGCCTTTGCCGCCGCCGCGCGCCTGGGCAGCTTCTCGCGCGCGGCCGAGGACCTGCACGTCACCCAGGGCGCCGTGAGCCGCGCCATCGCCCGGCTGGAGGAGCACCTGGGCGTGCAGCTGTTCACGCGCGAAGGGCGGCGCAGCGTGCTCACGCGCGAGGGCGCGCAGTACCTGGAGGCCGTGGGTCCGGGCGTCGCCGCCATCGAGGCGGCCTCCCTGGCCCTGCGCCAGGGACGCGCCGCGCGGCCCCTGCGCCTGTCGGTGCCGCCCACGCTGTTCAGCCACTGGCTGATCCCGCGCCTGCCCGACTTCAGCGCGCGCCACCCCGGAGTGGCGCTGGCCTTCGCCCCCTACCAGCGCGACGACCCGCTCACCGCGCCTGCAATCGACGCCTGGATCCGCGTGGGCCGGCCCGACTGGCCTGCCGGCATCGCGGGGGAATACCTCGTGGGCCGCGAGCTGGTGCCCATCTGCCGCCCGGAAGACCTGCAAGGCCCGCACGCCATCCTCACGCCGCAGGACCTGCTGCGCCGCCCGCTGCTCTTCCACACCCACTACCCGGGCAACTGGGCGCACTGGTTCTCCCAGGTGGGCTGCGCCCACGGGCCGCTCGTGCCCGCGGCGGACTTCGACCAGGTGGGCCTGCTGGCGCGGGCCGTGATGGCGGGGCTGGGCGTGGCCGTCGTGCAGCGCTGCCTGGTGGAGGCGGAATTGGCCGCCGGCCGCATCGCCGTGGCGCTGGAGCGGCCGGTGAACCTGGAGCGCGGCTACCACCTGTGCCGCCCCACGGGCCGGCCCGCGCACCCGGCGCTGGAGACGCTGCGCCAGTGGCTGCTCGCCCAGGCGCAGCCCGTGTAGTCAGCCCTTCCAGGCGCGCAGCCAGAGCCACTGGCTGCTGGCGCAGGCCAGCACCAGCGCCGCATAGGTGAGCATGCGGCCGTCGCGCCCCCACACCGCCAGGCCCCCCGCCAGCACGGCAGCGCCCACGGCGAAATGCAGCGCCATCGGCGCAAGCCAGCCGTGCGGCCTGGCCCTTTTGCGCATGAAAACATGGCTGCACGCCACCAGCCCCACGGCCACGGCGAAGGCCGGCGCGAGGAAATTCAGCAGGTGGTTCAGGAAGGAAAGCGGGCCCATGGACATGACGCAGATCAAGCCTTGTACGCGTACGCCTGCCTGACTGCTGCGCGAATTTTATAATCCCCCTCCATGGCAGTCTGGGCCCTCGGCATCAACCACACGACCGCTCCGCTGGACCTGCGGGGCCGCTTCGCGTTCGCGATCGACCAGATCGCGCCGACGCTGCTGGGCCTGCGCCAGTCGCTGGCCGGCGGCGCGGCCCGCCATCCGGGGGTGGAGACGGCCATCATCTCCACCTGCAACCGCACCGAGATCTACTGCGCGGCCGAGGCCCCGGCGCTGGACCACACCGTGGACTGGCTCGCCCACAGCGGCGGCGTGAGCCCCTCGCTGCTGCGCTCGCACTCCTACCTGCTCGAAAACGGCCTGGCCGCGCGCCACGCCTTCCGCGTGGCCAGCGGGCTCGACTCCATGGTGCTGGGCGAGGCGCAGATCCTCGGCCAGATGAAGGACGCGGTGCGCGCCGCCGAGGGCGCGGGCGCCCTGGGCACCACGCTCAACCAGCTCTTCCAGCGCAGCTTCGCCGTCGCCAAGGAGGTGCGCACCAGCACCGACATCGGCGCCCACAGCATCAGCATGGCCGCCGCCGCCGTGCGGCTGGCCGGGCAGCTCTTCGAGGACCTGTCCCAGATCCGCGTGCTGTTCGTGGGCGCGGGCGAGATGATCGAGCTGTGCGCCACGCACTTCGCGGCCAAGAACCCGAAGCAGCTCTCCATCGCCAACCGCACGCTGGAGCGCGGCGAGAAGCTCGCCACCCGCTTCGGCGGCGAGGTGATGCGCCTGGCCGACCTGCCCGACCACCTGCACGAGTTCGACGCGGTCATCAGCTGCACCGCCAGCACCCTGCCCATCATCGGCCTGGGCGCGGTGGAGCGTGCGCTCAAGAAACGCCGCCACCGCCCGATCTTCATGGTGGACCTGGCCGTGCCGCGCGACATCGAGCCCGAGGTGAAGGCGCTGGAGGACGTGTACCTCTACACCGTGGACGACCTCGCCAGCGTGGTGCAGACCGCCCAGGCCAACCGCCAGGCCGCCGTGGCGCAGGCCGAGGCCATCATCGACGCCGGCGTGCAGAGCTTCATGCACTGGATGGACCTGCGCAGCAGCCCCGTGGGCCAGACGGGCGGCGTGGTGCCGCTGATCCAGCAGCTCAACACCCAGGCCGACGAATGGCGCTCGCTGGAGATCGCCCGCGCCAAGAAGCTGCTGGCCAAGGGCGAGGACATCGACGTGGTGCTCGAAGCCCTCTCGCGCGGCCTCACGCAGAAGATGCTGCACGGCACCATGGCCGAGCTGCGCGCGGGCGACGCCGACGCGCGCGCACAGACGGCGCAGACCGTCTCGCGCCTGTTCCTGCGCTCGTCCTCCAAGACCGGCCTGTAGCGGCGCTCGCCGCGAATCAAAGGCCAAATCGGCCTCCAGCGCTTACCTACCAAGCGCGACCAGCTACTGAAACAGTAGCAAACCCTGGATCCCCCCTCCCCATGAAACCCTTTCTCCGCAGCCAGTTGGAACGCTACGCGCAGCGCCTGCAAGAGCTGGACTTCCTGCTCTCGCGCGAAGACATCATGGCCGACATGGCGCAGTACCGCGCCATCTCGCGCGAGCACGCCGACGTGACCGCCGTGGCCGGCCGCTACGCGCGCTACCAGCAGCGCGAGGCCGACCTGCAAGGCGCGCGCGAGATGCTTCATGAGCCCGACATGGCCGAGATGGCGCAGGAGGAAATCACCGCCGCCGAGGCCGAACTGGTGCAGCTCGAAGACGAACTGCAACGCCTGCTGCTGCCTAAGGACCCCGACGACGCGCGCAACGCCTTCATGGAAATCCGCGCAGGCACGGGCGGCGACGAATCAGCCCTGTTCGCGGGCGACCTCGCGCGCATGTACACGCGCTACGCCGCCACCGTGGGCTGGCGCGTGGAGATCATGAGCGCCAACGAAAGCGAGCTGGGCGGCTACAAGGAAGTGGTGCTGCGCATCGAGGGCGACCATGTCTACGGCGCGCTGCGCTTCGAATCCGGCGGCCACCGCGTGCAGCGCGTGCCCGCCACCGAGACGCAGGGCCGCATCCACACCAGCGCCTGCACCGTGGCCGTGATGCCCGAGCCCGACGAGCAGCAGGCCATCACCCTCAACCCGGCCGACCTGCGCATCGACACCTTCCGCGCCAGCGGCGCGGGCGGCCAGCACATCAACAAGACCGACTCCGCCGTGCGCGTGGTGCACCTGCCCACGGGCATCGTGGCCGAGTGCCAGGACGGCCGCAGCCAGCACAGCAACAAGGCCAAGGCGCTGCAGGTGCTGCAGGCGCGCATCCAGGAAAAGGAGCGCAGCGAGCGCGCGGCCAAGGAGGCGGCGCTGCGCAAGGGCCTGATCGGCAGCGGCGACCGCAGCGACCGCATCCGCACCTACAACTTCCCGCAGGGGCGGCTCACCGACCACCGCATCAACCTCACGCTCTACAAGCTGCTAGCCATCATGGAAGGCGACCTGGGCGAGGTGCTGCAAGCCCTGCAGCACGCGCGCGAAGCCGAGCTGCTGGCCGAGCTGGAAACCGCGGTTTGAGTCAAATAGGCCTCCAGCGCTTATCCATCAAGCGCAAGCAGCTATGAATACAATAGCAACTACCCTCATCCAGGCGCAGGCCCGGGGCCTGGCGCGCATCGACGCGCAGATGCTGCTGCTGCACCTGCTGCAGCGCCCCCTGCACGACCGCGCCTGGCTGCTCACGCACGACGG
>NZ_DF238942.1:0-17469 GCF_000400995.2 Acidovorax sp. MR-S7 | reverse complement strand
CCCCCCGCCGTATGGCGGGCGAACCCGTGGCCTATCTCACGGGCACCAAGGAGTTCTACGGCCTGCCGCTGCAGGTGGACGCCCGCGTGCTCGACCCGCGCCCCGACACCGAGACGCTGGTGGACTGGGCTTTGGCGCTCGCCGCGCCCGCCGCCCGCATGGCCGACCTGGGCACCGGCAGCGGTGCCATCGCCCTGGCCCTGCAAAGCCAGCGCCCGCAGGCCCAGGTGCTGGCCGTGGACGCCAGCGCCGACGCCCTCGCCGTCGCCCGCGCCAACGCCCGGCGGCTGGGCCTGCCCGTGCGGTTCGTCCAGGGCCACTGGCTGGACGGCATCGCCGGCCCGTTCGACCTGATCGTGAGCAACCCGCCCTACATCCCCGCCACCGACCCGCACCTGGCCGCGCTCACGCACGAACCGCTGTCGGCCCTGGCCAGCGGCGACGACGGCCTTCAAGACATCCGCGCCATCGCCGCGCAGGCCCCCTCGCGCCTCGCGCCCGGCGGCTGGCTGCTGCTGGAGCACGGCTGGGACCAGGCCGAGGCCGTGCAGGCGCTGCTGCGCGCGGCGGGCTTCGGGCAGGTCCACAGCCGCCATGATTTGGCCGGCATGGCCCGGTGCACGGGCGGGCAGCGGACTGGGTGACAATCCGGCGCTCCAGCGTTCAGGAGCCCGCCCCATGCGCCATGCCGCTCTCGCCAGCCTCGTCATTGCCCTCGCCCTGCTGAACCCGGCGCACGCAGCCCCGTGCACCGATGAGGATTTCACCCTCCGCGTCAGCGGCGCATCCGAATGCCTGTTGACGCGCGCCTACGGTCAAAAAGAAGCGCCCGACGTCCTGCTGGTCTGGCTGCACGGCGACGTCTCCTCGGGCGGCCCGGCCAACTACCATTTCGCCCACGCCGAACGCAGCGCCAGCACCTTCGCCGACCACAAAGTGCTGTCCGTGGCCCTGGTGCGCCCCGGCTACCCCGACGGCAGCGGCGAAAGCTCGTCCGTAGCCTTCATGCACACCGGGCGCACCGATCACTACACCAAGGAAAACCTCACCCAGGTCGCCACCGCCATCGAGCGTCTGCGCCAGCACTACCAGCCGCGCCGCGTCATCGCCATCGGCCACTCCGGCGGCGCGGCCACTGCGTCGGTCATCCTGGGCATGTGCCCCGGGCTAATCGACGCAGCCATTCTCGTCTCCAGCCCTGGCGACCTGGCGGCATGGCGCGAGGGCCGCCGTCCATGGCACCGCAGTGAAAACCCGATGGCCTGGACCGACAAGATCGCGCCCACCACACGCGTCATCGCCTTGACCGGCGAGGCCGACGACAACACTCGGCCCGAACTGGCCCGCCGCCACATCGAAACCCTGACCCAGCGGGGCATCCAGGCCACGTTCACTCCGCTGCCGGGTGAAGGGCATAACAGCGCGCTGCGCTCGCCAGAAGTGTTCGGGGCCATACGCACCTTGCTGCAAGAACGCTGACAGCGTCCAAGGCCTACAGCCGCACTCCTTCCCCATGCAAAGCCCGCGATGCGGGCTTTGCCGTTTGGCGGGCCTGCAGTACTCCTGTCAATACCGCACTTTGTGGTATCGACAGCCAGAGCGGCCATGGATTCAATCGGTTACAGCGTTTCGCATCGTTATGAACATGCGATCAATCGTGAATTCATGAGGAGAAACACATGCATATCTCAATGCGCTTGACCATCCTGGCCTCACTCACCGCCTTGGTAGCGTGCGGAGGCGGCGGAGGTGGCGATGATTCTGATAGTGCGCGCTTTGTCACGTGGAATGACAACGCCAACGGCGTCGTCATCAAGGACGCCGCCAATGAGAGCTTTGGTGTCGAAAGCCAGTCGCGGCTCGTGGTTCATATCAGCAGGAATATCCGATTGAATGATTTGTCTGTCAACAGCAATGCCCAGGTATTAGCCAAGGGAACGCTCATTGGTTCGGTGATTATGGACAGCGGAACCAATGGCACACGGATCGCCGTTTTCAAATGCAGCAATGGAACGGTCATGCGGCTGGAGATTTCCGACAACGGCAGCAATTATTCTCACAATTGCACTAATGCCCCCGCGCCATCGCCAGCCCCATCTCCTGCACCGTCGCCGTCTCCTGCACCGTCACCGTCACCCGTACCCTCTCCTGCGCCATCCCCATCACCCGCACCCTCGCCTGCTCCAGCCCCGGCACCGCAATCCGCAAACCAATGCATTCGGCTGAGTCAGAACCAATCCGGCAGCTTCACCGTTACCAATACATGCAACATCACGGTTGAATATACCTATTGCACCTTGTCTGGATATTGGGCTTGCAAGGCCAAGCCCTCATCTTCCAGCCCCACTGGCTATTCATACGGCACCGGAGCATCCTCAATATCTCCTGGAAATACACAAATAATCCCAGAATCAAGAAACTCGGGATATATATGGACATACGCATGCATTTGGCCCGGCCTTCCATTTATTACTGATTTTGATACCAGAACGATCACCACAAACTCACGCGCCTACGGCATTTGCAGATAAGTCAATCACCCAATGAAAGTCGCAAAAAAACTTCCCTTACTATTCCTATCTGCCATATTGCTCACCGGTTGCGGCTACCGCCACATCGCCGCCCTTGAAAACGGAGGCCAGAGCTTCATCGACATCAAGGCCAACCCCGATACCTCCGTGGCTCTGGAAACCCTGGCCCCCAAGGATTCCGTGGTGGTGGCCGACGATGGCGGCAATCTGATCACGGCGGCCACCAACGATGTGCACGTGGTGATGGTGGAGCCCGAGTCGATTCCCATCGGCCTGGGCATCCCCGATTTCGACCTGCGCTTTGGCTGGGCGCTGGGCAGGGGCAAGACGCCAGACCAAGCGCAGGAAAAGCGCTTCGCGCTTGCCGCCGTCAAGGAAGTGGCCTTGCAGGCCGATCGCTGGCAGCAACAGGGCCACCACGAGTTGTCCCAAGAGCAAATCCTGCAAGGCCGCGTGCCGGTGGTGTTCCGCGTGATCGCCTACAACGCCGGAAACCGCGAGTTCCAGGGGGCCATGGGCTTCAACGACCGGCTGGCCGTCAACGTGGAGTTCGATAAGGTGCTGTCCACCCGCAAGGTGGCCGATGTCTCCATGGCCAAAGCGCTCATGTCTCTGGTTCCTATCCTGGGCATCTTCGCGGCGGACATGGACCGGTTCCAGCCCGTGGCTAATGCGGCGGTGCAGACGCAGACCACGTTCGACCGCGCCACGGGCGTGCTGCGCCACCAGATTACACCTATCCAGTTGACGCCGGGCGAAGGAGTGGAAATCCGCTTCGCCGCGCATGTGCTGCTGCCCCGGGATGAAGCGCTGCTGAAGGCCCGCATGAAGCCCCCCGTCCAGCGTTGATTGACGGTTTCCAACAACCGGGTCATCACTCCACCGACATGAAGGAACGAAAAATGCGCCGCCAACCCCGCTATTTCTTGGCACCCGCCGCCCTGGCACTGCTGGTCCTAGCAGGCTGCACGACGATGAAAGCCATCGAAGCGACGGGAGATGAACTCTCCAAAGGCAACATATTCACAGGGGTGTATTAGGGCACCATGGGCGTGGCCATGGGTGCCATCATGGATGTATTCACCCTGGGTGGGAGCATGGATGCCAAGGACAGTGCGCAAATGTGGACCGGCGCAGCTAATCAATATGCCGCAACCGAGACACATTCAGGGGATACGACGACAAGTTCGACAAAATGCAGTGGCGAGATTCGCTCAGTCAGCAACGCCCATCACCGTTGCCAGTGCGAGGGAGGGCACGTAGGTTCCGGAACGAGTAGTGGTGGAACCCGGTGGGTTACTTGCGACTTTTCCAATGGAAATCATTGGGGGTTCAACTTTCCCCTGATGGCACGATTCAGGGAGCCGTACGATAGTTCACAGCACATTGCATCGCGCATGCTCAGGCCTTGCGCAAGCGGGAACAAGACGCATCTAATCAGCCTCTAGAGCTTATCCAGCAAGCGCATGCAGCTATCAATTTATAGAAGGAGGCCTCGCACCAGCACCACCACGTCCTGCTGCGAGGGTGTGCAGAATTTTGTGTAAACGGACAATCCACCGCCGGCGCGAGCCGGCCTGTCCGTAAGCACAATGAGCACCAAGAAACACGACGTACCCGAAGAACTGCTGTCTGGCCTGCTGGCTAACTACAAGAAGCCTGAAGACCTCATCGGCGAGAACGGCCTGCTCAAGCAGTTGACCAAGCTGCTGGTCGAGAAGGCGCTTGACGCCGAACTAACCGAGCACCTGGGCGTAGCGCATCAGCATGCGAATATCCCGGTGCCCACTGAATACCTGCAGCTCCGGGATGCTGAATTTGCCGGTCTCGGCCAGGCGCGACAGTGCCTCATGCCGGCAGTCGTGGATGCGCAGGTCCTGGATGCCGGCCATCGAGCACGCCTTGTCCCAGGCCCCCACGATGTGGTCCAGGCCCACATCGAAGACGAAGGCTGTGTTTTTGGGTAACTCGGCCAGGATGTCGATGAGGTCCTGGCGCAGTGCGAGCTTGCGTGCACGCCCGTTCTTGGTTTCAGGAAGGTAGGCCGTCTTGGCTTCAAAGTCGATGCGGTCCCAAGTCAGATTCACGGTCTCGCCGCGGCGCGCTCCTGTCATGACCTGGAAGAGGTAAAAAGCTTGCAGATAGGGCTCGACATGAGCCTCTTCCTCGGCCTGCGCCCGCAGGCGATTTCGAACCTCCACCAATACCTTCTTGCGGGCGCTTGGGCTGGTGAACTGCATGTTCGACATTTCCTGGTCGGCAAGTTCGCGCAGAACGGGCTGGACGGCGCGCTCCAGGTCCAGTTGGGCGAGCGCTTCCAGCAGCCGACGCTCTTCGTCGGCAGAAATCCGGCGGTCGCGCTCGTTGAAGAAGTCCGGGCGCCGCACGGCGTCCATCGGGTTCTTGGCGAGGTTGTAGTCCCAGACTTTCAGTGCCACCTTGAAGATGGCCTTGAGTCGGTCGATTTCCCGGTCAACCGTTCCCTTTGCGACGACCTCGAGGCGCTCGTCGATGAAGCCCTCGATGTCGACCGTGGTGACCTCTGCCAGGCGCTTGTGAATCCAGGCGAGTTCCGTGCTGGGTTGGCGCATCTTGAATTTGGGCTGGCGCACCTTGCGCCCCCGCGCCCGAAGCTCTTCACGGTATTGGGCGAGCAATTCGATACCTCGGGGCCCGCTGTCCTCGAGCCAGCCCTCCAGAACGTAGGCCAGCACCTCGCCGCTTTTCTTGCGGCTGGTTTCTTCGAGCAGATAGCGCACCAGGATGTCCGCGAAAGTGACCTTCAGGGCGGCTGTGTAGTCGATGAACAGGCCGCGCTTGCGCTCTTCGCTGGTCTTCTCGATGAACTGGGTGGCCGCTGCTTCTGACTCGAAAGTGGCTTCGAGCGGTTTGTGCCCCCGCTCGCGGATGCGGACCAGCCAGCTTTCGTCGAGCTGCTCGGCGCGAGGTTTGTAGCCCTGGGCGCGCAGCTCCTTCATGTAGGCCTCGACTGCGGCCACCTTGCTGAAGCTGAAGTGCTGGGTCAGGTCGGGCTTGTTCTTGACGGTGACGCGAAAGCGGCTGCGGTTGGCGATGTGTGCCATGGATATCTCCGTTGAATGAGGAGACTCCTGTAGGCAGAGCGCTTATACGCAATCGGTTGCGGCGCCCTTGAATCTCTGCCGTTTGGCACAGAATTGGCACAGAACCGCCAGAAAACAAAACAGCCGCGTCGTGGCGGCTGTTCTAAGTGCTTGATTTACAAGGTATTTCTGGTCGGGGTGAGAGGATTCGAACCTCCGGCCTCTACGTCCCGAACGTAGCGCTCTACCAGGCTAAGCTACACCCCGCGAGATGCTGGGCCGCCAAGTATCAAACTCGGCGCTCCAGCAGCTGAGCCGCTAATTGTAGCAAACCTTCAGTATAAGAATTGGATGGCAGTGGCGAAAGTGCCTCCATGGCCAGCCGGGCCTGGGTCGCGGCGGCTTCACGCGTGGCGGTGAGGGCGCCGGTTCGCCTGACGATGTCGATCACGGCGGGCAGTTCGTCGGTAGAGCCTGTTTCGATCACGCGGCGCAGCAGCGCGCGTTCGGCGTCGCTGCCGCGTTGCATGGCGACGATGAGGGGTAGGGTCACCTTTCCCTCGCGCAGGTCGTCACCCAGGTTCTTGCCCATCTCCTGGGCATCGCCGTCATAGTCTAGGACGTCATCGATCACCTGGAAGGCGGTTCCGAGTGCTTGGCCATAGGCGGCGCAGGCCTGCTCGATGGCAGGGGTACTGTCGGAGAGGATGGCCGCGAGCCGGGCGCTGGCTTCGAACAGCTTGGCGGTCTTTGAGCGGATCACGCCCAGGTAGCCTGCCTCGTCCAGCGAGGCGTCGTGCGTGTTCATGAGCTGCTGCACCTCGCCCTCGGCAATCACGTTCGTAGCGTCGGCCAGGACCTGCATCACGCGCATGTTGCCCGTGTCCACCATCATCTGGAAGGCGCGTGAATAGAGAAAATCGCCCACCAGGACGCTGGCGGGATTGCCGAAGTTCTCGTTGGCGGTGGGGCGGCCTCGGCGCAGCGTGGATTCGTCTACTACGTCGTCGTGCAGCAGTGTGGCCGTATGGATGAACTCGACCACGGCGGCAAGGTTGAAGCGTTGCGCGCCCTGGTACTGCAGCGCGCCGCTCATCAGTAGCAGCAGGGCCGGACGCAGCCGCTTTCCGCCCGCCGAGATGATGTATCGCGCCACATCGCCGACCAGCGCGACCGAGGACGTCAAGCGTGAAGCAATGACCTTGTCCACCTCCTGCATGTCGTCGGAAATCAGGGCGAGGGTGGCGGCGGTGCGGGGGGAGTTGGCGGCCAAGGTGGTTGAGGGCTGTGGTGTAAACGGATGATTATAGGAAGCGGTGCCGTACCTCCCGGGAGCACTCGGGCGGCTGCCTCAGTGGACCTAGGCACGAAAAACAGGTTGTTGTACAATTCGCGGTTCTGCGGAAATCCTTTCGCAGAACTCCAGATCAAAGAGGTTTACATGTACGCGGTCATAAAAACCGGTGGCAAGCAGTATCGCGTTGCCGCTGGCGAAAAAATTAAGGTAGAACAGATTGCTGCGGAAGTGGGCCAGGAGATCGTGATCGACCAGGTTCTGGCTGTCGGCAACGGCGCTGAACTCAAGGTGGGCACGCCCCTGGTGTCCGGCGCAACCGTGAAGGCCACGGTCGTGGCGCACGGCAAGCACGACAAGGTGCGCATCTTCAAGATGCGCCGTCGCAAGCACTATCAGAAACGTCAAGGCCATCGCCAGCAGTTCACCGAGCTGCAGATCGAAGCGATCGCCGCTTAAGCAGGAGCTGATGTCATGGCACAGAAAAAAGGCGGCGGCTCTACGCGAAACGGGCGCGATTCCAAGCCCAAGATGCTCGGTGTGAAGGCCTATGGCGGTGAACTGATCAGCGCCGGTTCGATCATCGTGCGCCAGCGCGGCACGCGCATCCACCCCGGCGTCAACGTCGGCGTGGGCAAGGACCACACCCTGTTCGCGTTGGTGGACGGCCACGTGTCGTTCGGCACGAAGGGTGCACTGTCCAAGCACACGGTGAGCGTGACTCCGGCCTGAGGCCCGTCGCTGCTGGCTCTACCCAAAGCCCCGCTCGTCGGGGCTTTGTCGTTTCCGGAAGCTGTGCTCCCGGATGGCTTTTGTAAACTGGATACCCATGAAGTTCGTCGACGAAGCCTTTATCGACGTTGCCGCAGGTGACGGCGGCAATGGCTGCGTGTCGTTCCGGCACGAGAAATACAAGGAGTTCGGAGGTCCCAATGGCGGAGACGGTGGCCGCGGCGGCCACGTGTTCGCTTTGGCCGACCCCAACCTCAACACGCTGGTGGACTTCCGCTACTCCCGCAGGCACGAGGCCAAGCGGGGCGAGCACGGCATGGGCTCCGACATGTTCGGTGCGGCCGGCGCGGACGTCACGCTGAAGATGCCCGTCGGCACCATCATCAGCGACGCGGATACGGGCGAGGTGCTGTACGAACTGCTGAACCCTGGCGAGGTCACCATGATCGCCAAGGGGGGAGACGGCGGCTTTGGCAACATGCGCTTCAAGAGCGCCATCAATCGCGCGCCCCGGCAGAAGACGCCCGGCTGGCCGGGCGAGAAGAAGAACCTCAAGCTGGAACTCAAGGTGCTGGCCGACGTGGGCCTGCTGGGCATGCCCAACGCGGGCAAGTCCACCTTCATCGCTGCCGTTTCCAATGCGCGTCCCAAGATCGCGGACTATCCCTTCACCACGCTGCACCCCAACCTCGGCGTGGTACGCGTGGGGCCGGAGCAGAGCTTCGTGGTGGCCGACATCCCCGGCCTGATCGAAGGCGCTTCGGAGGGGGCGGGCCTGGGGCACCAGTTCCTGCGGCACCTGCAGCGCACCCGCCTGCTGCTGCACGTGGTGGACCTGGCGCCGTTCGACGATTCCGTGGACCCGGTGGCGCAGGCCAAGGCCATCGTCGGCGAGCTCAAGAAATACGACGCGCAGCTCTACGACAAGCCGCGCTGGCTGGTGCTCAACAAGCTGGACATGGTGCCGGCCGAGGAGCGCGCCGCACGCGTGAAGGACTTCGCCCGCCGCTTCAAGTGGAATGGCCCGGTGTTCGAAATCTCCGCCCTGACGCGCGAAGGCTGCGAGCCGCTGGTGCAGGCAATCTACCAGCACGTGCACGCCCAGCAGCAGGCGCTTCAAGCCCCGGTCGAGGTGGATCCCCGCTTCGCGGACGGAGAGACGCAGGCTTGATGGTGGCGTTGGTGCTATTGATTCAATAGCTGATTGCGCTTGATGGATAAGCGCTAGAGGCTGATTTCATTCAAATATGGTTTCCAGTGTATTGCGCGATGCGCGGCGTATCGTGGTCAAGGTGGGGTCGAGCCTCGTCACCAATGAAGGACGGGGGCTGGACGAGGTCGCCATCGGCGAGTGGAGCCGCCAGCTCGCGGCGCTGGTGCGGGGCGACGGCGGCGCGACGCGCGAGGTCATCATGGTCTCCAGCGGTGCGATCGCCGAGGGCATGAAGCGCCTGGGCTGGGCCACGCGCCCCAGCGAGATCCACGAACTGCAGGCTGCTGCCGCAGTCGGGCAGATGGGGCTGGCGCAGATGTACGAAACCAAGCTGCGCGAGCAGGGCATGGGCAGCGCGCAGGTGCTGCTCACCCACGGCGACCTGGCCGACCGCGAGCGCTACCTGAACGCACGCTCCACACTGCTCACGCTGCTGCGCCTGGGCGTGGTGCCGGTCATCAACGAGAACGACACCGTGGTCACCGACGAGATCAAGTTCGGTGACAACGACACGCTGGGCGCGCTGGTGGCCAACCTGGTGGAGGCTGATGCGCTGGTCATCCTGACCGACCAGAAGGGGCTCTACACGGCCGACCCCCGGCGCGACCCGGCGGCGCAGTTCGTCCATGAAGCCCAGGCGGGCGATGCTGCGCTGGAGGCCATGGCGGGGGGCGCGGGCTCGTCCATCGGCAAGGGCGGCATGATCACCAAGATCTTGGCAGCCAAGCGGGCCGCTGGCTCCGGCGCCTCCACGGTGATCGCCTGGGGGCGCGAGCCCGATGTGCTGCTGCGCCTGGCGCGCGGCGAGGCGATCGGCTCGCTGCTCGTGGCGCAGACGCAGAAGACCCAGGCGCGCAAGCAGTGGATGGCCGACCATCTGCAACTGCGCGGCTCGGTGACGGTGGATGCCGGCGCCGTGGCCAAGCTGCTGGGCGAGGGCAAGAGCCTGCTGCCCATCGGCATGGTGGCCGTGGAAGGTGACTTTGCACGTGGCGACGTGATCGCCGTGCGCGACACGGGCGGCTCCGAGATCGCGCGCGGCCTAGCCAACTACGCCAGCGCCGAGGCGCGGCTGCTGTGCCGCAAGCCCTCTACGGAGTTCGAGCGCCTGCTGGGCTATGCGGCGGAGCCGGAAATGGTGCACCGGGACAACCTGGTGCTGACCCACGCCTGACGGAGTGTGTGCCAGCGTGTGTCCCGCGGAAAGCGCGGGACTGGGCCATGCTGGCGGCTATTCGTCGGAGCCGGGAGGTGTTTCCGAGAGCGGTGCGGGCATGCTGCTCTGCGGATCGGGGTCGAAGCTGGCGCCCGGAGGCAGTTCCATGCCAGGCTTGACGAACAGCGAACCCGTGCGATGCAGGGCGGCCGGAGTGCCGCTCTCCGGTTCGCGCGAACGCATGCCGCTGCGCAGGTAGCGGTTGCGTTGTTCGTAGCGGGGGAGGAAGCGCGCGAGTTCCGTCAGCGCCATTTCATAGACGCCGCGCTTGAACTCGACCACCACGTCCAGCGGCACCCAGTAGTCGTTCCAGCGCCAGGCGTCGAACTCGGGGTGGTTGGTGGCGCGCAGGTTCAGGTCCCAGTCGTGGCCCAGCAGTTGCAGCAGGTACCAGATCTGCTTCTGTCCCTTATAGTGGCCGCGCGCATCGCGGCGGATGTACCGGTCCGGCACTTCGTAGCGCAACCAGTCCCGGGTGCGGGCGATCACACGTACCTGGTTGGGGCGCAATCCCACCTCTTCGTGCAGTTCGCGGAACATGGCCTGCTCCGGGGACTCTCCGCGGTCGATGCCGCCTTGAGGGAACTGCCAGCTGTGGGTGCGTATGCGCTTGCCCCAGAATACCTGGTTTCTTTGGTTGAGCAGGACGATGCCGACGTTCGGCCGAAAGCCGTCGCGGTCAAGCATAATCTAACCCCAAATTTTTAAAACTGTGGTCATTATGCACGCTGCCCCGCCTGCGGCAAGCGAGGGCGCCACGGTCGCCAGGTTCGTTCGATGAAAGCTTCCCAATTCTTCGTTTCCACCTTGAAAGAGGCTCCGGCCGATGCCGAGGTCGTCAGCCACAAGCTCATGATGCGCGCCGGGCTCATCAAGAAGCTGGGTGCCGGGATCTACAACTACATGCCCATGGGGCTGCGCGTGATCCGCAAGGTGGAAGCCATCGTGCGCGAGGAAATGAACCGCGCGGGCGCCGTGGAGTGCACCATGCCCGTGGTGCAGCCGGCCGAGCTGTGGCAGGAGACGGGGCGCTTCGAGAAGATGGGCCCGGAGCTGCTGCGCATCCAGGACCGCCATGGGCGTGACTTCGTGATTCAGCCCACCAGCGAGGAAGTGGTCACTGACATCGCACGCCAGGAGCTGCGCAGCTACAAGCAGCTGCCCAAGAACCTCTACCAGATCCAGACCAAGTTCCGCGACGAGCGCCGCCCGCGCTTCGGCCTGATGCGCGGGCGTGAATTCATCATGAAGGACGCCTACAGCTTCGACCGCGACCAGGCCGGCGCCAAGGTGAGCTACCAGATGATGGCCCAGGCCTACCGCCGCATCTTCGACCGTTTCGGGCTGCGCTACCGCGCCGTCGCGGCGGATTCCGGCGCCATCGGCGGCGACCTGAGCGAGGAATTCCAGGTGATCGCCGCCACGGGCGAAGACGCCATCGTCTACTGCCCGGCCAGCGACTACGCGGCCAACATGGAAAAAGCCGAGGCTCTGGCGCCTGCCGGGCCACGTCCCGCCGCCAGCCAGCCGCAGGCGTTGACCCCCACGCCCGGCAAGAGCACCTGCGCCGACGTGGCCGCGCTGCTGGGCGTGCCGCAGGCCACCACGGTCAAGTCGCTGGTGCTGGCCACCGACCAGGCCAACGAGTCCGGCGAAATCGTCAAGAGCCAGGTGTGGCTGCTTCTGCTGCGCGGCGACCACGACATGAACGAAGTCAAGGTCTCCAAGGTGCCCGGGCTGGATGCGGGCTTCCGCTTCGCCACTCTGGCCGAGATCGACGAGCACTTCGGCTGCAAGCCCGGCTACCTGGGCCCGCTCGGCCTGAAGAAACCCGTGAACGTCGTGGCCGACCGCGAGGTGGCTGTGATGGCCGACTGGATCTGCGGCGCCAACCAGGAAGATCACCACATCACCGGCGTGAACTGGGGCCGCGACCTGCCCGAACCCGACCTGGTGGCCGACCTGCGCAACGTGGTGGCAGGCGACCCGTCGCCTGACGGCAGGGGGGAACTCGCCATCGAGCGCGGCATCGAAGTCGGCCATGTGTTCTACCTGGGCACCAAGTATTCCAAGGCCATGAACGCCACCTTCCTCGGCGAGGATGGCAAGCCCGCGTTCTTCGAGATGGGCTGCTACGGCATCGGCGTGACGCGCCTGCCGGCCGCCGCCATCGAGCAGAACCACGACGAGCGCGGCATCATCTGGCCCGACGCGATCGCGCCGTTCACCGTGGTGCTGTGCCCCATCGGCATGGACCGCAGCGACGAAGTCAAGGTCGCCGCCGAGAAGCTCCATGCCGAGCTGCAGGCCGCGGGCGTGGACGTGCTGCTGGACGACCGGGGCGAACGGCCCGGCGCCATGTTTGCCGACTGGGAGCTGATCGGCGTGCCGCACCGCGTGGTACTGTCGGACCGCGGCCTCAAGGAAGGGCAGGTGGAATACCAGCATCGCCGCGACACGGGGGCCACCAAGGTGGCCGTGGACGAGGTTTTCGATTACCTGAAGAACCGCTTGAAGGTATGAACAACGAGGGGATTGCACGGCGCGGCGGACTGTCGCGCCGCGCCTGCTTGGCATCGCTTGCGGCCGGTCCGGCCGCGTGGCTGGGCGCGCCTGCGGCAGCCCATGCGGGCAGCCAGCTGGAAGAGCCGCTGATGGATTCCGTGCGGTCGGCGCTCACCTCCGCCGTGGCCGACCTGGCGCCGCCCGAGCCGCTCTTCGCCAGCACCGAGGCGCGCCTGTCGTACCTGCGCTGGCTGGGCACCATGAGCGACCGCCTGCGCAGCCGCAAGCCCGACTGGGAGGTGCGCCGCGATTTCCTGCAGACCGCCTGGTACGAGGCCAAGCGCGCGGGCCTGGACGTGTCCCTGGTCATGGGCCTGATCCAGGTCGAGAGCGCATTCCGCAAGTTCGCCGTCTCGCCCGTGGGCGCGCGCGGCTACATGCAGGTGATGCCGTTCTGGACGCGCGTGATCGGCGACGGCGATGCGTCCAAGTTGTTCCACATGCAGACCAACCTGCGCTTCGGCTGCGTGATCCTGCGCCACTACCTCGACCGCGAGCGCGGCGACCTGTTCATGGCGCTGGGCCGCTACAACGGCAGCCGGGGCAGGGCGCCTTACCCGAGCGCCGTGTTCGCGGCGCAGCGCAACTGGTTCTTTCAGGAGCGCATCGCCTCGGCGGCCTGAGTGCCGGCCGCGGTTGGCTCCAGCCGCGAAACCATCACCTGGTCGATGCGGTAGCTGTCCACGTCCAGCACCTCGAACTTGTAGCCGCCCCAGTTCACGCTGTCGGTGCGGCGGGGCACGCGGCGCAGCATCACCATGAGGAAGCCCGCGAGGGTCTCGTATTCGTCGGCATGCGGCAGCTCGTCGAGGTCGAGCGCGTGCAGCACATCGTTCACCGGCGTCATGCCGTCGATGAGCCAGGAGTTCTCGTCGCGGCGCACGATCTGCTCCTCGTCGGCGGGGCCCACGAGGTCGCCCATCACCGTGCTCATCACGTCGTTGAGCGTCACCACGCCCACGACCAGGCTGTATTCGTTGACGATGACGGCGAAGTCCTCGTGCACCTGGCGGAACTGCTCCAGCACCTCGGCCAGTGAGAGGCGGTCGGGCACGATGAGCACCTTGCGCACCAGGCCGTCTTCGGCCAGCGAGATGGGCTGGTTGTTGAGCACGCGCTGGAACAGGTCCTTGGCGTCCACGTAGCCGACGACGTGGTCGATGTCGCCCTCGCATACGGGGTAGGTGGAAAACGGCTCGGCCGCGATGCGCGCGCGGATCACCGTGTCGGGGTCGTCGCGCAGGAAGTAGGCCACGCGGTCGCGCGGCGACATGCTGCTGGCCACGCTGCGCGAGTCGAGCTCGAACACGTTCTCGATCACCTGCTGCTCGCGCGCGGCCAGCACGCCCGAGCGCGTGCCGGCTTCCATCATCGCGAGGATGTCGTCGGAGGTGACACGCTCGTCGCGCAGCGAGGTCAGGCCCAGCAGCCGGAAGACGACGTCGGCACAGCGGCTGTAGAACCACACCACGGGTCGCAGCAGCGCCATGGTGGTCTGCATGGGCGCGATCACACGCAAGGCCAGGCGCTCGGGTTCGGCCATGCCCAGGCGCTTGGGGAACAGGTCGGCGAACAGGATGAACAGCGAGGTGATGACGGTGAACGAGGCGAGGAAGCCCGCCGTCTGCGCGCGTGCGTCGCTCAGCCACAGGCTGAAAATTTCCGTGAAATGGGGGCTGAGCGCCCCCTCGCCCACGATGCCGCCGAGCACCGCCACGGCGTTCTGGCCGATCTGCACGGCGGTGAAGTAGTCACCGGGGTCCACCTGCAGGCGCAGCACCTGGTCGGCACGGCGGTCGCCCTCGTCGGCGAGCTGGCGCAGGCGCAGGCGGCGCGAGGCGGCCAGGGAGATCTCCGCCAGCGAGAAGAATGCGCTGGCCGCGATGAGCAGGGCGATGACGAACAGGCTTTGCGAGAGGGACATGGGAAGGCCGTTGGGGGCCCGCGCAGGCGCGCGGACGGGCGCCTTGCGGGAGCCGTCCGAGTGTAGCGGGCGCGGGGCGGCGCGCGCCGCCCGGGGCGCTACTGGGTGAAGCCGATGCGCGGCTTGCGCGCCCCGGCAGAGGACGGCAGGTCGGCGGGCTCGATCTGCCCGCGCTGCTCCAGCCGGGCATTGCCAAAGCCGGTCATGAGCGCGCGGCGCATCTCGCGCGGCGGCATGCGGGCCAGCAGGTCCAGCACGTCGGGCGTGGGCTCGGGGTCGAAGTGGCGGCCCCAGCCGTGTTCGCCGCGGATGCCCTGGTACAGCCGCAGGGCGATGGCCCGGGCCTGCTCCAGCGTGGGAGCCTGCAATTCGAACACGTTCATGCGGTTCAGGATGGGATCGGGGATGCCGCGTTCGTCGTTGGCGGTGGTGATCCAGATGACCTGGCTCGCGTCGATGGCCACGTCGGCGAACTCGTCGGTGAAGCTCTGCGCGGTGTCGTGCTCCAGCAAGCCGTAGAGGGCGCCCAGCGGGTCGTACTGCGCGTCGCCCGCGGCCTTGTCGATCTCGTCCACCACGATGACCGGGTTGGCGTACTCGCCCTCCACGAGGGCCTCGAACACCTTGCCGGGCCGCGCGCCCTTCCATTGCGAAGACGCGCCCGACAGCAGCCAGCCCGCGGTCATCGAACTCATGGGCACGAGGTTCATGCCCGTGCCCAGCAGTTCGGCGAGATGGCGCGCGAAGTGGGTCTTGCCGATGCCGGGCGGCCCCAGCAGCAGCATGGGGGTCACTTCCAGCCCGTCGCGGCTGTCCTGGGCCAGGGCCACGTGGCGCTTCACGTCGTCCAGCACTTCGGTGAAGTTGGGCAACTGCTCGTACAGGCCTGCCATGTCGGGAACGCCCGAGGGCTTGACCTGGAAGCGCTCGGGGCCGCGCTCGAGCATGCGTTCGTACACCGTACGCAGGTTCTCGTAGTCTCGCTGGCTGCCGGCTTCCTGCAGGCGCGCGAGTTTGCGCTCGACGTCGCCGGGGTGGAACACGCTGCGCATCTGTGCCACCGGCAGCGACAGGGCCGGGGGCTGGGGTACGAGGCTGTGGCTGGTCATGGCGCGCTCCTTGGAACGGGTCCTCATCCTGTCGATACGCAGCCATTCAAGCACGGCGGCGGCGCTCCGGTCGTCGGAGGAATCCCGCATTCGCCGGACAGAAAAAAACCGCTCCAGGGAGCGGTTGGTTCCTACGCGCGGCGGTGGTTCAGCCGGCCTGCTGGGCGCCCAGCACCTGCTGCAGCTCGCCCGACTCGTACATCTCCATCATGATGTCCGAGCCGCCGATGAATTCGCCCTTCACATAGAGCTGCGGGATGGTGGGCCAGCTGCTGTAGTCCTTGATGCCCTGGCGGATTTCCTGGTCTTCCAGCACGTTCACGGTGGCGATGTCCTTGGGGTCCACGCCGCAGGCCTTGATGATCTGCACGGCGCGGCCGGAGAAGCCGCACATGGGGAAGCTGGCGCTGCCCTTCATGAACAGCAGGATGTCGTTGGTCTTGACCAGTTGGTCGATGCGTTGCTGGACGTCGCTCATGGAATTCTCCTGGAATGGGCGCCCCGGGGGAGGGCGGCGATGGGGCGATTATTTCACTCCCCCGGCTGTTCGGGCATTGACCCGCCGCTGCATCGGGCTATGGCTGGGCGGATTGGGAGCTTTCAGGATGGGAATGCAGCAGCGGACATGTTATGTTTGGCTGCATATGGAGGCGCTGTGCATAGTCTGCTCGGAAACGTTGCTGAACAGTTGTATGACGGCATCACCTGCGCCGATGACTGGAACGTGGCACTTGGCGCGCTGTGCCGAGCGACGGACAGCGTGCTGTTCCATCACGTCAGATGGGATACGCAAGCGCAGTGCGTGCTGGATGGCGTAACGAATGAAGTGCTGCGCGCCGACAAGGTGCGCGAGTACGAGGAACACCATGCGGCCCACGACCCGCGCGTGCCGCTGATCATGAATCTTCCGGTGGGTGAGCTGTTGCTCGACCATGAATATTTCAGCCCGCGTGCGATGTCGCGCAGCCCCATCTATGCCGATTGGCTGGCATCCCACGGCCTGCGCCATTCGCTGGGAGTGCCCGTGTACGACGATGGCCGCACGCGCGAATGGGTCTGCCTGATCCGGCCCCTGGACCATTCCGCTTATGGGGATGGCGTTCGCACGCTGCTCCAGCGTTTGATGCCCGACCTGTTGCGCGCATCGCGCCTGCGTGCACGCATGGAGGGCGTGGTGGCACAGGCTGCCATGGGCATGGCAGCGCTGGACGCATTGCCCCAGGCCTTGGCGCTGGTCGAAGCCGGCGGACAACTGCGATACGCCAATCCGGCCGCGCAGCGCATGCTGGCGGCTGGCACGGGCTGGCGCTTGCACCATGGGCGCGTGTGCGCTGACAGTCTCGCCGTGCAGGAACGGCTGGGGCGCAGCGTCAGCATGGCCTGCCGCCGCGCTGGAAACGCGGGTGCAAAAAGTGCGCGCGCCGTGGCCAGTACGCTCCATGCTCCGCAAAACTCCGGGCCGGGAGAGTTTGCGCTGCACGTGCTGCCCCTGCACCCTGCCCACCCATTGGCGCAAGTGCTCCGGGAGCGGCCCCTAGCCCTGCTCGTGTGGACGCAAAAGCAAGGAGCGCAGCGCCTGCCTGAACTGGCCGCCACCCTGGGCTTGACGGAAACCGAAGCGCGCTTGGCGCAGACCCTGGCGCAAGGGCTGTCGCTGAAAGATTTTGCGCAGATGCAGGGCTGCAGTTGGCACACGGCGCGCACGCACATCAAGAACCTGATGCGCAAGACGGGTTTGCACAGGCAGCAGGGGGCGTGTCCGAATTTTTGTGTAAACGGGTCGGACTTCAATTGACGGAGATGCGGTCTCCGAACTGAATGGT
>NZ_DF238941.1 GCF_000400995.2 Acidovorax sp. MR-S7 | reverse complement strand
GCGTCAGCGTGTACGGGATTGTCTTGCGCGGTTCACCAGGAACGATCTGTTCCCAGGTCTTGCGCAGCTCGTTGTCTTTCCAGAAATCGGTCTCGAAGGATGGAGCGTTCATGATGGGCGGTATGAAGGTTGAAAATTGCGGCTGGATCATTTAGAATATCCGCTTGGCGGTTATATTTATCCGCTTAATGGATATTATTTGCCGGGATTTTCCGGCTGTCAACTCAGTAGAACCATGGCTACACCTGAAAGCGAATCCTTTGTGCGCACCTTTGCACGCGGTCTTAAAGTGATTGAGGTGATGGGGACTGGTGCCAGTCGTCAGACGCTGGGTGAAGTCGCGGGCAGTGTGGACCTGCCACGCACCGCGGTGCGGCGTTTTTTAATGACTCTGATCGATCTCGGTTTTGTGCGCACCGATGGCAAGCAGTACTGGCTGACGCCGCGCGTGCTGCGGCTCGGCATGTCTTATCTGTCGACGCTGCCGTATTGGCGCCAGGCCCAGTTGGCTCTCGAAGAGCTGTGCGCCAGCATTGGCCAATCGTGTGCGCTGTCAGTGCTGGATGGTGAGGACATCGTCTACATCCAGCGGCATCACGCCAAGCGCATCCTGCCGATGAGCCCCTCGCTCGGAAGCAGGCTGCCAGCCCATGCGGTATCGATGGGACGTGTGCTATTGGCCGGACTGTCTGACGAAGAGCTCCAGGCCTACCTCGCGCATGCGAGCTTTAAAAAGCTCACGGCCGCCACCTTGGTGGATCCAAATGTGCTTGAAGCAAAAATCAAGCAGGCGCGTGCTGAAGGTTACGCGTGGATAGATCGCGAGCTCGATGAATCCATCTGTGGCCTTTCGGTGCCCGTGCGGGACAAGGATGGCGCTACCATTGCCGCGATCAACGTCAGCCTTTCTGCGGGAATGTTTAACGAAAGCGCTGCGATCAGTGCGTTCTTGAGCGAGTTACAAAGTACCGCCTCACAACTCCGCGCCGCGTCGATGTGAAGCGCTGGCGTGTGGACTACCCAGCGTCAGGTAGGCTAGGGATGGTCTGCACAAATGCCCGGCCGCTGTGCTTGCACGCCGTGTGACCTGCTGAGACGATCACGGTCATGAAGCAACAAAGCCTGGGCCTGGGCCACTCGAACAAGCGCACGCGCCGACGGGAGTTTCTCGGCGAGATGGAGCGCGTGGTGCCGTGGGCCGAACTGGTGGCGCTGGTGTCGCCGTACATGCCCGAAGGCCGCCGGGGCCAACCGCCCTTTGCGGTGGAGCCCATGCTGCGCATCCACTTCATGCAGCAGTGGTTCAACCTGTCGGACCCGGCGATGGAAGACGCGCTGCACGACGTGCCGCTGTTCCGTGACTTCGCCGGGCTGGGTGGCTGGGACGACCGGCTGCCCGACGAGAGCACCATCCTGAGATTCCGCCATCTGCTGGAGCAACACAAGCTCGCCCCACAGATCCTGCAGACCGTCAACGACCTGCTCAGCGCCAAGGGCCTGCTGCTCAAGAGCGGCACGGTGGTTGACGCCACGCTGATCGCCGCTCCGAGCTCCACCAAGAACGCCTCGGGCGAGCGAGACCCCCGAGATGAAGCAGAGCAAGAAGGGCAACCAGTGGTACTTCGGCATGAAGTGCCACATCGGTGTGGACGCCGACTCGGGCTTGGCGCACACGGTGCGGGGCACTGCTGGCAGCGTCAACGACGTGGTGGAAGCCAACAGCCTGCTGCACGGCCAGGAGACCGAGGCCTGGGCAGATGCCGGCTACCAGGGCGCGCACAAGCGGCCCGATGCCAAGGCCGGGGTGAACTGGAACGTGGCCATGCGCCCGGGCCAGCGCAAGGCACTGGACACGAGCGACCCGAGGCAGCGCCTGAGCGACGAGATCGAGCGCATCAAGGCGCGCATCCGGGCCAAGGTGGAGCACCCGCTCAGGGTCGTCAAGCGCCAGTTCGGACACGTGAAGGTGCGCTACCGGGGCCTGGCCAAGAACACGGCGCAGTTGCACACGCTGTTTGCGCTGGCCAATCTGTGGATGGCCAAGCGCAAACTCGTGGGAGCGCCGGCATGAGTGCGTCTGCTGCACGCTAAATGGGCGTTTACGGCGCTGATCTGCGCCGGCAGCTGGCCCATCTGCGCAGTCAAATGGGCGTGAACCAGCAGCAATGACGCCAGCAATGCTCATGGCCCACTCGTTGCGGCGTTCAACTCGCTTTTGTGCAGACCATCCCTAGTGCGTCGACTAGGTCAGTATCGTACTTTGCCACTCAGCAGGCAGAGCGCCCGGCATGACCACGCCGTTGGAAACGTCCGCAACGCCAACGCGCCGAAGGATCACCGGACCCTGAGGCCCATGAAAAAGCTGAAAGGATGGGTAAAGCACTGTCTATAGTTTCACACTCCGGGTGGAATTTGGTCATGACCAAACGCTCCTGTGAGACTGACGTGGATCTTGGTTGCGGTCGACTCTTCCATAAGCCCAAAAAACAGTGCAACGATCCAGGCGCAAGGGGGCTGGCTCTGTTGAGCGGCCCGCGCAGGGCAGCGCGGTTCGACGCCATGCACTCGATGCCGCGAGCAAAGGTGCTGCTCTGATGTTCGAGGCCATGGGTTTGGCACGTGCGCTAATCAATGAGGTCGGTTGGCAACGAATCAGCAGTTGACTCGCAACCAACTGCGTCCGGGCAATGACCGGAAAGGGGCTAATACCGTGAGTTCAGGGCGCTGCCGCCAAAGACTGGACCCACTGCAGAACTGACCTCCGGCATGGCAGATCCAGGCTGATTGCCGCCGGTCAGGTTTGACTATCGAACGGCAGGTTCCGGCGTCACCTGCCATTCGCCATCCACGCGGGCGTCGGGCATCACCGTTCCGCTATATCGGACGTGAAACACGAGCGCAGTCAGGACTAACTCGCGTTTCTTGTCACCACTACTGTGAAGGACGTACCGGACGCCGCTCTCGTGCGGCCATGTCTCGGCACGCTTAAAGTTTCCGTGCGCCTTGGCAACAGCGTCGATGCCGGTGAGGACGGTCAAGGTCTCGGTGCCGCGATTGAAAACGAAGATCGCCGTCGTGCCATCGCACGAGCTGATTCCACTTCCCAGGTTCCTCTCGAATGCCGAGCTTCGGTTGATGGCGTCGGAGCTCGACCTGGGCACCTGGGAGGGCGCAACGCCTAGAGCGTGGCCTGCGTGCCGAGGATGACCGTGCTTTGGGCCGAAAGCGTGCCGCCATTGCCGTGCGCGATGGCGGTGTCGCACCCCGCCACCTGCCGACGACCGGCCTCACCGCGGAGTTGGCGCACCGCCTCGATCAGCACGAAGATGCCGAACATGCCTGGATGGCAATAAGACAGACCGCCGCCGCTGGTGTTGACGGGAAGCCGTCCTCCTGGGGCGATGGCACCGTCCGCGACGAAGCGGCCGCCCTCGCCCTTGGGGCAGAAACCCAGGTCTTCCAGGAACAGCAGCGTCGTGATGGTGAAGGCGTCGTAGACCTGCACCATGTCGATATCTTCGGGCTTCAATCCTGCCATCGCATACGCGGCCGCTCCGGAGCGCACGGCGCCGGTCACGGTGAGGTCCGGCATGTTGCTGATGCTGTAGTGGCCGAGATCCTCGCCGACCCCCAGCACGTAGGCCGGACGCTTCCTGAGCGTCTTCGCCCGCTCCGCCGAGGTGACGATGATCGCTCCGCCGCCGTCCGTCACCAGGCAGCAGTCGCGCACCGTCAGCGGCGTGCTGACCATGCGCGAGCCCAGCACGTCCGCCACGGTCAGCGGCTCCTTCTCCCACGCCTGCGGATTGAGCAGCGCCCATTCGCGCGCGGCCACCGCCACCTGCGCGAGCTGCTCGCGCGTGGTGCCGTACTCGTGCATGTGGCGCGACGCCGCGAGCGCGTACGAGCTCGCTGTGTACAGGGGCCGGTAAGGCGACTCGTAGGGATTGACATCGGGCGCCGCAACATTGGCCCGGCCCAGGCTGCGCTGCGTACTGGCATAGGCAATCAGCGCGACCTCGCACAGCCCCGCCTGGATGGCCGCCTGTGCGTGCGCCACCATCGACATAAAGCTGCAGCCCCCGATGTTGGTGCCGTCGTGGTAGCGCGGCTGGATCCCGAGGTACTCGGCCAGCGCCAAGGTCGGCATGCGGCTCTGCGAGGTGGTGGCGAACAGGCCATCGACGTCGCGCAGCGACAGGCCCGCATCGGCCAGGGCGCGCTGCGCCGCCTGCCCCATGAGGTCCAGGGGCGACAGGCCGGCAGCCACTTCCCCCAGGTCGGATTCGGCGACGCCTGCAATAGCGCAGGCGCCGCGTTTCAGGCCATGCCGTGTCATGTAGCCTCCGGCACGAAGACGACGTAAGGCGCGGCGCCGTCGCCGAGGGGGTGGACGCGCGAGCGCACGCGCATGCCGATGCGCACCGCATCGGCGGGCACCTCCTCGACGCGGCTCATGAGGCGGAAGCCCTCGTCCATGTCCACCAGCACCACGTTGTACGGCGGCTCGCCGCGCGGGCTGATCACCGTCGCGGCGTGAACGGTGCCCTTGCCCCCGCTCACGCGCCATTCAACGGCGTTGCCGGTGCCGGGAGCGATCACCCGTGGAAAGAACACCGGCTGGCCGGAGGCGGCGTCGAACTGGTACGCCAGTTCCCCGCGCTGAAGGTAGTCGCGAAAGAGCGCGAGCGGCGAAGCGCCCGCGGCAATCGTGTTGAGGCTCATAGGATTCAGATAATGCGGTTGGCGCGATGGCGCGCGATTTCTTCACTGCTCAGCCCGAGCAGGCTGCCTAGGACGTCCTCTGTCGCGTCGCCCAGCGTCGGCGGCGCGCGGTCGTACACCGGCGGCGTGCCCTGCAGACGCAGCGGACTGGCAATCGTGGACACCATGCTGCCGTCCGGGCGCTGCAGGTCCACCCGCAGCTTGCGGTGCTGCACCTGCGCGTCCTCGAAGACCTGCCGGTAGTTGTTGATGGGACCGCAGGGCACGCCACGGGACTCCAGCCGCTCCAGCCACTCGGCGCGTGTGCGAGTGAGCATAGTGCGGGCTAGTTCGGGCACAAGTTCATCCCGACCGGTGATGCGACCTGTGACCCCTGCCCAGCGTGGATCGGCGGCGAGGTCTTGCCGCTCGATGGCCACGCAATACTGCTGCCACTGACCTTCGTTGCCGACCGCCACGACGATCTCGCCGTCCGCGACGGCGAACACTTGGTAGGGCACGAGGCTGGCGTGTGCGTTGCCGTAGCGGCCCGGCACCTTTTCATTGGCAAAATATCCCGTCACTTGGTTGCCGCCGAGGGCCACGATGCAGTCGAGCAGCGCCATGTCAATGTACTGGCCGCGGCCCGACACCGATCGATGCTGCAGCGCCGAGAGGATCGCTATCGTCGCGTACATCCCAGTCATAACGTCGGCGATCGCGATGCCTGCCTTCTGCGGCCCCCCGCCCGGCAGGTCGTCGCGCTCGCCGGTGATGCTCATGAGCCCGCCCATGCCCTGGAAGACGAAGTCGTACCCAGGCTTGTGTGCGCTCGGTCCTTCTTGGCCATAACCGGTGATCGAGCAGTAGACCAGGCGCGGATTCAGGGCCGACAGCGCGGCGTAGTCAAGACCGTAGCGCTTGAGGTCCCCGACCTTGTAGTTCTCGACCACGACGTCGCTGACCGCGGCCAACTTGCGGATCATCTCTTGCCCTTCGGGGCGCGAGATGTCCATGGTGATCGACTTCTTGCCGCGGTTGGCCGCAGCGTAGTATGTCGAGTCCGCGCCGGCTCCCGCCTGCGCGCCCTCGACCCAAGGCGGGCCCCAGCCCCGTGTGTCGTCGCCGGCGCCGGGGCGTTCCACCTTGATCACGTCCGCGCCCATGTCGGCGAGGTTCTGGCTGCACCACGGGCCCGCCAGCACCCGGGACAGGTCCAGCACGCGCAGGTGTGAAAGGGCGCCCGGTCCGCCGGGCCGCGCCATCGTCGTGTCAGACATGAGCGCTCCTAGTCGATCTTGACATTGGCGTCGCTGATCACCTTGACCCACTTGGTCAGCTCGGCATCGACGAACGAAGCGAACTGGGCTTGCGTCATGGAACCCGGCTCGGCGCCGAGGGCGGCGAACTGCGAGCGGATGTTGGCGCTTTGCAGCACCTGCCGCACGTCGCCTGCAAGCTTGTCGCGCAGTTTGGGGTCCATGCGTCCGGGGGCGTAGAGGCCAAACCAGGCGGTGGCCTCGAAGCCTTTCAGACCGGCCTCATCGATAGTCGGAACGTTCGGCAGTGCAGGTGAGCGCTTGAGCGACGTCACGCCCAGGGCCAGCAGCTTGCCCGACTGGATGTGCTGCAGCACGCCAGGCACCGAGTCGAACATCATGGGAATCTGGCCGCCCAGCAAGTCGGTGAGGGCGTTCGCGGCGCCTTTATAGGGTATGTGGACCATTTCTACGCCCGCCATCAACTTGAACAGCTCGCCGGAGAGATGGTTAGCTCCGCCTGTCCCGGACGAGCCGAAGTTCACCTTGCCCGGATTGGCCTTGGCGTAAGCCACCAGTTGCTGCACCGACTTAGGTGGAAAAGACGGATGCACCACCAGCACGTTGGGCACGGTCGCGACCTGTGCGAGTGGCGTGAAGTCCGTGCGCGTGTCGTACTTGAGGTTCTTGTACAGGCCCGGATTGATCACGTGGTGCGTGGCCGTGAGCATCAGCGTGTGGCCGTCCGCTGGCATACGCGCCAGTTGATCGGAGAAGATGGTGCCGCTGCCGCCTGCCTTGTTGTCAACGATGACGGGCTTGCCCCAGCGCTCCCCCAGCTCCTTGGCCATCTGTCGCGCGAGGATGTCGGTGGTGCCGCCGGCCGGGAACGGTACGACGATCTTCACTGGTTGCGTGGGAAAATCCTGTGCGTGCGCTGCGAGCGGCGCTACCGCTCCGCACAGGATGCCAAGCGCCGCTGCGGCCAGCCGCGCCTTGTAGTTCTTAAGGATCTGCATGGATGTCTCCTGGGTTTCTGGGGCGGGGCTGTGGGGGCAGCGGTGCGTTAGCTAGCGAGCGGGATTTCGACCATCGCTTCGCCGACGGCCACGACTTCGCCGCGCTGGTTCTGCACCTGCACGTCCAGCATGA
>NZ_DF238940.1 GCF_000400995.2 Acidovorax sp. MR-S7 | reverse complement strand
ACCATTCAGTTCGGAGACCGCATCTCCGTCAATTGAAGTCCGACCCGTTTACACAAAAATTCGGACACGCCCACAGATCCCGGTCGAGATTGCCATCCTTGGCGTTCCATTCGACATCCAGCGCAACCCGGCCCTTGAAGTTGTCAACTAGGTAGCCCTCCTGCTCAACGGGCGGCAGGCGCTCAAGGACTTCAAGATTCTTCGATAAGAGCACGCCTTGCGTTACCAGATCCACACGGGTTTCTCTCCAGCCGCGTACAGCGAACATGCCATCAATTTCCTTGGCGATGTCACCACGGTTGCCTCCTTTCTTGAGCCATCGGGATGGATCAAGCACGAACGAGGCAAGTACAGCCGTGATGTCCGCCCACTCCTGTGGACAGACTGATCGCAGAACGGCTGCGGCGGAACTGGTTTCGAGAAAAGCCCATCGCATCCGAATGGCCGGATCAAGCACGATGGGGTCGTCAAAAGTGCGGGTTTCGAACATTGAGTTAATGCCTCGCTCAGGCCGCTTCGAGCTGAAACAGCTTGCGCGCCCCCACCGGCGCCACTGCCCGCGCGATGGCGCCGATGTGGTCGGGCGTGGTGCCGCAGCAGCCGCCGACGATGTTGACCAGCCCCTCGGCGGCGAACTCGTGCACCAGGCGGCTCGTGACCTCCGGCGTCTCATCGAAGCCGGTGTCGCTCATCGGGTTGGGCAGGCCGGCGTTGGGGTAGCAGCTGATGAAGGTCTCGGGCGCGGCGCGGTTCAGCTCCTGCACGTAGGGGCGCATCAGCGCCGCGCCCAGCGCGCAGTTCAGGCCGATGGAGAGCGGATTGGCATGGCGCACGCTGTGCCAGAAGGCGGTCACGGTCTGGCCGCTCAGGATGCGGCCCGAGGCGTCGGTCACGGTGCCGCTGATCATGATGGGCAGGCATTCGCCGGTCTGCTCGAAGGCCTCGTCTACGGCGAACAGGGCCGCCTTGGCGTTGAGCGTGTCGAAGATGGTCTCGACCAGGATCACGTCGGCCCCGCCCTCGATGAGCGCGAGCGTCTGCTCCAGATAGGCCGCGCGCAATTGCTCGAAGGTCACGTTGCGCGCGCCGGGGTCGTTCACGTCGGGGCTGATGCTGGCCGTCTTGGGCGTGGGGCCGAGGGCGCCGGCAACGAAGCGGGGTTTATGGGGCGTGCTGAATTTGTCGCACGCGGCGCGCGCCAGCTTGGCACTCTCCAGGTTCATCTCATAGGCCAGGTCGGCCATGTGATAGTCGTCCTGCGCGATCGTGGTGGCGCCGAAGGTGTTGGTCTCGATCAGGTCGGCGCCCGCGGCCAGGTAGCCCTCGTGGATGTCGCTGATCACGTCGGGCCGCGTGAGCGACAGCAGCTCGTTGTTGCCCTTCACGTCGCGCGGGAAGTCCTTGAAGCGCTCGCCGCGGTACTGCGCCTCGGTCAGCTTGAAGCGCTGGATCATGGTGCCCATGGCGCCGTCAAGGATGCAGATGCGTTGCCCGAGGATGGCGGGCAGTTGCTGGGCGCGGGTATAGCGAGGCAGGGTCATGGGGCCGACATTGTAGGAACCTGCCAGGCGCAGCGCGAGTTCCGGGCGCAAAGGCCGCGCGCCCATCTGCGGTTACATAACAAAACGTGGTGTAGCAGGGTGTGCCCGATAGAGTGGGCAGCCGGCCCGCAACGGTCCGGCACCTTTGCAACAACCCCACGACAACAGGAGACAACCATGGCGTATCAGAAGCTCTGGCCGGCGGCACCGCTGGCCCTGGCGCTCGCACTGGCAGGGTGCGGCAGCTCCGACGATTCCTCCGGTCCCGGCGACGGGCTGGCGGTGGACAACAACGCCGACAGCTGCTCGGTGGTCTCCAGCAGCGGCCAGCCCATCATCGTGGGCTCGGGCGTGCCGGGCGACCCGGCGGCGCCCGAGGCCGCATCGGGCTACCGCCTGGGCTACAAGGCCAAATACTCCAGCAAGTACATGGTGGTGGCCAACACGCCGCTGGCCACCAAGGCGGGGTGCGAGATCCTCAAGGCCGGCGGCACGGCGGCCGACGCGGCCGTGGCGGTGCAGGCCGTGCTGGGGCTGGTGGAACCGCAGTCCAGCACCATCGCGGGCAGCGCGTTCATGATGTACTACGACGCGGCGACGAAGCAGGTCACCGCCTACGACGGCCGCGAGACGGCGCCCGCCGCCGCCAACGGCTACTACCTCGCGCGCCAGGACCAGGCCGACGAGAACTCCCCCGCGCCCGTGCCCAGCGCGCGGCGCAGCGGCCGCTCCATCGGCGTGCCCGGCGTGATGCGCATGCTCGAGATGGCGCACGGCGAGCACGGCAAGCTCAAGTGGAACCAGCTCTTCGGCGAAGGCATCCGCTTGGCCAACGACGGCTTCCGCGTGCCGCAGCGGCTGGCCAGCGCCATCGCCAGCAACGCCTCCAGCCTGGCGCTGGACGCCAACGCCGTGCAGACCTATTTCAACGCGGACGGCACGCCGCGCGCGGCCCTGTCCATCATGACCAACGCGCCGTATGCGGTCACCCTCAAGGCGCTGGCTGACGGCGGCGCCGATGCGCTGCACAAGGGCCCGATCGCCGAGGCCATCGTCGCCAAGGCCCGCCAGTCGGTGGGCGACGACGCGGCGCGCACGCCCATCACGCCCAGCCTCATGACGGTGGAAGACCTCGCGGGCTACCAGGCCAAGAAGCGCGAGCCGGTGTGCACCACCTACCGCAATGCGTACTACGTGTGCTCCATGTCGCCCCCGTCGTCGGGCGGCATCGCCATCGTGCAGGCGCTGGGCATCCTGGAGAACTTCGACCTCGCGGCGCACAAGCCTGCTTCCCCGGAAAACGAGGGCGGCATTCCCAGCGTGATGGGCGTGCACCTGGTCACCGAGGCCGAGCGCCTGGCCTATGCCGACCGCGACAAGTACGTGGCTGACACCGACTTCGTGCCGCTGCCGGCCCAGGGCGCGGCCTCGATGCTCGACAAGAACTACCTGAAGGCCCGCGCCGCGCTGATCAACCCCGACCAGAGCATGGGCGTGGCCGAGGCCGGCGTGTTCGGCGGCGCCAGCGCCAGCTACGCCGTGGACCGCACGCAGGAATACGGCACCACGCACTACTCCATCGTCGATGCGTACGGCAACGTGGCCTCCATGACCACCACGGTGGAGTCCAGCATGGGCTCGTTCCACATGGTCGGCGGCTTCCTGCTCACCAACCAGCTCACGGACTTCTCCGCCCAGCCGCAGGACAGCGCGGGCAACCCCGTGGCCAACCGCGTGGAAGGCAACAAGCGCCCGCGCAGCACCATGGCGCCCACGCTGGTGTTCAAGGGCACGCAGCCGGGCGACTTCCTCATGGCCACGGGCTCGCCCGGCGGCGGTGCCATCATCCAGTACGTGCTCAAGACCGTCGTGGGTGCGCTGGACTGGGGGCTGGACGCGCAGCAGGCCACGTCGCTCAACGACTTCGGCGCCAGCAACAGCCGCACCACCAACGTGGACGGCTCCAACACCACGCAGGATCTTTCCGGCCTGAAGGCGGGGCTGGAGGCCAAGGGGCACACGGTGTCCACCAGCGCGCAGTCGAGCGGCATCTCGACCATCATGCGCGTGAACAAGGGCGGCGCCGTCAAGCTCGAAGGCGGCGTGGACCCGCGGCGCGAGGGGATCGTGCTGGGCGACGGGGCGCTGTAGGGCGAGCATCCATAGCTCTTGCGCGTCAACGCAGCCAGTGAAACTGGCGCGGCCCAGGCGGGGGCCGCCGTGCAAGGGCCGCCCCGCCGCACGGGCGGCGTTCCCCTTCCCATGCGCAGGGTGAGAGAAGGGGGAAGGCGCGCAGCGCCTCAGGGGGATGTCATCTCATCTGCGGGCCACCTCCAGGAAGGCCTGCAGCGCGGGCGCATCCGCCTCCTCGTGCCAGGCCAGCACCCCCACCGTGGGATGGCGCAGCCCGGCGATGGGCACGAAGCGCACGCCCTGCACGCCCGCCTGGGCGAGCGATGCGGGCACCAGCGCCACGCCCATGCCCAGCGCCACCAGCGACACCACCGTGAGCCACTGGCGCGCCGCGTGGCGCGTGTGCGGGTGGATGCCCGCGCGGTGGAAGAGCGCGATCACGTTGTCGTGGTTGGCCGGCGCCACGTCGCGCGCGAACATCACGAAGCTCTCCTGCGCCAGCGCGCGCAGCGCCACGGACGGGGCGTGCGCCAGCGCGTGTCCCTCGGGCAGGCAGCACACCAGGTAGTCCGCCGCCAGCGGAAGGCTGGCCAGCCGCGGCGGCACGGCGCCCAGGTTGACGAAGCCCGCATGGAGCTGGCGGCGCAGCAGCGCCTCGATCTGCTCGCTGGAGGACATCTCGCACAGGCGCACCTCGATGCCCGGCGCCTGCTGCCCGAAGGCGCGCACGATGCGCGGCATGTCGCGGTAGACCATGGAGCCCGTGAAACCGATCTCCAGCCGCCCGCGCAGTCCCGCGGCCACGGCGCGCGCCGTCTCGCCCGCGCGCGCCACGCGGTCGAGCACCATGTGCACCTCGGCCAGGTAGGCATGGCCCGCGGGCGTCAGGGCCACGTGCTTGCTGGTGCGCTCGAACAGCTTCACGCCCAGTTCGTCCTCCAGTGCCTTGATGCCCGAGCTGAGCGGCGGTTGGGTGATGGACAGGCGCTCGGCCGCGCGGCCGAAGTGCAGCTCCTCGGCCAGCACGGCGAAGTAGCGCAGCAGGTGGAGTTTCATGGGGTCATCATGCCCCGCGCGCGGCTCAGTACGACTTGGGGAGACCCAGGACTTTTTCGGCGATGAAGCACAGGATGAGCTGCGGGCTCACCGGCGCCAGGCGCGGGATCCAGCTCTCGCGCATGTAGCGCTCGACGTGGAACTCCTTCGCGTAGCCCATGCCGCCGTGCGTGAAGATGGCCGTCTCGCAGGCGCGAAAGCCGGCCTCCGCGCCCAGGAACTTGGCCGCGTTGGCCTCGGCGCCGCAGGGCTGGTGCTGGTCGTAGAGCCAGGCGGCTTTCATAGCCATCAGGTAGGCGGCCTCCAGTTCCATCCAGCGCTCGGCCAGCGGGTGCTGAATGCCCTGGTTCTTGCCGATGGGGCGGCCGAACACCTCGCGCTCGCCGGCGTACTGGGCGCCGCGCGCCAGCGCCGCGCGGCCCAGGCCGATGGCTTCGCAGGCGATCAGGATGCGCTCAGGGTTCATGCCGTGCAGGATGTATTCGAAGCCCTTGTTCTCCTCGCCGATGCGGTCTTCCACGGGGATGCGCAGGCCGTCGATGAAGAGCTGGTTGGTGTCGACGCACTTGCGGCCCATCTTCGGAATCTCGTGCACCTCGATCTTGCTGCGGTCGAAGTCGGTGTAGAACAGCGACAGGCCTTCGGTGCCCCTGCACTCCTCCACGGGCTTGGTGCGCGCCAGCAGCAGGATCTTGCTGGCCTGCTGGGCGGTGGAGATGAAGACCTTCTGGCCGTGCACCACGTAGTGGTCGCCCTCGCGCACTGCGCGGGTCTTGAGCTTGAGGGTGTTGAGCCCGGTGTTCGGCTCGGTGACGCCGAAGCAGGCCTTGTCCCTGCCGGCGATCAAGGGCGGCAGCATGCGCGCCTTCTGCTCCTGCGAGCCATGCACCACCACCGGGTGCAGGCCGAAGATGTTCATGTGCACGGCGGACGCGCCCGACAGCCCCGCGCCGGAGGCGGAGATGGTGTGCATCATCAGCGCGGCTTCGGTGATGCCGAGGCCCGCGCCGCCGTATTCCTCGGGCATGGCGATGCCCAGCCAGCCGGCGTCGGCCAGGGCGCGGTAGAAGTCCTCGGGGAAGGCGCCGTCGTCGTCGCGGGCGTGCCAGTAGTCGGCGTCGAAGGGTGCGCAGACGCGCTCGATGGCGGCCTTGATCTGTTCCTGCTCGGGGGTGTGTGCGAAGTTCATGGCCGGATGACCTTGTCGGGGGATTCGCCGTAGGGCGGGCTGTAGATGACGAGCAGCTTCACGGGCGTGTCGCTGGTTACGGTGAAGACGTGCATGCGGTCGGCGGGGAAGAAGCACATGTCGCCGGGCACCATGTCGAAGGCTTCGCCATCGACCTCGGCGCGGGCCGTGCCCTCGAGCAGGTAGCACGCCTGCTCGATGCCGGGGTGGGCGTGCGGCAGCGCGCCGCCGCCCTTGTGCAGCGTGCCCAGCAGCACTTCCATCTGCTGCGCGCCCACGGTTTCGGGGCCGATCAGGCGCTGGTTGAAGGTGTGGTGGTGGTTGGCGGGCTGGTAGCTGGGCACGTTGGCGGCGCGCACCAGGTAGCGGGATGGGGTGGTCATGCGGGTTCTCCAGCGGCGCGGCAGGCCCCCTGGGCCAGCAGCGCGTCGATCCGTTCGGGGGAATAGCCGGCTTGCGCCAGCAGCGCGCGCGTGTGCTCGCCCAGGCGCGGCGCGTGCGCCGCTTCGCGCGCGGGCGGAGTTGCGCTCCAGCGCGTGGGGTGGGCCAGCGCGTGCATCGGGCCTTCGGTGGGGTGTTGCACGTCGCTCACGAAGCCGGTGGCGCGCAACTGTGGATTCACCAGCAGGTCGGCGGGCGAATTCATCGGCATGTTGGGCACGTCGGCCGCCTCCAGCAGCGCCTGCCACTCGGCCGTGGTGCGCGTGCGCAGGATGCGTGCTACCTCGGCGTACACCGCGTCGATGTTCGCGGCGCGCGCGCTGTGCGTGATGAAGCGCGGGTCGCGCGCCAGGCCCTCGCTCTCGCCGATGGCGGCGAAGAAGCTGCGCCAGTGCTTGTCGTTGTAGATCAGCACGCAAAGCATTCCATCCGCCGTGGCGTAGGGCTTGCGGTGCGTGGTGAGCAGGCGCGCGTAGCCGGGGTCGCCCAGCGGCGGCTCGAACGTGAGGCCCGCCATGTGGTCGCCCAGCACGAACTGCGCCATGGCCTCGAACATGGGCACCACGATGGCCTGGCCCTGGCCCGTCTTCTCGCGGGCGTAGAGCGCGGCCGTCACCGCGTACACGGCGTGCAGGCCGGTCACGCGGTCGGACAGCGTGGTCGGCGCGTAGGCGGGCTCGGGCGCGCCGTACTGCTGCATCAGCCAGGGGATGCCGGTGGCGCCCTGGATCAGGTCGTCGTAGGCGGGGCGCGCGGCGTCGGGGCCGTCCTGGTCGAAGCCGCAGCAGCTCACGTGGATGATGCGCGGGCTGCGCGCGCACACGGCCTCGTAGTCCAGCCCCAGCCGCTGCATGGCCTGCGGGCGCACGTTGCTGATGAGCACGTCGCAGCTTTCGGCCAATTTGAGCGCCGCCTCGCGCCCCTCGGGGTGCTTCAGGTCGAGCACGATGCTTTGCTTGCCCGCGTTGGCGTGCAGGAAGATGTGGCCCATGCCCGCGTGGCGCATGGGGCCCACGTGGCGCATGTTGTCGCCCTCGGGCGTTTCCACCTTGATGACCTCGGCACCGAGCTGCGCGAGGATCTGCGTGGCGAAAGGACCGAGGATGACAGTGGTCAGGTCGAGCACGCGCACGCCTGCGAGCGGGCCGGCAGCGGGAGTGGTCATGGCGGTCGTCACTCGGGTTGGATGCCGGCCTGCTGGATCAGCGTGCGCCAGTGGGTGAGTTGCTGCGCCACGTACTGCGCAAACTCTTCGGGCGTCTTGCTCGGCCACACCTGGAAGCCGATCTGCGCCAGCTTGTCCTGCAGGTCCTTGTCCGCCAGCACGGCCTGCAGCTCGGTGTTCAGGCGCTGCACCACGGCCGGCGGCAGGCCCGCGGGGCCGAAGATGCCGTTCCACGAGGTCAGGTCGAACCCCTTCACCGTCTGGCCGATGGGCGGCACGCCCGCCAGCAGCGGCGTAGGCTCGGCCGTGGTGATGCCCAGCGTGCGCACCTTGTCGGTCTTGATCATGCCCATGCCCGAGCCCAGGTCGGCCACGTAGACCTGCACCTGCCCGCCCACGAGGTCGGTCATGGCCTGCGGGCTGGACTTGTACGGAATGCCGACGATGTCCACCTTCGCGATGTGCTTGATGCTCTCCATCGCCACCAGCGAGGTGCTGTTGGGCGTGGCGTAGCTCAGCTTGCCGGGATTGGCGCGCGCGTAGTCCAGCAGCTCGGCCAGCGTCTTGGCGGGCAGGGCTGGGTTCACCGCCAGCGCGAAGGGCAGCTCGCCCACGCGCGCCACGGGCGTGAAGTCCTTGATCGGGTCGTACTTGAGGTGCTTGACCAGCCAGGGGTTGGCCGAATGCGAGGTGTTCGTGGTCATGAACAGCGTGTAGCCGTCGGCCCTGGCCTTGGAGACGGCCTGCGCGGCCACCTGGGCGTTAGCGCCTGGTTTGTTGTCCACGATCACCGGCTGCTTGAGCCGCGCGGCCAGCCCCGAGGCCACGGCGCGTGCCACCGAATCGGTGCCGCTGCCGGCCGCGAACGGCACGACGAGGGTGACGGGGCCGCTGGGGTAGGGCTGCTGTGCCAGTGCCGCCGAGGCGCCGGCGGCGAGGGCGCACGCGGCGAGCGTGGCGCGCAGGATGGTCTTCATGGGCGTGTCTCCTGTATCGGTGTGGGAATGCGCGCCCATGGTGGCCATCGCGGCGATTCAAGTCCAATTCAATCGGCGGACCGATCGATTCGCTTTGCGAATGGTTGGGCGCGCGCACAATAGGCGCTTCGCGCGCGTGCGTGCCTTCGCTACAGGTTTCAAGCCAAATCGGCCTCCGGCGCTTGCAGGGCAAGCGCAAGCAGCTATTAAAACAAGAGTGTCTCCCGCATCCCCCGCCCACTTCGTCCTGCACGACGTCTTCGGCTACGAGCAGTTCCGTGGCCCGCAGGAATCCATCGTCGAACACGTGATCGCCGGCGGCGACGCGCTGGTGCTCATGCCCACGGGCGGCGGCAAGTCGCTGTGCTACCAGGTGCCGGCCATCGTGCGGCGCGATGCGGGGCAGGGCGTCACGGTGGTCGTCTCGCCGCTCATCGCGCTCATGCACGACCAGGTGGGCGCGCTGCACGAGGCGGGGGTGGAGGCGGCCTTCCTCAACTCCACGCTCGACTGGCAGCAGACGCTCGACGTGGAGCGGCGCATGGCGCGCGGCGAGATCACGCTGCTCTACGCAGCGCCCGAGCGCGTGACGACCGAGCGCTTCTTGGGCCTGCTCGACGGCCTGCACGAGCGCGGGCAGCTCTCGCTCTTCGCCATCGACGAGGCGCACTGCGTGAGCCAGTGGGGCCACGACTTCCGCCCCGAATACCGGCAGCTCTCCATCCTGCACGAGCGCTACGCCAGCGTGCCCCGTATCGCGCTCACCGCTACGGCCGACGCGCTCACGCGCGCCGACATCGTCGAGGGGCTGCGGCTGCAGGACGCGCGCCAGTTCGTTAGCAGCTTCGACCGGCCCAACATCCGCTACCGCATCGAGGAGAAGAAGGAGCCGCTCACGCAGCTCATGCGCTTCATCGACCGCGAGCACCTGGGCGATGCCGGCGTGGTCTATTGCCAGTCGCGCAAGCGCGTCGAGGAAATGGCCCAGGCGCTGCAGGACGGCGGCATCAACGCGCTGCCCTACCACGCGGGCCTGCCGGCGGAGATGCGCCAGGCGCACCAGGACCGCTTCCTGCGCGAGGACGGCATCGTCATGGTGGCCACCATCGCCTTCGGCATGGGCATCGACAAGCCCGACGTGCGCTTCGTCGCCCACGTGGACATGCCCAAGAACATCGAGGGCTACTACCAGGAGACCGGCCGCGCCGGCCGCGACGGCCTGCCCGCCGACGCCTGGATGGCCTACGGCTTGCAGGACGTGGTGAACCAGCGCCGCATGATCGACGACGGCGACGCGGCCGAGGAATTCAAGGCCGTGCTGCGCGGCAAGCTCGACGCGCTGCTGGCCCTGGCCGAGGCCACCGACTGCCGCCGCGTGCGGCTGCTGGCGTACTTCGGCGAGCAGTCCGAGCCTTGCGGCAACTGCGACAACTGCCTTCAACCCCCCGCGGTGTGGGACGGCACGGACGCGGCGAGGAAGCTCCTGTCGACCATCTACCGCGTGCACCAGGCCAGCGGCATCAGCTTCGGCACCGGGCACATCATGGACATCGTGCGCGGCAAGGACACGGACAAGGTCAGGCAGTTCGGCCACGACAAGCTCTCCACCTTCGGCGTGGGCAAGGACTACACCGAGGCGCAGCTGCGCGGCGTGCTGCGCCAGCTGCTCGCCACTGGCGCCGTGGGCCTGCACAAGGTGATGCTGGAGAGCGGCCACAGCTTCGACACGCTGGTGCTCACCGACGGCTCGCGCCCCGTGCTGCGCGGCGAGCAGACCGTGCAGCTGCGCGAGGCCACGGCCCAGGCTGCACCGAAGTCCAAGCGCACGCGCCGCGCCGCCACCCCGCCCGTGGCCGCCGCCAACCTGGGGCAGGACGCGCAGGTGCGCTTCATCAACCTCAAGGCATGGCGCGCCGAGGTGGCGCGCGAGCACAACCTGCCGGCCTACGTGATCTTCCACGACGCCACGCTCGCGGCCATCGCCGAGCGCAGCCCCGCCACGCTCGACGACCTGCAGGGCATCAGCGGCATGGGGGTGAAGAAGCTCGAAGCCTATGGCGAGGACGTGCTTCGGGTGTGCCGCCAGTAGCGGCGCTCAGGCGCGGCGCACGGTGAGCGTGCCGGGCCAATGCTGCGCGATGCGCCGCGGCGCGGCCCAGGCGGGCGCGCCCTGCGTGCGGCACTCCTGCAGTGCCCAGTGCCGCACGCCTTCGGCTGCCAGGGCGCCGGCAAGGGCCAGCAGGTCGTCCTCCCCGTAAAGCCCCGTGTTCCAGGTGGTGCGGCATTCATAGGCCACGCCGCTGACGAGCACATGGCGCAGCGACTCCCACGCCTTCGCGCCGCTGCCCGGCGTGCGCGTGATCGCGTCGTAGCGGAGCAGCGGGGCCTTGATGTCCAGCCCCACCCAGTCGAGTAGCGGCAGCAGGGCCGCGAGCCGCTCGGGGTACATGCCGGCCGTGTGCAGGCCGGTGGCGAAGCCCAGGGCGCGCACGCGCGCTAGCGCATCGGGAAGGGCGGCCTGCAGCGTGGGCTCGCCGCCCGAGAACACCACGCCGTCGAGCAGGCCGCGCCGCGCGTGCAGCAGGCGCTCCACGCCGGCCCAGGTGTGGGCCGTGGGCGCGCCGGCGTCGAGCAGCTCCGTGTTGTGGCAATAGCCGCAGCGCCAGGGGCAGCCCTGGCAGAAGACCACGGCCGCCAGCCTGCCGGGAAAGTCGATGGTGGTGAGCGGCGTCAGGCCGCCGATGCGCAAGGCCTCAGCAGTGGTAGCTGCAGGCACGGTGAGGCTCGGCGAAGAAGCGGCGCTCGTTGTGCTCGCCCTGCTTGCCGGTGTTGAAGCTGGCCACGGGGCGGTGGTAGCCCATGACGCGGGTCCAGACCTCGCAGGGCTGGCGCTCTTCGTCGGTGAGCTGCACGGCGGCCAGGGCGGCTTGCTCGGTGGTGGAGAAATGGCTCATGGTGGACTCCTTCAGGGTTGGGATACTTCGGTTTTGATAGCTGCTTGCGCTTGATGGATAAGCGCTGGAGGCCGATTCGGCTTCAAGCCGTGAGGCGCCGGCGCTTGGCCTCCAGGCGCTCCGCATCGCACGTGGGGCAGAACTGGTGCTCGCCCGCCAGGTAGCCGTGCGTGGGGCAGATGGAGAACGTCGGCGTGACGGTGATGTAGGGCAGGCGGAAGTTCGTCAGCGCGCGCTTGACCAGCTCGCGGCAGGCCGCGCCGCTGGAGATGCGCTCGCCCATGTACAGGTGCAGCACGGTGCCGCCGGTGTACTTGCCCTGCAGCGCCTCCTGGCGCTGCAGCGCGTCGAACGGGTCGCTGGTGTAGCCCACGGGCAGTTGCGACGAATTCGTGTAGTAAGGCTGCTCCGCCGTGCCGGCCTGCAGGATGGCGGGCCAGCGCCTCCTGTCTTCCTTGGCAAAGCGGTAGGTCGTGCCCTCGGCCGGCGTGGCCTCCAGGTTGTAGAGGTGGCCGGTTTCCTCCTGGAAGGCCGTCATGCGCTCGCGCACATGGTCCAGCAGGCGCACGGCGAAGGCATGGCCCCATTCGCCGGTGATGTCGTGCGCGTCGTGCGTGAAGTTGCGGATCATCTCGTTGATGCCGTTCACGCCCAGCGTGGAGAAGTGGTTGCGCAGCGTGCCCAGGTAGCGCTTGGTGTACGGGAACAGGCCCTGATCCATGAGGCGCTGGATCAGCTTGCGCTTGACTTCCAGGCTCTGCTTGCCGAGTTCGAGCAGGCGGTCCAGGGCGGCGAACAGGCCCGCCTCGTCGCCCGCGTGCAGATAGCCCAGCCGTGCGCAGTTCACGGTGACCACGCCCAGGCTGCCCGTCTGCTCCGCGCTGCCGAACAGGCCGTTGCCGCGCTTGAGCAGCTCGCGCAGGTCGAGCTGCAGCCGGCAGCACATGGAGCGCACCATGTTCGGCGAAAGCTCCGAGTTGATGAAGTTCTGGAAGTACGGCAGGCCGTACTTGGCCGTCATGTCGAACAGCGCGGCGGCGTTCTCGCTCTCCCACGGGAAGTCGGGCGTGATGTTGTATGTGGGGATGGGGAAGGTGAACACGCGGCCCTTGGCGTCGCCCGTGGTCATCACGTCGATGTAGGCACGGTTGATGAGATCCATCTCGGCCTGCAGCTCGCCGTAGCTGAAGGGCATCTCCACGCCGCCGATCACCGGCACCTGCTCGCGCAGGTCCTCGGGGCAGGTCCAGTCGAAGGTGAGGTTGGTGAACGGCGTCTGCGTGCCCCAGCGCGAGGGCACGTTGAGGTTGTACACCAGCTCCTGGATGCACTGGCGCACGGCGGCGTAGTCCATGCCGTCCTTGCGCACGAAGGGCGCCATATAGGTGTCGAACGAGGAGAACGCCTGCGCGCCGGCCCATTCGTTCTGCAGCGTGCCGAGGAAGTTCACGATCTGCCCCACGGCGGAGCTCATGTGCTTGGGCGGCCCCGCCTCGACCTTGCCGGGCACGCCGTTCAGCCCCTCGTGCAGCAGCGTGCGCAGCGACCAGCCGGCGCAGTAGCCGCTGAGCATGTCGAGGTCGTGGATGTGGATGTCGCCGTTGCGGTGCGCCTCGCCGATCTCGGGCGCGTAGACGTGCGAGAGCCAGTAGTTGGCCGTGACCTTGCCGGCCACGTTGAGGATCAGCCCGCCGAGCGAGTAGCCCTGGTTGGCGTTGGCGTTCACGCGCCAGTCGGCGCGCGTGAGGTATTCGTTGATGGAGCTTTCCACGTGCACCAGCGTCTGCCGGTCGGCGCGAAGCGTGGCGTGGCGCTGGCGGTAGGCCATGTAGGCGCGCGCGGTCTGCAGGTGGTTGGCGGCGATCAGCGTCTGCTCCACCACGTCCTGGACCTGCTCGATGGCCGGCGCCTCGCCGCGGAAGCGGTGGATCAGCACCTTGGTGGCCTGGGCGGTGAGCAGCCGCGCCTCGTCCTCGCCGAATTCGCCGGTGGCGGCGCCCGCGCGGGCGATGGCGGACTGGATGCGGTGGGCGTCGAACGCGGCGCGGGTGCCGTCGCGCTGGATCACGTCGCGCGGCAGGGTGGCCAGAGGGGTGGAGGGATGGACCATGGAAGCTCCAGAACACTACATATAGCGTTCACAATACCCATCAGACACTATAGGTAGTTTGATCGGGCACAAACCCCGGGGCCGCCGGGCCAAAAAAAAGCCGGCACGAAGCCGGCTGAAAAGCAAGGTGCCCCTATGGCCTTGCCGATGGAAGCTATTTCGGGTTGCAGCGCTTGTCCATCAAGCGCTGGCAGCTATCACAACAGGAGCGCAGCCTCTTCCGCCTCGATGCGCGGATAGAAGTCGCGGTTCTCGCGCTGCATGCGTTCGTACACGCGGCGCAGCACGGTGTTGGCGTCGGCGCGGAAGCCTTCGGCGTCGGCGCGCACGCGCTCGGGGGTGTTCCAGTGCCGCGCGAATTCCATGTAGGCGGCGGCGATGGCGCCCATCTCGCGCTGGAACTGCTCGCCCAGGCGGGCCAGTTCCGGGTCCGCTCCGCCTTGCAGCGCGGGGTAGAGCAGACGGTCTTCCACGGCCAGGTGGAGCTTGATGGTGGAGCTCATGGCCACGATGCCGCGCGCGATGGCGGCGGCGTTGTGTTCCACGCCGGCATGGGTGAGCTGGCGCAGCGCCGCGATCTGGTCGAGGATGTCGCGGTGTTCGTGTTTGAAGCGGTCGATGTTCATGGCGTTTCCTTGAAGGCGTGGCGCCGATGCGCCACGCCGTGGGCCGTTTTCAGCGGCTGGCGCCTGCCAGCGCGCCGGTCTTGGGCACGGAGGGTGCGCGGGGCCCGAAGAGCACGCCGCTCACCACCTGCCAGGTCACGCACAGGGCGCCGACGATGAAGACCACGTCGCCGAAGGTGCGCACCCAGCGCAGCGTTTCCAGGAAGGGCTGCTGCAGGAATTCCTCGCTGCGCGCGTACCACATGCCGTGCGTCACGCTGGCGTGGAACTGGAACAGGCCGATGGGCAGCAGGCTGGTGGAGATCATCAGCACGATGCCGGCGTTGAGCCACCAGAAGCCGGTCTTCATCAGGCGCTCGTTGAACTGCAGCTCGGGGCGCACGTAGCGCAGCACCATCAGCGTGAAGCCCAGGGCCAGGAAGCCATAGACCCCGAAGAGCGCGGCGTGGGCGTGCACGGGCGTGGTGTTCAGGCCCTGGATGTAGTACAGCGAGATGGGCGGGTTGATCATGAAGCCGAAGACGCCCGCGCCCAGCATGTTCCAGAAGGCCACGGCCACGAAGCACATCAGGGGCCACTTCAGGTTCTTCATCCAGGTGGCGCTGTGCTGCAGGCGCCAGTGTTCCCAGGCCTCGTGGCCCAGCACCACCAGCGGCACCACTTCGAGCGCGCTGAACGATGCGCCCACGGCCATCACGGGGGTGGTGGTGCCGGCGAAGTACAGGTGGTGGAAGGTGCCGGGCACGCCGCCCAGCATGAAGAGCGATGCCGATGCCAGGCTGGCCGCCGTGGCCATGCGGTACGAGACCAGGCCCAGGGTGGAGAAGATGAAGGCCAGGGCCGTGGTGGCGAAGACCTCGAAGAAGCCTTCCACCCACAGGTGGACCACCCACCAGCGCCAGTACTCCATCACCGACAGGTGCGTGCGCTCGCCGTAGAACAGGCCCGCGCCGTAGAACAGGCCGATGCAGACCACCGAGCAGGTCAGCAGCGCCAGCAGGTTCTTGTCCTGGCCGTTGGGGGCCAGCAGCGCCGGGAAGATGCCGCGCGCCATGAGCACCAGCCAGAAGGCCACGCCGGCGAACTTGCCGATCTGCCACAGGCGCCCCAGGTCCACGTATTCATAGCCCTGGTGGCCCAGCCAGAAGTTCCACTCGGGCGGCATGATCTGCGCGATGGCCAGGTAGTTGCCGATGAACGAGCCCACGCAGACGACGACCAGCGCCCAGAACAGGATGTCCACGCCCAGCTTCTGGAACTTGGGGTCCTTGCCGCCGTTGATCAGCGGCGCGAGGAACAGGCCCGCGGCCAGGAAGCCGGTGGCGATCCAGAACAGCGCGGCCTGGATGTGCCAGGTGCGCACCAGCGAGTAGGGCAGCCACTGCGACACGTCGAAGCCGTAGAACGTCTGGCCCTCGATGGTGTAGTGCGCGGTGAAGCCGCCCAGGAACACCTGCGCGGTGAACAGCGCCACCACCAGGAACAGGTACTTGCCCAGCGCGCGCTGCGAGGGGGTGAGCGGCACGCGGCTCAGGGGGTCGTGCGCGGGCGGGGTGGGGTCCTGCTCGTCGTGCTTGCGCAGGAAGGCCCAGCCCCACACGAGGAAGCCCACGCCGGCCATCATCACCACCACGCTCATGATCGACCACACCAGGTTCTCGCCCGTGGGCACGTTGCCCACCAGCGGCTCGTGCGGCCAGTTGTTGGTATAGGTGGCACCGCTGCCGCCCAGGTCGGCGGGGCGCTCGGTGGCGGCGGCCCAGGCCGTCCAGAAGAAGAAGCCGGCCATCTGCGCGCGCCGCTCGGCGCTGGGCAGGGTGTTTTCCTTCATGGCGTAGCTCTCGCGCGTCTTGTGCAGCGCGGGGTCGTTGCTGAAGAGCTGGTCGTAGTACTTGGCCGTATCGGCGATCGCCTGCGCGCGCAGCGGCGTGAGCGTCACCGCGTCCTTGCCCTGGTCATAGGTGTTGGTGCGGTACTCGCTGCGTAGCCGTGCCTTCAGCACGGCCTGCTGGCCCGCGTCCAGGTCGGCAAAGGCGCGGCCGTAGTCCTGCTGGGCGGCCAGCGCGAGCCAGGTTGTCAGCTCGCGGTGCAGCCAGTCGGCCGTCCAGTCCGGCGCCTGGTAGGCGCCGTGGCCCCAGATGGAGCCGAGCTGCATGCCGCCCACCGACTGCCAGGCGGTTTGGCCGTCGAGGATGCTGTCCTTCGTGAAGAGCGGCTTGTCCTGGCCCTGCACCAGCACCTGCCCCGGGATCGGCGGCGCCGTGCGATAAACCTCGGCACCGTAGTAGCCCAATAGGCTGAAGGTGACGATCAACACGCCTATGAGCGTGTACCAATACTTGGCGTATTTCCCCATGAAGGGCCTCCATCGTTGTTGCACTGAGACGCTGGCCATTTCGCAAGGCGCGGGCCAGCGTGGGCACGCAGCAAAATCAAGGGTTTACACGGGTGAAGGTAAAATGAACCCTCTCCAATCGGGGTTCAAAAGACCATCAAAGGGTTGAAATGACCGTTTTCGAAACCAGTGCCTCGGCGTCCCAGGCGGTGCTGCCCGCCCTGTGGTCTGACTTGGGCGGCGAGCTGCCCCAGGCCGTGCGCCTGCAGCGGCTGGTGGACCTGCTGCGTGCGCAGTTCGGCTGCGGGGCGGTGGCGCTGCTGCGGCTGGAGGACGAGCACCTGCGCCCCGTGGCCGTCAACGGCCTGGTGGGCGATGCGCTGGGCCGGCGCTTCGCCGTGGCGCAGCACCCGCGGCTGGCCGCCATCCTGGCGCGGCGCGAGGTGACTTGCTTCGAGCACGACAGCCAGCTGCCCGACCCCTACGACGGCCTGCTCGACACCCTGGTCGGCGAGCCCCTGCCGGTGCACGACTGCATGGGCGTGGCGCTGCATGTGGAGGGGAGGCCCTGGGGCGCGCTCACGTTCGACGCGCTGGCCACCGGCACCTTCGGCCCCGCCGCGCGCCAGCGCCTGGCGCAGTGCGTGCCGCTGGCCGAGGCCGTGGTGCGCGTCGCGCGGCTGGAGCAGGAGCTGCGCGCCCTGCGCATGGCCGCCACTGCGCCTGGCGGCCTGGGTGGGGACGATGCGGCCCACGCGTCGGCGCAGCGCGACCCCGGCGAGCTGGAGATCGTGGGGGAAAGCCCCGCGCTGCAGCGCCTGCTGCACGAGCTGGGCGTGGTCGCCGCGTCCGAGCTGCCCGTGCTGCTGCTGGGCGAAACCGGCGTGGGCAAGGAGCTGTTCGCGCGGCTGCTGCACCACCACTCGCCCCGGCGCGCGCGGCCGCTGGTGCACGTGAACTGCGCGGCCCTGCCCGAGTCGCTGGCCGAGAGCGAGCTGTTCGGCCACGTGCGCGGCGCCTTCTCGGGCGCCGTCAGCGACCGGCCCGGCCGCTTCGAGGCCGCCGAGGGCGGCACCCTGTTCCTCGACGAAGTGGGCGAGCTGCCCCTGTCCGTGCAGGCCAAGCTGCTGCGCACGCTGCAGAACGGCGAGATCCAGCGCCTGGGCGCCGACCGCCCGCGGCGCGTGCACGTGCGCGTGGTCGCCGCCACCAACCGCAACCTGCGCGAGCAGGTGGCCAGCGGCGCCTTTCGCGCCGACCTGTACCACCGCCTGTCGGTCTACCCCGTGCCCATCCCGCCGCTGCGCGAGCGCGGCAACGACGTGCTGCTGCTGGCCGGCCGCTTCCTGGAGCTCAACCGCGCCCGCCTGGGCCTGCGCAGCCTGCGCCTGTCGCCCGACGCGCAAGGAGCGCTGCGCCGCTACCGCTGGCCCGGCAACGTGCGCGAGCTGGAGCACGTCATCAGCCGCGCCGCGCTCAAGGCCCTCAGCCGGGGCGTGGACCGCAACGAGATCGTGACGCTGGAGGCCGGCCTGCTCGACCTGGACGCGCTGGAGGCGCCCGCCCCTGCCGCGCAGCCCGCCGCCGCCCCGGTCGCCGGCGCCGCGTCCGCGGTCCTGGACGGCACGCTGCGCGACGCGGTGGACGCCTGCCAGCGCCAGGCCGTCACCGCCGCGCTGGACCGCCACCAGGGCAACTGGGCCCAGGCCGCGCGGGCGCTGGACGTGGACCCGAGCAACCTGCACAAGCTGGCGCGGCGCCTGGGGCTCAAGGGGTAGTTCCAAGCAAAATCGGGTTCCAGCGCTTGTGCAGCAAGCGCTGGCAGCTATCGGTTTGGTAGCGCGCTGGCGCCCACAGTCAGGGTAATACCCCAGGTATCCTTGGGGAATAAGCCCGCCAGCCTTCCTACAATACGCATGTTGCCGGCATCTGCTGGCAACGGATGGCATCTTCGGGGAATCGCGCGACCCGCTCGCGCCGTGCACCCGCCGGGGCGCTCCGCGCCCCTCGCTGCCCCTGCGCAGCGGCACCCGCCCTCCCTCCTTGCCGGCCGCACAGCGCGGCCGGTGCCATTCATCCCTTCCCTTCACAGGAAACCCCACAGATGCGTCTGTTCCATCGCTTGCCCCTCGGTTTTGCCTCCCTCCTCGCCGCCGCCGCCCTGCCTGCCGCGGCGCAATCCTCGGTCCAGATCAGCGGCTACCTCGATGCCGGCGTGTTCCGCGACTTCGACAAAACCAGCAAGCTCGGAACCATCCAGCGCAGCAATCTCGCCCTCTCCGGCACCGAAGACCTGGGCGGCGGCCTGCAGGCCACCTTCCGCCTGAGCACCCGCTTCGACCTCGACACCGGCGCGCCCGAAGACGCCGGCCGCAAGCCCTTCTGGCACGACGAATCCACCGTGGGCCTGCGCGGCGGCTGGGGCCACCTGCGCGCCGGCCGTGCCCTGAGCGCCATGTGGGCGCAGGACTGGAAGTTCGACCCCTGGGCCAACTTCAACCGCGTGGCCTCGCCCGCGTGGCACCTCTGGCACTACCTCACGCCCACCGACCGCGCCAGCAACAACGGCACCGCCGAATACGGCCGCATGGCCAACGGCGTCTTCTACGACTCGCCCACGCTGGCCGGCTTCACGCTGCACCTGAGCGCCTCGCCCGAGCGCACCGCCGCGCCGGGCCGCGACGGGCGCGCGCGCTCCGTCTCCCTCAACTACGACCAGGGCCCCGTGGCCGCCATGCTCGCGCACGAGCGCAACGGCAGCGGCGACCGCAACCTGTTCCTGGCCGGCAAATACAGCTTCGGCGCGCTGGCGCTCATGGCCGCCTACGACCGCAGCCGCTCGGGCGACACGCCCGACAAGGCCCGCGCCGCCACCCTGGGCGCCACCTACGCGCTGGGCGCCACCACCCTCAAGGCCGGCTACGGCCGCCAGCGCCTGAACGACGACACCCACCACTTCGCCTCGCTGGGCGCGGACTACGCGCTGTCCAAGCGCACCACGGTCTACGCCAGCCTGGGCCACCAGCGCTACGAGCACCAGCCTTCGCGCACCGCGTTCGGGGTGGGGATGGCGCACGCGTTCTGACGGGGCGGGCGCGGCCCTCTAGACAGCGCTGGCGGGCTTCATAAAGCGCAATGGATGTATGAGGGGCAGGGGTTCATGGTGCGACGGACAGTCGAAGTGCACTTGGGTGCTGAACCCCTTGCCCCTCATGGAGCATCCCCGGTCAGGCTTTCTTGATGTACTCCGACTTCAATTGCATGGCCCCGAACCCTTCGATCTTGCAGTCAATGTCGTGGTCGCCCTCACTGAGGCGAATGTTCTTGACCTTCGTTCCGACTTTGACCACGGAAGACGAGCCCCTGACCTTGAGGTCTTTGATAGCGGTGACCGAATCACCGTCCTTGAGTTCGTTGCCAAAGGCGTCCTTCCACACCCGCCGGTCTTCTGCCACTTCTTCTGCAACGGTGTTTCATTCGGGAACCTCTCAAAACCCCACTGATCCCTCGTTGATCGACAAGACCTGAGCCATCCCCCTGCCATGATCACGCC
>NZ_DF238939.1 GCF_000400995.2 Acidovorax sp. MR-S7 | reverse complement strand
CTCCAGCGGCCGGGCCTGCCAGGCCTTGACCTCATCGGCCACGGCGTCCGTCACCGAGGAAATCAGGCTGGGTGAGACCTCGGTGCCGTACATCTCTTCGAGGTGGGCCTGTATCTCGCGCACCGTCATGCCACGGGCGTACAGCGAGATGATTTTGTCGTCGAAGCCGGCCCAGCGGGTCTGGTGCTTGGGGATGAGCTGGGGCTCGAAGCTGCCATGGCGGTCGCGGGGCACCTCAATGGGCAACTCGCCGAAATCGCCCTTGAGGGTCTTCTTACTCTTGCCGTTGCGGGTGTT
>NZ_DF238938.1 GCF_000400995.2 Acidovorax sp. MR-S7 | reverse complement strand
TCTACCAACACCACCTCCGCGCCAGTGCTAGCTTTTCGTACCGTCACTTATTGCACTGAAAACGAGGAGACCCCTACAAGGAGGGCGATGCCTTCAACTGGCGCATTCCGGACCGGACGTGCCACATCCGGATCAGGAAAGTGCTGTACCAGCCGGAAGCGGCGGGCGACTTCCACCTGTAGACGCGCTGGAAACCTGCGGCAGCGCATGGCATTCAGGCGGGCCTGCCCTAATGAATGGCAAAAAACGGCTCCAGCGCATACCCAGCAAGCGCCAGCAGCTATCAAAAGCAAAGCAAATGCCCCGCGCAAGCCAAAGGCCTGCGCGGGGCACTGGGGGTTCCGGTTAGGGCTTGTCCGGCGCTTACAGCACCTCGAACACGCCCGCCGCGCCCATGCCGCCGCCGATGCACATGGTCACGCACACGCGCTTGGCACCGCGGCGCTTGCCTTCGATGAGTGCGTGGCCCGTGAGGCGCTGGCCGCTCACGCCGTAGGGGTGGCCCAGGGCGATGGCGCCGCCGTTCACGTTCAGGCGGTCGGCGGGAATGCCGAGCTTGTCGCGGCAGTAGAGCACCTGCACGGCGAAGGCTTCGTTCAGCTCCCACAGGTCGATGTCCTGCACGGTGAGGCCGAGCTTCTTGAGCACCTTGGGCACGGCGAACACGGGACCGATGCCCATTTCGTCGGGCTCGCAGCCCGCCACGGCGAAGCCCAGGAAGCGGCCCAGCGGCTTGAGGCCGCGCTTGGAGGCGTATTCCTCGCTCGTCACCACGCAGGCGCCCGCGCCGTCGCTGAACTGGCTGGCGTTGCCGGCCGCGATCACGCCGCCGGGCATCGCGGGCTTGATGCCGCTGATGCCTTCCTTGGTGGTGCCTTCGCGCGTGCCCTCGTCCTTGGAGACGGTAATCTGCCTGGTGACCAGGCCCAGGGTCTTGTCGGCGATGCCGGCGGTGACGGTGATGGGCGCGATCTCGGCGTCGAACAGGCCGGCGGCCTGGGCGGCGCAGGCCTTCTGCTGGCTGGCGGCGCCGTATTCGTCCATGGCGTCGCGGCCGATGCCGTAGCGCTTGGCGACCTGCTCGGCGGTCTGCAGCATGCTCCAGTAGATCTCGGGCTTCTGCTTGGCCAGGGCCAGATCCTGGATCATGTGCAGGTTCATCTCCTGCTGCACGCAGGAGATGCTTTCCACGCCGCCGGCCACGAACACGTCGGCCTCGCCCGCGATGATGCGCTGGGCCGCCAGGGCGATGGTCTGCAGGCCCGACGAGCAGAAGCGGTTGACGGTCATGCCCGAGGTGGTGACGGGCAGGCCTGCCTTGAGCGCGATCTGGCGCGCGATGTTCATGCCGGTGGCGCCCTCGGGGTTGGCGCAGCCCATGATGACGTCGTCCACGTCGGCCCCGTCGATGCCCGCGCGCTGCACGGCGTGCTGCACCGCGTGGCCGCCGAGCGTGGCGCCGTGCGTCATGTTGAACGAGCCCTTCCAGCTCTTGGCGAGCGGCGTGCGGGCGGTGGAAACGATCACTGCGGAGGTCATTGCTTCAAATCCTTGTTATCGATGACGTTCAGGCGAAGGCCTTGCCCTCGGCGGCGAGCTGGGCCAGCAGCGGTGCGGGCTGCCAGGCGCGGGCATCGTCCAGCGGGTTGCGGGCGAAGCGCTGCATGGCCTGCACGACGTTGAACAGGCCCACTTCGCTCGCGTAGTGCATGGGGCCGCCGCGGTGGATGGGGAAGCCGTAGCCGGTGAGGTAGACCATGTCGATGTCGCCGGACTTGCTGGCGATGCCCTCTTCCAGGATCTTGGCGCCCTCGTTGACCAGCGAATACACGAGGCGCTGCACGATCTCCTCGTCGCTGACCTTGCGCGGGGCGATGCCGGCGTCCTTGCGGTGCTGCTCGATCATGTCCAGCACTTCCTGGCTGGGAATCGCGTCGCGCTTGCCGGGCGCGTAGTCGTACCAGCCCTTGCCGGTCTTCTGGCCGAAGCGGCCCTTCTCGCACAGCAGGTCGGCCGTCTTGCTGTACTTCATGTCCGGCTGCTCGACGGCGCGGCGCTTGCGGATGGCCCAGCCGATGTCGTTGCCCGCGAGGTCGCCCATGCGGAACGGACCCATGGCGAAGCCGAATTTCTCGATGGCCTTGTCCACCTGGCTGGGCGTGCAGCCCTCGTCGAGCAGGAAGCCGGCCTGCTGGCTGTAGCGCTCGATCATGCGGTTGCCGATGAAGCCGTCGCACACGCCAGAAACCACGGCCGTCTTCTTGATCTTCTTGGCGATCGCCATCACGGTGGCCAGCACGTCCTTGGCGGTGTGCTTGCCGCGCACCACTTCCAGCAGCCGCATCACGTTGGCGGGGCTGAAGAAATGCATGCCGACCACGTCCTGCGGGCGCTGGGTGAACGCGGCGATCTTGTCCACGTCGAGCGTGGAGGTGTTGGAAGCCAGGATGGCCCCGGGTTTGGCCACCTTGTCGAGCTGCTTGAACACGGTCTCCTTGACGCCCAGTTCCTCGAACACGGCCTCGATGATGAGGTCGCAGTCCTTCAGGTCGTCATAGTTCAGCGTGGTGGACAGGAGCGCCATGCGCTGCTGGTACTTGTCTTCCTTGAGCTTGCCCTTCTTCACCTGGGCTTCGTAGTTCTTCTGGATCGTGGCGATGCCGCGGTCCAGCGCCTCCTGCTTCGTCTCCAGGATGGTCACGGGAATGCCCGCATTCAGGAAGTTCATGCTGATGCCGCCACCCATGGTGCCCGCGCCGATCACGCCCACCTTCTTGATGTCGCGCTTGGGCGTGTCCGAGGGCACGTCGGGGATCTTGCTGGCCGCGCGCTCCGCGAAGAACAGGTGGCGCAGCGCGCGCGACTCGGGCGTCCACATGAGGTTGATGAACAGCTCCCGTTCCGTGGCCAGACCCTCTGCGAATTTCTTCTTCGTCGCGGCTTCCACCGCGTCCACGCACTTGGCGGGCGCGGGGAAGTTCCTGGCCATGCCCTTGACCATGTTGCGCGCGAACTGGAAGTAGGCGTCGCCCTCGGGGTGCTTGCACGGCAGGTTGCGCACCAGCGGCAGCGGACGCGCATCGGCCACGCTGCGTGCGAAGGCCAGGGCCTCTTCGGCCAGGGATTCGGGCGATGCGGCCATCTTGTCGAACAGCTTCTGGCCGGCCACGGCGCCGATGAATTCGCTCTTGACCGCCTCGCCGCTCACGATCATGTTCAGGGCCGCCTCCACGCCCACCACGCGCGGCAGGCGCTGCGTGCCGCCCGCGCCGGGCAGCAGGCCCAGTTTCACCTCGGGCAGCGCCACGCTGCAGCCGGGCGCGGCCACGCGGTAGTGGCAGCCCAGTGCCAGCTCCAGCCCGCCGCCCATGCAGACGGTGTGGATGGCGGCGACCACGGGCTTCTCGCAGTGCTCGATGGCGCTGATGACGGAATGCAGGTTGGGCTCCTGCAGCGACTTGTCGGTGCCGAACTCCTTGATGTCCGCGCCGCCCGAGAAGGCGCCGCCCGCGCCGGTGATGACGATCGCCTTGACGGCCGCGTCGGCCTGCGCGCGGTCGAGGCCCTCCACGATGCCCCGGCGCGTGGCCAGGCCGAGCCCGTTGACGGGCGGGTTGTTAAGCGTGATCACGGCCACGTCGCCGTGGACCTGGTATTCAGCCGTCATGCTGTCGTTTCCTCTTGGATCTCGGTGGATGAAAGAAAAGTACGCTCGTGCGCTTTTTTCCGCAAGTCTAGGGGGAGTCGGGTGCACGCCCTTGTCTCAGGGGGGACAAGGGCGCACCGCCCGCAGGGGCTCCGCGCGCTGGCGCTATGGTTTGCATAGCTGGTTGCGCTTGTTGGGATTGCGCTGGAGGCGCTTTTGGCTTCAAACCTCCAGCCACTCCTTGCGCACGTAGCTGTTGGCGCGCAGCTCGTCGGGCGTGCCCTGGAAGACGATGCTGCCGTGGCCCATGACCAGCGCGCGGTCGGAGATGGTCATGGCGATGGTGAGCTTCTGCTCGATCAGCAGCACGGAGATGCCCCGCTCCTTGAGCTTGGTGAGGTATTCGCCCACCAGCTCCACTATTTTTGGCGCGAGGCCCTCGGTGGGTTCGTCGATGATGATGAGGTCGGGGTCGCCCATGAGCGTGCGGCACAGCGTGAGCATCTGCTGCTCGCCGCCGGACATCACGCCCGCCTCGATGTTGCGCCGCTCCTTGAGGCGCGGGAACATGGCGTACATGTCGTCGAACGACCAGCGGCTGCCCCGGCCAGCGCCCTTCTGGCCCAGGAGCAGGTTCTGGTGCACGGTGAGGTTGGGGAACACGTCGCGGCTCTCGGGTACGTAGCCCAGGCCCAGGTGGGCTATCTCGTAGGCCTTCTTGCCCGCGAGGCTCTGACCCTTCCAGTCGATGCCGCCCTCCCAGTCCACCAGCCCCATGATGGCCTTAGCCGCCGTGGAGCGGCCCGAGCCGTTGCGCCCCAGCAGTGCGACGATTTCGCCGGGCCGCACGTCGAACGCCACGCCATGCAGCACGTGGCTCTTGCCGTAGTAGGCGTGCAGGTTCTCGATTTTCAGCATCAGTGTCCCCCCGCCTGCTGCGCCGCGATGACGGAGCCCAGGTAGGCCTCCTGCACGCGCGGGTTGGCGCGCACGTTCTCGGGCGTATCGAAGGCGATCACCTCGCCGTAGACCACCACCGCGATCTTGTCGGCCAGACCGAAGACCACGCCCATGTCGTGCTCCACGGTCAGCAGGGTGCGGCCCTGCGTCACCTCCTTGATGAGGTGGATGAAGCGCGTGGTCTCGCTCTTGCTCATGCCGGCGGTGGGCTCGTCCAGCAGGATGACGCTGGCGCCGCCCGCGATGGTGATGCCGATCTCCAGCGCCCGCTGCTCGGCATAGGTGAGGTTCATGGCCAGCGTGTCGCGCTTCTTTTCGAGCTTGATCATCTCCATGAGCTGCTCGGCGCGCTCGTTGGCGTCCTGCAGCTTCGACAGAAAGCGCCAGAACGCATAGCGGTAGCCCAGGCTCCAGAGCACGCCGCAGCGCAGGTTCTCGAACACGCTGAGCTTGGGAAAGATGTTGGTGATCTGGAAGCTGCGCGACAGGCCCATGCGGTTGATCTCGAACGGCTTCTTGCCGTCGATGCGCGCGCCGTGCAGCAGCACCTCGCCACTGGTGGGGGCGAAGCGCCCGCTGATGAGGTTGAACAGCGTGGACTTGCCCGCGCCGTTGGGCCCGATGATGGCCACGCGCTCGCCCGCCTGCACGGCGAGCTGGGCGCCGCGGATGATCTCGGTCTTGCCGAAGCTCTTGCGCAGGTCGCGCAGCTCCAGCGCATAGGCCGCCTGGTGGTCCGTCGTCATCACGCCGCCTCCCCGCGCTTGATCTCGTGCTCGATTTCTTCCTGGATCTCGCCCCACTGCCGCAGGAACTGCCGCCTGCACAGCTCGAACAGCCCCAGCCCCGTCACGAACACGAAGCCCGCGCCGAACCAGCTTCCCGCGCTGTGCGCGTCCAGCGTGGCGCCCAGGAACGTGAGCTGCGGCCCCAGCGCCGCGTTGAGCTGCAGGTGATAGGTCATCTCGATCATCCCGGCCGCGCCCAGCACCGCCACCAGGGCCGTGCCGCCCAGCGCCAGGTAGGCGCTGATGATGCCGCGCAGCTTGCCGTACTTGGCCAGCCGCAGGTTCATCATGATCAGGCTGGCGATGCCGCCGGGCGCATACATCACCATGAACAGGAACACCAGCCCCAGGTACAGCAGCCAGGCCTTGGACAGCTCCGACAGCAACACCGAGGCCAGCACCAGCAGCACCGCGCCGATGATGGGCCCGAAGAAGAACGTGGCCCCGCCCAGGAAGGTGAACAGCAGGTACGAGCCCGAGCGCACCACGCTCACGCTGTCGGCGCCGGTGACGATCTCGAAGTTGATGGCCCCCAGCGCTCCGCCCACGCCCGCGAAGAAGCCCGCGATGATGAAGGCGAAGTAGCGCACGCGCTGCGTGTTGTAGCCGATGAACTCCACGCGCTCGGGGTTGTCGCGCACGGCGTTGAGGATGCGCCCCAGCGGCGTGCCGGTGAAGGCAAACATCAGCGCCGTGCAGACGAAGCAATACGCCGCGATCAGGTAATAGACCTGGATCGCGGGCCCGAAGGTGATGCCGAACACGCTGCCGCCGTACACGCGGTCGGTGGTGATGCCGCCCTCGCCGCCGAAGAACTCGGGGAACATCAGCGCCATCGAGGCCACAAGCTCGCCGATGCCCAGCGTGATCATGGCGAAGGTGGTGCCCGACTTCTTGGTGGTCACGAAGCCCAGCACCACGGCGAAGAACATGCCTGCCAGTCCGCCGATGATGGGCATGAGCACCAGGGGAATACCCAGCGTGCCTGCGCCCGCCATGTTGATGGCATGCACCGTGATGAAGGAGCCGAGCCCCGTGTACACCGCATGGCCGAAGCTCAGCATGCCGCCCTGCCCCAGCAGGATGTTGTAGGACAGACAGATGATGATCGCGTAGCCGATCTGCGAAAGCATGGTCAGCGCCAGCCCGCTCGTGAACACCTTCGGCGCAACGATGAGCGCGAGGGCGAACAGGCTCCAGAGGACGATCCGGCCCACGTTCAGGGGCTTGAACCGGTAGTAGCGGGTGGCGCGCGGCGCAGCGGCCGCAGGCAGGGAGGAAGTCGTTTGCATGGCCTTCAATCCTCCCGGGTGCCCAGCAGGCCCTTGGGCCGGAAGATCAGAATCAGGACGAGGAACAGGTACGGCAGGATGGGCGCGACCTGCGAGATGGTGAGCTTGAGCAGCGGGTAGCCGAAGGTCTGCTCGGTGACCTGCACGCCCAGCCCGGCAAAGGCATGCACCAGCGAATAGTCCAGCGCCACGGCGAAGGTCTGCACCAGGCCGATGAGCAGCGAGGCCAGGAACGCCCCGGCCAGCGAGCCCATGCCGCCCACCACCACCACCACGAAGATGATGGAGCCCACGGACGCGGCCATGGCCGGCTCCGTCACATAGGTGTTGCCGCCGATCACGCCGGCCAGGCCCGCCAGCGCGCAGCCGCCGCCGAAGACCAGCATGAACACGCGCGGCACGTTGTGGCCCAGCGCCTCCACCATGTGGGGGTGCTTGAGCGCGGCCTGGATCACCAGGCCGATGCGCGTGCGCGTGAGCACCAGCCACACCGACACCAGCATGAGCACCGCCACCAGCATGATGAACGAGCGCGACTTGGGAAACTGCGTGCCATACAGCGTGAACAGCGGCCCCTGGAGCTGCGTGGGCAGGCCGTAGGGCACGGTGGAGCGGCCCCACACGAGCTGCACCACTTCCAGCACCAGGTACGACAGGCCGAACGTGACCAGCAGCTCGGGCACGTGGCCGAACTTGTGCACCCGGCGCAGCGCGTAGCGCTCGAAGAGCGCCCCCAGCGCCCCGACGAGCAGCGGCGCGGCGAAGAGCGCCGGCCAGAAGCCGATGGCGCCCGACAGCGTGTAGGCGAAGTACGCCCCCAGCATGTAGAAGCTGGTGTGGGCGAAATTGAGCACCCCCATCATGCTGAAGATCAGAGTCAGCCCCGAGCTCAGCATGAACAGCAGCAGCCCGTAGCTGACGCCGTTCAGCAGGGAGATCACGAAAAACTCGAGATTCATGGAAACACTTCGTGGCAGGTGAAAAAAAGGCCCGAGGAGAGTCGGGCCCCAAAGGTCTTCACACCAGGAATCGCAATCAGGAGGGCCGTTTCATCTGGCACGAGGTGGGCGTGCTGGCCACGTAGGGCTCGTAGTACTTCACGGGCACGAAGGTGTAGCCGGTGTTCTCCGCATCTACGGGGTACTTGCCGCCGGCCTTTTCCCAGCGGTTGACGAACAGGCCCTGCTGGAGCTGGTGGTCGGTCTTGCGCATCTCGACCTCGCCGTTGAAGCTGTTGAACTTCATGCCTTCCATGGCCGCGGCCACCTTGGCGGGGTCGGTGGACTTGGCCTTCACGAAGGCCGCGTCCAGCATGGAGAAGGCGTGGTAGACCGCGCCGGTGTACATGTCGTCGTTGAACTTCTTCTTGTACTCGCCCACGATGCGGCCGATGTCGCCCGGCAGGTTCAGGTGGTTGTACGAGACCATGTAGACCCGCCCGGCCGCGCCCGCGCCCATGGCCGTGGGGCTGCCCGTCACGCCGCCGTAGTAGGTGTAGAAATTGACGTTGTTCAGGCCCGCGTCGTTGGCCGCCTTGATGAGCAGCGCCAGGTCGGAGCCCCAGTTGCCGGTGATCACGGTGTCGGCGCCCGACTGTTTGATCTTGGCGATGTAGGGCGAGAAGTCGCGCACCTGTGCCAGGGGGTGCAGGTCATCGCCCACCACCTGCACGTCGGGACGCTTGCGCTTGAGGTTTTCCTTGGCGTACTTGGAGACCTGGTGGCCGTGCGAGTAGTTCTGGTTGATGAGGTAGACCTTCTTGACCTCCGCCTGGTCCTTCATGAAGGTGGTCATGGCCTCCATCTTCATGGAGGTGTCGGCATCCAGGCGGAAGTGCCAGTAGCTGCACTTGCTGTTGGTGAGGTCGGGGTCCACCGCGGCGTAGTTGAGGTAGACCACCTCCTTGCCGGGGTTGCGCGCGTTGTGCTTCTCCAGCGCGTCGATGATGGCCAGCGCCGGGCCCGAGCCGTTGCCCTGCACCACGAAGCGCGCGCCCTGGTCCATGGCCGAGCGCAGCGCGCTCGTGGTTTCCTGCGGGCTCAGCTTGTTGTCGATGCCGATGATCTCGAACTTCACGCCCGACGCGTTCTTCTTGTTGAACTCCTCGGCGACGAACTGGAAGCTCTTGAGCTGGTTCGTTCCCACCGCCGCCATCAGGCCCGACAAGGGGTCCAGCCAGGCGACCTTGACCGTCTCGCCCTTTTGAGCGAATGCACCGCCAGCGCAAGCCACCAAAGCGCTAGCAGCTACCATTTTGATAGTGAACTTCATGCCTCGTCTCCTTTATAAGAATGGGTACGCCGCAGCGTACAGGGTTGCCATCGGGCACCGTTCAGGGATTGCCCCTAGCAGCTATCGCCGACGTGACGCACCGCTTCGGCGCATGGCCGCGCGGTGCGCCCGCCGCCGTCACAGGCCCGGCAGCTTGTAGCCCGCCAGCTGCTCGCGCAGGCGGGTCTTGAGCATCTTGCCGGTGGCACCCAGCGGGATCGCGTCGACGAACACCACGTCGTCGGGGATCTGCCACTTGGCCGTCTTGCCTTCGTAGAACGCCAGCAGCTCCTCGCGCGTGACCTCCTTGCCCGGCCGCTTGGTGACGGCGACGATGGGGCGCTCGTCCCACTTCGGGTGCGGCATGCCGATGCACGCGGCCATGGCCACGGCCGGGTGGGCCATGGCGATGTTCTCGATGTCGATGGAGCTGATCCACTCGCCGCCGGACTTGATCACGTCCTTGCTGCGGTCGGTGATCTGCATGTAGCCGTCGGCGTCGATGGTGGCCACGTCGCCCGTGGGGAACCAGCCCACGCCGTGCTCGTCCTTCACCAGCGGGCTTTCGCCCTTGTAGTAGGTGTCCAGGATCCAGGGGCCGCGCACCAGCAGGTCGCCGTAGGTCTTGCCGTCCCAGGGCTGCTCCCGGCCGTCGGCGCCTACGATTTTCATGTCCACGCCGTAGATGGCGCGGCCCTGCTTCTGCAGGATGTGCATCTGCGCATCCTTGTCCATCTTCAGGTGCTTGTTCTTGAGCGAGCACAGCGTGCCCAGCGGGCTCATCTCGGTCATGCCCCAGGCGTGCAGCACGGTGACGCCGTAGCCTTCCTGGAAGGCCGTGATCATGGCCGGCGGGCAGGCCGAGCCGCCGATGACCGTGCGCTGCAGCGAGCTGAACTTCAGCCCGCCCGCCTGCACGTGGCCCAGCAGCATCTGCCACACCGTGGGCACGCCAGCGGCGAAGGTCACGCCCTCGGACTCGATGAGCTCGTAGACCGACTTGCCGTCCAGCGCGGGGCCGGGGAACACCACCTTGCAGCCCGTGAGCGCCGCGGAATACGGGATGCCCCAGGCGTTGACGTGGAACATGGGCACGACGGGCAGCACCGCGTCGCGCGCCGAGAGGTTCATCACGTCGGGCAGCGCGGCGGCATAGGCGTGCAGCGTGGTGGAGCGGTGGCTGTACAGCGCCGCCTTGGGGTTGCCCGTGGTGCCGCTGGTGTAGCACATGCTGGACGCGGAGTTCTCGTCGAACACGGGCCACTGGTATTCGCTCGATGCGCCGCCGATCCAGGCCTCGTAGCTCACCAGGCCGGGAATGCCGGAGTCCGCGGGCAGCTTGTCGGCGTCGCACAGCGCCACCCATCGCTTGACCGTGGGGCACTTGGCATGCACGGCCTGCACCAGGGGCAGGAAGGTCATGTCGAAGCACAGCACCTGGTCTTCGGCGTGGTTCATGATCCAGGCGATCTGCTCGGGGTGCAGGCGTGGGTTGATCGTGTGCAGCACACGGCCCGAGCCGCTCACGCCGAAGTACATCTCCATGTGGCGGTAGCCGTTCCACGCGAGCGATGCCACGCGGTCGCCGGACTGCAGGCCCAGGCCCTCGATCGCATTGGCCAGCTGCCGGGACCGGCGCGCCAGGTCGCGGTAGGTGTAGCGATGGATGTCCCCCTCCACGCGGCGCGAGACGATCTCCCCATCGCCGTGGTGCCGCTCCGCGAACGTGATCAGCGACGAGATCAAGAGGGGTTGGCTCTGCATGAGGCCCAGCATGTGTGCTCCTTGTTGTGATGGAAACGAAACTCTTATCCTAAACCTCGGCATGCGCGTTCGGCACGGCAGTCTGCAAGGCTTGGCGAACGGCGCCAACACCTGTCGCGCCGCTGACAGATCACGGGGGTTTACCCGGCCGGCGCCAGGGCTGCGCGGCACAATGGCCGGCATGTTCGCCACCACGCCTCCCGCCCACCGCTTCCTCGCCGCGCAGCCCTGGTTCGCGGCGCAGGATGCCTCGCTGCGGCAGGCATTGCAGGACGGCGTGCACACGCTGCGGGGCGCCAAGGGCGAGGCGGTGCTGGAAGCGGGCGCCGAGGTCGGAGGCTGGTACGCCGTGCTTTCCGGCCTGGTGATGCTGCACAGTCCCGAGGCGCGCGGGCGCCAGTCGGCCTTTCTCGGCGTGCCCGATGGCGAATGGTTCGGCGAAGGCTCGGCCATGAAGGCCGAGCCGCGCCGCTACCGCGTGGTCGCGCTGCGCGAAACGCAGCTGATGTGCCTGCCCCTGCCGCTGTTCCAGCGGCTGCGCGAGACCAGCCTGGCATTCAACCAGTGCCTCGCCGCGCACCTGAACATGCGGCTGGGCCAGGCCATGGCTATCATCGAGGCGGGCCGCATGCGCTCGCCCGAGCACCGCGTGGCGCTGTACCTGAGCCCGCTGTTCTGGCGCAGCACGCGCCGCATCCACCTCACGCAGGAAGAGCTGGGCCACCTCGCGGGGCTGTCGCGGCAGACGGTGAACCGTGTCCTGCGGCAGCTGGAAGCCCTGCGCATCGTCTCGCTGGACTTCGGGCGCGTGGCCATCGTGGACGACGTGGCACTGGCCGCCTATATCTCCGACACCGCCGACGCCTGACTCCCCAAGGCCTTGCCGCCCGGGGGGGCAAAAGCCCGTGGGCGACAATCGCGCCATGCACCCGCCAGCCACCGCCGAAGGCGCATCCCCCCTGGCCTGGCGCCACGGGTTCGCCGGCCTCGGCCCCGCCTTCTATACCGAATTGCGCCCCTCGCCCCTGCCCGCTCCCTACTGGGTGGGCACGAGCGCCGACGTGGCCGCCCTGCTCGGCCTGCCCGCCGGCTGGATGGCCAGCGACGCGGCGCTGCAGGCCTTCACCGGCAACGCGCTGCTGCCCGGCAGCCGGCCGCTGGCCAGCGTCTACAGCGGCCACCAGTTCGGTGTCTGGGCCGGGCAGCTCGGGGACGGGCGCGCCATCCTGCTGGGTGAGACGGCGCAGGGCCAGGAAATCCAGCTCAAGGGCAGCGGCCTCACGCCCTACTCGCGCATGGGCGACGGCCGCGCCGTGCTGCGCTCGGCCATCCGCGAGTTCCTGTGCAGCGAGGCCATGCATGCCCTGGGCGTCCCCACCACGCGCGCGCTGTGCGTGACGGGCTCGCCCGCGCCCGTGTACCGCGAAGAGGCCGAAACCGCGGCCGTGGTCACGCGCGTGGCGCCGAGCTTCATCCGCTTCGGGCATTTCGAACATTTCGCCGCGCGCAACCAGCTGCAGGAGCTGCGCACCCTGGCGGACTATGTGATCGACCGCTACTACCCGCAATGCCGTGCAACCGATGCATCCAGCGGCAACGCCTGCGCCGCGCTGCTGCAGGCGGTGAGCGAGCGCACCGCCGCGCTCATCGCGCAGTGGCAGGCCGTGGGCTTCTGCCACGGCGTGATGAACACGGACAACATGAGCATCCTGGGGCTCACCATCGACTACGGGCCCTTCCAGTTCCTCGATGCGTTCGATCCGAACCACATCTGCAACCACAGCGACAGCCAGGGCCGCTACGCCTTCCGCCGCCAGCCCGCCATAGGCTGGTGGAACCTGCACTGCCTAGCGCAGGCGCTGCTGCCGCTCATCGACGACGTGGCCGTGGCCCAGCAGGCGCTGGGCACCTACGAAGCCGTGTTCGCCGCGCAGTTCATCGAGCGCCTGCGCGCCAAGCTCGGGCTGCGCTCCGCCCATCCCGGCGCCGCGGCGCTGATCGACACGCTGCTGCAGCTGCTGGCGGCGGGCCGCGTGGACTACCCCATCTTCTGGCGCCGCCTGTCGCAGGCCGTGGCCGAGGACGCCTTCGAGCCCGTGCGCGACCTGTTCGCCGACCGCGCCGCGTTCGACGCCTGGCTGCTCTCTTATCAGGAGCTGCTTGCGCTTGATGGTAAAGCGCTGGCAGCCGATTTGATGCTCAAAAACAACCCGCGGTTCGTGCTGCGCAACCACCTGGGCGAGCAGGCCATCCGCGCAGCGAAACTCGGCGACCTCCGGGAACTCCAAACCCTGCAGACGCTGCTGGCGCGCCCCTTCGACGAACACCCCGGCCACGAGGCCTACGCCGGCTTTCCGCCCGACTGGGCGTCTTCCATTTCCATCAGCTGCTCCTCATGACCTACCCCATCCAGAAAACCGAAGCCCAGTGGCAGGCGCTGCTCCAGGACAAAGGCGCCGAGCCCGGCGCTTTCCAGGTCACGCGCCGCGCGGCCACCGAGCGCCCATTCACCGGCAAGTACGAGGGGCATTGGGCTGACGGCAGCTACCACTGCATCTGCTGCGGGGCCAAGCTGTTCGACTCCGGCACCAAGTTCGACGCGGGCTGTGGCTGGCCCAGCTTCTCGCAGGCCATGCCCGGCGCCATCCGCGAAATCGAGGACCGCAGCCACGGCATGCTGCGCACCGAGACCGTGTGTGCACAATGCGGGGCCCATCTGGGCCACGTCTTCCCCGACGGCCCCGCCCCCACGGGCCTGCGCTACTGCATGAACTCCGCCTCGCTCGACTTCGAATCCCCGGCGCCATGAAACTGCTCATCGACTTCTTTCCCATCATCCTGTTCTTCGCGGCCTTCAAGGTCTGGGGCATCTACGCGGCCACGGGCGTGGCCATCGCCGCCACCATCGTGCAGATCGGCTATCTGCGCATGCGCCACGGCAAGGTCGAGCCCATGCAGTGGCTCAGCCTGGGCGTGATCGTGGTGTTCGGCGGCGCGACGCTGCTGGCGCACAGCGAGACCTTCATCAAGTGGAAGCCCACCGTGCTCTACTGGCTCATGGGCGCGGCGCTGCTCGTGGGCCAGTTCCTGCTGCGCAAGAACTTCATCAAATCGCTCATGGGCGCGCAGATCACGCTGCCCGAGCCCGTGTGGCGCAGCCTGAACTGGGCCTGGACGGGCTTCTTCGCCGCCATGGGCGTGCTCAACCTCTGGGTGGCCTACACCTTCGATACCGACACCTGGGTCAACTTCAAGCTGTTCGGCGGCATCGGGCTCATGTTCGCCTTCGTCATCGCCCAGGCCCTGTACCTCGGCCGCTACCTCAAGGAAGAGGAAGCCACTCCCGAGGACGCACAGCCATGAACCAGCCGTTCGCCATCACCGCCGAAGCCATGGCCGAGCACCTGCAGGAGGCGCTGTCCCCCACGCAACTGCAGGTCATCGACGAAAGCGGCCTGCACGAGGGCCACGCCGGGGCCAACGGCACCGGTTTCGGCACCCATTTCCGGGTGCGGATCGCGTCACCGTTGTTTACAGCCAGGCCCCGCGTGGCGCAGCATCGGCTTGTGTATGATGCGCTGCAGGTTTTCATCGACCGTGGCGCCCATGCCATTGCGATTGAGATCCTCTGACCCCAGCCCTATTTGAAGGCTCGCGGGCCACCACCCGCACACCATTTCCTATTCCCGTGGATTCCCAATGAAGAAAAAGCTCTTGTCCGGCCTCGTGGCCGCCGCCCTGCTGGGCACGATGGCTCTGCCCGTTGCCGCGCAAAACCTCGCCATCGTCAACGGCAAGGCCGTCCCGAAGGAACGCGCCGAAGTCCTCAAGCAGCAGGTGGAGCGCTCGGGCCGTCCGATCACCCCCGAGATCGAGAACCAGATCAAGGAAGAAGTGATCGCCCGCGAAATCTTCATGCAGGAAGCGCAAAAGCGCGGCCTGGAAGCCTCGGCCGACTACAAGGCGCAGATGGAACTGGCCCGCCAGACCATCCTGATCCGCGAGCTGTTCGCCGACTACCAGAAGAGCAGCCCCGTCACCGACGCCGAGATCCAGGCCGAATACGACAAGTTCGTGGCCGCCAATGCCGGCAAGGAATACAAGGCCAGCCACATCCTGGTGGAGAAGGAAGACGAGGCCAAGGCCATCATCGCCTCGCTCAAGAAGGGCGGCAAGTTCGAAGACATCGCCAAGAAGCAGTCCAAGGACCCTGGCTCCGGCGCCCGCGGCGGCGACCTGGACTGGGCCAGCCCCAGCAGCTACGTGCCCGAGTTCACCGAGGCCCTCGTGAAGCTAGAAAAGGGCAAGACCACGCAAGCGCCGGTGAAGAGCCAGTTCGGCTGGCACGTGATCCGCCTGGACGACGTGCGCGAGGCCCAGCTGCCCAAGCTCGACGAGGTCAAGCCCCAGATCGCCCAGCAGCTGCAGCAGCAGAAGCTGATCAAGTTCCAGGAAGACCTGCGCGCCAAGGCCAAGGTGGAATAACCACCTGCCCTGCGCTCCCTGCAAACGCGGCCATGTGCCGCGTTTTTCATGTGCGCAGCCAGCCGATGAGCTGGAGCGCGCCGATCATCACCGGCTGGTGCAGCATGTAGTAGCCGAGGCTGTAGCGCCCCAGCGCGGCCAGCGGCCTGCCCGCGCCGCCCACCGGCCCGGCAAACCAAGCAGGCCGCCGTGCGAGCAGCCCCTGGCCGCATGCCATGCCCCACCACATCACGCCCAGCCAGGGGAACACGGGCACGTAATCCTCGGTGAACGGCTTGCGCGTCACCCAGCCCAGCCAGTTCAGCGCCCGGCCGTCGAAGGCTGCGGCCCACGTGGACAGCGGCCCCGACAGCGCCCACCCGGCCGCCCAGGGCGACAGCACGGCCAGCAGGCCCGCCAGCCACAGCCAGCGCCCCCAGCCCGCCGTGGCCCGCGCCACCAGCAGCATCACGGCCATGCCGTGCAGCACGCCGAAGTAGATGAAGCTGCGGGGAAACATGAGGTAGGAGCCCGCCGTCACCAGCAGTGCGCAGCCGGCGATCTGGCCCCAGCGCCTGCCGAAGCGCAGCCAGCCCACCCCGCGGTGCCATGCGACGGCCTGTCCCAGCCCGGCGCAGAACAGGAACAGGCTCACGATCAGCGTACGCTGCACGGTCCAGAAGGCATCGCCGCGAAAATCCTGCGCCCAGTAGCCAAAATGACTCAGGTCGAAGCTGAAGTGAAAGAGCGTCATCCACACCATGGCGACGCCGCGCAAGGCATCCACCCGGTCGTAGCGCACCGCTGCGCCTGTGCTCCATCCGCCGTGTCCTGCCATGCCCCCTCCAGCACCCATGACGAAAAAAGGGGTTGGCTCCTGAAGAGCCAACCCCTTGTATACGATGGTCGGAGCGGCGGGATTCGAACTCGCGACCCTCTGCTCCCAAAGCAGATGCGCTACCAGGCTGCGCTACGCTCCGACAGCTCGCATTCTAACCCGCCAGATCCGTCCACTCGGGAGAAACGGCGCGATATTTGCAGCCCTGCCAACGCCTCAGCGGTTGCCCGAAGGCGCAGGGCCGCGGCCTGCCAGGTGGCGGAACGTGATGCGGCCCTTGGTAAGGTCGTAGGGCGACATTTCGAGCGACACCTTGTCGCCCGCCAGGATGCGGATGTGGTGCTTGCGCATCTTGCCGCCGGTGTAGGCGATGAGTTGGTGGCCGTTGTCCAGCGTCACGCGAAAGCGCGAATCCGGCAGGACTTCGGTCACGGAACCCTGCATCTCGATCAGTTCTTCTTTGGCCATGTGTTGTGGTCCATCGGTTTCAATAACAAATGCTTGCGAACGCACTCTGCCGCGCCCGGCCATCACCAACGACCGCTTCAGCCCCATTCATGGGCTCGAAGCACGGTGCAGTGCAGGCAGGGGAGCGTCATTCGCCCCCGGGCGTAGGGGGCGGAAAAGCCGGCAGGAGCGGCTTCACGGACAGGCGTGGCGCTGTGGCGCTGTGCATGAGCCGCAGAATTGTACTGCGATGTGAACCGCCCCGCGCAGCTAGGCCCTTGCCACAGCCGCTGCGAGCGACTTGACTAGGTCCGTCTGCGTGATGATCCCGACCAGCTCCCGCTGCTCGTTCACCACGGGGATATGGTGGTGCCCTGCCACGGAAAAAAGCGGCACCAGGTCCATCACGTGCTGGTTCGCGTGCACCTGCATGACGGGCGACGCCATCAGGTTCTGCACCTGGTCGGGGCGCTTGGGGCGCCCCAGGATAAGCGAGCGCAGGCGCTGGCCCATGCCCTCGTGCACGTCGAGGTTGGCCAGCCGCATGAAGTCCGACACGGTGACGATCCCGACCACCAGGCGCTGCGCGTCCACCACGGGCAGGGCCTTGATGGCCTCCTTGCGCATGAGCGCCCAGGCGTCCTTGAGCGAGGTGTCGGCCGACACGGCATGCACGGGCGACGACATGATCTGCTGGCAGCGCAGCTCGCCCAGCGTGCGCTGGAAGGCGGCCTTGCCCGCGAGGTGCAGCAGCCCTTCCAGGTCGGCACGGCTCACGTCCAGCACCTGGTTGTAGTGCGATAGCGCGGCATCCAGGTCGGCGGACGTGAAGGCGCCCGTCCCCCCCGGGGGAACGCTCTTGCGCGCCTGGGCATGGGGATAGCTGCGGCCCGTGAGCTGGTTGTAGGCGATGCCCACCAGCACCAGGACTGCGACGTTGAGCAGCACCGGAAACAGCGCCACCTGCAGGTTTTCGTGGGGATTGAGAACGCCGAACAGTGCCAGGGCGCCGCCGGGAGGATGCAGGCAGCGCAGGGCCAGCATCGCACCCACGGCCAGGCCGACGGCCAGGCCGCAAGCCAGCACCACCTCTGGAACCATCGCGGCGCAGGCCTCGCCGATCAGGAAAGACAAGGCACTGCCCGCGAGCACCGGCCACGGCTGCGCCAAGGGGCTCGACGGCATGCCGAACACCAGCACGGCACTGGAGCCGAGCGACGCCACCATCCACGGGACGGGCAGCGCCGCACCATACCAATGGGCAAACAGCGCCACCACGGCAACCCCCAGGGCCACACCGCCCACCATGCGCAGGCGCTCGCGCCGGTCCACGCCCACCGGCGCAGGCCAGAAGCGGCGCAGCCAGGCCAGGGCGCGACGCATGCCGGCCTCCTCAGGCCTGGCTTCGGAGGACACATCGGAAACGGGGGAAGGTGGCATGGAGGAGGCGCCTCGTCGCGCCGCGGCGCTTCAGGGAAGCTCGGCATTATCTGGCGTGCCGGCCCTCGCCGCAGGCGCGGGGTTTCTCCCGGCCGCCGTGCGCTGCTGCGGGTATGCCCGCAGCAGCGCACGGCCTTGGGCGCCCGGGCCCGCCAGTAGAATGGCCCGGCCTTTTTCGCAAGGATTGCCCCTACGTGTCCGACCGCCTCGCCGTTCTTCCCCAGTATATTTTGCCCAAGCAGGCGCTGACCGCCCTGGCGGGCAGTCTGGCATCGGCACGGGCGGGCCGCCTGACCACGGCAGCCATCCGCCGTTTCGTCGCGCGCTATGGCGTGGACATGAGCGAGGCCGCCGAGCCCGACATCGCGCACTACGCCTGCTTCAACGACTTTTTCACCCGCGCGCTGCGTCCCGGCGTACGCCCGCTGGCGGATGCGGCCGCCATCTGCCCGGTGGACGGGGCAGTGAGCCAGCTCGGCGCCATCGAGCACGACCAGATCTTCCAGGCCAAGGGCCACCACTACTCCACCACCGCCCTGCTGGGCGGCGACGCCACTCTGGCTGCGCAGTTCCAGGGCGGCAGCTTCGCCACGATCTACCTGAGCCCGCGCGACTACCACCGCATCCACATGCCGTGCGACGGCCGGCTGCTGCGCATGGAGCACGTGCCGGGCGCGCTGTTTTCCGTCAACCCGCTCACGGCGCGCGGAGTGCCGGGGCTGTTCGCGCGCAACGAGCGGGTGGTCTGCCTGTTCGATACGCCGCTCGGCCCCATGGCGCTGGTGCTGGTGGGCGCCACCATCGTCGGCAGCATGGCCACCGTGTGGCATGGGCAGGTGAATCCGCCGCGCACCGGCAAGCTGCGCCGGTGGGACTATGCGGACCAGGACATCCGGCTGCGGCAGGGCGAGGAGATGGGACGCTTCCAGCTGGGCTCCACCGTGGTGCTGCTGTTCCCGCGCGGCGCCGTGCAGTTCACCGCCGGCTGGGCGGCGGCCCGCCCCGTCCGCCTGGGCGAGGCCATGGCCCAGCGGCCGGGCGCCTGACGCGGTTCAGGCCGTCAATGCGGCTCGGGCACGCGCACGGTGGTGAACACCGTGGGCTCGAGCTCCAGTTCCAGGGGGTCGGCCGGCTCGGCGTGGCCTACCAAGTACACCGCCAGGTCATGGCGGCGCAAGGCCACATGGCTCACCGTTTCCCAGCTTCCGCCGCGGCGCAGCCGCACGCGCGTCCCGGGCCGGTACAGAGGCATGCGAAAACGATCACTCCAGCCCCAGGGGGCTTCCCGGGGTGGCTCTTGGGCAACGAGGGATTGGGTGTCCATGGACATGGATCTTAGCCGTTGGCCTGCGCGAACGCGAGCATGGCCTGCAGCATGCGCCGCACGTGGGGCTGAACAACCGAGGCGATCTCGGGCAGGTAGTCGAACGGCAGATGCTCCTGCATGTAGCTGCACTGGGTCATTTCCAGCTGCACGGCGTGCACCTTGCGTGCCGGGTCGCCATAGCTTCGCGTGATATGGCCACCCTTGAAACGGCCGTTGAGCACGGCCGTGTAGCCCGGTGCGGCCTGGGCAATGGCCAGCAGTTCCTGCGCCAGCGCAGGGTCGCAGCTCGCGCCGCCGGCGGTGCCCAGGTTCAGGTCGGTCAGCTTGCCGGCGAAGAAGCGCGGCAGCACCGACCGGATGGAATGCGCGTCCCACAGCATGGCGATGCCGTGCTGCGCCCGCAGGCGCTCCAGCTCCTGCGCCAGTTGGGCGTGGTACGGCTGCCAGAGTGCATCGCGGCGCGCGGCGATTTCGGCGTCGCCGGGCGCATCGGCTGCGTCGGCATACAGCGGCGTGTCGTCGAACGTGTCCACCGGGCACAGGCCGGTGACGCTCTGGCCGGGGTAGAGGCTGGCACCGTCCGGCGGGCGGTTCAGGTCGATGACGTAGCGTGAATGCGTGGCGACCAGCACCGAGGCGCCCAACCCGTCGGCAAAGTCGTACAGCCGCTCCAGGTGCCAGTCGGTGTCGGGCACGTGGCGGGCCTCGGCGGTGAAGCGCGCGGCAAGCTGCGGCGGCACGTGGGTGCCCACGTGGGGCATGGAAATCAGCAGGGGCCGGGTTCCCTGGCGGAAGCGGAAGGGCGGCTGGTCGGTGTGGAAATTCATGGGGACTCCTCGATCAATTGTCGCCGTGCGGCGATGAAGCCGGCCCGGGCCGCCTCGTGGCCGGCATGGCGCCCCGCCACCACCACGGGCTGGCCGCCGGCATGCACGCCGCATACCGCGCTGGTACGGTGGCTGGCGAACACGTGGCCTGCCAGCATCTGCGGCGCCGCGAGGCCCGCGAGCGCCGGGTGCGCCGCATCCAGCACGGCGAAATCGGCCCGCTGGCCCACGGCCAGCCCGGCGACCGGCCGCCCCGCCGCCTGCGCGCCGCCGCGCACGGCGGCGAGCACCATGGCGGTGGCCACCTCGGGCTGGTGCGCGCCGGCCGCCACGTTGCGCCGGCGCGTGGCCAGGCGCTGGCTGTATTCGAGCAGCATCAGTTCCTCGGCCGCATTGACGCACACATGGCTGTCCGAGCCCACGCCCCACGCGCCGCCGGCCTCCATCCAGGCCGGCAGATCGAAGATGCCGTCGCCCAGGTTGGCTTCCGTCGAGGGACACAGGCCGGCCACGGCGCCGCTCGCGGCGGCGCGGCGGATTTCAACGGCGTCCATGTGGGTGGCGTGCACCAGGCACCAGCGCGCATCGACCGGTGCATGGTCCAGCAGCCAGGCGACCGGGCGCTGGCCGCTCCAGGCGATGCAGTCCGCCACCTCGCGCTCCTGCTCGGCGATGTGGATGTGGATAGGCGCGGTGGCGTCCAGGGCGTCCAGACCCGCCAGCGCCTCGCGCAGCGCGGCGGGCGGCACGGCGCGCAGCGAATGCGGCGCAAGGCCCAGCCGGGCGCCCTGCCCTGCGCACGGCGCCTGCAGGCGCTCCAGCAGCCGCAGCATCGCGCCGGTGGCGTGGATGAACCGCCGCTGCCCCTCGCCCGGCGGCTGCGCGCCGAAGCCGCCGCTCTGGTAGAGCACCGGCAGCAGCGTGAGCCCGATGCCCGCGCGCCGCGCGGCGCGCAGCACGGCCAGTGCCATTTCGGCGCTGTCGGCGTAGGGGCGGCCGCCGGTGTCGTGGTGCACGTAGTGGAATTCGCACACCGCCGTGTAGCCCGCCTCCAGCATCTCGACGTAAAGGCCGTAGGCGATGGCTTCCAGCTGCGCCGGCGTGAGCCTGCACGCGAAGCGGTACATGAGGCTGCGCCAGCTCCAGAAACTGTCTTCGCCGCTGCCGCGGTATTCCGCCAGGCCGGCCATGCCGCGCTGGAAGGCGTGGGAATGCAGGTTGGGCATGCCGGGCAGCACGGGACCAGCGGCCTCGGCCACGCCGGCCGGCCGGGCCGCGCCGGCCTGCACCTGCGTGAAGGCGCCCTGCCCGTCCCATGCCAGCAGTACGTCGCGCGCCCAGCCGGCGGGCAGCAGCGCATGGGCGGCGAACAGCCGGCCCGCGCTCACGGTGCACCCTCCGCGATGCGGCCCTGGCGCACGACGCAGCGCACCGGCCTCTGGCCGAACCAGTAGGCCAGCTCGGCGGCCTCGCGCACGTTCCACAGCACGAAGTCGGCCGGGCGGCCCACGGCCAGCGTGCCGTACGTGTCCTGCAGACCCAGCGCGCGCGCGGCGTGCGCGGTGACGCCCGCCAGCGCCTCCGGCACCGTCAGGCCGAACAGCGTGCAGGCCATGTTCGCCATCAGCAGCAGGCTCAGGGCCGGCGAGGTGCCGGGATTGTGGTCGGTGGCGACGGCCATGGGCACGCCGGCAGCGCGCAGCGCGGCGATGGGCGGCAGGTGCGTGTCGCGCAGCGTGTAGTAGGCGCCGGGCAGCAACACGGCGACGGTGCCAGCGGCCCGCATCGCGTCGATGCCCGCCTGCGACAGATGCTCCACGTGGTCGCACGACAACGCGCCATAGCGCGCCGCGAGCTGCGCGCCGCCCATGTCGCTGAGCTGCTCCGCGTGCAGCTTGACCGGCAGGCCCAGCGCCCGCGCGGCCTGGAACACGCGCTCGGTCTCCTCCAGCGAGAAGGCGATGCGCTCGCAGAACACGTCCACCGCGTCCACCAGCCCTTCGGCGTGCAGCGCAGGCAGCATCTCGCGGCAGACGAGGTCGATGTACTCGCCGCTGCGGCCCGCGTATTCGGGCGGCAGCGCATGCGCGCCCAGGAAGGTGGTGCGCACCGCCACGCCGTGCACCTGCGCCAGCCGCCGCGCCACGCGCAGCTGCTTGCGCTCGTGCTCCAGCGCCAGGCCGTAGCCGGACTTGACCTCGACGGCGCACACGCCCTCGGCCAGCAGCTGCGACAGGCGCGCGCTGGCGCTTGCGAACAGCGCATCCTCGCCGGCCTCGCGCGTGGCGCGCACGGTGGAGACGATGCCGCCGCCGGCCCGGGCGATCTCCTCGTAGCTGGCCCCGGCCAGGCGCAGTGCGAACTCGTGGGCGCGGTGGCCGCCGTAAACCAGGTGCGTGTGGCAGTCCACCAGCCCGGGCGTGACCAGAGCGCCGCCACCGTCATGGCGCACGACCTGGGCGAAGCGCGCAGGCTCGGTGCCGGGCAAGCCCATCCATTGCACCTGGCCGGCCTCCACAGCCAGCGCGAGAGGCGCGCCGTCCATGGCGCGCAGGCCGGTCCACAGCCCGTCGGCGCTGGGCGCCGAGGCGAAGGCGGTCGTGGTCATGCATCAACTTTCATAGCTGGTTACGCTTGCTGGGCGGGCGCTGGAGGCGATTTTGATGCCAAAGCTGCAGGCTGCCAGCCCGCGGCCACCAATTGCGCATCGCCCCCGCCGGGAACCAGGTGCGCGCTGCGCGGCGTGCCTGCCCACCAGACGCCGCTGCCGGCGGCAAAGGCCTCGTCCCCCAGGCGCCAGTGGCCGCGCACGGCCAGCAGCAGCAGGTGCGTTGCGCCGTCCAGCGCCCAGGATTCGCCCTGCAGCACCCGCACCGTGGCGCTGCCGCGGCCGCGCCGCGCCATGGCGTTGAAGTCGGTGGAGGTGCCGTTCAGCCGCGTACAGTGCAGCGCCGCATCGCCGCTGAAGGCGAAGGGCTGCAGCGGCGTGGCCAGCCGGTGGTCGATGCCCTCGCCCTGCAGGTGCACGCCGCCGCCCTCCAGCAGCAAGATGTGGCGGTCGATGCCGGGAAAGCGCGAGAAAGGCCCGTCGGCCGCAATGGTGGCCACGGAGACGCGCCAGTCGAAATGCTCCAGGCCCGCGCCCAGCGGCCAGCACAGCAACTCGCGGGTGCTGCCGCCGCCGTTCTTCCAGGGCGTGGCAGGCACGCCGCCCAGCGTGAAGCGGTGCAGGCTCACGGCACCATCGGCAGCGTGAGGCCGAACTTCTTCGCCGTGGCCACGGCCAGTTCGTAGCCCGCGTCGGCATGGCGCATCACGCCCGAGCCGCAGTCGTTGACCAGCACGCGCGCCAGGCGCCGGTCGGCGGCCTCGGTGCCGTCGCACACGATCACCATGCCGGCATGCTGCGAATAGCCCATGCCCACGCCGCCGCCGTGGTGCAGGCTTACCCAGGTGGCGCCGCCCGCGGTGTTCAGCAGCGCATTGAGCAGCGGCCAGTCGCTCACGGCATCGGTGCCGTCCTTCATGGCCTCGGTCTCGCGGTTGGGGCTGGCGACGGAGCCGGTGTCCAGGTGGTCGCGGCCGATGACGACGGGCGCCTTCAGCTCGCCCTTGCGCACCATCTCGTTGAAGGCCAGGCCCGCCACGTGGCGCTCGCCCAGGCCCAGCCAGCAGATGCGCGCCGGCAGGCCCTGGAAGGCGATGCGCTCGCGCGCCATGTCCAGCCAGTGGTGGATGTGGTGGTTGTCGGGGAACAGCTCCTTGATCTTGGCGTCGGTACGGTAGATGTCCTCGGGGTCGCCCGAGAGCGCCACCCAGCGGAACGGGCCCTTGCCCTCGCAGAACAGCGGGCGGATGTACGCCGGCACGAAACCGGGGAAGTCGAAAGCGTTCTGCACGCCCTGGTCGAACGCCACCTGGCGGATGTTGTTGCCGTAGTCCACCGTGGGGATGCCCAGTGCCTGGAAGTCGAGCATGGCCTGCACGTGCACCGCGCAGCCCCGGGCCGCCGCCTCGGCCAGCCGCGCGTGCTGCGCCGGGTCGCGCTGCGCGGCCTTCCACTGGGCCACGCTCCAGCCGGGCGGCAGGTATCCGTGCACCAGGTCGTGCGCGGAGGTCTGGTCGGTCACCAGGTCGGGGCGGATGGCGCCGGCCCGTGCGCGCCGGGCCAGCGCGGGCAGCACCTCGGCCGCGTTGCCCAGCAGCGCGATGGAGACGGCCTCCTTCCTGGCCGTATGGTGCCGGATGAGCGCCAGGGCGTCGTCGATGTCCCGCGCCTGCTTGTCCACGTAGCGGGTGCGCAGGCGGAAGTCGATGCTGCTTTGCTGGCATTCGACGGTGAGCGAGCAGGCGCCGGCCAAGGTGGCGGCCAGCGGCTGCGCGCCGCCCATGCCGCCCAGGCCGGCCGTGAGGATCCAGCGGCCCGCCAGGTCGCCGCCGTAGTGCTGGCGGCCCGCCTCCACGAAGGTCTCGAAGGTGCCCTGCACGATGCCCTGGCTGCCGATGTAGATCCACGAGCCGGCCGTCATCTGGCCGTACATGAACAGGCCCCGGCGGTCCAGCGCGTTGAAGTGCTCCCAGTTCGCCCACTTGGGCACGAGGTTGGAGTTGGCGATCAGCACGCGCGGCGCGTCGGCATGGGTCTTGAACACGCCCACCGGCTTGCCGGACTGCACGAGCAGGGTCTCGTCCTCGCCCAGGGCCTTGAGCGAGGCCAGGATCTGGTCGAAGCACTGCCAGTCGCGCGCGGCACGGCCGATGCCGCCGTAGACCACGAGCGACTGCGGGTTCTCGGCCACGTCGGGGTCCAGGTTGTTCTGGAGCATGCGGAACGGCGCCTCGATCAGCCAGTTCCTGCAGGTGAGCGTGCTGCCGCGCGGGGCGCGCACTTCACGGGTGGGGTCCAGGCGCGGGTCGGTGGTGGTGTTCATGCATGTCTCCTTCGTCGGCGCGGGGCGTTGCCCGCTACCGTATCAATAGCTGCCCGCGCTTGCTGGAAGGGGGCCGCAGGGCTTTTTCATATCAAACGCATGCCCTACCCCACCAGGCGGGGAAAGAGCGGGTGGTCCATTTCCGCCCCCGGCGGCAGCACCTCGGCCAGGCCGGGGAAATCCGGCGAGGTCTTCCAGGCGCGCGGCGCATGGCGCATGTCGTCGCCCAGGAAGCGCAGCGAGAACACACGCCGGCGGCCGGGGCCCTGCACGCCGGCCGAGGCATGCAGCGTGAGCATGTTGAAGCACACGAAGTCGCCCGGCTCCAGCGCCCAGCCCAGGATGGGAAAGCGGTCGCGCGCGGCCTCGATGTCCGGCAGGTCGGCCAGGCTGCCCTCCGGGAACCACTTGGCCTGGTTGTCCATGAAGCTGCGCGGCATGAGCCACGGGCCGCGGTGCGAGCCGGCCACGAACTCCAGCGTGGACGGGCGCGAGACCGGATCGACCGGAATCCACAGGCTGATGTTCTGGCCGCCGTCCACGTTGTAGTAGGGCTGGTCCTGGTGCCAGGGCGTGCGCTGGCGCGTGCCGGGCTCCTTGACCAGCAGGTGGTCGTGGTACAGGCGCACGGTGCGCGAGCCCATCAGCCGCTGCGACAGCAATGCCAGCGGCGTTTCGCGGATGAAGCGTTCGATGGCCGGGATGCGCTGCCAGTTGCAGAAGTCCTCGAAGAAGCGGCCCGGGTCGTCGGGCCGGCTGGCCACCTTGGCCAGGGGGCCGGGGGCGGCGAGGTTGGCCTCGATGGCCTCGGACAGCAGCGCCAGTTCCTGCGCATTCAGCAGGCCGCGCACCACGGCGGCGCCGTCGCGCTGGAAGGCCTGCACGGTGGCATCGTCCACGCAGGCGTCGATGCGAGCGGCATGGGAGGAAGGGGTCGTCATGGGCAGAGCTCCGGTGCTTGTGGTGGATGGCGCGACCATCATGCCTGCGCATGGCTGGGCAGGACGGCCGCCAGTGCAGCGGGCCACTGCGCCGCGCCTTCCCCGTCGCGCAAGGCCCAGCCGCGCATGGCCTCGATGTCGGGTGCAAGGTAGCGGTCCTGCTCCAGGAAGGCCACGCGCTGGCGGATGGCGGCCAGTTCGGCCTCCACCAGCGGCGAGCTGCGGAGCCAGGGCCGGTGCGCGCTGCCGGGCGCGGGCACGCGCTCCAGGTCGATGCCCTGCGCGGCGGCCATGGCCTCGATGCCCACCATCACCGCCACGTTGCGCACCATGCCGCCCAGGCGGCGCGCGCCGTAGGTGGCCATGGACACGTGGTCCTCCTGGTTGGCGGAGGTGGGCAGGCTGGTCACGCTGCTCGGGGTGGCCAGGCACTGGTTCTCGGCCGCCAGCGCCGCGGCAGTGACCTGCGCGATCATGAAGCCGGAGTTGACGCCGCTGTCGCGCACCAGGAAGGCCGGCAGGCCGGACAGCGCCGTGTCCAGCAGTAGCGCCAGCCGCCGCTCGGAGATGGCGCCGATCTCGGCCAGCGCCAGCGCGACGATGTCCGCCGCGAAGGCCACGGGCTCGGCGTGGAAGTTGCCGCCCGAGATCACCTCGCCCGTGTCGGCGAAGACCAGGGGGTTGTCCGACGCGGCGTTGGCCTCGGTGCGCAGCACGCGCGCGGCGTGCTGCAGGTTGTCCAGGCAGGCGCCCATGACCTGAGGCACGCAGCGAATGGAGTACGGGTCCTGCACGCGGCCGCAGTGGGGGTGCGAAGGGTCGATCTCGCTGCCTTCCAGCAGCGCGCGCATGGCCGCCGCCACGGCGATCTGCCCAGGCTGGCCGCGCGCCGCATGGATGCGCGCATCGAACGGCTTGACCGAACCCTTGATGGCCTCCAGCGTCAGCGCGCCGGACAGCAGCCCTGCGGCGAACACGCTCTCGGCCCCGAACAGCCCCACCAGCGCCAGCGCCGTGGACACCTGCGTGCCGTTGAGCAGCGCCAGGCCTTCCTTGGGCCCGAGCACGAACGGCTGCAGCCCCGCGGCGGCCAGGGCCTCGCGGCCAGGAACCACGCGGCCCTGCACCTTGGCCTGGCCTTCGCCGATGAGCACGCAGGCCAGGTGCGCCAGCGGAGCCAGGTCACCCGACGCTCCCACCGAGCCCTGCGCCGGAATGACCGGCAGCACGTCCGCATTCGCCAGTGCCAGCAACGCATCCACCAGCGCCGGCCGCACGCCCGAATGGCCGCGCGCCAGGCTCACTGCTTTGGTGGCCAGCACCAGGCGCACCACGGGGTCAGGCAAGGCCTCGCCCGTGCCCACGCTGTGCGACAGCACCAGGTTGCGCTGCAGCTCGGCCAGCCGGTCGCCGGCGATGCGGGTGCTGGCCAGCTTGCCGAAGCCGGTATTGATGCCATAGACCACCTGGTCTTCCCGCACGATGCGGTCCACGGTGGCCTGCGCCGCTGCCAGTCCCTGCAGCGCCTCCGGGCCCATCGCCAGCCACAGGCCGCCGGCGCTGGCACGGCGCAGTTCGGCCAGGGAGACCTGGCCGGGTCGGAGCACGAGGGTGGGCAAGGAGGTCATTACTCTTCCTGTATAGACAAGATGGTGCGAAAAAACGGCATGGTTGCGCCGCATTGAAGGTATTGGAGCATGGAAAAGCGATCCTGTATATACAGGATCAACCCGCATGCACCTACCCCACGAGCGGGGGACCGTCGGCCCTGAAGCGGCTGCCCAGCCGGTAGCGGCTGCCGGGATGGAGGCAGCGCACCACCGTCACCGGCACGCCCCCCGACCAGGTGCGGCGGGTGAGCAGCAGGCAGGGGTCGCCAGGCGCGATCGCCAGCAGCCCGGCCTGCTCGGGCGTGGGCAGCACGGCATCGACTACGTGCTCCATCTGGTCGAAGGGCACGTTGCGCACCAGGAATTCCGAGGGCTGCAGCCGCGAAAAATCCTGCGCCCCGAACGTGGGCGCCATCCTCGGGTTCACGTAACGGTCTTCCAGCTGCACCGGCACACCGTCCTCCCGGTGCACGCACACCGCATGGAACACCGAGGCGCCGGCCCGCAGGTCCAGCGCCGCGGCCACTTCCACCGGCGCGGACACGCGCTCCACCCGCAGCACCTCGCACAGGTAGTCGTGGCCGCGCTGGCGGATCTCCTCGGCCAGGTTGGCGATGTGCAGCAGCGTGGACTGCGGCTTGCCCTCCGCCACGAAGCTGCCCACCCCGGCCACGCGCACGATGCGCCCCTGCTCCACCAGCTCGCGCAGCGCCCGGTTCACCGTCATGCGCGACATGCCGAAGCGCGTGACCAGCTCGTTCTCGGAAGGCAGACGGTCACCCGCGCGCCAGGAGCCGTCCTGGATGCCGCGCACGATGAAGTCCTTGATCTGCTGGTACAGCGCCGGCGCGGCGGGAGCCGCCGGGCGGGCGGGCGTTCGGGGTGCGGGGCGGGCGCTCATGTCCGCATTCTGCCGGCTTCCCCTGGCCACGGGCATGGGCCTGGAAAGAGGGGTCCGTATAATTTACCTACCATGCCGAGATGGTTGATTGCGGTTTTCACCCTCCATTTCCTCCTGAGCGTGGGTGTATCCGCCTTCGGCAAGACGCCGGCGGCGGTGCTCCCACCCCAGGTGTGCACGCATGCCATGCTGCTGGACGATGCCTCCGCAGGCCCCGCGCTCCAGACCGCAGAAGACGTGGCGAAGGACGCCTCCGCCGACCTGCGCGACCACGGCCTCATGGACGACCGGCAGGACCTGCCTGACGACCAGAACATCCGCCTGCCGCAGGCCGCCTCCGGCCTTGCGCCCTTCCCCTGCCCCGCCACACTGGCCGAGGCGCTGCCCGCTCCGCTGCCGAAGAAAAGGCACAGGCCCCCCCGCGCGGGCCGCATGCAGCGCGCCTGAGGCACTGCCCGGCCATCCGCCGGCCCGGCCTGCCGCCTTACAGGCGCGGCGCACGCACATCCATCTGCCCTTCAGGGCCACCGCAAGGCCGCATGGCCCGGCCACAGCGCTTCGGCGCAGCAGCAGCGGCCCTGTCCGCCACCCTTCATGACAAGGAACCCCACACCATGCGTTTGACCACCCGAGGCAAGCTGGCTGTCACAGCCCTCACGGACCTGGCACTGCGCTCCCACGGCCAGCCCGTCGCCCTTCCCTCCATCAGTGCACGCCAGGGCATTTCGCTGTCCTATCTCGAGGACATCTTCAGCGCGCTGCGCCGCGCAGGCATCGTCTCCAGCATCCGCGGCCCCGGCGGCGGCTACACGCTGCTGCGCCCGCCCCAGGAGCTATCGGTGGCCGACATCGTCCTGGCCTCGGAGAAATACATGCCCCGGCCGGCCGGCCAGGACGAAGGTGCGCCCCAGTCGGGCGACATGACCGCGGAGCTGTGGGCGAACTTTCACTCCCGGGTGATGGAATATCTGCAATCCATCACCGTCGCCGACCTGCTGGCACAGCAGCAAGCTGGCGAAAGGACGCTACAGACCATGCAGGTAGTTTCGTCCCCTTCCCGCACACGAGCCGTCAAGACCCAGCTGCCCGCGCAGAACGTGCCGAATTCCGTTTTTGCACTGGGTTTGCCGGGGGCCAAGCTCAAGCCCAGCTAAGGAAAGCTTCAACGCCGCTCAAAAAAGAAGGCTCTGTCACAAATCTGTGTTGGTAGTATGTGGGCCAACGCGTTGACGGAGTGGGTTTGCCATGCGGAAGA
>NZ_DF238937.1 GCF_000400995.2 Acidovorax sp. MR-S7 | reverse complement strand
TGTGCTTACGGACAGGCCGGCTCGCGCCGGCGGTGGATTGTCCGTTTACACAAAATTCTGCACACCCTCTGGCCAGCCTGTTGCCCAGGCAACGCATACCGACGAGCAAACCTGTACATGCCATAAATCATCGGCGATGATAGGCGGGTTTCCTTTTCCGTCTTAAGAATCCGCTGGTTACATGGCTGCCGTAGGTACCCCTCAGAAAGAGTCTCCCTCTATTGCTCTGCCAGGCTTGGCGCGGGCGCTCATGTCTGTGGGAAAACTGAGCCAGAAATCCGCCGAGGATATTTACAAAAAATCACAAACAAGCCGCACCAATTTCATCGCTGAATTGACGGGATCCAACACGATCACCCCCAGCGATTTGGCACATACAGTGTCTGCGATTTTTGGCGCGCCTTTGGTGGATATCAGCGCTATTGATCCATTGCGCATTCCCAAGGAATTGCTGGACGCCAAGCTGTGCCAGGCTTACAAGGTGGTCGCGCTGAATAAGCGCAATAACCGCCTGATCGTCGCAACGGCCGATCCCACGGACCAGGAGGCTGCGGAAAAGATCAAATTCACGACCCAGATGGGCGTGGACTGGATCATCGCCGAGCACGACAAGCTCATCAAACTCATCGATGCGACCTCCAAAAGCGTCAGCGAAACCCTGGACACGATTACCAGTGGCGGGGATTTTGAATTCGATGACATTCCCGTCGAAGAGGCATCGGAAAGCAACGAGGCAGCGACCACCGAGGTCGAAGATGCCCCCATCGTCAAGTTTCTGCATAAGATGCTGCTGGACGCATTCAACATGCGGGCATCCGATCTGCATTTCGAACCTTACGAGCACCATTACCGCGTGCGCTTTCGCATCGACGGGGAATTGCGGGAAATCGCCTCGCCTCCCATTGCGATCAAGGAAAAGCTGGCTTCCCGGATCAAGGTCATCTCCCGCCTCGATATTTCCGAGAAAAGAGTGCCACAAGACGGCCGGATGAAGCTCAAGGTGGGCCCCGACCGGGTGATCGACTTCCGCGTAAGCACCCTGCCGACCTTGTTCGGCGAAAAGATCGTGATCCGTATCCTCGATCCGAGCAGCGCCAAGCTGGGGATCGACGCGCTGGGGTACGAGCCCGAAGAAAAAGAACGGCTCCTGCATGCCATCGGCCGGCCCTACGGCATGATTCTGGTGACCGGACCCACGGGTTCCGGCAAGACGGTGTCCCTCTACACCTGCCTGAACCTGCTGAACAAGCCCGGCGTCAACATCGCGACGGCGGAAGACCCATCGGAAATCAACCTGCCGGGCGTGAACCAGGTCAACGTCAACGAGAAGGCGGGGCTTACCTTCGCCACGGCGCTCAAGGCCTTCCTGCGCCAGGATCCGGACATCATCATGGTCGGCGAAATCCGGGACCTGGAAACTGCGGACATCTCGATCAAGGCCGCACAAACGGGCCACCTGGTGCTCTCGACCCTGCACACCAACGACGCACCGACGACGTTGACGCGCATGCGCAACATGGGGATCGCCCCCTTCAACATCGCATCCAGCGTCATCCTGATCACCGCGCAACGCCTCGCGCGCCGCCTGTGCCCCAACTGCAAGGCCCCGGCCGACATTCCGCATGAAACCCTGCTGGAGGCCGGCTACCGCGAGGAAGAAATCGATGGCTCCTGGGTGACCTACAAGCCCGTCGGATGCTCCGCCTGCAACAACGGCTACAAGGGACGTGTCGGCATCTACCAGGTCATGCCCGTTTCCGAAGAGACGCAACGCATCATCCTGCGCGACGGCAGTGCCCTGGAAATCGCGGAGCAGGCCCGGCTGGAAGGGGTGCGCTCCCTGCGCGAGTCCGGCCTGCACAAAGCGAAGATCGGACTGACCTCGCTCGAAGAGGTCCTGGCCGTCACCAACGAATAATCGCGACGGAACGACACCAATGGCAACCGCAACATCGAGGGACATCAAGGATTTCGTCTTTGAGTGGGAGGGCAAGGACCGCAGCGGAAAGGTCGTCCGCGGCGAGGTACGCGCTTCGGGCGAGAACCAGGTCAAGGCCACCCTGCGGCGCCAGGGCGTGCTGCCCACGAAGATCAAGAAGCGCCGGATGCGCTCCGGCAAGAAGATCAAGCCCAAGGACATCGCGCTCTTCACGCGTCAGATGGCCACCATGATGAAGGCGGGCGTGCCCTTGCTGCAGGCCTTCGACATCGTGGGGCGCGGCAACGCCAACGCGAGCGTCACCAAGCTGCTCAACGACATCCGCAGCGACGTGGAGACGGGTACGTCGCTGAACTCCGCCTTCCGCAAGTACCCCATGTACTTCGACAGCCTCTACTGCAACCTCGTCGAGGCGGGCGAGGCGGCCGGTATCCTGGAAACGCTGCTGGACCGGCTCGCGACCTACATGGAAAAGACGGAGGCCATCAAAGGCAAGATCCGCTCGGCGCTGATGTACCCGATCTCGGTGATCATCGTCGCGTTCGTGGTGGTGACCATCATCATGATCTTCGTGATCCCGGCCTTCAAGGAGGTGTTCTCTTCCTTCGGTGCCGATCTGCCGGCTCCCACGTTGCTCGTGATGGCGATCAGCGAATTCTTCGTGTCCTACTGGTACCTGATCTTCGGCGTGATCGGCGGCGGCTTCTACTTCTTCATGCAGGCGTGGAAACGCAACGAGAAGATGCAGCGCTTCATGGACCGCCTGCTGCTGAAGCTGCCCATCTTCGGCGCACTGATCGACAAGTCCTGCGTCGCGCGCTGGACGCGCACGCTGTCCACCATGTTCGCGGCCGGCGTGCCGCTGGTGGAGGCGCTGGATTCGGTGGGCGGCGCCTCCGGCAACTCCGTGTACGCGATCGCCACGGACAAGATCCAGCAGGAAGTCTCCACCGGCACCAGCCTCACGGCCGCCATGGGCAATGCCAACGTCTTCCCCTCGATGGTGCTGCAGATGTGCGCCATCGGCGAGGAATCGGGCTCCATCGACCACATGCTGGGCAAGGCGGCCGACTTCTACGAGCAGGAAGTCGATGAAATGGTGGCCGGGCTGTCCAGCCTGATGGAGCCCATCATCATCGTGTTCCTCGGCACGCTGATCGGCGGCATCGTCGTGTCCATGTACCTGCCGATCTTCAAGCTGGGCCAGGTGGTCTGATCGATGACGGGTTCTGCGCAATGGGACGCCGCGTTGGTCGGCATCCTGGGCCTGCTGATCGGCAGTTTTCTCAACGTGGTGATCCACCGGCTGCCCCGCATGATGGAACGCCAGTGGGCAGCAGAGTGCGACCAGTACGCACGCGATGCCGGCCTGCTCCCCGAAGGCACAGCCCCCGTTTCCACGGAGACTTTCAACCTCTGGGCGCCGCGCTCCCGCTGCCCCTCCTGCGGGCATGAGGTGCGCTGGTACGAGAACATCCCGGTGCTCAGCTACATCGGCCTGCGCGGACGCTGCTCGGGCTGCGGCACGCGCATCAGCGCACGCTACCCGCTGGTGGAGCTGCTCACGGGCGCGCTGTTCTACGCCTGCGCGGTCCACTGGGGCTGGTCCGCGGCCACGGCAGCCTGGTGCGGCTTCTGCGCGGCCCTGGTGGCCCTGGCCTTCATCGACTGGGACACGACCCTCCTGCCGGACGACATCACCCTGCCCCTGCTCTGGGCCGGCCTGACCGCGGCCACGCTGCGGTGGATCGACGTCACGCCTGCAGACGCCATCCTGGGCGCCGTGGGCGGCTACCTGTCGCTCTGGGCCGTGTACTGGGGCTTCAAGCTCGCGACCGGCAAGGAAGGCATGGGCTATGGCGACTTCAAGCTGTTCGCTGCGCTGGGCGCATGGTTCGGCTGGCAGGCGCTGGTGCCCATCATCCTGATCGCATCGGTCATCGGGGCGCTCGTGGGCATTGCGATGAAGCTGGCCAGCCACCTGCGCGAGGGCAAGTACGTCCCCTTCGGTCCCTTCCTCGCGGGCGGGGGAATCGCCGCCATGCTCTGGGGCCCGCAGCAGATCATGCAGGCCATCCTGGCCTTGCTGGGGCTCTGAGCATGCCGCCCCGCAGCTTCCGGCTGGGCGTGACGGGCGGCATCGGCAGCGGCAAGAGCACCGTGGCCGCCATGCTGGGCACGTTCGGCGCAGCGCTCGTCGATGCCGACGGCATTGCGCGCTCCGTCACCGAAGCCGGGGGCGCAGCGGTCCCCGCCATCCGCAGTACGTTCGGCGCCGACTACATCGACACCCAGGGCGCACTGGACCGCGCCCGCATGCGCGCGCTGGTCTTCGCCGACGCCGGCGCCAAGCTGCGGCTCGAAGCCATCATCCACCCGCTCGTGGGCCACGCCATCGCACAGGCCGTGCATGAGGCCAGCCTGGGCGGCCGCCGCCTCATCGTGCTCGACATCCCGTTGTTGACGGAATCGCCCCGCTGGCCTCGCCAGCTCGATGCCGTGCTGGTGGTGGACTGCCGCGAGGCCACGCAGATCTCCCGCGTGCAGGCGCGCAGCGGGCTCGGCCCCGATGCCGTGCAGGCCATCATGGCCACGCAGAGCAGCCGCGCGGTGCGCCGTGCGGCGGCCGACATCGTGGTCTACAACGACGGCCTGACGCTCGCGGATTTGCACACAAAGGTACACGGGATCGCCGCATCGTTCGGGCTATGATTGCCAGGCGCAGTTCCGTGCACCCCCAGGAACCCCCTAGCGTGATCCTTTACGAATACCCTTTCAACGAGCGGCTGAGAACCTACCTGCGGCTCGAGCACCTGTTCCGTCGGCTCGGCGAGCTGATGCCCCGCGCGCATCCGCTGGACCACCACTACGCGCTGGTGACGATGTTCGAGATCATGGACGTGGCGGCACGGGCCGACCTGAAGGCCGACGTGCTCAAGGACCTGGAGCGGCACAAGCACCAGTTCGACGGCTACCGAGGCAACCCCTCCATTTCGGAAGCCGCGCTGGACGGCGTCATCGGCCAGTTGGACCACTGCTTCGCCGCGCTCAACGGCCAGAACGGCAAAGCCGGCCAGGCACTCACCGAGAACGACTGGCTCATGAGCATCCGCAGCCGCATGGGCATCCCGGGCGGCACCTGCGGCTTCGACCTGCCTGCCTACTACGCCTGGCAGCACCACGCGCCCCAGGAGCGCCAGCACGACCTGGAAACCTGGGCCGCCAGCCTGGGCCCGCTGGCCGAATCCGTCTACCTGCTGCTGCGCCTCATGCGCGATGCGGGCCTGCCTCAGAAGGTGGCGGCCGAGCGCGGACAGTTCCAGCAGAACCTGCCGCAGGGCCGCACGTTCCAACTGCTGCGCTTGGCGCTGGATCCGGCCCTGCAGGTGATCCCCGAAATCAGCGGCAACCGCCTCATCGTCTCGGTGCGCCTGATGCGCCAGGAAGAAAACGGGCGCCTGGTCCCCAGCACCGAAGATGCGTTCTTCGAGCTGACGCTGTGCGCTTGAACGCCATGGCCACGCCCGCCCAGCAGCCCTCCTCCAGCGCCCGGCAGGTGCCCTGCCCCACCTGCGGCGGCCCCAGCCTCTACAGCCCGGCCAACCCCTACCGCCCGTTCTGCAGCGAGCGCTGCCGGCAGATCGACCTGGGCGCCTGGGCCAACGAGGACTTCCGCATGCCGGCCGAAGCGCCGCCCGAGGACGCCGAATACGGCGACCCCAAACGCCTCTCCTGAATTTGCATGAAATCGGCCTCTAGCGCTTGCCGGGCAAGTGTTGGCAGCTATGGTTTTTGCTGCTCAGCCCAGCACGGACGGATCGAACGCCTCGCCGCGCTCCTCGGCCAGCCACTGCAGCACGGGATAGGCACCGGGCAGCACGGGCCGCACCTGCACCGGCCACTGCTGCCAGCGCATCGCCTGACCCTCGCGCATCTCGAACTCGCCCTGCCATGCATGCACCTTGCACCAGTGCAGGCGCACGAGCGCGTGCGGATAGTCGTGCTCCGTCACCTTCCAGACCTCGGCGGGGCCGATGGTCACGCCCAGCTCCTCGATCAGTTCGCGGCGCAGCGCCTGCTCCACCGTCTCGCCCGCCTCGATCTTGCCGCCGGGAAATTCCCAGTAGCCCGCATACGGCTTGCCCTCAGGCCGGGTGGACAGCAGCAGCGCGCCGTCATCCCGCAGCAGGATGCCGACGGCCACCTCGGTGTGCTTGCGGCTCATGCGCCCTGGCGCCCGGCGAAGTCGCGCGCGAACTGGTAGGCCACGCGGCCCGAGCGCGAGCCGCGCTCCAGCGCCCAGACCAGCGCCTCGGGCCGTGCCGCCTCGATGGTGGCCTGCGGCACGCCCAGCGCGGACAGCCACTGCGCAACGATGGCCAGGTATTCCTCCTGGCTGAACGGGTAGAAGCTCACCCAGAGGCCGAAGCGCTCGGACAGGGAGATCTTCTCTTCCACCACCTCACCCGGGTGGATCTCGCCGTCGGCCGACGTGGTGTAGCTCAGGTTGTCCTTCATCTGCTCGGGCAGCAGATGGCGCCGGTTGCTCGTCGCGTAGACCAGCACGTTGGGCGTGGCCGCGGCCACCGAGCCATCGAGGATGGACTTGAGCGCCTTGTAGCCCGCCTCGCCCTCCTCGAAGCTCAGGTCGTCGCAGTAGACGATGAATTTCTCGGGCCGGCCCGAGCACACGTCCACGATGTCGGGCAGGTCGGTCAGGTCGGCCTTGTCCACCTCGATCAGGCGCAGGCCCTGCGGCGCGTACTGGTGCAGGCAGGCCTTGATGAGCGAGGACTTGCCCGTGCCGCGCGCCCCCGTCAGCAGCATGTTGTTGGCTGTGCGCCCATGGACGAACTGCTCGGTGTTGCGCTGCACCTTCTCCTTCTGCGCGTCGATTTCCTTGAGGTCGTCCAGGCGCATCACCGCCACCTGGCGCACGGGTTCCAGCGTGCCGTGGCCGCTGCTGCGCTTGCGGTAGCGCCAGGCCACGGACTGGCTCCAGTCGGGCGCGGTGAGCGGCTGGGGCAGCACGGATTCGATGCGGGCGATGAGCTGCTCGGCGCGCAGCAGCAAGTGGTCGAGTTTTTCGTTCATTTTGGCCTCTAGCGCTTGCGCATCAAGCGCAAGCAGCTATTAAACAAATAGCGATCAGGAGCGGTAGTCGGCGTTGATGGTCACGTACTCGTGGCTCAGGTCGCAGGTCCAGACGGTGTCGGCCGCGTCGCCGCGCCCGAGCACCACGCGCACGGTGATCTCGCTTTGCTTCATCACGCGCTGGCCGTCCTCCTCGCGGTAGGCGGGGTTGCGCCCGCCCTGCACGGCCACGTGCACGTCGTCGAGGTACAGGTCGATGAGCGTCTGGTCGAGATCCTCGATGCCCGCGTAGCCCACGGCCGCGAGGATGCGGCCCAGGTTCGGGTCGCTGGCGAAGAAGGCCGTCTTGACCAGCGGCGAGTGCGCGATGGCGTAGGCCACCTGGCGGCATTCCTCGCCGGTGCGGCCGCCCTCGACGCGCACGGTGATGAACTTGGTCGCTCCCTCGCCGTCGCGCACGATGGACTGGGCGAGTTTCTGCGCCACTTCCAGCAGCGCGGCCTTGAGCGCGCCACCTTCGTCACTATCGAGCGATGTGATGGGCGCGTGCGCGGCCTGGTGCGTGGCGACGAGCACGAACGAGTCATTGGTGGACGTGTCGCCGTCGATGGTCACGCGGTTGAAGGACTGGTCGGCCAGCTCGCGCACGAGCTGCTGCACCAGTGCGGGAGCGATGCACGCATCGGTGGCCAGGAAGCCCAGCATGGTCGCCATATTGGGCCGGATCATGCCTGCCCCCTTGGAGATGCCGGTGATGGTCACCGTGGTGCCGCCGATTTGTACCTGCGTGCTGAACGCCTTCGGCAGCGTGTCGGTGGTCATGATGCCCTCGGCCGCGCGCGCCCAGTGCGCGGGCTGCGCATCGGCCAGCGCGGCGGGCAGGCCGGCCTCGATGCGGTCCACGGGCAGCGGCTCCATGATCACCCCGGTGGAGAACGGCAGCACCTGCCGCGCGTCCAGTCCCAGGCGGCCCGCGAGCGCCGCGCAGGTGGCGCGCGCGCGCGCCAGGCCGTCGGCCCCTGTGCCGGCGTTGGCGTTGCCGGTGTTGACCACCATCGCGCGGATGGCCTGGCCTCCCTCCAGGTGCTCGCGGCAGACCTGCACGGGCGCAGCGCAGAAACGGTTCTTGGTGAACACGCCCGCGACGGTGGCGCCTTCATCGAGCAGGAACACGGTCAGGTCCTTGCGGTGGGCCTTGCGCACGCCGGCTTCGGCCACGCCGATGCGCACGCCGGGCACGGCATGCAGGTCGGATGCGATGGGAGCAGAGAGATTCACAGGCATGGTCGTCGTCCTTGAAAAATGCAAAACACGGGCCGCAGCCCGTGTTCAGTCCAGAGAAAGCATCAGGCCAGCTTGCCGTGGCACTGCTTGAACTTCTTGCCGCTGCCGCAGGGGCAGGGATCGTTGCGGCCCACGCGCACGCCTTCGGGCAGGTTGAGCGCGGCAGCGCCGTCGGCGTTGATGGTGGTGTCCACGCCGCCGGATTCGTTGGGCGCGCTGTAGGTCACGTTGCCGATGTTCTCGCCGCGCTGCTCTAGCGCCTGGGCGGCCTCGTCCACCTGTGCACTGGACTGCACCTGAACGGTCATCATCACGCGCGTGACTTCGTTCTTGACCTGGTCGATCAGCTGGCGGAACAGCTCGAACGCCTCGCGCTTGTATTCCTGCTTGGGCTGCTTCTGCGCATAGCCGCGCAGGTGGATGCCCTGGCGCAGGTAGTCGAGCGCGCTGAGGTGGTCGCGCCAGCTGGTGTCGAAGCTCTGCAGCAACACCATGCGCTCGAACTGGGTGAAGTTGTCCCCGCCCACCATGGCCACCTTGGCGTCGAACGCGGCGCGCGCGGCGTCCAGCACCTTCTGCAGGATCTCGTCGTCCGTGATGGCTTCGGAGCCTTCGACCTCCTGCTGCAGCGCCAGCGGCACCTGCCAGTCGGAGACCAGCGCCTTCTCCAGCGCCGGCAGGTCCCACTGCTCTTCGACCGATTCGGCAGGCACGTACTGGCGCACCACGTCGGTAAGGCAGTCGTCGCGCATGGCCGAGATCAGGCCGGCCAGGTCGGCCGCATCCAGGATCTCGTTGCGCTGCTGGTAGATGACCTTGCGCTGGTCGTTGGCGACGTCGTCGTATTCGAGCAGCTGCTTGCGGACGTCGAAGTTGCGCGCCTCGACCTTGCGCTGCGCGCTCTCGATGCTGCGCGTGACGATGCCCGCCTCGATGGCCTCGCCGTCGGGCATCTTCAGGCGGTCCATGATGGCCTTGACGCGGTCGCCCGCGAAGATGCGCATGAGCTGGTCGTCCAAGCTCAGGTAGAAGCGCGAGGAGCCGGGGTCACCCTGGCGGCCCGAGCGGCCACGCAGCTGGTTGTCGATGCGGCGCGACTCGTGCCGCTCGGTGGCGATGATGCGCAGGCCGCCCAGCGCCGTGACCTTCTCGTGGTCGAGCTTCCACTGCGCGCGCAATTCCTCGATGCGCTGGGTGCGTTCGGCTTCGGAGAGCGATTCGTCGGCCTCCAGCGCGGCCACGGCCTTCTCCACGTTGCCGCCGAGCACGATGTCGGTGCCGCGGCCCGCCATGTTGGTGGCGATGGTGATCATGCCGGGGCGGCCCGCCTGGGCCACGATGTCGGCCTCGCGCGCATGCTGCTTGGCGTTGAGCACCTGGTGCGGCAGGCCGGCCTTGTTCAGCAGGTCGTCGATGATTTCGGAGTTCTCGATCGACGTGGTGCCCACCAGCACCGGCTGGCCGCGTTCGTGGCACTCGCGGATGTCGGCGATGGCCGCTTCGTATTTCTCGCGCGTGGTCTTGTACACGCGGTCGAGCTGGTCGTCGCGCTTGCTCGGGCGGTTGGGGGGGATGACCACGGTTTCCAGGCCGTAGATTTCCTGGAACTCGTAGGCTTCGGTATCGGCCGTGCCGGTCATGCCGGCTAGCTTGCCGTAGAGGCGGAAATAGTTCTGGAAGGTGATCGAGGCCATGGTCTGGTTCTCGGCCTGGATCTCCACGCCCTCCTTGGCCTCGACGGCCTGGTGCAGGCCCTCGCTCCAGCGGCGGCCGGCCATCAGGCGGCCCGTGAACTCGTCCACGATCACGATCTCGCCGTTCTGCACCACGTAGTGCTGGTCGCGGTGGTACAGGTGGTTGGCCCGCAGCGCTGCGTACAGGTGGTGCACCAGCGAGATGTTCGCAGGGTCGTAGAGCGAGGCGCCCTCGGGCAGCAGCCCCTGGCTGGCCAGGATGCGCTCGGCGTTCTCGTGCCCCTGCTCGGTCAGGAATACCTGATGGGTTTTCTCGTCCACCGTGAAGTCGCCGGGCTTGACGACGCCCTCACCGGTGCGCGGGTCCGCTTCGCCCTCCTGGCGTACCAGCAGCGGCACCACCTTGTTGATGGAGACGTACATGGCCGTGTGGTCCTCGGCCTGGCCGCTGATGATGAGCGGCGTGCGCGCCTCGTCGATCAGGATGGAGTCCACCTCGTCCACGATGGCGTAGTTCAAGGCACGCTGAACGCGCTCGCGCGCGTCGTAGACCATGTTGTCGCGCAGGTAGTCGAAGCCGTACTCGTTATTCGTGCCGTAGGTGATGTCGGCGCCGTAGGCGGCCTGCTTTTCCTCGCGCGGAATCTGCGGCAGGTTGATGCCCACCGTGAGGCCCAGGAAGTTGTAGAGGCGCCCCATCCACTGCGCGTCGCGGCCGGCCAGGTAGTCGTTCACGGTCACCACGTGCACGCCCTTGCCCGAAAGCGCGTTCAGGTACACGGGCAGCGTGGCCGTCAGCGTCTTGCCCTCGCCCGTGCGCATTTCGGCGATCTTGCCGTGGTGCAACGCCATGCCGCCGATGAGCTGCACGTCGAAGTGGCGCATCTTCATGATGCGCTTGGAGCCCTCGCGCACCACGGCAAAGGCCTCGGGCAGCAGCGCGTCGAGCGTTTCGCCCTTGGCGATGCGGTCCTTGAATTCCTGCGTCTTGCCGCGCAGCGCTTCGTCACTCAGCTTCTCGTATTCCGGCTCCATCGCATTGATGCGAGCGACCGTCTTGCGGTATTGCTTGAGCAGCCGGTCGTTGCGGCTGCCGAATAGTTTGGTGAGAAAGTTGGTGGCCATGCGAACAGGACCGCGCTGCGCATCACGAAAGCGGCAGAGCGGCCGGAATCCCTAAGATGAATGAATTCAGATGGGGGCCACCGCCTGGATTGCAAGCAACTGCAACGCGGGAACGGCGGGGCACGGATCGAGGATTCTACCGTCGTGCCACGTCGGCCTTGGCAGGGCGGGCCGCCGCCACCGGCACCTCCCGCGCGTCCTGGCCGGCGGTCAGGAATTTCTGCGGGTCCTGCGGCACGCCTTGCACCCACACCTCGAAATGCAGGTGGGGACCGGTGGAGCGCCCCGACGTGCCGACCTCTGCGATCTTCTGCCCGCGCCGGACCAGGTCTCCCAGCTTGACCATCGTGCGGGAGGCATGCGCGTACCGGGTGATCAACTGGTTGCCGTGGTCGATCTCGACCATGTTGCCATAGGCGGGGTGGTACTCCTGCGCGATCACCACGCCCCCGGCCGCCGCCACGATCGCCGTGCCCGTGTCGGCGGGGAAGTCCAGGCCGGTATGCAAGGCCGACTGCCCCGTGAGCGGGTCGATGCGCCAGCCGAACGGCGAGCCCACCGAGCGCCCCAGCACCGGGGCCTGCGTGGGCACCAGGTGCTTGCGGATGTGCTGGTCGAACAAACGCGACTCCACCACGGTCATCAGATCCACGCGCCGGTCCGTCAGCGCCGCCAGGTCGTCCAGCGCTGCGTCCAGCTCCTGCATGCTCAGGGAATGGCCCGACACCAGGGCGCCGCCCTGCCCCGGCACGCGGGAGGTATCGAGCGGCGGCATGCCGGCCAGGCCCATCACGCGCTCGCCGAGCGATTCGAGCTGCATCAGCCGTGCCTGCATCTCTCCCAGCTTGCGGGCCATCGCGTCGATGTTGGCCCGCATGAAGCGCTCACGCTGCTGGACATCCTCCTGCATCGCCGCCGGCGCGCCCCCGTCCGTGCCGGGCCATTGCCGCAACCAGTGGTACGCACCGGCCGCCGCCAGCATCAGCAGCAGGCACAGCAGGGTTGCAGCCACGGCCAGTTGCCCCCCTCCAAGGTGTATGGCCCGGCTTCGTGCCAGCCGGGCATCCGTGATAATCACATGCACAACGTGTGTCCCCTCCGTTGGCGATCACTTTCTTGCCATGAACCGCCGCCATTACGCCATCTCGCTCCAGCAGGCCAGCCAGGAGTCGCCCACCCTGGCCCGCTTGACTGCGCTGACCCGCGAGTCCAGCGACCGGCTGAAAGCCATCGAGACATTGATTCCTCCCTTGCTCCGGCCCGCGCTTCAAGCCGGGCCGATCGAAGGCACCTGCTGGTGCCTGCTGGTGCGGAGCAATGCGGCAGCGGCCAAGGTGCGGCAGTTGCTGCCGGCATTTCAGGCGCAACTGCGCAATCGGGGGTGGGAGGTTACCTCCATTCGCCTGAAAATTCAAACCTGAGCCGGCGGGCGGCCCGATGGGCGAAAGAGGTGGGGAAGTTGGTGCCGGTTGTCGGATTCGAACTGACGACCTACCGCTTACAAGGCGGGTGCTCTACCAACTGAGCTAAACCGGCGAGAGGCTGCATTCTAGCCGCCAAATGCCGGGGTTTTCACCCTCGGCACTCCGGCGGGAGACGGCGTTATTTGACCCGCTTCAAGGACGGGCGGGCACCGCTGCCAGCAGGCGGCTGCGGGCGTGGCGGCTCCTCGCCGTCGTCTGCCACGCTCTCCACGGACTGGAGCTGCACCGGGCTGCGTTCCGGTGCGCTGGGGGCTGCAGTGGCCGCACCCGTGGCTTGCTGCTCATCCTGGGGCGCCACCACGTCGTCTTCCAGCGGGAAGGCCATGCCCTGCCCATTTTCCCGCGCATAGATGGCGACGACGCGGCGCACCGGCACCATGATGTCGCGCGGCTCCCCACCGAAGCGGGCCTTGAACTCGATGAAATCGTTGCCAAGCTGCAGCGCGCTCGTGGCGTCGTAGCTCACGTTCAGCACGATCTCGCCGTTGTTGACGTATTCGCGGGGTACCTGCACGGAGTCGTTGACGCGCACGACGAGGTAGGGCGTGAACCCGTTGTCCGTGCACCACTCGTACAGGGCCCGGATGAGGTACGGGCGCGTGGAAGTGAAATCCTGGGCGTTCATGATGCGCGGCGACGAATGCGGTTTACTTGCGCATGACCTTTTCGGATGGCGTCAGCGCCTCGATGTAGGCCGGCCGCGAGAAGATGCGCTCCGCATACTTCAGCAGGGGGGCGGCGTTCTTCGACAGCTCGATGCCGTAGTAGTCCAGGCGCCACAGCAGCGGCGCGATGGCCACGTCCAGCATGGAAAAGCCTTCGCCCAGCATGTACTTGTTCTTGAGGAACACGGGCGCCAGTTGGGTCAGGCGGTCGCGGATGTGGGCGCGCGCCTTTTCCAGTGCCTTCTCGTTGCCTTTGGTGGCGCGGGATTCGAGCGTGTTCACATGGACGAACAGCTCCTTCTCGAAATTCAGCAGGAACAGGCGCACGCGCGCGCGGTCCACCGGGTCGCCCGGCATCAGCTGCGGGTGCGGAAAGCGCTCGTCGATGTACTCGTTGATGATGTTCGACTCGTAGAGGATCAGGTCACGCTCGACCAGGATGGGCACCTGGCCATAGGGGTTCATCACGCTGATGTCTTCGGGCTTGTTGTACAGGTCCACATCGCGGATCTCGAAGTCCATGCCCTTCTCGAACAGGACAAAACGGCAGCGATGGGAAAAGGGGCAGGTCGTACCCGAATAAAGCACCATCATGGTGGGCAGCTCCTAAAAATCAAAAGAGTGGGTGCTGTAGCACCCACTCTGTACAGGCGTGGCAGCGCCGGGAAAGCGCGGCGAGAGTCTAGCGCTTACTTGATGTCCTTCCAGAACGCCGCGTTCAGCCGCCAGGCGATGACGGTGAAGACGCCCAGGAAGATCAGCACCCAGACGCCGATGCGAACCCGCGTATTTTGCGCCGGCTCGCCCATCCACTGCAGATAGTTGACGAGATCACCCACAGCCTGGTCGTATTGCAGCGGCGTCATGCTGCCGGCCGAGACCTGCTCCCAGCCCTTGAAGATATGCTCCACCCTGCCGTGGCTCTGATGCTCCTCGAAGACCGGGCGGCGGTCGCCCTGCAGCTGCCAAAGGGCGTGGGGCATGCCCACGCTCGGGAAGGCAAGGTTGTTCCAGCCGGTGGCCTTGGTGTCGTCGCGGTAGAAGGTGCGCAGGAAGGTGTAGAGATAGTCCGCACCCGTGCCACCATGTCCGGCGCGCGAGCGCGCGATCACGGTGAGGTCCGGCGGGTTGGCGCCGAACCACTCCTTGGCCTGGCGCGGGTCGATGGCGGACTTCATGGTCTCGCCCACCTTGTCGGTGGTGAACAGCAGGTTGTCCTTGATCTGCTGGTCGGTGAGGCCGATGTCCTTGAGGCGGTTGAAACGCATGAAGGCTGCCGAGTGGCAGTTCAGGCAGTAGTTGACGAACAGCTTGGCGCCGTTCTGCAGCGAAGCCGTGTCGCTGGTGTTGACGGGCGCCTTGTCCCAGGCGATACCGCCTTCGGCAGCTTGCGCGCCCGAGGCAATGCCCAGCGCAGCGATCAACGTGAGGATGAGTTTCTTCATTGTTGTGTTCTCCAGCTCAATGCGGGGCGAAGGTCACGCGCTCGGGCACGGGCTTGGGTTCGCCCAGGCGGCTCCACCAGGGCATGAGCAGGAAGAAACCGAAGTAGAACAGCGTGCCGACCTGCGACACCCGCTCGCCGATCGGCGAGGGCGGCTGCACCCCCAGGTAGGCCAGGATCACGAACACGATCACGAACACGCCGTACAGGTACTTGTGCCAGTCCGGACGGTAGAGGATCGAACGCGCGGGGCTCTGGTCGAGCCAGGGCAGGAAGAACAGGATGACCACGGCGCCGCCCATCACCACCACGCCCCAGAACTTGGCGTCGATGGAGAGCATGAGCACGATGGCCAGGGCGGCGGCGATCGCGATGCCGCCCTTAACGAAGCCGGGCAGCTTGCCCTTGAGGATGCCGTAGCCCGCGCCCAGCACCACGCAGGCGATCAGCGCATACATCATCTCGCTCGTGATGGCACGCAGCATCGAATAGAACGGCGTGAAGTACCACACCGGAGCGATGTGCGAAGGCGTCTTCAGCGGGTCGGCGGGAATGAAGTTGTTGTACTCCAGGAAGTAGCCGCCGAACTCGGGCGCGAAGAACACCACGGCCGAGAAGATGAACAGGAACACGCACACGCCCAGGATGTCGTGCACCGTGTAGTACGGATGAAAGGGCACGCCGTCCAGCGGATGGCCGTGCTCGTCCACGGGCTTGCCAGGGCCCTTGATCTCGATGCCGTCGGGGTTGTTGGAGCCCACATCGTGCAGCGCCAGCAAGTGTGCCACCACCAGGCCCAGCAGCACCAGCGGCACGGCGATCACGTGGAAGCTGAAGAAGCGGTTCAGCGTCGCGTCGCCCACCACGTAGTCGCCGCGGATCAGCAGCGCCAGGTCGGGGCCGATGAAGGGGATGGCCGAGAACAGGTTCACGATCACCTGTGCGCCCCAGTAGGACATCTGGCCCCAGGGCAGCAGGTAGCCCATGAAGGCCTCGGCCATGAGGGCCAGGAAGATGGCGCAGCCGAAGATCCAGACCAGCTCGCGCGGCTTGCGGTAGCTGCCGTAGAGCAGGCCGCGGAACATGTGCAGGTACACGACCACGAAGAAGGCGGAGGCCCCCGTGGAGTGCATGTAGCGGATCAGCCAGCCCCAGGGCACGTCGCGCATGATGTACTCGACCGACTCGAACGCCTTGGCGGCATCGGGCTTGTAGTGCATCACGAGGAAGATGCCGGTGACGATCTGGATCACCAGCACCAGCAGGGCCAGCGAGCCGAAGATGTACCAGAAGTTGAAGTTCTTCGGAGCGTAGTACTCCGACATGTGCACCTTGTAGGCATCGAAGGCCGTGGGGAAACGGTTCTCCAGCCAGTTGGTGACCTTCGCGCCCGCCGAGGCGTTGGGCGAGAGTTCCTTGAATTCGCGGTAAGCAGCCATGTGTTCTGTCTCCCTCAAGCCGTCTTGTCTTCACCGATCAGGAGCTTGGTCTCCGACAGGTACGTGTGCGGCGGCACTTCGAGGTTGTCGGGCGCGGGCTTGTTCTTGAACACGCGGCCGGCCATGTCGAAGGTGGAGCCATGGCAGGGGCACAGGAAGCCGCCCTTCCAGTCGTCGGGCAGCGAAGGCTGCGCGCCCGGCGTGAACTTGTCGGAGGGCGAGCAGCCCAGGTGCGAGCAGATGCCCACGGCCACCAGCACCTCGGGCTTGATGGAGCGCCACTCGTTGCGCGCGTATTCGGGCGTGAGTTCGGCGGGATTGCGCTTGGACTGCGGGTCGGCCAGCTGGCTGTCGAGCTTGGGCAGCTCCGCGAGCTGCTCGGGCGTGCGCTTGACGATCCACACGGGCTTGCCGCGCCATTCCACGGTGATCTTCTCGCCGGGCTTGAGCCCCGAGATATCCACCTCGACGGCAGCGCCCGCAGCCTTGGCCTTTTCGGAGGGCTGGAACGTGCTCACAAAAGGAACGGCGGTCGCCACGCCGCCCACCGCACCAGCGCAGCCGGACGCAATCAGCCACGTCCGCTTGCTGGAGTCGATCGGAGTTTCACTCATGGGGATCCTCGGTATGCATCGCTATTGGGGGGTCAACCGCAAATTGTAGCGGAGTGAAAATGGTTATTCCAACGCGGTGAACCCCAGTAAGCTAGGCAATACTTCAGTGTTTTCATCTATATCAAAGGACGAGTGGCATGGGAATCGCACAAGAATTCAGGGAGTTCGCGGTCAAGGGCAACGTGATCGATCTGGCCGTGGGCGTGATCATCGGAGGGGCATTCGGGAAGATCGTCGACTCGGTGGTCAGCGACCTCATCATGCCTGTCGTCGGCCTGGTGTTCGGCAAGCTGGACTTCTCCAACCTGTTCCTGGTACTGGGCAGCGTGCCCGCAGGCACGCCGCATACGCTAGATGCGCTGCGCAAGGCCGGCGTGCCCGTGCTGGCCTATGGCAGCTTCATTACCGTGCTGGTGAACTTCGTCATCCTCGCGTTCATCATCTTCATGATGGTCAAGCAGATCAACCGCCTCAAGCGCGAGGCGCCTCCCGCGCCGGCCGAACCGGCGGCCACGCCGGAGGACATCCAGCTGCTGCGCGAGATCCGCGACAGCCTCAAGCGCTGACCCCCCAAGCCCGCCGATGAGCGGGCTTTTTTACGCGGCCAGCCTGCGCGCCATGCGCACGGCCTCGACGAGGCTGGAGGCATCGGCCACGCCCTGCCCCGCGATGTCGAACGAAGTGCCGTGGTCCGGGCTGGTGCGCACCAGCGGCAGGCCCAGCGTCACGTTCACGCCCTTGTCCACGCCGAGGTACTTCACGGGGATCAGCCCCTGGTCGTGGTACATGGCCAGCACCACGTCGAACTCGCCCGCGCGCCCAGGCGCACTGCGTGCGCGCATGAAGATGGTGTCGGGCGCATGCGGGCCGTGCGCGTCGATGCCCTCGGCGCGCGCCGCGGCGATGGCCGGGGCGATGGCGTCCAGTTCCTCGCGGCCGAACAGGCCGCCCTCGCCTGCATGCGGGTTGAGCCCTGCCACGCCGATGCGCGGCGCGCGGCCCAGGCTGCGCGACAGCGCCGCATGCGTGATGCGCAGGGTCTGCAGCACGTTGTCCGGCGTGACGGCGGCGATCGCCTCGCGCAGCGCGACGTGGATGCTGACCAGCACCGTGCGCAGCTCGTCGTTGGCCAGCATCATGCGCACCGGCATGCGTGCCACGGGCACGCCCGCGTGGTGCGCGGCCTCGGCCTGCAACAGCTCGGTGTGTCCGGGAAAGTCCACGCCAGCCGCGGCCAGCGCCTCCTTGTGCAGCGGCGCGGTGACCAGGGCGGCGATCTCCCCGCGCAGTGCGGCGCGCGCGGCCCAGACCACGCAGGCGGCCGCATCGCGCCCGGCCTGCGCGCTCACCACGCCCCACGGCGCCGGCCCCGCGAGGCCGGGCAACTGCAGCACGGGCAGGCAGCGCGGCGGCACGCCATGCGCGTCCTGCGGGCCGTCGATGCAGGCCACGGGCAGGCCGGGCACGCCAGGCCGCCCGATGCACGCGGCGGCTCGGCGCAGCGTGGCCACGTCGCCCACGGCGAAGCAGCCGCGCATCTCGTGCGGCGCGTCGCGGAACGCCTTGGCGACGATCTCGGGGCCGATGCCTGCGGGGTCGCCCTGTGTGATGGCGATGAGGGGAATATGGGTCAAATCAGCCTCCATCGCTTAACCAACAAGCGCAAGCAGCTATCAAAACGATAGTCAGGCGGGATTATCGATCTCGATGAATTCATGCGACAGCCCCAGTTGCGCCGCCACGTGCGCCGCGACGGCGGGCGCGCCGTAGCGCTCGGTGGCATGGTGGCCCGCAGCGATGAAGGCCACGCCCGTCTCGCGCGCCAGATGGGCCTGGGGCTCGGAGATTTCACCGGTGAGGAAGGCGTCGGCCCCTGCGGCGATGGCGGCCTCGAAGAAGCCCTGCGCGCCGCCCGTGCACCAGGCCACGCGGCGGATGGGGCGCGCGTCCTCGGGATCGGCCAGCGTCACGCTACGGCCCAGCACGGCCTGCACATGGGCGGCCAGATCGGCGGCACCGGCGAAATCGGCGTGCGCGGCGAAGCCCAGCTCCTGGTCGCCGAAGCGCTGGTCGGCCTGCCAGCCGAGCACGCGGCCGAGCTGCGCGTTGTTGCCCAGTTCAGGGTGCGCGTCCAGCGGCAGGTGGTAGGCGAAGAGGTTGATGTCGTGCGCCAGCAGCCGCTGCAGGCGCTGCTTCATCCAGCCGGTCACGCGGCCGTCCATGCCGCGCCAGAACAGGCCGTGGTGCACGAAGATGGCATCGGCCTCCTGGCGAATAGCCGCATCGATCAGTGCGCGGCTGGCCGTCACGCCGCTGACGATGCGGTGGATCTCGGGCCGGCCCTCAACCTGCAGGCCGTTGGGGCCGTAGTCCTTGAAGCGCTCGGGCTGCAGCAGCGCGTCGAAATGGGAGAGCAGTTCCTGTCGGGTGGTCATGCCCGCAATTGTGCTGCCGATCGTGCCTGCCAGCCCCGGCAGGCCAGCGGCCAGAACCCGATGGCCGCGCCCAGCACGCCCATCGCGCCCACGTAGTGCGCGGGCGCCATCACGTCGGCCTGTTGCCACACCGACACCAGCATGGGCGTGAGCCCGCCGAACACGGCATAGGCCAGGTTGTAGGCGAACGACAGGCCCGTGAAGCGCACCGCCGGCGGGAAAGCACGCACGCCGACCACCGGCAGCAGCGCAATGGCGCCCACGAAGAAGCCCGCCAGGCCATAGTGCCAGACGAGCGAGGCCGCATCGCCCGGCAGGCCCAGGTAGAACCAGTAGCAGGTAGTGCTCATGCCCAGCCAGCCGACGGCCATGGCGGCGCGCGTACCGGCCCGGTCGGACAGCCAGCCCCAGAACACGCAGCCCAGCGTGAGCGTGACCGTGGCGACCGCGTTGGCCTTGAGCGCCAGCGCCGGCTCGATGTGGAACACCTTCTGCAGGTAGGACGGCGCGAGCAGCACCACGACCACGATGGCGGTGGAGAGCACCCAGGTCATGAGCGCCACCAGCACGCAGGCCTCGCGGTGGTCGCGCAGGATGGTCTTGATGGGCAGCTCGCGCCCCTCGGCCTTGCGCGCCTGCAGTTCCTTGAAGATCGGCGTTTCTTCGAGGAAGCGGCGCAGGTACACCGACACCAGCCCGAACACGCCGCCCAGGATGAACGGAATGCGCCAGGCCCAGTCGTGGATCTCTGCCTGGCTATAGGTGCTGTTGAGCCACACGCCGAGGATGGAGCCCAGGAAGATGCCGCCCGTGATGCCCGAGGTCAGCGCGCCGATGGCGAAGCCGTAGTGCCGCGCGGGTGCGTGCTCGGCCACGAACACCCAGGCGCCTGGCATCTCGCCGCCGATGGCCGCGCCCTGCAGCACGCGCATCAGCAGCAGCAGGATGGGCGCGGCCACGCCGATGGCCGCGTACGTAGGCAGCAGGCCGATGACCAGCGTGGGCACGGCCATCAGGAAGATGGAGAGCGTGAACATGCGCTTGCGGCCCAGGATGTCGCCGAAGTGCGCGATCAGCACGCCGCCGATGGGTCGCGCGAGGTAGCCCGCCGCGAAGATGCCCAGCGTCTGCAGCTGGCGCATCCAGTCGGGCAGGCTGGGAGGGAAGAACAGCGCACCGATCACGTTGGCGAAGAAGACGAAGACGACGAAGTCGTAGAACTCCAGCGTGCCGCCCAGGGCGGACAGGCCCAGCGTCTTGTAGTCGCCGCGGGTCAGGGGACGATGGTGTGCGCCCGTGCCCGGGAGGGGCGCGGCGGAGATGAGTGTGGTCATGGGATGCGTTCCGGCTAACTTGCGAGCGCTGCGCGGGCCCTGGGCGCTTGGCAGCAGGGCAGCGGGCCAGTTCAGGGAACGATCCGGATAGGGTCTGGGCATGCAGGCCGGGCGGGTGCGCCGGGCCGCAGGGAACGGATGGCCGATGCAGCGGACTTCATTCTAGGGTTAACCCTAGTTTCTTTCAGGGCACTGCCCGTTTCCCCTGCCGTGCACAGGGCCGGGGCCTGCGCCCGGCCGCTCCCCGCAAACGCGCGACAATGGCGGCGTTTTCCTCCCTCGAGCCGAAGCCCCGCATCATGAAGCGCTACTGGTTGCTGTTTTCCCAAGCCGTGACGGTGCTCGCCGCCGCCTACTTCGTCGTCGCCACCCTGCAGCCCAGCTGGCTGCAGCGCGGCGCTACCAGGAGCAGCGCGGGCATTTCGCTGATCGAGGCGCCCTCCGCCCCCGTCGCGCAGCCCGCCGCGGGCAGCTTCAGCGCCGCGGCGCGCAAGGCGGCGCCAGCGGTGGTGAGCATCAACACCAGCAAGGCCGTGCGCCATCCGCGCAGCAACGACCCGTGGTTCCAGTTCTTCTTCGGCGACCAGGGCACGCAGGCGCAGACGGGTCTGGGCAGCGGCGTGATCATCAGCCCCGACGGCTACATCCTCACCAACAACCACGTGGTGGAAGGCGCCGACGAGATCGAGGTGACGCTCACCGACAGCCGCCGCGCGCGCGCCACCGTGATCGGCACCGACCCCGAGACCGATCTGGCCGTGCTGAAGGTCGAGCTCGACAAGCTGCCCGTGATCGTGCTGGGCGACTCGGACCAGCTCGCCGTGGGCGACCAGGTGCTGGCCATCGGCAACCCCTTCGGCGTGGGCCAGACGGTGACCAGCGGCATCGTCTCGGCGCTGGGGCGCAGCCAGCTCGGCATCAACACCTTCGAGAACTTCATCCAGACCGACGCGGCCATCAACCCCGGCAATTCCGGCGGCGCGCTGGTGGACGTGAACGGCAACCTCATGGGCGTCAACACCGCCATCTATTCGCGCTCGGGCGGCAGCATGGGCATCGGCTTCGCCATCCCCGTTTCCACCGCCAAGCTGGTGCTGGACGGCATCGTGCGCGACGGCCAGGTGACGCGCGGCTGGATCGGCGTGGAGCCCAACGAGCTGTCGCCCGAGCTGGCACAGACCTTCGGCGTGCAGGCCACCGAGGGCGTCATCATCACCGGCGTGCTGCAGGGCGGCCCCGCGGCCCAGGCTGGCGTGCGGCCGGGCGACGTGATCCTGCGCGTGGATGGCAAGGCCACCAACAATGTGTCGCAGCTGCTCACGGCGGTGGCCGCCCTCAAGCCCGGCACGGCCGCGCCCTTCGACCTGCAGCGCGGCGATGCGCGCATGGAGGTCTCCGTGGTGCCCGGCACGCGCCCGCGGCTGCAGCAGCGGCGCTGATCCGCCACAGCACTATCAAAAAAATAGCTGCCGGCGCTTGCCCATCAAGCGCTGGCAGCTATTTTTATGCCTGATCGTTCAGGAGGCCGATTCCGCGCTGTCCTCCGGCGCCTTGGTGGTGCGGATGAAGATCTGCGCCGCCCAGATGCCCAGCTCATAGAGCAGGCACATGGGAATGGCCAGTGCCAGCTGCGACACCACGTCCGGCGGCGTGACGATGGCGGCGACCACGAAGGCGGCCACGATGAAGTAGCCGCGGAAGCTCTTGAGCTTGTCCACGCTCACCACGCCCAGGCGCGCCAGCACCACCACGGCGATGGGCACCTCGAACGCCAGGCCGAAGGCCAGGAACATGGTCATCACGAAGCCCAGGTAGGCCTCGATGTCCGGCGCGGCGGTGATGCTCTTGGGCGCGAAGCCCTGGATGAAGCTGAACACCTGGCCGAACACGAAGAAGTAGCAGAAGGCCACGCCTATAAAGAACAGCACCGTGCTGGAGACCACCAAGGGCAGCACCAGCTTCTTCTCGTGCGAGTACAGGCCCGGCGCGATGAAGGCCCACACCTGGTAGAGCACTACGGGCAGCGCGACCAGGAAGGCCGACATCAGCAGGATCTTGAGCGGCACCATGAACGGCGAGATGACCGAGGTGGCGATCATCGTAGCGCCCTGCGGCAGGTGGGCCACCAGCGGCGCGGCCAGGAAGTCGTAGAGCCGGCCGGGGCCGGGGAAGAAGAACAGCACCGCGGCGACGATGCCCACGGCGATCAGCGCCTTGAGCAGGCGGTCGCGCAGCTCCATGAGGTGCTGCACGAAAGGCTGCTCGGTGCCGGCCAGCTCGTCTTCTTTATCGGGGGTTTCGGACATGGTGGGGGTGGGGCCGCAGCGGCGGCATGCACGCGGACCGCGCGGGCGATGCGGCCGCCGTCACAAAGGTCAATGGAATCGTTGGGGCCGGAAGCGCGCCACGCGCGCCGCGCCGGACTGCGCCTTGGTGCGTACGCCGGCGCGCGACTTGTACCACTGCGGCACCGCGCCGCGCTTGAGGCGCCAGTTCTTGCCGGGGTGCTTGTAGGCCGGGACGATGGTGGAGGAAGATGCCGCCTGCAGCGCGCCGTCATCCGTGCTGCTGTCGGACGTGAGGCCGGCCACGCCCGCGTCCCAGTCCTTCTGGAAATCGGAGGCGCTGGTCTGGATGCTCTGCTCCACGTCGCGCGCGGCGTTCTCCACCGTATCCTTCATCTTGCGCAGTTCGTCCAGCTCCATGGAGCGGTTGACCTCGGCCTTCACGTCGGCCACGTAGCGCTGCGCCTTGCCCAGCAGCGTGCCCACGGTACGGGCCACGCGCGGCAGCTTCTCGGGGCCGATGACGATGAGTGCGACGGCGCCGATGAGCGCCATCTTGGACAGGCCGATGTCGATCATGGACGCGCGCGATCAGCTCTTGTGCTTGGCTTCGACGTCGATGGTGGTCTTGTCGGCCGCGGTGGTGTTGGTCACCTGGCCGGCGGGCGCGCTGGCGGAGGCGGCGTCATCGCTGGCGCCGTCCTTCATGCCGTCCTTGAAGCCCTTGACCGCGCCGCCGAGGTCGGAGCCGATGTTCTTGAGCTTCTTCGTGCCGAACACCATCACGACGATGAGCAGCACGATGAGCCAGTGCCAAATGGAAAACGAACCCATGGAAATCTCCTAACGAATACAGGCCATTCTAGACGCGGGGCATGTCGCCTGCCGCCGCATATCCCTGCCGGCGTCAGCCCTTGCGCCAGGGGCGCGGGCCGCCGATCACGTGCATGTGCAGGTGGTGGACTTCCTGCCCGCCCTCGGTGCCGGTGTTGACCACGATGCGAAAGCCCCCTTCCGGGTACGGGTTGCAGCCCTGCTCATGCGCCAGGCGCGGCGCCAGGGCCATCATGTGGCCCAGCAGGCCCGCGTGCTCCGGCGTGACGGCGGCCATGGAATGCAGGTGCGTCTTGGGCACCATGAGGAAGTGCACCGGCGCCCAGGGCTGGATGTCGTGGAAGGCGAAGACCTGTTCGTCCTCGTAGACTTTCTTCGAGGGAATCTGGCCGGCGATGATCTTGCAGAAAAGGCAGTTCGGATCGTGTTGCATGGTGGTTGGAGCGCGTGTCGCACGCTCTACGCATTGTCCGCGATGTTCACGCTCGGGCGCACGCCCACGTCGCCGCGGTGGCCCGCGAGCCACTGCTCGCCGGCCTCGCGGCCCAGGGCGAAGAGCTGGCGCACGAAGGACAGGTCCGCACGCACCTTGCTCGACGAGCCGAAGGGCGCGAGCACCGCGCCGCCGTCGATGCGGTGCATGCGCACGCTCTTGTAGCGGCGCGGGTCCAGCTTGCCCTCGGCCAGCAGGCGGCGCACGAACTCGATGGCGCGCAGCTCGGCCAGCAGGCTGGCGTTGAAGGTCACCTCGTTCATGCGCTCCATGATTTCCGCCGCGCTGCCCGGCACGCCCGCGTGCTCGATGGGGTTGATCTGCACCAGCAGCACGTCGCTGCATTCGGTCTTGTAGATCAGCGGGTGCAGGGCCGGGTTGCCGGAATAGCCGCCGTCCCAGTAGTGCTCGCCGCCGATCTCCACGGCCTTGAACAGCATGGGCAGGCAGGCGGACGCCATCACCGCATCGGCGCTCAGGCGCTTGCCGGTGAAGATCTCACCGCGCCCGGTGCGCACGTTGGTCGCGCACACGAACACTTGCGGGATGCGGGCGTGCGTGGCGCACAGGCGCTCGAAGTCCACCTCGCGCTCCAGCAGACGGCGCAGCGGGTTGATGTCCAGCGGATTGGTCTGGTAGGGCGAGAGCCACTGGGTCCACAGGCCCATGAGCGCCTTCGCGCCCGGCAGCGGCACGCCCCACATCAGGCTGCCGAGCGTGCCCACGCCCTCCCACAGCCGCGTGAGCGTGGCGCGCGCCTGCGCGCAGCCGGCCAGGTGCGCCTCGTGCGGGTCGGAATGCTCCTGCGCGGCCTCGGCGAAGCCGTGGGCCAGGGCCACGGCGTTCATGGCGCCGGCGCTGGTGCCGCTCACGCCCTCGAAGGAAAAGCCGCCGTCTTCCAGCAGGGCGTCGAGCACGCCCCAGGTGAGCGCGCCGTGCGAGCCGCCGCCCTGCAGGGCGAGGTTGAGCCGCTGCGTGCCCCCCGCCTCAGGCATGGATGGCCTGGCCCTTGTTCATCTCGACCATGCCGCGCACGATGCGGTAGAGGAACCAGATGGAGATCAGTCCCCAGGCGATCCAGCCGGGGAAGATGAAGATCCACAGCGGCGCGGTGACCACGTAGAGCACCCCGGCCCAGATCACGGTGCGGATGCGCCACGAGAAATGGCTGGCCTGCCAGGTGCCCTGGGCGTCGCTTTTCTTCACGAGGTCGATGACCAGCGCCACGATCAGCAGCGCAGCGCTGGGCTGCGCGCCCGGCACGACGGCCGCCACGGCGACGATCAGGTGCAGGATGTAGCTGACCCAGCCGACGGTCTTGAGCGATTCGGCGCGCTGGTTCGGCTCCACGTCGATGATGTCGTTGTTCACCTCGGACCTCCTTCTTCGGTTGCACGGGCTGCGGCCTTGCGCAGGGCTTTCTCCTCGATGCCGCTGGTGCCTTCGCGGCGCTCCAGCTCGGCGATCACGTCGGCCGGCGTGGCCCCGTAGTGGGCCAGCGCGATCATCGAGTGGAACCACAGGTCGGCCACTTCGTAGACCAGCTTGGCCTTGTCCGCCCCGTGGTCCACGTCCTTCGCGGCCATGACGCACTCGGTGGCTTCCTCGCCGATCTTCTTGAGAAAGGCGTCGGGCCCCTTATGCAACAAGCGGGCCACGTAGCTTTTCTCGGGGTCGCCGCCGTTCGCCGCCTTGCGGCTTTCGATGATGGCGGCCAGGCGGGCCAGGGAATCGTTGCTGGACATGAGTGGATTATTTGTAGATGGACTCGGGGTCTTTCAAGACCGGATCGACGGCTTGCCATGCACCGTCCTTGAGCACGCTGAAGAAGCAACTGTGCCGCCCCGTGTGACAGGCGATGCCGGGCTCGTGGCCGAGCTGCGTCACCTTGAGCAGCACCACGTCGTTGTCGCAGTCCAGGCGGATCTCGTGCACCGTCTGCACGTGGCCCGATTCCTCGCCCTTGAACCACAGCTTGCCGCGCGAGCGGCTGAAGTACACCGCGCGGCCCAGCTCGGCCGTCCTGGCCAGCGCCTCGCGGTCCATCCAGGCGAACATCAGCACGTCGCCCGTGGCGGCCTCTTGCGCGATGGCGGGCACCAGGCCCTGCGCGTCCCATTTCACTTGATCGAGCCAGTTCATGCGGGCATTGTCGCTCACGGCCTTCTCCTACTATCAAAGAAATAGCTGCCCGCGCTTGGTGGACAAGCGCTGGAGGCCGATTTGGCTTGAAATATCAAAGACGGACCGGAATGCCGCGCGCCTGCATGCGCTCCTTGGCCTCGCGCACGGTGAATTCGCCGTAGTGGAAGATGCTGGCGGCCAGCACCGCGTCGGCGCCGCCCTGCTGCACACCGTCGGCCAGGTGCTCGAGGTTGCCCACGCCGCCCGAGGCGATCACGGGCACGCCCACCGCGTCGCTCACCGCGCGCGTGAGCTGCAGGTCGAACCCGCTCTTGGTGCCGTCGCGGTCCATGCTGGTCAGCAGGATCTCGCCCGCGCCGCGGCGCGCCATGTCGAAGGCCCACTGCACCGCGTCCAGCCCGGTGTTCTTGCGTCCGCCGTGGCTGTACACGTCCCAGCCCTCGCCGCGCTCGCGCACGTCCTCGCCCTGGCGGCGCTTGGCGTCGATGGCCACCACGATGCACTGCGCGCCGTACTTGTCGCTGGCGGCGTTGATGACGTCGGGGTTGGCGATGGCGGCGGAGTTGAAGCTGGTCTTGTCCGCGCCCGCGTTCAAGAGGCGCCGCACGTCTTCGACGGTGCGCACGCCGCCGCCCACCGTGAGGGGGATGAACACCTGGCTGGCCACGGCCTCGATGATCGGCAGGATCAGGTCGCGCCCGTCGCTGGTGGCGGTGATGTCGAGGAAAGTCAGTTCATCGGCGCCCTGCGCGTTGTAGCGCGCGGCGATCTCCACGGGGTCGCCCGCGTCGCGCAGTTCGACGAAGTTGACGCCCTTGACCACGCGGCCGCCGGTCACGTCGAGGCAGGGAATGATGCGTTTGGCAAGCATGGGGAAAAAACCTTCAGAAGGCCCTTCAGGAATGGGCGCCGCTCTGCCAGCGCCAGACGTCCTCGCACATGCGGTCCACGCCGCGCGTGGCGCGCCAGCCCAGCCGTTGCTCGGCCAGAGACGGGTCGGCCCAGTAGGCAGGCACGTCGCCGGGGCGGCGGTCGGTGATGCGGTAGGGCACGGGGCGGCCGCTGGCGCGCTCGAAGGCATGCACCATCTGCAGTACGGAAACGGGCTGGCCGGTGCCCAGGTTGAGGGTGAGCAGGCCCGGGTGCGCGCGCAGGTAGCGCAGCGCGGCCACGTGGCCTTCGGCCAGGTCGCTCACATGGATGTAGTCGCGCACGCCGGTGCCGTCCTCGGTGGGATAGTCGCCGCCGAAGACGGACAGCTCCGGCCGCTGCCCCACGGCCACCTGGGCCACGTAGGGCATGAGGTTGTTCGGCACGTCCTGCGGGTCTTCGCCGATCAGGCCGCTTTCGTGCGCGCCCACGGGGTTGAAGTAGCGCAGCCGCGCGATGCGCCATTGGCCGGGCTCGGAGCGCTCCACGTCGGCCAGCGCCTGCTCGGCCATGAGCTTGCTCCAGCCGTAGGGGTTGGCGGGCTGCAACGCGAAGTCCTCGCGGATGGGCGAGGTGATGGGATCGCCGTACACCGTGGCCGAGGAGGAGAACACCACGGTGCGCACGCCCGCATCGCGCATCGCGGCCAGCAGCGTGAGCGTGCCGCCCACGTTGTTGTCGTAGTAGCGCAGCGGGTCGCGCACCGACTCGCCCACGGCCTTGAGGCCTGCGAAATGGATGACGGCGCCAATGGAGCGCTCCCGCAGCACGCGCGCGAGCAGCGCGCCGTCGCGCACGTCGCCCTCGACGCAGTCCACCGGCGCGCCGGTGATGCGCGCCAGGCGCTCCAGCACCGGGCGCTGGCTGTTGCAGAAGTTGTCGAGGATGACGAAGCGCTCGCCCTGCACTGCCAGCGCGGCGCAGGTGTGAGAGCCGATGAAACCGGCCCCGCCGGTGACGAGGATCACCTCAGGCCGTGAGCTCATCGGCCCGCTCCTGCGCGGCCGCGAAGTCCAGGTCGCCGCTGTAGATGGCGCGGCCGCAGATCACGCCCTCCACGCCCTCGCGCTCGACGGCGCACAGCTGCTCGATGTCGGCGATGCCGGCGAGCCCGCCCGAGGCGATCACGGGGATGGTCAGCGCCTGCGCGAGCTTGACCGTGGCCTCGATGTTGATGCCCGAGAGCATGCCGTCGCGGCCGATGTCGGTGTAGATGATGGACTCGACGCCCCAGTCCTCGAACTTCTTGGCCAGATCGACCACCTCGTGGCCGGTGAGCTTGCTCCAGCCGTCGGTGGCCACCTTGCCGTCCTTGGCGTCCAGGCCCACGATGATGTGGCCGCCGAAGGCGCTGCACGCGTCCTTGAGGAAGCCCGGGTTCTTGACCGCCGCCGTGCCGATGATGACGTAGGCCAGGCCCGCGTCGATGTAGCGCTCGATGGTGTCCAGGTCGCGGATGCCGCCGCCGAGCTGCACCGGGATGTCCGCGCCCACCTCAGCCAGGATGGACTTGATGGCCGCCTTGTTCTTGGGCTGGCCCGCGAAGGCACCGTTCAGGTCGACGAGATGCAGGCGGCGCGCGCCGGCGTTCGCCCACTTGCGCGCCATGGCGGCAGGGTCTTCGCCGAAGGTGGTCGATTGATCCATGTCACCTTGCTTGAGGCGCACGCAATGGCCGTCCTTGAGGTCGATGGCGGGGATGAGCAGCATAGATGTGGAGCGAGGATTCGGGCGCACGGGCAGCCCGGCCGGGTTGAGGATCAGGGATTCCAGTGCAGGAAGTTGCGGAACAGCGCCAGGCCGTGCTCGGCGCTCTTTTCCGGGTGGAACTGCGTGGCGAAAATATTATCGCGCGCGATGGCGGCTGCAAAGGGTTGGCCGTAGTCGGCTTCGCCCGCCACATGCGCCGCATCGCGCGGGCGGGCGTAGAAGCTGTGCACGAAGTAGAAATAGCTGTCGTCAGGCACGCCGTTCCACACCGGGTGGGCGCTGCCTCCGCGGCGCGCCTGGCGCACGCGGTTCCAGCCCATCTGCGGCACCTTGTAGCGGCTGCCGTCGGGCTGGGTGCGTCCGGCCAGGTCGAACTTGAGCACCTCGCCCGGGATCAGGCCCAGGCCGGGCGTGTCGCCCTCGGCGCTGTGGTCCAGCAGCATCTGCATGCCCACGCACACGCCGAACAGGGGCTTGGCCGCGGCAGCCTCCAGCACGGGGGCGAGCAGCCCCGAGTCGCGCAGCTCGCGCATGCAGTCGGGCATGGCGCCCTGGCCGGGCAGCACCACGCGGGCGGCGGCGCGCACCTCGTCGGGATGGCGGGTGACGGTCACCTGCCAGCCGCTGCCCTGCGCCGCGGCCAGCACGGCTTGCGAGACCGAGCGCAGGTTGCCCATGCCGTAGTCCACGACCGCGACGGTTTTAGCTTCACTATTCATAGCTGCCAGCGCTTGCCAGATAAGCGTTAAAGGCCAATTTGGCTTGAAATTTCTACAGGGAGCCCTTGGTGGACGGGATCACGCCCGCCGCGCGCGGGTCGCGCTCCAGCGCGGCGCGCAGCGCGCGCGCGAAGGCCTTGAAGACCGTCTCGCACTGGTGGTGGGCGTTGATGCCCTTGAGGTTGTCGATGTGCAGGGTCACGCCCGCATGGTTCACGAAGCCCTGGAAGAACTCGTAGGTGAGCTGCGTGTCGAAGCCGCCGATGCTCGCCGCCGTGAACGGGATGTGCAGGTGCAGGCCCGGGCGGCCCGAGAAATCGACCACCACGCGCGAGAGCGCCTCGTCGAGCGGCACGTAGGCGTGGCCGTAGCGGCGGATGCCCTTCTTGTCGCCCACGGCGCGCGCGAACGACTGGCCGAGGGTGATGCCCACGTCCTCCACCGTGTGGTGGCCGTCGATGTGCAGGTCGCCGTCGCAGCGCACCTCCAGGTCGATGAGGCCGTGGCGTGCGATCTGGTCGAGCATGTGGTCGAAGAAGCCGATGCCCGTGTTCAGGCGGGCCTCGCCCGTGCCGTCGAGGTTCACGCGCGCGGTGATGCGGGTTTCGGCCGTGTTGCGGCTGACTTCGGCCGTGCGGTCGGCGCAGGGCTCGGGGGAGGAAGGAACGAGTGCGGAAGAGGTCATAGGGAAGCCTGGAGCGCCGCGAGCATCTGGGCGTTGTCGGCGGCACTGCCCACCGTCAGACGCAGGCAGTTGGCCAGCAATGGGTGCATTGTAGAAACGTTCTTGACGAGAACCTTGCGCGCGGCCATGCCCGCATGCACTCTGGCGGAATCCCGCACGCGGACCAGCACCATGTTGGCCTCGCTGTCCCACACCTTCAGCACGCCGGGCAGGGCACGCAGCGCGGCCAGCAATTCGGCGCGCGCGGCGCGCAGCTCGGCCGCCTGCGCGGCGAAAACTCCGGCATGCTCCAGCGCGAACAGCGCGGCCTCGCAGTTGAGCACGCTCACGTTGTAGGGCGGGCGCAGCTTGTCGATCTCGTGCACCAGCGCGGCCGGGCCGATCAGGTAGCCCAGGCGAACGCCCGCCAGGCCGAACTTGCTGAGCGTGCGCAGCAGCAGCACGTGGCCGTTGCGCGCGGGGTCGGCGCGCATGCGGTCGATCCAGCTGCGGCTGGCGAAGGGCTGGTAGGCCTCATCCATCACCACGATGCCGCCCTGCGCGGCCACGGCGTCGACGATGCGCTGCACCACGCCCTCGTCCCACAGCGTGGCCGTGGGGTTGTTGGGATAGGCCAGGAAGGTGACGGCCGGGCGGTGCGCGGCGATGGCGTCCAGCATGGGCTGCTCGCGCAGCTGGAATTCCCCGTCCAGCTCCACGCCCACGTAGCGCAGGCCGTGCTGCTGCGCGGCCATGGCGTAGTAGACGAAGCCCGGTACCGGCGCGAGCACCGCTGCCCCGGGCTGCGCGCAGGCCATCTGCACCAGGCTGATGAGCTCGTCGGAGCCGTTGCCCAGCAGCAGCGCGCTGCCCTGCGGCGCACCGGCGTGCGCGGCCAACGCGGCCCGCAGTTCGCCCTGGCGCGCACCGGGATAGCGGTTGATCTCCAGCGCGCCCAGGCGCCGGCCCAGCGCGGCCTGCAGCGCGGGGGGCAGGCCGAAGGGGTTCTCCATCGCATCCATCTTCAGGTAGCCCGTGGCATCCGGGATGGGATAGGCGTGCATGGCGCGCACGTCGGGGCGGATGCGCTGCAGCGGATCGGGGGCGGTGGGGGGCGTCATGCGGCGGGATCGGTTTCGCGGGAACGGCGAGTGTAGGCGGTGCCCGGGGCCTGCTCGCCCATGCGCGTGGCGATGTCGCCCACGCGGCGCAGCGCGTCCAGGTGCCGGTCCGTCCAGTCGCCACCCATGCCGATGCGCAGGCAGTTGCGGAAACGCGCGCTGGCGCTGAACACGGTGCCGGGCGCGACGAGGATGCCCTCGGCCAGGCAGGCCTCGTGCAGGCGCACCGCGTCCAGCCCGCGCGGCAGCTCCAGCCACAGCAGCAGGCCGCCGGGCGGGTCGCTCACGCGCGTGCCGGGCGGGAAGTGGGCGGCGATCGCATGGCGCGCCCCGTCCAGCCTCGCCGCCGCCAGCGCGCGCAGCTGGCGCATCGCGGCGGCGTGGCCGGCCTGGGTGATGAGGTCGGCCAGCGCCAGCTCCAGCACTGCCGACTGGCCGCCGGACTGCAGGTCCTTGATCGCGCGCACCCGCTCGCCCCAGCGCCCGGCCTCCACCCAGCCGAGGCGCAGGCCCGGCGCGAGGGTTTTGGAGAACGAGTCGCACAGCATCACGTGGCCCGTGGTGTCGTACGACTTGACGGTGCGGCGCATCTCGTCGGGCTCGGCGAGGTCGTTGTAGATCGCATCCTCGATCACCGCGATGCCGTGGCGCGCCGCCATCTGCGCCAGGCGCCTGCGCTCGGGCTGGGGCATGCAGGCACCCAGCGGATTGCTGAGCGTGGGCACGAGCAGCAGCGCCTTCACCGGCTGCGTGTCCAGCGCGAGCTGCAGCGCGTCCAGCGACAGGCCGTGGCGCGGGTGCGTGGGGATCTCCAGCGCGCGCAGGTGCAGGCTCTGCAGCACTTCCAGGAAGGAGAAATGCGTGGGCGACTCGATCGCCACCACGTCGCCCGGCTGCGTGACCGCGCGCAGGCACAGGCCGATGCTGTCCATGCAGCCGCTGGTGACGATGACGTTGGCAGGGTCGAGCGTGCAGCCCAGCCCCACGGCATAGCGCGCGAGCGCACGGCGCGCCTCCTCCTGCCCCGTGGCCGAAGGGTAGGCGCACAGCAGGTGGCGGTGGCGCTGCACGGCGCGCGTGACGGCGCGGCGCACGCGGTCGGGGTTGAGCATGTCGGCCCCGGGCGTGCCGCTGCTGAACGACACCAGGCCCGCAGGCTGCTCGCGCCCCAGGATGCGCTGGCCCAGCCAGTCCACCGACACCTCGCGCGGACGGCCGCGCGGGCGCGAGGCCTGGGGCTCGGGCAGCGGCGCTGGCCGGGGTGCGACGAAGAAGCCCGAGCGCGGCCGCGCGACGACCAGGCGCGCGTCCTCCAGCCAGTGGAAGGCCTGCACCACCGTGGTCTGCGCCACGCCGTGCTGGCGCGCGAGCGCGCGCACCGAGGGCAGCTTCTCGCCGCGCACAAGCGTGCCGTTGCGCACCAGCTCGGCGAGCTGGCCGGCGATCTGCTGGTACAGGGGCGGGGCTTCGTCAGAGGACATGCGGGCATTCTGTACTGGCCGGCAGCCTGCCGGGCAGCACAGACACCGGCCACGCCGACCAGTACAGACGCGCCGCGGCGGCGCGCTGTACTGCACCGGATCGCCTGCGGCTGTGGCTGGCGGCGGCACGGGCGCCTGCGCACCATGGCTGTCATGGACTACGCCGCTTCCTCCCCCGCTTTGCTTGCACCCGTCCCTCTGCCCTGGCAGCGCCAGCCCCTGGCGCCGCTGCAGCCCGTGCAGACCCTGCACGTGCGCAAGGGCGAAACCGCCGTGCTCGAAGCAGAGCGCGGGCGCGTGTGGCTGACCTGCGAGGGCCGTCCCGAAGACCATTTCCTGGAGGCCGGCCAGCGCCTGCAATTCGCCGGGCCGGCGCGGCTGCGCGTGAGCGCCGACGGGCGCGCCGCCGCGTGCCTGCGCTGGGCGCTCAGTCCTGCGTGAGGCGCATCTCGGCCGCGCGCGCGTGGGCCTGCAGGCCCTCGCCGTGGGCCAGCACGCTGGCGATGCGGCCCAGCGTCTGTGCGCCCTGCCCGCTCACCTCGATGAGGCTGCTGCGCTTCTGGAAGTCGTAGACACCCAGCGGCGACGAGAAGCGCGCCGTGCCGCTCGTGGGCAGCACGTGGTTCGGGCCGGCGCAGTAGTCGCCCAGGCTCTCGCTGGTGTAGGCGCCCAGGAAGATCGCGCCGGCGTGCCGCAGCAGCGGCTCCCAGCGGTGCGGGTCGCTGCTGGAGACCTCCAGGTGCTCGGGCGCGATGCGGTTGCTGATGGCGCAGGCCTCTTCCATGTCCCGCGTGAGGATCAGCGCGCCGCGGCCGGTGAGGCTCTTGGCGATGATCTCGGCGCGCGGCATCCCGGGCAGCAGCCGGTCGATGGCGGCCTGCACCGCTTCGATGTAGGCGGCGTCGGGGCACAGCAGGATGGACTGCGCCAGCTCGTCGTGCTCGGCCTGGCTGAACAGGTCCATCGCCACCCAGTCGGGCGGCGTGGTGCCGTCGGCCAGCACGAGGATCTCGCTCGGGCCCGCGATCATGTCGATGCCCACGGTACCGAACACGCGCTTCTTGGCACTGGCGACGTAGGCGTTGCCGGGGCCGGTGATCTTGTCCACCTTGGGCACGGTGGCGGTGCCGTAGGCCAGCGCCGCCACGGCCTGCGCGCCGCCGATGGTGAAGGCGCGCGTGACGCCGGCCACGTGCGCGGCGGCAAGCACCAGCGGGTTCTTGGCGCCCTGCGGCGTGGGCACGACCATGACGATCTCGCCCACGCCCGCCACGTGCGCGGGGATGGCGTTCATGAGCACGCTGCTCGGGTAAGCGGCCTTGCCGCCGGGCACGTAGATGCCCACGCGGTCGAGCGGCGTGACCTTCTGGCCGAGCAGGGTGCCGTCCTCGTCGCGGTAGCTCCAGCTCTCGCCGTTGGCCTTCTTCTGCGCCTCGTGGTAGCGGCGCACGCGCGCGGCGGCGGCCATGAGGGCCTCGCGCTGCGCGGCGGGCAGGCCGTCGAAGGCGGCCTGCAGTTCGCCGGCCGCCAGCTCCAGTTCGGCCACGCCGTGCGCGTGCAGGCCGTCGAAACGCTGCGTGTATTCGAGCACCGCCGCGTCGCCGCGCGCCTGCACGTCGGCCAGGATGTCGGCCACGCGCTGCTCGATGGCTGCGTCCTGCTCGGCCGACCAGTGCAGCCGCGCCGCGAAATCAGCCTCGAAAGTGCTGGAAACGGTGGACAGGCGAGCGGGAGCAGCTACGAATTTCATAGTGGATCAATCCTGCGGAACGGCGGACGCGAACGCATCGATGATGCGCTTGAGCGGCGCCTGCTTGAGTTTCAGCGCGGCCTGGTTGACGACGAGGTGGGAGCTGATGTCCATGATCTGCTCCACCTCGACGAGGTGGTTGGCCTTGAGCGTGTTGCCGGTGGAGACCAGGTCGACGATGGCATCGGCCAGGCCCGTGAGCGGCGCCAGCTCCATGCTGCCGTAGAGCTTGATCATGTCCACATGCACGCCCTTGGTGGCGAAGAAGTCGCGCGCGATGCTGGTGTACTTGGTGGCCACCTTCAGGCGCGCGCCCTGGCGCACGGCCTGCGCGTAGTCGAAGTCGGCGCGCACGGCCACGCTCACGCGGCACTTGGCGATCCCCAGGTCGAGCGGGCGGAACAGGCCCTGGCCGCCGTGCTCGATGAGCGAGTCCTTGCCCGCCACGCCGATGTCGGCGCCGCCGTACTGCACGTAGGTGGGCACGTCGGTGGCGCGCACTAGCACCACCCGCACCTCGGGGCGGCTGGTGGGCAGGATGAGCTTGCGCGACTTCTCGGGGTCTTCCAGCACCTCGATGCCGGCGGCGGCCAGCAGGGGCAGGGTCTCGTCGAAGATGCGGCCCTTGGAGAGGGCCAGCGTGATCTGCTGCGTCATTGGATTCTTTCGATGTCGGCGCCCAGGCCGCGCAGTTTGGCTTCCATGCAGTCGTAGCCGCGGTCCAGGTGGTAGATGCGGTCCACCAGCGTCTCGCCGCTGGCCACGAGGCCCGCGATGACCAGGCTGGCCGAGGCGCGCAGGTCGGTGGCCATGACGGTGGCGCCCGACAGGCGCGCTGCGCTGCCCAGGCCCTCGACCACGGCCACGCGGCCGTCGGTGGTCTGGATTCTGGCACCCAGGCGCAGCAACTCGTTGACGTGCATGAAGCGGTTCTCGAAGATCGTCTCGGCCACGGTGGCCGTGCCCTGCGCGACCACGTTCAGGGCCATGAACTGGGCCTGCATGTCGGTGGGAAAGCCGGGGTATTCCATGGTGCGGAAGCCCTGCGCCCTCAGGTGCGGGCCGCCCGCGCTGCGCACGCGGATGCCGCCGGCCTCGGCCTGCACCTGCACGCCGGCCTCGCGCAGCTTGTCGATCACCGCGTCCAGGTGGTCGGCACGGCCGTGGCGCAGGAGCGCGTCGCCGCCCGTGGCGGCCACGGCGCACAGGAACGTGCCGGCCTCGATGCGGTCGGCCACCACGGCGTGGGTGCAGCCGTGCAGTTGCTCCACGCCCTGGATGCGGATGCGGCTGGTGCCGTGGCCCTCGATGCGCGCGCCCATGCTGATGAGCATCTCGGCCAGGTCCGCCACCTCGGGCTCCTGCGCGGCGTTCTCCAGCACCGTCTCGCCCTCGGCCAGCGTGGCGGCCATGAGCAGGTTCTCGGTGCCGGTCACGGTGACCATGTCGGTGGCGATGCGCGCGCCCTGGAGGCGCGTGCGCCCCGCGGGCAGCTTGGCGAGCATGTAGCCGTGCTCCACCACGATCTCCGCGCCCATGGCCTGCAGGCCCTTGATGTGCTGGTCCACGGGCCGCGAGCCGATGGCGCAGCCGCCGGGCAGCGACACCGTCGCCTCGCCGAAGCGCGCCAGCAGCGGGCCCAGCGCGAGCACGGAGGCGCGCATGGTCTTGACCAGCTTGTAGGGCGCCTCGGGCGTGGTCAGGCCGCTGGCGTCGATGCGCACCACGCCCGCCGCGCCGGTGTCCTCGCAGCCGGGCGCGGCGATGCGCTCCACCTGCACGCCCATGTTGCGGATCAGCGTGAGCATGGTGGCCACGTCCTGCAGGCGCGGCACGTTGGCGAGCGTGACCGGCTCGGCCGTGAGCAGCGCGGCGCACAGCTCCGGCAGAGCCGCATTCTTGGCGCCGGAGATCGGCACCTCGCCCACCAGGGGGCGGCCACCGCGGATCAGGAGTTTGTCCATTGGGTTTTTATGAGCCAAATCGGCCTGCAGCGCTTATCCAGCAAGCGCGAGCAGCTATGGAAACAGGAGTTTCACTCGCCCTGGGCCTGCGCCCATTCCGCGGGGGTGAAGGTCTTCATCGACAGCGCGTGCACCTCGTCGGTCTGCATGCGCGCGCCCAGCGTGGCGTAGACGCGCTGGTGGCGCTGGATCTGGCGCTTGCCCTCGAACTCGGGCGAGACGATGGTGGCGTACCAGTGGCGGCCGTCGCCTTCCAGGTGGAGGTGCTCGCAGGCCAGGCCCGCGCTGATGATGTGCTTGAGTTGGTCTGCGGTCATGGGGTCAGTTCCTGATTTTGTAGCCCGTGCGCAGCAGGTGCAGCGCGAGCGCGCTCACCGCCAGCCAGGCGCCGCCGACGATGGCCAGGGACAGCCAGGGCGATGCGTCGCTCACCCCGAAGAAGCCGTAGCGGAAGCCGTCGATCATGTAGAAGAACGGGTTCAGGTGGCTCACGCCCTGCCAGAACGGGGGCAGCGACTGGATCGAATAGAACACACCCGACAGGAAGGTCATGGGCACGATGATGAAGTTCTGGAACGCGGCCATCTGGTCGAACTTGTCGGCCCACAGGCCCGCGATCAGCCCCAGCGTGGCCAGCAGCGCCGCGCCCAGCAGCGCGAACGCCAGGATCCACAGCGGCGCGGCGAACTCAGGAGCCGCGAAGGCCAGCGTGACCAGGAACACGCCCAGCCCCACCGCCAGCCCGCGCAGTACGGACGAGCCGACGTAGGCCGCGAACCAGGCGCGGTGCGACAGCGGCGTGAGCAGCACGAACACCAGGTTGCCCATGATCTTGCTCTGGATCAGGCTGGACGAGCTGTTGGCGAAGGCGTTCTGCAGAATGCTCATCATCACCAGGCCCGGCACCAGGAAGGCGGTGTAGCTCAGGCGGTCGTAGACCTTCACGTGGTCTTCGAGCACGTGGCCGAAGATCAGCAGGTACAGCACCGCCGTGAGCACGGGCGCGGCCACGGTCTGGAAGGCCACCTTCCAGAAGCGCAGCACTTCCTTGTAGAACAGGGTCTGCCAGCCGGTCATCGCTGCGCTCCTTCGGCAGCCATCACGTTGAGGAACACGTCCTCCAGGTCGGCCTTGCGGATCTCCACGTCCTCCACGCGCACGCCGGCCGCGCGCAGCTGGGCCAAGTGGCGCTCGATCTCCTGCGCGTTCTGCGCGGGCAGCTGGGCCACGCGGCCCGTCACGCGCGCCAGAGGCGCAAGCGCGGCGGGCAGCGCGTCGTCGGTCTTGAAGCGCAGCACGTTGGCGGAGGCGGCCTGCAGCAGCTCGGAGGTGCGCGCCAGCGCCACCACCTGGCCGCGCTTGAGCATGGCCAGGCGCGTGCACAGCGCCTCGGCCTCCTCCAGGTAGTGCGTGGTGAGCAGCACGGTGTGGCCCTGCTTGTTGAGCCGGGCGATGAACTGCCACAGCGTCTGGCGCAGCTCCACGTCCACGCCGGCCGTGGGCTCGTCGAGCACGATGATGGGGGGCTTGTGCACCAGCGCCTGGGCCACCAGCACGCGGCGCTTCATGCCGCCCGAGAGCTGGCGCATGTTGGCGGTGGCCTTGTCGGCCAGGCCCAGGCTCTCCAGCAGCTCGTCGATCCAGGCGTCGTTGTTCTTCACGCCGAAGTAGCCGGACTGGATGCGCAGCGTCTCGCGCACGTTGAAGAAGGGGTCGAAAACCAGCTCCTGCGGCACCACGCCCAGGCGCTGACGCGCGGCGGCGAAGTCGCCCTGCACGTCGTGCCCCAGCACGCGCACGCGGCCCTGCGTGGCGCGCGCCAGGCCCGCGAGGATGCTGATCAGGGTGGTCTTGCCCGCGCCGTTGGGTCCCAGCAGGCCGAAGAATTCGCCCTCCTCGATGTCCAGGCTGACGTCGTGCAGCGCCTGGAAAGGTCCCTTGGGCGTGGAAAAGGTCTTGGAAACGGACTGGAAGGAAACGGCGGACATAGGGAACCGGCGATTCTAAGCCGTACCCCTTCACGCTGCTGGCAGCAGCTCCTGTACCCCGTAGAGGCCCGCCAGACTGGCCAGCGCCGGAGGCAGCGCCTTGACGACGAGGCCCTTGCCTTCCAGCACCGCCGCGCGGCGGCATTCGAGCAGCACCGCCAGGGCCGACGAGTCGAAGGCCGTCAGCGCGCCGGCGTCCACCACCACCTGCGATTCACGCTCGGTCTTCAGGCCCTGCAGCAGCAGGCGCAGGCAGGCCGCGGCCTGCCGGTGGGTGAGTTCGGGCGGCAGCACCAGCATTTACTTGCCGCCGGCATTGGCCTTGTTGCGCGCCGACAGCGACTCGATCAGGCGGTCGATGCCCTGGCCGTCGGCGGCGGCGTTGATTTCCTGCGCAAACTGGTTGCGGTAGGTTTCCACCAGCCACACGCCCAGCACGTTCAGGTTGTAGACCTTCCAGCCCGCGCCGTCGCCGGGGGTCTTCTCCAGGCGGTAGTCGAGCTGCACCGGGTCGCCGCGGCCGCGGATCTCGGTACGCACCAGCACGTCCTTGTCGTCCGGCGCGGCGCGCAGCGGCTTGACGACGATGGTCTGGTCCGTCACCTGGCTCAGCGCGCCGGAATAGGTGCGCACCAGCAGGGACTTGAACTCGTCCTGCAGGCGCTTTTGCTGCTCGGGCGTGGCCTTGCGCCAGGCCGGGCCGACGGCGGCGGCGGTCATGCGGCGGAAGTTCACGTGCGGCAGGATGGTCTTGTCCACCAGCGCCATGATCTTGTCCACGTCGCCGGACTTGATGGACTTGTCGGCACGCACCGTCTCCAGCACGTCGGTCGACAGGCGCTTGATCAGCGCGTCCGGCGCCTCGTCGGCGGCCAGCACGGCACCTGGCAGCCCTATCCAGGCCACGACCGCGAGGGCGGCGGCGGTGCGGTTCAGCGTGCGGCGGTTCATCATGTTCTGGTCCTTTCTCGATCAGTGCGGCACCGGAGGGGCCGCACCGCGGGAGTGCGAATTGTCACGGGCGCGGCGCACGCGCCGTGCGTCGCCACGGTACGCGGATGCAAGCAACTGCAACCTGCGCGGGAGAAGCGTCAATAGTCCTCGGGCAGCCGGCCGTCGTCGTCCCCGTCATCGGCAGTTTGGCCGGGAGCGGCGCGCAGGCGCAGGTACACATCGCGCGTGAAGCTGTAGGAGTCGAGCGCGGCCGCGTCGAGCACCGAGGTGGCGCGCAGCAGCTCCGCGCGCCGGTTGACGAAGCGCAGCGCGTACAGCGAATTGCGGGCGGACACCGGATCGACCGCAAGCAGCGGGTCGGCATACAGGTCCACCGGCAGGGCCGCCGTGTCGCGCACCGTGGAGGGGCCCAACAGCGGCAGCACCAGGTACGGCCCCGTGGGCACGCCCCAGCGGCCCAGCGTCAGGCCGAAGTCCTGCTTGTGGCGCGCGATGCCGGCCTCGCTGGCGATGTCCAGCACGCCGCCCAGGCCCAGGACCGTGTTGGTGCCGAAGCGCACCAGGCTGTCGAAGGCCTCGCGGCCGCGCAGCTGCAGCACGCTGTTGACGAACGACCAGGCGTCGCCCAGGTTGCCGAAGAAGTTGCTCACGCCGGTGCGCACGGGCTGCGGCGTGATGTCGCGGTAGGCCGTGGCCACGGGCTTGAGCACGGCCTTGTCCACGTTCTCGTTGAACGTGGTCATGCCGCGGTTGTAGGGCTCGAAGGGGTCGGCCGGGTTGGCCTGGGGGCCGCTGGCGCAGCCGGCCAGGAGCAGCGCTGCGCCGAGCGCCGCCGCCAGCCTGCCGTGTGTCGTCGTGGTGTTTTTCTTCATTTCTTGTTGCCCGCGCCGCTTTCCTCGGCCTTGCCGTAGAGGAACTGGCCGATCAGATTCTCCAGCACCACGGCCGACTGCGTGGCCGTCACCATGTCGCCTTCGGCGAGGTTGTGCTCGTCCGCGCCGGCCTCGATGCCGATGTACTGGTCGCCCAGCAGCCCGCTGGTGAGGATCTTGAGCGAGCTGTCCTTGGGGAAAGCGTAGCGCTTGTCCAGGTCCAGCGTCACGCGCGCCTGGTAAGTGGTGTCATCGAACGTGATGGATTGCACGCGGCCCACCACCACGCCGGCGCTGCGCACCGCCGCCTTGGGCTTGAGGCCGCCGATGTTGTCGAAGCGCGCGGTGACCGCGTAGCCGGTGCGCCAGTTCAGATTGAGCAGGTTGGCCGACTGCAGGGCCAGGAAGACCAGCGCCGCGCCGCCCAGCAACACGAAGAGGCCCACCCAGAGATCGTTCTTGGAATGCTGCATGGTTGTTTGACTCATCAAAGACTGAACATGAAGGCCGTGAGGACGAAGTCCAGCGCCAGCACCGAGAGCGAGGCCATCACCACCGTGCGGGTGGTGGCGCGCGACACGCCTTCGGGCGTGGGCTTGGCCACGAAGCCCTGGAGCACCGCGATGAAGGTGACGGCCACGCCGAACACGACGCTCTTGACGAAGCCGTTGCCCACGTCCTTCCACACGTCCACGCCGCCCTGCATCTGCCCCCAGAAGGCGCCGCCGTCCACGCCGATCAGCACCACGCCGACCAGCCAGCCGCCGATCACGCCCACGGCGCTGAACACCGCCGCCAGCAGCGGCATGGCGATCACGCCGCCCCAGAAGCGCGGCGCGAGGATGCGGCGCACCGGATCGACGGCCATCATCTCCATGGCCGAGAGCTGCTCGCCCGCGCGCATCAGGCCGATCTCGGCCGTGAGCGACGTGCCCGCGCGCCCGGCGAACAGCAGCGCCGTGACCACCGGCCCCAGCTCGCGCACCAGCCCCAGCGTGACCACCAGCCCCAGCGAGTTGGCCGAGCCGTAGAGCTGCAGCACGTTGTAGCCCTGCAGCGCCAGCACGAAGCCCACGAACAGGCCCGACATGGCGATGATGGACAGCGAATAGTTGCCCAGGAAGTGCACCTGGTCGCGCACCAGCGCCGGGCGCTGCATGACCGGGCCCAGCAGCCCCACCAGCTGCGCGAACAGGCCCGCGCCCGCGCCGATGTCGGCCAGCTTGGTGCGCACCGCATAGCCCACGTGCGAAGGGCGCCACCAGCTCATTCGGAAACCTCCGTGCTGCGCACTGCGGCGCCATGAGCCCTCGGAACGGCCGTGCGGCTCATGCCATGCCTCCGAAGTCCTGCAGCACCGTAGGGCCGGGGTAGTGGAAAGGCACCGGCCCCGTGGGCAGCGCATGCACGAACTGGTGCACCAGCGGGTCGGTGCTGGCGCGCACTTCCTCGGGCGTGCCCTGTGCGGCCACCGTGCCGGGGCCGAGAATGATGACGTGGTCGGCCAGGCGGAAGGTTTCCTCCAGGTCGTGCGAGACGACGATGGTGGTCAGGCCCATGGAGTCGCCCAGCTGGCGGATGAGCTGCGCGGCCGTGCCCAGCGAGATCGGGTCCAGCCCCGCGAAGGGCTCGTCGTACATGATGAGGTCGGGGTCCAGCGCGATGGCCCGCGCCAGCGCCACGCGCCGCGCCATGCCGCCGGAGATCTGGCTGGGCATCAGGTCGCGCGCGCCGCGCAGGCCCACGGCGTGGAGCTTCATGAGCACGATGTCGCGGATCAGCGCCTCGGGCAGGTCGGTGTGCTCACGCAGCGGGAAGGCCACGTTCTCGAACACGCTCATGTCGGTGAACAGCGCGCCGAACTGGAACAGCATGCCCATGCGCCGGCGCGCGGCGTAGAGCTGCTCCACGCTCATGCGGCCCACGTCCTGGCCGGCCACCAGCACCTCGCCCTGCTGGGCACGCTGCTGGCCGCCGATGAGGCGCAGCACAGTGGTCTTGCCGCCGCCCGACGCGCCCATCAGCGCCGTGACCTTGCCGCGCGGCACCGTCAGCGACAGGTCGCGCAGGATCACGCGCTCGCCGTACCCGAAGGTGACGTTGCGCAGTTCCACGAGAGCCTCGGAAGGCGATGGGGCGTTGGAGGGCATGGAGTGAAGAATGCAGGGCCGCGCCCCCACGGGGCAGCGGAAAAACGTTACATCATAGGGGAAACCCTCTGGAAATGCTGGACAGGGATCACCTGGGTGTATGCGGATGTATATAACTGTTGGCTATAATTGACAGCTTCGAGAGAAATGTCACGCTCGCCCTGCCGAGCGGATTGCTGTCAGCGTTGCATGGGCGCCCGGTGCGTCCAGCGGAACGAGGGCGCGGCAATTGCCAGCGGCATTCCCCCTTGCCTTCCGTTCAGTGCCTGCGCTGCAGCGCCCCGGGCGCGCCCGCCGTGGACTCCCTGTCCCCGCGCCGGGCCCGCCATCTTCCGTGCCACCCCCCGTGCCTGCAGAAAGGGCCTGAACTCCATGAAGAAATTCCAGTCCGTCGTCCCCATCGCCGCCCCGTCCGTCCAGCGCCAGGCCACCGGTCTGCACCTGATTGGCGACCTGTATGGCTGTCTGTGCGACAGCCGCCTGATGCTGGATGCCGCGTACCTGGAAGCCTTCTGCAAGGAGCGCGTGGCCGCGGCCGGGCTGACCACCGTGGGCTCGCTGTTCCACAGCTTCGGCGAGGGCGGCGGCGTCACCGGCGTGGTGGTGCTGGCCGAATCGCACCTGTCCATCCACACCTGGCCCGAGTCGGGCTATGTGACGCTGGACGTGTACGTGTGCAACTACACCACCGACAACCGGCCCAAGGCGCAGCAGCTGTTCGGCGACCTGCAGGCCGCATTCAACCCGAACGATCCGCACCTGCACCGCGTCGAGCGCGCGTGATGGCCGGCGCGCGCACCGCGCAGGCCACGCGCTTCGTGGCCGAGCGCCTGAATGCCGACTTCGGCTTCTACCTGAGCGACCAGCGCACCCTGGCGCAGCGCCAGTCGCCGTGGCAGCACATCGAGGTTTTCGAGAACCCGCAGTTCGGGCGCGTGATGCGCATCGACGGCTGCTTCATGACCAGCGAGCGTGACGAGTTCTTCTACCACGAGCCCATGGTGCACCTGCCCGCCATCGCCCATGCCGGCGTGCGCCGCGCGCTGGTGGTGGGCGGCGGCGACGGCGGCGCGGCCGAGGAGCTGCTCAAGCTGCCCGGCATCGAGCAGGTGGTGCTGGCCGAGCTGGACGGCGAGGTGATCGCCATGGCCCGCGAGTGGCTGGGCGCCATCCACCGCGGCGCGTTCGACGACGCGCGCCTGCAGGTGCGCCTGGGCGACGCGCGCGCGCTGCTGGCGGAAGGCCGCGAGCGCTTCGACCAGATCGTGCTGGACCTGACCGACCCCTTCGGCCCCGCCGTAGAGCTGTACACGGTGGAGTTCTATGCCGCCTGCCGCCGCGCGCTGAACCCCGGCGGCGTGCTGTCGCTGCACCTGGGCTCGCCCATCCACCTGCACGAGACGCTGACGCGCATCGCCGCCTCGGTGCGCGCGGTGTTCCCGGTGTTCCGGCCCTACCTGCAGTACGTGCCCCTGTACGGCACGCTGTGGTGCATGGCCATGGCGTCGGACAGCACCGACCCGGCCCGGCTCACCGCCGCCGAGGTGGACGCGCGCCTGGCCGTGCGCGACATCGGCGACCTGCAGCTCTACAACGGCGCGGTGCACCACGCGCTGCTGGCCCAGCCCAACTTCGTGCGCGCACTGCTGGCGCGCCCGGCCGAACCGCTGCGCAGCGGCGACACGCTGGCCGAGGTACGCGACCCGTCGGAGCTGCCGCCCGTGACGGTCACAACGGGCTGATTTTCAAAAAAAGGAGCTGGTTGCGCTTGTCCTACAAGGGTTTCCGTATGTTTTCACATGAAAATCCAGAGCAGACAAGCGCAACCAGCTCACTTTTTTATCAGTGCGCCTCGCCGAACATGCGGTGGTGCAGCCGCCGCAGCGACCACCACACGCCCCCGGCCACCAGCGGGATGGCCACCGCCGCCGTGCTCTCGGGCGAGAAGGGCCAGCCCAGCTTCTGCGCCCCCTTGGCCAGGTAGCTCACCAGGCCGACGATGTAATAGGTGATGGCCGCCACCGAAAGCCCCTCCACCGTGGACTGCAGCTTGAGCTGCAGGTCGCCGCGCCGGTTCATCGCGGCCAGCAGGGCCTGGTTGTTCTGCTGCTGCTCGATCTCCACGCGCGTGCGCAGCAGGTTGCTCATGCGAGAAACGCGCTCGGAGAGCGCGTTCTGCCGCCGCGCGGCCCAGGCGCAGGTGCTGCGCGCGGGGCTCAGGCGCCGCTCCATGAATTCTCCGATGGTCTGCAGGCCCGCGAGCCGCGATTCGCCGATGTCCTGGATGCGCCGGTCCACCAGCTCGAAATACGCGCTGCTGGCCGAGAAGCGCGAGTGCGTGGCCGCGTACTGCCCCTCCACCTGCCCCGCCAGCCGCGTGAGGCGGTCGAGCAGCGCGGGCTCCGCGTCGCGGCGGGAGCTGCGGATGGCCTCGGCCAGCTCCGCCAGCTCGCGCTCGGCGCTGGCGAGGGCCGCGCCGGCATCGCGCGCGGCGGGCAGGCCCAGCAGCGCCGCCATGCGGTAGGTCTCGATCTCAAGCAGCTGCTGCACCAGCCGCCCCAGGCGCTGGGGCGAGAGCGATCCGGCCACCAGCAGCATGCGCGAGAAGCCGTCGGCGTGGATGGCGAAGTCGGTGTACACCTCGCCCTGCCCGCCCGCGACGGCGCAGGCGACGAGCGATTCCTCGCGCAGCCAGCCCCGCAACGCGGGCCCCGTATCCACCTCCCGCGCGGCGGCCACCCACAGGTGCAGCGCGCACAGGCACTCGCCCGGCAGCCCCGCCAGCCAGTCGCGCGGCACGGACTCCAGCGCGGCCGCGGGCGCCCGCCCGTTCTCGGGCACGGCGGCGCCGGCCGGCACGGCCATGAAGGTCCAGGAGACGAATTCGGTGTGCAGCTCCCAGCGGATGCGGAACGCCCCCAGGTCCACGCGCAGGTGCGTGGTGTGCGCATCGGGCGGGGCCAGGTGGTGGTTGCGCAGCAGCGTGGCCAGGTGGGCGCGGCTGGCATCGCGCCCGGCCGCGTCGGCCAGCATCACGATGTGCGTGATCGCCAGCGGCGCGGCCAGCGCCTCGGGCGGGCGGGCATGGACTTCGTTGTGCAGCAGCACGCGCTGGGCGTGCTGCGTGGGGAGCGGTGCGAGGGTCATGGGCGCAGGCGGTGAGGAATGCGCCATTGTCGCGTCAGAGCATGTGTTCGAGGAACGCCCGCGCGCGCTCGTGCCCTGGATCGGCGAAGAACTCGCGCGCGGGCCGCGCCGCGATCAGCTCGCCCTGGTCCATGAAGGCCACGGTGTGCGCCACTTCGCGCGCGAAGCCCATCTCGTGCGTGACGACCAGCATGGTCATGCGCTCCTCGGCCAGCTCGCGCATGGTACGCAGCACCTCGCCGGTCAGCTCGGGGTCGAGCGCGGAGGTGGGCTCGTCGAACAGCATGATGTCGGGCTGCATGCACAGCGCCCGCGCGATGGCCACGCGCTGCTTCTGCCCGCCCGAGAGGCGCGAGGGGTAGTTGTTGCGTTTGGCGGCCAGGCCCACCTTGTCCAGCAGCGTTTCCGCGCGGGCGACGGCCTCGGCGCGCGGCACGCCTTGCACCACCATCGGCGCCTCGATGAGGTTCTGCAGCACCGTGAGGTGCGGGAACAGGTTGAAGTGCTGGAACACCATGCCGGTCTTGGCGCAGATGCGGCGCAGCTCGGCATCTGGCACGTAGGCGCAGCGGCCCTGCGCGTCGGTGGTGGCGAGCGTCTGGCCCTCGATGGCGACGTGGCCGCTGTCGATGGTCTCCAGGTGGTTCAGGCAGCGCAGGAAGGTGCTCTTGCCCGAGCCCGAGGGGCCGATGACCGCCACGACCTCGCCCCTCGCTACCCGCAGCGACACGCCGCGCAGCACTTCGTTGTGGCCGAAGCGCTTGCGCACGTCGCGCGCGTCGATCATGGGCGCCTCACTCATCGTATTTGGCATAGCGTTTCTCCAGCCGCTGGAAGCCCCAGGTGAGCAGCAGCGTCATCAGCAGATAGAAGGCCGCGGCCACGATGAAGGGCGTGGTGGTGAAGTCGCGCTGCACGATGCCGCGTGCGGCGCGCAGCAGGTCGTTGAGCGCCAGCACGTAGATCAGCGACGTGTCCTTGACCAGCGTGATCGTCTCGTTGCTCATCGGCGGCAGGATGCTTCGCACCATCTGCGGCAGCACGATGCGGCGCATGGTCTGGCCGTAGCTCATGCCCAGCACCTTGGCGGCCTCGTACTGGCCGCGATCGACGGACTGGATGCCCGCGCGGAAGATCTCGGCGAAGTAGGCCGCGTAGTTCAGCGCGAACGCCGCCACCGCCGCCGGAAAGTCCGGCAGGCGCACGCCCACCACGGGCACGAAGGGCAGCGCGAAGTAGATGAACAGCATCTGCAGCATGAGCGGCGTGCCGCGCATGAGCCAGATGTAGCCGTTCACCGCCACCGACAGCGGCCGCCAGCGCGACAGCCGCGCCAGCGCCAGCACAAGGCCCAGGGGCACGGCCAGCAACAGCGTGATGAAGAACAGCTTCAGCGTGACCGTGGCGCCCTGCGCCAGCGGCCCCAGGAGGGAGAGTACGTAGTCCATCGTGTGGCTGCGACCATTCAGTGTTTGGCACGGCTCACGGCCGTTGCCACTGGCGCGCCCCAGGCCAGCGGACGCCGCGCAAGGGCCGCCCCGCCGCGCTGGCGGCGTCCCCCTTCCCGAATTGCGCAGCAATTCGAGAGAAGGGGGAAGGAGCGAAGCGACACAGGGGGTTGTGCGCTATTTATTTGATGATGTTCTTGCCGAACCACTGCTCGGCGATCTTGGCGGCAGCGCCATCCTGCTTCATGTCGGCCAGCGCCTTGTCGATCTTGCCGTGCAGATCGGTGTCGTCCTTGCGCAGGCCCACGCCGTATTCCTCGGTGCCGAAGTTGTCATCGAGCACGGCATAGTCTCCAGGCTTCTTGGCCACGTAGTAGCGGCCCACCACCTCGTCGACCACCACGGCCTCCAGGCGGCCGGTGGTCAAGTCCATCAGCGCGGTCACGTTGTCGCCGAAGGTCTTGAGTTCCTTGAACGACTTGAAGACGGCTTCTTCCTTCTTGATCGCGTCCACGGCGCTGGAGCCTTCCTGCGCGCCGACGACCTTGCCGGCCAGGTCGGCCTTGGTCTTGATCGGGGAATTGGCGGGCACCACGATGATCTGGTGGTTCTCCATGTAGGGCGCGGTGAAGGCGATGTTCTGCTTGCGCTCCTCGGTGATGGTCAGGCCGTTCCACAGCGCGTCCACGCGCTTGCCCGACAGCTCGGCTTCCTTGGCGCTCCAGTCGATGGGCTTGAATTCGACCTCCAGGCCCAGGCGCTTGGCGGCTTCCTTGGCCATGTCGATGTCGAAGCCCACCAGCTCGTTCTTCTCGTCGCGGAAGCCCATGGGCGGGAAGTTGTCGTCCAGGCCGACCACGATCTTGGTCACAGCCGCGACCGGTGCGGGTGCGGGCTCGGCGGCGGCGGGGGCGCTCTCCTGCTTGGAGCAGGCAGCCAGCAGGGCGCCCAGGGACAGCAGGGCAACGGCGGCGATCTTCTTCATGGCGATGCGGTTCTCGAAAGGTTAGGAAAAACCCTGGATTTTCCCACCGATGCGGACGCATTCTCTGGTTTCAAGCCAAATCGGCCTCCAGCGCCGTCCCAGCAAGCGCAAGCAGCTATCAATTATGAAGTGCCACGCAACCCCCGCAAGGGCATGTGCAGCGCCACCGTGGTCGAGCTGCCCCGCGAATCCACGGCCAGCCGTGCGCCCAGGCGCTGGGCGCGGACCTGCATGCTGCGCAGGCCGGTGCCGCCGGGCGGAGGCGGCGCGCCCGCTGCGCTGGACTCCAGGCCCACGCCGTTGTCGTGGACTTCCAGCCGCAGGTGCCCGCCCTCTTCGCGGACCAGGGCCACATCCACGCGCGTGGCGCGGCTGTGCTTGAAAACGTTGGTCAGCGCCTCCTGCAGAACACGCAGCACGTCCAGGCTCTGGGTTGCGTCCAGCTGCACCTCGTCCAGGCCGGAAACCCGCCAGTGCGCCTCGATGCCGTGCAACTCGAACAACTGGCTCATGCGGTAGCGCAGCGGCGCGAGCAGGTCGGCCAGCGACAGCTCGCCGTGGTGCTGCGCCGAAGCGGTGTCGATGATGAGCCGCAGGTCGTCGCGCATGGTGCGCAGCATGTCCAGCACCTGCTGCGGCGGCAGCGGGGCGCGGGTGCGTTCGAGGGTGTTGATGTTGCCGATCAGCATGCCGCCCAGGCCGTCGTGCAGGTCGTGCGCGAGGTTGACACGCTCACCCAGCCGCGCGTGCAGCAGTTCCAGCGCGTGCTGGCGGGCAAGCGAGGCCTTCAGCTCGGCGCGGGCAGCGGCGACGCTGTGGTGCATCTCGTCGTTGAAGCGCTCGATGCGCCGGGTGTTGGCGACGAACGTCCAGGCCAGCGTGAGCGCCATGCCGATGGTGGTGGGCCAGGCGGTATAGGACGCGAGGTAGAAGTTGCTGTCGATGAGGTCCGAGAACACCAGCAGGTCATGCACCGTCGCCAGCGCATTGGCGGCCATGGCGGCCGACAGCAGGCGCTGCGCCAGGCTGCCGCGCCAGGCCAGGAACAGGAACACGACCGCCGTGGCGACGACCAGCGCCGACGATGCCCAGGCGAGCGTGTGGCGCACGGCCTTCATGTACTCATGGGGTGCGAGCAGCACCGCCGCGCAGGCGCCGGAGAGCAGCAGCCACAGCACGGCCTCGCGGCGCGGCCAGCGCCGGCCCATGAAGCGCAGCACGAACATGGCGCCGCAACCGTGGTAGAGCACGTAGGCCGCCGTGGTGGCGGCGGCGTAGGCATCGGTGTGCGGGAAGGGCCAGGTGCTGGTGTTGACGAAGTTCACCGTGAAGCCCACCCACGCGGCCTGCCGCGCGGCATACCAGCCATAGGCGGACTCTTGCCGGCGCATCAGCCACAGCGCGAGGAAGAAGCAGCCCAGCGTGGCGCCGATGCCCAGGTGCAGCCAGTTCATGTCCTCCCGTGCCAGCTGGCTCGCACGCTGGGCGGCGCGCAGCGGCCCGGGTTCGCCGATCTCCACCGGTCCCAGCGCGGGCTGGTAGGCGGCGTAGCCGCTGACGCGGATCAGCAGCTCGTTGCGGCCGGTGTGCAGTAGCGGCGCGGGCAGCAGCAGGAAGCGCGGCCGGTTCCAGGTGCGCGAGAGCGGTTCCACCAGGCTTTCGTCGCGCTCCAGCTCCACCCCGTTGACCGAGATGACGCCGGCCGACATGACGTAGTGCACGTACAGCCCCAGCGTCTGCGGCGCGCCGGCGATGTCCCAGCGCAGCCGGTACCACACCACGCCGTTGTGGCCGGGCCAGTGCGCGCTCCAGTCGCTGGGCACCTGCACGGGCTGCCAGCCGGATGCGGGCGGCCGCTCGTCCAGCCAGCCCGAGGGCGCGGCCTCCACCGTGCCCAGCCAGGCCGTTGGCGTGTCCGCTTGCGCGCGCGGGGCCAGGCAGGCCAGCAGCAGGATCAGCGCAGCAAGCCATGCTCGCGCGCGCGGCGCACCGCCTGCGTGCGCGAGCTGACGGCCCGCTTGTCGTAGATGTGCCGGATGTGCGAATCGATGGTCCATCGGGAAAGGTTCAGGCATTCGGCCATCTCGCGGTTGCTCATGCCCGCGGCCACGTGGTCGAGGATCTGCCGCTCGCGGTCGGTCAGGGCGTCGTTCAGCGCGTTGGGCAGCGCGGGATCGGGGCCGGGCGCCCGTGCGTGCGGGCGGCCCGCCAGGTCCAGGATGCGCCGGGCGATGAAGGGGTCGATGGGCGCGCCGCCCTTGAGCACGTTCTTGACCGACAGGGCGATCTCCACGTCCTCGCGCTCCTTGAGCACGTAGCCGTTGGCGCCCGCGCGCAGCGCGCCCATCAGCATCTCCTCGGTGCTCCAGGCCGAGATCACCAGGATGGGCAGCGCCTCGGCACGCTCGCGCAGCCAGGCGATCAGGTCGAGGCCGCTGCCGTCGGGCAGCCCCAGATCGACGAGGGCCATTGCCAGCGGCGCCTCGCCCTGCGCCAGCTCCCGCCCCCGCGCCACCGAATCGGCCTGCCGCAGCCGGTCCGGCGCGATGCCGATGGAGCCCAGCACTTCGGCCAGCCGAGCCAGCATGGGCGGGTCGTCATCGACCATCAGGACGGGCAGCGGCAGGGCGGACATCGCGCGATTGTGGCGCACGGAGTGCGCACCGCCATCACGCATTTACGGGATGCGCGCGTGCCGGGGTTCAAGAAAGAATCGGCCTGCAACGCTCGCCGGAAAAGCGCGAGCCGCTATCACCCCAGGAGCAAGATGAAGCACACCGACACTTTCCGCGCAGCCCTGCTGGCCTGCGCGCTGGCGCCCTGGGCGCAGGCAGGCACCATCGCCACCGTGGCGGGCACGGGAATGGAGGGCGCCGGCACCGACGGCCCGGCCACCGCGTCGGCCCTGGGCTACATCACCCGGCTGGCGGCGGACGAGCAGGGGCGCGTGTACATCGCCGATTCCACCAACGGCCGCGTGCGCCGGCTCGATGCCGACGGCAGCATCACCACCGTGGTCAGCGGGCTCAACCTGGTGGAGGGCCTCGCCGTGGGTGGCGACAAGGTCTACGTGGCCACCGGCTACGAGAGGAGGGTGCTGCGCTTCAACCTGTCCGACCCTGCCGCTCCGGTATATCTGTTGGCCGCCACCTCGCGCGATGCCTCGGGGCTGGCGCTGTCGCCTGGCAACACCCATCTCTACAGCGTGTCCGGCGGCCGCATGGGCATCATCAATTTGACCAACGAAACACGCCCCGAATACCTGAACATGGATGAGTTGTCAGGTATCTCCTTCATGGCAGGCCTTCCCGACTACCTGTACATCGCCGAGCGAGGGGGCCACAAGGCATGGAAGTCGCAAATCCCCGGCCCCGGAGGGCTCACCAGCCCCTCTCTCATCGCGGGCGATGGCACGCAGGGCTTCGGCGGCGACGGCGGCCCGGCCGCCGAGGCCCAGCTGAACGAGCCCGCCGACGTCGTCGCCGACAGCGTGGGCAACCTCTACATCGCCGACCTGGGCAACCACCGCGTGCGGCGCATCGACGGCCTGGGGCTGATCGAGACCATCGCGGGCACGGGCGATGCGCTCAGCACTCCAGGCACGCCCGTGGGCGACGGCGGCCCCGCCACGGCGGCCATCGTGTCCGACCCCAACGGCCTGCTGGCCGTGGGCGACCACACGCTCTACGTGGCCGAGAACACCGGCCACCGCGTGCGCCGGATCACCTTCGACCCGCCCGCCGCGCCCACGCAGGTGCAGGCCACGATCCTCAACGACCGCGCCATCGTCGCGTGGGAGCACGACGGCGACAAGGCCACCGGCTTCACCGCCGCCGCCTACACCGGTGGCAGCACCCCTGGCCTGCTGTGCCATGCACCGGCGGGCGAGCGGCACTGCACCATCGACGGGCTGGCGGGCGGCTCCCACTATGGATTTCGCGTGCTGGCACGCAACGGCGCCGACGTGAGCCCGGCCGCCTGGTCGGCCGGCTACCCGACGCCCACGCCGCTGACCGAGGCCGACGTGGACCTGGACGGCACCGGCGCCGCCCAGGCCCGCGTCAGCATCGGCAAATCTCCGGCCAGCACCTGCAGCACCGTGCGCGGCCTGGAATTCACCGCCACGCCGCCCGGCGCGCCCGCCAGCGCGCCGCTGGGCGTGCTGCGCTTCAAGGCCGAGGACTGCAATGCAGGCAGCCACATCACCGTGCGCATCGACTACCCGCCGGGCAGCCTGGCCGGCCTGTACCCATGGAAGTACGGCCCGCGCATGGCGGGCGGCCAGCCAGAGTGGTTCCGCTGGGGCACGGTCCACGGCGACACGGTGTACTACACCGTGTCGAACGACGGCATCGGCGACAGCGCCCCGAACGACGCCAGCACCATCGAAGACCCCCACGCCATGCTGCCCCTTGCCGCCCTGCCGCCCGCGCCAGGCCCCGGCGGCGCGGTGCAGGCCGTTCCCGCGCTGTCGGCGTGGGGCGTGGCGCTGCTGTCGGCCCTGGCGGCGCTGCTGGGGCTGCGGCGCAGGGGTTGAGGTGTTTTCGGCCTCCAGCGCTTGACAGGCAAGCGCGAGCAGCTATCAAAATAAAAGCAAACGGCGCCGTGCGGCGCCGTTGGTTTTGACGGGCGGATGGATCAGCGCGGCAGGTCGGAGTAGCCCATGAGGAATTCGTCCACCGCCCGCGCCGCCTGCCGCCCCTCGCGGATGGCCCAGACCACCAGCGACTGGCCCCGGCGCATGTCACCCGCGGCGAACACCTTGGGCACGCTGGTGGCGTAGCCGCCGTCGAAGTCGGTCGTGGCCTTGGCGTTGCCGCGCGCGTCCTTGTCGATGCCAAAGGCGTCGAGCACGGCGGCCACGGGGCTCACGAAGCCCATGGCGAGCAGCACGAGGTCGGCCTGGTATTCCTTCTCGCTGCCGGGCACTTCGACGAACTTGCCGTCCTTGAACTCGACGTGCACGGTCTTCAGGCCCGTGACCTTCTTGCCGTCGCCGATGAATTCCTTGGTGGCGATGGCGAATTCGCGCTCGCAGCCTTCCTCGTGGCTGGAACTCGTGCGCAGCTTGGTGGGCCAGTAGGGCCAGACGAGCGGCTTGTTCTCCTGCTCGGGCGGCATGGGCATCAGCTCGAACTGGGTGACGCTCACGGCGCCGTGGCGGTTGCTGGTGCCCACGCAGTCGCTGCCGGTGTCGCCCCCGCCGATGACGATGACGTGCTTGCCGTCGGCGCGCAACTGGCCCTTGAGCTTGTCGCCCGCGTTGATCTTGTTCTGCTGCGGCAGGAATTCCATGGCGAAGTGGATGCCGTCGAGGTCGCGGCCGGGCACGGGCAAATCACGGCTCTGCTCGGCACCGCCGGTGAGCAGCACGGCATCGAAGTCCTTCTGGAGCTGCTCGGGCGCCACCGTTTCCTTGGCCCAGTTGGTGACCTTGCTGCCCTTGCCCAGGCCGTCCTTGCCCGCCACCAGCACGCCGGTGCGGATGGTGACGCCTTCGGCTTCCAGCTGCTTCACGCGGCGGTCGATGTGCGACTTCTCCATCTTGAAGTCGGGGATGCCGTAGCGCAGCAGGCCGCCCACGCGGTCGTTCTTCTCGAACAGCGTCACGTCGTGGCCCGCGCGGGCCAGTTGCTGCGCCGCCGCCAGGCCTGCGGGCCCGGCGCCGACCACGGCAACCTTCTTGCCGGTCTTGTGCTTCGCAGGCAGGGGCGTGACCCAGCCCTCTTCCCACGCGCGGTCGATGATGGCGTGCTCGATGCTCTTGATGCCCACGGCATCGTCGTTGATGTTGAGCGTGCACGCGGCCTCGCATGGCGCGGGGCAGATGCGGCCGGTGAACTCGGGGAAGTTGTTGGTGCTGTGCAGCACCGCGATGGCGCTCTTCCAGTCCTGGTGGTAAACGAGGTCGTTGAAGTCCGGGATGATGTTGTTCACCGGGCAGCCGTTGTTGCAGAACGGCGTGCCGCAGTCCATGCAGCGCGCGCCCTGGATCCTGGCCTGCGCGTCATCGAGGCCGATGACAAATTCCTTGTAGTGCTTGAGGCGCTCGCCAACGGGCTTGTAGCCCTCCTCGATGCGCTCGTATTCCATGAAACCCGTGGTCTTGCCCATGATCGTGGTCCTTTTGTTCTTGTCTTACTTGGCCGGGACTGCTGCTTCTTTGGTAGCTGCTACCGCAGGCGTGGTCGGCTCCTCGAGCACTTTGCGCTCATACATCTCGGAGAGCGCGCGCTTGTATTCGGTCGGGAAGACCTTGACGAACTTGGCGCGCGATGCCGCCCAGTTGTCGAGGATCTCTCGCGCGCGCTGGCTGCCGGTCCAGCGGGCGTGGTCCTCCAGCAGCTTCTTGAGCTGCACCTCGTCGGTCTGGTCGCAATGCCAGGTGCCGCGGCTCATCGAGGCGATCTGCTCGTCGGCGGGCAGGATGCGCTCCAGCGTCACCATCGAGAGGTTGCAGCGCGAGTCGAAGCGCCCGTCTTCGTCATACACGTAGGCCACGCCGCCGCTCATGCCCGCCGCGAAGTTGCGGCCGGTCTTGCCGAGCACCACCACGGTGCCGCCGGTCATGTATTCGCAGCCGTGGTCGCCCACGCCCTCGACCACCGCCGTGGCACCCGACAGGCGCACCGCGAAGCGCTCACCCGCCACGCCGGCGAAGAACGCCTCGCCGCGCGTGGCGCCGAACATCACCGTGTTGCCCACGATGGTGTTGGCCACCGATTCGCCGCGGAACTCGTGGCTGGGCCGCACCACCACGCGGCCGCCCGAGAGGCCCTTGCCGGTGTAGTCGTTGGCCTCGCCGCTCACGGTGAGGGTGATGCCCTTGCACAGGAACGCGCCGAACGACTGCCCGCCCGTGCCCTCGAAGTGGATGCGGATGGTGTCGTCGGGCAGGCCCTCGGGGTGCGCCTTGGTCACCGCGCCCGAGAGCATCGCGCCCACGGAGCGGTTCACGTTGCGCGCCACTTCCATCAGGCGCACGGTCTCGCCGTGCTGGATGGCGGGCTGGCAGCGCTCGATGAGCTTCACGTCCAGCGCCTTGTCGAGCTTATGGTCTTGCGTCTCCACGTGGAAGCGCGGCACGTCGGCGGGCACCTGCGGCTGGGCGAACAGGCGGCTGAAATCGAGCCCCTGCGCCTTCCAGTGCGCGAGGCCCTTGCGCGTGTCGAGCAGGTCGGTGCGGCCGATCAGCTCGTTGAAGCTGCGCACGCCGAGCTGGGCCATGATCTGGCGCACTTCCTCGGCGATGAAGAAGAAGTAGTTGACGACGTGCTCGGGCTTGCCGGTGAACTTGGCGCGCAGCACGGGGTCTTGCGTGGCCACGCCCACGGGGCAGGTGTTGAGGTGGCACTTGCGCATCATGATGCAGCCCTCGACCACCAGCGGCGCGGTGGCGAAGCCGAATTCATCGGCGCCCAGCAGCGCGCCGATGACCACGTCGCGGCCGGTCTTCATCTGCCCATCGGCCTGCACGCGGATGCGGCCGCGCAGGCGGTTGAGCACCAGGGTCTGCTGGGTTTCGGCGAGGCCGATTTCCCACGGCGAGCCCGCGTGCTTGATGGAGGACCAGGGCGATGCGCCCGTGCCGCCGTCGTGCCCGGCGATCACCACGTGGTCGCTCTTGCACTTGGCCACGCCGGCCGCAATCGTGCCCACGCCCACTTCGGAGACGAGCTTGACCGAGATGTCGGCATGCGGCGCGACGTTCTTCAGGTCGTGGATGAGCTGCGCCAGGTCTTCGATCGAATAGATGTCGTGGTGCGGCGGCGGGGAAATCAGCCCCACGCCCGGAACCGAGTAGCGCTGCATGCCGATGTATTCCGACACCTTGCCGCCCGGCAACTGCCCGCCCTCGCCGGGCTTGGCTCCTTGAGCCATCTTGATCTGGATCTGGTCGGACGAGACGAGGTATTCCGCCGTCACCCCGAAGCGGCCCGAGGCCACCTGCTTGATCTTGGACCGCAGGCTGTCGCCGTCGCGCAGTTCGATGTCGGATTCGACCTGCGCCTTGCCGATGACCGAGGCCAGCGTCTCGCCCTGCTGGATCGGGATGCCCTTGAGCTCGTTGCGGTAGCGCTTGGGGTCTTCGCCGCCCTCGCCCGTGTTGCTCTTGCCGCCGATGCGGTTCATGGCCACGGCCAGCGTGGCGTGCGCCTCGGTGGAAATCGACCCGAGCGACATGGCGCCGGTGGCGAAGCGCTTGACGATTTCGCTCGCGGGCTCGACCTCCTCCACGGGGATGGCCTTGGCCGGGTCGAACTTGAATTCGAACAGGCCGCGCAACGTCATGTGGCGGCGGCTCTGGTCGTTGATGATCTGGGCGTATTCCTTGTAGGTGCCCCAGCTGTTAGAGCGCGTGCTGTGCTGCAGCTTGGCGATGGCGTCGGGCGACCACATGTGTTCCTCGCCGCGCGCGCGCCAGGCGTATTCGCCGCCCGCGTCGAGCATGGTGGCGAGCACGGGGTCGTCGCCGAATGCGGCCACGTGGGTGCGGATGGCTTCCTCGGCGATCTCGAACACGCCGATGCCCTCCACGCGGCTGGCGGTGCCGGTGAAGTACTTGCCCACCGTCTCGCTGTTCAGGCCCACGCACTCGAAGAGCTGCGCGCCGCAGTAGCTCATGTAGGTGGACACGCCCATCTTGGACATGATCTTGGAGAGGCCCTTGCCCACCGCCTTGATGTAGTTGTAGATGGCCTTGTCGGCGCTGAGGTCGCCGCTCAGGTCCTTGTGCATCTCGGCCAGCGTCTCCAGCGCCAGGTAGGGGTGCACGGCCTCGGCGCCGTAGCCCGCGAGCACGGCGAAGTGGTGCACCTCGCGCGCGGTGCCGGTCTCCACCACCAGGCCCGCCGTAGTGCGCAGCCCTTCGCGCACCAGGTGCTGGTGGATGGCCGAGAGCGCCAGCAGCGCGGGGATGGCGACCTGTGTGGCCGACAGGTTGCGGTCGCTGATGATGAGGATGTTGGCGCCGCCCTTGATCTGGTCGACGGCCTGCGCGCACAGCGACGCCAGCTTGGCCTCCACGCCCTGCTTGCCCCAGTCCAGCGGGTAGGTGATGTCGATGGTCGCGCTCTTAAACTTGCCGTGCGTGTACTTCTCGATCTCGCGCAGCTTGGCCATTCCGTGGAAGTCGAGCACCGGCTGCTGCAGCTCCAGCCGCATGGGAGGGTTGACCTGGTTGATGTCCAGCAGGTTGGGCTTGGGGCCTACGAAGCTGACCAGCGACATGACGATGGCCTCGCGGATCGGGTCGATGGGCGGGTTCGTCACCTGGGCGAACATCTGGCGGAAGTAGTTGTAGAGCGGCTTGTTCTTGCTCGACAGCACCGCCAGCGGGCTGTCGTTGCCCATCGAGCCGATGCCCTCCTCGCCGTTCTTCGCCATCGGCGCGAGCAGGAACTTGATGTCCTCCTGCGTGAAGCCGAAGGCCTGCTGGCGATCCAGCAGCGGCAGGCTGGATGCGGGCTGGGGCGCATCGGCGGACTTCACGTCGTCGAGCTTGATGCGCAGGTTCTCGATCCACTGCTTGTAGGGCTTGGTGTTGACGATGTTGGCCTTCAGCTCGTCGTCTTCGATCAGGCGGCCCTGCTCCAGGTCGATCAGCAGCATCTTGCCGGGCTGCAGGCGCCACTTGCGGCGGATCTTGCCGTCGGGCACGGGCAGCACGCCGGCTTCGGATGCCAGGATGACCAGATCGTCTTCCGTGACCACGTAGCGCGAGGGGCGCAGGCCGTTGCGGTCGAGCGTGGCGCCGATCTGGCGGCCGTCGGTGAACACGATGGAGGCAGGGCCGTCCCACGGCTCGATCATCGCGGCGTGGTATTCGTAGAACGCGCGGCGGCGCTCGTCCATCGACTCGTGCTGCTCCCAGGGCTCGGGGATCATCATCATCACGGCCTGGCTGATGGGGTAGCCGGCCATGGTCAGCAGTTCCAGGCAGTTGTCGAACGTGGCGGTGTCGGACTGGCCCGCGAAGCTGATGGGGTAGAGCTTCTTGAGGTCCTCGCCCAGCACGGGCGAGGCCATCACGCCCTCGCGCGCCAACATCCAGTTGTAGTTGCCGCGCACGGTGTTGATCTCGCCGTTGTGCGCCACGTAGCGGTAGGGGTGGGCCAGCGGCCACTCGGGGAAGGTGTTGGTGGAGAAGCGCTGGTGCACCAGGCCGATGGCCGAGACGCAGCGCTCGTCGGACAAGTCCTTGTAATACACACCCACCTGGTCGGCCAGCAGCAGGCCCTTGTAGACCACCGTGCGGCTGCTCATGCTCGGCACGTAGTATTCCTTGCTGTGCTTGAGCTTGAGCGCCTGGATGTTGGCGCTGGCCGTCTTGCGGATCACGTAGAGCTTGCGTTCCAGCGCGTCCTGCACGATCACGTCGGCGCCGCGGCCGATGAAGACCTGGCGCAGCACGGGCTCCTTCTCCTGCACGGTGGGCGACATGGGCATGTCGCGGTTCACCGGTACGTCGCGCCAGCCCAGCAGCACCTGGCCCTCGGCCTTGATGGCGCGCTCCATCTCCTGCTCGCAGGCCAGGCGCGAAGCGTGCTCCTTGGGCAGGAAGATCATGCCCACGCCGTACTCGCCGGCCGGGGGCAGCTCCACGCCCTGCTTGGCCATCTCCTCGCGGTAGAGCTGGTCGGGAATCTGGATCAGGATGCCGGCGCCGTCGCCCATGAGCTTGTCGGCCCCCACGGCGCCGCGGTGGTCGAGGTTCTCCAGGATCTTGAGCGCGCCGGTCACGATGTCGTGCCGCTTCACACCCTTGATGTGGGCCACGAAGCCCAGGCCGCAGGCGTCGTGTTCATTGCTGGACGCATACAGGCCGTGTTGTTGCAGGTGCTGGATCTCGGCTGCCTTGGTCATGGCGCACTTCCTCAAATATTTCGCAGGGAGCGCAAGAGTAGTGCAGCGCAACAAGGAGATGCAAGCAATTTAATTGGGGTCAGACACCAATAAAAAACCGCACAATTTTGGTGCTATTTTTTTGGGGACACATCAAAGAAAAGAGCACAAAACCCTTAGCCATTCAGCAATCACAGGCGTTTTAAATCTCTTGGGAATTCACCAAAGCGGGGCGCCCGGGCCGCGCCCGGGTCAGCCGTCGTGGCGTGGCCTGTTGCAACGCGCGCACAAAATCCGCATCGCCCAAGGCCCATCCACCCTGGCTGGACGCAGCAAGTGCCGCTTCATCGGCCCCGGAAACCCCTTCGCGGACCAGCGCGGCATAGGCCGCGTCGCGCGCGAACGGCGTGTTGCCCAGCTCCCAGTAGAGCCGGTGCGGCGTGATGAGCCGGTCACTGCGCAGGCCCGCATAGTGGCCGTGGCTCGACCAGCGGAAGTCCGCCGGCTCGCTGCACAAGCCCTCGCGCACGGGGGCCAGGTCGAAAGACGCCATGCAGGGCAGCAGCCAGCGTTCGGCCTGCAGCACGGCGCTACGGTAGCGCCCGTCCCACAGCGTGCCCGTGCGGCCGTGGCGCTGGTTGAAATAGCGCACGTAGGCACGGCCCACGGCCTGCATCAGCAGGGACAGGCCGCCCTCTTCCTGGGGCGTGGCGAGCAGGTGGAACTGGCTGTCCATGAACACGTAGGCGTGCACTGCCACCTTCTGGCGGCGGGCGTGCTCGGCCAGCAGCGCCGCCATGGTTTCACGGTCGGCCGCATCCAGGAAGATGGGCTGGCGGTTGTTGCCGCGCTGGACGACGTGGTGCGGGTAGCCGGCAAGGGCAAGGCGGGGCAGGCGGGCCATGGCAGGGGATTGTCTATTGGACGGAGCGCCAGGCGCCCGGCTCGCCCAGCAGCAGCGGCCGGTTGCACGCGACCACCTCGCGCAGATAGTCCCACAGGGCGCGCACGCGCGCGAGTTCGCGCCGGTCGCCCGGAGCGGCGATCCAGAAGGTGCGCAGCAAGTCGATCTCGTGCGCGAGCACGGGCATCAGCTCCTCGCTCTGCGCGGCCATGAAGCACGGCAGCACGGCCAGCCCGCGCCCCTCGCGCACGGCGTGGTACTGCGCCACCACGCTGGTGCTGCGCAGCGGCGTGGGCGCGTCGGGTGCAATGGCGGCCAGGTAGCGCAATGCGGGGCTGAACACGAGTTCTTCCACGTAGCCGAAGAACCGGTGCGCGCCCAGGTCGCGCGTCTGGAGGATGGGCGGGTGACTATCGAGGTAGCGCCGGCTGGCATAGAGCCGCAGCCGGTAGTCGGTGAGCCGGCTGCACACCTGGCCGTTGCCCTGGGGACGCTCGACGTTCACGGCCAGGTCGGCCTCGCGCTGCGAGAGGTTGATGAAGCGCGGCACGATGAGCAGTTCCACCTGGATGGCCGGGTGCCGCTCGCAGAAGTGGCTCAGGTGCGGCGCGAGGAAGAAGCTGCCGAAGCCCTCCGTCGCACCCAGGCGCACGTGGCCGGTGAGCGTGTGGCTGTCGCCGCCGATGTCCTCGCCCACCAGCACCATGCTGCTTTCCATGCGCTCGACGTGCTCCAGCAGCCGGTGGCCGGCGGTGGTGAGCACGTGGCCCGCGGGCGTGCGCTCGAAGAGTTGCGCGCCCAGCTCCTTCTCCAGCCGGTGCAGGCGGCGCGTGACCGTGGAGTGGTCCAGCCCCAGGCGCCGCGCCGCTTCCTGCGCCGACTGGGCGCGCGCCACGGAGAGAAACAGGCGCAGGTTGTCCCAGTTGATCTGTTCGGCTGGCATGGTGGTGCAATTTTGCAATGGGTTTGTGCCCAAATGCCTGATCCATTTGCATTAGTGCTGGATTAGAGTGCTTCGTGGTGCGGCGCCCAGACCGCGCCCCAGCAACAACACAAGGAGACATTCATGCGATTCACGCGACATTCCCTCGCCCTGGCCGCCCTGACGCTCGCCGCTGCGGCGCAGGCCCAGATTTCCGGCAACACGGTCAAGGTCGGCGTGCTGACCGACATGGCCGGCCCCTACTCCGGCATGGGCGGCGCAGGCTCCGTGGTGGCCGCGAAGATGGCGGTGGACGACTGCCTCAAGGCCGAGTGCAAGGGCATGAAGATCGAGGTGGTGAGCGCCGACCACCAGAACAAGGCCGACATCGCCGCCACCAAGGCGCGCGAGTGGCTGGACCGCGACGGCGTGGACGCGATCGCCGACATCACCAATTCCGCCGCCGCACTGGCCGTGCAGAAGCTGGTGCGCGAAAAAGGCGGCATCGCCATGTACAGCGGCCCCGCCACCACGCGCCTGACCGACGAGGACTGCGCGGAAAACGGCTTCCACTGGATGTTCGACACGTATTCCTCGGCCTCCGGCGCGGCTGCCGCGCTCACGAAGAACGGCGACAAGAGCTGGTACTTCGTCACCGTGGACTACGCCTTCGGCCATTCGCTGGAGAAGGATGCGTCCGAAATGGTCAAGGCCCATGGCGGCACGGTGCTGGGCAGCGTGCGCCACCCACTCAACGCGAGCGACTTCTCGTCCTTCATCCTGCAGGCGCAGAACTCCAAGGCGCAGGTGATCGGCCTAGCCAACGGCGCGCAGGACACGGTCAACGCCATCAAGGCCGCGCGCGAATTCGGCATCACCGGCGAGAAGGGCCAGAAGGTCGCCTCGCTGCTCATGTTCCTGACCGACGTGCACTCGCTGGGCCTGCGCCAGGCGCAGGGCCTGATGTTCTCCGAAGGCTTCTACTGGGACATGGACGACAAGGCCCGCGCCTTCGCCGCCCGCTTCGAGAAACTGCACAAGGGCTACAAGCCCACGATGGTGCAGGCGGGCGTCTATTCCAGCGTGCTGCACTACCTGAAGTCCGTCGCCGCGGCCAAGTCCGACGACTCGAAGGTGGTGGCTACGATGATGCGCAAGCTGCCCATCGACGACCCCGTGATGCGCAACGCCAGCATCCGCCCCGACGGCCGCGTGATCCACGACATGTACCTGTTCCAGGTGAAGGCGCCCAATGAATCCAAGGGCGCGTGGGACTACTACAAAACCGTGAGCACCATCCCCGCCGACGTCGCATTCAAACCCCTCGCCCAGTCGGCCTGTCCGCTGGTGAAGAAGTGAAACCCGGAGCCATTTCCATGACCACACCCACCACCATCCACCACTTCATCGGTGGCAAGCCCTATCCGTCCAAATCCACCGAGTGGCGCGACGTGACCAACCCCGCCACGCAGGAAGTCGTGGCGCGCGTGCCCTTCGCCACGCGCGAGGAGGTCGAGCTGGCCGTCTCCAACGCGCAGGAGGCGTTCCAGACCTGGCGCAGCACGTCGCTGGCCGTGCGCATGCGCATCATGCTGAAGCTGCAGCACCTGATCCGCGAGAACACCGCCGAGATCGCCCAGCTCATCACCCGCGAGCACGGCAAGACCCTGCCCGACGCCGAAGGCGAAGTGGGCCGCGGCCTGGAAGTGGTGGAGCACGCCTGCTCCATCACCACGCTGCAGCTCGGCGAGATCGCCGAGAACGCCGCGACGGGCGTGGACGTGTACAACCTGCTGCAGCCGCTGGGCGTGGGCGCGGGCATCACGGCGTTCAACTTCCCCGTGATGCTGCCCTGCTTCATGTTCCCGATGGCGATCGCCTGCGGCAACACCTTCGTGCTCAAGCCTTCGGAGCAGGACCCCAGCTCCACCATGCGCCTCGTCGAGCTGGCCCATGAAGCAGGCGTGCCGCCCGGCGTGCTCAACGTGATCCACGGCGGGCCCGAGGTGGCCGACATGCTCTGCGACCATCCCGACATCAAGGCGCTCTCGTTCATCGGCTCCACCCACGTGGGCACGCACATCTACCGCCGCGCGAGCGAGGCGGGCAAGCGCGTGCAGTCGATGATGGGTGCCAAGAACCACTGCGTGGTCATGCCCGACGCGCCCAAGGAGCACGCGCTCAACAACCTGCTGGGCTCGGCCTTCGGCGCCGCGGGCCAACGCTGCATGGCCAATTCGGTCGCCGTGTTCGTGGGCGCCGCGCGCGACTGGCTGCCCGAACTGGTCGCCAAGTCCAAGGCCATGAAGGTCGGCCCCGGCACCGACCGCGCCGCCGACCTCGGCCCCCTGGTGAACCCGCGCGCCAAGCAGCGCGTGCTGGGCCTGATCGACTCCGGCGTGGCGCAAGGCGCCAAGCTGCTGCTCGACGGCCGCGACTGCACCGTGGCCGGCTACGAGAAAGGCAACTTCGTCGGCCCCACGGTCTTCGCCGACGTGACCGACCAGATGGATATCTACAACCAGGAAATTTTCGGCCCCGTGCTCAACGTGGTCTGCGTGGACACGCTGGATGAGGCCATCGCCTTCATCAACCGCAACCCCAACGGCAACGGCACCTCCATCTTCACCAGCAGCGGCTGGGCCGCGCGCAAGTACCAGCACGACATCAACGTGGGCCAGGTGGGCATCAACGTGCCGATTCCCGTGCCCGTGGCCTACTTCAGCTTCACCGGCTCGCGCGCCTCCAAGCTCGGCGATCTGGGGCCCAACGGCAAGCAGGCCGTGCAGTTCTGGACGCAGACCAAGACGGTGACGGCGCGCTGGTACGAGGATCACGGCAGCAGCAGCGACGGAGTGAACACCACCATCACGATGAAGTAAGCCGCGCTATGCTTTAAGGAGCTGGTTGCGCTTGTCTTTCCATGGTTTCAGGTCAATTTGATACTGGAACCCATGGCTCACAAGCGCGACCAGCTATTCTTTTTGAAGCGATCCGAACCGCTCGCCCAGCGCCTCGGCCAGCCCGAATTCCTCCAGGATCGCCGCCAGCCGCTCGTGCGCGCTGCGCTTCTTCTGGCCCGTATAGCGCGCCAGGATCAGCTCGTTCTTCATGCTGTGCTCCCAACCCACCAGCTCCGTCACCGTGACTTGGTAGCCCGACGCCTCCAGGTACAGGCAGCGCAGCACGTTGGTGATCTGGCTGCCCATCTCGCGCGTGTGGATGGGATGGCGCCACAGTTCGGCCAGGGGCGTGCGTGAAAGGCTCATCGCCTTGTTCTGCCGCAGGCACGCGGCCACCTCCGCTTGGCAGCAAGGCACGAGCACCATGGCGCGCGCCTGCTTCTGCAGGCCGAAGGCGATGGCGTCGTCGGTGGCCGTGTCACAGGCATGCAGCGCGGTCACGAGGTCGAAGCGCTCGGGCAGCTCCGCCGCTCCAGCCGCATCGGCCACCGACATGTCGAGGAAGCGCATGCGGTCGAAACCCAGCCGCGCCGCCAGTTCGCGCGAGCGCTGCACCAGCTCGGCCCGCCACTCGATGCCGTAGATCTCGCCGCGCCCGAGCTGCTTGAAGAACAGGTCGTAGAGGATGAAGCCCAGATACGACTTGCCCGCACCGTGGTCGGCGAGCAGCGGCGCGTGCCCGTCCTGAGCCATCTCGGCCAGCAGCGGCTCGATGAACTGGTAGAGGTGGTAGACCTGCTTGAGCTTGCGCCGCGAATCCTGGTTGAGCCGGCCCTCGCGCGTGAGGATGTGCAGTTCCTTGAGCAGTTCGATGGATTGGCCGGGCCGCAGTTCGGCCAGCACCGCCGCGTGCGCTGCATCGGCCTTGTTTGCTGCGCGGCTCATGCCTTGTGCGCCACGGGGCAGCGCGGCCCCACGTCCAGATCGTCCCAGCCCTGTGCGCCCAGGCGCTCGAGCACCTCGATGTTGCGCTCGAAGATCTCCTCGGCCTCGGGGAAGGCTTCCACCGCGCTGTCGATGCTCTCTTCGCGCAGCAGGTGCAGCGTGGGGTACGGCGCGCGGTTGGTGCAGTTGCCCACGTCGCCCACTTCCGTGCCATCGAACTGAAAGCGCGGGTGGAACGGCGCGACCTGCAGGATGCCCGCCAGGTCCATCGCCTCGACCAGTTCGTCGGCCAGCTCCAGGAAGTCGTTGAAGTCCAGGAAATCGGGCAGCGCCTGGGGCGCCATGAGCAGCGTGGTGTCGCGCTTTTCCGGCGAGGCCTCGGCGAGCGCCTCCAGCTCGCGCTGCAAATCTTCCAGCAGGCCACGCGCATCCGTCGCATGGCTCACGGCGTAGTGGATCTGGCCCTTGGTGTGCACGCCCTTGGCGAAGGGGCAGAGGTTCAGGCCGATCACGGCACGTTCCAGCCAGCGCACCGTGTCCTGCACCACGGTGGCATCGTCGTATTCGTGGGTTGTCATGGGCGGGAGTGTAGGCGTCAGCCCAGCAGGTGCTGGCCGGTGAGCCGTTCGTGCTCGCGCAGCGCGAAGCGGTCGGTCATGCCGGCGATGAAGTCGGCCACCGTGCGTGCACGGTGCTGCGCGTCGCCCTCCCGGGCCTGCGCCGCCTGTGCCGGCGGCATTTCCCCAGGCGTAGACTGGTAGATGGCGAACAGCTCGCGCACTACCTGCCGCGCCCCTTCGGTGGTCTGCATGACCTGCGGGTGGCGGTACAGCTGCTGGAACAGGAAGCGCTTGAGCGCCTGCGACTGCTCACGCATGGCCGGTGAGAAACCCACGAGTGCGGGCAGGCGACGCACGGCGCTCACATCGGCGGGCGCGTGCGCGTCGATGGCCGCGCGCGTGGTATCGATCACGTCGTAGACCTGGTCGCTCAGCATGCGGCGGATCGCCTCGCTGAGCAGCCGCCGCTCCACCAGGTGAGGATACTGAGCCTGGGTGGCGGCGCGGTAGCGGTCGAACAGCGGCACCTCGCGCAGTTGCTCCAGCGTGATGAGGCCGGAGCGCACACCGTCGTCGATGTCGTGCGCGTTGTAGGCGATCTCGTCGGCCAGGTTGCACAGCTGCGCCTCCAGCCCAGGCCGCTCGCCGGCCAGGAAGCGCCGGCCCACGCCACCCGGCTCGCGCGCCTCGATCAACTCGGCGTTGCGCCGCGAGCAGTGCTTGAGGATGCCCTCGCGCGTCTCGAAGGCCAGGTTGATGCCGTCGTAGGCGGGATAGCGCTCCTCCAGCGTATCGACCACGCGCAGGCTCTGCAGGTTGTGCTCGAAGCCGCCGAAATCGGCCATGCAAGCGTTCAGCTCGTCCTGCCCCGCATGGCCGAACGGCGTGTGGCCCAGGTCGTGCGCGAGGCTGATGGCCTCCACCAGGTCCTCGTTCAACCGCAGCGAGCGCGCGATGGAGCGGCCGAGCTGCGCCACCTCCAGCGAATGCGTGAGCCGCGTGCGGAACAGGTCGCCCTCGTGGTTGAGGAACACCTGCGTCTTGTAGACAAGCCGCCGGAACGCAGTGGAATGCACGATGCGGTCGCGGTCGCGCTGGAATTCCGTGCGCGTAGGCGCGGTGGGCTCGGGGTGCCTGCGCCCCCGCGAATACGCCGAATGGCAGGCATAGGGAGCCAACAGGGATTCAGGCATGCAATTGGCCTCTAGCGCTTTCTGGATAAGCGCGAGCAGCTATCGAATTTATATCATGCCGCGCAGCAGGCGTCGATCACCTCGCGCACCAGCGCATCGGGCGCAGGCCGCATCACCGCCTTGCCGGGGCCGTCGATCAGCACGAAGCGAATTTCGCCCGCCTCGGCCTTCTTGTCCACCCGCATCAGCTCCAGGTAGCGGCCCGCGTTGTCCTGCGCGTCGATCACCGGCCCACACACGGGCAGGCCTGCACGCTCGATCAATGCACGCAGCCGTGCCACGAAGGCCGCATCCACCATGCCCAACCGCAGCGACAGCTCCGCCGCCATCACCATGCCTGCCGCCACGCCCTCGCCATGCAGCCATACGCCATAGCCCATGCCCGCCTCGATCGCATGCCCGAACGTGTGGCCGAAGTTCAAGATGGCGCGCAGCCCCGTCTCGCGCTCATCCGCCCCCACCACAGCCGCCTTGATTTCGCAACTGCGTCGCACCGCATGCGCCAGCGCACCACGCTCGCGCGCGAGCAGGCCGTCCATGTTCTGCTCCAGCCAGGCGAACAGCTCCATGTCGGCGATCGGCCCATATTTGATGACCTCCGCCAGCCCTGCCGCCAGTTCGCGTGCGGGCAACGTGCCCAGCGTTTCCAGATCGCACACCACCAGCCGCGGCTGGTAGAAGGCGCCGATCATGTTCTTGCCCAACGGATGGTTGATAGCGGTCTTGCCGCCCACGCTGGAGTCCACCTGTGCGAGCAGCGTGGTTGGCACCTGCACGAACGGCACGCCGCGCATGTAGCACGCGGCGGCGAAGCCCGTCATGTCGCCGATCACGCCGCCGCCCAGGGCGAACAGCACCACCTTGCGGTCGCAGGCCTGGCCAAGTAATTCATCGAAGATGCACTGCAGGGTTTCCCAGGTCTTGTACTCCTCGCCGTCGGGCAGCACCACGGTGTGGATGGCGGGGTAGCGCTTTGCCAGCGCAACAGCCAACGCGTTGCCGTAAAGCGGCTGCACCGTGTTGTTGGTCACAATCAGCGCTGCCGTGCCCTGGGGCAACGCCGCGTGCTCGGCCAATCCTGCGAGCAAGAGAGAGCCGATGTCGATGTTGTAGCGGCGGTCGCCCAGATCGATACGCACGTGCTGGGTGGAGTTGGACTGTTTCATCGAACCGTGTTCCAGGTTGGCAAAAAAAATCCCCAGGCATGCTGGGGAGGGCTTGTCAGCTCAGGGGACTGGCCCCTGGGCGGCCCGGAGTCGCTATGGTACTCCGGGCCTGGGGCTGGGGGCTGCCGCGAGTTACGGGCAGGTCACAGTGACCGACACTTGCCGCGTCACGCTCGTCACCCCCTTCGTCGCCGTGACGAAGAATCGGTATGTCCCTGCGTCACCCGTGTCTGGCGGCACGGCAGCCGCATCGCACTGAGCCGTTGTGCCCGAGATAAAGCCCGTGGTGCCCGCAGTCCCTCCTTTGAGCCAATCTGGCAGGGCATCGAAGGACCATGTCACACCAGACACAGAAGCAGTGAAGGCGTAAGCGAAGTTCGCCCCACTTCCCACGACACCCAACGGGCAGACTTCGTTCAGGTTGCAATTGCCAATCGCAAAGTCTTCCGGCTTCACTGCCCCAACCAGATTGAGCGTGATGGTGCCAGAAGCCTGCCGCTTGTTCTTGTCCCTCACCGTCACGGTCGCACGGTAAGGGCCTTCGGCGTCATCGGGCGTGCCGCTGAGCAGACCCGTGTTCGCGTCGACAGCCAACCCCTTGGGCAGCCCTGTGACCGACCAGGTGAGCGGCGGCAGGCCGCCCGTGGCCGTCAGCAAGTGGGTGTAGGGAATAGTGTTGGTCACGTCGCCCAGATTGACGTCGGCGACTGCCGGCGCGGCAGTGAGCGCTTCCAGCACCGGCATCACATCAATGATGGAGATCGGATCCTGGATGCCGTTGCCGACGTTGTTGTCATAGCGGTCTGCCGTGAACTCCAGGTAGATGGGCCCCGTGTCGTTGCCGCTGAGCAGCGAGAACTGTGCCACGCCACCGATCGAAGGCAGTTGCAGCACCCCACCGCTCAGGCTGCCCGCCACCAGCCGCGCACCGACGGCCGCATCGGTTCCTGGAAGGATTCGCACCTGCACGTTTGCGCCAGAGCTGCTGGACACGGGCTGGATGGCGTCGTCATGAACCTGCACATTCATGGCAACAGTGCTTGGAATGAGGTTCACATTCCCCTTTGTCCCCATGTAATTCGCCGGAGTAATCATGCGAACGCTCGCGGGCTTGCCGGAGGTGCCGCCCACCACTATCTCCACGCTCTTGCTGACCTCCTTCTTGTCCCGCGGATCGGTCACAGTGCAGGTGATGCGCGCAGTGCCCGCCTGATTCTTAGCATGGAAGTGGAAAGAATTCCCTCCCGAGTTGGAGTCCAGCTTGAAGTTGCGGTAAGCCTTAGGCACCTTGATCTTGCCACCGTTGCCATCATCAACTTCCGTCTCATGCTCCGGATCTCCGTCTAGGTAATACAAAGACCCGGAATCCAGTCCACCAGCCATGTTGCAGGCGAAGATGTCTTCACCACCCGGAATAGGCCGCCCCCCCTCCTTACCCTCTACATACAGCGTGGTAGAGAAAGGTGCATATACGCCTTGTCCCACCGGATAATTGCTGACATTAAGGGGTAGCTGTGTTTTTTCAGCACGCAACGTGATGCTGTATGGCGAATGAGATTCACCTCCACTGCCACCGCCACCGCCGCACGCGGAAAGAACTGCAGCCATTGCCGCCGATGCCATCATCGCTCTGGATATCTTCATGATTTTTTCACCTTCAAACATTCAACGCACAGGCCCGCGATCGGTAATGACCTTGGGCGTAATGAAAACAAGCATCTCTCGCTTCATAGATTCCTTGGTACGGCTCTTGAACAAGTTTCCGAGTACCGGCACATCACCCAGCATCGGTATTTTGTTTTCTTGATTGGTTTCTTCTATCTCAAAGATGCCGCCAATTACCACAGTCCCACCATTTTCTACAAGCACTTGAGTCTTGATATGCTTCGTATCAATGGCTACGCCCTGTTCAGTAATCTCGCCACGGCTGTCCTTGTTGACATCAAGGTCAAGGATGATATTGCCTTCTGGTGTGATCTGAGGCGTGACTTCGAGCTTAAGCACTGCTTTTTTGAACGCGATCGTCGTGGCGCCATTCGGCGCCGTGACCGAATAGGGATATTCCGTGCCCTGCTCGATCAGCGCCTTGGTCTGGTCGGCGGTGATGAGGCGCGGACTGGAAACGATCTTGCCTTGGCCATCGGCCTCCATCGCGGACAACTCCAGCGAAAGGAAACGGTTCGCAGCCGAGTTGAAAATGGACAGGGCGAATGAGCCAGATCCCGCCACGTTCGACAGTTGCGCAGGCAGGTTCACAAAGCTGCCATCAGTCAAGCTGCCGCCGACCAGACCCGAATTGGTAGCGTTGCCATAGTTGGTGCCCCATGCCATGCGGTTTCCACCACCGATGCTATAGCCACCGTCGCCACCACGCTGAGCACGCAAGTCTCCGCCGCCCAAGCGAACACCCAATGCACGGCCAAACGTGTCGCGTGCCTCGACGATACGCGCCTCGATCATGACTTGCCGCACCGGTACATCCAACGTCAGCAGCAGTTGGCGCACTTCTTCCAATTTAGCAGGAGTGTCTGTCACGAAAAGTTGGTTGGTCCGTGGTTCGGAGATAGCGCTGCCACGTTCAGAGAGAAAGCGCGTGGAATGCCCACTGCCACCAGATGAACCCCCGCCAGTAGTAGTAGAGAGTTGCACCACCATGTCTGCAGCCTTGGCATAGTTCAATTGGTAGGCTTGTGTACGCAGAGGCTCCAGCTTCTGGATAGCCAAGGCCGCCTCGTAATCTTTCTTGGTGCGTTCGTCGATTTCATCTTTGGGTGCGATCCACAGGACTGTCCCAGACTTTCGCATGCCCAATCCCTTGGCATCCATGATGATCTGCAGGGCTTGGTCCCACGGCACATCCTTGAGCCGCAGCGTCAAGGCACCGGTCACCGTATCCGATGTGACGATATTGAAATTCGTAAAATCAGCGATGACCTGCAGCAGAGAGCGCACTTCGATGTTCTGGAAGTTCAGCGACAGCTTCTCGCCCGAATAATTCGGCCCCTGGGTGAGTTTGCTGAGATCAACCTTTTTCGGGCGCACTTCAACCACGAATTGATTGTCGCTCTGGTAGGCACTATGCTCCCACTCGCCCACCGGTTCGATCGACATGCGCACACGCTCACCATGTTGGGTTGCGGTGATCATCTGTATGGGAGTACCAAAGTCGGAGACATCCAGACGACGGCGCAATCCTTCAGGCAGAGATGAGCGTAGAAATTCCACCACCAATCCCTTGCCTTGCTGTTGCAAGTCCACGCCTACCTGGTTGCTGCCCAGACCGACGACAACGCGACCGGAACCATCGGCTCCACGGCGGAAATCCAGGTCTCTCAGGGGCAGAACGTCAGATGTCTGGCTTTCAGCGAAGACCGTCGGAGCCGCGCTGGGCACCATAGCGCCCCCTGTGACAGGCTCCAATAGAACCACCAGGGTCTTGCCCTGTATTTCGGCCCGGTAAGGAGCGGGCTGCTTGAGGTTGAGCACCACCCGCGAGCGCTCTCCCGCCTGAACGATATTGGCCGACTTGATGTTGCCCTGGTTGATATCGATCAAAGAGCGACCTGTGGCGTTGACCACCCCAGGAAAATCGAGAGCAATGCGAGCAGGGCTCTGAATGGAGAATCCTGTTGGAACGTCTTTGGGTGCTTCCGAAAGTTCAATGCGCAACACTTCCGCGCCGCCCTGCAAGAATCCGGAAATAGATTCGATCGCTCCGTTGGCATGCGCAGCCGAAGTACTCAGCAAAGCAAGAAGTACAGCGCCTGCAGCCCACAGACGCTGACGTAAGCGAGTATTCCTTTGAATCATTTCTTCACCTCTGTTCCCTCTTGCAGATCAAGTGTCGTCATGCGCTCCACCCAGTCGCCTGAGGGGTCCTGGACAATCTCCCGCAGCCGCATATTTGTTTCTGTAATACCTACGATTTTCCCGTAGTTCTGTCCAAGGTAGTTGCCAACACGCACCTGGTACAAAAGCTTGTCCACACTCAACAGGGCAGTGGGTGTGCCGGTCTTGTTCAGGCTGCCGACCATTTTTACGGCATCGAGCGGATAGGCTTCTAGAGGCTCCTTGCGCCGCGCCATTTCCGGCGCAATCAAGGAAGCGTTGGCCACCCCCTGAGACGATTCACGCCGCAGCGCCTGTGTCAGCTTCATCGGATTGAAAGGATCTACCCCATTCTCTGCCGTGTAGTCCTGAGGAAAGAACTGTTTGGGCTCGGTCAGCGGCGTCACCCGCGGCTTGGTAGTGGCGCGCAAGTCCGACATCCATTGGCGCAATTCATCCTCACCGCTGGGCCCACACCCTCCCAGGACTATCACGCCCGCGGCAAGGAGCCATCTATGTAGACGCATCATTTCTTGCCCTTCCCTGCGGCGGCGGTTTTTTGCGCCTGGATTTCCTCCTGGTCCAGGTAGCGGAAGGTGCGCGCGGTCGCCTCCATGGTCAAGTTGCCCACGGCGTCTTTTTGCGGAGGCGCAATTGCTACGTTATTCAACGTCACGATGCGGGACAGATTGGCGACGTCCGAAGCAAAAGCGCCTATATCGTGGAATTTACCTACCACACGAATAGAAATTGGCAGTTCCGCATAGTAGTCTTTAACAACCACTTGTCCCGGCCGGAATAATTCGAATTGCAGGCTGCGGCCCAAGCCAGCCTGATTGATATCGGAGAGCAAAGCAGACATTTCTGCTTTGCTGGGCAACTGCTTCTCCAGCTGAATCACATATTGCTGGATTTGCTCACGCTGCTTTTTGAGCGCGTCCAGGCTGACGGCTTTGATCAGCTTCTGCTGATAATCATTGCGTAGCGTTTGCTCCGTGTTCTGCTCCGCCACCAGCTCATCCTCGAATTCGGACAGCTTGAAGAACCACAGAAAGGTAGCTACGCCCGCAGCGATCAGCACGCACAACAGGGTACGGGGCAAAATCGGCCACAGGGATGGGTCCTTGGGGTCCAGATTCTGGAATTGGTGCTGCAGATCGCTCTGCAGCTTCGCGAAATCGACTTTCGGCGCCTTGTCTTTAGTTCTGGCCATGGCTTACTTCCCCGCAGCCGCGCTGGCGGCATCCATCGCCTTTTGGGCCTCGGCACTGCGTACCAGCCGGAAACGCAGGTTGAACGACGCCACCCGGCGCTGATCCTTGGGCGTCAGCGCAACATTGGCCGCAACGATCTCGACCAGTTCCGGCTTGGAAAACCAGGGCGTGTTGCTGGCGAGATTTCTCAGCATCTCGGAAACGCGCTCGTTCGACTGCGCCATGCCCTGCATGGTGACGACCTGATCGGCCTGCTTGAGGCTGGTGATGTATACGCCGTCCGGCAGTTGCATGACCAACTCGTTGAGCATGTGGACGGGCAGATTTCTGTCGGACTGCAGGTCCTCCACCGCCTTCTGGCGCGCGCGCAGTGCCGCGATTTCTTCCTCGATGGTCGCGATTTCCTTGATCTGGCCCTCCAGGACTTGGATTTCACCGCGCAGGAAGTTATTCCGCGCCTGCTGGTTGTCGATCATCATCTGGTACCACCAGTAGATGGCCCCGGCAATGGCCAAGCCCACGAGGGCCGAAGCCACCATGACTGCCTGAAATGTTTCCCGCCGGCGCTTGCGCGCGGCTTCCCGGTGCGGGAGCAGGTTGATGAGAATCACTGCAGGAACCTCCGCATCGCCAGCCCGCACGACGTCAGGTAGGACGGCGCCTCGCGCACCATCTTCTTGAGCCGTACCGCGCCGCCGATTTCCATTCCTTCGAAAGGATTGATGGCGCTGCAGGCGGAGCCCGTGTGCTGGGTCACCGCCTCTGTCAGCCCAGGCAGGGGAGCCGAGCCACCCGCCAGCATGATGTGGTCCACCCGGTTGTAGGGCGTGCTGGAGAAGAAGAACTGCAGGGCGCGGGCTACTTCTTGCGCCATGCTGTCCACGAAGGGACGCAGCACGGCCGATTGGTAGTCTTCCGGGAGATCGCCATTGCGCTTCTTGCTTTCCGCCTCTTCCTGGGAAAAGCCGTACTGGCGGACGATGAGCTGCGTCAGCTGCGCGCCGCCAAAGGCCTGGTCACGGTCATAGAGGACATCGTCGTTGCGCAGGACCTGCATGCTGGTGGTCAGCGCCCCGACCTCGAACAGCGCCACCACGGCATCCACGCCGCTGTTGGGCAAGGCTTCTATGAGACGGCCGGCCGCCAGGCGGGCCGCATGCGACTCGACATCTACGACGATGGGCTTGAGCCCGGCCGCCTCTGCCAAACCCTGGCGGTCCTGGACCTTTTCCTTACGCGAGGCGGCAATGAGCACCTCCACATCGCCCGGGGCGTTCTTGCTGGGGCCGATCACGCAAAAATCCAGGCTCACTTCGTCCAGAGAGAATGGGATGTACTGGTTGGCCTCGGACTCGACCTGCACCTCAAGCTCCTGCTCGGTCATGCCTCCGGGCAGAGTGATCCGCTTCGTGATGACGGCAGACGACGGCAGCGCCAGGGCCACGTTCTTGGTCTTCGTGCCACTCTTCTTCACGACCCGGCGCAGCGCCTCAGCCACTTCGTCGAACTTCTCGATGTTGCCATCCGTGATCCAGCCCCGTTCCAGCGGCTCGATCGCGCACCGTTCCAGCACCAGCGTGCCCGCTTTGTCGCGCCCCAACTCGACAAGCTTGACGCTGGATGAGCTGATGTCGATCCCCAGCAATGGGGCTGACTGGCGACTGAACAACGACCCCATTGAGATCAAGATGGCCCCCCGTGACTTATCTATATGGCGCAACAAAACTTAACACTTCACATGAATGCTATCAGTAAGGTCCTTTACCAGCAAAGAGTTTTACCCTTTGGCTACATGCGCCGCGTTGTCAAAAGCAGACGATTTTCCAGGACAGGAGAGCCGATTTCCCCGGGGGAACCGTGAAACGACGGGGACGCCGGCAACGTGGCGGAGCGATGGACGGCGCGGACGATTTTTATAATGGCGGGTTCGCTTTCCATTGGAGCCGTATGCCTCCCCCACAAGACAAACAACCCTCCCCGGCCTCCTCCTCGCCACGCTGGCTGCGCTGGGTGGTGCGCGGGCTTGCCTGGCTGGTCGGGCTTGCCGCGGCGGGCGTGCTGGCGGGGGCGATGTTCATTGCGCTCGGGCTGGCCGTGGCCTATCCCAACCTGCCCGACATCTCCGAGCTGGCCGACTACCGGCCCAAGCTGCCGATGCGGGTCTACTCGACGGAAGGCGCGCTGCTCGGAGAGTTCGGCGAGGAACGGCGCAATCTCACACCGATCCAGGACATTCCGCCGGTGATGACCAACGCCGTCCTGGCGATCGAGGACGCGCGCTTCTTCCAGCACGGCGGCGTCGACTACAAGGGCGTGCTGCGCGCCGCGCTCGCCAATTTGGGCCGAGTCAAGAGCCAGGGGGCATCCACCATCACCATGCAGGTGGCGCGCAATGTGTATCTTTCTTCCGAGAAGACATTTACACGGAAGATTTACGAAATATTACTAACCTTCAAACTCGAGCATCTGCTGACCAAAAACCAGATTCTCGAGATTTACATGAACCAGATTTATCTGGGCAATCGCGCCTATGGGTTTGCCGCCGCATCAGAAACCTATTTTGGCAAGCCGCTGAAAAATATCTCGATCGCCGAAGCCGCCATGCTGGCCGGCCTGCCCAAGGCGCCTTCGGCCTACAACCCCATCAGCAACCCCAAGCGCGCCCGCATGCGCCAGCTCTACATCATCGAGCGCATGCAGGAGAACGGCTTCATCACGGCAGAAGAAGCCGCGGACGCCAAGCAGGAAGACCTGAAGCTGCGCTCTTCCACCAACAGCACGCGCATCCACGCCGAGTACGTCGCGGAAATGGCCCGCCAGCTGGTGTTCGCCCAGTACGGCAACGAGGCCTACACACGCGGCCTGAACGTGTACACCACCCTCAACGCCGGTGAGCAAGAGGCCGCTTATACCGCGCTGCGCAAGGGCATCATGGACTACGAGCGCCGCCAGCACTACCGCGGCCCCGAGCGTTTCGCCGCCCTGCCCACCGACCCCGCTCAGGCCGAGGACGTGATCGACGACGTGCTGGCCGGCCATCCCGACAACGGCGACGTGCTCGCCGCGGTGGTGCTCGAAGCGGGTAGCAAGAAGATCGTGGCGGCCCGCGCCGACGGCGAGCTGATCGAGATCACCGGCGACGGGCTCAAGCCCGCGCAGTCCGGCCTCAGCGACAAGGCCCCGCCCAACATCAAGCTGCGCCGCGGCGCGGTGATCCGGGTGGTGCAAACGCCCAAGAAGACCTGGGAAATCACCCAGCTGCCCGAGGTGGAGGGCGCCTTCGTCGCCGTGGACCCGCGTACCGGCGCCATCCGCGCACTGGTGGGCGGCTTCGACTTCGACAAGAACAAGTTCAACCACGTCACCCAGGCGTGGCGCCAGCCGGGATCGAGCTTCAAGCCGTTCATCTATTCCGCCGCGCTGGAAAAGGGCTTCACGCCCGCCACCATCGTCAACGATGCGCCGCTGTTCTTCAGCGCCGGCGTGACGGGCGGCCAGCCCTGGGAGCCGAAGAACTACGACGGCAAGTACGACGGCCCCATGACGCTGCGCACCGGCCTGGCGCGCTCCAAGAACGTCGTCTCCATCCGCGTGCTGCAGTCGGTGGGCCCCAAGACTGCGCAGGACTGGGTGGCCCGCTTCGGCTTCGACGCCGACAAGCACCCGCCCTACCTCACCATGGCGCTGGGTGCCGGCTCGGTCACGCCCATGCAGATGGTGGCGGCCTATTCCGTGTTCGCCAACGGCGGCTACCGCGTCAACCCCTACCTCATCACCCGCATCACCGACCACAAGGGGCGCATCCTGTCGGACGTCCAGCCGCCCGCCATCGGCGATACCCCCCGCGTCATCGATACGCGCAACGCCTTCGTCATGGACAGCCTGCTGCAGGAGGTGACGCGCTCGGGCACGGCGGCGCGCGCCCAGGCCACGCTCAAGCGCCCCGACCTCTACGGCAAGACCGGCACCACGAACGACGCCGTGGACGCCTGGTTCGCCGGCTTCCAGCCCACGCTGGCAGCCGTGACCTGGATTGGCTACGACACGCCGCGCAACCTGGGCAGCCGCGAGACGGGCGGCGGCCTGAGCCTGCCCGTCTGGATCAGCTTCATGGACCGCGCGCTCAAGGGCGTACCGGTGGCCGAACCCACGGTCCCGCCCGGCCTGGTGAACGTGAGCGGCGAATGGTTCTACGAGGAATACGCGCGCAGCGGCGGCGTGGCCAGCGTGGGCGTGGAAGGTGGTGCGCCTGGCAGCCAGGCGCCCGGCACGCCGCCGCCCACCGAGGAACGCAACCGGATCCTGGACCTGTTCCGCAACTGACCGCTATCAAAATAAAAGCTGCCTGCGCTTGGTGTGCAAGGTTTTCAGGGCAAATACCCCCTGAATTCCTTTCGCACCAAGCGCAGGCAGCTCTCTTTTCAAGAGCGCCCTTAGCGCGAAAACACCAGCGGCTGCCCCGCCTGCAGGCTGGCATCGCGGCTCAGCCCGGCGAAGAATTCGCCTGCGCCCTTGGTGTCCATCCACTGCCGGCCGTCGAAGCGGAAGTGATAGCCACCGGACTGCGCCGCCATCCAGACTTCGTGCAGCGGCTTTTGCAGGTTGATGACGATCTGGCTGCGGTTGGGAAACGTGATCGTGACCATGCCGCCGGAGCGCTGGCTGTCCAGGTCGGCCTCGGTTGCCTCGTTGATGCGGTCGCAGCCCTGCTCCACCGCCAGCAGCAGCTGCTCGGCACGGTCCATGAATTCGAGGTCGGTCATTACAATTTGCGGATGTTGAAAGCCCGCCAAATTCTAGTCAGGACGATTGCCCTTAGCGTGAGCGCGGCGGCCCTGGCCGGGTGCGGGCAGCGCGGCCCGCTCTACCTGCCGACGGACCCCGCGGCTGCGCAGCGCGCCACCCTGCCCGAAACCCTGAACCCTGCCACCCCGCGCCCACCCGCGGCGCCGGCCTCCTCCCCCGCATCGTCTCCCACTCCATGAGTTCCTCCTCCCTGCCCGGCCAGCCCCACGTCCACTACGAGGGCGACGCCCTGCACCTCGAAGGCGTGCGCCTGGACACCCTGGCGCACGAACACGGCACGCCGCTGTACGTCTATTCCCAGGCCGCCATGCTGCAGGCGCTGGCCGCCTACCAGCGCGGCTTCGCCGGGCGCAAGGTGCAGATCTGCTACGCGATGAAGGCCAACTCGTCGCTGGCCGTGCTGCAGCTGTTCGCCCGCCAGGGCTGCGGCTTCGACATCGTCTCCGGCGGCGAGCTGCAGCGCGTGCTCGCAGCCGGGGGCGACCCGGCCCAGGTCATCTTCTCCGGCGTGGGCAAAACCCGCGCCGAGATGCGCCAGGCGCTGGAGGCCGGCATCGGCTGCTTCAACGTGGAGAGCGAGGCCGAACTGGAGGTGCTCAGCGAAGTCGCCCAGTCCATGGGCCTGCGCGCGCCCGTCAGCATCCGCGTGAACCCGAACGTGGACGCCAAGACCCACCCCTACATCTCCACCGGCCTCAAGGGCAACAAGTTCGGCATCGCCCACGAGCGCGTGGTGGCCACCTACCAGCGCGCCGCCGCGCTGCCGGGCCTGCGCGTGATCGGCATCGACTGCCACATCGGCTCGCAGATCACCGAGGAAACGCCCTACCTCGACGCCATGGACCGCATGCTGGACCTGGTGCAGGCCGTCGAGGCGGCGGGCATCCCCATCCACCACCTGGACTTCGGCGGCGGCCTGGGCATCGACTACCACGGCGACACGCCGCCCGCCGCCGACGCGCTGTGGGCCAAGCTGCTGGCCAAGGTGGATGCGCGCGGCTACGGCGACAAGCGGCTCATGATCGAGCCGGGCCGCTCCCTGGTGGGCAACGCGGGCGTGTGCCTGACCGAGGTGCTCTACCTCAAGCCCGGCGAGCAGAAGAACTTCTGCATCGTCGATGCGGCGATGAACGACCTGCCCCGGCCCGCGATGTACCAGGCCTACCACGCCATCGTGCCGCTGCAAGCCACTGCACAGGCCGCAGCCCGGCAGCCCGCGCAGGTCTACGACGTGGTCGGCCCCGTCTGCGAGAGCGGCGACTGGATCGGCCGCGACCGCGAACTGGCCGTGCGCGCCGGCGACCTGCTGGCCGTGCTCTCCGCCGGCGCCTACTGCAGCGCCATGGGCAGCACCTACAACACGCGGCCGCGTCCGGCCGAGGTGCTGGTGGACGGCGAGCGCGCCCACCTCATCCGCCGCCGCGAGAGCGTGAGCGACATCTTCCACGCCGAAAAGCTACTGCCACCCGCCAATCCTTGATAGCCATCAAGAAACAGCCACAGAGGGGGGACTAGCATTCCGACTTTCATTGCGAAAGTCCGCTGCATGTCCCTGGAACCTCTCGAACTCTACCGAGACAAGCACCACGCCTGTCTGATGTTCTCGGACCTCATCGAAGAGGATGGCCAGGCCGTGCAGGCCAACCAGTTCCTGATCGTGGACGGGGACACCGGCGCCATCATCGACCCGGGCGGCAACCTGGCCTTCAACGAGCTGTTCATGGGAATGACCAAGCATTTCCCGCCGCACAAGCTCTCCTACCTGATCGCCTCGCACGCCGACCCGGACATCATCGCCTCGCTGGACCGCTGGATGACCAGTACCAAGGCCACGCTGGTCATCTCGCGCATCTGGGAGCGCTTCGCGCCGCACTTCACCAAGCTGGGCAAGACCGAGGGCCGCGTCATCGGCGTGCCCGACGGCGGCGGCCACCTGCCGCTGGGGCGGCACGAACTGGTGCTGCTGCCCGCGCACTTCATGCACTCGGAGGGCAATTTCCACTTCTACGACCCGGTCAGCCGCATCCTGTTCACGGGCGACCTGGGCGTGTCCATGACCTCGGGCGCCGAGGCGCGCGTGCCGGTGACCGAGCTGGCGCCGCACATCCCGCGCATGGAAGGCTTCCACCGCCGCTACATGGTCTCCAACAAGATCCTGCGCCTGTGGACGCGCATGGTGCGCCCGCTCGACGTGGCCATGCTCGTGCCGCAGCACGGCGCGCCCATCATGGGCCAGCAGGCGATCAACGATTTCTACGACTGGCTGGACTCGCTGATGTGCGGCATCGACCTGTTCGACGACCGCGCCTACCAGGTGCCCACGGCGCACATCGACCCGGTGACGCGCCAGGTGCGCCCGCCCCTGCAGGCGGTCGGCTGACTTCAAGCCAAATCCGGCTGCAGCGCTTATCCTGCAAGCGCGAGCAGCTATTCAACCCATAGCATCACGTCCGCCGCCAGCGGACCACGCGCGCCAGCAGCAGCGCCGCCAGCACGGCGGCATAGACCGCCACCTCGGCGAAGTCGTTCTTGCCCGCGCGCATCCAGAAGAAGTGCAGCACCGCCAGCACCGCCACCAGGTACACGGCGCGGTGCAGGCGCTGCCAGCGCCGCCCCCCCAGCCAGCGGATGGCGCGGTTGAAGGAGGTGGCGGCGAGCAGCAGCAGCAGCGCGAAGGCCGCCATGCCCACCAGGATGAAGGGCCGCTTGGCGATGTCGCGCGCGATCTCGGCCGCATCGAACCCCATGTCGAACCACGCGTAGCACAGCAGGTGCAACGCGGCATAGAAGAACGTGAACAGCCCCAGCATGCGCCGCATGCGCGCCAGCGCCGGCACTCCCAGCGCGATGCGCACCGGCGTCACCGCCAGGGCCAGGCACAGCAGGCGCAGCGTCCAGTCGCCCGTGGCGCGGATCAGCGCCTCCGCCGGATTGGCGCCCAGGCCATCCGTCGCCGCGCCATACACCAGCCATGCCAGAGGCAGCAGGCACAGCGTGAAGAGCAGCGGCTTGGCCGCGCGGTGCTGCAGCCAGCGGCCGCGGGGCGCGGCAGCCATCAATAGAACTTCTTCAGGTCCATGCCCGCGTAGAGCTGGCCCACCTGGGCCTCGTAGCCGTTGAACAGCAGCGTCTTGCGCTTCTTGGCGAACAGGCCGTCCTCGCCGATGCGGCGCTCGGTGGCCTGGCTCCAGCGTGGATGGTCCACGTCGGGGTTCACGTTGGAATAGAAGCCGTATTCCTGCCGCGCGGCCTTGTTCCAGGCGGTTCCCGGCTCCTTCTCGACGAAGCGGATCTTCACGATGCTCTTGGCGCTCTTGAAGCCGTATTTCCACGGCACGACGATGCGCACCGGCGCGCCGTTCTGGTGGGGCAGCACCTCGCCGTACATGCCGAAGGTGAGCAGCGTGAGCGGGTGCAGGGCTTCGTCCATGCGCAGGCCCTCGGTGTAGGGCCAGTCGAGCACGCGCGAGCCCACGTAGGGCATGGTGGCCTTGTCGGCCAGGGTGACGAACTCCACGTACTTGGCGCTGCCCTGCGGCTCCACGCGCTTGATGAGCTCGGCCAGCGAATAGCCCACCCACGGGATCACCATGGACCAGCCTTCCACGCAGCGCAGGCGGTAGATGCGCTCCTCCATCGGCGAGAGCTTGAGCAGCTCGTCGATGTCGAAGCGGCGCGGCTTGTTGACCAGGCCTTCCACCTCCACCGTCCACGGGCGGGTCTTGAGGGTGTGGGCGTTGCGCGCGGGGTCGGCCTTGTCGGTGCCGAATTCGTAGAAGTTGTTGTAGGTGGTCGCGTCCTTGTAGGCGGTGGGCTTTTCCATGGTCACCGCGCCGGGTACGGCCGAGCGCGTGCCCGCCAGCGCCTGCGCCGCGAGCGCCTCGCGCCCCGCCCACGCGGCCAGCGCCGCCCCGGCCGCGCCGCCGGCCAGCAGGCGCAGCAGGTCGCGGCGCTGCGCGTACACGGCGCGCGGCGTGATCTCGCTGGCGCGCGGGTGGTCGAATCCGGTGGGTCGAATGCGGACGGGCATGGCGGGCCTCCAATGGCTGGACGTCTGGCGAGTCTGCCTCAGGACGCCCGGCCCTGCACGGCGCAGGGCCTCATGGGCCTTCAAAAACGATAGCTGGTCGCGCTTGCCAACAGCCGGCTTTGAGCAGTATTCACCGCCAAATCCTTGCCAATCAAGCGCAGGCAGCTCCTTTTTTTACAGCGTGCCGTAGCTGTGCAGTCCCGAGAGGAACATGTTCACGCCCAGGAAGGCGAACGTGGTCACCGCCAGCCCCACCAGCGCCCACCAGGCGGAGACGGTGCCGCGCAGCCCCTTCATGAGGCGCATGTGCAGCCAGGCCGCGTAGTTGAGCCAGACGATCAGCGCCCAGGTTTCCTTGGGGTCCCAGCTCCAGTAGCCGCCCCAGGCCTCGGCCGCCCACAGCGCGCCGAGCACGGTGGCGATGGTGAAGAACGCGAAACCGACGGCGATGGCCTTGTACATCACGTCGTCCAGCACCTCCAGCGGCGGCAGGCGCTCGGCGATGCGCCGGCGCGCGAGCAGGATGCCGCCCACGATGAGCGCAGAGATGCCGAAATACACCATCCAGTAGCTGCCGCCGTTCCCTGTGGCGCCCTGGCGGAAGACGATGGGCTCGAAGCACAGCACCACGCCCAGCAGCCACAGCGGCGCGAGCTTGTACCAGCGCGTCTCGCCGGCCTGCTGCTTGATCAGGTAGGCGAAGGCCACCATGGCCGACAGCGCGAAGGTGCCGTAGCCGATGAAGTTGGCCGGCACGTGCAGCTTCATCCACCAGCTCTTGAGCGCGGGCACCAGCGGCTGGATCTCGTGCGCCTCGCGCACCACCGTGTACCAGAGCAGGAAGCCCACGGCCGCGCTCACCACCAGCATCACGAAGCCGCCGAGCGCGCGTGTGGCGTACTGCTCCTCGTAGTAGAGGTAGAACGCCGCCGTCATCCAGCAGAACATCACGAACACCTCGTAGAGGTTGCTCACGGGGATGTGGCCGATGTCGGGCGCGATCTGGTAGCTCTCGTACCAGCGCACCATGGTACCGATGAGCGCCAGCGCCACCGCCACCCAGGCCACGCGCGAGCCGATGCGCATCATGGCCGTGCCCTCGCCGCGCGAGAACATGCCCACCCAGTAGAACGCCGTGCTCATGAAGAACAGCATGCTCATCCACAGGATGGCCGACTGGCTGGACAGGAAGTATTTCAGCAGGAACACCGTGTCGGCCCGCGCCAGATCGCCGCCGCCCTCGCCCTGGTAAAGCGCGATGGCCAGCAGCGAGCACGCCGCCACGGCGAACATCAGCGCGCGCAGCGGCCGCCAGAACCAGCCCAGCCAGATCGCGCAGGGGATGGTGCCGAGCAGGATGCCTTTCTCGTAGCCGTCCATCCACGCGCCGTAGCGCTGCAGCGCGAACAGCCCGCCGGCCAGTACGGCCAGGGCGAACAGCCAGTCCAGCCAGTTGCGGCGCGCGAGGAAACCTTCGTTGAGCGTGAACGTCTGCGTGGCGGTGTTCATGCGGAACCTCCGTGGGGGTGGGAGCCGAGGAGCTGGCCGCTCAGGCGCGCGAACTCGCGCCCGCCGTCCAGCGTCTTGCGGTTGGTGGAAAGTGCCATCGTGGCATGGGTGCCCGCATCCTGCGGGGCCAGCCAGACCCAGACGCGGCGCTCGCGCACGTAGAGCATGGCGAAGATGCCCAGGATCAGCAGCGTGCAGCCGAGGTAGACGACGTTCTTGCCCGGCGCGCGCGCCACCTGGAACACGCTGGCCTGCACCTGCTCGAAGTCGCGCAGCTCGAAGACCATGGGCGCGGGGTAGAGCTGCGCATCCGACAGCGACAGCACGGCCTGCGTCATGAAGGCCTGCGTCTGCGCGTCGGAAGGCAGCGGCGGCAGGCCGGCCTGCTCGCGCGTCATCTGTGCCAGCTCGAACAGCGCGCCGTTGAGGATGCGCACCAACACCTCGCCCGCGCGCTCGCGCTCGGCCTCGGGCACGTTGGTTTCCATGAAGTCCGAGATCGCCTGCAGGCCGCCATGCATGCGCCCCTGTGCGTCGCGCTCGCCCGCATACAGCGTGAGCGCGCGCAGCGCCGACTGCGCGAGCTGCGCGGCCAGCTCCGGCCGCGCGCCGTCCACCGCCACGGCCGCATAGCGGCGCACGGCCTGCTCGCGCTGCGCGGGGTCGGCAAGCGCCAGGCGCATGCGCAGGAAGCCGTCCAGCCCGCCCTCGTGGTCCACCGGCACACGCAGGTAGCGGAAGGGCTCGGCCGGCGTCTCGCGCACGCCCAGCATGTACATGGGCTGGCCGTCGCCCGTGTCCACGGGCAGCATGAAGTTGTGGAACTCGCGCGCCTGGCCGGCCGCGTCGCGCAGCTTGTAGGTCACGCTGGGGCCCACGTTGCGCAGCTCGCGCCGGGTGACCGTCTTGTTGCCCGCACCCAGGCGCGATTCGATGGACTGGCGCAAGTCCACCTTGCGCACGTCAGCGCCCGAGGTGCCGCCCGTGTCGCCGAAGTTCTCCACGTTGAGCACGCGCAGCGCCGCGTATTCGAGCGTGAGCGCCTCGCCCGTGCCCGTGTGCGTGAGCTGCGTGGCGCCGCCGATCGTGCCCTCCACCTCAAACTCCCGCGCGCCCGGCACCATGGGCCGCGCGCGCAGGCGCACGTGCGAGCCGCCGTCGTCGAAGCTGGACTGGTAGATCTCGATGCCTTTGTAGCTGGCCGGGTGGTTCACCTCCACGCGCGCGGGCGTGACCTCGCCCGTGGCCTTGTCGTGGATCACGATCTCGCTGGCGAACAGCTTGGGCATGCCGGTGGAGTAGTGCTCCACGATGAATTTCTTGAGCTCCACCGCGAACGGCAGCTCCTGCAGCAGCACGCCGTCGGACTGGCTCAGGATGGCCGTAGCCGACTGCGTGCCCTCAGCCACCACCAGGTTGCCGCGGAAGGTTGGGTTGCGCTCGGACAGGCGGTGCTCGGGCTTGACCTCGGAGATCAGCCCGCCGCCCGCGTAGGGCGTCTTGCCGCCGAACCACATCTGCGCGCGCACGATCAGGTCGCCGTCGAGCAGCCCGCCCAGACAGATGAGCACGATGGCGCTGTGCGCGGCGATGTAGCCGATCTTGTTGGCCGCGCCCGCCTTGGCCGCCACCATCCAGCCCGCGCCGGTGGCCGTCTCGCGCTGCTGCAGGCGCACCTTCCAGCCCACGGAGGCCAGCATCTGCCCGATGCGGCGCGCGGCAGCCTCGGGCGCCTCGCCCGCCAGGTCGGCCTGCGCCTTGTGGTGGAAGGCCTGCAGGCTCTTTTCGCGGATGTTTTCCTTGTAGTTGCGGATGTCCGCCAGGTACTTGGGCGCGTGCCGCGCGATGCACAGCGAGGTGCTCACCACCAGGAACGCCAGGATCAGCAGGAACCACCACGCGCTGTAGACCGCGTTGAGCTTGAGCGCCAGGAACAGCTCGGCCCAGAACGGCCCGAACTGGTTCACGTAGTTGGCGGCGGGCTCGTGCTGCTTGAGCACCGTGCCGATCACCGAGGCGATGCAGATCACCGTGAGCAGCGCGATCGCGAAGCGCATGGACGCCAGCAGCTCGGTCAGCGACCGCGTGGCGTACGGGCGCCGGGCGCCGCTGCTGGAAGGAAGATCAGACATGGAAGACGGCAGAGCCCGAAAGAGAAAAGGGCGGGCCATCCGTTCAGATGCGCCCGCCCGTCTTGGGTGTGATTATCGGCGGTAGGTTCCGGAGGCGCACCTGCGCACCCCGGGGAATTTGACGTGAATCAACGCAGGCCGGCGATGTAGTCGGCCACGGCCCGGACCTCGCGGTCGTTGAGCTTGGCCGCCACGTCGCGCATCTGCGCGTTGTTGCCGCGCTTGCCGTCGCGGAAGTCCGCCAGCTGCTTGACCGTGTAGTCGGCATGCTGGCCGGACAGGCGCGGGTACTGCGCCGGGATACCGGCGCCGTTGGGGCTGTGGCAGCCCGCGCAGGCGGCGATGTTGCGGTCCTGGATACCGCCGCGGTAGATGCGCTCGCCCAGGGCGACGAGGTCCTTGTCCTTGGAGAAGCCGTCCTTGGCCTTCTGGGAGGCCAGCCACCAGGACACGTTGCGCATGTCGTCTTCCGACAGGATCGCGGCCATGCCCTGCATCACAGGGTCGGCGCGCTTGCCGGACTTGAACTCCTGCAGCTGCTTGACCAGATATTCGGGGTGCTGCTGCGCCAGCTTGGGATTGGCGGCGATGGTTGAGTTGCCGTCGGCCGCGTGGCAGGCCACGCACACGGCAGCGTAGCTGGCCTCGCCCTTGGCGAGGTCGGGCTTGGCGGCCTTCGGCGTTTCGCCCGCTGCAAGGGCCGGAAAAGCGGGAGCTGCCAGCGCGGCAGACATCAGCAAGGAGGCGAGCAACTTCATATCGGGGGTTCTTGTGTAACGAGCGGCAAAACCCCGCGATTCTACAATGCACCCTGTTTCGCTCCATCCCCTGAAAACCCGATCTATGTCAACCACACCGCACGCACCGGCGCCCGGCCTGCCCGAATTGCCCGATGCCAAGGCCGCACTGGGATGGATGCACACCGCGCGCTTTCTGACCACCGCCGCCCAACTGCACCACCTGCCCGAGATCACCGTGCCGGAGATCGCCTTCGTCGGCCGCTCCAACGCGGGCAAGTCCACCTGCATCAACACGCTCACGCAGCAGCGCCAGCTCGCCTTTGCCTCCAAGAAGCCCGGCCGCACCCAGCACATCAACCTGTTCGCGCTGGGCCGCCAGGGCGTGATGGACGCGGTGCTGGCTGACCTGCCCGGCTACGGCTACGCCGCCGTGTCGCGCGACGACAAGCAGCGCTGGCAGCGCGTGATGCTCAACTACCTCATCAGCCGCGAGAGCCTCACGGCCATCGTGCTGCTGTGCGACCCGCGCCTGGGGCTGACGGAGCTGGACGAGGCGCTGCTCGACGCCGTGCGCCCGCGCGTGGAGGCGGGGCTGAAGTTCCTGGTACTGCTCACCAAGGCCGACAAGCTCACGCGCGCCGAGCAGGCCAAGGCGCTGTCGATCACGCGGCTGCAGGCCGGCGGCGGCGAGGTGCGGATGTTCTCCGCGCTCAAGAGACAGGGCGTGGACGAGGTGGTGCAGCTGCTGTGGCAGTGGTCCCACCCTGCGATGGAACCCGCCGCCGCGCCGGATGCCGAACCCGGTTCAGAACCCGTATAGCCGCGCGGGGTTGTCCGCCAGCACGCGGCGGCGCAGTTCCACGCCGGGCAGCCAGCGCGCGATCTGCTCGCGCAGCGCATCCGCCGGCACCACACGGTAGGCACTGACCTCGTGCGCCGCGCGGCCCGGGTCGCGCGCCGTGTGCGGCCAGTCGCTCGCCCACAGCAGCGCGCCGGGCGCCGCGTCGGTTAAATGGCGTGCCCAGGCATCGGCCAGGGAGGGCGATGCCAGGCGATACGGCGCCGAGAGCTTCACGTGGACGCGCCCCGTGCGCAGCAGATCCGTCAACGCATCCGCACCGGGCAGCGCATCGGCCAGCGCGAAGTGGTCGAGCACCACGGGCGACGGCAGCCGTGCAAGATCCTCGGCCAGCGCCAGCACCACGGGCTGGGCGGCATAGAGCTGCACATGCCAGCCAAGGTCGGCCACGCGCGCGCTCCAGGCCTGCAGCAGGGCGCGTGTGCCCGCGATGTCGCGCAGCCCCGCGCTTTCCAGATTGATCCGCACGCCGCGCATCCCGCGCGCATGCAGCTCGCGCAGCGCAGCGGCGTCTACGCCATCCTCCAGCACGGCGATGCTGCGCCCCGCGCCATCCAGCGCCGCCAGCGCGTCGAGCAAGCAGCGGTTGTCGGTGCCGTAGACGCTGGGCTGCACCAGCACTACGCGCTCCAGCCCCAGGCCCGCGAGGTGCGCGCGCAGCGCAGCCAGCGGCGCGGGCCCGGGCGTGTAGTGGCGCGCGTCCACCATGGGGTAGTCGGCGCGCGGGCCGAAAACGTGCGTGTGGCAGTCGCACGCGCCGGCGACCATCACGCCCCCTGCAGGCGCTGCGCGAAGGCGCGCCCGGTGGCGGCCGTACCCAGGCGGCCGCCCGCGTCGCGCGTGGCCTCGCCCGCCTCCACGGCGGCGGCGGCGGTGCGCTCGATGGCCTCAGCCGCCGCCAGGAAGGCCGGCAGGCCGTGGCGCTGGCCGTGCCAGCCCAGCAGTTGCCCGGCCGAGAGGATCAGCGAGAACGGATTGGCGATGTCCTGCCCCGCGATGTCGGGCGCCGAGCCGTGCGCGGCCTGGCCCATGGCGTGGTCGCGTCCGGCGTTGACCGAGCCGCCCAGGCCCAGGCTGCCCGAGAGCTCGGCCGTCAGGTCCGAGAGGATGTCGCCGAACATGTTGGTGGTGACGATCACGTCGAAGCGCTGCGGCGCGCGCACCACGTGGGCCATCATGGCGTCGACGATGAACTCGTCCACCTGCACTTCGGGGAAGTCGCGCGCCACGCGCTGGCATTCCTCGATGAACATGCCGTCGCCCAGCTTGAGCACGTTGGCCTTGTGCACGATGCTCACGTGGCGCTTGCGCGTCATCGCCAGTTCGAAAGCCGAGCGCGCGATGCGCTCGCAGCAGCCGCGCGTGATGCGCCGCAGCGACACCGCCACGTCGGGCGTGATGAGCATCTCGCTGCCGCCGGAGGCGATGTTGCGGTCGGCATAGAAGCCCTCGGTGTTCTCGCGCACCACCACGAGGTCGAACGCGTCCACCTTGTGCGGCACGCCGGGCCAGGTGCGCGCGGGGCGGATGTTGGCGTACAGGTCCAGCTCCTTGCGGAAGAACCTGGACGGATTGATCTCGTCCGTGTAGTCGTAGGTGGACATGGGGCCGAGCATCAGCCCGTCGGCCGCCTTCACCTTGGCCAGCAGCGCGGGGGTGACGGTGGTGCCGTGGCGGCGCAGGCTTTCGTGCCCGGCTACGTCGTGATCGAGCTGCAGATCCAGGCCGAAGCGCTGGGATGCGGCCTGCAGCACTTCTACCGTGGCGGCCATGGTTTCGGGGCCGATGCCATCCCCGGGGAGTACGACGATTTTCATGAGAAGTTTTCCGTTCGTTGAAAGGCTCAGCCTTCGAGTGTGGCGCCCGCGGCCTTGACCAGCCGCGCATATTTGTCGACCTCGGCACGCACGAAGGCGTCGAAGCTCTTGGGCGTGCCGGGCTCCACCGCGCTGCCCTCCGCCTCCAGGCGATCGCGCAGCGGCCCTTGGCCGGTGATGCGGCCGATCTCGCCCGCCAGCCGTTCGACCACCGCATCGGGCGTGCCGCGCGGGGCGAAGTAGCCGCCCCAGAGGCTGAAGGCGAAGCCCGGCAGCGTGTCCGACACCGCGGGCACGCCAGGCAGCGCGGCAATGCGTGCGGGCTTGGAGACGGCCAGTGCCCGCACCTTGCCGCCCTTCACGTGCCCGACGATGGACGAAGCGCTGGCGAAGAAGAACTGCACCTGCGCGCCGATCAGGTCGGTGATGGCCTGGCCCGCGCCCTTGTAGGGGACGTGCGTCATCTGCGTGCCGGTGCGCGCGGCCAGTTCGGCGGCGGCCAGGTGGCCCGGCGTGGCCGTGCCCGACGAGGCGTAGGCCACGCTGCCCGGCCGCTCGCGCGCAGCCTGCACCAGATCGGCCAGGGTTCTGAACGGCGAGGCGGCGGGCACGGCCAGCACCAGCGGCGCATCGCCCACCAGGGCCACGGCGCGCAGATCCTTGAGCGCGTCGTAGCCCGGGTTCTTCATGGCGGCGCCGTTGATGGCGATCTCACCCGTCTGCCCCATGAGCAGCGTGTAGCCGTCGGCCGGCGCGCGCGCAGCCAGCCGGGTGCCCAGCGCGCCGCTGGCACCGGGGCGGTTGTCCACCACCACGGGCTGGCCGAGCGCGCGCGCCAGCGGCTCGCCGACGAGGCGCGCGAACACGTCGCCCTGCCCGCCCGGCGCGTAGGGCACGATGACGGTGAGGGGCTTGTTCGGGTAGCCGTCCTGGGCACGGGCCCAGCCGGCCAGGGCCAGCGCGGTGGAAGCGCCCACGAAGCTGCGGCGGGACAAGGTGTGTTGCATAGCGTGTCTCCTTCAGTTTTCCACGGCGCTGCGCGCCACCCACACGGCATGAAACTGGCGCACCCCATGCGCAGGCAGCCGCGCAAGGGCCGCCCCGCCGCGCTGGCTGCGTCCCCCTTCCCTTAGCGCGCAGCGCGTAGAGAGAAGGGGGAAGACGCGAAGCGTCTCAGGGGGTTGTCGTTTCATTTCAGTTGCATGCCCGGCGCGGCGGCTACGTTGCGCCACAGCGCCAGCTCCTTGCGCAACTCCTCGCCGAACGCGGCGGGCGTCAGGCGCACCGGGTCGGCGCCCTCGTGCTGCAGCCGGCCCTTGACCGGTTCGGCGGCGGCCGATTCGTTCACGGCGCGGTTCAGTGCCTCGACGATGGGCGCGGGCGTCTTGGCGGGCGCCAGCACGCCCCACCAAGTGGTCACGTCGTAGCCCGGCACGCCGGCCTCGGCCAGCGTGGGCAGGTCGGGGAACAGGCGCGAGCGCTTGGCGCTGGTCACGGCCAGCAGGCCGAGCTGGTTGTCCTTCAGGTGGCTCTGGATCGTGGGCACGGTGGCGAAGAACAGGTCCACGCGCCCGGACAGCAGCTCCACCGTGGCCGGGGCGCTGCCCTTGAAGGGCACGTGCGTCATCGCAAGGCCCGTCTTCTGGCGGAACATCTCGCCCGCCAGGTGGTTGATGCTGCCGTTGCCGGCGGAGCAGAAGTTCAGCCCCTCGGGCCTAGCCTTGGCCGCCGCCACGAGCTGGGCCACGCTGCCCACGCCGAGCTGCTTGCTGGTGACGACCAGCAGCGGGCCGCGACCGATCATGGCCACGGGCGCGAAGTCCTTCACCGGGTCGTAGGGCAGCTTGGGCTCCACGGCCGCGTTGGTGGCGAAGGTCGATGTGGCGAACAGCAGCGTATAGCCGTCCGGCGCGGCCTTGGCCACGGCCTGGGCGCCGATGGCGCCGCCCGCGCCGCCACGGTTGTCCACCACCACGGGCTGGCCCAGCCGCTCGGCCATGTTCTTGGCGATGTCGCGCGCGATGCTGTCGGTGCCGCCGCCCGCGGCGAAGGGCACGATGAGCGTGATGGCGCGCGCGGGCCAGGGGGCCTGGGCCACGGCGGCCAGCGGAACGAGGGCGAGGCCGGCCAGGGTGGCCTTCCAGCGGGGGATGAACATGCGCAATCTCCGTAGCAATCGAATGCCGCGCATCGTCGCGGCAACGCGCTTGGCTGTAAATTGCAAAGATCTGTTGGATTGATTTGCTTTGCGCATGAATTTCGACCTTTCCGACCTGCGCGCCTTCGTCGCCGTGGCCGACCTCGCCAGCTTCCGCGCCGCCGCCGAGGCGCTGCACCTGTCGCAACCCGCCCTGTCGCGTCGCGTGGACAAGCTGGAGCAGGCGCTGGGCTTTCGCCTGCTGGAGCGCAGCACGCGCAAGGTGGAGCTGAACGCCATGGGCCGCGCCTTCCTGCCGCGCGCGCGGCACGTGCTGGCCGAGCTGGGGGGCGCGTTGCTGGGCATGGCCGACCTGGCCGAGCGCATCCACGGCCTGGTCACCGTGGCCTGCATCCCCTCGGCCGTGGACAACTTCGTGGCACGGGCCGCGCGCGGTTTCCAGCAGCGCTTTCCGCGCATCCGCCTGCGCGTGCTGGACCAGCCGGCGCCGGAAATCCTGATGTCGGTAGCGCGCGCGGAGGCCGACTTCGGCATCAGCTACCTGGGCACGCAGGAGCCCGACCTGGACTTCGACCCGCTGGTGGACGAGCCCTTCGTGCTCGCCTGCCGCCGCGACCACCCGCTGGCGCAACGCCCGGAAGTCAGCTGGGCCGAACTGGCCGCGCACGATTGCATCGCGCTGGCGCCGGGCAGCGGCAACCGGCTGCTGATCGAGCAGGGCCTGGCCGGCAGCGGCGCCCGCCCGCGCTGGCACTGCGAAGCGCAGCACGTGCCCGCCGTGCTGAGCCTGGCCGAGGCGGGCGTGGGCGTGGGCGCGGTGCCGCAATTGGCGCTGGCCGCAGGCACCTCCCTCGTCGGCGTGCCGCTGGTGGCCCCGCGCATCGCGCGCAGCGTGGGCGTGGTGCGCCGGCGCGGCCGGCCGCTGTCGCCTGCGGCACAGGCATTTTTCGACAATTTGAATGAAATAAGCCTCCAGCGCTTACCCGTCAAGCGCAAGCAGCTACGAAAGAAATAGCACATGACGCACGCCCCCGTACAAGAAACCGCGCATGCCCTGCCGCACGGCATCACCCTGCACTGCCGCGTGGCAGGTGCGCCGGGCCGCCCGCTGCTGCTGTTCCTGCACGGATTTCCCGAGGGCGCTTTCGTCTGGGACGCGCTGCTGGCCCGCTTCGCCGATCCGGCCCATGGCGGCTACCGCTGCGTAGCGCCGTTCCTGCGCGGCTACGCGCCGTCGAGCGCACCCGCTGCACAAGCCGACTACCGCCCCCGGCTGCTGGTGCAAGACCTGGCCGCGCTGATCGCCGCCGAGGGCGGGCGCGCCTCGGCCGTGGTGGCGCACGACTGGGGCGGCGCGCTGGCGTGGAGCCTCGCCAACCAGCACCCGGCGCTGCTGGAGCGGCTGATGGTGCTCAACGCGCCGCACGCGGGCACGTTCCTGCGCGAGCTGCAAACCAGCGCCGCCCAGCAGCGCGCCAGCGCCTACATGCACTTCCTGCGCCGTCCCGATGCCGAGGCGCTGCTGGCCGAGGACGGCTTTCGCCGCCTGTTCAACTTCTTCCGCCGCGCCGACGGCAATGCGCCCGGCTGGCTCACGCCCGAGTTGCGCGCGCGATACCAGGCGCTCTGGAGCGCGGGCCTGGCCGGCCCCTGCCACTACTACCGCGCCAGCCCGCTCAGGCCGCCGGCTGCGGGCGACGAGGGCATCCACGCCCTGCAGCTGCCGCCGGAGATGCTGGCCGTGCAGGCGCCCACGCGCGTGCTCTGGGGCATGGACGACCCCGCCCTGCTGCCCGGTTTGCTCGACGGTCTGGAGCAATGGGTGCCGCGCCTGCAGGTGCGCCGCGTGGAAGGTGCCACGCACTGGATCGTGCACGAGCAGCCAGCGCTGGTGCAGTGCGAGCTGGCCGCCTTCCTCGCGGAATGATTCATTTCTGATAGCTGGTTGCGCTTGCTGGACAAGCGCTGGCACCGTTTTTCTTCAATAAAGCGGCGGCTGCCCCTCGGGCCGCGTCTTGAAGCGCCGGTGCACCCAGTAGTACTGCGCGGGCATGGTGCGGATGGCCGCCTCCAGCTCGCGGTTCATGCGCGCGGTGTCGGCCACGTGGTCGTCGGTGGGGAAGTGTTCCCACGCGGGCGTGAGTTCGGCCACGTAGCCCTCGGGTGTCATGCGGCTGTAGAGCGCGACGACCTTGGCGCGGCCCAGGCGCGCGAAGCGCGAGAGCGAGGGAATGGTGGCCGCATCGGGCACGGCGAAGAAGGGCACGAAGACCGAGTCGGTGGGCCCATAGTCCATGTCGGGCAGCAGGTACAGCAGCCCGCCCTTGCGCAGGCACGAGACGATGGGCTTGACCCCGTCGGCGCGGTTGAGCATGCGCACGTTGCCGAAGCGCTGGCGCCCGCCCATGAACCAGGCGTCCAGCACCGGGTCGGGGTTGGTGGCGAAGATCGAGGTGAATTCGCGCGTGGTGCTCAAAGGCAGCGCCAGCCCGCCCGCGTCCATGCTGTAGAAGTGCGGCGCGAAGACGATGGTGGGCGTGTCGCCCTCTAGCTCGTGCACCGCGCCAGTGAGCTGCACGCGGCTGCGCACCACCGATTCAGGCGCGGACCAGAGCCAGCCCCGGTCGAGGAAGGTCTGGCAGAACACCTCGAACGACTCGCGCGCCCAGGCGCGGCGCTGCGCTTCGGGCACGTCGGGAAAGCACAGCGCCAGGTTGCGCAGCGCCACCTTGCGCCGCGGCGCGGCCAGCACGAACAGCACCCGGCCGATGAAGGCGCCCAGTGCGCGCAGCGCGGGCAGCGGCAGGCGGCCCAGCAGATTCAGCAGCGCGATGCCCACACGTGATGCCAGCCGCGACGTCACGCGCCCGTCTCCACCGTGTGCGCCTCGGCGCGCGGCTGCTTGTAACGGGCGTAGCCCCAGAGGTACTGCCCGGGGCTTTGGCGGATGAGGTGTTCCATGGCTTGGTTGATCTGCCGCACGGCGGCGTCGAGTGTAGGGGCCAGGGGCTCGGGCAGATCCTCCAGATGCAGCACGTAGCCACGCCCGCTGGGCAGGCGCTCGCAGCGCGCAAGGATCACGGCGGCGCCCGTCTGCTGCACAAGGCGCGCGGCCAGCGTCATGGTGTAGGCGTCGCGGCCGAAGAACGGCGACCACAGGCCCTGCCCCTGCGGCGGCACCTGGTCGGGCAGCAGGCCCACGGCGCGGCCCGCGCGCAGCGCCTTGAGCATCTGGCGCACGCCCTGCAGCGTGGTCGGCACCGCGTGGATGCCGGGGCGGTTGCGCGCCGTCTGCATCACGCGGGCCAGCCAGGGCTGGCGCGCGGGGCGGTAGAGGATGGTGAAGGGGCCGTGCTCGGGCGCCCAGCGCCGCGCCCCCTCTTGCACCGACATCTCGAAGCAGCCGATGTGCGGCGTGAGGAAGACGATGCCCCGCCCCGCCTCCCACGCGCGCTCCACGCATTCGGCACCGCGCACCTCGCACGGCGGCAGCGCCGGCGCGAGCCACAGGCGCGGCGCTTCGGCCACCATGCGGCCCGCGTGGCCCACGGCCGAGCGCACTTCGCGCAGCCGGTAGCCTGCGCGCGCGGCGTTCTCCAGAAAGCGCCGCCGGTACGTGGCCGAGGCGCCGAACGCCACCCACCCCAGCAGCGCGCCGATGGCGTGCAGCAGCCGGAGCGGCAGTGCGGAAAGGAAGCGGAAGACAGATGGCATTAAAATGGCGGACGTCGCCGAGTTAACTGAGCAACTTGCAGGGCGACGTTAAACACAACTGCTAAAGCGTTCGCCACAGGCTCCTCAAGGACTGCGGGCAACGCCCAAAAGTGCTGAACACAGGAGTTTATTCAAATGGCGAACGATTTCCTCTTCACCTCCGAATCGGTTTCCGAGGGCCACCCCGACAAGGTGGCCGACCAGATCTCGGATGCGATCCTCGACGCGATCTTCGAGCAGGACCCCCGCTCGCGCGTGGCTGCCGAGACGCTGACCAACACCGGCCTGGTCGTGCTGGCCGGCGAGATCACCACCAACGCCCACGTGGACTACATCCAGGTGGCGCGCGACACCATCAAGCGCATCGGCTACGACAACACCGACTACGGCATCGATTACAAGGGCTGCGCGGTGCTGGTGGCCTACGACAAGCAGAGCAACGACATCGCCCAGGGCGTGGACCACGCGAGCGACGACCACCTGAACACCGGCGCGGGCGACCAGGGCCTGATGTTCGGCTACGCCTGCGACGAGACGCCCGAGCTGATGCCCGCGCCCATCTACTACGCGCACCGCCTAGTCGAGCGCCAGGCACAGCTGCGCAAGGACGGCCGCCTGCCCTTCCTGCGGCCCGACGCCAAGAGCCAGGTGACGATGCGCTACGTGGACGGCAAGCCGCACAGCATCGACACCGTGGTGCTCTCCACCCAGCACCACCCCGACCAGAGCGAGACACCCACCAAGATGAAGGCCAGCTTCACCGAGGCCATCATCGAGGAGATCATCAAGCCCGTGCTGCCCAAGGAGTGGCTGCAGGACACCAAGTACCTCATCAACCCCACGGGCCGCTTCGTCATCGGCGGCCCGCAGGGCGACTGCGGCCTGACGGGCCGCAAGATCATCGTGGACACCTACGGCGGCGCCTGCCCGCACGGCGGCGGCGCGTTCAGCGGCAAGGATCCGACGAAGGTGGACCGCAGCGCCGCCTACGCTGCGCGCTACGTGGCCAAGAACATCGTGGCCGCAGGCCTGGCACGCCAGTGCCAGATCCAGGTGGCCTACGCCATCGGCGTGGCGCGGCCGATGAACGTCACGGTCTACACCGAGGGCACGGGCGTGATCCCCGACGAGCAGATCGCGCAATTGGTGCTGGAGCACTTCGACCTGCGGCCCAAGGGCATCATCCAGATGCTCGACCTGCTGCGCCCGATCTACCAGAAGACCGCCGCCTACGGCCACTTCGGCCGCGAGGAGCCCGAGTTCACCTGGGAGAGGACGGACAAGGCTGCCGCGCTGCGTGCAGCGGCCGGGCTGTAAAGCCCGGCAATCCGCGCCAGCGGATTCGGCAGCCTTGCGGCGCAGGCTCATTTCGCGCAGCGAAGTGAAGGCCCGCAGGGCCGGGCCGAAGCCACAAAGCCCAAGCGCTGCGTGCAGCGGCCGGGCGGTAAGCACACGCCCCGCTCCTACATCGCCCTGGCCGCCACACCGACGGCCGGATGGTGCCCGGCTCCCTATCGTTGCTCCCGTAACGAAAGGGAACTGCCATGCTGAAGTACGCCATCATCTTCGCCATCATTTCGCTCATCGCCGGGGCGCTGGGCTTCACCGGCGTGGCCGCGGGCTCGGCCGCCATCGCCAAGGTCCTGTTCGTGCTGTTCCTGGTGCTGGCCGTCGTGTTCCTAGTGCTGGCGCTGCTGGGCATCGGCGCTGCGCGCAAGGCGCTCAAATGACGGCGGCGGCCGGGCGCGGCCGCGCAGTTGCCTACACTGCGGGCTCTGCACGACCGCTTCCGCGCCATGTCCGTCCACCTGCTCGCCATCGATCCCCAGAACGACTTCTGCGACCTGCCCGCTGAGGGCGCCGCAGCGCCCACGCTGCCCGTGCCGGGCGCGCATGCGGACATGCAGCGCCTGGCCGCGCTCCTCCGCATGCAGGGCGGGCGCATCGGGAAGATCACCGTCACGCTGGACTCGCACCAGCGCTACGACATCGCCCATCCGCCGTTCTGGCAGCGCGGCGACGGCAGCGATGTGCCGCCGTTCACGCCCATCACCGCAGCCGAGGTCCGCGCCGGCGCCTTCGCTCCGCGCGACGCCCAGGCGCTGCCGCGCGTGCTGGCCTACCTGGACGCGCTGGAAACGCAGGGCCGCTACACGCTCATGGTGTGGCCCGTGCACTGCGAAATCGGCAGCTGGGGCCACGGCGTGCACGCCGACGTGCTCGCGGCCTGCGGCGCATGGCAGGCACGGCAACTGCGCGCCGTGCATCACGTGTTCAAGGGCATGAACCCGTGGACGGAGCACTACAGCGCCGTGCAGGCCGAGGTGCCCAACCCGGCCGACCCCGCCACGGCCCTGAATACCCGCCTGCTGGAAGACCTGGGCCGCGCCGGCCTGCTGCTCATCGCCGGCGAGGCCAGCAGCCACTGCGTGCGCGCCACCACAGAACACATCGTGCAGCACCTGCCGCGCATCGCGCCCGGCTGGAATGCCAGCCGCCTCGTGCTGCTGACCGATTGCATGAGCCCCGTGGCAGGCTTCGAGACGCAGCACACAGCCTTTCTCGACGCCATGCGCGCGCAGGGCGCACAATTGGCCAACTCAAGCCAAATCAGCCTCTAGCGCTTATCCAGCAAGCGTAAGCAGCTCTCTTTTTTGAATCATGTACGACACCGCCATCCTCATCGGCCGGTTCGAGCCCGTCCACGCCGGCCATGTGGCCCTGCTGCGCGAGGCGCTGGCGCGCGCGCAACGGGCCATCGTCATCGTCGGCTCAGCCTACCAAGCGCGCACGCCCAAGAACCCCTTCACCTGGCAAGAGCGCGAGGCCATGCTGCGCGGCAGCCTGCCCTTGGAAGACGCCGCGCGCCTCAACGTGCTGCCCGTGCGCGACTACTACGACGAGCCCATCTGGGCGCACGCCGTGCGCGAGGCCGTCGCACGGCTGGCCGGGCCGCAGGAGCGCATCGCCCTCGTGGGCCACTTCAAGGACGCCACCAGCAGCTACCTGGACGCCTTTCCCGACTGGGAACTCATCCGCATGGAGCGCCAGGGCGGCATGGACGCCACCACCCTGCGCGATGCCTACTTCGGCGCCACGCCGGACACCGTGGCCGCGGCGCTCGCGCCGCTGGCCGCGGACATTCCCCCTGCCACGCACCGCCTGCTCGAGCAGTTCGCGCGCACGCCCCACTACGCCGCGCTGCAACAGGAATGGCGCATGCTGCGCGACTACCGCCAGGCATGGGCCGACGCGCCCTACCCGCCCATCTTCGTCACCGTGGACGCGGTGCTGCGCTGCCGGGATCACGTGCTGCTCATCCGCCGCGCCCACGCCCCCGGCAAGGGCCTGCTGGCCGTGCCCGGCGGCTTCATCGAACCGCGCGAAACCCTCTGGCAGTCCTGTCTGCGCGAACTGGCCGAGGAAACCCACTGCGCCGTGCCTGAAGCCACTCTGCGCGCTGCGCTGCGCGCCGTGACCGTCTTCGACCACCCAGACCGCAGCCAGCGTGGGCGTACGATCACCCACGCGCACTATTTCGACCTGGGCGACGCGCGCTTGCCTGCCGTGCGTGCGGACGACGACGCCGCGCAGGCGCAATGGGTGCCGGTGGACCACCTGGCGGGCATGGAAACGTCGTTCTTCGAAGATCACTTTCATCTGCTCGATCATTTCCTGGGCCTCACGGCGCCCGCCTGAGCGCCTCGGACCATTCCAAAAAAGGGGGTGTTTACACTGTCACATCCCTCTTGACCGGTCCCGCCTCACACCGAGGGAGCCAACGCATCGCAATGACCTCCATGCCAAATAAAGAAAAACGGGCCAGGTACTTTTCTTACGTGTTTGCCCTGATGCTCATCCTGGCCGTGCTGGGCGTCTACCTGCCCGGCCTGCAGAACGATCTTCTGTTCGACGACACGTCATTGCTCAAGAACCGGGTCATTTTCAACACCTACGGCAACCTGCTGGAGTTCAAGCAGCGCATGGTGTCCTACGGCAGCTTCGTCTGGGTCGAGCAATTGGCCGGGCCGGGCTACTGGAAGCAGCGCCTGGTCAATGTGGCGCTGCACCTGGGCGCCGTGGCAGCCATGTATGCGCTGCTCAAGACCCTGCTGGTGCACACCCGCTTCCCGGAGAGCATCGAGGCGCAGGAACACTTTGCCGCGTCCCGCATCGCCGCCGTGCGGGTGGGCACCGCACTGTTCGCGCTCCACCCGGTCGCCGTGTATGCCGTGGGCTACCTCATCCAGCGGTCCATCCTCATGGCAACCCTGTTCGCGCTGCTCGCCTGTTTGGCGTGGGTGCGGGCGCTGGCCACCCAGCGCTGGCTCTGGTACCTGGCGGCCGTGCTTTGCTACGCGCTGGCGGTGCTGTCCAAGGAGCACGCCGTCATGACGGCCGCCATCGCCGTTCCGCTCTACATCTACGTCCGGCGCCCGGGCTGGAAGAATGTGGCAGCGGTGGTGGGGGGCGCCCTGCTGCTCCTGGCCGCTGCCGCCGCTGTGCTCCTGCACTTCTACAGCGGGCTGGTGGGCCGCCTCTTCGATGCGCAGTCCCTGGCCTATGCCCAGCAACTGGAAGCGCTGCAGCCGGGCATCAGCCAGCACATGTATCCCTTGAGCGTCCTGAACCAGGCTGCGCTCTTCCTTGCCTATGGCCTGCGGTGGATCGTTCCGTACCTGGGGTGGCTGTCCATCGACCTGCGGCCGGCGTTTCCCCTGAGCCTCGCCTCCCCATGGCACATCGCGGGAGCCATCGGCTATCTCGCCCTGTTCGCGGGTGCCGCATGGCTGTTGCTGCGGCGCACGGGGCCCCTGAGCCTCGCGGGGCTGCTCGTGCTCTTTCCGCTGCTGTGGTTCTTCACCGAATTCGCCACCGTCTGGGTGCAAGACCCCTTCGTGCTGTACCGCAGCTACCTCTGGGCCACCACGCTGCCCGGCCTGCTGGCCATCCTGCTCACCGGCCTGCGGCCGCGCACCATCTACGCCCTGGGCGCCATGGCTGCCCTGGTGCTCGGCACGCTGGCATTCGAGCGCAACCTATCGCTGCACAACGAACTCACCGCCTGGACAGACGCCGCAGAAAAAACCGACGCAGCAGCCCCGGCCAATGCCGTGGGCCGCAGCCGCCCCTATGTGAACCTGGGCAACTACTACCTGCAGCAGCAGATGCTGGACCAGGCGCAGCGCAACCTGTCCATCGCGAAAACCTTCGGAGACCGGGGCGAACTGGGCGGCACCGCGCTGTTCAACTCCGGTGTCATCCTCCAAATGAAACGCCAGGACGCCGCGGCGCTCCAGGCGTTCTCGCAAGCACAAGCGCTGGGCTACACCAGCCACGCCCTGCACTACCACCGGGGCGAATCCCTCGCTGCCCTGGGCCAACTCGCCACGGCCCACCAAAGCTACAGCACAGCGCTGAGCCTGGCCGAAAAGAGCACAGACGCCACGAAAGACCAACTGCTCCTCATGCGCGTGCGGCAGGCGGAAATCGCCATGGCCGCACAAATGTATGACGAAGCCATCCGCGACTTCCGGGCGCTGTGGCGGCTCAACCCTCGCGAGCCCCGCTTCGTCCTCGGCCTGGGGATGGCCTACGTGGGCAAGAACGATGCGCAAGCCGCCATCAAGCTCTTCGACCAGCTCATCGCCCACAACCCCGCCGACGCCCAGGCCCTTTACGGCCGGGCCCTCGCCTACCGCCAGTTGGGCCAGCAAGCCGCCAGCCTGCGCGACCTGGACCAGGCGATCAAGATCCATCCCCAGAACCCGCAATACACCCGCATGCGTGAAACCTTCGCGGCCCAGAAGCAGTAGCAGGCAGCCGTGGCTCTTCGCGTTCTACACATCGGCAAGTTCTACCCGCCCTACCGGGGCGGCATGGAAGTGTTCCTGGCCGACCTGATCGGCGCCCAGCGCCAGGCGGGCATCGACGCCTCGGCCCTGGTGCACGGCACACCGCAAGCGGATGACCCGCCCTGGCTGGTGCGCGTGCCGGTGCAGACGCAACTCGTCTACGCCCCCATCGCCGTGGGCTTCCGCTCCGCGCTGGCGCGCGCCATCGCTCACTACAGGCCCGACGTGCTGCACCTGCACATGCCTAACAACTCCGCGCTCTGGGCACTGACCCTGGCCGAGGCGCGCGCGGTGCCGTGGGTGGTGCATTGGCACGCCGACGTGGTGCTATCGACCATCCGCCCGACCCTGGCACTGGCCTATCGGCTCTACCGGCCATTCGAGCAGGCCGTGCTCAAGCGGGCGCAACGCGTCATCGTCACCTCCCCGCCCTATCTGGAAGCCAGCGAACCCCTGGCACCGTGGCGAGAGAAATGCGCCGTCGTCCCCCTTGGACTATCCCTCCCCGCCCAGAACAGCCCAACCGCCTCTCTTCCCTGGCGCAACGGCACGCTGCGCCTGCTATCCATCGGCAGGCTGGCATATTTCAAAGGCTTCGAGACACTGATCCAAGCCGTCTCCGGGCTGAAGAACGTGGAGTTGCTGATCGTGGGAGACGGAGAACTGCGCAGCGAACTTCAGGCGCTGATCGAAGCCCACACCCCCACCGGCCAGCCCCCGAATGTGCGCCTGCTGGTCGATGACTCCCAGAAAGACGCCTTGCTCCGCACCTGCGACGTGTTCTGCATGGCTTCGCGCGAGCGCACCGAATCCTTCGGCCTGGTTCTACTGGAAGCCATGCAACACGCACGGCCGTGCATCGTGTCGGCACTGCCGGGCTCGGGCATGCCCTGGGTAGTTGCCACGGCAGGCGCCGGCCTGCAGGTGCCAGTGGAAGACATACCCGGCTGGCAGGCTGCCATCGAGCATGCGGGAAACAATCCCGCATTGCGCACCCAATGGGGTCAAGCTGGGCAGCAGGCTTTTAGACAGCATTTTTCCATCACCGCTTGCGAAAACGGCGTTTTCGCGCAATATGCCCTGGCAGCACCGGAAACAGGTCACCGATCAGCACACAGACGCGACGTGCTGATCGTCATCCCCGCGCGCAATGAAGCCGCCGCCATCGGCGCGGTGCTCCAACACCTGAAAACCGCTGGCTGGGACAACGTGTTGGTCATCAACGACCAGAGCACAGATGAAACCGGTGCCATTGCGCGCGCTGCCGGAGCGCAGGTGCTCAACCCAGTGCTCCCCATGGGTGCATGGGGTGGAATGCAAGCAGGCATCCGCCATGCCCTGCGCCATGGCTACCAGGCCGTCATCACCATGGACGCCGACGGCCAGCATGAGGTAAGTGAAATTCCCACACTGCTCCAGTCGCGCCATGAAGCCGACTTGATTGTTGGCGCCTACCCCGAACGCGCCAGCCGATTGCGCCAAATTGCCTGGCAATGGTTTCGCCAACTGGCAGGATTCGACCTGCGCGATCTGACCTCCGGCTTCCGACTCTATAACCGAGACGCCATGACCGTGCTGGCTTCCCGCGAAGCCACACTGCTCGATTACCAGGATCTGGGCGCCCTGTTGTTGATACGCCGGGCTGGACTGACCATTCAAGAAGTGCCTGTGTCGATGAACCCGCGCGCCGAGGGAAAGTCACGCATCTTCAACTCTTGGTTCAGCGTACTGAAATACATGGCAGCCACGACGCTGCTGTGCATGGCGAAATGAGAAATCCTCAACAGGCAGGATCAAAAAAACAAAAAACAAGCCCAACCATAACCGCCCCAATACACCAAAGAGTCCGCTTTAAACAATTCAGCTCTTAGCCGCAAGCTAGTTGGCGCTTGACCGCAGCGGCGATCAATACCGCGCTGTACGGCATGACCTGTGCAGGTTCTGCTGGGTCATTACATCAGCGGATAGTGGCGCAAGTTCATCCAATGAACACTGACATCAGCCACGATGACGGGTCCAAGACAAAACCCAGCGACTCATTGCATAAGTCACCGGTACCATCACCGCACTCACCACCATCGGCGCGATCACTTCGCTGACAGCGAGGCGCTCGATAAATAATCCCAACAACACGGCTGAACCAATATACTGCAAAAAGTAGACAAGCGGATAGGCCCAAAACCCCTTCCAGGACCACTCAACATTAAAAACAAGCCTGGCATTGAAAAGATAACCAAATACAATGCCTACGATATAAGCTATCGCATACGCGGTCTGATACGCAAAAATCGTACGAAGCAACAAATAAACTGCATAACTCAATCCGGTGTTCAGCACTCCACCGATGAAAAAGCGCAGCCATCTCCCAATTCTTTCTCCCTTATCCGAAGCAATTGCCTTACTCACGACCTAAGGAAGGTCTGCACAACCCTGCCGCCACCCGCGTGATGTGAGACATTGCCGACATGAAGCAAATGAGCCTGGGCG
>NZ_DF238936.1 GCF_000400995.2 Acidovorax sp. MR-S7 | reverse complement strand
GCGTGATCATGGCAGGGGGATGGCTCAGGTCTTGTCGATCAACGAGGGATCAGTGGGGTTTTGAGAGGTTCCCTAATATGTCTGTGCAGCGGGATATATCCCCGCTATGCCTCCCATCCAAATATTCGCCGACCCTCGCGGCAGCGTCGGGCGCGGCCCTGTAAACCATTGCCCTGCAATGCCGAGCGGCATGCTCGGATTTATTTAATACTTCATTAATAAAGCACCATTAATATAAGAAAGTTTATTCCAATTAATGCCGGAGGAAATACAACTCTTTATTTGATTGGCGTCAAATTGAATATGCCTGATAAAAGAATAATAAAACCCACATAAATCAGAAGCCCCATATTCATGCCTGACTGCATCACCCCCCCACGCCCCGCCCCGGCGCGAACCGGCAAGCGCGCCTTCCTCCAGGAACTCGTGGGCCTGGCCACGGCCTTCGGCCTCGCTGGTACCGCCGGTCCGGCCGCGGCGGCGCCGGCCGGCTTCCAGCCTCCGCGCCGCCCCGGCATGGAGGGCAAGCGCTTCGGCATGCTGGTGGACCTGCGCAAATGCATCGGCTGCCAGGCCTGCACGGTGAGCTGCTCGGTGGAGAACCAGCCGCCCATCGGCCAGTTCCGCACCACGGTGCTGCAGTACGAGGTCGATCTGCCCGGCGAAGCCGCGCCCGCCATGGTCAGCCTGCCGCGCCTGTGCAACCACTGCGACGAGCCGCCTTGCGTGCCCGTGTGCCCGGTGCAGGCCACGTTCCAGCGCACCGACGGCATCGTGCTGGTGGACAACGCGCGCTGCGTGGGCTGCGGCTACTGCGTGCAGGCCTGCCCGTACGACGCGCGCTTCATCAACCACGAGACGCAGACCGCCGACAAGTGCACCTTCTGCGAGCACCGGCTGGAGGCCGGGCTGCTGCCCGCCTGCGTGGAGAGCTGCGTGGGCGGCGCGCGCGTGATCGGCGACCTTCGAGATCCGGGCAGCGAAATCAACCGCCGCATCGCCGCGCACCAGGACGAGATCAAGGTGCTCAAGCCCGGCATGAAGACCGCGCCGCGCGTGTTCTACATCGGCCTGCCCGATGCATTCGTCAACGGCGTGGACGGCCAGGCCAGCGTGCGCCTGGTCGCCGAACACTGAAGGAGCGCGGCATGCAGATCATCGAACTCCTCACCCCGCACTACGAGGCCGCCTGGCTGCCCTGGGCCGTGCAGTACTTCTTCCTGGCCGGCATGGCCACGGGCGCGGCGCTGCTGGCCGCGCTGTGCGCCTGGGCGCCGGCGGGCGGCCCGCTGCGCCGCCTGCTGCCCGTGGCCGTGCTCACCCTGGCGGTGAGCGTGATCGCCGCACCGGTGTCGCTGCTGGCCGACCTGCACCAGCCCGCGCGCTTCTGGCATTTCTATGCGCACTTCACGCCGTGGTCTTGGATGTCGGTGGGCGCACTGCTGCTGCCGGTGTTCGTCACCCTCGGCATCGCGCTGTGCGCGAGCTGGTGGCTGGGCCGCGTGGGCTGGATGCGCGCGCTGGCGCCGCTGCTGGTGCTTTCGGCCCTGTCCATCACCTTCTACACCGGCGCCGAGATGATGGTGGTCCGCGCGCGCCCGTTGTGGCACACGCTGTGGGTGCCGGTGAACCTGGCACTGACCGGCTGGCTGGCCACCGTGGGCGCGGCCTTCGTGCTGGAGCGCTTCCTGCCCGCCGGCCTGCGCCCCGGCGCCGCCGCGCTGCAGCGGCTGCGCGGCCTGGGGCTGCTGCTGGCCGCGGCGCTGGCGGCCGTGGCGCTGGCCTGGGTGCTCGCGGGACTGCGGGGCGACAGCCCGTCGTTCGACGCCGCGCTGCGCCTGTGGCGCGACTTCCCCGTGTGGCGCCTGACGATGCTGGGCTCGGCCGTGTTCGGCGCCGCCGTGCTCGGCGCGCTGCTGCGCGGGCGCCGCCGCCTGGATGCGCCGGGCTACACGCTGGTGCTGGGCGTGGGCCTGGCGGCCAGCGCCTGGGCCTTCCGCTGGGCGCTGTTCATGGGCGTGCAGGGCGTGCCCAAGTTCGGCGCGGGCCTGTACCTGTACCACATGCCGCTGGGCGGCGACGGCCTGCTGGGCATGCTGGGCGTGGCCGGCCTGTGCGTGGCGCTGGTGGCCATGGCGGGCTGGGCGCTGGAGCTGTTTCCCGCCCGCCAGGGCCATGCCGCCTGAATCACAGCCAAATCTGCCTCAAACCCAACAGGGTCAAGCGCAAGCAGCTATCTGAACCATAGCAAAGCGCTGCCCCGCGAAAGGCGCATATGACCGACAAGAACTCCCCCACCGAATCCCTTGAACGCGAACGCCGCCGCCTGCTGCTGCGCGGCGGCGCCGTGGCCGGCGGCCTGGCCGCCTTCGCCGCGGGCTACGGCGAAACCCTGGCGCGCGGCGCCAAGGGCCTGGTCGCCGGCACCTCCGGCACGGCCACCAAGAGCGCCACGCGCGGCAACGCGCTCACGCCCGAATTCCGCATCGACCCCGCGACGGGCCAGCTCACGACCCAGCCGGGCCAGGTGGTCAGTCCATCGAGCTGCCTGGGCTGCTGGACGCAGTGCGGCATCCGCGTGCGCGTGGACACCGCGCACAACCGCATCCTGCGCGTGGCCGGCAACCCCTACCACCCGCTGGCCACCACGCAGCACGCGCCCATGGAGACGCCGGTGCGCGAGGTCTACGCCCAGCTCGGCGGCGACAACGGCCTGGAAGGCCGCGCCACGAGCTGCGCGCGCGGCTCGGCCATGTTCGAGCACCAGACGGCCGCGCACCGCGTGCTCGCGCCGCTCAAGCGCGTGGGGCCGCGCGGATCGGGCCAGTGGAAGACGATCCCGTTCGAGCAGCTGGTCAAGGAAATCTGCGAGGGCGGCGACCTGTTCGGCGAGGGCCACGTGGAAGGTCTCGCCGCCATCCGCGACGTGAAGACGCCGATCGACCCCGAGAACCCCGAATACGGCCCCAGGGCCAACCAACTGCTGGTGACCGACGCCTCCAACGAAGGCCGCACGCCGCTCATCAACCGCTTCGCGCGCCAGTCCTTCGGCACGGTGAACGTGGCCAACCACGGCGCCTACTGCGGCCAGACCTACCGCGTGGGCACGGCGGCGGCGCTGGGCAACATTCCCGGCATGCCGCACGGCAAGCCGGACTGGAAGAACTCGCGCTTCGGCCTGTTCATCGGCACCGCGCCCGCACAGGCGGGCAACCCGTTCCAGCGCATGGGGCGCGAGCTGTCCGAGGCCCGCGCGCGCGCGGAGAACACCTACCGCTACGTGGTGGTGTCGCCCGTGCTGCCCATGTCGTCCAGCCACGCGGCGGGCGACAACAACCGCTGGCTGCCCATCAAGCCCGCCACCGACCTGGCGCTGGTGATGGGCATGATCCGCTGGATCATCGACCACGCGCGCTACGACGCCGCGTTCCTCACCCAGCCCGGCCCGGCGGCCATGGCGGCGGCCGGCGAAGCCAGCTGGAGCAACGCCACGCACCTGCTGGTCAACGACCCCCGTCACCCGCGCTACGGCCAGTTCCTGCGCGGCGCCGACATCGGCCTGCCGATGCCTGCGCCCATCGACGAGAAAACGCCCGCCGAGGAGGTGTACGTGGTGCAGCTCGCCGACGGCACGCTGGCGCCCCACACCATCGCGCAGAGCGCCGAGCTGGCGGTCGAGCGCGACTTCACGCCGCCGGGCGGCGGCGCGCCCCTGCCTGTCTGCAGCGCGTTCGTGAAGCTGCGCGAGGAGGCGCGGCGCAAGACGCTGCAGGAGTATTCCGACCTGTGCGGCGTGCCCGTGCAGGACATCGAGGACCTGGCGCGCGAATTCACCAGCCACGGCAAGCAGGCCGTGGCCAACTCGCACGGCGGCACCATGAGCGGCGCGGGCTTCTACACGGCCTACGCCATCGCCATGCTGAACAACCTGATCGGCAACCTGAACGTCCAGGGCGGCTGGGTGCTGGACGCCGGGCCGTTCGGCCCCTTCGGCCCCGGGCCGCGCTACAACTTCGCGCAGTTCGAGGGCGCGGTGAAGGCCACGGGCGTGGCGCTGTCGCGCACGCGCTTTCCCTACGAGAAAACCAGCGAGTTCAAGCGCAGAAAGGACGCGGGCCAGAACCCCTACCCCGCCCAGGCGCCGTGGTACCCGGCGCCCGGCGGCCTCTCCAGCGAAATGCTGGCCGCCGGCCTGCTGGGCTACCCCTACCCGGTGAAGGCGTGGATCAACCACATGAGCAACCCGGTGTACGCCATCTGCGGCTTCGAGAACACGCTGGCGGCGGCGCTTAAGGACCCGAAGAAGCTGCCGCTGTTCGTCTCGGTGGACCCGTTCATCAACGAGACCTCGGCCCTGGCCGATTACATCGTGCCCGACACCGTGACCTACGAGAGCTGGGGCATCGGCGCACCCTGGGCCGACGTGGTCGCCAAGAGCAGCACCGTGCGCTGGCCCGTGGTCGATGCCGCCACGGCAAAAACCGCCGAGGGCCGGCCCGTGGGCTTCGAGACCTTCGTCTTCGCAGTCGCCCGGCAGCTCGGCCTGCCGGGCTTCGGCAAGAACGCCATGAGCACCAAGGAAGGCGCGCCGCTCGACCTGGAAACCCCCGAGGACTTCTACCTGCGCGGCATGTGCAACATCGCCTACCAGGCCGGCAAGCCCGTGCCCGAGGCCAGCGACGACGACATCGCCCTCACCGGCCTGGCGCGCTGGATGCCCGCGCTGCAGCAGCGCCTGCTGCCCGAGGAAGTGCGCCGCGTGGCCATGGTGATGAGCCGCGGCGGGCGCTTCGACCGGATCGAGGACGCCTGGCAGGGCGAGCACGTCAAGGCCGCGCACAAGTTCCCCGTGCAGCTCTGGCACGAAGGCCTGGCCAGGATGCGCCACTCCATGACCGGCGAGCGCTACGCGGGCTGCCCCACGTGGTACCCCACGCGCTTCGCCGACGGCAGCAGCATGCGCGCGCACTACCCCGAGAAAGACTGGCCGCTCACAATGAGCAGCTACAAATCCAACCTGATGAGCAGCATGTCCATCGCCGCCTCGCGCCTGCGCCAGGTGCATCCGCACAACCCCATCAGCCTGAACCAGGAAGACGCGGCGCGGCTGGGCATCGCCAACGGCGACCGCATCGAGGTGCGCACCCCTGGCAGCAGCGTGCAGGGCGTGGCCCTGGTGCGCGGCGGCATCGCCCGGGGCGCCATCGCCATCGAATACGGCTACGGCCACACGCAGCTCGGCGCCGCGGCCCACACCGTGGACGGCCAGCCCATGGCCCGCAACCCGCAGCACGGCAACGGCGTGAACCTCAACGCCCTGGGCTTCGCCGACCCCACGCGGCCCGCCAGGGACAACGTGTGGATCGACTGGGTCTCCGGCGCCGTGGTGCGCCAGGGGCTGCCGGTGCAGGTGCGCAAGGTGTGATCTCAGCCGCCGTGCGGCGGCACCCGGAAGTTCTCGGTGATGTGCCGCTCGGCGCGCGCCAGGGCCGCCTGCAGGCGTGCGAGCCAGGTGCGCAGGCGGCCGGGCAGCGTGAGGCGTGGGGTGTCGTCGTGGGCCATGGGCTGCGAATGTCGCGGCACGGGTACCATCTGTAAAGTTGAATTCAATGAAGATCGAATTCAGGAATACTGATGCGTAACCTCAACCTCGACCAATTGCAGACGCTGGTGGCCATCGCCGACCTGGGCACCTTCGCCGCCGCCGCGCAGGCGCTGCACCTGGCGCCGCCCACGGTGAGCCTGCACATCAAGGAGCTGGAGTCGCGCATGCAGGCGCCGCTGCTGGTGCGCGGGCGCCGGCAGGCCGAGCTGACCGCCGCCGGCCAGGTGCTGGTGGAGGAAGGGCGCAAGCTGCTCGCCGCCAGCGACGACCTCATCGACCTGGTGCAGCGCCGCGCCAGCGGCCGCGCGGGCGTGGTGCGGGTGGGCGTCTCCGCCGGGGTGAGCACGCGGCTGCTGCCGCTGATGCTGGAGGCGCTGGGCCGGCGCAGCCCCGGCGTGGAAGTGCGGCTGGAGGCCGTGGGCTCGGCCGACGCCATGCAGCGTCTGAAGGCGGGCACGCTGGACGTGGCCATCGTCGCCAGCCCCCAGTCCGCCAGCGCCGAGGTGCAGATCACCCCCTGGCGCAGCGACGCCATGGTGGCGGTCGTACCCAGCGCCTGGAACCCGCCCGCGCGCATCACGCCGGCCTGGCTGGCCGAACGGCGCTGGGCCTCGTTCGCGCCGGCCACGCAGATGCACGGGCTGATCGCGGCATGGTTCGGGCAGGCGGGCTTCCACCCGCGCCCCTTCCTCACTCTGAGCTACCCCGGCGCGCTGAAAAGCCTGGCCGCCGCCAGCCAGAGCGCGGCGCTGCTGCCGCTGGAGGAGGTGCAGGACCCGCAGGAGGTTTCCGGCGTGGAAGCGCCCGGCGTGCAGGTGCGCCCGCTGGCCCCCGCGCTGCTGCGGCCCATGGCGGTGGCGCACCGTACATCGCCCACGCTGAACCCGGCCGTCGCCAGCGTGCTGGAGGTGCTGGCCGAGTTCGGCAACTAGTCCCTTTCGACCCGCCACCAGCGCGGCAGCAGCGCGCGCACCTCGGCGCGCTGGAAGCGGTCGTCCATCAGCACCACCACGCCCCGGTCGTGCTCGGTGCGGATCACCCGCCCCGCCGCCTGCACCACCTTGCGCAGGCCGGGATAGAGGTAGGTGCAGGCATAGCCCTGGCCGGCGCCCAGCGCCTCGTCGATGGCGCGCTGCATGGCGTCGTTCACCGGGTTGACCTGCGGCAGGCCCAGCGTGGCGATGAAGGCGCCGATCAGGCGGGTGCCGGGCAGGTCCACGCCCTCGCCGAACGCGCCGCCGAGCACGGCCAGACCCACGCCCCGGCCGCCTTCGGTGAAGCGGGCGAGGAAGGCGGCGCGGCCCGCGTCGTCCATGCCCTGCGTCTGCGGCCACAGCGGCACCTGCGGGTGGCGCCGGGCCAGCGCGGCGGCCACGCGCTGCAGGTAGTCGAAGCTGCTGACGAAGCACAGGTAGTTGCCGGGCTGGCGCGCATACTGCGCGGCCACGAGGTCGGCGATGGGGGCGAGCGATGCCTCGCGGTCGCGCCAGCGCGTGGAGATGCGCGGCGCGATGCGCACCTGGAGCTGGTACGCGGCGAAGGGCGCCTCCACGTCCAGCCAGGCGGTGCCGGCGGGCAGGCCCAGCAGGTCGCGGTAGAACGCGGGCGGGCCGAGCGTGCCGGAGAACAGCACCGTGGCCCGCGCCGCCGCGTGGCGCGCGGCCAGGTGCGGCGCGGGGATGACGTTGCGGATGCACAGCGTGGAGGCCGGCGTGCGCCGCGCCGCCCCGGCCCGCTGCACGTCGAACAGCGCATGCGGGCCGAACTGCTCGGCCAGGGCCTGGAAGTGCAGCAGTTCCCAGTGGAAGGCCAGCACCGGGTCGCCCGGCGGCAGCGGCTGGTCGGCCTGCGCCTCGGCCACGGCGCCCACGGCGCGCTGCACGGCGGCGAGCAGCGCGGGGGGCACCTCGTCACACGTGCGGTAGTCCACCTCGCCCTGCGCCTTGTTCAGCGCCTGCCACTGGCGCTGCAGCGCGTCCAGCGCCTTGCGCACCCGGCCTTGCGCCGCCTGCCGCGCGGCGGCCAGGTCGAACTGCGACAGCGGCGCGGTGTACATGCGCCGCGCGCGCTCCAGCAGGTTGTGGGCCTCGTCCACCAGCACGGCCGCGCGCCAGTCCTGCTGCCGCGTGAGGGCGTAGAGCATGGCGGCGCTGTCGTAGTAGTAGTGGTAGTCGGCCACCACCACGTCGGCCCAGCGCACCAGCTCCTGCGACAGGTAGTAGGGGCAGATGCCGTGCCGCAGCGCCACCCGGCGCACAGCGGGCGCGCCCCACGGCGCGGGCTGCTCCAGCGCGGCGGCGCGGGCGGCGGGCAGCCGGTCGAAGAAGCCGCGCGCCAGCGGGCAGGCGTCGCCGTGGCAGGCGCTGCCGGGGTACTCGCAGGTCTTGTCGCGCGCCTGCATGTCGAGCACGCGCAGTGGCGCGGCCGGCGTAGGCGCCACCTGGAGCTGCGCCAGCGCATTCAGCGCCAACCCGTGGCCCGTGCCCTTGGCGGTGAGGAAGAACAGCTTGTCCAGCCCGGCCCCCTCGGGCATGGCCTTGAGCAGCGGGAACAGCGTGCCCAGCGTCTTGCCGATGCCGGTGGGTGCCTGGGCGAGCAGGCAGCGGCCGCCCTCGCCGTCCTGGGCACCCTGGGCTGTGCGGTAGGCGGCCACCGCCAATTGGCGCTGCCCGGTGCGCATTGCCGGCAGGGGAAAGCGCAGCGCGGCCAGCGCAGCGTCGCGCTGCTGGCGGTGCGCGGCCTCGGCGCGGGCCCAGTCCCGGTAGCGCTGGCACTGTTCGGCGAAGAAGGCCTGCAGCGCGGCAGCGGTGTGTTCTTCCACCAGCACGGTTTCCTCATGCGTGGCGGCGTTCACGTAGACCAGCGCCACCTTAAGCCCCGGCAGCTCCCGCGCCTGGCACAGCAGGTGGCCGTAGACGCGCGCCTGCGCCCAGTGCAGCGCCCGGTGGTGCGGGCGCACGCCGTCGAGCGTGCCGCGATAGGTCTTGATTTCCTCCAGCTGCTGCAGCGTGGCGTTCCAGCCGTCGGCGCGGCCGCGCACGTGCAGGTCTTCGAACCGGCCCTCGAGGGGCACTTCGGCCTCGTAGCCGGCGCCCCGGCGCTGCTGCACCGCGCGGTGGCCTTCCATGCCCTCCAGCGCGCTGGGCGCGGGCGTGAAGCGCAGGTCCAGGTCGCCCGTGCGCGCGGTGAATTCGCACAGGGCGCGCACCGCCACCTTCATGGCGCGCGCCATTGCACGTGGCACACGCGCACCGGGATGCCCTGGGCCACGCAGTAGTCCAGCCAGCGGATCTGGTTGTCCTGCAGCTTGTCGCCCGGCGCCTTGACCTCCACCAACTCGTAGCGCTTTTCGGCGGGCCAGAAGCGCACGAGGTCCGGCAGGCCGGTGCGGTTGGCCTTCAGGTCGCGCAACAGCCGCTCGAAGAAGAGGCGCAGGTGCTGAGGCGGCATGCAGTCCAGCGCCAGCGCGAGCAGGCCCTCGTCCAGCGCGCCCCAGGCCACGAAGGGCGACTGCGTGCCGTGCCGGTCCGCAAAGCGCTGCAGGATGGTGGCGCGGTGGCGGCCGTCCTCCAGCTCGGCCAGGCAGGCGTCGAACAGGGGCCGGCGGCGCGCCACGAAATCCGGCGCGCCCAGGTCGGCCGGCCCGCTCTGGAACGGGTGGAAGAACGCACCCGGCAGCGGCGCGAAGACGGCGGGCCAGCACAGCAGGCCGAACAGCGCGTTGACGAGCGTGTTTTCCACGTAGAACACCGGCGCTTCGGCGCGGTGCCAGTGGTCGCGCAGCGCATATTCGACGGCGCCGGGCGGCTCGGGCAATGCCACGTCCTCGCGCAGCGCGGCCACGGCCGGGGCCAGCGCAGTGCGGCGCGCGCCCGCACCCTGCCCCAGGCTGCGGCGCAGGCGCGGCAGCATGCGTGCCACGCGCTGGCGTTCCTCTTCGCTCTCGGGCGCATCCAGCGCCTGGCCGGCCAGGGCCAGCGCCTGGGGCAGGCAGGCCATGCGCTCCAGCACGCGGATGTGCCGGTGGCGCGCGCCGGGGAAGCGGCTGGCGGTGTACGCCCGGGCGGCCAGCGGCCAGTCCTGCGCGCGCTCGCAGGCCTGGCCGATGCGCAGCAGCACCTTGGCACGGCGCTGCTCCACCCAGGGGTGGGCGCTCGTGCAGGCCAGCGCGGCCTGCAGCAGCGCGGCGCGGTCGGCGCCTTCGTCCAGCGCGCGGCGGCAGGCGTGCAGGGCGAGGTAGCGGTCCACGTCCGCGCGGCTCTGGAAGGCGCGCGAGGCGGGGCCGAAGGGCACGGCCTCGTAGCAGAACACGCCCAGGTCGGCCAGCACGAATTCCGACCAGTTCTGGTGCAGGTTGCCGAAGAACATCAGCCGCAGGCGCTCGCAGCGCTCGCCCACCATCACGCGCCAGACGGGCTCGGCAGCTTGCGGGTTCCATGCGGCGTAGGGCTGCCGCAGGCCGGCGCGGTCGGCCAGCGCCTGCAGCATGTCGGCCTTGCGCATGGCGGCGTGCAGCGGCGCACCCTGCAAAATCTGTAGCAGCTCGCGCTTGGTGTGCAAGGCGAAAAGCTCGGAAAGGCTTAAATCCTGCTCGGCGCAGAGCCAGCCCAGCGCCAGCAGCGGCGCGGCGGCCTCCTGGGTGTGGGGAATCTCCTCGTACGCCAGCTTGCCGGCGCGGAACCACGGCCCGCGCCGCATCACCATGCGCACCAGCAGCGCCCGTGCGTCCTGCGGCAGCGCACGGAAGCAGGCCAGGAACTGCTGCTCCGCATCGTCCAGCAGGTCACCATGGCGCGCCTGCACCCAGTCCAGCGCGCGCTGGAAGTTGTGCAGGTAGTAGAAGCGATGGGGCGGGAGCGGCGGGCCGGGCGGCATACCAAGAACTGTGCGTTTATACAGTGAATGATAGCAACGCCGCCGTAATGCTGCGGTAACGCGCCCTTCCTAGAATGCGGGCTTTTTGCCCGCCATGCACATCCTGATCGTCGAAGACAACGCGCTGGTGGCCAGCGGCGTGCGCGCCGGGCTGGAGCTGCACGGCTTCACCTGCGACGTGGCGCCCGATGCGGCCAGCGCGCACGAGCGCATGGACGGCGCCCGCCACGCCACGCCGTACGCCGCCTGCGTGCTCGACCTGGGTCTGCCCGATGGCGACGGCATCGCCCTGCTGCGGCGCTGGCGCGCGGCGGCGGTCGACGTGCCGGTACTCATCCTCACCGCGCGCGGCGCGCTGGAGGACAAGGTGGCCGGCTTCGAGGGCGGCGGCGACGACTACCTGACCAAGCCCTTCGACCTGCAGGAGCTGGTGCTGCGCCTGCGCGCCCTGCTGCGCCGCGCCGCGGGCCGCGCGAGCGACCGGCTGGCGCTGGGCGACTGCGAGGTACGCATGGACACGGCCGAGGTCTGGCGCGATGGCGCGCGCGTCGACGTCTCGCGCCGCGAATGGGCGCTGCTCGCCGCGCTGCTGCAGGCCCACGGGCGCACGCTCACGCCCGCGCAGCTGCACGACAGCCTGTACGGCTTCGACCTCGACGTGGGCAGCAACACCGTCAACGTGCACGTGCACCACCTGCGCCGCAAGCTCGGCGCGGACATCATCGAGACCGTGCGCGGTGTCGGCTTCCGCCTGGGGCGCAGCGCATGAAAAGCCTGCGCCTGCGCCTCGTGCTGGGCCTGAGCCTGACGCTGTGCGTGCTCTGGGGCAGCGTGGCCGCGTGGCAGTTCACGCACCTGCAGCGCGAGCTGCGCACCATGCTCGACGAGCGGCTGATCGCCTCCGCCAAGATGGTGGCGAGCATCGTGCACCAGTTCCAGCCCGTGCACGGCGCGGTGCCTACGCCGGCCGAGCAGGAGGCGCTGCAGTCGGTGATCGCGCGCGACGGCGTGGCCTGCGAAGTGAGCCTGGTGCGCAGCGAGGTGGAGGTGCTGCCAGCCCCCCGCACGATTGCGCGCACCGGCAACGGTCCCGACTTCTCCACCCTCGGCGGCCCCGGCTTCGGCCAGATCACCAAGGGCGGCAAGGCCTGGCGCACCTACGTGCTGGAGGACAACGGCCTGCGCGTGGCCACGGCCGACCGGCTGGACGTGCGCGAGCACCTCGTGCAGACGGTGGTGCGCACGCTGGTGCTGCCCTTCGCGCTGGCACTGGCGGGCGTGCTGTTGCTCACCTGGTGGATCAGCACGCGCAGCCTGCGGCCGCTGCGCCACCTGCGCGAGGAGTTGGCCCAGCGCCCGCCGCACGACCCCACGCCCGTAAGCGCGGGCCGCGACACGGTGGAGCTGGCGCCGCTGGTGGACAGCCTGAACCAGCTGCTCGCGCGCATCCAGGCCTCCATCGCCCACGAGCGCCGCTGGACGGCCGATGCCGCGCACGAGTTGCGCACCCCGCTCACCGCCATCATGACCCACGTGCAGGTGGCCCAGCTGGTGCTGCAGCAGGCGGCCCCGCCCGCCAGGGCGCAGAACGCGCTGGGCCAGGCGCAGGAGGGCATCGCCCACATGCACGCCACCCTGGAGCAGCTGCTGCAGCTCGCACGGCTGGAGACGGGCGACGGGGACGCAGCGCGCGCCACACAGGGCGAGGCCATCGCCGAGGCGTTCCAGCGGGCCGTGCAGCAGTCCCTGCAGCGTGCGCGAGACGAAGGCCGCACAACGGCCGCGCTCGATGCGCAGGTGCTGCCCGGGCCGTGGAGCGGCGCCACCCTGCCCCTGGCCTCCTGCCTGCTGACCTGCGCCACCACCAACCTGCTCGACAACGCGCTGCGCCACTGCGGCGCCGCACCTCCGAGCGCCACGCTGCAGTTGCAGCGCGGCAGCGGCGGCGCGGGCTGGGTGGAAATCTGCGTGCGCGACCAGGGTCCCGGCCTCACGGTCGAGGAATGCGCCCAGGCGCCGGAGCGCTTCTGGCGCAAGGCCGCCAACGGCCCCGGCAGCGGCCTGGGCCTGACGATCGTGCGCCGCATCGCCGAGAGCGTGGGCGGCGCGCTGGAGCTTGCGCCGGGCCATCCCGGCTTGGTTGCGCGGCTGCGGCTGCCCGTGCAGCTACCGAATCCGTAGCTGGCAGCGCTTGTCCCTGCTGGGCTTCAACGTCTTAGCAAGCTCAAACCCTTTGGGGAAAAGCGCAAGCAGCTTCTGTTTTGGTAGCGGACAGCGCGCAGCTACTTGCTGTCGCCGCCGAGCGCCTCGAACAGCCCGCCCTTGCGCTGGGCATTGGCGCCCGTACCGCCCGAAGCCTCCACCGCCGCGAGGAAATAGCTCAGCGACTCCACCGCCTTGCCGCGCTGGTCGCCGCTGTTGATGGTCTCGTCCACGGTGCGCCCGCCCGCCAGGTGCACGCGCACCCAGCTGCGCTGGGTGTAGGCGATCTGGCTCACCACGCGCAACGGCACGTCGAACGCCATGGCCGGATAGCCCAGCGCGGGCGCCTCGCCGCGCGAAGGCAGGCGCAGGCGCACCGTGTCCACGCCGCTGAAGTGGAAGTCCGCGCCCGTCACCTGCGCCTGCTGGCCGGGCAGGCCCACGGTGAGCACCGCCTGCCCTGCCTTGGCGCTGGTCCACGACGCCGCCAGCACGGGGCATGCCGCGGTCGTGCCGCAGACCACCTTCTCGGGCGCCACCGTCACGGTCTTGGCGCCGTCCGCGGCCACGCCCTGCGTCACCTGGGGCACCAGCGTCTGCTTGCTGGCGCACCCGGCCAGAACCAGCACGCCCAGCGCGCTTGCCAGCCAGAATTTCATGGAATCGCTCCTGTCAAAAGCCGCATGGTGCCATGGCTGCGCCGGCCCCATGCCTTCCAGCCTTCAGAAGGACGATGCGGCCGCCCCTGCGGTGCGGTAGACGCTGCCCACGTCTTCCAGCAGCGCCGCGTCGGGCGCGATGCTCTCCTCGCGCATCACCTTGCGCACGATGGCGAAGCAGGCCGCGCCCGTGGGGATGCCGCAGTAGTGGCCGATGTGCAGCAGCACCTCCCGCAGATGGAGCTGGGATACGCCCGTGCGCAGCAGCGCATTGCGCACGTGGCGCTCGAATTCCTCCATCTGCCCCGCCCCCGCCAGCATGCCCAGCGTGACCAGGCTCAGCGTCGGGCGGTCGATGACCTGGCGGGCCCAGGTGCCGGCCCAGCTCACGTTGGTGACGTACATGTTCCATGCACGGTCCATGGGACTGCCCTGCCCCTGCAGCTTGTCCACGTGCGCATCGCCCAGGACGGCGCGGCGGCTCGCCGCGCCGGCGGGATCGAAATCTTGGGTCATCTTGAATTTCCTTTGTCGTCGAACCACGGCCGCATGCTGTCCCAGGCCCTGCGCGCGACGGCCTCGGCAGGCTGCGCCAGGCAGGCGGCGTTGAATATCTCGACCACCACGTCGCCCGCGTAGCCCGCGCACCGCAGGTCGGCGAAGAACGCCTCCAGCGGCATCGCGCCCTCGCCGGGCAGCAGGCGGTAGCTGCGGCTGACCTCGATGGCCGGCATGCGCAGCGGAACCAGGTCGCACACCTCCACGAGGAACAGGCGCTGCGGCGCGATCTCGCCGACCGCGACACGGGTGTCGCCACGCACGAAGGCGTGGAACACGTCCAGCTGCAGCCCGAGCGCGAGGCTGTCCACCGCCTCCACCAGCTCCAGCGCGCGCCGCCAGTGGTTCACATGGGGCGCCCAGGCGATGGGCTCGTAGGCGATGCGCAGCCCGCGCGCTGCGGCCTCCCGGGCCAGCTCGCCCAGGTCGTCGATGAGGCAGGACGCATCGCCCCGCGCCGAGTCCTGCGAGTTCGCGGCCAGCGTGACCAGCGGAGCGCCGGCGAGGTTCGCCAGGTCCATCATGCGGCGCGCGATGTCCAGCTTCCACGCCCTTTCGCCGGGCGGGCAGCCCTCGAAATGGCGGATGGCCTGCAGCGCGGCGACCGCCATGCCTTCGTCCTGCAGCATGCGCAGGGCGATCTCGGGGCCTTCGAAGTGCTCGAACAGATCGCGCGCCCACAGCTCTGTGGCCTGGAAACCCGCCCGGCGCATGGCCTGCACCTTGGCGCCGAAGGTCCCGCCCAGCGCGGCGGTGGAAAAAGCGATGCGGTTCATGGGGCGGGAAGGATACGCAGGCGCCGGTAGGCCTGGATGATCTCCAGGATCATGGCCGGCGTGTCCACCGTCTCGCCGAAGCCGTGGCGGCGCAGTTTTTCGAGCGACATGGTCTGCTCCCACGCCAGCGCCAGCGTGGCGTCCATGAAGTTCCAGTCCACCAGCGCCGGCAAGGCATTGGGCACCAGCGCATCGCGCTGGACGACCCTGCTCCAGAGGCCGGCCAGGGGCGGCATGGTGTCGCGCAGCGCCTGCGGCCGGGGCGGAGCGGCCTCCATGCCGAAGGCCGCGGCAACCGCCGGCCACACCTGGCTCCACGAGAACACGTCGCCGTTGGCGACGTTGAAGTCCTCGTCGCGCGCCGCCGGATCGGTGGCGGCCCACAGCATGGCGCGGGCGAGCAAGTCGGCCGAGGTGTAGGTCAGCCGCGCGTCGAAGGCCGCCTGCGAGCCGGGAAAGGCCAGCGGCAGGCCCTGCTCCTTCATGAGCTGGGCATAGACCGCCATGCCCAGCATGACGTTGCTGGGGCTGTGCGTGGCCACCCCGCTCACGCAGTGCGGCCGCAGCGTCGACCAATGCCAGGGCCGCCCCCGGGCGCGCTCGCGCACGAGCGCATGCTGGTCGTAGTAGAAATGCGCGGCGCCGGGGACCGGGTCGCTCTCGCGCGCCGGCACCGGAAAGGGCCCGGCCGTCGATCCGTACCATTTCAGGCCGTGCACGAGCTGCACGTGCCGCAGCGAGGGCAGGTCCTGCAGCACGTCGAGCACCGCCTCCAGCACGCGGACGTTCGACTCCCGCTCGATCCGGTAGCCCTTCTGCAAGGTCCTGGCCAGGAAGAACACGCCCGCCACCTGGCCCGGCAGGGCCTGCACGGATGCCGGGTCGAGCAGGTCCAGGGCGATGGCGCGGTGGGTCGCGGGCGGGGCCCGGGGCGGCGTGCGCTGGGTCGCGGTGGTCTCCCACCCCGCGGCCGCGAGCGCCCGGACCAGGTGCCCACCCACCAGCCCGGAGCCGCCGATCACGAGGGCTTTCATCCTTCCGTGCGCGCGCCGGCCTTCTTGACCACGGCCGCCCAGCGCTCGGTCTCGTCGCGCACGAACTGGCGGAACTGCTCCATGGGCATGCCGGAGGCGCGGGTGCCCAGCTCCTGGAACCGCCGCACCGTGTCGGGCTCCTGCAGGATGCGCTGGACCTGGGCGGACAGCTGCCGGAGCACGTCGCCCGGCGTGCCCCTGGGCGCGAAGAGGCCCTGCCACGAGGTGGCGACGAAGCCCGGCAGGGTTTCGGCGATGGTCGGGATGTCCGGCGTGTCCGGCCAGCGCTCCGCAGAGCTGATGCCCAGCGCGCGGACCTTCCCGGCGCGGGCCTGTGCCAGCGCCGTGGGCATGTTGTCGAAAGCGAGCTGCACCTGCCCGGCGATCAGGTCGGCCATCATCTGGCTGCTGCCCTTGTAGGGCACGTGGAGCATGGACGTGCCCGTGGTCATCTTGAACAGCTCCGCCAGCACGTGGGTCGACGTGCCAACGCCCGTGGAGCCGTAGCTCAGCTTGTCGGGGTGGCTCTTGAGGTACTGCACCAGCTCTGCCACGGTCTTCACCGGCACGCTGGGGTGCACCACCAGCATGTTCGGCCCCGCAGCCACCAGCGAGATGGGCTCGAAGTCGCGCAGGTTGTCGTAGCGCAGGTTCGGGTAGACCGAGGCGTTGATGGCGTGCGAGCTCACCGTTCCCATGATGAGGGTGTATCCGTCGGGCGCCGCTTTGGCCACGTATTCCGCGCCGACGCCGCCGCCCGCGCCCAGCTTGTTCTCCACCACCACGGGCGCCTTCCACGCCTCCGAGAGCTTCTGGGCCACGTAGCGCGCCACCACGTCGGTCACGCCGCCCGCGCTCAGCGGCACGACGATGGTGACGGCGCGCGAAGGGTAGCTGCCCTGGGCGAGCGACAGGGCGGGCACGCCCCCCGCCATCGCGATGCCGCAACCGATGAACTGTCTTCTGTTGAATGTGCTCATGCTTGTCTCCATGGTTGTTGTGTAGCGAAGAAACGTCGATTCACTGAGGCAGCGGATCGGGGTCGAAGCTCGGGCGCGGCCCCGCGATGGGCGGCATGTCCCAGGCGCCCGCCGTGAGCCGCGGCGCGTCGGCGGCGACGCGCACGTCCAGCACCGTGGGCCGGTTCGACCGGATGGCGCGCTCCAGCTGTCCGCCGAGGTCGGCGGCACGCTCCACGCGCAGGCCTTGCGCGCCCATGGCCTGGGCCAGCAGCGCGTAGTCGGTGCTGTGCAGCGCGCCGTCCACGCCGTTGTCGCGAAAGCGCGTGGCGAATTCGCGGTCCTGCCCGTAGAAGCCCTTCTGCAGGTCGCGGATGGAGACGTAGCCGCTGTTGTTCCACACCACCCAGACGATGGGCAGGCGGTATTCGACGGCGGTGGCCACGGCGCTGGCGTGCATGAGCATGCCCCCATCCCCCACCACCGCCACGACGGGCCTGTCCTGCGCGGCCAGCTGGGCCCCGATGGCGCCGCCGACCCCGAAGCCCATCGTGGCCGAGCCGCCCGACTGCAGGAACAGCCCGCCTTCGCGCACGGGCCACTGCTGCACCATCCAGCTGTGGTGCTGGCCGATGTCGGACAGCACGACCGCCTGGCGCGGCGTCACCGCGGCGATGTCCGCCACCACGCGGCCCGGGTGCAGCGGCGCCTCGTCGCTGCGCTGGCCGGGGGCCAGGGCGTCCCGCCACAGCGCGCGCCAGTGCGCGGTCGCGGCGACCCATCCGGCGCGCCGCTGCGGGCGCAGGTCCGCGTGGCGCTGGGCTTCCCGGGCCAGCTGGTCCAGGAAGGTGCCGGCATCGGCCAGCACGCCCAGTTCGGTGGCGTAGTTGCGCGCCAGCGCGGACGGGTCGACGTCCACGTGGATGATGCGGGTGCCCGCGCTGTGCGTGACGCCGTCGGCCCAGCTGCTCGTGCCCCGGTCCCCGAACCGAGTGCCCAGGGCCAGCAGCACGTCGCAGCCGCGGGTGGCGCGGTTGCCGGGATAGCCGCCGTCGCGCCCCGTGGGCCCGAGGTACAGCGGGTCCTGGTCGTCCAGCACGCCCTTGCCCTGCGGCGTGGTGGCCACGGGAATGCCGAGCACCCGGCTGGCGCGTGCCAGCGCCTGGGCGGCGTCTCCCACCAGGCAGCCGTGGCCGGCCAGGATCAGCGGGCGCTCGGCCTCCAGCAGCATCGCCAGCGCCCGCTCCACGGCCTGCGCCGGCGCCGCGCTGCGCCAGTCCACGCCCTTACGCCACACCTCGGGGGACTCGATGCCTGCCTCCACGCGCTCCTCGAACACGTTGAAGGGAACGTCCAGGTGCACCGGCCCCGGCCGGCCCGCCACCATGGCGGTGCAGGCCTGGCGCATGAGGCCGGGCAGCATGTCCGCGCGCGGCGCCTGGAAGCTGCGCTTCACATAGGGGCGCATGGCGGTGACGAAGTCCGCCTGGTGGTGGTGCCCCAGTTCCTGGAACGGCCCCTTGTTGAACTGCTGGGTGGGCACGTTGCCCGTGATGGCGAGCAGCGCGGAGGAATCGAACATCGCGTTGGCGATGGCCATCTGGATGTTGATCGAGCCCGGGCCGCAGGACGTGAACGTGGCGGCGGGCTGGCGTGCCACCCGGTAGTAGGCGTCCGCCGCGAACCCGGCGATCTGCTCGTTGTGCACCGACACCGTCCGAATGCGGTCGCGCCGGTCCAGCGCCGCGTCCATCAGGCCCACGATGCCGTGGCCGCACAGGCCGAAGAGGTAAGGGACTTTCTCGGCGATCAGGTGGTCGACGATGATTTCCGCGCCTCGCAGGGAATGGGTCATGGGAGTCCTTCTTGTGATTCAGTGGTGAGAATCGGGGCCTGGCGCGGCCGGTAGGGCCTCCACCAGCGCCTCGATGGTGTCGAAGACCTGGGCGCCCGCGGCGCGCAGGGCCCGTTGCTTGGAGGCCAGCGTTCCCCGCTCGCCCAGCACCAGCGCGCCCGCATGGCCCATCGTCACGCCTTCCTTGGCCTGCGCGCCGGCGACCAGGGCGAACACGGGCTTGGGGCAGCGCAGCGCGGCCCAGGCCTCGGCGAATTCCTCTTCCTCGTCCCCGCCGATCTCGCCCACCAGCAGCAGGGCCTGCGTCGGCGCATGGCGCGCGAAGCCTTCCGCGAGGTCCGCGAACCGCAGGCCCTTGACCGGGTCGCCGCCCACGCCGATCCAGACGCTCTGGCCCAGCCCGCGCTGCACCATGCGCCGGCCGACTTCGTACGACAGCGTCCCGCTCTTGGACATCACGCCCACCGCACCGGGCGCCAGCGAGATGTCGGGCAAAAAGCCCAGCTTCGCCTGCCCTGGGATGCACAGCCCCGGCGTGGAGGCGCCGACCCATTCCACGCCGGCCTCGCGGGTGAGCGCGCGGATGCGCAGCGCGTCATGCACCTCGATGCCTTCCGCCACCGTCACCACCACCTTCATGCCGGCATGGACGGCTTCCGCCACGGCCTGCAAGGTGGACTGCGGCGGCACCAGGGCGATGCTGACCCGCGCGCCGGTGGCGCGCGCGGCCTCGGCGCAGTCCCCGAAGACGGGAAACGCCTGGGGCTCACCGGCGCGCACGCGCCCGGTGCCCCCGGCGATGCGGGTGCCGTAGCGCTGCATCAGCGCCGCGTGCTTCTGCCCCATGCGCCCGGTGATGCCCTGCACCAGCACGGGCGTGGCGCGGTCCAGTTCAAACAGCATGGAGTGCTCCCTGTTCCTGGGTGCACGAGGCCTTGCCCAGCAGGCGGCCCACCCGTGCGATGGCTTGCTGCAGGTCGGGCTCGAAGACGATGGGCAGCTCCGGGTGGCGCGCGATGATCGCCCTGGCCTGCTCCTCCCCGTTGCCCACCAGGCGCGCCACGATCGGCCAGCGGCATTCCGGCCGGGCCTGCAGCGCATCCACCAGCAGCTGCGTGAACTCCGACAGGTCCGTGATGCCGGCGAAGATGTTGACCAGCACCACCTGCACGTCCGGCGCCGCGGCCAGCCAGTCGAAGATCCGCAGCAGGCGTTCGGGGCTGCCGCGCATCTGGCCGGTGCGCATGTCGCAGAAGTTGAACGGCGCGATGCCCTGGCCCACCAGCTCGTCGATGAGCATCATGGACAGGCCCGCGCCCGTGGTGACCAGTCCCACGCGGCCGGCCGGGTCGATTTCGACGAAGTCGAAATCCTCGGAGAGCTTGCGCCAGGCATCGGGGTACAGGTCCCGCTGCTCGGCCAGGATCGCCCGCACCGGAGAAGCCGCATCCACGGCATTCATGTCGACCACCACCTTCGCGTCGCCCGCGACGAAGCGGCCGTCCTCCTGCGCGAACAGCGGGTTGATCTCGGCCAGCATGAGGCGGTGGGCGAGGAACATCGCCACCAGGCGCTCCCCCACCTCCTGCAGTCCGGCGCGCAGCGCGGGAGCGGCCTGCGCGCTCATGCGCCGCACGGCGCCGCGCAGGGCCGCCTCGTCCAGCGGCAGGAGTTCGTTGAAGCCCTGGCCCGTCGCCGCGTGGGCCTCGATGTCCACGCCGCCCTGCGGGCTGTGGATCAGGCGGATGCCGCCCGCGCTCGCATCCACCATGAGCGCCAGGTAGTGCTCCGCGCCGGCGCACGCCTCCTCGACCAATACATCCCTGGCGCGGCACCCCTTGATGCGCAGGCCGAACAACGCGTCCAGTACGGCGGGCAGACCGGCGCCATCCGCCACGCGCCGGACGCCGCCGGCCTTGCCGCGCCCGCCGACGGGCACCTGGGCCTTGGCGATCCAAGACCCCTGGCCGGGCAGCGCGGGCACCGCCTGCGATTCACGGACGCGCACCCCGCGCGGCACGGCGATGCCGGCCTCGCTCAGCAGCCGCTTTCCATCCGCTTCGAGCAACAACATGTCGTTCCCTTGCCTCTCAAACGTTGAAGACGACGAACCGCTCTTCGGTCATGTCCTGGATGGCGAAGCGCGGCCCTTCCCTGCCGATCCCGCTGGCCTTGACGCCGCCGTAGGGCGCCTGGTCCGAGCGCCAGGTGGAGGTTCCGTTGACGATCACCGCGCCCATGCGCAGCGCGCGCACCGCCTGCATGGCCAGCGGCAGCGACTGGGTGTAGATGCCCGCCTGCAGTCCGAACGGCCCGGCGTTGACGAGGTTGAACACCTGCCCCACGTCGTCGAAGGGCGCCAGCAGCACGACCGGGCCGAACACCTCGCCCTGCATGGCTTCGCAGTGCCAGGGCACGTCGGCCAGCACGGTGGGCTGCACCAGGGCGCCCTCGTGGCTGCCTCCGCACACCAGCCTGGCGCCGGCGGCCACGGCATCGTCGACCAGCCCCTGTATCCGCCGCGCGGAATGCGCCGAGATCACCGGGCCCACCTCGGTGCCCTCGTCCAGCGGATCGCCCACGCGCAGCGCCTGCACCATCTGGGCGACGCGGGCCGTGAACGCCTCGTAGAGCGAACGGTGGACCAGCACGTTCTGCACGGAGATGCAGCTCTGGCCCGCCAGCCGCATGCTGTTGCGCGCGCAGGCCTGCGCGGCCTCCTCCAGCGGCGCATCGGCGGCGACCACCGTGAAGCCGTTGCCGCCCAGCTCCAGCGCCACGCGCTTGAGGCCGCTCGTGGCCTTCACCCGTTCCCCGATGCGGCTCGATCCCGTGAACGAGACGAAGTCCACCTGCGGCGCAGCCACCAGCCGGGCCGCGGCCCGGTCGCCCTGCACCACCTGCAGCCAGCCGGCGGGAATGCCGGCCTCCAGCAGCACCTCGGCCAGCCGGCAAATGGTCAGCGCGGACTGCGGTGAGGGCTTGAGCACGACCGCGTTGCCCGCGGCCCATGCCGGTCCCAGCTTGTGGGCGGTCAGGTTGACCGGCGCGTTGAAAGGCGTGATGGCTGCCACCACGCCCACGGGAAAGCGCAGGCTCACGCCCAGCTTACCCGCCCCGATGGCGCTGGAATCCATGGGAATCTGCGCACCCTCGATGCGCACCGCCTCCTGTGCGGACAGCTCGAAGGTCTCGGCGCTGCGCAGGACTTCGGTCAGTCCGTCGGCCACGGGCTTGCCGGTTTCGATCGCCATGGTCCGCGCGATCGACGCGCTGTGCCGCCGGATGCCTTGCGCCGCCTGGCGCAGCAGCGCGGCCCTGTCGCGCGCGGGCATGGCGGCGATGGCGGCCTTGGCCGCAGCCGCGGCGGCGAGCGCACGGTCCAGCAGTTCGTCGCTGCATTCGCAGACCGAGAAATCGCTGCGCCCGGTGAAGGGGTTGCAGGCGGGCACCCGTTCGGGCGTCTCGATCCACTGGCCGTCGATCAGCAGCGGGACATGCTGCGGCAGGGTGTCTGTGTGCATGGAGTCCTCGAACATGGCGCGGCTCAGGCCGCCAGCGCCAGGATGCCGTCGGGCGAGTCGCCGTCCTTGACCAGGCGGCGCCCGATCAGGTCCTTGAGCGTTTCGGTGGCCCCGCCGCCCAGGGTGCCGTAGCGCGCACCCCGGAACAGGCGCGAGACCAGGTATTCGTCCGTGAAGCCGTACCCGCCGTGCACCTGGATGGCTTCGCTGGTGACGCGGATCGCCACCTCGTTGCATGTGATCTTGGCCACAGCGCTCTGGAACGGGTCGGGGAAGGGGTTGGCCGAGGCGCAGGCCTTGTACAGCAGGCCGCGCGCACCTTCGATGTCGCGGTACATGTCCGCGAGCTTCCAGCGGATGCCCTGCGAATCGGAGATGGGGCCGCCGAAGATGGAGCGCTCCTTCACGTACTTGATGGATTCATCGAACGCCCCCTCGGCCAGTCCCAGGGAGATGCTCGGGTTCAGGCAGCGCTGCGTGTTGAACGCGGTCAGCAGCTTCTTGAAGCCGTCCTCGCGGATGACGAGGTTCTCCAACGGCAGCTCGCAATCGTTGAACTGCACCTCGTGGAGGTTCTCGCCGCCCAGCGTGTGGTAGGTGCCGGTGACGGCCAGCCCCGGCGTTCCTGCCTCGACCAGCACGCAGCCGATGCCCTCGCGCCCCGGCTGGCCGTTGATGCGCGTGAAAACCACGAACACGCCGGCCTCGGGTGCGCGGCTGATCAGCGTCTTGGTGCCGTTGAGCACCAGGCGGTCGCCCTTCACCACCGTGTTGGTCCGGTAGTTGGCGACATCGGTGCCCGCATGCGGCTCCGTCATGCACACGGCCAGGATGCATTCGCCGGTGCACACCTTAGGCAGGATGCGCTCGCGCATCTCCTTGGGCGCATAGGTGGAGATCACGCGGGTCTGCACGCCCGCCTCGCCCAGCACCGCCATCGCGGTGACGTAGCAGGTCTTGGCGATCTCCTCCAGGATCAGGGCCGTGTCGAACACCGGCAGGCCCAGCCCCCCGTACTCCTCCGGAACCGCCATGCCCAGCACACCGATGTGCGCCAGTTCGCGGATGTTGTCCCAGGGAAAGCTGCCGTCCAGGTACTGCAGGCCCCGGGTCTTGAATTTGCCCTGGGCCAAGTCTCGCACCGAGGCGATCATGAGCTTGCGTTGTTCGTTCAGGTGAAAGTCCACGGAGGTTCCTTTGCTTCTTGTGGAGCGCATCCGCCGCAGGGATGGCGATGCCGTTGGAACCGCAGTCTGCGCCGCGCGGCGTGGACTTTCAAACGAGAATATGTACCGTCCAGGCTTACTTTTGGTAAGCCTGCTCCGGGTCTGGAACGACCATCTCCAGCCATGCGAAGAAGGCATCCACCTTCGACTTTTCCGCGCCCTCTTCGCGTGCCAGGGCGTAGTAGCCGAGCTCCCGGCCAAGCACCACGTCCGACACGGCGACCAGGCTGCCCGCGGCCAGTTCTTCCTCGACGTAGCGGCGCTGCACCAGCGCGACGCCCAGCCCCCGGCGCGCGAACTCCAGCACCACGGCCATGTCCTCGAACGACTGCAGGCGCTGCCGTGGCATGGGAACGCCCGCCTGCGTGAACCAGTCGTGCCAGTCCTGCCGGCGCGCCTCCAGCGACAGCAGGGGCCATCCGGCGATGGCCGCGGGATCGGCGGCCGCGGTGCCCCCGGACTGGCGCGCGAGCAGATCCGGGCTGCAGACCGGCACCAGTTCGTCACGGAACAGCAGCAGCGCCCGGTGGCCGGGCCAGTGCGGGCCGCCGTAGCGGATCACGATGTCGGCCTGCCCGCCGCTGCCCGCGGCAGGCGCGGAGGAGCCGCCGGAGAGCCGCACCTTGATGTGGGGGTGCGCCGCCTGGAAGTCCGGCAGCCGGGGCACGAGCCACTTCACCAGGAACGTGGTGTAGCCGCGGATGGTCAGGATGCTGGAGGTGTGCCGCGTGCGGAATTCATCGGTCAGCGAAGCGATTTGCCGGAACGCCTTGCCCAGGCCCTTCGCGTAGTCCATGGCCTCCGGCGTGAGGCTGATGCCGCTGGGCTCGCGCCGGAAGAACTCCACGCCGAAATAGTCCTCGAGCAGCTTGACCTGCCGGCTGATGGCCGCCGGCGTGACCGACAGCTCCTGCGCGGCGCGCGCGAAACTGTTGTGGCGCGCCGCTGCCTCGAAGGAGCGCAAGGGGTTGAGGGGTGGGATGGGTCTGGCCATGGAGGCCACTGTGCCATGGGGCCGCGCCTCCCGCACCCCGCGCCCGGAACAACGCCGCGCGCAACCCGCCTATAGCGCCCAGCCTGCCGCGCGCAGCAGCCCCGCCGTTTCGTACAGGGGCAGGCCCATGATGCCGGAATAGCTGCCCGCCATGTGCTCCACGTGGGCCGCCGCGCGGCCCTGGATGCCGTAGGCGCCGGCCTTGCCCATGGGCTCGCCGCTGGCGACGTAGGCGTCGATCTGCGCGGGCGTCATCGCGGCGAAGCGCACGCGCGAGACCGACAGCGCCGCGCTGCGGCGCGGCCCGTCCTGCAGCGCCACGGCGGTCAGCACCTCGTGCTCGCACCCGGACAGCTCGGCCAGCATGCGCGCCGCATCCTGCGCGCCCTCGGGCTTGCCGAGGATCGTGCGGCCCAGCGCCACCGTGGTGTCCGAGCACAGGATGGGCGCGGGCGGCAGGCCGCGCCGCGCGTGGCGGGCGACGGCAGCGTCGAGCTTCAGGCCGGTGACGCGCTGCACGTAGTCGGCCGGCGCCTCGCCGGGCAGCACGGCTTCCAGTCCTTCCGCGTCCTCGTCGGTGCCGGGCAGCAGCAGTTCATGGCGCACGCCGATCTGTTCGAGCAGCTGGCGGCGGCGCGGGCTTTGCGAGGCGAGGTAGATGAAGTTATGGGTCAAATCAGCCTCCAGCGCTTATATGGCAAGCGCGAACAGCTATCAAAAGCGTAGTATCACTCGCGGTGATAGGGATGCCCGGCGTTCACCGACCACGCGCGGTAGAGCTGTTCGATGAGCAGCACGCGCACCATGGCGTGCGGCAGCGTCAGGTCCGAGAGGCGGATGCGTTCGTGCGCCGACTGGCGCAATGCCGGGTCGAGTCCGTCAGGGCCGCCGATGACCAGCGCCACGTCGTCGCCGCCCAATTGCCAGTCCTTCAGGCGCTGGGCCAGGGCCTTGGTGGTGAGGGAGGTGCCGCGCTCGTCCAACGCGACGATGCGGGTGCCGCGCGGGATGGCGGCCTCGATGCGCTCGCGCTCCGCCGCGTACAGGGTTTCAAGCGTCTTGGAGCCGCGCGGCTCGGTCTTGACGGCCTTGAGTTCGACCTTCAGCTCGGGCGGGAAGCGCTTGGCATAGTCGTCGTAGGCCGTTTGCGCCCAGTCGGGCACGCGCTGGCCCACGGCGACGATGAGCAGCTTCATCAGAAGGTGTGAATGAATCCGGCGTGCCCGAGCGGGCCGCACAAACGTGCGCCATCAAGGCGCAAAGCGCAGCCATAGCCCGTGCTATGGCGAGCATTTGCAACGCCGAGGGCGTGCGTTTTTGCGGGACGAGCGGGCATGGCGGGTTCGTTCACACCTTCTTAGCCCCTGCGCGCCGGGGCCTTCTTGGCAGGGGCCTTGCGGGCCGGAGCCTTGGCGGCTGCCTTCTTCGCCACGGGCTTGTTGACCACGATGGTCTTCACCGGGGCCTTCCTGGCGGGCGCCTTCTTCGCGGCGGCTTGCTTCGCCGGGGCCTTGGCGGGGGTCTTGGCCGGCGCCTTTTTCGCTGCGGGAGCCTTGGAGGCGGTCTTCGCCGGAGCCTTCTTCGCGGCGGCCTTAGGCTTGGCCTTGGACTCAGGCGCAGCCTTGGCCGGCTTGGACGCCGCCGGCTTGGGTGCGCCGAGCTTCAGGCGCACGGGCTTGTCGCCCCAGATCTCCTCCAGGCGGTAGTACTGGCGGATGGCGGGCTGCATCACGTGCACCACGGCCTGGCCGCAGTCCACGATGATCCATTCGCCGTTGTCCTCGCCCTCGGTGCGCGGCTTAGGGAACCCGGCCTCGCGCACGGCGTCGCGCACGCTGGAGGCCAGCGCCTTGGTCTGGCGGTTGGAGGTGCCGGTGGCGACGATCACGCGCTCGAACAGCGGCGAGAGGTGCTCGGTGTTGAAGACCTGGATGTCTTGCGCCTTGACGTCTTCCAGGCCATCGACGATGGCGCGCTGGAGCTTGGTGACGTCTTTCTTGGCGGCGGTTTCCGATTTGCTGGAAGTGGTCATCGGGCGGGTCTTCGGTAGGTATATGAAAGAAATAGAACTCTAACGCTTACAGGATAAGCGCTGGCAGCTATCGAAACAAGAGTATCAGACCCAATCACGGCGCTGCAGGAAGCGCGCGGAGAGGTCAAACTCGGGCGAGCCGGGTTCCGGCTCGCGCTGGTAGCTCCACGCGGCCAGCGGCGGCATGGACAGCAGGATGGATTCCGTGCGCCCGCCGGACTGCAGCCCGAAGTGCGTGCCCCGGTCCCAGACCAGGTTGAACTCCACGTAGCGCCCGCGCCGGTAGAGCTGGAAATCGCGCTCGCGCTCGCCCCAGGGCATGCCCTGGCGGCGCTGCACGATGGGCAGGTAAGCGCCTAGGAAGGCATCGCCCACACTCTGCGTCATCGCCAGGCTGCGCTCGAAGCCGAGTTCGGAGAAGTCGTCGAAGAAGATGCCGCCCACGCCCCGCTGCTCGCCGCGGTGCTTGAGGAAGAAGTATTCGTCGCACCAGGTCTTGAAGCGCGGGTACAGCCCTTCGCCGAAGGGCGCCAGTGCATCGCGGCAGGCGCGGTGGAAGTGCACCGCGTCTTCCTCGAAGCCGTAGAAAGGCGTCAGGTCCATGCCGCCGCCGAACCAGCAGGCATCGCCCGCTGCGATCATGCGCACGTTCATGTGCACCGTGGGCACGTAGGGGTTGAGCGGGTGGAAGACTAGCGACACGCCCATGGCCTCGAACGGCGCGCCGGCCAGCTCGGGCCGGTGCTGCGTGGCCGATGGCGGCAGGCGCGGGCCGCTCACGTGGCTGAAGCCGCAGCCGGCGCGCTCGAACACGCGCCCGCCTTCGAGGATGCGCGTGATGCCGTCGCCCTGCAGGGGCGAGCCGGCCTCGCGCCGCCAGGCGTCGGAGCGGAAGCGCGCCCCGCCCTCGCCTTCGACCTCTTCCAGCGCGCCGGTGATGCGCGCCTGCAGGTCGGTGAGGTAGGCGCGCACGGCGACGGGATCGGGCTTCATTTCACGGCCCTGTGGCCGATGTCGCGGCGGTACTGCGCGCCGTCGAAGTGGATGCCGCGCGCCACGTCGTACGCGCGCTGCTGCGCCTGCTTGACGCTGTCGGCCAGCGCCGTGACGCACAGCACGCGGCCGCCGCTGGTGCGCACCACGCCCTCGACGAGCTCGGTGCCGGCGTGGAAGACCATGGCGTCGTCGGCGTCGGGCGGCAGGCCGTTGATGGCGTCGCCCTTGCGCGGCGCCTCGGGGTAGCCGTGCGCGGCCATCACCACTCCGAGCGCGGTGCGGCGGTCCCACTGCAGCTCGACCTGGTCGAGCTTGCCGTCCACGGCCGCGCCCAGCACGTCCACCAAGTCGCTCTTGAGGCGCATCAGGATCGGCTGCGTCTCCGGGTCGCCCATGCGGCAGTTGAATTCGAGCGTCTTGGGGTGGCCCTTGCCGTCGATCATCAGGCCTGCGTAGAGGAAGCCGGTGTAGGGGATGCCGTCCTTTTCCATGCCGCGGATGGTGGGCAGGATGACCTCGCGCATGGCGCGCGCGTGCACGTCGGCCGTGACCACCGGCGCGGGCGAATACGCGCCCATGCCGCCCGTGTTGGGGCCCTGGTCGCCGTCCTTCAGGCGCTTGTGGTCCTGGCTGGTGGCCAGGGCGGCGACGTTCTTGCCGTCGCACAGCACGATGAAGCTCGCCTCCTCGCCTTCGAGGAACTGCTCGATCACCACCCGCGCGCCGCCGTCGTTGTGCGCCACGCCGTACTTGTTGTCCACCAGCATGAAATCCACCGCGTCGTGGGCCTCCTCGGCAGTCATCGCCACCACCACGCCCTTGCCGGCGGCCAGGCCGTCGGCCTTGACCACGATGGGCGCGCCCAGGCTGTCCACGAAGGCATGGGCCGCGGCCGGGTCGGTGAAGGTGTCGTAGTCGGCCGTGGGGATGCCGTGGCGGCGCATGAAGGCCTTGCTGAACGCCTTGGAGCTTTCGAGCTGCGCAGCGGCCTTCGTCGGGCCGAAGATGCGCAGGCCGTGGGCGCGGAACTCGTCGACCACGCCGGCGGCCAGCGGCGCCTCGGGGCCGACGACGGTCAGGCCGATCTTGTTCGCCTGCGCCCATTCGCGCAGCTCGCGCACGCCGGTGATGGGCACGTTCTCGAACTTCGCGTCGAGCGCCGTGCCGCCGTTGCCGGGCGCCACGTAGACCTTGCTGGCCTTGGGAGACTGGCCGAGCTTCCAGGCCAGCGCGTGTTCACGGCCGCCGCCGCCGATGACGAGGATCTTCATAACGCGGCGTTGTGGTAGACCTCTTGCACGTCGTCGAGGTCTTCGATCATGTCCAGGAGCTTCTGCATGCGCGCAGCGCCGTCGCCTTCGAGCTCGATGGTGTTCTCGGGGCGCATGGTCACCTCGGCCACGTCGGGCGTGAGGCCCGCGGCTTCCAGCGCGTTCTTCACGGCCTCGAAGTCGCCGGGAGCGGTAAGCACCTCGATGGCGCCGTCCTCGTCGGTCACGACGTCCTCGGCACCAGCCTCCAGCGCCACTTCCATGACCTGGTCCTCGCTGGTGCCGGGGGCGAAGATGAGCTGGCCCACGTGCTTGAACTGGAAGGCCACCGAGCCCTCGGTGCCCATGTTGCCGCCATATTTGCTGAAGGCGTGGCGCACCTCGGCCACGGTGCGCACGCGGTTGTCGGTCATCGTGTCGACGATGATCGCGGCGCCGCCGATGCCATAGCCCTCGTAGCGGATTTCCTCATAGTTCACGCCCTCGGCATTGCCGGTGGCCTTGTCGATGTTGTACTTGATGCGGTCGGCGGGCATGTTGGCCGCCTTGGCCTTGTCGATGGCCAGCCGCAGGCGGGGGTTGGCCGATACGTCGCCCCCACCGGCGCGCGCCGCCACGGTGATTTCACGAATGATGCGCGTCCAGATCTTTCCGCGCTTCTCATCCTGGCGACCCTTGCGGTGCTGGATGTTGGCCCATTTGCTGTGTCCTGCCACTGCGGCGTCCTTTGATTGATTTAATCTACCGTCCGCGATTTTAACTTTCGACTCCCCCTCCTCCCGCACCGCCATGGCCGAACCCCTACTCATTGCACAGCGCGACTCCACCCAATGCCACCTGCTGCCCGGCCTGGCGAACCGCCACGGGCTGATCACCGGCGCCACCGGCACCGGCAAGACGGTGACGCTGCAGACCCTGGCCGAGCAGTTCTCGCGCATCGGCGTGCCGGTCTTCATGGCCGACGTGAAGGGCGACCTGACCGGCATCAGCCAGAAAGGCAGCATCCCCGAGAAGATGGCCGCCACGCTGGCCGACCGGGGCCTGCCGCTGCCCGAGCCCGCCGCCTGCCCCGCCACGCTGTGGGACGTATTCGGAAGCCAGGGCCACCCCGTGCGCGCCACCATCTCCGACATGGGCCCGCTGCTGCTGGGCCGCATGCTGAACCTCAACGAAACCCAGCTGGGCGTGCTCAACCTGGTCTTCAAGATCGCCGACGACAACGGCCTGCTGCTGCTGGACCTGAAGGACCTGCGCGCCATGCTCACCCACGTGGGCGACAACGCCAAGGAGTTCACCACCGAGTACGGCAACATCAGCGCGGCCAGCGTGGGCGCCATCCAGCGCGGGCTGCTGCAGATCGAACAGCAGGGCGGCAGCGAATTCTTCGGCGAGCCCATGCTCAACATCCAGGACTTCATGCAGACCGTGGACGGCAAGGGCGTGGTCAACATCCTGGCGGCCGACAAGCTCATGAACTCGCCGCGCCTGTACGCCACCTTCCTGCTGTGGATGCTGTCCGAGCTGTTCGAGCAATTGCCCGAGATCGGCGACCCCGACAAGCCCAAGCTGGTGTTCTTCTTCGACGAGGCCCACCTGCTGTTCAACGAAGCGCCCAAGGTGCTCGTGGAGCGCATCGAACTCGTGGTGCGCCTGGTGCGCTCCAAGGGCGTGGGCGTGTACTTCGTCACCCAGAACCCGCTGGACATTCCCGACAGCGTGCTCGCGCAGCTGGGCAACCGCGTGCAGCACGCGCTGCGCGCCTTCACCCCGCGCGACCAGAAGGCCGTGAAGGCCACGGCCACCACCATGCGGCCCAAGGCGGGACTGAACATCGAGGCCGCCATCACCGAGCTGGCCGTGGGCGAGGCGCTGGTGAGCTTCCTCGACGCCAAGGGCCGCCCCTGCGAGACCGAGCGCGTCTACGTGCTGCCGCCCGGCAGCCAGATCGGCCCCATCACCGACGCGCAGCGCCGCGCGCTCATGGCCGGCTCGCTCGTCGCCGGCATCTACGACACGCCCGTGGACCGCGAATCGGCCTACGAGAAGCTGCGCGGCCGTGCCGACGAGGCCGCCGCCGGCGCCGCATCCGGGGCGCCCAACGGCAAGGCCGCGCCGCAGGACGACGGCGGCCTGATGGGCAACCTGAACGACGTGCTGTTCGGCAGCACCGGCCCACGCGGCGGCAAGAAGGACGGGCTGGTGCAGACCATGGCCAAGTCCGCCGTGCGCACCATGGGCACCAACCTGGGCAAGGAGATCCTGCGCGGCGTGCTCGGCGGGCTGCTGGGCGGCAGGAAGCGCTGAAACCTTCAAACCAAATCGGCCTCTCGCGCTTGTGCGGCAAGCGCGGCCAGCTACCCTTTCAGGAGCACACCCATGATCGACCTGTACTACTGGACCACCCCGAACGGCCACAAGATCACGCTGTTCCTCGAAGAAAGCGGCCTGCCCTACCGCATCCATCCGGTGAACATCGGCAAGGGCGAGCAGTTCGCGCCCGAGTTCCTGCGCATCGCGCCCAACAACCGCATCCCTGCCATCGTGGACCAGGCACCCGCGAGCGGCGGCGCGCCGCTGTCCGTCTTCGAGTCCGGCGCCATCCTGCTGTACCTGGCCGAGAAGACCGGGCGCTTTCTGCCGCAGGACCTGCGCGGGCGCACCGAGGCGCTGCAGTGGCTGTTCTGGCAGATGGGCGGCCTGGGGCCCATGGCCGGGCAGAACCACCACTTCACGCAGTACGCGCCCGAGCAGATCCCCTATGCCATCGACCGCTACGTGAAAGAGACCGCGCGCCTGTACGGCGTGCTCGACAAGCACCTGGCCCAACAGTCGGCAGAGGGCCGCGACTACATCGCGGGCGACTATTCCATCGCCGACATGGCCTGCTACCCCTGGATCGTGCCGCACGAAAAGCAGCGCCAGGACCTGGCCGCCTTCCCGCACCTGCAGCGATGGTTCGCGCGCATCGCCGCGCGGCCCGCCACGCAGCGCGCCTACGCACTGGCCCAGGGCATCAACACCGCGCCCACGGTGGACGAGGCCGCCAGGAAGGTGCTGTTCGGCCAGGACGCCTCCACCGTGCGGCGCTGAGGTCCCGCAGGCGACAGCGCCGCGCGCTGCACGCCCTACATTGGCGGCCCATGAACGATCTGCGCTGCTTCACCCTCTCCACCCAGGAACACGTCGCCCACCTGGTGCTCGATCGTCCCGAGGCGATGAACACCATGCACCCCGCCTTCTGGCGCGAGCTGGACCAGGTGCTGGACCACCTGCACCGCGCCGGCGACGTGCGGGCGCTGGTCGTCAGCAGCACCGGCAAGCACTTCAGCGCGGGCATGGCGCTGGAGACCTTCGGCGGCGCCATCACACTGGACGACCGCAGCCCCGAGGGGCGCGCCGCCATCTTCGACCTGCTCACCGACATGCAGGCCACGTTCACGCGCATCGAGAGCCTGCGCGTGCCGGTGATCGCCGCCATCCACGGCGGCTGCATCGGCGGCGCGGTGGACATGGTGGCGGCCGCCTGCATCCGCTACGCCACGCGCGACGCGTTCTTCTGCATCCAGGAAATCAACATCGGCATGGTGGCCGACGTGGGCACGCTGCAGCGCCTGCCCAAGCTCATGCCGCTGGGCCTGCTCAAGGAGCTGGCCTACACCGGCCGCCGCCTGCCGGCCGAGCGCGCGCTGGCCTGCGGGCTGGTGACCGAGCTGTTCGGCTCGCACGAGGAACTGGTCGCCGGCGCCCTGGCCTGCGCGCGCGAGATCGCCGCCAAGCCGCCCGTCGCCATCTGGGGCACCAAGCAGGCCGTGCACTACGCGCGCGACCACGGCGTGGAAGACAGCCTGCGCCAGATGGGCTGGCTGCAGGGCGCCATCTGGAGCAACCGCCACGTGGGCGAGGCCGTGGCCGCCATGCAGCAGCGGCGCGCGGGCGACTTCCCGGCCCTGGCGCCGCTCAAGCGCTTCAGCGAACTCTAAATTCATAGCTGCCAGCGCTTGCTGGACAAGCGCTGGAGGCGGTTTCGGCATGAAAGATTGCCGCACTCCCGGCTATGATGGCGCGCCCCCTCATCCCCCCGGAAAGCGCCCGCCATGCATCTGCCCACCTACGACGACGTCGCCGAAGCCGCCCACCGCCTCAAGGGCATGGCGCACCGCACGCCGGTCCTGCGCTCCAGCACGGCCGACGCGCTGCTGGGCGCCAAGCTGTTCTTCAAGTGCGAGAACCTGCAGCGCATGGGCGCATTCAAGTTCCGCGGCGCCTTCAACGCCCTGGCGCAGTTCACCGAGGCGCAGCGCCAGCGCGGCGTGCTGGCCTTCTCGTCGGGCAACCATGCGCAGGCCATCGCGCTGTCGGCGCGCCTGCTGGAGATGCCCGCCGTCATCGTCATGCCCCAGGACGCGCCCGCCGCCAAGATAGCCGCCACGCGCGGCTACGGCGCCGAGGTCGTCACCTACGACCGCTTCACCGAGGACCGCGAGGCCATCAGCCGCCGCCTGGCTCATGAGCGCGGCATGACGCTGATCCCGCCGTTCGACCACCCCCACGTCATCGCCGGCCAGGGCACCGTGGCCCTGGAACTCATCGAGGACGTGCCGCACCTGGACTACCTCTTCACCCCGCTGGGCGGCGGCGGCCTGCTGTCGGGCTGCGTGCTGGCCGCGCGCCAGCACGCGCCGCAGTGCCGCGTGGTCGGCGTGGAGCCCGCGGCCGGCAACGACGGCCAGCAATCCCTGCGCGCAGGCCGCATCGTGCGCATCGACACGCCGCGCACCATTGCCGATGGCGCGCAGACCCAGGCGCTGGGCGAAATCACCTTTCCCATCATCCAGGCGGGCGTCGCCGACATCGCCACCGCCACCGACGCGCAGCTGGCCGAGGCCCTGCGCTTCTTCGCCGAGCGCATGAAGATCGTCGTGGAGCCCACGGGCGCATTGGCCTTCGCGGGCGCACGCCATGGCGGCATCGACCTGGCCGGCAAGCGCGTGGGCATCGTCCTGAGCGGCGGCAACGTGGACCTGGCGCGCTACGCCGAGATCCTGGCAGGCTGAACCGGCGTGCAAAAATCGGGCATCCCTTTTCACGAAAAACACCCCTCCATGAGCAACGTCCACGTCATCGACCATCCCCTGGTGCAGCACAAGCTCACCCTGATGCGCAAGAAGGACGCGAGCACCAACAGCTTCCGCCGCCTGCTGGGCGAGTTGTCCACCCTCATGGCCTACGAGGTCACGCGCGACATGCCGCTGCAGGACGTGCAGATCGAGACCCCGCTGGAGACCATGACCGGCAAGGTGATCGACGGCAAGAAGCTGGTGCTGGTCTCCATCCTGCGTGCGGGCAACGGCTTCCTGGACGGCATGCTCAACGTGGTGCCCGGCGCGCGCATTGGCCACATCGGCCTGTACCGCGACCCGGCCACGCTGCAGCCCGTGGAGTACTACTTCAAGATGCCCTCGGAGATGGCCGAGCGCGACATCATCGTCGTGGACCCCATGCTCGCCACCGGCAACTCCGCCGCCGCCGCGGTGCAGCGCCTCAAGCAGCTGCAGCCGCGCTCCCTCAAGTTCGTCTGCCTGCTGGCCGCGCCCGAGGGTGTGGCCACGCTGCAAAAGGCCCACCCCGACGTGCCCATTTACACGGCGGCGATCGACCGCGAGTTGAACGACCACGGCTACATCCTGCCCGGGCTGGGTGACGCGGGCGACCGGATTTTCGGAACGAAGTAAGAAGCTGCTGCCTTACTGCGGCACGATCTGCCCCACCGTGGCGGAGCCCGCGGCGGCCGGAGCCGGGGCCGGCGCGTCAGCCCAGCCGGCCATGAGGTCGCCCGCCATGGCCTTGAGCAAGCGGGTTTCGCGCGCATCGAACACGTGCGCTTGCGTGTCCAGCAGGCACAGCGCACCCAGCACATGGCCCGCCGCGTCGCGCAGCGGCACGCCGGCATAGAAGCGCAGCCGGCGCTCGCGCAGCGCGGGGTTGCCGGCGAAGCGCGCATCCCGGGCGATGTCGGGCACCACCAGCGGCTGTCCCGACGCTACTACGTGGCCGCATAGCGACAGCTCGCGCGGCAGCGTGTCGCACGCAGGGGCCTCGGACTCGCCCTCCTCGGCGGCGGGCAGGCGCCCGTGGCTGCACAGCGCCGTCTGGCGGTCCTGGTCCACCAGCGACACCATGGCGAACGGCACGTCGAAGATGTCCGCCGCGCGCTGGGCCGCGTGCTGGCACAGCCGGCGCAGGGCGTCGCTGTCCAGCGCGCCGCTGGCCAGCAGGGCCTGCACGCGCTCGGCGTCGCCCGCGGGAACGGGCGCGGCCTCGAACGCCTCGCCGGCCGGACCGCCCTGCAGCTGGGCCACCTGCGCCAGCGCCTCTTCCAGCGAAGTGGCCACGGCGTCGGCCCCCAACAGCGCGCCGTCGCCTTCGGCCGGCAGGTCTTCCAGCGGCTCGCCCAAGAGCGCGAGCACGATGCGCAGGTGCGGCCATTGGCGCCGCAGCCGCCGGCAGGCATGGCGTGCGGCGGCGGCGGGCTGGGGCGACAGCCAGACCACGCAGGCCACGCGCACGGCCTCCAGCCCCTCCGGCGGCTCGGCCGTGGCGGGGCCCGCAGCCCATGCCTGCGCCGGACAGCCGCGCAGCGACAGCGCATGCGCCGCCATGCGCGCGGCGAGGTGGTCCACCTCCCACTTGCCGCCCAGGCAGGCGACGCGCGGCGCGGCCGAAGGCACGATCGGCTCGGGGTATTGCTCCTGCAGGTCGTCCAGCAGCTCGTCCATGCCCTCCACCAGCCGCAGCCGGTGCTCGGGCGTGGCCACGCGCGCGTGGTCGCCCACCGCCATGCGCAGCACGGGCAGGCCGATCTGGGCATAGAACGCGGGCACGGAGCCCTGCAGCGCCTCGGTCTGCGCGACGCTGAGCTCGATGGCCTCTTCGGCGTCGTCGGCCAGCAGTCGCTGGTAGATGCGCGTGGGCTCGTCCAGCACGGCCCGGCTGCCCAGCAGCACGTCCAGGAAGGCGAGCTGCGGCAGGTAGCGGCCGACGACCAGCAGGCACACGGTGAGCGGCGTGGACATGATCAGGCCCACCGGCCCCCACAGCGCCGTCCAGAAGGTGGCCGCCACGATGAGCGACAGGGCCGACAGCCCGGTGCTGGAGCCGTAGAGCCAGGGCTCGATCACGTTGTTGCTGATCAGCTCCAGCACCACGATGAGGCCGATGGCCCACAGCACCAGGGTCCAGCCCGGGTCCACGGCGAAAGCCAGCGTGACGGGGAAGGCCGCCGCGATCAGCGGCCCCACGTAGGGCACGAAGCGCATGACCGCCGCCAGCGCGCCCCAGAGCAGCGCGCCGGGCACGCCGATGAGCCACAGGCCCAGCCCCATCGGGATGCCGTAGGTCACGTTGACCAGCAACTGCATGGTGAGGTAGCGCGAGATGCGCCCGCCTGCCTCGTCCATGGCGTCGGTGGCGCGGTGCAGGTCGGCGCCCCACAGGCGCAGCAGGCGGTCGCGCAGGTCCACCCGGTCCAGCAGGATGAAGACCACGAACACCAGCACCAGGCCCGCCTGCGTGAGCGGGCCGCTCAGCGCCCCCAGCGCGGCCATGGCCTGCTGCGCGGGCGTGAGCTGCGGCGGCTGCACCTGCACCTGCTGCACGGCGCGCTGCGTGCCGCCGCCCGGCAGCACGGGCCCGGCCGCCTCGACCTCGCGCTGCACGATGTCCAGCGTGCGCTTGGCGCCGTCGAACATGCCCGGCGCGCGAAGCTCCTGGCGCAGGGCGCGCAGCTTCTTGCGGATGGTGGTCTGGTAGGACGGCAGCTGCGCGCTGAGTTCGCGCGCCTCCTTGGCCACGAACAGCCCCGCGACGCCCAGCGCCATCAGCGTGGCCAGCACCACGGCGATGACGGCCGGCAGGCGCGGCAGGCCGATGCGCTTGAGCCGCGCCACCAGCGGTTCGAGCACGAAGCTGAGCAGGAAGGCAAGCGCCAGCGGCACCAGGATGGAGCTGCCCGCATACAGCCCGGCGATGAGCAGGGCCGCGATGACCAGCCCGGTCATGAGCCGCAGGCTGGGCACCAGCGCATCGAGCGCGGTGCCGCGCGCCGCGGCCCCCATCCGGGGCACATGCGGCGGCCGATGCCGCGGGGGTGGGGTTTCGGTGCTGCCCATGGTGCTCGCAGGGGTGGGGACGGCGTATTGTCCGGCGGCATGGCACGCGCTGCTGTAGGCCAAGCGGCCATCAGCGCGGTGCCTGGGGCCGGCCATCCGGCAATTCCCGTGCGGGCGTTATGGGACGGCCGGCCCCAGGTCCCACTCGGCGATCTGCTCGTTGGCGGCCACCAGCCGGCCCACGAGCAGCTGGATGAAGGCCTTGTCGAAGCGCGACTGCAGCCCGTCCGAGGCGCCGCGCAGCGCCGGGTTGCGCACCTTGAGCAGCAGCGCCTCGGTGCGCGCCGTGGCGGTGGCGGAGCGCACGCGCGCATCGGGGCGCAGGTAGCTCATCTCGCCGATGGTCACGCCCGGCCCGAGCACGCTGAGCTGCCAGCCCTGGCGCGTGACCAGCACCTCGCCCTCCAGGATCAGGCTGAACGAATCGCCCGCCGCGCCCTCCTGCATGAGCACCGTGCCGACGGGCACGCGCAGCCAGCGGCCCAGGCGCATCAGCTCCCAGAGCGCCACGTCGTGGAAATCGGCCAGGAAGCCCAGCGCGCGCAGGCGCGCGAAGCGCTCGGCCTCGGTGTCCTGCGAGCGCAGGCGCGGCAAGGCCTGCTGCACGGCCAGCAGCGCGTCGCCGAATTCGGCCCAGGTGGGGTATCGCTCCCGCGGGTTCTTGGCCAGCGCACGCAGCAGCACCGCGTCTACGCTGGAGGGCAGCGCCGCGCGCAGCAGGCTGGGCGCGGCAGGCGTGTCGTTGCCGATGCGGTAGAGCGTGGCGTAGTCGCTCTCCCCCGCGAACGGATGGCGGCCGGTGAGCAGCTCGTAGAGCGTGACGGCCAGCGAGAACATGTCGCTGGCATGCGTCAGCGGCTGCTCGCGCACCTGCTCGGGCGACATGTAGGCGGGCGAGCCCACCAGGCCCGCGAGCTGCGTGGCCTCGCTGCGCAGCGACAGCGCCGCACCGAAGTCGGTCAGCTTGACCTCGCCGCCCGCCGTCAGCAGCAGGTTGGCGGGCTTGATGTCGCGGTGCACCAGCCCCTCGCGCTGGGCGTATTCGAGGGCGTTGGCGCATTTGAAGGCGATGTCCAGCACCTGCGGCACGGGCAGCAGCGCGTCGGCGCGGGCATGGCGCGAAAGCGCGCCGCCTTCCACGTATTCCAGCACCAGGTAGGGCTGGCGGGCGTCTTCGTCGGCGTCGAGCAGGCGCACGATGTGCGGGTGGCGCAGGCGCCCGGCCAGCCGCGCCTCGTTGCGCAGCAGGCGCCGGTGGCGCTCGGCCTGCGCGGGATCGGCCAGCAGGTGCGCATGCGTCTGCTTGATGGCCACCTGTCGGCCGCGAAAACCGTCCACGCCCAGGTAGACGACGCCGCTGGCGCCGCGCCCCAGCTCGCGCTCGACGCGGTACTTGCCGATGCTGGCGGGCGGCGGGGGCGGTGCGGCGGGCATGGCGGGCGCTTTCATGGACGGGGTGCGGGCGCAAGAATACCAATAAAATCCGGCTCCAGCGCTTTCA
>NZ_DF238935.1 GCF_000400995.2 Acidovorax sp. MR-S7 | reverse complement strand
GTATGCGTCCGGCAAACCCATCTTGAGATAGCCTGTTCGAGCAGGCATCGTGTGCACGATGGAGATCATGCACACCATGGCGAACGAGGCGATCGCCCCAAACCCCAAGCGGCGCTTCTACAGTCCAGAACTCAAGGTCCAGGTCGTGGCGCAATGCCGGGCGGATGGCGCGTCGATTGCGGCTGTGGCCCTGGCCCACGGCATCAACGCCAACATCGTTCATCGCTGGCTACGCGAGCACCCGGCGGCGGCGCCCAAACCCATCAATCCGTTCATCCCGCTGAACCTTCCCTCGCCTGAGGTTGCGGACGCCGCACCTGTTCGCGTGGCGGGGAGTCCCTCGGCGGACATTCGCGTCGAGATCCGGCGCGGCACAGGCGTTATCACGGTGAGCTGGCCTGTCGAGGCGTCGTCGTCCTGCGCGGACTGGCTGCGGGATTGGCTTCGGTGATCCGGATCGACGCAGCCTGGCTGGCCACCACCCCGCTGGACATGCGCGCCGGCACGGATACGGCACTCGCCCGAGTCATCGCCGTCTTCGGCGCCGCCCATCCCCACCATGCCTACCTGTTCGCCAACAAACGCGCCAACCGCATCAAGATCCTGGTGCACGACGGCATCGGTATCTGGCTGGCCGCACGCCGACTGCACCAGGGCAAGTTCATCTGGCCCCTGGCCGGTGGCTCCAACCATGCGCTGCAGCGCCAGCAGCTCGATGCGCTGGTCATGGGCCTGCCCTGGCAGCGCCTGGCCGACGGCGGCGTCATCACCGTGGTCTGACTCTCCGGCAGCGATGGGTACTTGCCAATTGGTGCATGCGCCAATGGTGCACGCGTTTCGGTGCGGGCATCATGACGGCCATGGTGGTGGAGCCGCAATCTCTGGAAGGGCTGAGCGCCGATCAACTGCGCGAGATGGCTGCCCGCCTGATCACGCAGCTGCGCCATCAGGGCGCCTTGCTGGAGAAGCTCACCCACGAGAATGCGCTGCTCAAGCGCATGAAGTTCGCCGCACAGTCTGAGCGCTTCAACCCCGAGCAGAAGAGCCTGTTCGAAGACGAGATCGAGGCCGACCTGGCGGCCGTGGCCACCGAGATCGACGCCCTGCAGCAGGAGCCAGCGGCGGCGAACCTGCAGGAGAAGAAGCAGCCCAAGCGGCTTGCGCTCCCGGCGCACCTGCCGCGCCGCGACATTCACCACGAACCCGAGTCCACCACCTGCCGTACCCCGGGTTGCGGCTGCCAGCTCAAACGCATAGGTGAGGACGTGGCCGAGAAGCTGGACTACGTGCCGGGCGTGTTCAGCGTGGAGCGTCACATCCGCGGCAAGTGGGCCTGCTCCCAGTGCGAAACCATCACCCAGGCGCCGGTGGATGCTCACGTCATCGACAAAGGCATCCCCACCGCCGGCCTGCTGGCCCAGGTGCTGGTGGGCAAGTACGCCGATCACCTGCCGCTGTACCGCCAGGAAGCGATCTTCGGGCGTGCCGGGCTGGCCATCCCGCGCTCGACCCTGGCGCAGTGGGTGGGCACATGCGGGGTGCGGCTACAGCCGCTGGTGGATGCGCTCAAGGCTGAGATCCTGCAACGCTGCGTGCTTCACGCGGATGAGACGCCGGTGGCGATGCTCAAACCGGGGGAGGGTAAAACGCACCGCGCCTACCTGTGGGCCTACGCTCCAGGGGCGTTCGAGAACATGAAAGCCGTGGTCTACGACTTCTGTGAGTCGCGTGCCGGCGAGCACGCCCGGGCATTCCTGGGGGAATGGAGAGGCAGCCTGACCTGTGACGACTTCAGCGGCTACAAGGCGTTGATCGCCAGCGGGGTGACGGAGGTAGGTTGCCTGGCGCATGCGCGCCGCAAATTCTTCGACCTGCACGCGGCCAACAAGAGTCAGATCGCCGAGTTCGCGCTGCAGCAGTTCGCCCGGGTTTACGACATCGAGCGCGAGGTCAGGGAGCTCGATGCCACGCTGCGCCGGGACATTCGGCGCAGGCAGACCCAGCCGGTGCTCGACGCCTTGCACGAATGGATGCAGCTGCAGCGCCAGAAGGTGCCGGATGGATCGGCCACCGCCAAGGCACTGGACTACAGCCTGCGGCGCTGGGAGGCGTTGACCCGGTTCGTCGATGATGGCCAACTGCCCGTGGACAACAACTGGATGGAGAACCAGATCCGACCGATCGCCATTGGCAGGAACAACTGGCTGTTTGCCGGCAGCCTGCGTGCGGGCCAGCGGGCGGCGGCGGTGATGAGCCTGATCCAGTCGGCGCGCATGAACGGGCACGATCCGTATGCCTATCTCAGGGACGTCCTCACACGGCTGCCCACGCATAGGGCCAGCCGTATCGAGGAGCTCTTGCCGCATTGCTGGCAACCCGCGACCTGACGCCAGGGCTGGTAGCCTTGGGGAATGAGCACGCTCAAGAAACCTCGGCGCTCCTCCACCCCGCAGCGCGTCTATCAACTGCACGTTGAACTGGAATACCTGGAGCCGGCCATCTGGCGGCGGCTGTGGGTGCCCGACACATTGACGCTGGACAAGCTCGACCGTGTCATCCAGACGGCCATGGGCTGGAAGAACGCGCACCTGCACGCCTTCACCGTGGGCCAGGTGCGCTACGCCGCTTCTGATCCGGACTGGTCCTCCCGCATCGAGACCCGAGATGAGCGTCTGTGTGACCTGGCGGCGGTGCTGGCGGACGGCACCGGCGAGTTCATCTACACCTACGACTTCGGTGACGACTGGCGCCACCGCATCCGGGTGGAGGCCACCTTGGAGCCTGGCGAGAAGAATCGCAGGCCGTTGTGTGTGGCGGGCGCCAATGCCTGCCCACCCGAGGACGTGGGTGGCCCACCTGGCTACAGCGACTTCCTGCAGGCCATCACGGACCCAGTGCATCCGCAGCACCTGGACATGTGGAAATGGAATGGTGGCCCCTTCGATCCAGCGGGCTTCGACCTCAATGGCGTCAATGCCGCCATGCGCAAGCTGCGCCTGTAGTCATCCGGTCAAGATGGGTTGGCCGGACGCTTACG
>NZ_DF238934.1 GCF_000400995.2 Acidovorax sp. MR-S7 | reverse complement strand
CCAAGATTCATGCCGACGACACCCCCGTGCCGGTGCTGCAGCCCGGGCGCGGCAAGACCAAGACGGGGCGCTTGTGGGTGTACGTCAGAGATGACCGTCCGATCGGCTCAAGTGCGCCACCGGCGGCCTGGTACCAGTACACCCCGGATCGCAAAGGCGAGCATCCAGAGCGCCACTTGAAGAAATATCGCGGCATTCTCCAGGCGGATGCCTATGGCGGCTGGGGCAAGCTGTACGCCTCAGGACAGATCACCGAGGCAGCATGCTGGGCGCACGCGCGCCGACCGTGGTGGGACCTGTACCTGAGCAGCGGCAAAGACGAGACGTCTATCGCAGCACAGGCGCTCAGACGCATTGCCGATCTGTATGCCATCGAGCGTGACATTCGGGGAAAGCCTCCCGACATTCGACAGGCCCAACGCCAGGCGCGTGCCGGGCCGCTGCTGCAGGAGATGCACGTCTGGTTGAGCCAGTTGGTTGGTCGGGTGTCGGCCAAATCGGAGTTGGCCAAAGCCATTGGCTACAGCCTAACGCGCTGGCAGGCTCTGACGCGGTATTGCCAAGATGGGCGCATCGAGATGGACAACAACGCAGCAGAGCGGGCATTGCGCGGGGTGGCTTTGGGACGGGGCAACTACCTGTTCATGGGATCGGATGCCGGCGGCGAGCGAGCGGCGGCGATCTACAGCCTGGTGCAAACCGCCAAACTCAACGGGATTGACCCCGAGGCCTACCTGCGGGAGGTGCTCGGCCGCATAGCCGACCACCCCATCAACCGCATTGATGAGTTGCTGCCCTGGAACCTGATGCGGCAGTCCCGTCAGGCGGATCAACAACGCAAGGCGGCATGAGCGTGTCTGGCATTGACCCGCGGGTGCTGGACGCCCTGCAGAACGCAAGCAGCCTGGAGCTGTTCCAGCTCAGCACGCTGATCGAGCGGCTGCTGGCCGACCCACGCCGCATCATTGCCGTGCGCAAGGACATGAACCTGGGTCAAACCGTGCGCTTTGTGGACTGGCGCGATGGCAGTCTGCGAGAAGGCAAGGTGGTGGCCATGCGTGACACGCAGGTCACGTTGCAAGACCTGCGCGAGCGCAAAGAGTGGAAGTTGCCTTACGCCGCGATCGAACCGCCCTTGCCCGATCCTGCAACACGCCCTCAAGCTGTGGCGCCAGAGCCGCCGGCCGCCCCCCGACCGACGCGCAACGACTTTCGCTGCGGCGAGAAGGTCGCCTTTGAGGACAAGTACCTGCAGACCGTGGTGGGCACCATCGTGCGCATCAACAGCCGCACTGCAACCATCGACCCCGGTGATGGCACGCAGTGGCGCGTAGGCTTCGGCTTGCTGCGACACATCCTGGACGTCTGACTATCCCATAAGGACCTCGTCAAGAGGGTGCTGAGCTGACGCTTACGGGCAGCGGGTCGAGGCCGAGGTTGATCTGGTCCATGGCCCCGATCCTCGCTCATCCGATGCTTGCCTGCCACCGGGCCGGGAGGTTTTGCAGAACCTCCCTAGAGCGTGTTATGAACTTGATAGCGCCTGCGGTAGATTCGCCCAATGGCAAGGCGTAAGCAGTATCCGACGG
>NZ_DF238933.1 GCF_000400995.2 Acidovorax sp. MR-S7 | reverse complement strand
TCACCCAGCGCTGGCCGAGCGCGGGCGTGCGCGAGGGGGCCGTGTTCAGCTTCCCCAGCAGCCGCTGAAGCAGCCAACCACCATGCGGAGCCCATGCCGCTCCGCCCAGGAGACAGAGCCCATGAAACGCACCTACGAGACCCTGCGCAGCGCGCGCTGGTTCGCACCCGACGACTTCCGCTCCTTCGGCCACCGCTCGCGTGTGCTGCAGATGGGCTATGGCTACGAGGACTGGGTGGGCAAGCCCGTCATCGCCATCGTCAACACCTGGAGCGACGCCAACCAGTGCCACGCCCACTTCAAGCAGCGCGTGGAGGACGTCAAGCGCGGCGTGCTGCAGGCGGGCGGCTTTCCGCTGGAGCTGCCGGCGATCAGCCTGTCGGAAAGCATGGTCAAGCCCACGACCATGCTGTACCGCAACTTTCTCGCCATGGAGACCGAGGAGCTGATGCGCAGCCACCCGGTGGACGGCGCCGTGCTGATGGGCGGCTGCGACAAGACCACGCCGGGCCTGACCATGGGAGCGCTCTCCATGGGCATCCCCTTCATCTATCTGCCCGCCGGCCCCATGCTGCGCGGCAACTGGAAGGGCCAGGTGCTGGGCTCGGGCTCGGACGCCTTCAAGTACTGGGACGAGCGCCGCGCCGGACGCCTCTCCGACCAGGCCTGGAACGAAATGGAAGCCGGCATCGCACGCAGCCACGGCACCTGCATGACCATGGGCACGGCCGCCACGATGATGGGCATCGCCGAGGCCGTGGGCCTGGCGCTGCCGGGCGCGAGCAGCATCCCCGCCGCCGATGCCAACCACATCCGCATGAGCGCCGAGTGCGGGCGCCGCATCGTCGAGATGGTGTGGGACGACTTTACGCCCGCGAAGATGCTCACGCGCGCCAATTTCGAGAACGGCATCGCCTGCGCGATGGCCATGGGCTGCTCGACCAACGCCATCATCCACCTGATCGCCATGTCGCGCCGCGCAGGCCATCCGGTGAGCCTGCAGGACTTCGACGCCTTCAGCCGCCACGTGCCGGTGATCGCCAACATCCGGCCCAGCGGCGACGCCTACCTGATGGAGGACTTCTTCTACGCCGGCGGCCTGCGCGCGATGCTGGAGCGCATCCGCTGCCACCTGAAGACCGAGGCGCTCACCGTCAACGGCAGGACGATCGGCGAGAACATCGCGGGCAGCGAGGTCTACCACGACGACGTGATCCGGCCGCTCTCCAACCCCATCTACGCCGAGGGCGCGCTGGCCGTGCTCAAGGGCAACCTCGCGCCCGATGGCGTGGTCATCAAGCCCAGCGCCTGCGCGCCGCACCTGCTGCAGCACACCGGCCGCGCACTGGTGTTCGACGACTATCCGTCGCTGAAGAAAGCGGTGGAGGACCCTGACCTCGACGTGACCGGCGACGACGTCCTGGTGCTGCGCAACGCCGGCCCGCTGGGCGCCGGCATGCCCGAATGGGGCATGCTGCCCATCCCCACCAAGCTGCTCAAGCAGGGCGTCAAGGACATGCTGCGCCTGTCGGACGCGCGCATGAGCGGCACCAGCTACGGCGGCTGCCTGCTGCACTGCGCGCCCGAGGCGGCCATCGGCGGGCCGCTGGCGCTGGTGAAGACCGGCGACCGCATCACCGTGGACGTGCCCGCGCGCAGCATCCACCTCGAAGTCAGCGACGAGGAACTGGCTGCACGAAGCAAGGCCTGGAAGCCCGCGCCGCCGCGCTACGAGCGCGGCTACGGCTGGATGTTCGGCCGCCACATCAAGCAGGCCGACGAGGGCTGCGACTTCGACTTCCTCGAAACCACGTTCGGCACGCCCGTGCCGGAACCCGACATCTTCTGATGGAGCATCGCATGGACCCAACCACCCGCGAACGGCTGATGCAGGTCAGCACCGCCACCCTGTGCACCGCGCTGTTCAAGCGCGGCCTGCGCAACCAGTGCATCCAGGACGTGCGCCCGCTCAACCCGGGCCTGCCCAACATGGTGGGCGAGGCGTTCACGCTGCGCTACATTCCCGCGCGCGAGGACCGCAACGGCATCGCCGTCTTCCAGAACCGCGACCACCCGCAACGCCAGGCGGTGGAAGATTGTCCGGGCGGCGCCGTGCTGGTGATCGACAGCCGCAAGGACGCGCGCGCCGCCTCGGCCGGCGGCATCCTGGTCGCGCGGCTGATGCAGCGCGGCGTGGCCGGCGTGGTAACCGATGGCGGCTTTCGCGACAGCCCGGACATCGACAGGTACTCCATGCCCGCGTACCACAGCCGCCCCAGCGCCCCGACCAACCTGACGCTGCACGAGGCCATCGAGATCAACGGTCCCATCGGCTGCGGCGACGTGGCCGTGTTCCCCGGCGACGTGGTCGTGGGCGATGCCGAAGGCGTGGTCGTGATCCCTGCGCACCTGGCGGACGAGATCGCCGCCGAGGCCACGGAGATGACCGTGTTCGAGGACTTCGTGCAGGAGAAGGTCATGGAAGGCCGCTCCATCCTGGGCCTGTATCCGCCCACCGACGAACGCAGCCGATCCGACTTCGCCGCCTGGCGCGCGGAACGCGGTCGCTGAACGCGGCGCCTCAGGGCGGCGTGAAAGCGGCGCGCGCCGCCTCGGCCGCCGGGCGCGCGCTGCAGCCCTCGATGTGGTCGTTGACCAAGCCCATGGCCTGCATGAAGGCGTACATGGTCGTGGGGCCGACGAAGCTGAAGCCGCGCTTCTTCAAGTCCTTGGAGAGCTGCGCCGACGCGGCCGACGCGGTGAGCGCGCGCACGGCGTCGCCCGTCATGCGCTGGGGCCGGCCCTGCGCCGCCTGCGGCGCGTAGCGCCACACGTAGTGCGCGAGCGAGCCGTATTCGCGCCGCAGCTCCAGCACGCGCTGCGCGTTGTTGATGGCCGACTCGATCTTGCCCCGGTGGCGCACGATACCCGCGTCGCCCAGCAAGCGCTCCACGTCCGCCGGCCCGAAGCGCGCCAGCTCCTCGGCCTCGAAGTTCCCCATGGCCGCCCGGAAGGCCTCGCGCTTGTTGAGGATGGTGATCCACGACAGGCCCGCCTGGAAGCCTTCCAGGCACAGCTTCTCGAACAGGCGCCGCTCGTCGGTCACCGGAAAGCCCCATTCGTGGTCGTGGTAGTGGCGGTACAGCGGCGAAGCGCGGCACCAGAAGCAGCGCGCATGGCCCTGCTCGTCGGTGAACAGGCTGGTATCGGTGGTGTCGGTCATGGCGGCATTGTGGAGGCTGCGCCCTGCGCTTGCTATCCTCGCGGGCACTGCCCATGCGCTCCTTTCACGTGTCTTTCCGCCCTGCTGCCGTGCTGCTCGCATCGGCGTCGGCGCTGCTGCTCTCCGGCTGCGGCACGCTGGGGTATTACTGGCAGTCGGCGCGCGGACACCTGGCCCTCCTGCAGGCGGCCCGCCCGGTGCCGGAATGGATCGCCAGCCCCGACACCTCCAGCGCGCTGCGCGCGCGCCTGCAGCTGGCCGCGCAGGCACGCGCCTTCGCGGTGAGCGCGCTGGCGCTGCCGGACAACGCCAGCTACCACCGCTACGCACAGCTCGGGCGCCGCGCCGCGGTGTGGAACGTGGTGGCGGCGGGGCCGTATTCGCTCCAGCTCCATACGTGGTGCTTCCCCGTCACGGGCTGCATCGGCTACCGGGGCTATTTCGACGAGGCCGACGCGCGCGCCGAGGCCGCGCGGCTGGCGGCCACGGGGCTGGAGGTGAGCGTCTACGGCGTGCCGGCCTATTCCACGCTGGGCTACAGCAACTGGCTGGGCGGAGACCCGCTGCTGTCCACCTTCATCGCCTGGCCCGAGGGCGAGTTCGTGCGCCTGCTGTTCCACGAGCTGGCGCACCAGGTGGCCTACGCGCCGGGCGACACGCAGTTCAACGAGTCCTACGCCACGGCGGTGGAGCGGCTGGGCGTGCGGCGCTGGCTGGACGAGCGCTCCACGCCCGAGGCGCGCGCGCAGTTCGACGCTGGCGAGGAGCGGCGCGCGCAGTTCCGCGCGCTCACGCGCTCCACGCGCGAGCGGCTGCGGGAAATATACGAGTCAAAACAGCCTCCAGCGCTCACCCAGCAAGCGCTAGCAGCTATGAAAACAGAAGCAATGCAGGAATTCCGCGCCCGTTACGAGGCGCTGCGCACCCGCTGGCTGGCGGCGGGTACGCCTGCGGCGCTGGTGGCGGGCATGGACCTGTGGGTGCACGAGGCCAACAACGCCAGCTTCGCGGCGCAGGCGGCCTATGACGACTGGGTGCCGGCCTTCACCGCGCTGTTCGAGCGCGAGGGCCGCGACTGGCCGCGCTTCCACGCAGCGGTGAAGGCGCTGGCCCGCGCGCCGCAGGCCGAGCGTGATGCCGCGCTCACGGCCCTGGCGGCACGGCCCTGAGGTTCATCCACGCAGGGATTCGATGAGGTCGATGTACTGCTGCTTGGCAGCATCGGCGGCCGTGCCCTTGAGCTTCTCCCACGCATCCCATTTGGCGCGGCCGACGATGTCGGAGAAGCTGGGCTTCTTCTCGGCGTTGTCGCCGGCCGTTGCCTGCTTGTAGAGCGCGTAGATCTTCAGCAGCGTCGGGTTGTCGGGCCGCTCGCTGAGGTTCTTGGAGTTGGCGACAGCGGCTTCGAAGGCGGTGTTCAGATCGGACATTGCGGGTCTCCTGGTCAGAAACCCACAGTGTAGCCAGAGTGCGAACGACCGTTCTTTTTTAAGCCGTCGGGTTCGCCAGCCATTGCCGCGCCAGCTCCACCCAGTAGGTGCCGCCCAGCGGGATCAGGTCGTCGTTGAAGTCGTAGCTCGGGTTGTGCAGCGTGCAGGGGCCGCCGCCGTGGCCCATGTCGCGGTGCGTGCCGTCGCCGTTGGCGATGAACACGTAGGCGCCGGGCTTGGCCTGCAGCATGAAGGAGAAATCCTCGGCGCCGCCCGTGGGCTCCTGCGCCAACACCTTGTCCTCGCCCACGATGCCGGCCATCACGCGGCGCGCGAACTCGGCTTCGGCCGGGGAGTTGATCGTGGGCGGGTAGTTGCGCACGAACTCGAATTCGCACGTGGCCTCGAAGGCCGCGCAGGTGTGCTCGGCCACCTGTCGCATGCGCCGCTCGATCATGTCCAGCAGCTCGATGGTGAAGGTGCGCACCGTACCCTGCATCTCGCAGCTGTCGGGCACGACATTGGTGGCCTCGCCGGTGTGGATCATGGTGACGGAGATCACACCGGCCTCGATGGGCTTCTTGTTGCGGCTGATGATGGTCTGGAAAGCCTGCACCATCTGGCAGGCCACGGGCACGGGGTCGATACCCAGGTGCGGCATGGCGCCGTGCGCGCCCTTGCCGCGGATGGTGATCTTGAACTCGTTGGAGGACGCCATCACCGGCCCCGCGCTGACGGCGAACGTACCCACGGGCATGCCGGGCCAGTTGTGCATGCCGAAGACGGCCTGCATGGGGAACTGCTCGAACAGGCCGTCCTTGATCATCTCGCGCGCGCCGCCGCCGCCTTCCTCGGCGGGCTGGAAGATCAGGTAGACGGTGCCGTCGAAGTCGCGGTGCCTGGAGAAATACTTGGCCGCCGCGAGCAGCATGGCGGTGTGGCCGTCGTGGCCGCAGGCGTGCATCTTGCCCACATGCTTGCTGGCGTGGGCGAAGGTGTTGAATTCCTGCATGGGCAGCGCGTCGATGTCGGCGCGCAGGCCCACGGCGCGGCCGCAGGCGCCGCCGTCGCGGCCGTGCACGATGCCCACCACGCCGGTGGTGCCCAGGCCGCGGTGGATGGGAATGCCCCATTCGGTGAGCTGCGCCGCGATCACGTCGGCGGTGCGCACTTCCTGGAAGCACAGTTCGGGATGGGCGTGGATGTCGCGCCGCACGGCGGCGATGGCTGCCGCGTCGGCAACGATGGAGTCAATGACTTTCATGGCGGGAGTCTTCCTTGGGAAGCCACAGTCTAGCCGCGCCTCCGCAACCCTGCCAGGCCAAGGCTTGTCTTCCTCAGGTGCGCACGCGGCCGTCTCCGGTGAGCATGGACATCTCCACGAAGCGCGAGCCCTCGTGGTCGGCGCCACTGAAAGCCACCTGGAAGCCGCCCACCTGCCCGTTGACCGACTCCAGACCGGCCACCAGCGCATCGCGCGTGAGCTTGCCGCCGCTTTGCGCGTGCGCATTGCGCAGGCCCTCGATGAACACGCGCGCGGCCAGGTAGCCCTCCATGCTGGAGTAGTTGGCCTGCACGCCGGCGCCGCCCTTCTTGATGGCGTCGTGGAATTCGCGCGTGATCTGCCGCGAACTCTGGTAGGGCGAGGGCACGACCTGCGACACCACCACGCCCGCGCCGTCTGCGCCCAGCGCGTCGGCCAGCGCCTGGGTGCCCACGAAGGACACGTTGTAGAACGTCCCGCCGTAACCCGCCTTGCGCGCCGCGCGCACGAAGGCCGCGCACGAGGCGTAGGTGCTGACCTGCACGATGGCCTCGGGCCGGGCGGCCACGAGCTTTTGCACCGCGGCGGCGACGTTGTCCGAATTGCGCTCCACCGTGCCCGTGGCCACGGGCGCGAGCTTGCGCGCGGCCAGCGCCTTCGTCACCCCGTCCAGACCGGCCTGGCCGTAGCTGTCGTTCTGGTGGAACACGCCGATGCGCGTGAGGCCCAGATGGGTGAGCTGGCGCACCATGAGTTCGGTCTCGTCGTCGTAGGAGGCGCGCACGTGGAAGATCAGCCGGTTGAACGGCTTGCGCAGCCCTGGCGCGCCCGTGAAGGGTGCGAAGAACGGCACCCGGGCCTGCGTGAACAGCGGCAGGGCCGCGAGGCTGGTGGGCGTGCCAATGTAGCCGAACAGCGCGAACACGTCGTCGGCGATGAGCTTGCGCGTGTTCTCGGCGCAGCGGTCGGGCTCGTAGCCGTCGTCCAGCGCGCGGATCTCGATGCTGCGCCGGCCGATGCCGCCATGCGCGTTGGCCTGATCGAAGGCCAGCTTCGCGCCGGCCTGGAATTGCACGCCGAGCTGCCCCGCCGCGCCCGTGAGCGCCGCCGACTGGCCCAGCACGATGCGCCCTTCGCCCTGCGCGTGCACCGCCGGAAACCCCGCCAGCGCCGCCGCACCCAGACCCACGGAAAACTGCCTGCGCCCCAGAACCTGCTGCATCATGGTGAAATCCCTCCTTGTCGATCGCGCCCGCCGGCGCATCCTGCCGTGAAACACCCGCGTGAACGAGTGTAGCGGCCACCCCCGAGAAACCGCCATGACCACGACCGCCCCCATCGCCGACCCCGTCCAGGTACGCGGCGCCTGCCCGCACGACTGCCCCGACACCTGCGCCCTGCTGACCACCGTGGAGAACGGCCGCGCCGTGCGCGTGCAGGGCAACCCCGCCCATGCACAGACGGGCGGCGTGCTGTGCGCCAAGGTATCGAAGTACGCCGAGCGCACGCACCACCCCGAGCGCATCCTCACGCCGCTCAGGCGCACCGGCCCCAAGGGCAGCGGCCAGTTCGCGCCCGTCTCGTGGGACGAGGCGCTGGCGGACATCGCCGCGCGCCTCACGGCCATCGCCGCGCGCGACCCGCAGGCCATCCTGCCCTACAGCTACGCCGGCACCATGGGCTTGGTGCAGGGCGAGAGCATGGACCGGCGCTTCTTCCACCGCCTGGGCGCCTCGCTGCTCCATCGCAGCATCTGCTCCACGGCCGGCGGCGAAGGGCTCATGCACACGCTGGGCGGCAAGGTGGGCATGAAGGTGGAGTTCTTCGCGGAGGCCAAACTCATCCTCATCTGGGGCAGCAACTCCATCGGCAGCAACCTGCACTTCTGGCGCATCGCCCAGCAGGCCAAGCGCGACGGCGCGCGCCTGGTGTGCATCGACCCGCGCCGCACCGAGACGGCCGAGAAGTGCCACGAACACCTGCAGCTCCTCCCCGGCACCGACGCCGCACTGGCCCTGGCGCTGATGCACGAGCTGGTGAGGAACGACTGGCTCGACCACGACTACATCGCCCGCCACGCCATCGGCTGGGAGGGCCTGCGCGAGCGCGCGCTGGAGTGGCCGCCCGAGCGCGCGGCCGAAGTCTGCGGCCTGCCCGTGGAGCAGATCCGCCGCCTGGCGCAGGACTACGGCACGACGCAGCCCGCCGCCATCCGCCTCAACTACGGGATGCAGCGCGCCCACGGCGGCGGCAACGCCACGCGCGCCATCGCCTGCCTGCCCGCGCTCACCGGTGCGTGGCGCCACCGCGCGGGCGGCCTGCTGTTCTCCAGCTCAGGGCACTACCCGGTGCAGCGCGCGCAGCTCCAGCGCCCCGACCTGCTGGCCGGGCGCCAGCCGCGCACCGTCAACATGGTGACCATCGGCGACGACCTGCTGCGCGGCGACTCCCTCCAGGCCCTGGTGATCTACAACAGCAACCCCGTGGCCGTGGCGCCAGACTCCGCCAAGGTGGTGCAGGGCTTCGCGCGCGAGGACCTGTTCACCGTGGTGCTGGAGCACTTCCATACCGACACGGCCGACTACGCCGACTACATCCTGCCCGCCACCACGCAGCTCGAGCACTGGGACGTGCACCTGTCCTACGGCCATACCGACGTGCTGCTCAACCGCCCGGCGATCCCGCCCCTGGGCGAGGCGCGCAGCAACGCACAGATCTTCCGCGACCTGGCCGCGCGCATGGGCTTCACCGAGCCGTGCTTTTCCGACAGCGACGAGGAACTCTGCCGCCAGGCCTACGGCGAGGCCGTCGATTTCGAGCGGCTGCTCAAGGACGGCTTCACCCCCCTGCCCGTGCCCGACGCGCCGTTTGCCGAAGGCAACTTCCCCACGCCCTCGGGCAAGTGCGAGATCCACAGCGCGCGGCTGGCCGCCCAGGGACTCGATCCGCTGCCCGGCTACGTTCCCAACCACGAGGCGCCCGGCAGCTCGGAACGCTACCCGCTGGCGATGATCTCGCCGCCCGCGCGCAACTTCCTCAACTCCACGTTCGTGAACGTGCAGAGCCTGCGCGGCATCGAGGGCCGGCCCGTGCTGGAGATCCACCCCGACGACGCGGCCCCGCGCGGCGTCCAGGACGGCGGCCTGGTGCGCGTGTTCAACGGCCGCGGCAGCTATGAATGCCATGCGGCAGTGAGCGAGCGCGCCCGCCCCGGCGTGGTCAACGGCCTGGGCATCTGGTGGCGCAAGCTCGGGCCCAACGGCACCAACGTCAACGAGCTGACCAGCCAGGCCCTGACCGACCTGGGCGCGGCACCCACGTTCTACGACTGCGTGGTGGAGGTGGAGCGTGCCACGGGCGCCTGACTACTGAAACCATAGCTGCCAGCGCTTGGTGGTAAAGCGCTGGAGACCGATTCGACCCACATCCCCAGCCATCGGAAATACCTATAGCGGCATTGCGAAACGGTAGTTTTCGCGGCCGCCGTGCATTCCTACGATGCGCGCCATGAACAAAACGACGGACAGAGGGCGGATCGAGGTCTGCATGCAGGGGCCCGTGGCGACGGTGACCATCGCCAATCCCGGCAAGCGCAACGCATTGACGGTGGCCATGTGGAACGCGCTGCGCACCGCATTCGAGCGCCTGTCGGACGACACCGCGCTGCGCTGCGTCGTCGTGCGCGGGCACGGCGCCGAGGGCTTCGCGGCAGGAGCCGACATCGGAGAGTTTGCGCAGGTGCGCAGCACGCGCGCGCAGGTCACGGCCTTCCATGAGGATACGGTGCTGGGCGCACTCACCGCCCTCCACGGCTGCCCGGTGCCGGTGGTGGCGCTGATCCAGGGTGCCTGCGCCGGGGGCGGGCTGGAGATCGCCGCGGTCTGCGACCTGCGCATCGCGGGCCGGAGCGCGCGCCTGGGCATTCCCGTCAACACCCTGGGCTTCTCGCTGGCGCTGGGCGAGACGCAGGCGCTCGTGCGCCTGGCCGGTGCCGCCGTGGCGGCCGAACTGCTCTACGAAGGCCGCATGCTGGACGCGCCCGAGGCGCTGGCCAAGGGCCTGCTCACGCGCGTGGTGGACGACGCCCATGCCGAGGCCGAGGCGATGGCCGCCGCGCAGCGCATCGCCGCCGGCGCGCCGCTGGCCGCGCGCGAGCACAAGCGGCAGCTGCGCCGCCTGGCGCGCGACCCCTCGCCCGTGACGCACGCGGAGCGCCTGGCCAGCTACGCCTTCGCCGACACGCAGGACTACCGCACCGGCATCCGCGCCTTCCTCGACAAGACCACGCCGGTGTTCGCCGGACGCTGACCCGCATCACTTCCCACGCCATTCCGCCATGACGCCCTCGTCCCTGCCTCTCGCCGGCCTGCGCGTGCTCGACCTGTCGCGCGCGCTCTCGGGCCCCTTCTGCTCCATGATCCTGGGCGACCTCGGCGCCGAGGTCATCAAGGTGGAGCCCGCACCGCACGGCGACATGGTGCGCCAGTGGGGCCCCTTCGCGGGGGACACCAGCGTGTACTACCTCTCGGGCAACCGCAACAAGAAGAGCGTGGCGGTGAACTTCCGCCACCCCGAGGGTCTGGGCATCGTGCGCGACATGGCGCTGCGTGCGGACATCCTCGTGGAGAACTTCCGCGCCGGCGTGATGGCCGAGATGGGCATGGCGCAGGAGGATCTGCAGGCGCGCAATCCCGGCCTCATCTGGGGCAGCATCACCGGCTTCGGCAGCGACGGGCCGCGCGGGCAGTGGCCCGGGTTCGACCAGATCGCGCAGGGCTTCTCGGGCTTCATGAGCTTCACCGGCACGCCGCAGTCGGGGCCTCAGCGCGTGGGCGTGGCCATCGGCGACCTGACCTCGGGCATGTGGACGGCCATCGGCATCCTCGGCGCGGTGATCCGGCGCCAGGCCACGGGCCAGGGCCAGAAGGTGGAGACCTCGCTGCTGGCCAGCCTGGTCGCGCTGCTCAGCGTGCAGGGGCAACGCTACCTGTCGCTGGGCGACGTGCCCGCGCCGGTGGGCAACGTGCACCCGGTGATCGCGCCCTACGGCGTGTTCGAGGCGCAGGACGGCCCGCTCAACATCGGCAGCGCCACGCAGGAGCAGTGGCTCAAGCTGGCGCGGCTGCTGGGTCTGGAGCACCTGGCGGGGGATGCGCGCTTTCTCAACAACGCCGCGCGCATCCAGCACCGCATGGAGCTCAAGGCGCTGCTGGAAGAGCGCCTGCGCCTGCGCCCGCGCGCCGAATGGACGCAGGCCATGGTGGCGCAGGGCATCCCCGCCGGCCCCATCAACCGGCTGGACGACGTGTTCGCCGACCCGCAGGTGCAGCACTGCCGGATGGTGGAAACCATCGAACACCCCGAACTCGGCGCCCTGTGCCAGGTGGGCAACCCCGTGCGCATGGACGGGCTGCGCGAGGGCAGCATGCGCCTGCCGCCGCCGCTGTACGGCCAGCACACGGTGCAGGTGCTGCAGGACATGGGCTACGCGCGCTCGGCGATCGACGGCTGGCTCGCCAGCGGCGTGGTGGCCCAGCACCGTCACGGCCCTGGAGAATGACCGCGGCCGCGGCAGGCCCTACCATCGGCAGCGACATGCCTGCCTTGCACACCGCCCATGGAACTGCGCCAGCTTCGCTACTTCGTCGCCATCGTCGATAGCGGCTCGCTGTCGCGCGCGGCGGCGCTGGTGCACATCGTGCAGCCGGCGCTCAGCCAGCAGATGACGCAGCTCGAGGACGAGCTGGGCGTGCAGCTCCTGCAGCGCAGCGTGAAGGGCGTCACGCCCACCGACGCGGGCCTGGCGCTGTACCGCCACGCGCAGCACATCCTCAAGCTCGCGGCCGAGACACGCAACGTGGTGCGCGCCACCGCCAGCGAGATCAACGGCCGGGTCAAGCTCGGACTGCCTTCGAGCATCGCCATGGTGCTCGTGGGCCCGCTCATCGCGGCGCTGGAGGAGCGCTTTCCGCAGGTGTCGCTGGAGATCCACGAAAGCCCCAGCGCCTACCTGGCTGCGCAATTGCTCAACGAGCGCGTGGACTTGAGCGTGCTGGTGGACGACGCGGCCATGCCCGGCATCGAGTGCGTGCCGCTGGTGGACGAATACCTGTATTTCGTGCAGCCACGCAAGGCCGCGCTGCTGCGCTGTGGCCGCAGCGTCGCGCTGCCCGCGCTGGCGCAGGTGCCGCTCATGCTCACCACGCACGCCACCACGCTGCGCCGCATCGTGGACGGCGCGTTTGCCGAAGCGGGCGTGGCCCCGCTCATCAAGGGCGAGGCCAGCTCCATCCAGACCGTGCTGTCGATGGTGGCGCAAGGCGGCGCGGGCACCATCGTGCCGCACTCCGCGCTGGCCTGGCATGCGGCCTCGCAGTGGCTGCGGCAGACGGTGATAGAGCCGCGCCTGGTGCGCTGCGCATCGCTCGCGCACTCGCGGCTCAACCCGCTGTCGCCCGCCAGCGCCTGCGTGCGCGCGGTCGTGCGCGACGTGGCGGCCCAGCTCGTGCAGACGCGCCAGTGGGACGGCGCGCGCCTGCCGCCCGCCCCGCAGCGGTCCTGAAAGCCGCGCCAGCCATTGCGCGCCGCTATACCGGTAGCAGGATTCCGTACTGGTCAGCGCGCCCGCCCCTGCCTACATTGCCCTTGCCGGCCAGCCCCGCGCACCGCGCCCGGCAGCCCCAACGACAAGGAGACAAGCACATGAGACATGCCTGGGCCACAGCCCTTTGCACCGCCGCCCTCGCGGCCTTCTGCTCCGCCGCGACCGCGCAGCAGGACTACCCTGCGCGCCAGCCCGTGCGCCTGGTCGTGACCTTCGCCCCCGGCGGAGGCTCCGACACCATCGCGCGCTCGCTCAACGCCCGGCTCGGCCAGGCGCTGGGCCAGACCGTCATCGTGGAGAACAAGGCGGGCGCGGGCGGCACCATCGCCACCGACTACGTGGCCAAGTCGCCGGCCGATGGCTACACCGTGCTGTTCGCGGTGTCCTCGCACAGCATCAACCAGGCGCTCTACCCCTCGCTGCCCTTCAACACCGAGCGCGACCTGCGCGGCGTCACGCTCATAGGCGCGCTGCCGCAGGTCGTCGCGGTGCACCCGTCCGTGCCCGCGGGCAACCTGGCGCAGTGGCTCGAGCTGGTGCGGCGCGATGCGCAGTACCGGCAATACGCCTCGGGCGGCATCGGTTCGCCGGGGCACCTGGCGGGCGGCCTGCTGCAGTCCATGGCCAAGCTGCCGCTGGAGCACGTGCCCTACCGCGGCGCGGGCCCGGCCATCAGCGACGTGGTGGGCAACCAGGTGCCGGCCATGATCGGCACGCTGAGCGCCGCCCTGCCCCACATCCGCAGCGGCAAGCTCAAGGCCATCGCCGTCACGTCCGCCGAACGCTCGCCGCTGCTGCCGGACGTGGGCACCATCGCGGAGTCGGTTCCGGGCTACGAGTCCGACACCTGGATCGGCACCTTCGTGCCGCGCGCCGCGCCCGACGCCGTCGTGCGCAAGCTGCACGCGGCCACGGTGGCCGCGCTGCAGGACCCGGCCACGAAGACGCGCATGGAGTCGCAGGCCGGACGCATCGCAGGCGCGCCGCCCGAGGCGCTGGACGCGCTGGTGGCGCGCGAGATCCGGCAGTTCACCCAGGTGGTGCGCGAGCAGAACATCCACCCGGAGTGACGCGCGCTCAGTCCAGCTTCACGCCCGTGGCCTCGATGACCGGGCCCCAGCGCCGGGCCTCGGCACGGGCCATCGCGTGGAACTGCTCGGGCGTGCCCGGCAGGGCTTCCATGCCGAAGTCGCGCATGCGCTGGGCCACGGCCGGGGCGGCCAGGGCCTGGTTGATCTCCTCATTCAGCCGCGCGGTGACGGCTGGTGGCAGGCCTGCGGGCGCCAGCACGCCCTGGAAGGCGTAGACCTCCGCATCGGCCACGCCCACCTCGGCCAGCGTGGGCACGTCGGGCAGGCCGGCCACGCGCCGGGCCGCGCCGATGGCCAGCGCCCGCACCTTGCCCGACTGGATCACGGGCAGGCCCGCGGCCAGGTCCAGGAACATGCAGGGCACCTGCCCGCCCATCACGTCCTGCAGCGCGGGCGCGGCGCCGCGGTAGGGGATGTGGGTAAGGAAGGTCCTGGTGCGGTGCTTGAACAGCTCCATCGCCAGGTGGTGCGGCGAGCCGTTACCGGGCGAAGCGTAGTTGACCTTGCCGGGATGGGCGCGCACGTAGGCCAGGAAATCCTTGAACGTCTGCGCCTCGAAGGCCGGGTGCACCACCAGCGCCAGCGGGAAGCGCGAGAGGCCGCCCACGTAGGTGAAGTCGCGCTCGGGGCTGAAGGGCAGCTTGCGGAACAGGTGCTCGTTGTAGGCCAGCAGCGCGTTGTCGGCGGACATGACGGTGTAGCCGTCCGGCCTGGCGGTGGCGACGATCTGCGCGCCGATGTTGGTGGAAGCGCCGGGCCGGTTGTCCACCACGATCTGCTGGCCCAGGCCGGTGCGCATGGCCTCGGCCACGGTGCGCGCGAGCACGTCGGTGCCGCCGCCCGCCGGATAGGGCACGACCCAGCGAATCGGCTGCGCCGGGTAAGCGCCTTCAGCGCGCACCCACGGTGCCGCGGCGGCGGCCGCAAGGGCGGCCAGGAGGTGTCTGCGTTCCATCGTTGTCTCCTTTGCTCTTTTTTGCATAGCTGTTTGCGCTTGCTGTACAAGCGCCAGGGGCCGATTTGGCTCCGAACTCACCGGGGCGCGGCGATGCTTTGCTCGATGGCGCCGAACAGGCTCTGGCCGGCCTTGTTCTTCATCTCGATGCGGATGGTGTCGCCATACTTCATGAATTCCGTGCCGGGCTGCCCGTCCTGGATGGTCTCGATGCAGCGCTTCTCGGCGATGCACGAGTAGCCCTTGGCCCAGTCCTTGTTGCTCACCGTGCCGCTGCCGACGATGGAGCCCGCGCGCACGTTGCGCGTCTTGCAGATGTGGGCGATGAGCTGGCCGAAGTGGAAGGTCATCTCCGGTCCCGCATCGCACATGCCGACCCGGCGGCCGTCCCAGGTGGACTGCAGCGTGAGGTGCACGCGCCCGCCGTCCCAGGCATCGCCCAGTTCGTCCAGCGTCACGGCCACCGGGCTGAACGCCGTGGCGGGCTTGGACTGGAAGAAGCCGAAGCCCTTGGCCAGCTCGGCCGGGATCAGGTTGCGCAGGGACACGTCGTTGGCCAGCATCACGAGACGGATGCCGTCGAGCGCCTGCTCGGGGCCCGTGCCCATCTTCACGTCGCCGGTGACCACGGCGATCTCGGCCTCGAAATCGATGCCCATGGATTCGCTGGGCACCACCACGTCGTCACACGGGCCCAGGAAGTCGTCGCTGCCGCCCTGGTACATGAGCGGGTCGGTGTAGAAGCTGGCGGGAACCTCCGCGTTGCGCGCTTTTCGCACCAGTTCGACGTGGTTGATGTAGGCCGAGCCGTCGGCCCACTGGTAGGCCCGCGGCAGCGGCGCCATGCACTGCTGCGGATCGAAGGGGAACGGATGGCGCGCGCGGCCCGCGTTGAGCTGGTCGTACAGGTCCTGCAGCTGGGGCGAGAGGAAGTTCCAGTCGTCCAGCACCTGCTGCAGGCGGCTCGCGATGCCGGTCGCATAATGGGCCGTACTCAGATCGCGCGAGACCACGACAAGCTGGCCATCGCGCGATCCGTCTTTGTAGGTGGCGAGTTTCATGGTTTTCCAACACCTAATTTCGGTTTGGTAAATTGATTTAACTAAACAGAACGGCAAATTCTAGGATAGATGAACAAAGAGCGCGTCGGCATCCAGTCGGTGGAAGTAGGCTTCGCACTGCTCGACGCCCTGGCGCGCGCGCCCGGCGCGCTCATGCTCAAGGACCTCGCATCCGAAGCCGGCATGAGCGCCGCCAAGGCGCACCGCTACCTGGTGAGCTTCCAGCGCCTGGGCCTGGTCGCACAGGATGCGCGCACCGCGCGCTATGACCTGGGGCCTGCTGCGCTCAAGTTAGGGCTCGCTTCGCTCTCGCGCCTGGATGCCGTGCGCCTGGCGCGCGAGCGCATGCCCGCGCTCATGGAGCAGATCGGCCACACGCTGGCCCTGGCCGTGTGGGGCAACCGGGGGCCGACCATCGTGCACTGGGAAGAGGCGCCCCGCGCCGTCACCGTCAACCTGCGCCTGGGCGACGTGATGCCGCTGCTCGGCTCGGCCACGGGCCGCTGCTTCGCCGCCTGGCTGCCGCGCGAGAACACCGCTGCGCTGCTGGAGGAGGAGCTGGCATTGGCACCCCGCCACCCGCACCTGCCCCGGGACGCTGCCGCCATCGAGGCCCTGCTGCGCGAGGTGCGCGAACGCCGCTGCGCCCGCGTGGTGGACACGGTGCTGCCGGGCATCGTGGCCTTCTGCGCCCCCGTGTTCGACGCCGACGGCCACTTGGCGCTGGGCATCACCACGCTGGGCCCGGCCGCCACCTTCGACCCGCAATGGGGCGGCGCCATCGAGCAGCCGCTGCGCGCCGCCGCCGAACAGCTCTCACGCGACCTGGGCCACACCCCGCCGGGCCAGGGCTTGTGAATGCCATGAACGCGATCCCCTTTCACGGCATTCACAAGCCCTAACCCATGCCGCGCCGCGCTCTGCTTCTGCTCACCGCCCTGGTGCTGGCCCTGCACTGGCTGGTGCTGGTGGGCCTGCCGCTGGGCGCCACGGGCGAGGGGCAGCCCCGGCGCATGGCCTTCCACACGCGCATGGTCGAGCCGCCGCCCCCGCCACCGGAGGCCATCCCCGCGCCACCTCCGCCGCCGCCCGCCGCACCGCGCCCCCGGCCGGTGCGCAAACCCAAGCCGCCGCCACCGCCGGCGCCTGAACCGGCGCCCGTGCCGGCACCAGAGGAGGCCGCAGCGCCCGCAGACCCCACGCCCGTATCGCCCACGGAGACGGCAGAGGACGTGCCCGCGGCCGAGGCTCCGCCCCCCGAGCCGCCTGCGCCGGCAGCCTCCGCCGAGCCGCCTCCCGCCCCGCCGCAAGCCGCCGCATCCACCCCGGCCGCAGCGCCTGCCGAGAGCGCCGGCGTGGACATCCAGCCGCCCGGCGCCACGGGCGCGGCTCCGAGCAGCGAGCCCCCGCCCGTGCGCCTGCCGCCCTCCACGCGGCTGTCCTTCGACGTGCGCGGCGAGGTCAAGAAATTCCACTACAACGCCAGCGCCGAACTCGTCTGGCGCCAGGACGGCGCGCGCTACGAGGCGCGCCAGCAGGTCCGCGCCTTCCTGCTCGGGGCGCGCTCGCAAAGCAGCGTGGGACGCATCACGGCGCAGGGGCTGCAGCCCGAGCGCTTCGGCGACAAGGCGCGCAGCGAACAGGCCGCGCACTTCAACTTCGACACGCACGAGGTCATCTTCAGCGCCAATACTCCGCGCGCCACCATCGGCGAGGGCGCGCAGGACCGCCTGAGCGTGTTCATCCAGCTCGGCGCCATGCTGGCCGCCGCGCCCGACCGCTACCCCACGGGCACGCGCATCACGCTGACCACCGTGGGCGCACGCTATGCCGACCGCTGGACCTTCACCGTGGAAGGCCCCGAGACGCTGGACCTGCCCGCCGGTCCCACGCCCGCGCTGAAGCTGCAACGCCTGCCCCGTCACGACCGCGACCAGAAGGCCGAGCTGTGGCTGGGCAGCCAGCTCGGCTACCTGCCCGTGCGCATCCGACTGACCCAGGGCAACGGCGACTTCGCCGAGCTGTCGCTGAGCGGCCACGAGGCCCCCTGATTTCCGTGGAATACTGGGACGCCCTTGAACTCCCGCCACCCGCCGTCATCTGACCCTTATCTACAGGGGAACGCCATGCACATGCTCTACGACTCCGACTCCTTCGTGGTGGTCCACATGCTGCCGGACGCCGACCGCAGCGGCGTCGCCGACGACGCGCTCCCCGCCGCCCCGCAGCTCGTGCGCCACGGCTTCGAGATCGTGGACAAGCGCTCGGGCAAGGAGGTCTACCTGGACGGCTCCTGGGCCGAGATGTTCCAGCAGCAGATCCTGGCCTGGCAGCGCGACGCCCCCACCCAGGAAGAGGTGGAGGATACGCTGGACGGCTACGTGGGCCTGGCCCAGAACCCCGTGGTCGTCCACTGACGGGTCAGGACGGCGCTTCCGCCGCCCCATACACCCAGCGGTACATCGGCGCCACCACCAGCAGCACCACCACCAGCCGGCAGACCTGGAACGCCGTGACCACCGGCACGCCGAGCTGAAGCACCTTGGCGGTGATGGACATCTCCGCGATGCCGCCCGGCGACGTGGCCAGCACCAGCGTCACCCAGTGCAGCCCCGTGGCGCGCGCCAGCACCCAGGCAAACAGCGCGCACACCAGCATCAGCCCCACCGTGCCCACGGCCACCGACGCCAGCCAGCGCGGCGCCGTGCGCAGGAAGGCACGCCGGAAACGCACCCCCAGGCTCACGCCGATCACCAGCTGCGCCGCATTCACCAGCGGCTGGGGAATGGCCGTCAGCGTGACGCTGGCCATGGTGAGCGCCATGGTCACCAGCAGAGGGCCGATGAACCACGGATTGGCGCGCCCCAGGCGCAGCATAAGCAGCGCGCCCGCGCCGGTGAGCGCGGCCAGCAGCGCCAGTCCCTCCGGCTGCACCATGCGCGGCGGCGGCGCCAGCAGGTCCACGCCGTGCAGGCCGCTCCACTGCAGCGCGAAGGGGATGCTGACGGTGACGATCACCAGCCGCAGGCTGTGGCTGGCGGCCACGAGGTCGGTGCGCGCATGCTGGCGCTCGGCCAGCAACGCCATCTCCGACGCGGCGCCGATGGCTCCTGCGAAGTAGGTCGTGGCGCGCATCGCGGGCGCCGGCACGTCGGGCATCAGCGGCGCATGCATGCGGTGCAGCCACGCGCCGAAGGCCCAGCCCAGCAGCAGCGCCCAGCCGATGGCCAGCGCCACGGCCCACCAGAGGCCGGCGACCAGCGCCGTGACCTCTGGCGTGAAATACAGGCCCAGGATCGCACCCAGCGTCCACTGCCCCGCATTGCGCAGCGGCGCAGCGCTGTCGGTCGGCGCGCCCAGCATCGACAGCAGGGCCGTGCCCAGCAGCGGGCCGAGCATCCAGGGCAGGGGCGTGTCCAACTGCAGGCACAGCAGCGCGGCGGCCAGCGCGGCGGCCAGGGTGAACGCGACGCGCGACGCGTAGGCAAGGGACAGGGGCATGGTGGGCGAGTCCGCCGCGTGCGTCAGACTTCGATCACCTCCGGCGGCAGCCCCTGGAGCGCCCGCTCGTGCATGGCGGCGTAAGCGGCCTCGATGTGGCGCGCCTGCAGCGCGGCGTCGAACAGCGGCGCGCCCGGCAGGTGGGCGTGCAGTTTGTCGCGCAGTCCCTGGAGCTGCGCTGCATCACGGGCCAGCGCGATGGCCCGGGCCTCGAAATCGGCCTGCGTCCCGGTCACGAGTTCGGGCAGGCCCACGGCATGCAACAGGCTCGCGGCAACCCGGCTGGCGAAGGACTGGCCTCTGCAAGTCAATACCGGCAACCCTGCCCACAGCGCATCGCTGGCGGTGGTATGCGCGTTGTAGGGCAGAGTGTCCAGGAACAGCCCCGCCAGGCGGTGGCGCGCCAGGTGTTCGTCCAGCTCCATGCGCGGGGCGAACACCAGTCGCTCGGGCGCGATGCCACGCGCCTGAGCCTCGCGGCGCAGGTTGGCGGCGGCGGCAGGGTTGTCCTCCAGCAGCCAGAGCACGCTGCCCTCGACTGCGTGCAGGATGCGCATCCAGCCATCGAACGTGGGCGGCAGGATCTTGTAGTTGTTGTTGAAGCAGCAGAAGACGAATCCGTTCGCGGGCAGGCCCACCTCCTCGCGGGTAAAGACACGCCCGGAGATGCGGCGCTGGCCGTCGTTGACCTGGTAGCTGTGGGGCAAGTAGACCGCTTTTTCGGTGAAATAGGCTTGCCCCTCTGGCGGCAGCACCACCTTGTCGGCGATGACGTAGTCCATGTAGTCAGCTCCTGTGGTGCCGGGGTAGCCCAGCCAGCTGACCTGAACGGGCGCGCAACGGAACGAGAAGATTTCGAAACGCATGTCCTGGGTGAACCCCTTGAGGTCGACAGCGATGTCGATGCCCAAGTCACGCGACAAGCGGGCAATTTCCTCGCCGCTACGCTCGCGCACGTCCAGGAAGTGGTCGAACCCAGCTTGCAGGCGGTGGCGCATGGGATCCTGCGAATCCGGCCCGAACGAGAAGGCGAACCATTCGAAACGCTCGCGGTCGTGCCGCTCGAACAGCTCTGCCATCAGATACGCAGTGGCGTGGGCGTGGAAATCCGCCGAGTAATAGCCAACGCGGATCTTGCCGCCCGGCGCGCGCGCGGGCAGGGGGCCGAGGACAGGCTGCGCCGCATAGTCCGACTCCGCCAGATTGCGCGCAGCCTGCAGATGCAGGCCCGGAGAGTCCAGCATCCCGAGCACATGGAAAGGCATCGCCGCCGGCCGCCGTTCAACGATGGCCTGCCCAAGCCGCGCAACGCCCTCCTGCATACGATGCCAGTCACTGACCAGCATCTTGGCGTGGAGCAACTCCCCCAACAGCAGCGGCAAATCCGGCGCCAACTGGTACGCCTTCTCCAACTGCTGCTGCATCGCGCCATACTGCTTGTAGTCCTTGAGCAGCGTGGCCATCAATTGCCGCGTCTGCGCCTGCTCCGGCTTGAGGCGGATCGACTCGCTAAGGTCGGCGTAGGCTTGCTTGTGGTTCTTCAACTGCAAGTAGGCCGTGCCCCGGTTGTTCAGGGTCTCGGCACATTGCGGCTGCAGTGCCAGGGCTTGGTCGCAGGCGGCGATGGCCTCCCTCGATCGCCCGATCCGCAAAAGCGCAACGCCCCGGTTGCTGTGCGCCCGCGCCACCTGCGGCGCATAGGCGATCACCTCGTCCATGCAGGCCAGCGCCTCGGCGTATTGCTTTAGGGCCAGATGAATGCAGCCGAGGTTAAAGCGCGCCTGCACGTGGCCCGGCTCTATTTCCAGCACGGTGCGGTAGCTGTCCGCCGCGTCTTGCGCCCGGCCCAGGGCTTCCAGCACCGCGCCTCGGTTGTAGTGGGCCAGCGCCAACCGGGGCGACAGGACGATTGCTTGCTCGAACGAGGCCAGCGCCTCTTCGTTACGCTGCAGGCCCAGGAGAGCGTTGCCGCGGTTGAAATGGGGGTCTAGGTAATCCGGCTGCAGAGCGATGGCCCGGTCGTAGGCGCGCACGGCATCCGCTGCGCGGCCGGCATGCATCCATTGGTTGCCCTGGGCGTTGCAGCCCTGGGCATCGCCGGGCAGTGCCGCCGGCTGCGGAGCGGCCGGCATGCGCAGCGCATATTGGAAGCCGCTGAGGGCGCCGGGCCGGGCCGCTCCGAAGTTCTGGCCGAAATAGGGTTTGCTGTTGTTTGTCACGGTGATTGCAATGCGCAATGGGTGCGCCAAGCCGCGTAGGGTGTGGGACGGACCAGTCTAGCCGAACCCTCGGCGCATGCAGGACCTGAGCAGAAATTGGCCCCCAGCGCTTGCCCAGCAATCGCAGACAGCTATATTTTCAGGAGCATCAGCGCACTGCACCACGCCGCGCGGCCATTTCCCGGCCCATGGACTGCTGCGCCTGCGCGTCGAGCACGGCGCGCGCGGCGGGGTAGAGGCTGTCGTCCTCATGGCGCAGGTGGTCGGCGTAGCACCCGGCGAAACGCTCCAGCGCGGCCTCGTGTTCGGGCGTGAAGGATTGCAATGCACCCTGCGCGAGCTGCTCCAGGGGCTGGCGCGCCTCGGCCCAGCAGGCGGCCATGCGCACGTGGTCGCGCTGCATCTGGTGCACGAGGTCGGCCACGTGCCCTTCGGCGTGGGAGGCCAGCAGCGCGGGGAAGACGTGCAGTTCCTCGTCCTCGTGGTGCAGCGGCGCCGCGATGTCGAAGTAGCGCAGCACGTCGCGCGCGGCCTGGCGTGCGGAGTCGTCGCAGCCCTTGTCCTGCAGGTAGGCGCGCAGGCGCTGCAGCAGATCGAGCGAGCGGCGCACGCGGTCGTGGCAGGCGTCCAGCATCTCGAAGGGCTGGTCGAACCCTGCGCCCGGCGTGTGCAGGCCGGGCAGGGACACGCGCGAGGTCATGCGGCCATCCTCCGGTCGCCCAGCCGCACGGGCATGCCCTCGCGGTTGAAGGGCAGGTAGGCGCCCAGCGCGCCGGTCTTCACCGCCTCCACCATGCGGCGCAGCAGCCGCTCGGCGTCCTCGTCGGACGGCGCGCGCGCGGGCGTGCCGGTGAGCGCGGCGGTGAACACCAGGCTCCAGGGCTGGCCGGGCTGCTCGAACTGCTGCGATTCGCGCAGCAGCGCGTCGAACGATGCCACCTCGCTGGGGAGCTTGTCCACGCACATCAGCGGCACCAGCGCCCCGCCCTCGCCCTGCATGAAATGCGCGCGCTGCGCGGGCGTGGCGCCCACGGGCAGCTCCGTGCCCACGAAGACGAACAGCAGGCGCTGGCGCTCGCGCCGCGTGCGGGCGATGCGCAGCAGATCGTCGAAGTTGTTGATTTCCCTCTTCATGGCGGTCTCCTTGTCAATCAGTCCAGGGCTGCACGCCCTGCCCCGGCACCAGGATGCCGGTGTATTGCGCGGGGCGCGGACGCCCGCGCGCGGGTTTGCGCGACAGCACCGTGCCCACGCTCACGAAGCACAGCGCACGCTCGTCGGCCGCCAGGCCGAACAGCGTGCGCAGCGCGTGCGACTGCAGCGCCTTGCCGCTGGTGAGCGCCGAGCCGAAGCCCTGCGCGGTGGCCGCGAGCAGCAGGTTCTGCAGCGCGCAGCCGGCGGAGGCGGTGCGCTCGCGGGCGTCGATCTCCGCCGGATCGCCCCCTTCGCGCACCACCGCCAGCAACAGCACGGGCGCGCGCTCGGCCTTTTCGCGCGCCTGGGCCTGCTGCTCGGGCGTGGCCTGCGCGTCGCGCTCCAGCAGCGCCTGTGCGAATGCCTCGCCCAGCGCGGCGCGCGCCTCCTGCGGCACCAGCACGAAGCGCCAGGGCAGCAGGCGGCCATGGTCCGGCGCGTGGCCCGCCGCGGCCAGCAGGGCGTGCAGCTGCGCGGCGTCGGGCCCCGGCGCGCCGAGGCGCTTGGGCAGCACGGTCTCGCGCGCCTGCAGCAGCGCGGCCAATGCAACGGGGGAAGGCAGGGGTCCGGTCATGTCAATCGATCAATACTTGCCCGTCATGCTCCACATAGGGCGGATACGGGCCGGTGCCGCTGCTGCTCGCCTGCGAGGCCGCGACGAAGCCGCCACTCTGGACGTCGAACACATGCACCTCCCCGTCCTCAATCACGTAATGCCAGCCGTGCAGCGTGATGAGGCCCTCTTCCACCTTGCGGCGCACCATGGGGTAGTCCATCAGCCGTTCGAGCTGCAGCACCACGGCGCGCTGCTCGGTGCGGCGCAGCGCCTCGGGGCCGGGCTGCACCGGCAGCACCGCCTCGCGGCCCAGGTCCAGCCAGCGCTGGAGGTTCTGCGCCTCGGGCGAGACCTCACCATACAGCGCCTTGATGGCCCCACAGTGGCTGTGGCCACAGACCACGATGCGGCGCACGTGCAGGCTCAGCACGGCGAACTCGATGGCCGCCGCGGTGCCGTGGTGGCCGTAGGAGCCGTCGTAGGGCGGCACGAAGGCGCCCACGTTGCGCACCAGGAACAGCTCGCCCGGCTCCGCGCCCGTGAGCAGGTAGGGCACCAGGCGCGAGTCGGAGCAGCCGATGAACAGCGTGGTGGGGTGCTGTCCCTCGTCCACCAACGCCTGGAACTGCGCGCGGTACTGGGGGAAGGCGTCCTGCTGGAAGCGGCGCAGCCGCTGCAGCAGCTCGTCGTCGGGCATGCACGCCCCCTACTGGACCAGCGGCGTCTCGGCCGCATCGAGCTGCACGCCGTGGAGTTCGGCCGCGCCCGCGAGCAACTGCAGGTATTGGCGCAGCGCGTTCACCCAGGCCTGCTGGCGCAGCACCAGGGCCACGCTGGCACGCACTTCCTCGAAGGCGGCAGGGCGGCCAGCCTCGCGCGCGCAGACCTCGACCACGTGCAGGCCGAAGCGGCTGTGCACGAGGCGCGCGAGCACGCCGACCTCCTGCGCGCCGAAGACCTCGCGCGCGAATTCGGGCGCACAGTCGGCGCGCGTGAGCCAGCCGAGTTCCCCGCCCTGGGCGGCGCTGGGGCAGTTGGACCACTGCCGCGCGGCCTCGGCGAAGCGCACGCCGCCGTCGTCGGCGCAGCGCAGCTCGATCAGCAGCGCCTCGGCGCGCTGGCGCAGGCGCTGCACGTCCACGCCGGGCGTGACGGCGAACAGCACATGGCGCAGCCGCGCGCGCTCACCCTGGCCGTGCAGCGCGGGGTGGGCGGCGTGGTAGCGGCGGCAGGCTTCTTCCGACGGTTCGGGCACCTGCAGCGCCCGGTCGAGCAGGCGTTCGATGGCCTGCGCCGCCTCGGCGCTGGTGGCACCGTCCAGGCCCGGCGCATCGCCTGCGGCCAGCAGTCCCTCGCGCTGGGCCTGCTGGCGCAGCAGCTCGGTGCAGGCGCGCTGGCGCAGGGCTTCGGGCGGCAGGTGCTCGCCCTGCGCATGCAGCGGCACGCCGTTCACGCTGGCGGGCGGCGCGCTGCCGGCGCAGCCGCAGGCGCCCGATCCGCAAGAGGTGGTTTCCATGGCGTTCTCCATTCCTTCTAATCCAAATTACGCTCAAAACCTTATGGGACAAGCGCTGGCAGCTATCAAATCAGATGCGCTGGTTGCTGGGCTGGTTCTGGCCGGGCGGCAGGTTGAGGCGCCGCGCACGCACAAGCTGGTAGGGCCGCGCGATATAGCCCAGCGTGCCGAAGCCGCTCCACACGTGCACCAGGCGCGTGAACGGGAAGATGAGGAACACCGTCATGCCCAGGAACATGTGGGCCTTGAACACCCAGCCCGCGCCGGCGAGCATCTCCACCGCGCCGGTGCGGAAAGTGACGATGCGCTGTGCCCATTCGGCCAGGCGCATCATCATGGAGCCATCCAGGTGCTGCGCCGACAGCGGAATGGTGGCCAGGCCCAGCGCGAGCTGCACCCACAGGATCCACAGCAGCAGGATGTCGCTGGTCTTGGAGGTGGCGCGGATGCGCGCGTCCGACAGGCGCCGGTGCAGCAGCAGCGTGACGCCGGCGAAGGCCAGCAGGCCCGCGATGCCGCCGCTCACCATGGCCATGAGCTGCTTGTGGCCCGCGCTCATGAAGTGCTCGTACAGGAAGTGCGGCGTGAGCATGCCCACGGTGTGGCCGAAGAACAGGAACAGCACGCCGACGTGGAACAGGTTGCTGCCCCAGCGCAGGCTGCCGGTGCGCAGCAGCTGGGACGAATCGCTCTTCCACGTGTACTGGTCGCGGTCGAAGCGCGCCCAGCTGCCGATGAAGAACACGGCCAGGCAGATGTAGGGGTAGATGCCGAACAGCAGGGTGTCGATCCAGGCGGTCATACCGATGCTCCTTGGTGGTGGTTGCCCGCGTTGCGGACGAAATGCAGGGGCTGCGCCTCGCCGGGGCGGTTCTGGCCGCGCGTGCTGCAGCCATCGAAGGCGGCGGGCTCGGCCCAGGTGTCGTCCAGGCCCGGCTCGGGCGCGAGGGGCACGGCCTGCGCACGCTGGCCGGCGGCTTCCAGCACGGCCGCGATCACGCTGGCGTAGGGGTTGCCGCGCTCCAGCAGCGCCGTGAACAGCGCGTTGAGGATGTGGGCCATCTCGCCGAGGAATTCCTGCGCGATGGCCGGCGGCTGCGTGGAGGCAAACTCCAGCACCACGGCCAGGTGGTCGGGCAGCTCCGGCGCGTCGAAGAACAGGCCGGCGCGCTCGTAGGTCTGCTGCAGGTCGATGAGCGCGGGGCCGCGGTCGCGCGAGTCGCCGTGCACGTGCTCGAACAGGTGCAGCGAGGTCTGGCGGCCGCGGTCGAAGGTGTCCACGTAGCGCGCCTCGGCCTCGTAGGGCTCCAGTGCGCAGACCTGGCGGCACAGGACCTCCAGCTCGCGCACGCGGGCGGCGGGCAGGGTCTGCTCCAGGCGCAGCGCGTCGATCAGGTCGGGCATCTGCGCGCGCAGTTCGGCATCGGGGTAGCCCACGAGGCGCGCGAGGGCGCGCAGCGTCAGGCGCAGGGATTCGGGTGCGTTCTTGAACATGTGCGCGCTCCTCAGACCACGGCCTTGATGGGAATGGTGCGGGGCTTCTTGCCGCCGAACATGCTCGCGTCGGTGGAGCCGTCGGAGCAGCCGTTGCCGAACGAGAAACCGCAGCCGCCGCGCACGTCGAAGGCGTTCTCGGCGTATTCGCGGTGCGAGGAGGGGATCACGAAGCGGTCCTCGTAGTTGGCGATCGCCATCACGTGGTACATGTCCTCCACCTCGTGCAGCGTCAGGCCCGCCTGCTGCAGCACGGCGAGGTTCTGGCGCTGCTCCACGTGCTTGTCGCGCTGGTAGGCGCGCATGGCCAGCATGCGCTCGAGCGCGCGCACCACGGGGCCGGTGTCGCCGGCGGTGAGCAGGTTGGCCAGGTACTGCACGGGGATGCGCAGCTGCGACACGTCCGGGATCTCGCCGTTCACGCCGATGTGCCCCGCGTTGGCAGCGGAGGTGATGGGCGAGAGCGGCGGCACGTACCAGACCATGGGCAGCGTGCGGTACTCGGGGTGCAGCGGCAGCGCCACCTTCCACTCCACGGCCATCTTGTAGACGGGGCTGTGGCGGGCGGCCTCCATCCACGCGTCGGGGATGCCGTCGATGCGCGCCTGGCGGATCACATCGGGGTCGTTGGGGTCCAGGAAGATGCCGAGCTGCGCCTCGTACAGGTCGCGGTCGCGCTCCACGCTGGCGGCTTCCTCGATGCGGTCGGCGTCGTAGAGCAGCACGCCCAGATACCGGATGCGGCCCACGCAGGTTTCGGAGCACACGGTGGGCTGGCCGGCCTCGATGCGCGGGTAGCAGAAGATGCACTTCTCGGCCTTGCCGGTCTGCCAGTTGTAATAGATCTTCTTGTACGGGCAGCCGGAGACGCACATGCGCCAGCCGCGGCACTTGTCCTGGTCGATGAGGACGATGCCGTCCTCCTCGCGCTTGTAGATCGAGCCGCTGGGGCACGAGGCCACGCACGCCGGGTTCAGGCAGTGCTCGCACAGGCGCGGCAGGTACATCATGAAGGTGTTCTCGAACTGGCCGTAGATGTCCTTCTGCACCTCCTCGAAGTTCACGTCGATGCTGCGCTTGGCGAACTCGCCGCCGAGGATTTCCTCCCAGTTCGGGCCCCACTCGATCTTCTCCATGCGCTGGCCCGTGATCAGGCTGCGCGGGCGCGCGGTGGGCGCGGCCTTGGACTCCGGCGCCGACTGCAGGTGGTCGTAGTCGAAGGTGAAGGGCTCGTAGTAGTCGTCGATCTGCGGCAGGTTGGGGTTGGCGAAGATGCGCATGAGCAGCTTCCACTTGCCGCCCTGGCGTGGGGCGATGGAGCCGTCGGCCAGGCGCGTCCAGCCGCCGTTCCACTTGTCCTGGTTCTCCCACTCCTTGGGGTAGCCGATGCCGGGCTTGGTCTCGACGTTGTTGAACCAGGCGTACTCCATGCCGGGGCGGCTGGTCCACACGTTCTTGCAGGTGACCGAGCAGGTGTGGCAGCCGATGCACTTGTCCAGGTTCAGCACCATGCCGATTTGTGCGCGTATTCTCATCGTGGTTCTCCTTCTTCTTCAGGCGTGGGCGGGGGCCGCGGCCTGGGCGTCCTCGTCGAGCCAGTCGACGCGGCGCATCTTGCGCACCAGCACGAACTCGTCGCGGTTGGTGCCGATGGTTCCGTAGTAGTTGAAGCCGTAGCTGTACTGCGCGTAGCCGCCGATCATGTGCGTGGGCTTGAGCACGATGCGCGTGACCGAGTTGTGGATGCCGCCGCGCGTGCCCGTGATCTCCGAGCCGGGCGTGTTGATGATCTTTTCCTGCGCGTGGTACATCATGACCATGCCGGGGTTCACGCGCTGGCTCACCACCGCGCGCGCGGCGATGGCGCCGTTGGCGTTGAACAGCTCGACCCAGTCGTTGTCCACGATGCCGCCGCGCCTGGCGTCGTCCTCGCTGAGCCAGATCACCGGCCCGCCCCGGTTGAGCGTGAGCATGTGCAGGTTGTCGCTGTACGTGCTGTGGATGCCCCACTTCTGGTGCGGCGTGATGAAGTTCAGCGCGATCTCGGGATTGCCGTTGGGCTTGACGCCTTCCACTTCATGCAGCGTCTTGAGGTGCACGGGCGGGCGGTAGCTCACGAAGCCCTCGCCGAAGTCGCGCATCCAGGGGTGGTCCTGGTAGAACTGCTGGCGGCCCGTGAGGGTGCGCCATGGGATCAGCTCGTGCACGTTGGTGTAGCCCGCGTTGTAGCTGACCTTCTCGCTCTCCAGCCCGCTCCAGGTGGGCGAGCTGATGATCTTGCGCGGCTGCGCCTGGATGTCGCGGAAGCGGATCTTCTCGTCCTCGCGGTGCAGCGCCAGGTGCACGTGCTCGCGCCCGGTCTGCTTGCCCAGCGCCTCCCAGGCCTTGCAGGCCACGTGGCCGTTGGTTTCGGGGGCGAGCATCATCACCACCTCGGTGGCGTCGATGTCGCTCACGATCTTCGGGCGGCCCTGCGTGGCGCCTTCCTCACGCACGCGGCCGTTGAGGTCGCCCAGCTGCGCCACCTCGGTTTCGGTGTTCCAGGCAATGCCCTTGCCGCCGTTGCCGATTTTGTCCATCAGCGGCCCCAGGGCCGTGAAGCGCTTGTAGGTGTTGGGGTAGTCGCGCTCGACCACCGCGATCTGCGGCGCGGTCTTGCCGGGCACCAGCTCGCACTCGCCCTTCTTCCACTCGCGCACGCCGTAGGGCTGGGCCAGCTCGGCGGGCGTGTCGTGCATGATGGGCGTGAGCACCACCTCCTTTTCCACGCCCAGGTGGCCCACGCAGACCTCGCTGAACGCCTTGGCGAAGCCCTTGTAGATCTCCCAGTCGCTCCTGGCCTGCCACGCCGGATCGACGGCCGCCGACAGCGGGTGGATGAACGGGTGCATGTCGCTGGTGTTGAGGTCGTTCTTCTCGTACCAGGTGGCCGTGGGCAACACGATGTCCGAATACAGGCAGGTGGTGCTCATGCGGAAATCGAGCGTGACCAACAGATCCAGCTTGCCTTCGGGCGCCTGGGCGTGCCACTGCACTTCTTCGGGCTTGGCATCCTGCGGACCCAGGTCCTTGCCCTGCACGCCGTGGGTGGTGCCCAGCAGGTGCTTGAGGAAGTACTCGTGCCCCTTGCCCGAACTGCCCAGGATGTTGGAGCGCCACACGAACATGTTGCGCGGCCAGTTGGCAGGGTGGTCGGGGTCCTCACAGCTCATGGTGAGCGAGCCGTCTTCGAGCGACTGCACCACGTAGTCCTTGGGGTCCATGCCGCGCTTTTGCGCGTCCTTGACCACTTGCAGCGGGTTGGTCTGCAGCTGCGGCGCACTGGGCAGCCAGCCCATGCGTTCGGAGCGCACGTTGAAGTCGATCATCGCGCCCTGGTAGGCCTGGCGGTCGGCCAGGGGCGAGAGCACTTCTTCCACACCCAGTTTTTCGTAGCGCCACTGGTCGGTGTGGGCATAGAAGAAGCTGGTGGAGTTCTGCTGGCGCGGCGGGCGGATCCAGTCCAGCGCAAAGGCCAGCGCCGTCCAGCCGGTTTGCGGACGCAGCTTTTCCTGGCCCACGTAGTGCGACCAGCCGCCACCGCTCTGGCCGATGCAGCCACACATCATCAGCATGTTGATGATGCCGCGGTAGTTCATGTCGCAGTGGTACCAGTGGTTCATGGCCGCGCCGATGATGACCATGGACTTGCCATGCGTCTTGTCGGCGTTGTCGGCGAACTGGCGCGCGATGGCGATCACCTGGTCGCGCGGCACGCCGGTAATGCGCTCCTGCCATGCCGGGGTATAGGGCGCGTTGGCGTCATAGCCCTCGTAAGCGCCCTCGCCCGGCAGGCCGCGGTGGATGCCGTACTGCGCTGCCTGCAAGTCGAACACCGTGGCCACGGCCACGCGGCCCTGCACGCCTTCGCCGCGCAGGTCAAGGTGGGTGACGGGCACGCGGCGCACCACCACGTCGCCGCCCTGCTCGTTGGCATTGAAGTTGGGCGTGGCGATGCCGCCAAAGTACGGGAAGGCGACGTCGGCCACGTCATGCGCCTGCGCACCGTCTTCGAGCACCGAGAGCTTGAGTTGCACGTCATTGCCCGTGCGTGCTTCCTTCGATTCGAGGTTCCACAGCCCCTGGTCGTCACGCCCGTCCTTGCCCCAGCGGAAGCCGATCGAGCCGTTAGGCAGCGCCACCTGGCCGTCGGAGCCGTAGGCCACGGTCTTCCAGTCGGGGTGGTTGGTCTGGCCCAGGTGGCCCTCGAAGTCGCTGGCGCGCACGTAGCGGCCCGGCACCATGACCGTGCGCCCGTCGGGCAGCGTCTTTTGCTCCAGCACCACGAGCAGCGGCAGATCGGTGTAGCGGCGCGCGTAGTCGTCAAAGTACGCCGAGCGCTTGTCGAAGTAGAACTCCTTGAGGATCACATGCCCCATGGCCATGGCCACGGCGGCATCGGTGCCCTGCTTGGGGTGCATCCACAGGTCGGCCAGCTTGGCCACCTCGGAGTAGTCGGGTGTGACGGCCACGACCTTGGCGCCCTTGTAGCGCACCTCGGTGAAGAAGTGGGCGTCGGGCGTGCGCGTCTGCGGCACGTTCGAGCCCCAGGCGATGATGAAGTTGGAGTTGTACCAGTCGGCGCTCTCCGGCACGTCGGTCTGCTCGCCCCACACCTGCGGACTGGACGGCGGCAAGTCGCAGTACCAGTCGTAGAAGCTCAAGCACACGCCGCCAATCAGGCTCAGGTAGCGCGAGCCTGCGGCGTAGGAAATCATCGACATCGCCGGAATCGGCGAGAAGCCGATGATGCGATCCGGGCCATGCTTTTTGATGGTGTAGACGTTCGCCGCAGCGATCATCTGGTTGACTTCGTCCCAGGTGCTGCGCACGAAGCCGCCCAGGCCGCGCTGCTTCTGCCACTCACGCCGCGCACTGTCGTTCTCGACGATGGCGGCCCAGGCATCGACCGGACTCTTGGCCACGGTCAGCGCCGCGCGCCAGTGCTTGAGCAGGCGCCCACGCACCATGGGGTATTTCACGCGGTTGGCGCTGTAGAGGTACCACGAGTACGACGCACCACGCGCGCAGCCGCGCGGCTCGTGGTTGGGCAGGTCAGCGCGCGTGCGCGGGTAATCGGTCTGCTGGGTTTCCCAGGTGACGATGCCGCCCTTGACGTAAATCTTCCACGAGCAAGAGCCCGTGCAGTTCACGCCGTGGGTGGAGCGCACGATCTTGTCGTGCGCCCAGCGGTCGCGGTAGGCATCTTCCCAGGTACGGTCTTCGCCGTTGGTCTGGCCGTGGCCATCCGAGAAGGTTTCACGCGGCTGCGCGAAGTAAGAGAGACGGTCGAGAAAATGACTCATCGTGGGGCTCCTTGAAATCGTTGTCGGGGTCAGGGACGTATCAGCAAGGCATTTCCGCGTTCTTGCGCGCGTAGTACCACCAGGTGATGACGATGCACAGGGTGTAGAAAACCGCAAACATCCACAGCGCGAACTCGGGCCCGCCCGTTGCCGCGATCGAGCTGCCATAGCTCTTGGGAATGAAGAAACCGCCGTACGCCCCCAGCGCGCCGGCAAAGCCGACGGCGGCGGCGCCCTCGGTGTTGCCGTCCTTGATGGCCTGGGCCTTGGCGGCGTCGTCGTTGCCGCGCAGCTCGTTGAGCTTCTGCGTGAGAAAAATCACGGGGATCATGCGGAAGGTCGAACCGTTGCCAATGCCGGTGGTAAGAAACAGCATCAGGAACATGACGAAGAAGCCGCCAAAGCTGCCTTCCTGCGGGCCGAACGGCAGTGCGTAGCCACCCGCACCCTTGGGCAGGAAATACAGCACGCCGAGCACAGCCAGCGCCATGACGATGAAGTTCCAGAACGTCACCACGCCGCCGCCCACCTTGTCGGACAGCCAGCCGCCGAAGGGACGGATCACCGCGCCCACCAGCGGACCGAGCCAGGCATAGGCCAGTGGGTTGACGTCAGGGAACTGGCTCTTGATGAGCAGCGGGAAGCCTGCCGCGAAACCGATGAACGAGCCGAAGGTCCCCAGGTACAGCACGCACATCAGCCAGTTGTGCTTGCGCTTGAAGATGGCGGCCTGCGCCGCGAAGCTGGCCTTGGCGTCGGCGATGTCGTGCATGCCGAACCAGGCAGCGATCGACGCGATGGCGATCCACGGCACCCAGATGAAGGCCGCGTTCTGCGCCCACACCTGCGTGTGCTCGCCGTTCTTCACGATGGTCTGCGCCTCGCCGCCGAAGATGCCGAAGATGCCGGCCGTGATGACCAGCGGACTCAGGAACTGCACCACCGACACGCCCAGGTTGCCCAGGCCCGCATTCACGCCCAGCGCCGAGCCCTTGCGTTCCTTCGGAAAGAAGAAGCTGATGTTGGCCATGCTGGAGCTGAAGTTGCCGCCACCGAGCCCGCACAGCAGCGCCAGGATCAGCATGGTGGGGTAACTGGTGGTGTTGTCCTGTACCGCCATGCCGATGCCGATGGCCGGTATCAGCAGCGACGCGGTGGACAGCGCCGTCCAGCGCCGCCCACCGAACACCGGCACCATGAACGAGTAGAAGATGCGCAGCGTGGCGCCCGAGAGCGCGGGTGCCGCGGCCAGCCAGAACAACTGGTTGGTCGAGTACTTGAAGCCCAGGGCGGGCAGGTTCACGGCGACCACGCTCCAGACCTGCCAGATGGCGAAGGCCAGGAACAGCGCGGGCACCGAGATCCACAGGTTGAGCTTGGCGACAGCCTCGCCCTCACGCTCCCAGAACTGTTTGTCCTCAGGCGTCCAGAGCGTGAGCAGGCGGCCCTGGCGGGCGCCGGCGTGCGATACGGCGGGGGTTGACATGGAAGGCACCTTTCAGAAGGTTTCAGTGATCCATCACGTCGGTGCGGCGCACTTCTGTGAAATACATCCAGATCAGCGAGACCCAGACCACGCCGTACATGAGCATGAAGGCGCTGGAGCGCACGCCCGTCCAGTCCATCAGCGCGCCGAACATGATCGGCAGGATGAAGCCGCCCATGCCGCCGGCCAGCCCCACGATGCCGCTGATCGTGCCGATGTTGCCGGGGTAGTCGTCGCTGATGTACTTGAACACGCTGGCCTTGCCAAAGGCCCAGGCCACGCCGAGCACGGCCATCAGCGCGGTGAACACATAGACGTTCAGGCCGATGTGGAACACCTTGGGGCCATCGACGGTGAGAACGGTGAAGTCGGTCTGCGGGTACGACAGCAGGAACAGGCAGATCCAGCTTACCCACAGAACCCACCAGGTCACGCTGTGCGCGCCGTACTTGTCCGACAGCACGCCACCGATGGCGCGCAGCACGCCACCGGGCAACGAAAAGCACGCGGCCAGCAGCGCAGCCACGCGGATGTCCAGGCCGTACTCGCCCACGTAGTACTGCACCATCCACAACGCCAGCGCCACATAGCCGCCGAACACGATGCTGTAGTACTGGCAGTACTTGAGCACCCTGGGGTCCTTCAGCGCCTTGAGCTGGTCGGTGAACTTGACGTTGCTCGGCACCAGGTGCGAGGGGTCGCTGTACGAGAACACCCAGAACACCACCAGCGTGCCCAGCATGATGGCCGCATAAACATGCGGCACGGCCTGCCAGCCGAAGGCCACCAGGATCACCGGGGCGACGAACTTGTTCACCGCCGCGCCCGAGTTGCCCGCGCCGTACACGCCCATGGCCGTGCCCTGGCGGTTCTTGGGGAACCAGCGCGCCACGTAGGGCGTGCCGACCGAGAACGCGCCCCCGGCCAGCCCCACGAACAGGCCGATGACGAGAAAGTGCCAGTACTGCGTGGCGTAGCCCATGACCCAGATGGCGGGCACGGTGAGGGCCAGCAGCACGGCCATGACGATGCGGCCGCCGTACTTGTCGGTCCAGATGCCCAGCGGCACGCGCACCAGCGAGCCGGTGAGCACGGGCATGGCGGTGAGCAGGCCGAACTCGGTGGCGTTCAGGTTCAGCATCTTCTTGATCGGGATGCCGATGACGCCGAACATCATCCAGACCATGAAACAGACGGTGAAAGCCAGCGTGCTCACGATGAGCACCGACCAGGCCTGACGGGTGTGGCGCGGGTCTTCTGCTGCGTGGGGTGACGGGGAAGGCATGGAAGTCCTCTCTTGCGAATGCCTTGCCATGGTAACCCAGGGCCCGCGCCTTGCCCATCCGTCTGTGGAAGGCCCACGGCACGGCAAAAGGACGATGGCGCCATCGTCCGAAAGAACTATGCCGCCCCTGCAGATTTCAAGCGAAAAGGGGCCTCAGCGCCCGTCCATCAAGCGCTGGCAGCTATCAAAAAGAGAGTTCGTCAGCGCAGGCGGTCCGAGGCGTACACCGCCGCCTGCACGCGCGAGCTCAGGCCGAGCTTGCGCAGGATGTGCTGCACGTGGATCTTGACCGTGGTCTCGGCGATGTCGAGCGTGCGCGCGATTTCCTTGTTGCTCGCGCCGCGCGCAATCTCGCGCAGCACGTCCTCCTCGCGCGGCGACAGGGGCGAGGCGGGACCGTCCGGCAGTGGCTGCGCCTCGGGCTCGGGCACGCCCTGCGACTGGAAGGCGGCGACCAGCTTGCCCATCATCTCGGGGCTGACCACGGGCTCGCCGCGCGCGGCGCGGCGGATGCCCTGGGCGAGCAGGTCTCCGTCGATGGTCTTGAGCAGGTAGCCCTGTGCGCCGTTGCGCAGCGCGGCGGCGAGGTCCTGTCCGTCCTCGCTCACGGTGAGCATGATCACGCGGCTGCCCTGCGAGGCCTCGCGCAGGCCGGCGATGGCGTCCACGCCGAGCACGCCGGGCAGGTGGTTGTCCAGCAGGATCACGTCGGGCCGCAGCACCGGCAGCTGGCGCAGCGCCTCGCCGGCGTCGCCGGCCTCGCCCACCACGCGCAGGTCCGGCTGCTGCGACAGCAGGGCCACCAGGCCGCGGCGCAGCAGGGTGTGGTCGTCGATCAGGAAGACGGAAATACAGGAGGTCATGGCGTGGTGGCAAGGGAAAGGGGAAGCGCTTCGCCGTGGGTGCCTTCATGGTCCTCCTCGCGGCGCATGGGAGGCAGCTCCACGATCACGCTGGTGCCCGCGCCGTCCGGGGCGGAGTCCAGCCGCAGCGCGGCGCCGATGCGCTGCGCGCGCTCGCGCATGATGCCCAGGCCCACGTGCAGCGAATCGGGCGGCACGTCCTGCGGGCGGAAGCCCCGGCCGTCGTCGTGCACCTCGAAGCGCCAGCGCGGGTGGCGCTGCACGCGCAGCTCCACGCGGCGCGCGCCGGCGTGCTTGCGCACGTTGGACAGCGCTTCCTGCACGATGTGCAGCACCTGCACCTGCACGTCCGGCGCCAGCGGCAGGCCCTGGCCCGCCATGGCGAGCGACGTGGCCACGCCCGTCTGGTGCTCGAACTTGGAGAGCGTGGCGCGCAGCGCGTCTTCGATGTCCTCGTCTTTGGTACGGGTGCGGAAGTGCACCAGCAGCTCGCGCACGTCGGCGTAGCACTCGCGCACGCCCACGTCCAGCTCGTCGATGCTGCGGTCGCGCGCTACGGCGTTGTCCTTGGCGACGGCGTCGCGCAGCAGCTGCGTCTGGATCTTGAGGAAGGCCAGCGACTGGGCGATGGAGTCGTGCAGCTCGCGCGCGATCAGTCCGCGCTCCTCGGCCACGGCGGCCTCGCGCTCCAGCGCCGTGGCGCGCAGGCTCTCCATGGAGCTGGCCAGGTGGCGCGCCATGGTGGACAGCAGCTCGCGCATGCCGTCCGACAGCGCGAGCGGCGTGCGGTAGAACAGCGTCACTTCGCCCAGCAGGCGCTGCTGCAGCTGCACGGGGATGCTCACCACGGTCTCGAAGCCGGCCTCGCGGCAGTGCGGCAGCTGCACGTCCGACGCAGGAGCAATGGGGATCACGCGCATGCGCGCATCGGCCCGCACCTGCCCGCATTCGCAGGTGCCGGTGAGCAGGCAATGCTCCTCCTCGGCCAGGGAGCGCGGCAGCCCGTCGGAGGCCAGCAGCACGTAGCGCTCATTGGCCTCGTCGGACCAGCGCACGGCGGCCGCGTCGCAGCCGGCCACGCGGCGGATCTGCTGCACGAAGCCCTGGGTCAGCACCTCCAGGCTGCCGGCCTCGGCGCCCAGGGCGCTCACCGCGTAGAGCGCTGACAGGCGCTGGTTCTGCACCTCGATGCTGGCGGTCTTCTCGCGCACCTTGCGCTCCAGGTCCTCGTGCGAAGCCTGCAGCGCATGGGCCATGAGGTTGAAGCCCGCCGCGAGCTGGCCGAACTCGTCGTCCGTCTCCACGGCCAGGCGCGTGTCCAGCGCACCGCGCCGCACGCTGGCCAGTGCCTGCTGCAGCCGCGTCACGGGGTTGAGCACCAGCAGGTAGCTCAGCGCCATGAAGGCCACGGCAGCGCCGATGGCCAGCGCCACCATGAAAAGCTGGAACAGGTGCAGTGCGGCGGTCCAGCGCACGATCTGGATCTCGATGGCCTCGACGAAGCCGTCGAGCTGGTGCACGAAGGCATCGCCCAGGGCCACAGCCTCGGTGCCGCCCGGCGGGTGGGAGGTCTTCCAGACCTCCTGCAGCGCGCGCCATTGCCGGGTGATGTGCTCATAGCGTTCGTGCGTGGCATCGCTCCAGGGCACGAACAGCGGCCGCGCCGGGTCGCCCGTGCGCAGCAGCTCCAGGCTGGCATCGAAGCGCTGCGCCAGCCGAGCCACCTCTTCGGGCGACTCGTTCTGCTGCGCCAGCACCATGCGCAGCATGTTCATGCGCAGGCGGCCCGCCTCGTTCACGGCGGCCGCGCCGCCTTCGAGCTGCCAGGTCACCCACAGCGTGAAGCCGATGGAAGCCAGGGCCACGAGCAGGAAGACCGTGCCCATGGCCAGCAGCTTGGTGGACAGCGTGGGCTTCTTGCGCATGGGGGCAGTGTAGGCAGGTACGGCTCGCCCACCTTGACCTGCATCAAGCGGCACGAGGGGCAGGACGATTTGAATGAAATTCGCCCGCAGCCCTTTCTGGTCAAGCGCGACCAGCTATCTTTTCAGAAGCATCAACCGCAGCTACCCAATGCACCGCACTGGGTGCAGTAGTCGCAGCCATCCTTGCGGATCACGGCATGGGCGCCGCATTCGTGGCACTTCTTGCCGGCCATGGCGGGCGGCATGCCGGCAGGCATGTCGGGCTCGTCCAGCGGCAGCACCTGCTGCTGGGGCGCCTGGGCGCGGCTGGCCAGGATGTTCTGCACGGCATAGGCGATGGCGGCCACCTCGGAGTCGTGCCACAGCGGTACGCGCGCGCCGTCGGCGCGTTCATGCTGCCCCAAGCGCACGGGGCCGCGGTCCCAGGCGACCTTGCGCATGTCGGACAGCGCCCGCTCCAGGAAGCCGCCGCGCGCGGCCAGCGACAGCAGGCGCATGCTGGAGGTGATCCACTGCTGCGACTCGCCACTCTGGCCCACGGGCATGAAGAACTCGATGGCGCGGTCCACCGTGCCGCCCCGGCCGTCCGGCACGGGCAGGAAGGAGACGATGAGGTAGAGGGTCTTGTGGCCTTCCTGCGTCCAGTATTCCAGCTTCTCGGCCACGGCCGACAGGCCGCCCTTGGGGCGGCTCTCGATCATGGTGCGCATGGGGTCGAAAGCGGGTGCTGCAGCCGTGGGCTCCGGTGCCGGGGCCGGCGCGGCGGCAGGCACTTCCAGCACAGCGCCCAGAATGCTGTTGGGGCGGTAGGTGGCCAGGCCCTTGAGGCCCGAGTGCCAGGCCTGCAGGTACAGGTTCTTGAAGTCGCCGTAGGGGTAGTCCTCGGGCACATTCACGGTCTTGGAGATGGCCGTGTCCACGTAGGGCTGTACGGCCTCCATCATGGCCACGTGGTCGGCGGCCGCCATGTCCATGGCGTTCACGAAATACTCGGGCAGCCGGTTCACGTCGCCGCCGAGGGTCTTGTACAGGCGCCAAGCGTAGTCTTCCACCACGTACTCGCTCTTGCTGCCGTCGGCCTCGCGCTTGCGGCGCGTGTAGGTCCACGAGAACGGCGGCTCGATGCCGTTGGAGGCGTTGTCGGCGAAGGCCAGGCTGACCGTGCCCGTGGGTGCGATGGACAGCAGGTGGCTGTTGCGGATGCCGTGCTTGCGGATGGCCTTCTGGATGTCCTCGGGAAGGCGGCTGGCGAAGGTGCCCTTGGCGAGGTAGCCGTCGGCGTCGAACTTGGGGAAGCGCCCCTTTTCCTTGGCCAGCTCGACGGAAGCGCGGTAGGCCGCATTGCGCATGCGCTCGGCGATCTGCACGGCCATGTCGCGCCCTTCCTGGCGGTCGTAACGCCTGCACAGCATGGCCAGGGTGTTGCCCATGCCGGTGAAGCCCACGCCGATGCGGCGCTTGGCGGCGGACTCGGCCTGCTGCTGTGTCAGCGGCCAGAAGGTCACGTCCAGCACGTTGTCCAGCGCGCGCACCTGGGTGGCGACGGCCTGTTCGAACGCCTCGAAGTCGAACGCCGCCGCCCCGTGCAGGCCGAACGGGTTGCGCACGAAGCGCGTGAGGATGATGGGGCCCAGGTCGCAGCAGCCGTAGGGCGGCAGCGGCTGCTCTCCGCAGGGGTTGGTGGCCTGGATGTTCTCGGTGTAGTGCAGGTTGTTGTCGGTGTTGATCTGGTCCAGGAACAGGATGCCGGGCTCGGCGAAGTCGTAGGCGGACTTCATGATCGTGTCCCACAGGTCGCGCGCGCGCACCGTGCGGTACACCCATTGGCCGTCGGCGCGCTGGCGCGCCCCATCTTTGAGCAGCTCGGCTCCGGGGGCCGCCGTGTGCACCAGCTCCCAGTCGCGGTCCTGCTCCACCGCCTCCATGAAGGCGTCGGGCACCCCCACGGAGACGTTGAAGTTGTTCCAGCGGCCGGGCGTGCGCTTGGCGGTGATGAAGTCCAGCACGTCGGGGTGGTCGATGCGCAGCACGCCCATCTGCGCGCCGCGGCGCGCGCCGGCGCTCTCCACCGTGGAGCACGACTGGTCGAACACGTTGATGTAGCTGCACGGCCCCGAAGCCATCGACGCCGTGCCCTTGACCAGCGCGCCGCGCGGACGGATACGAGAGAAGTCGTAGCCCACGCCGCCGCCGCGGCGCATGGTTTCGGCGGCCTCGCGCAGGGCCTCGTAGATGCCGGGATAGCCGGCGTCGTCCACGCCCTGGATGCAGTCGCCCACGGGCTGCACGAAGCAGTTGATGAGCGTGGCCTGGATGTCGGTGCCCGCCGCGCTCATGATGCGGCCGGCGCCGATCGCGCCCGAGCGCAGGTTGTCGAGGAAGCGCGCCTCCATGGCCTCGCGCAGTTCCTCGCGTTCCACCGAGGCGAGCGCGCGCGCCACGCGCCCGAACAGGTCGTCCACGTCGCTCTCGCCATTCTTGAAGTATTTCTCCCGCAGCACATCCAGGCTGATGGGCTGCGCGGGCAGGCTGGGCGCAAGGTCGGTGGTTTCACGTTGCATGGCGGAAGGCTCCGGGGGGAAAGGGGTGTCGGGGGCGCCGCGAGCGGCGGCGCAAACCCGGGTTTGTACACCGCCCGGAGGGCCTGCGGCTGGATCGCCATCAAGACCTTGTGGACTGTCCGCCTCCGCTCCTACATTTGTTGTAGCAGCCCCTTCCGGCCGCGCGCGGCCCAGCCCGCGAAAGCCCGCATTTACATCCGGTTGCACCCTGGCCATGACCCTGCGCAAGCCACCGCGCACGGCCCGTGCCCTACCATGCGGGCATGCTCCTGTCTCCCCTTCCCCGGGCGCTGCGGCTTGCCGCCTGCCTCGCGGCGCTGCTCCTGCTGGGCTGCGCCAGCGCCCCGCCCGCGCCGCAGGATTGGCCGGCGCAGCTTGCCCGCTGGCCGCAGCCCGACGTGCTGCTGCTGGGCGAGCAGCACGATGCGTCCGAGCACCAGCGCTGGCAGGAAGACACCGTGCGCCGGCTGGCCGGACAAGGCCGCCTGGCCGCGCTGGTGCTGGAGATGGCGGAGCTGGGCACCCGCACCGACGGCCTGCCGGCCGGCGCCGCCGAATCCGAGGTGCGCGCCGCACTGCACTGGAACGATGCGGCCTGGCCCTGGGCGCAGTACGGCCCCGTGGTGATGGCCGCCGTCGCCGCCGGCGTGCCGGTGCGCGGCGGCAACCTGCCGCGTGCGCGCATGCGCGAGGCCATGCAGGACACGCGCTACGACACGCACTTGCCCCCGCCCGCATGGCAGCGCCAGCGCACGGCCATCGCCGAGGGCCACTGCGGACTGCTGCCCGAGGACCGGCTGGCGCCCATGGCCCGCATCCAGTTGGCGCGCGACGCCAGCATGGCCCAGGCCCTGCGCGAGGCGCGCCAGCCGGGGCACACGGTGGTGCTGGTGGCGGGCCTCGGCCACGTGCAGCGCAGCCTGGGCGTGCCGACCTGGCTGCCGCCGGATATGAAGCAAAAAGTGGCGATAGCGCAGGCGGGGAAAGCGCAGCCAGCTATCGAATTGGAAGCAGACCACATCCACCTCACGCCGGCGCTGCCGCCGCGCGACCACTGTGTCGAGCTGCGCGCGCGCTGGCCCGGCGCTCGGTAGCTAGCGCGCCCGCAGCAGCGCCGCGAATTCCTGCGGCGGCAGGGGACGGCTGCACAGGTAGCCCTGGAACGCGTCGCACCCCCGCTCGCGCAGGAAGGCAAGCTGCTCGGCCGTCTCCACCCCTTCGGCCAGCACCGACAGCCCCAGGCTGCGGCCCATGGCGATGATGGCCGCGCTGATGGCCATGTCGTCAGCGCTGCGCGGGATGTCGCGGATGAAGCCCTGGTCGATCTTGAGCACGTCGATGGGAAAGCGCTTGAGGTGCGCCAGCGACGAGTAACCAGTGCCGAAGTCGTCCACCGCGATGCGCAGGCCCTGCGCGCGCAGGCGCTGCAGCACCTGCCGCGCCTCCTCCGGGCGGGCGGCCAGCGCCGATTCGGTGATCTCCAGCTCCAGCGCCTGCGGCGGGTAGCCGGAGACTTCCAGTGCGGCGGCCACGCTGCCGCTCAGGTCCGTCAGGTGGAACTGGTGCTGCGAGATGTTCACCGCCAGCGTCAGCGGCGGCAGCCCTTCGGCGCGCCACTGCCGGCCCTGCAGGCAGACCTGGGCCAGCACCCATTCGCCCAGCGGGCCGATGAGGCCCGAGCTTTCCGCCACGGGGATGAACTGCGCCGGCGAGACGGCCCGGCCGCTGCCGGGCTCGAACCAGCGCACCAGCGCCTCCGCACCGACGATGCGGCCGCTGGCGATGTCCACCTGCGGCTGGTAGTACACCTGCAGCTGCCCCGGCTCGCGCAGCGCCATGCGCAGCCGCGCCTCCATCGCCAGCCGCTCGTGGGCGGCCTGGGTCATGCCCTCGTCGAAGAAGCACCATGCGCCGCGCCCCAGGGCCTTGGCGCCGTAGACGGCCGCGTGCGCGCCTTGCTGCAGCGTCTGCGCGGTGCGCATGTGGTCGGGGAACAGGCAGATGCCCACGCTGGCGCTGGCCACCACGGCCAGCCCCTCGGGCGAGCGCCAGGGCCGCGCCACGGCGGCGATGAGTTCGCGCGCGTAGGCGCCCGCGTCCTCGGGCCGCTGCAGCGCGCGCGCGAGCACGGCCAGCTCGTCGCCCGCCATGCGCCCCAGCAGGTCGCCGGGGCGCAGGGCCTCCTGCATCTGCCGCGCGATGTGCTTGAGCACCTCGTCGCCCACGGCGTGGCCGTAGCTGCCGTTCACGTCCTTGAAGCGGTCCAGGTTGAGCTGCAGCACGGCCAGGCGCTCGCCGCGGTCGCCGGCCTCCCGCACGGCCTCGGCCAGCAGCTCGCCGAAGTGGGCGCGGTTGGCGATGCCCGTGAGCGGGTCGCAGTGGGCGAGGAACTCCAGCCGCTCGCGCTGCGCCTTCTCCTCGGAGATGTCGCTGAACATGCACACGTAGTGCGTGACCTGGCCCACCGCGTCGTGCACGGCCGACAGCGACATGCGCTCGGGGAAGATCTCGCCGTTCTTGCGCCGGTTCCAGATCTCGCCGCGCCAGTGGCCGGTGCCGCGCAGGCTTTCCCACAGGGCCTCGTAGAACGCGCGGTCGTGGCGCCCGGACTTGAAGACGCGCGGCGTCTTGCCCAGCAGCTCGGCCTCGGTGTAGCCCATGAGGCGCGTGAACGCCGCGTTGACCGAGAGGATGCGGCTGTGCGCATCGGTGACCACCACGCCCTCGATGGTGTTGTCCACCACGGTGGCCGCCAGCCGCTGGCGCTGCTGCGCCTGGCGCTCGGCCGTGAGGTCGGTCAGGATGCCCGAGAAGCGCTCGGGCCGCCCGTCGGCGCCCATGTGGCGCATGCCCCGCGCATGAAACCAGCGGTAGGTGCCGTCGAAGCACTGCAGGCGCGCCGTTTCCTGGAACGGACGGTCCGCACAGAGCGTCCGCAGGACCGACTGGCGCACACGCACCGTATCCTCGGGGTGCAGGCGCTCCAGCAGGTTGACGCTGGCGCCCAGCCGCTCGCCGTCGTAGCGCAGCATGCGCACCACCCCTTGCGAATACGTGGCCTGGGACTGCGCCATGTCCCAGTCCCACATGCCGCTGCCGCTACCGTCCAGCGCCAGGCGCAGGCGCGTCTCGCTGCGCTCCAGCGCCGCGCGGGCGGCCTCGGCCTCGCCGATGTCCTGCAGCACGCACACCAACTGCTCGGGTTCGCCGTCCGCGGCGGGCACATGGCTCACGGTGCACAGCACGGGCACGGCGGGGCGGCCGTCCGCCGGGCGGCACAGGCGCTTGTCCTGGTAGTGGTCGATCTGGCCGCTGCGCAGTCGCTCCAGCTGGGCCATGGCCCAGCCCATGTCGGAGGGCGGCACCAGCGCGGAGAACACATGCCGGCCCGCCTCCTGCCGCGACATGCCCAGCCAGCCGCACAGGCGCTCGTCGGCCCAGAGCACGCGCCCGTCCAGGGCCACGCGTGCGACGCCGGCGGACGCATAGCGCCCAATGCGCCCCACGTCGCGCTCCAGCGCCCCGCGCCGGCGGTCGGCGCTGTGCATGCGCCGCAGCAGCCACCAGGCCAGCAGGCCGGTGAACAGCACGTAGGCCCAGCCTTTCCAGGTCTGGTAGCGCGTGAGGCTGCGCGGGTCGTCGGCGAAGGCGGCGAGCAGCGCGTCGCCCACGAACACCCAGGCCACGCCCAGGGCCAGGTAGAGGACCATGCCCCAGCCGGGCGTGATCCTCGATGCCTTGCCTGTGCTTGTTTCCTCCATCAATACCTCACCCCGGGCTGCGACAATCGCGGCATATGACCCATTCTTACATCCTGACTCTGTCCTGCCCCGACCGGCTCGGGCTGGTGCACGCCGTCACGGGCTTTCTGCTGGAGCATGGCGGCAACATCGAGGAAGCCGCCCAGTACAACGACCACGGCACGGGCCTGTTCTTCATGCGCGTGCAGTTCGCGCTGGCCGGCGCCTCCGGTGCCGACGGCGAGGCCCTCAAGGGCGCCTTGGCCGCCTTCGCCGAGACGCACGCCATGCGCTGCAGCCTGCACGCGGCCAGCGAGGCCATGAAGACCGTGCTGATGGTCAGCCGCGAGGGCCACTGCCTCAACGACCTGCTGTTCCGCTGGAAAAGCGGCCTGCTGCCCATCGACATCCGCGCCATCGTCAGCAACCACCGCGATTTCTACCAGCTCGCGGCCAGCTACAACATTCCGTTCCACCACATCCCCGTCACGGCCGCCACCAAGGCCCAGGCCGAGGCCCGGCAATACGAGATCATCCAAAGCGAGGGGGCGGAGCTGGTGGTGCTGGCGCGCTACATGCAGGTGCTGTCGAACGACCTGTGCACCAAGCTGGCCGGCCGCGCGATCAACATCCACCACAGCTTCCTGCCCAGCTTCAAGGGCGCCAAGCCCTACTACCAGGCCCACGACCGCGGCGTGAAGCTGATCGGCGCCACCGCGCACTACGTCACGGCCGACCTCGACGAAGGTCCGATTATCGAACAAGATGTTACAAGGGCGGACCATACCGACACCGTCGAAGACCTCACCGCCCGCGGCCGCGACACCGAAAGCCTGGTGCTGGCCCGCGCCGTGAAATGGCACAGCGAGCACCGCGTGCTGCTCAACGGCCACAAGACCGTCGTCTTCCGCTGAGCGCACCATGGCCCCGCCCGCACTGGACATGGCTGGACTGCGGCGCATCCCGCCCATCCAGTGCCTGCTGACCTTCGAGGCGCTGGCGCGCCTGCGCAGCGTGACGCAGACGGCCGACGAGCTGTGCGTCACGCCCAGCGCCGTGAGCCACCGCGTCAAGCAGCTCGAGCAGATCCTGGGCACGCGCCTGTTCGGCCGCGCGGACTTCTCCCTCACCACCGACGGCAGCGCCTACCTGGCCCACGTGCGCGAGGGCCTCACCGCGCTGCAGCGCTTCCCCGGCGCGGCCGGCGCGCCGGGCAAGCGGCGGCTGAAGATCGCCGTCACCCCCACGTTCGCGCGCGCCATCCTCATCCCGCGGCTGCGCCAGTTCACCGAAGCCTACCCCGAGATCGACCTGGCCCTGCAGGTCTCCATCCCGCTGCTGGACGTGGTGGCCGAGGACGCCGACCTCGTGGTGCGCTTCGGCCCTGGCCACTACGCCGACATGGAGCACGTGGAGATCGCGCGCGACGTGGTCACGCCCCTGGCCTCGCCCGGCTTCGTGCGCGAGCACGGCCCCTTCGAGCGCCCGGAGGACCTGCAGGACGTGCCCCTGCTGCGCAGCCCGCTGGAGCCCTGGCGCAGCTGGTTCGACGCCTGCGGCCTGGACTGGCCCGCGCCCGCCGAGGGCTCGCAGTTCAACGACATCGGCCTGATGTGCGACGCGGCCGCCGCCGGCATGGGCGTGGCGCTGGTGCGCCTCAAGCTCGGAGCGCCCTGGCTGGACCAGGGCACGCTGGTGCGCCTGTTCGACACCGAGGCGCCCAGCCCGCACGCGCACTACCTGTGCTGGCGCACCGGCACCATGGACCGCTGGGAGTGCGCCGCGTTCGCCGAGTGGCTGCGCCGCTCCATGGCCTGAGAATACAAGCCGAATCGGCATCCAGCGCTTATCTGGAAAGCGCAAGCAGCTATCAATAGTGAAGCATTCGCACAACCTGCTTCACGGCCGCCTGCAAGAAAACTCAAAGCCCCCGCGCCCGCCATCGCCTACAGTGGCGGGATGTCCAGCCCCACACCCACCGAGCGCGCCCAGCGCCAGTCCGAAGTCGTGCAGGCCCTCTCGGCCTGCGTGCCGCAGCACGCGCTGCTCTGGCAGAGCGAGGACACCACGCCCTACGAGTGCGACGGCCTCACCGCCTACCGCCAGCGCCCGCTGGTCGTCTGCCTGCCGGAGACCGAGGAGGAGGTACAGGCCGTGCTCAAGGCCTGCCACCGCCTGCAGGTGCCCGTGGTCGCGCGCGGCGCGGGCACGGGCCTGTCGGGCGGGGCCATGCCGCATGCGATGGGCGTGACGCTGTCGCTGGCCAAATTCAATCGCATCCTCTCGGTCGACCCCGTGAGCCGCACCGCGCGCGTGCAGTGCGGCGTGCGCAACCTCGCCATCAGCGAGGCGGCCGCGCCCCACGGCCTCTACTACGCGCCCGACCCCAGCAGCCAGATCGCCTGCACCATCGGCGGCAACGTGGCCGAGAACTCCGGCGGCGTGCACTGCCTGAAATACGGCCTGACGGTGCACAACGTGCTGCGCGTGCGCGGCTTCACCATGGAGGGCGAGCCCGTCACCTTCGGCAGCGAGGCGCTGGACGCGCCCGGCTACGACCTGCTGGCCGCCGTGATCGGCAGCGAGGGCATGCTGGCCGTGGCGCTGGAAGTCACCGTCAAGCTGGTGCCCAAGCCGCAGCTCGCGCGCTGCATCATGGCCAGCTTCGACGACGTGCGCAAAGCCGGCGACGCGGTGGCCGCCGTGATCGCCGCCGGCATCATCCCCGCCGGGCTGGAGATGATGGACAAGCCCATGACCGCCGCCGTCGAGGACTTCGTGAAGGCCGGCTACGACCTGACGGCCGAGGCCATCCTGCTGTGCGAATCCGACGGCACGCCCGAGGAGGTGGAGGAGGAAATCGCCCGCATGAGCGAGGTGCTGCGCGGCGCGGGCGCCACCGCCATCAGCGTGAGCGAGAGCGAGGAGGAGCGCATGCGCTTCTGGAGCGGCCGCAAGAACGCCTTCCCCGCCAGCGGCCGCATCAGCCCCGACTACATGTGCATGGACTCCACCATCCCGCGCAAGCGCCTGGCCGACATCCTGCTCGCCATCCAGGAGATGGAGAAGAAGTACCGCCTGCGCTGCTGCAACGTGTTCCACGCGGGCGACGGCAACCTGCACCCGCTGATCCTGTTCGATGCCAACGACCCCGACGAGTTGCACCGCTGCGAACTCTTCGGCGCCGACATCCTGGAGACCAGCGTGCGGATGGGCGGCACGGTGACGGGCGAGCACGGCGTGGGCGTGGAGAAGCTCAACAGCATGTGCACCCAGTTCACCACCGAGGAGAACGCGCAGATGATCGCCCTGAAGCACGCGTTCGACCCGGCCGGTCTGCTCAACCCCGGCAAGGTGATTCCCACGCTCAACCGCTGCGCCGAATACGGAAAGATGCTGGTGCGCGGCGGGCAGATCAGCCACCCGGACCTGCCACGCTTCTAAAGCCCAATCGGCCTCTAGCGCTTATCCATTAAGCGCTGGCAGCTATTCAATTCATAGTGCGCAGCGCGTTCCACAGCGCGCCCGCGTGCGACACCGAGAACAGCACCAGCCCGATCAGCCCGCCCACCAGCGTGCCGTTGATGCGGATGTACTGCAGGTCGCGGCCGATGTGCAGCTCCACCAGGCGCGAGAGCTCGCGCGCGTCCCAGCGGCGCACCGTGTCGCTGATGTGCGTGGCCACGGACTGCGCCACGTCGGGCGCCAGCGTGGCCACCCACAGCTCCAGCTGCACGTTCAGGCGGATGCGCAGCGCCGCATCGCCCGCGAGCGACATGCCCAGCCACTGGCCCAGCTCCGCCGCGCGGCGCGCGACCACGGAGTCGGGGTTGTCCAGGTCGGCGCGCAGCTTGCCGCGCAGGTCCGCCCAGAGGCCGCTCACGTAGCGGCCCAGCACTTCGTCGTTCTGCAGGTAGTCGCGCAGCTCCTCGCCGCGCCGCGTCCATTCGGGGTCGTCCTGCAGACGGGCCGCCAGGCGCTGCAGCGCGCCGTCCAGCGCCTCGCGCAGCTCGTGCTGCGGGTCCTCGGCCACGGCCTTGAGCAGCGTGTCCACCGCATGGGTGATGGCCGCCGCGCCCTTGCCCGAGAGCCAGTCGGTGGGCAGCACCTTCTGCTTGAGCGGATGCTCGCGCCGGATCCACTGCACCAGCGTGTCGGCGACGAAGGCGCGCGCCTGCGGCGTGCGCACCATGCCGCCCACGCGCGCCAGCACGTCGTCCAGCAGCGCCTGGTGGCGCCCTTCATGGGTGAGCGCCGAGATCGCCGCGGACATGGAGCGCGACAGGTCCAGCCGCGCCACCAGCGCGCGCGCCGACTGCGCGAGGAAAGCCTGGATCTTGGCGTCCTCCGCCGTCTCCAGCGCCATCAGTCCCAGGCGCGCCACCTGCCGCCCCAGCAGGCCGGCGTTGGCCGGCGCGCTGAGCCACTGCGCCAGCATGCCGGCCGGGTTGTGGCGGCGAATCATGGAGACGAGCGCGGGCGCATCCAGGAACTCGTCGCGCACGAAGGCCGCGAGGTTGCCGCCGATGCGGTCCTTGTTGCGCGCGATGATGTCCGTGTGCCGCTGCACCAGCGGCAGCGGCACGCGCCGGAACAGCGCCGACACGGCGAACCAGTCGGCCAGCGCGCCGACCATCGCGGCCTCGGCCACGGCCTTGATGGCGTCGGACCACAGGCTGCGCGGCGCAATGGTGCTGGCGATGAAGAGGGCGGCGAACAGCAGCAGCAGGCCCAGGGCCAGCCGCCGGGCCCGGGCCAGGTCCGCCTGGCGGGCGAGGGTGGCGCTCTCGGTCGAGCCAAGGGAAGGGATCATTGGCAAGGCGGGTACTTCGGAGGCCCCACGCTATCACGCCCCATGGCGGCGCCGCGTCGGAAGAAAGCCCGTGTTCAGCCCGGCGGCTTCGCGTCGCCGGCGGGCCGGGGCGAGTCGCGCAACTCGCGCAGGCGCCGCACGTTGGCCTGCATGGCGTCGAGTTGGGCGCGCGTCAACGGCGGCACCTGCGGCAGGGCTGCGGGCCGCTGGGTGTCCGCGATCGCACACGGCGGAGGAAGGGGTGGATTCTTGGGCTGGGAAGGAAGGCTCATGAAAACTCCTGCAACTGCCGGCAACGAGGGCCGGCCATGCTGCCTCTCTTTGTTGTAACCGAAGCGCAATCATTTTACGTAACTATCCCATTGAATAACGCCTACACGTGGCGGCCTTCCTAGTGTGACTGCATGCAGGATGCAAAGACACAGTTTGCGCAGAGGTTACGTGCGGCGATGGTGGCAGCGGGCTACGAGCCCAAGCCTGCCGTGCTGGAGCGCGAGTTCAACACCCGCCACTGGGGCAAGCCCATGACCTTGCACGGCGTACGCCGCTGGCTGCTGGGCGAGACCCTGCCCGACCATCGCAAGCTCGCGACGCTGGCCGACTGGCTGGGCGTGCCCGTGCAGGCGCTGGTCTACGGCAGCACGGACAAGCATGCCGTGCGCGAACGCCAGCCCCAATGGCACACGGGCGTGGGCTACCAGGATCGGGAGCTGTTCGACATCTACCTGCGTCTGCCCGTGCCCAAGCGCCGCCTGGCGCGCGACGTGATCCTGGCCATTGCCCGAGCGCACGAGGCCGAGCAGGCCGAAGCCGCCGCACGCGAAGCCCGCTGAACGGCGGGCGCCGGGTTTGGCATTGCAGTGGGCTTCAAGGTTAATCTGCCCGCCGTCAGCCACACAACGCCACACTATGGACGCGAACGGAGTACAGACGGTATTGGGGGCCAACGGCCAGATCGCCACGGAACTGGCGCGCGCGCTGCGGCGCCGTCACACGGACCGCCTGCGGCTCGTCAGCCGCAATCCCCGCCCGGTGAACGGCGACGACCACCTGGTATCCGCCAACCTGCTGGATGCGCGGCAGACCCTGGAGGCGGTGCAAGGCAGCAGCGTCGTCTACTTCACGGCCGGCCTGCCGCCGGACACCGCGCTGTGGGAAGCGCAGTTCCCCACGATGCTGAAGAACGCCCTGGACGCCTGCCGCGCGGCGGGCGCCCGCTTCGCCTACTTCGACAACACCTACATGTACCCGCAGGACAGCCGGCTGCAGACAGAGGCGACGCCCTTCGCGCCCGTGGGACGCAAGGGCAAGGTGCGCGCGGCGATGGCCACCATGGTGCTCGAGGAGATGGCGCGCGGGGAGATTCCCGTGCTTATCGGCCGGGCCCCCGAGTTCTACGGCCCCGGCAAGACGCAGAGCTTCACCAATGCACTGGTCATCGAGCAGCTCCAGGCCGGCGAGAAGCCCCGCGTGCCCGTGCGCGACGACACGCGGCGCACGCTCATCTGGACGCCCGATGCGAGCCGCGCGCTGGCGGCCCTGGGCAATGCGCCCGATGCGTTCGGGCAGACCTGGCACCTGCCCTGCTGCGACGATCGGCCGACGTACCGCGAGTTCGTCGCCATGGCCTGCGAGGTGTTCGGCCGGGAGGCGCCCTATACGGTCATCGGCAAGTGGACCCTGGCCGCCGCCGGGCTGTTCTCGAAGCAGGTGCGCGAGATCCGGGAACTGCTGCCCCGCTACGGGCAGGACAACCTCTTCGACTCCGCGAAGTTCAAGCGCCGGTTTCCCGGCTTCGAGGTGACCACCTACCGGCAGGGGCTGGACCTGATCCGGCAGGAGGGCGCGACCCCATGAGCGTCAGCCGCGCGGCGCCACCTTGTCGAGCGCGGCGGCGAGCTGGCCCACGGTGCGGTCCACGTTGTGCCACTTCTCCAGGCCGAAGAGGCCGATGCGGAAGGTCTGGAAGTCCGGCCCTTCGTCGCACTGCAGCGGCACGCCCGAGGCGGTCTGCAGGCCCACCTCCAGGAACTTCTTGCCGCTCTGGATGCCAGGGTCGGTGGTATAGCTCACGACCACGCCGGGCGCCTTCCAGCCCTCGGCCGCCACGCTGGGGAAGCCGCGCGACTCGAGCAGCGCACGCACCTTGGCGCCCAGGGCGATCTGCTCCTCGCGCACCTTGGCGAAGCCGTAGGCGCGCGTCTCCAGCATCACGTCGCGCAGGCGCACCAGCGCGTCGGTGGGCATGGTGGTGTGGTAGGCGTGCTGGCCCTTCTCGTAGCCTTCCGCGATCTGCATCCATTTCTTGAGGTCGCACGAGAAGCTGGAGCTTTGCGTGCCGTCGATGGCCTGGCGCGCGCGCTCGCTGAGCATCACCATGGCACAGCAGGGCGAGCTGCTCCAGCCCTTCTGCGGCGCCGAGATCAGCACGTCCACGCCGGTCTTCTCCATGTCCACCCACATGGCGCCCGAGGCCACGCAGTCGAGCACGAAGAGCGCGCCCACCTCGTGCGCGGCGGCGCTTACGGTGCGGATGTAGTCGTCGGTCAGCAGGATGCCGCTGGCCGTCTCCACGTGCGGCGCGAAGACCACCTTCGGCGCCTCGGCGCGGATGGCTGCGGCCACCTCGTCAGCCGGGCACGGCGCCCAGGGTGCCTGCGGGCCGTCGCCCTGCCTGCGCGCCTTGCACACCACGGCGCCGCCGCCCAGGCCCGCATCGGCGTCGAAGATCTGGCTCCAGCGGTAGCTGAACCAGCCGTTGCGCACGATGAGCACCTTCTGCCGGTTGGCGAACTGGCGCGCCACGGCCTCCATGCCGAAGGTGCCGCTGCCGGGCACGAGCACGGCCGTGTGCGCGTGGTAGACCTCCTTGAGCGTGGCCAGGATGTCCTGCATCACGCCCGTGAAGCGCTTGGACATGTGGTTGAGCGCACGGTCGGTGTAGACCACCGAGAATTCGAGCAGGCCATCGGGGTCGACATCGGGCAAGAGTCCGGGCATGGGGCAGGTTCTCCGTCGGAAATCGGGCCAGCTTAGCACGCCGGTTTACCCAACTTTACGCAAGCGCCACAAGCGGCCCCGGGCGGCCTTGGCACACTCGCGGCCATGCCGATCTCCCGCAAGCTCTTCACCCCCTGGCGCATCGTCCTCGCCCTGATCGTGCTCGCGGCCCTGGCCGTGGGCGCCAAGCTGCTGTTCTTCAGCGCCCCGCCCGCCCCGCGCTTCGTGACCGCCACCGCCACGCGCGGCGACCTGGAGGATTCGGTGCTGGCCACGGGCACCGTGCAGGCCTTCAAGCAGGTGAGCGTGGGCGCGCAGGTGTCGGGCCAGGTCAAGACCCTGTTCGTGGAGCTGGGCCAGCGCGTGAAGAAGGGCGAGCCCGTGGCCGAGATCGACTCGACCACGCAGCAGAACACCGTGCGCAACGCCGAGGCCGCGCTGGAGAACGTGCGCGCCCAGCTCGCCGCGCAGCAGGCCTCGCTGATCGAGGCCGAGCTGGCCTACAAGCGCCAGAAACACCTGTTCGACAACGAGGCGGGCTCGCGCGCCGACTTCGAGGCCGCCGAGGCCAAGCTCGCCACCACGCGCGCCAACATCGCCGCGCTGCGCGCCCAGATCAAGCAGGCCGAGATCACGGCCGACACGGCCAAGGTGAACCTGGGCTACACGAAGATCGTCTCGCCCATCGACGGCATCGTCGTGGCATTGGTGGTGCAGCAGGGCCAGACGGTGAACGCCAACCAGACCACCCCCACCATCATCAAGGTGGCGCAGCTCGACACGGTGACGGTGAAGACCCAGATCTCCGAGGCCGACGTGGTGAAGGTGCAGCCCGGCCTGCCCGTGTACTTCACGATCCTGGGCCAGCCCGACGAGCGCTACCACGCCAAGCTGCGCACCATCGAGCCCGCGACCGACGCCATCCTCACCGAGAGCACGGGCGCATCGTCCTCCAGCACGAGCACCAGCACCACCACGGCCATCTACTACAACGGCCTGTTCGACGTGCCCAACCCGGACAACAAGCTGCGCATCTCGATGACGGCGCAGGTGACCATCGTGCGCGCGCAGGCCAAGGACGCGATCGTCACCCCCTCGTCGGCGCTCGGCCGCCGCGGCAAGGACGGCCGCTACGCCGTGCGCGTGCTGGGCGAGGACGGCCAGCCCCAGCAGCGCCAGATCCGCGTGGGCATCAACAACAACGTGAGCGCCGAGGTGACCGAGGGCCTGGCCGAGGGCGACAAGGTCGTGCTGGGCGAAGCCGCCGCCGGCGGAGCGCCGCAGCAGGGCAACATGCGTCGCCCGCCGATGCGCCTGTGAGGCCGCCGCGATGAAGCAGGAATTCCCCTCCTCCACCGTGGGCGGCGCTGCAGGCGGCACGGGCCCCGCGCTGCTCGAGCTGCGCGGTCTGCGCCGCGAATTCCCGGCCGGCGAAGGCACCATCGCCGTGCTCAAGGACATCGACCTGGACATCCGCGCGGGCGAGATGGTGGCCATCGTCGGGCAGTCGGGCTCGGGCAAGTCCACGCTCATGAACATCCTGGGCTGCCTGGACCAGCCCACCGCCGGCAGCTACCGCGTGGGCGGGCGCGAGACGCACTCGCTGGATGCCGACGAGCTGGCCGCGCTGCGCCGGGGCCACTTCGGCTTCATATTCCAGCGCTACCACCTGCTGGGCGACCTGACGGCGCGCGGCAACGTGGAGGTGCCGGCCGTGTACGCCGGCGTGCCCGGCCCGCAGCGCCACGAGCGCGCCGCAGCCCTGCTGGCGCGGCTGGGCCTGCAGGACCGCATGGGCCACCGTCCCGGCCAGCTCTCGGGCGGGCAGCAGCAGCGCGTGTCCATCGCGCGGGCGCTCATAAACGGCGGCAGCGTGATCCTGGCCGACGAGCCCACGGGCGCACTCGACACCGCGAGCGGCGAGGAGGTGATGAAGATCCTCCAGGAGCTGCACGCCGAAGGCCACACCATCATCATCGTGACGCACGACATGGCCGTGGCCGAGCATGCCGAGCGGATCATCGAGATCCGCGACGGCTGCATCATCGGCGACCACCCCACGGCGCGCGCCGCCGCGCGCACCCCAACCGGCCCCGCGGCCGGCGCCCGCCCCGCCGCGCCCGCGCCGCGCGACGGGCTAGGGGCGCTGCGCGACCGCTTCATCGAAGCCTTCCAGATGGCGCTGCTGGCCATGAACGCGCACCGCCTGCGCACCTTCCTGACCATGCTGGGCATCATCATCGGCATCGCCTCGGTGGTGGCCGTGGTGGCGCTGGGCGAGGGCTCGCGCCAGCAGGTGCTCAAGAACATCAGCGCCATCGGCACCAACACCATCGAGATCTTCTCGGGCTCGGGCTTCGGTGACCGGCGCGCGGCCGCCGTGCGCACCCTGGTGCCCGCCGATGCCGACGCGCTCGCGCGCCAGGGCTACGTGGACAGCGTCACGCCCACGCTGTCCAGCAGCGTGACGGCCCGCTACCGCAACGTCGAGGCCTCGGCCACGGTGATGGGCGCAGGCGAGCAGTACTTCCGCGTCAAGGGCGTGAAGATCGCCCAGGGCAACGCCTTCGACGCCGACAACGTCGCGCGCCGCGACCAGGTGGCCGTGATCGACGACAACACGCGCAAGACGCTGTTCCCCAACACGCCCAACCCCGTGGGCGAGGTCGTGCTGCTGGGCAGCGTGCCGGTGCGCGTGATCGGCGTGGCGGCCAAAAGCGACTCGGCCTTCGGCAACAGCGAGGCGCTCAACGTCTTCGTGCCCTACACCACGGCCATGAGCCGCGTCGTCAACCAGAACTACCTGCGCAGCATCACGGTGCGCGTGCGCGACGACGCGCCCACCGAGGCCGCCGAGCAGGGCATCAACCAGCTGCTGGAGCGACGCCACGGGCGCAAGGACTTCTACGTGCTCAACACCGACAGCATCCGCCAGACGATCGAGGCCACCACGCGCACCATGACGCTGCTGATCTCCTCCATCGCCGTGATCTCGCTGGTGGTGGGCGGCATCGGCGTGATGAACATCATGCTGGTCAGCGTGACCGAGCGCACGCGCGAGATCGGCGTGCGCATGGCCGTGGGGGCGCGCCAGAGCGACATCCAGCAGCAGTTCCTGATCGAGGCCGTGCTGGTGTGCCTGATCGGCGGCGTGCTCGGCATCCTGGCCGCGCTCGCGTTCGGCGCGGTGTTCGCGCGCGCCAGCAGCGAGTTCCAGATGGCGTACTCGACCAGCTCCATGGCCGCGGCCTTCGCGTGCGCCTCGCTGATCGGCGTGGTCTTCGGCTTCCTGCCGGCGCGCAGCGCCGCACGGCTCGACCCGGTCCAGGCGCTGGCGCGTGAGTAGCTCTCTTTTCAATAGCTGCTTGCGCTTTCCAGATAAGCGCTAGAGGCCGATTTGGCTTGTATTTTTCGGACGAAAACCCAGGGCTTCCCATGACACAGACCGCACTCCTTCGCCCCGCCATGCTGGCGCTGGCCCTGGCGCTCGCCGGCTGCTCCACGCTGCGCACGCCCTACGAGGCGCCCGCCGTGGCGGTGCCCGCCCAATGGCCGAACGCCCCGCAGGCACAGGCCGGCGCACGCGATGCGCAGGCCGCCACCGGCCACTGGTGGAAGGCCTTCAACGACCCGGTGCTCGACAGCCTGGTCGAAGCCGCGCTGACGCGCAACAACAACCTGGCCGCGGCCACCATCCAGGTGCGGCGCGCGCAGCTGCAGGCCCGGCTCACGGAGCACCGCCCCAGCGTCAACGCGAACCTCAGCACGAGCGCGGGGCGGCCGCTGGACGGCGGCGGCACCACGCGCTCGAACAGCGCCTCGCTGGGCGTGAGCTACGAGCTGGACCTGTGGAACCGCCTGGGCGCATCGCTCGACGCCGCGCGCTGGGAAGCCCAGGCCACGGCAGAGGACCGCGAGGCCACGGCCCAGGCCCTGGCGGGCACCACGGCCACGCTGTACTGGCAGCTCGCCTACTACAACCAGCGCCTGGCGGCGGCCACCGAGAGCATCGGCTATGCCGAGCGCACGCTCGCGCTGGTGCAGACGCAATACGACGCGGGCGCGGTCTCGTCACTGGAACTGGCCGAGTCGCGCCAGAGCCTGGCGAGCCAGCGCGCCGCCCTGGCCAATTTGCAGCAGCAGTACGTGGAAACCTCGAACGCGCTCGTGCTGTTGTTCGACGGCTCGGCCACCGGACCCGCCGCCCCGGGATGGAGCGCGCCGCAAACCCTGCCCGCCGCGTCGCTGCCCGACGTGACCGCCGGCCTGCCGGCCGAGCTGCTGGCGCGCCGCCCCGACCTGCGCGCGGCCGAGCTGCGGCTGCGCGGCACGCTGGCCAGCGGCGACGCGACGCGCCTGTCGTACTACCCCCAGCTCTCGCTCACCGGAGCGCTCGGCGGCGCCAGCAGCGCGCTCGGCAGCGTGCTGGCCAATCCCGTGGCCACGCTGGGCGCGGGGCTGGTGCTGCCGTTCCTCAACCAGACGGAGATGCGCATCAGCACCGCCATCGCGCAGGCCGACTACGAGCGCGCAGTGGTCACCTTCCGCCAGACGCTCTACCAGGCCCTGACCGACGTGGACAACGCGCTGTCGGCCCGCCGGCAGTACGCCGAGCAGGCTGCGCAGCTCGAACAGTCGCTGGCCGACGCGCGCAGGGCCGAGCGCCTCTACGAGGTGCGCTACCGCGCGGGCGCCGTGGCGCTCAAGCCCTGGCTCGACGCCCAGGAAAAGCGCCGCTCCGCCGAGACGGCACTGGCCGAGAACCGGCTGAACCGCCTGGTCAACCACGCCACGCTGTACCAGGCCCTGGGCGGCGCCTGAGCATCATTGCGCGGGTGGCACCTGCCCGCGCAGCCACGCCATGAAACGGTCGCGTTACACCGAGCGCCTGCCGCGCGGCCACAGCAGCACGTAGGCACCCTGCCCGGCCACGCTGCCGTGCGGCGCGACGAGCCGCCCCTGCGCCAGCGCATCGGCCACCAGCGGCACGGGGGCCACGAGCGCGCCCAGGCCCGATTCGGCGGCCTGGATGGCCAGGAACCAGTGCTCGAACATCTGCGAGGGCGCAGCCGCCCGGCCCGCCACGCCGTCCGCCTGCGGGCAGGCCAATACCCACTGGGCCCAGGCATCGGGTCGCGTGGCGCTGTGCAGGCGCCGCACGGTGCGCGGCGCCTGCTGCCAGGCCGGCAGCAGCGCGGGCGCCAGCACAAGGGCCATGGGTTCGGGCACCAGCGGCGCCGTCTGCACCGCGCGGACCGGGGCGAAGTCGTCGCGGCGGATGGCCACGTCCGCACCTTCGGCGCCGAAGTCCACCGGGCCGCCGCCCGCCTGGACGTGCACCACCACTTCCGGGTGCCGCGCCTGGAAGCTGCCCAGCCGGGGAATGAGCCAGCGCAGCGCCAGCGAGCGTTCGCACGACACGGCCAGCCGGTGCGCTCCCGCATCGGCGGCCGGCACGGCCACCGCCTGCCAGGCGGTGGCGAGCGCTTCGAGCGCCTGCGCCGTGGAGGCCGCCAGCACCCGGCCCGCGCGCGTGGGCGCGGCCTTGCGGCTGCCGCGCTCCAGCAGCCGCACGCCGGCCTTGGCCTCCAGCGCGCTGATGCGCTTGCTGACGGCGCCCTGCGTCAGCGCCAGCGCGTCGGCCGCGGCCCCGATGCCGCCGTGGCGCACCACGGCGTCGAACACGCGCAGGTCTTCGAGCGGCAGGCGCGGTGAAGTGGTGGGTTTCCTGTTTCTCATGGATGGCGGCAGCATTTCTCAACCTCGGCGGCGTCGGCTGCACGCACACTCACGGCCATCGACACCCCGCCCGAGGATAGCCACCATGCCCGACTTTCGCAGCGACACCGTCACCCAGCCCACGCCCGCCATGCGGCACGCCATGCTGCAGGCGCCGTTGGGCGACGACGTGTTCGGCGACGATCCGTCCGTGAACGCCCTGCAGGACCATGCCGCGCAGTTGCTCGGCTTCGAGGCCGCGCTGTTCGCGCCCACCGGCACGCAGACCAACCTGATCGCGCTCATGGGCCACTGCCAGCGCGGCGACGAGGCCATCGTGGGCCAGAGCTGGCACACCTACCGCTGGGAAGGCGGCGGCATGGCCGTGCTCGGCTCGATCCAGCCCCAGCCGGTGGAGACCCAGCCCGACGGCACGCTGCGCCCGGCCGACATCGCGGCCGCCATCAAGCCCGACGATCCGCACTTCGCGCGCTCGCGCCTCGTGGTGCTGGAGAACACCACGGGCGGCCAGGCCCTGCCGCTGCCCTACATCGCCGATGTTGCGCAGCTCGCGCGCTCGCGCGGCCTGGCACTGCACCTGGATGGCGCGCGCCTGTTCAACGCGGCCACGGCCCAGGCCGAAGCGGACGGCAGCGACGTGTACGAGGCGGCGCGCGCCATCTGCGCGCATTTCGACACCGCGTCGGTCTGCCTCTCCAAGGGGCTGGGCGCACCCGTGGGCTCGCTGCTGCTGGGCCCGCAGGCCTTCATCCGCCAGGCGCGGCGCACGCGCAAGATCCTGGGCGGCGGCATGCGCCAGGTGGGCCTGCTGGCCGCCGCCGGCCACCATGCGCTGCAGCACCACGTGCGGCGCATGGCCGACGACCACGCCCTGCTGCGCACGCTCGCGCAGGGCCTGGCCGAGGCGGGGCGCAGCCACCCGGCGCTGGCGGGCAAGCTGGCCGTGGCCTCGGCCCACACCAACATCCTGTTCTGCGACGTGCAGGCCGATGTGGCCCCGGCCTTCACGGCCTGGCTCGCGCAGCACGGAGTGCGCGTGACCGGCAGCCTCTACGGCGGCGCCACGCGCCTGCGCTGGGTCACGCACCTCGACGTGGGGCCGCAGGACGTGGCGCAGGCCTTGGACTGCATCCGGCGCTTCGCGCCGGCCTGAGCGGCGCGCCGCTCAGCCGGCGCGCGCGTAGCTGCGCGCGCCGAAGATGCCGCTGCCCACGCGCACCAGGGTGCTGCCCGCGGCCACGGCGGCCTCCAGGTCGCCCGTCATGCCAAGGGACAGCGTATCGAACTGTTCCAGCCCGGCCACGCCGCTGGCCTTGATCTGGTCGAAAACGGCTGCCGCCCTGTGGTGGAGAGCGCGCTGCGCCTCGAAATCAGGAGCATCATCAGGAATACTCATGATGCCGCGCAGCACCAGGCGCGGCAGCCGAGCCACCGCCTCGGCCAGCGCCAGCGCCTCGCCGGGCGCCACGCCGGACTTGGTGGGCCCGCCGTCCACGTTGACCTGCAGGCACACCATGAGCGGAGGCAGGTGCGCGGGGCGCTGCTCCGACAGGCGCTGCGCGATCTTGAGGCGGTCCACGGTGTGCGCCCAGTCGAAGTGCTCGGCCACCAGCCGCGTCTTGTTGCTCTGGATGGGGCCGATGCAATGCCACTGCAGCGGCCGGGGCAGCTGCATGTCCGCCACCACGGCCATTTTTTCCACGGCCTCCTGGATGTAGTTCTCGCCGAAGGCGCATTGGCCGGCGAGCGCCGCATCGCGCACGGCCTCGGGTCCGAAGGTCTTGGAAACGGCCAGCAGCGCCACGGCATCCGCAGGGCGCCCGGCCGCCGCGCAGGCCCGCGCGATGCGGCTTTGCACGTGCTGGAGGTTGTTACCGATCGTCGTCATAATGTCCGCCCAAGCGTACCAAACGATTCGAGGGACCTTCCGTGGACATCACCCAACTGCTCGCCTTCAGCGTGAAAAACAAGGCGTCGGACCTGCACCTTTCCGCAGGCCTGCCGCCGATGATCCGGGTCCACGGGGATGTACGCCGCATCAATGTGGATGCGCTGGACCACAAGACCGTCCACGCCATGGTGTACGACATCATGAGCGATGCGCAGCGCAAGGCCTACGAGGAGTTCCTGGAAGTCGATTTCTCGTTCGAGATCGACGGCCTGGCGCGCTTTCGCGTCAACGCGTTCAACCAGAACCGCGGTGCGGCCGCCGTGTTCCGGACCATCCCGAGCAAGATCCTCACGCTGGAGCAGCTCAACGCGCCCAAGATCTTCGCCGACCTGTCCCTCAAGCCGCGCGGCCTGGTGCTGGTGACCGGCCCGACGGGTTCGGGCAAGTCCACTACGCTGGCAGCGATGATCAACCACCTCAACGAGACGGAGTACGGCCACATCCTCACCATCGAGGACCCGATCGAGTTCGTGCACGAGTCCAAGAAGTGCCTGGTGAACCAGCGCGAGGTGGGGCCGATGACGCTGTCGTTCGCCGCGGCGCTCAAGTCCGCGCTGCGCGAAGACCCGGATGCCATCCTCGTCGGCGAAATGCGCGACCTGGAGACCATCCGCCTGGCCATGACGGCGGCCGAGACGGGCCACCTGGTGTTCGGCACGCTGCACACGTCGAGCGCCGCCAAGACCATCGACCGGATCATCGACGTGTTCCCCGCCGAGGAAAAGGAGATGGTACGGGCGATGCTGTCGGAGTCGCTGCAGGCCGTGATCTCGCAGACGCTGTGCAAGCTCAAGGACGGTTCCGGCCGCGTGGCGGCGCACGAGATCATGCTGGGCACCAGCGCCATCCGCAACCTGATCCGCGAGGCCAAGGTGGCGCAGATGTATTCCACCATCCAGACGGGCAACAGCGCGGGCATGCAGACGCTGGACCAGAATCTCACCGAATTGGTGCGTCGCAACATCATCAGTCCCGCCGAAGCGCGCAGCAAGGCTAAGATTCCGGAGAACTTCCCCGGCTAGCCGCTTGCGGGTGCGGCCGGGCACCACGTCATCCTAGAAGCCACTGGCCTCGCAGTGGCCCAGCGATCGGAGCATTCCCATGAAAGGCATCCTCAGCCTGCTCAAGACCAAGGCCCGCAAGCCCAGCGAAGAGAGCCACGACTCGGTGTTCTTCACCACGGCCTTCGCCGGCCAGGGCGTGGACGAATCCCTGCTCGTGCCCTGGGAAGCGCGCGCGGTGGAGGTCGGCGCCAAGCGCCTGCCCAAGAGCCGCGGCGGCAAGCTGCTGCAGTCGCTGTGGGGCAAGGACAAGTACATGGCGCACCTGGATCAGGATGCCGTGGAACGCATGGAGCGCTTTTTCGAGTTCGCCGCCATTCCACCCAACCGCGACGTCATCCGCCAGGACGAATACGGCAACTTCATGGTGGTGCTGCTCACCGGCACCATCGCCGTGGACCGCGTGCAGCCCTGGGGCGAGCAGCTGCGGCTGGCCGAGACCCGCCCCGGCGACATCCTGGGCGAGATGTCGCTGCTCGACAGCGGCATCCGGTTCTCCGCATGCACCACGCTCACCGACTGCGAAGTCGCCGTGCTGAGCGCCGAGGCCATGGACGAGATGATGTCCCAGGACCCCCAGCTGGCCGCCAGCCTGGTCGCATTGCTGGCACGCAAGCTCTCCCTGCGGCTGCGCGTGGTGAGTGCGCGGCTGAGCGAGAATCAACGCTGAACAGCGGTCCCATACACAAGGCGAGTCCACGGGAGGTACAGGGATGGAACGCGATCAGGCCAGTAAATTCATCAACGACCTGCTCAAGCTGATGGTCAGCCGGGGAGGGAGCGACCTGTTCATCACGGCGGACTTCCCTCCGGCCATCAAGGTGGACGGCAAGGTCACCAAGGTGTCGCCACAGCCGCTCACCCCCACGCACACCCTGACGCTGGCACGCTCGATCATGAGCGACAAGCAGGTGGCGGATTTCGAGCGCACCAAGGAATGCAATTTCGCCATCGCGCCCGCTGGCGTCGGACGCTTCCGCGTCAACGCCTTCATCCAGCAAGGCCGCGTGGGCATGGTGCTGCGGACCATTCCGCTCACCCTGCCGACCATCGATGGCCTGGGCTTGCCGCAGGTGCTCAAGGAAATCACCATGACCAAGCGCGGCCTGTGCATCTTGGTCGGCGCCACAGGCTCGGGCAAGTCGACCTCCCTGGCCGCCATGGTGGACTGGCGCAACGAGCACTCGTTCGGCCACATCATCACGGTGGAGGACCCCATCGAGTTCGTGCATCCGCACAAGAACTGCGTCGTCACGCAGCGCGAGGTGGGCCTGGATACCGACAGCTGGGAAGCCGCGTTGAAGAACACACTGCGCCAGGCGCCCGACGTGATCCTGATGGGCGAGATCCGCGACCGCGAAACCATGGAGCACGCCGTGGCCTTCGCCGAAACCGGCCACCTGTGCCTGGCCACGCTGCACGCCAACAGTGCCAACCAGGCGCTGGACCGGATCATCAACTTCTTTCCCGAGGAACGCCGCGCGCAACTGCTCATGGACCTGTCGCTGAACCTGCGCGCCATGGTCTCGCAGCGCCTCCTTCCCAAGCAGGACGGCAAGGGCCGGGCCGCAGCGGTCGAGGTGATGCTCAACACGCCGCTGATCGCCGACCTGATCTTCAAGGGCGAGGTGGCCGAGATCAAGGAGATCATGAAGAAGAGCCGCAACCTCGGCATGCAGACTTTCGACCAGGCACTGTTCGATCTGTTCGAGGCGAATGTGGTCACCTACGAGGATGCCTTGCGCAACGCGGACTCGGTGAACGATCTGCGCCTGCAGATCAAGCTGAGCAGCCAACGCGCCAAGACCACGGATCTCGCCTCCGGCACCGAACACTTCGCCATCGTGTGACCGTACGCCGGCGCACGGTTGCAGCCCCCAGCCCGCCCACAGCGGCGGGTCGTTTTTTATTGGAGACCCACTAGACATGACCAGCAGCATCAATCCCCGCACCTACGAGCCGGCTCCCGCGCGCCGCGTGGCCTTCCTGGGCCTGGGCGTCATGGGCTATCCCATGGCAGGCCATCTGGCGCGCGCAGGCCATGCCGTGACCGTCTACAACCGCACGGCCGCCAAGTCGGAAGCATGGTGCGCCGAGTTCGCGGAAACCGGCAAGGTGCAGCACGCGAACACGCCTCGCGAGGCGGCGCAGGGCGCGGACATCGTCTTCTGCTGCGTGGGCAACGACGACGATCTGCGCTCCGTGGTGCTGGGCGCCGACGGCGCCTTTGCCGGCATGCAGCCCGGCGCCATCTTCGTGGACCACACCACGGCCTCCGCCGCCGTGGCACGCGAACTCGATACGGCAGCGAAGGCCCTGGGCCTGCAGTTCATCGATGCCCCGGTCTCCGGCGGGCAGGCCGGCGCCCAAAACGGACAGTTGACGGTGATGTGCGGAGGCAGCCAGCCGGCCTTCGACGCGGTGCGCCCCACTGCACTGGCCTTCTCCCGCGCCTTCACCCGCATCGGCGACAGTGGGGCCGGCCAGCTGGCCAAGATGGTGAACCAGATCTGCATCGCCGGACTGGTGCAGGGCCTGTCGGAAGCCATTGCGTTCGGCCAGCACGCCGGCCTTGACATGCCCCTGGTGCTCGACGTGATCAGCAAGGGCGCCGCCCAAAGCTGGCAGATGGAGAACCGGGGCAAGACCATGGTCGAAGGACGCTTCGACTTCGGGTTTGCCGTGGACTGGATGCGCAAGGATCTGGGCCTGGTGCTCGACGAAGCCAAGCGCAACGGCGCCCGCCTGCCGGTGACGGCGCTGGTGGACCAGTTCTACGCCGACGTGCAGCGTGCGGGCGGCAACCGGTGGGATACCTCGAGCCTCATCACCCGCCTCGTGACCAAGAAGGCCTGACCTCCATTGCAAGGGCACGGTGTGGCAGGCGCGCTCACGCGCAGCCTGCCTATTGCCCGCTCTGCTACTGCTGAGCAGCAGGATCCTGGGAGACGGGCGCCGGCTGCCGCACGGCTGCCCGGCTGAGCTCTTCCTCGGAAATCGTTTCAAAGACACGGACCACCTTGCGCACGCCGTTCACGCCCCGTGCGATCTCTGTCGCCCGCTTGGCCTCGCGCTCGGTCACACGCCCCATCAGGTAGACCACGTTCCGCTCGGTCACCACCTTGAACGCGTTGGCAGACAGGTCCTTGGCATCCACGAGGCTGGCACGCACCTTACCGGTGATGAAGGTGTCGTTGGAGCGCTGGCTCAGCGTGGAGTTGGGCATCACGCCCAGGTCATTGACCACCGAGCGCACGTTCTCCACGCCCAGCGCGATCTGCTCCACCTTCTGCCCATCGGCGGCGGCCGGCACTTCGCCCGTCAGCAGCACCTGGCGGTTGTAGCTCGTGACGTTCACATGCACGTTGTCGCCCAGGATCTCGCGGATGCGGCTGGCCGTGCGGAACTCGATCCCCTCGTCCTCCACCTGCGAGCCTGCGGTGCGCCGGTCGGTGGCGACCAGAGTGCCCATGACGGCGCCGCCCCCGATGACGAGCGGGGCGCATGCCGCCAAGCCGCCCGCCAACGTCACCGCGGCCAGCAACGCGCATGGAGTGCGCACGATCTGGAATGTCATAGAGGAATCTCCTGTTCTCCAAGTAATTGGGCATCCACCCCATCGCACAGGCAATGCAATACCAGGCTGTGCACCTCCCGCACCCGCGCGGCGCGGTCATGCGGCACGCAGATCTGCACATCGGTTTCGTGCAGCAAGGAAGCCAAGCCCCCGCTATCGCGGCCGCACAGGGCGACGACCGTCATGTCGCGCTCGTGGGCAGCCTGCACGGCATCCAGGACGGCAGGCTCATTGCCATCGGCGGTAATGGCCAGCAGCAGGTCACCCGCCTGGCCCAAGGCGCGGACCTGCCGTGCCAGGGCAGCGCTATCGGTGCCTGCCATCCATATCGCCTCGTGCGTAAGTGCCAGGGCGGCCAGTTCCGGCCGGTCCCGCTCGAAGCCGGATACGCACAGGGCGGCGAATTGCTGCGCCTGCGGGGCCGAGAGGCCGCAGCCGCATGCCAGGACCTTCGCTCCATTGGTCACGCAGGCCAGAATGGCCTGCACCGCGGCCTCGATCGGTTGGCTAAGAACCTGCGCCGCCTGGTACTTCAGGTCGGCACTGTCGATGAAATGCTGTTGGACACGTTGCTCAAGCATGAGCCGTGGATGATACCTGCGGGCACCCTGCCTTCTGTAGCAAACGGTAGGCGTACAGGCACTACCCTGCGTCGAAAGCGGCGCGCAGCCATTGCAAGGAACCATCCTCGATGGAGATCACGTCGAAGCGGCACGCTGGCGGGGAGGACCAACGCATCAGAAAGTACTGCGCCGCCCGCACGAGCCTCTGCTGCTTGACCCGTCCCACGCTCCCTGCCGCACCGCCAAAGGCGGCCGTCGCACGGCTGCGCACCTCGACGAAGACCAATGTGCCGTCCCGTTCGCGCATGACAAGGTCAATTTCCCCTCCCCCCCGGCCAGGCGTCCGATAATTGCGTTCGACCAGCAGCATGCCGGCGCTGATCAGGTACGCGAGCGCTTCGTCCTCTGCGTGCTGGCCCCGCTGCAGCGTGGTGCCCGCTTTGCGCCTCACACCGCCCGTATTGGTTTTTTTGCCGAGGAAACCCATTGTCCGCCTCCTTTTCCTCCGCCCTGAGTGCCGCACGTGAAGCGGCAGCATCCCAGCATTATCCGCAGGGAGCACTGTATGTCGTGGCCACGCCAATCGGCAACTTGGCCGACATCACTCTGCGGGCACTGCATGTCCTGCAGCTTGTAGATGCCATCGCATGCGAGGACACCCGCCATACACAGGCCCTGTTGCGCGCGTACGGCGTAGACAAGAGCCCGGAACAGTTGATCTCCGTGCACCAGCACAACGAAGCGCAGGCAGCACAAAAGGTGATTGAACGTCTGGGACGCGGAGAGAGGATCGCCTATGCAAGCGATGCCGGCACCCCGGGCATCAGCGACCCCGGAGCCCGCCTGGTGGCAGCAGTACACGCCGCCGGCATGCGCTGCATTCCGCTTCCGGGCGCCAGCAGTGTGACGTGCGCCATGAGTGTTGCCGGAGCCATCGCCGGCGCCTCCCACGACAATGGTTTCGTATTTGCCGGATTCCTGCCCGCCAAAGGCAGCGAGCGCGCCGCCGCCCTGCAACAGCTGGCCAGCGAACCACGGAGTGCCGTCCTGCTGGAAGCCCCGCATCGCATTGCCAGCCTGGCATCCGACCTGGCCGCGCTGGGTGCACGCCAAGTCACCCTGGCACGGGAACTCACCAAGCAATACGAAGAAATCGCTACGTGCCGTGCAGACGCACTAGCCGCATGGCTGGCGACAGGTGCGCAACGCGCCCGCGGAGAATTCGTGGTGATCGTGCATCCACTCGCACATGCCACTCCCGCCATGGATGGCGAAGGACTGCGAGTGCTTCGGCTGTTGCTGGAGGCCTTGCCCGTGAAGACTGCCGTGCGCCTCGCAGCAGACATCACCCAAGAGCCCAGGAATGCGCTGTACCAGCAAGCACTGGCCCTGAAGCAGACAACTTCGCAATAGCTGCCAAGAAGCCTGCTCCCGGGCCATGGACAGGCACTTCGACCAAAGTGCAAGCGAACAAGACAAAAAAAAGCCACGACGGTTATGAGCCAAATAAACAGGCTAGGTGTTTTTTGGTTTTATTCGTTATTTAATCAACGTAACATGTTGATTTACAACATTTTTCGATGTGCAGAAGGTTGATCAACCATCAACAATCAAGGCCGATTTCGCACATTTTTACCGGTTTTCCAAGACTTCTTTGCATCTGCACTTTCGGCGAAAGTGACCATTAGGGAAGGTCTGCACAACCCTGCCGCCACCCGCGTGATGTGAGACATTGCCGACATGAAGCAAATGAGCCTG
>NZ_DF238932.1 GCF_000400995.2 Acidovorax sp. MR-S7 | reverse complement strand
TCTTCCGCATGGCAAACCCACTCCGTCAACGCGTTGGCCCACATACTACCAACACAGATTTGTGACAGAGCCTTAAATATTGCCTATGGGTCGATGAAAAAGGAAACCTGTATGTGCAAATGATTGAAAATGAGGAGTCGGGTACTTTTTCAAATCATTTATTCCCAGTTTCAAAATATCAATCCGAACGAAGAAGCACTAAAGCTCTTGGCAGTCTGGAGGCATTTAATATTGGAAATAACACCTTTGAGAAGGTCGATGATAACAATAATGGTGCTTTTCTAAAAGCTGTTCTAATACATTTACTACCAAGCGGAGATCAGTAATGGATCGTACATTTAAATTAATATATGCCATTTTTTTCGTCATGGTCATTCAGGGTTGCAATCCTTTCGAGAGCACCTTTGATAAACAAGTAAATGCGTGCAAGGAAGATGTGAAACTTGGCCTTGGTGACCCTGGGTCATTGGAAATCATGTCAACTAAAGGTATCGATCTGGACAACGGGTGGTATAGAGTGAAGCTAAACTTCACTGCAAAAAATGCTATGGGAGGTAGAGTACGTGGAGATACGATTTGCGGCTTCAAAGATAAAAACACTATCGAATTAAATTCAGAAGATTTTATGAATCAAGAGAGAAAACTTGCCAGAGACCTAAAGGCTCTAGGTATCAGATAGGAAGATTTTGCCTAACAAGGCGCTCGTTCGGACGCAAACTACGCTGCGCTCCGTTTGCGCCGCACAGCTTGGTCGTTAGGCTTCGCAAGCCATGCTCGATTATCTTCAACGCATGCTCGATTTAGCACTCCGCAAAGAGTTGCAGGGCATCCACTTCTGGGCCACCCTGTATGTGCTCATCGTTTTGGTAGGTTCGCTGTGGCATGCGCTGCGAGTTCGCAGGTGGCCTCAGGTGGAAGGTCAACTTCTCAGCCTTGGAATTCGCCCACTGGGAAGTCCCGACCCTGGCACCAGAGACCAAGACTATGTACCTTCGGCGCTTTATAGGTATGAGGTGAATGGTCAATCCTATGCGGGCCGAGAAATATCGATATGGAAAATGTCTGCCTCAGGCATGCTCCAGAACACCGCGAAAATCCTGCCTAGTCAGGTCAGACCGAGTGAAACAGGGAAGGTAATTATTTACTACAACCCCAAGCGTCCAAACAAGAGCCTTCTCTTGCGTCCGGGTTGGGCAAGCATCTCTTTTTTGTCAGCGCTCATTTTCCTAGCCGTTGCCTTCTATATCTGGCGTTGGTGAGTGCTATGAACCCGATGCCTAACACTTCCGTTCACGGTCGTGCTTATTCCAAGCGCGTAAAAATCTGGTTTTTGTTGTCGCCAGTTTTCCAAAGTAGGTTTTGCCTTTGGTCGTTTGGATTCATTTTTCCGGTGTCGCATTGACACTGGTGCAGGCTCATTTTTCCGACTATGCTGCTGGCTTTAGGTGGCTGCTGTGTGGGCTTTGGCTCTAACCTTGCGCTCAAGCGGACGGCCTCCAGCCGCCGCTTACCTTAGTTCGTTAGGTGATTCAAAGGAGAGCCTTGCATGCTGAATGCAGTCATTTTTTTGCTCGTACTCGCAGCACCACTAGGTGCCTATGCGCAAGTGAATAAGTGCCAAGGGCCAGCGGGAACGTTCTATTCAGATAAACCGTGTCCTTCTGATGCGAAGACCACGGAAATGAAATTACCGTCGTCACCATCGTCGGAAAAGCCAGTGAAGCTGATCAGTGACGTTGAACTACTACGACGCGTAGCGGCGCTTTGCAAAGTCGAAACGACGAACTGGCTTCCATTCAAGGATCCAGGATCTCTTCAGTTTGAAGAAAACGCGCAACCGTCTGGACAAGAAGCAACCATGAGCTCGAAATACGCACATGCCAAAGCCGTTCGCATGTTCATGAGAATCAATGCCAAGAACAGTTATGGAGGCTATGTGGGCTTCAAAAGCTATATCTGCTACACGGATCAGAAGGGCGAAAAGGTACTTGGCTACTCGGAGTACCTGCTCGAATGAGGCGGCTAACCCTTCCTTCCAGCGGATTGCCTGCGGCGCCCGCTGAACTCAACCGTTAGGCCTCAGAAAGCATCAACCCTGTCCGTTCGGGCATCTATAAACCCAACGCTAATGCCAACATCCAAACCAAGGCGTCCAGTGTCTGCAGCGACCAAGGCCAAGCAGGAACAGGCTGCCAAGGAGCGTCGCATGGCAAAGCTCTATAGCAATCTGGATGCAGCGGTCGAAAATTTGAATCGGTTGATCGAGTCGGGAAAGTTTTTTGACCCGGTTCCCAAGAAGCAAAGTCGCAAAAGGTCCCCCACAGTCAAGCTTCCGGTTTTCATCAAGAAAGTCGGAGCGATCACAATCACATCGGACGAACCGCTCGACTATCACCGCTATGGCAGTTTCAAAGACAAGATAAAAACTGAGGGACTCTTAACTCAAGGTCAGATCCGCTTCACATACACCAACTCTCAAGGTGAAATAACCATACGTACTGTTAACTTGATCGCCGTCTATCCAGCTGAGTCACCAGAATACCTCGTTGGATACTGCGAATTGCGAAAAGAGGAAAGGACGTTCAGGTTAGTCAGCATTCAAAATCCAATCGACACGCAACACGAAAGCCCAATCTCCGACATGGAACGTTGGCTCTCTGATCGCAACCGCTAGTGCTTATGCCGCGCTACTGCCTAACCCGTCATTGCAGCGGGGAACCTCTCACAACCCCATGATTGACGGATCCGAATAGGCACGATTGGACGCCAGCCGTTTTGAATGCGCGA
>NZ_DF238931.1 GCF_000400995.2 Acidovorax sp. MR-S7 | reverse complement strand
CTTCGTGATCCTCATGTTGCCCAAGGCTGCGCCTGTCCTGGGCTCCGGAATAAGTTCATAACACGCTCTAGGCAATGCGGTGCTGGACGACGTGCGCATATACGTGCAAGTGCCCGGTGCCAGCGGCTGGAAGCCCCTCGGCGCCAGCGGCGAGGAGGTTCCCCGCCACCAGTGGCCCGTGGACTTCCGCAGCCCCGCCATGCAGTTCGACCCGGCCCAGGCAGGCGACTACACCGTGCTGGTGCGCCTGACCACGCGCAACGCGCTCAAGACCCGCATCGACGTCTGGCAACGCCTGGCCTTCGACAACCACACCCGCCGCGAGGGCCTGTTCTTCGGCCTGTACTTCGGCTTCTATCTGCTGCTGATCTGCCTGCACGGCCTGTTCTGGCGCGCCACGCGCGCGCCCATGAGCGGGCTGCTCCTGGCCTACATCGGCACCTGCGTGCTCAACGAGGTGCTGTCGCTCGGGCTGGTGCAGCAGATTACCGGCCTGCCCGCCGCATGGAGCGACCGGCTGCTGGGCGTCGGCATCGCCAGCGCCCTGCCCATCGCCGTGCGCATGTCCTGCGGCCAGTTGAAGCTGGCGCAGCGGTTGCCGCGCACGGCGCGCGTACTCACGCACGCCAGCACGGCCCTCGGCGCGCTGTGCGTGCTGGCCGTCCTGCTGGGCCGCTACAGCATGGGCGTCGTGCCCGTGCAGGTCGCGTCGCTGCTGCTCATCGCCGTCTTCACCAGCCTGGCGCTGTGGCTGCTGCGGCGCGGCCACCGGCCCGCGCGCTTCTTCCTGCCCGCCTTCGGCATCTTCTACGCCAGCGTGCTCATCGCCTTCGTGCGCAACCTGGGCTGGCTGCCCGTCAATGCATTCACCGAGAACATCTCGGCCCTGGGCACCATGGTGCACATGGTGCTGCTGAGCCTGTGGATCGTGGGCAGCCACGAACGCCAGCGCCGCGCGCGCGAGCGCCAACAGATGCAGCTCGAAGCCGAACTCGCCCAACGCCAGCGCCGCGAGAGCGAGCTGCTGCAATCGCTGGAACTGGAGCGGCGCGTGCGCCAGGAGCAGCGCGACTTCGTCGCCATGGTGTCGCACGAATTCCGCACGCCGCTGGCCATCATAACCACCAGCGCGCAGCAGCTCGGACGCAACCTTCAGGCCCCGCCCAAGAAGACCCTGGCGCGCAGCCACAACATCCGCACCGCGGCCCAGCGCCTGCTGGCCCTGGTGGACGACTGCCTGGCCGACGACCGCATGGCCGAACCCCACGGCGCGCCGCAGCTTTCCCCTTGCGATCTGCACGCCCTCATCGACAAACTGCGCCAGGACTTCACCCCCGGCCGCATCGCCTGCGCGCACGGTGAAGGCACGCGCCACCTCGCCACCGACGCCGCGCTGCTGCGCATCGCCCTGCGCAACCTGCTGGCCAACGCCGACCGCCACGCACCCGAGGGCGCCGTTGTGCAGGTGCGCACCCGCCGCAACGGCGAGCGCCTGCGCATCGAGGTCAGCCACCCTGCCTCCGCCATACCGCCCGACGAGCAAGCCCGCCTGTTCGAGCGCTACTGGCGCGGCCAGGGCGCGCAGCATCGTCCCGGCGCCGGGCTGGGGCTGTACCTAGTGCGGCGCATCGCCGAAAAACTGGGCGGCAGCGTGGCCCTGGCCGCAGCGGGCGGCACCGAACCGGTGTGCTTCACGCTGGAGCTTTCGCTCCTATAAAGATAGCTGGCAGCGCTTATCCATAAAGCGCTGGAAGCCATTTTTGCCAAAAATCACCCAGAGGTGCTGCGCTCAGACTTGCTCAGATTCACGCCAGGTACAGCCACTAGATTTCCGTTACGGCCCTTTGCATCGGCACGCCAGCCAACAGCACGGCCCGATCGCCACCTTCACGGAAATCACAATGCCCGCCTATTCCTCATTCTTCCCACATGCAGCCGAGCTTCTGGCGCTCGCATCCGCTGCCAGCCACGCCGGCATGACGCACGGCGGCAACGCATACACGCTGGACTGTTCCGACGGCCAGCCATCCTCGAAGTCCCTCATAGCGACGCAGACCAAAAGCGATGGGGGCTTGGCACTCCTGTCGCTGCTGGCGGCGGCCTGCGGCCTGCGCGCGGCGCGGCGAAGGGCGTGAAGCCTTTTAGCCCTCTAACGCTTTCCACACAAGCGCTGGAAGCTATCAAAACCATTGCACTCCCAAAGAAGGACACCATGAAAATGCATCTTCCGATCGCCAGCCTGCTGGCGCTGGGCGCGCTGTCGCTGCCCGCGTCGGCGCAGGTCACCACGTACCAGTTGGCGTCGCAGGCGGCCTACTCCAGCTTCATCCCCTGCATGCCGGCGGGCAGTACCGCTTGCGAGGCCTACACCAGCGCCATGACCGTGGCCGGGCAGTTCACCCTGAGTGCGCCGCTGGCGGCCAGCCTGTCGGCTACCACGCTGGCGCCCACGGCGTTTTCGTTTTCTGACGGGGTCAACACCTACACCGAAGCTGGGGCCTGGGTGCACCGGCTCATGGTATGGACAGATGCTTCGGGCGCGCTCACGCAGTTCAACCTCGAAGTCCGCAAGTGGCTGACCGGAACGCCGCCGCACGCGGTGGGGGACCGCCTGTCCACCCTCTATATCGACCAGTCGCTGTTTTCGGCCACCCACAATGCCGAATGCTTCTTCATCCCCGTCGGCCAGTCGGCCGACAACTGCACGCTGCTGACCGACTGGCAATTCACCCACAATGCGAGCGGTGCTCTCTCAGGCACTTTTGCCGCGGCGTCCGCGCCCATGGGGCCTCAGCCCATCCCTTCCCTGTCGGTCCACGGGCTGGCTGCTGGCGGCGGCGGCGGGCCTGCGGCGGCGCCACAGGCGCGGGCGACAATGCGGGCATGACGCCGCACGCCCCTGACGACACCCTCCACTCCTACGCCACACTCACTCCCGACCTGGTGCTGGATGCCCTCTCCAGCATCGGCCTGCACGGCGATGGGCGGCTGATGGCCCTGGGCTCGTACGAGAACCGCGTCTATCAGGCGGTGCTGGAGGACGGCGGGCGCGTGGTCGCCAAGTTCTACCGCCCCGGCCGCTGGAGCAAGGCGCAGATCCTAGAGGAACACGCCTTCGCCCTGGAGCTGGCCGAGGCCGAGGTGCCCATGATCGCCCCCTTGCTGCTGGACGGCCGCACCATGCATCACCACGCAGGCTTCGCGTTCTCGGTCAGTCCATGGCGCGGCGGGCGGGCGCCGGAGCTGGATGATGGCGAGGTGCTGGAGTGGGTCGGCCGCTTCCTGGCCCGCCTGCACAACGTGGGCGCGGCGCGGCCGTTCGCGCACCGGCCCGCGCTCGATGCGCGCGCATTCGGGCAGGAGCCGCGCGACTGGCTGCTGGCGCAGCAGATCATCCCCCTGGACCAGCAATCCGCCTGGCGCGCGGCCTGCGATGAAGCTCTCGATTTAATAGCTGCCAGCGCTTTCCAGACAAGCACTGGAGGCACTTTTGGCTTGAAAGACGCCACCACGCTGCGCCTGCACGGCGACTGCCATCCCGGCAACGTGCTGTGGACGCCCGTGGATAAGCACGGCGGCGGCCCGCACTTCGTGGACCTGGACGACGCACGCACGGGCCCGGCGGTGCAGGATCTGTGGATGCTGCTCTCGGGCGAGCGCCGCCAGCGCACGCAGCAGCTCCGCGCACTGCTGGACGGCTACGAACAGCTGCGCCCCTTCGACCGACGCGAACTGGCGCTGATCGAGCCGCTGCGTACGCTGCGCCTGATCCACTACAGCGCATGGCTGGCGCGGCGCTGGAACGATCCGATCTTCCCGATCAACTTCCCGTGGTTCGGCAGCAGCGACTACTGGCGCGGACAAGTGGACATGCTGCACGAACAGATCGAGGCGATGCAGGAGGAGCCCTTGTACGCTTGAGCCCGTGTCATGCCGTGGCTTGCGCCTGATCAGCGTCCGCCAGCGGCAGTCAGGATACGTTCCATCTCCGTCTGTCCGCGCCGGCGCGCGTGCGCCAACGGGGTGACGCCATCGCGGTCGGCAAGGTTCACGTCGGCGCCTGCGGCCAGCACCTGGCGCACGATGTCCTGGTGCGGGGGGCCGCCGTCGCTCAGCACGATGGCTTCCAGCAGGCAGGTCCAGCCCAGGCGGTTGACATGGTCCACGGCCACGCCGGCCGCGATCAGCGTGCGCACCGTTTCCGCGTGTCCGCGCTCGCAGGCGGGGATGAGGGCGGTGCCGCCGTAGCGGTTGGTGCTCTTCAGGTCGGCGCCGTAGGACAGCGTCATGCGCAGGATTTCCAGGCGGCCCCGCGCTCCGGCGAGCAGGTAGGGACTGTCACGCTGGTCGTTCTGCCGATTCACGTCGGCGCCCGCCAGTACCAGCGAACGCGCCACTTCCACATGGTTGCCCGCCGTGGCCAGCAGCAGCGGCGTGCTGCCATGCGCATCGAGCGCATCCACGGGTGCGCCTTGCGCCAGCAGGCGGCGCACGGCGGCCGCGTCGCCCTCCCGGGCTGCATGCAGCAGCGCAGTGCCGGCATCGGTAGCTGGCAGCTGCGCATGCGGCGCTGCCGTGCAGGCCAAAGCCAGACCGGCGGCAAAGGCGATGCGCCACGCGACATGGCACATTTGCCTGTCAGCCATTCGCACCTTCGCGGGCGCCAGACTGCTTCTTGGCTTCGAGCGACTGCTTCCAACCATGCACAATCACGTCGTTGAAGAACTTGCGGTCGAGCCACAGCCAAATCAGCACGGGCATGAGAGCGGGCAGGACCAGCGTGGCGACCTGGGAGCCGAAAACGATGGCTTCGATCTGCCAAGGGTCCACTCGCAGTGCGCGGGTGTCGTATTGCGCGCCCGCAGCCAGATTCATGAGGACGAACATCACCAGGCTGAAAGTTTGGGTCGGCAACAGCAACACGTACCCAACCAGTGCCCGCTGGACAAGGCCCGGTCTGCGCATGATGGCCCAGGACGCCAGTAGCAGCGCCAGCAGAATGGGAAACCCGTAGGCTAGGCGACCAGGGTCCGCCGGAAGGATGGCTGCGGCCTTGCGCCCGCCGCTATTGGGAATAACCACTTCTACGGCCGTCTTCACCAGCATCTGGCCCGGCTGCACCTCCACCGACCGCACCCACATGGGCGCCGTCTGGTTGAGAACGATGTCGGAGAGTACCGCCACGGGATAGCTCAGCCATGGAGACACCTGTGTCCACAGCGCCATCAGCGCGATGGTGGTGGCCACGGAAAACACCATGAAGCGCGTCAGCACGGCCCGGCCGTGGCTCGACGCGCCCTTGGAAGCGGGCTGCGCCTGAACCGGCCCCGTGCTCATGCAACCGCCCCTTGCAGCGAGGGCGGCGGTGGCTCGTCAGGCGGGGTGCCACTGTCTTGCGGCGAACCTTTGGCAACCGCGCGCACCCAGAGCAGCCAGACGATGAGCACATCCAGCATGATCAAGCCCTGCCAGAGGTATTCGTGCGCGAAGTCGAAGAGCGGCTTGCTCCACTGCCCGATATAGAACAGGCTGATCACACGCACCACGTTGAGCGCCTGCACGGCGGCGAATCCAGCGACCAGCCCCACCAGCTTATGGCGCCATCCCGCGGGGAATGCCATCACAGCGGCAAAAAGCACGATACATGCCTCAATGCCGTTGCAGCCTGCCTCGATGGAGACTCCGAAGCCCGTCACCGTGTTCCAAAGCACCTTGCCCTGCGCGGCGGCGGTGCTGTCGAACCACATCACCAGGGTGGCACACACCTTTGCGAGCAGAGTCGTCCACGGCACCACGAAGTGCTGCTGCACCCAGTTCAGCATATTGAGGCCGAACAGGGTGAACTGGAGGGTGAGGAAAAGCAGAAAGAAGCGCAGCATGGCCAGAATTATCTACAAACACGCCTGCTGCGCCTTCTCTAGTTACACCAGCAGCGCGTTCACGCGCTTCACGTAGGCCGCCGGATCGTCGGGCAGGCCGCCTTCGGCCAGCAGTGCCTGGTCGAACAGGATGTGCGCCAGGTCGTGGAAATGCATGCTGCCATCGAGCTGCTTGACCAGCGGATGCTCGGGGTTCACTTCGAGCACGGGCTTGGAATCCGGCGCGCTCTGGCCTGCCTGCTTCAGGAGGCGGGCGAGCTGCGTGCTCATGCCGCCGTCCTGCACCACCAGGCATGCGGGCGAATCGACCAGGCGCGTGGTCACGCGCACGTCCTCGGCCTTGTCCTTGAGGGCCTCTTTCAGCTTGGCGAGCACGGGCTTGAAGGTTTCTGCGGCTTCCTCGGCCGCCTTCTTCTCAGCCTCGTCCTGCAGCTTGCCCAGGTCCACCGCACCCTTGGCGACGGACTGCAGCGGCGTGCCGTCGAAGTCCTGCAGGTAGCCCAGCGCCCACTCGTCCACGCGATCGGCCATGAGCAGCACCTCGATGCCCTTCTTCTTGAAGACTTCGAGCTGCGGGCTGTTCCTGGCCGCCGCCAGCGTATCGGCGGTGATGTAGTAGATGGCGTCCTGGCCTTCCTTCATGCGGGCCTTGTAGTCGGCCAGGCCGACACTCGGCGTATCGCTCTGCGTGGAGGCGAAGCGCAGCAGCTTGGCGATGCGCTCGCGGTTGGCGAAGTCCTCGCCCAGGCCCTCTTTCAACACGGCGCCGAACTCGTTGTAGAACTGCGTGTACTTGCCTTCCTTGGCCTTGTCTTCCTCGCTCACCACGTCGGTCACGCCGTCGGCATCGGTGGCCGATTCATGCTTGTCGTGCTTGGCCAGGTCTTCCAGCATGCCGAGCACGCGCTTGACCGAGCCATCGCGGATCAGCCGCACGTCGCGGCTTTCCTGCAGCAGCTCGCGACTCACGTTGAGCGGCAGGTCGTTGGAGTCGATCACGCCCTTGACGAAGCGCAGGTAGCTGGGCATCAGCGCCTCGGCGTCGTCCATGATGAAAACGCGCTTCACGTAGAGCTTCACACCCGCCTTCTTGTCGCGGTTCCACAGGTCGAACGGCGCCTTGGCGGGGATGTACAGGAGCTGCGTGTACTCGGTGTTGCCCTCGACGCGGTTGTGGCTCCAGCTCAAAGGGTTCTCGAAGTCGTGGCTGATCGACTTGTAGAAGTCCTGGTACTGCTCGGGCGTGATGTCCTTCTTGGGGCGCGTCCACAGGGCGCTGGCCTTGTTGACGGTCTCCCACTCGCCGGTCTTGGCCATCTCGCCGGGCTCGCCTTCCTTCTCGCCCTCTTTCCATTCCTCTTTTTCCATGAGGATGGGCAGGCTGATGTGGTCGGAGTACTTGCCGATGATCTGCTTGAGCTTCCAGGCGTTCAGGTACTCCTCGGCGTCCTCGCGCAGGTGCAGGATCACGCTGGTGCCACGCGCCGCGCGCTCGATCTGCTCCACGTCGAAGTCGCCCGCGCCGCCGCTCGTCCAGCGCACGCCCTCAGCAGCCGGCAGGCCCGCGCGGCGGCTCTCCACGGTGATCTTGTCGGCCACGATGAAGCCCGAATAGAAGCCCACGCCGAACTGGCCGATGAGTTGCCCCTGCTCGCTGGCCGTGGCCTTCTGGTCGCCCGTCAGGCGGCTCATGAAGTCCTTGGTGCCGCTCTTGGCGATGGTGCCCAGGTGGTCGATGGCCTCCTGCTGGCTCATGCCGATGCCGTTGTCGGTGATGGTCAGGGTGCGCGCCGCCTTGTCGAAGGCGATGCGCACTTCGAGGTTGGGCTGGTCTTCGTAGAGGGCGCTGTCGTTCAGCGCCTCGAAGCGCAGCTTGTCGCAGGCGTCGGAGGCGTTGGAGACCAGCTCGCGCAGGAAGATCTCCTTGTTGGAATACAGCGAGTGCGTGACGAGGTGCAGCAGCTGCGCGACCTCGGCCTGGAAGGAATGGTGTTGCTTGTTGCTCATGCGTGTGCGGGCAAAAACGGAGGGTTGAAACGGATGGCCGGCCGCCTGCGGCCGGTTCGCCGCTGCACTTGGGGGCGCAGCGGCGCGATTCAAGAGCCTGCGATTATTGCCTGCACGGGGCGCCCGCAGGAGGCACCTGCAGGGGGACGGCGGTCAGGCCCTGGCCCACGCCTGCCCGACATCCGGGCTCAGCTTGTGCTTCTGGATGCGTTGGCTGGGCGTGAGGTCGAAGCGCTCGATGGCCGCGTAGTAGCGCGGCAGCTGGAACGCGGCCAGCCTGGGCCTGGCCCACTGCACGAGTTCGCTCCAGTCCACCGCCTGGCCCGCGTTGAACTTGACGTACAGGAAGATCTCCTGCTCGCCCACCGCGCCTTTGACGCCCATGGCGGCCGAGGCCTCGATGCACGGGTGTTCGGCGAACACGCGCTCCACCTCCCAGGCCGAGACGTTCTCGCCGCGCACGCGCATGCTGTCCGAGGAGCGGCCGATGAAGTACAGGTCACCGTCGGCATCCTGGCGCGCCATGTCGCCGGTGTACAGGCGCCCATGGCGTAGCGCCTTGGCCGTGGCCTCGGGGTTGTCCAGGTAGCCGGGCAGGAAGGCGCCCTCCAGGTCGCTCTCCAGCACGATCTGGCCCGCGGCGCCCACGGACACGGGTTGGTCGTTCTCGTCCAGCAATTGCAGGCGGATCCACGGCAGCGCCTTGCCGATGGAGCCAGGCTTGCCGCTGCCGTTGAGCGTGGCGAAGCTGGAGCATTCGGTCATGCCGTAGCACTCGCGCAGCTCGCAGCCCAGGCGCTCGCGGATGGGCTGCCAGTTGCTCGCGGCCACGCCCGCGCCCCAGGCGACGGAAATGCGGGCGCCCAGCGGGTTGCTGCCTTCGGGCATCTGCATGAGGATGTCGAGCACGCCGCCCAGGTAGTGCAGGTGCGTGGCGCGGTTGTCCTGCCACTGCTGCCAGAACTGGCTGGCCGAGAACCGGTCGACCACCAGCAGCGTGGCCTTGGCGAGGAAAGGCACCAGCAGCATCTGCGCGCCGCCGATATGGCACAGCGGCTCCCAGAGAAAGGCGCGGTCGCCGTCGCGGATGTTGGCCACGAGCAGCGCTGCCTCGGTGGCGATGCGCATCATGCGGTGCGTGAAGACCACGCCCTTGGGGGCGCCCGTGGTGCCCGAGGTGTAGATCAGGCACAGCATGTCACCGCCCTGGCTGGGCACGTGCTCCAGCGGGCCGGCTGCCGAGAGGTCGATCTGCGCCAGGTTGGCGATGGCGACGCCGGGCAGCGGCTGCTCGCGCACCAGCGGCTCGAATTCGTCGTCTACCACCGCCAGCCGGGGCTTGGCGTGTTCGAAGATATAGCGCAGGCCCGCGCCGCGCAGCCGCGTGTTGATGGGCACCCAGGTCAGGCCCGAAAGCACGAGGGCGTAGATCAGCGCGATGTGCTGCACGGAGTTGTTCAGCATGACCGCCACGCGGTCGCCCTGCACCAGCCCCTGGGCACGCAGCCACTGCTGGAAGGCCGCCACGTCGGCACGCAGCTGCGCGCGCGAAAGCGGCTGACCCTCGTATTCGATGGGCGCATGCGGGTCGTTCCCCACCAGGCCGGCGTACAGCAGCGGCGCCACGTCGAGCTGGTCGTTCTCGACGCGCTGGGGAAGGTATGGAGAGCGGGACATTAGCGGCTACCTTTGGTCTTGAGGTACGAAGAGGCGAAGATGATCACGGTGATGAGCAGCACCAGGAAGGTGGAGACTGCCGCCAGCGTGGGCGTGACCGCGAGCTGGATGCTGTCCCACATCTGCTTGGGCAGGGTGGTGTTCACGCCGCCGCTCACGAAGATGGCGATGGACAGGTCGTCGAACGACACGATGAACGCGAACAGCAGCGCCGAGGTGATGCTGCCGGCCAGCAGCGGCAGCAGCACCGTGCGCAGGCGGCCGAACATCGACGCGCCCAGGATGCGCGCCGCATCGTCCAGCCGCCAGTCGAACTGGCGGAAGCCCGCCGACAGCGTGACCACTACGTAGGGAATGGCGAGGATGGTGTGGCCGATGACCAGGCCCAGGTCGCTGCCCGTCATACCGAAGCTGGCGAACAGATACAGCAGGCCGATGGCCACCACGATGCGCGGCACGATCAGCGGCGCGACGAACAGCGCGAACAGCGGCTTGACCCAGCGCCCCGATACCTTGGTGAGCGTGTAGGTGGCGCCGAAGCCCAGCACCACGGCCAGCACCGCTGTGGCAGCGCCCACGGCGAGCGATCGCACCATCGCGGCCTGCCACACAGGCGACTCGATGAACTCGGCGAACCAGCGCAGGCTGAAGAGCTGCGGCGGGAACGCCACCACGGCCGTCCGGGTGAAGGCGATGGGAATGACGATCAGGATGGGCAGCAACAGGAAACCCACGGCCGCCATGCAGTAGCCGGCCAGCACGCCGGCGCGGCGCGCGCGCAGGCTGCCCGCGGCGAACACCTTGTCGAGCACGCCGCCCAGCACGTAGAGCAGCCGCATGGCCCAGCCGGGGCCGCCGGTGTTGCGCTGGCTGGCCTCGCCCGCCAGCGAGGTCAGCCCCACCAGCCGGTCGTAGACGTAGAACACCACGATGGAGCACAGCAGGATCACGATGGACAGCGCTCCGGCGAAGCGCATGTCCACCAGCTCCAGCACCGACGAGATGACGAGCTGCGCGATCATCGATTCGCGCGGCGTTCCCAGCAGCGCGGGCACGATGAAAAAGCCCAGGCAGGTGATGAACACCAGCAGCCCGGCTGCGGCCACGCCCGGCAGCGACAGCGGGAAGAACACGGTGAGGAAGTTGGTCGCGCGGCCCGCGCCGAGGATTTCCGCGGCGCTGGAGAGCTGCCGGTTGATGCCCTGCATGGTCGGCAGGATGGTGAGCACGGCCAGCGGCAGCATGGCATGCACCATGCCCACCAGCACGCCCAGCAGCGAGGGCGCGAGCGCGCCGCTCTCGCCCGTCAGGCCCAGCAGCGAGGCCACCGTGGTGAGCAGCCCGGTGCGCGAGAGCAGCAGCATCCAGGCATAGGTCTTGACGAGGTAGCTCGTCCAGAACGGCAGCATGATCCACAGCACCCAGCGCCCGCGCGAGCGCTCGGTCATCATGCCGAGCCAGTACGCCAGCGGGTAGCCCAGCGCCACCGACAGCACGGCGGTGGCCAGCGAGATGCCGAAGGTCGTCCACAGCACCTTGACGTACACGGGTGCGGTGATCAGCCGCTGGAATTGCGAGGCGTCCCAGGTGCCCGCCTCGGTGAAGAACCCGCCCTGCAGGATCTGCAGGACCGGCACCACGAAGAACACCGCCAGGAAGGCGATGGCGGGCAAGGCGGGCGCCCAGAGAACGGCGAGGCGCCTTGCGGCGGAGGCGGGCCGGGCCGGAGCGGAACGGGCGAGCTGCATGGGAATGTCTCCTGGCCGGTTCAGCAGTGCAGCACGCGCGAGCGTGCCAGCTCCCAGCGCAGGCCGACGCGGTCGCCCACGCGGGGCTGGCGCTCGCGGCCGCAGCGCGCGATGAAGGTTTCGGTGTGGCCCGCGCCCTCGGGCAGCGCGACGAGCACGCGCACCTCGTTGCCCAGGAACACCACCTCCGAGATCTCGCCCTGCAGCAGCCCCTGCTCGGGCGCGGTCAGCTCCACGGCCTCGGGGCGCACCAGCAGCGAGACGGCCCCTTCGGGCGCGGCCGCGCCCTGCTCCGCCGGCACCGGGATCAGGTGCTGGCCCGCGCGGAAGCTGCCGGCCTGCTCCAGCGCGCCCGCCAGCAGGTTGGACTGGCCGATGAAGCCCGCCGCGAAGCGCGTGGCCGGCTCGTCGTACAGCTCCACGGGCGTGCCGATCTGCTCGATGCGCGCGTGGTTCATCAGGCAGATGCGGTCGCTCATGGTGAGCGCCTCTTCCTGGTCGTGGGTCACGTAGATGAAGGTGGCGCCCAGCTCCTGGTGCAGCCGGCGGATCTCGAGCTGCATGTGCTCGCGCAGCTTCTTGTCCAGCGCGCCCAGCGGCTCGTCCAGCAGGATGACCGAGGGGCTGTAGGCGAAGCAGCGCGCCAGCGCCACGCGCTGCTGCTGGCCGCCCGACAGCTCCTTGGGGTAGCGGTGGGCGTATTCGCGCATCTTCACCATGTCGAGCGCGTTGTCCACCAGGCGGGCCATGTCCTGTGAACCGGTTCTGCGCATGCGCAGGCCATAGGCCACGTTGTCGTGCACCGTCATGTGCGGGAACAGCGCGTAGCTCTGAAACACCATCCCGATACCGCGCTGGCCGGGGGGCGCGTAGGTGGCGTCCTTGCCGTCGATGAAGAGCTGCCCGCCGGTGGGCGCGACCAGCCCCGCGATCATCATCAGCAGCGTGGTCTTGCCCGAGCCCGAGGGGCCGAGCAAGGTCAGGAATTCCCCCGCGCGCACCTGCAGGTCGGTGGGCAGCAGGGCATCGGTTTCGCCGTAGCGCTTGGCCAGGCCGGCGGTCTCCAGCTTGAACATGGTGCCTCGCGTGCGTCAGGAGATGATGAAGTTGTTAAAGCGCTCGGTCACCGCCTGGCGGTTCTTGGCCCACCACTCGGGGCTGGGCAGCGCCATGTTGCGGATGTTGGCCGGGGCGCTGGGCAGGATCTCGGCGCGCTTGGGATCGATGGAGTCGAACGAGCGGCGGTTGGTCGGGCCGTAGGCCAGGTCGGCGGTGATGGCGGCCTGGCGTTTGGCGTCGGCGCAAAAGCGCACGAACTGCTTGGCCAGCTCGGCGCGCGGCGTGCCGCGTGGAATGCCCCAGCCTTCGATGGAATACAGCCCCTGGTCCCAGACGATCTTGACCGGCGCGCCGTTCTCGATCGCGGTCTGCGCGCGGCCGTTCCAGGTGGAGATCATGTCCACGTCGCCGTTCTGGATCGCCTGCATGGCCTGCGCGCCCGAAGTCCACCAGATGCTGATGTGCTTCTTGATCTTCTCCAGGCTCTTGAACGCGCGCTCAATGTCCAGCGGGTAGAGCTTGTCCACGGGCACGCCGTCGGCCATCAGCGCCTGCTCCAGCGTGTCGATGGGGCTGCGGCGCAGGCTGCGGCGGCCGGGGAATTTCTCCACGTTCCAGAAGTCCGCCCAGTTCTTCGGGCCCGCGTCCTTGAACTTGTCGGTGCGGTAGGCCAGCACGGTGGAATAGATGTCCACGCCGAGCCAGTTGGCGGTGATGGCCTCCGGCATCACGTCGGGGAAGTCGGCGGCCTTGAGCCCGATGGGCTCCAGCAGGTTCTGCGACTCCAGGTACGGGATGTCGGCCGAGAGCGTGAGCGTGGTCACGTCCCAGATGTAGTTCTTGGACTTGACGATGGCGCTGATCTGGGCGACCGGCTGCGCCTCGCGCGCCACGTTGATCACCTTGATGCCCGTGGCCTTCTCGAACGGGTCGTAGAACGCGCGGCGGTACGCGGCGGTGTAGGGGCCGCCCGGGTCGGACACCACGATCTTCTTGTCCTGCGCCAGGGCCAGCGGGGCCGCGCCGGCCAGCGCAAGGCCGCCGGCGGCCTGCAGCAGTTCACGGCGGCGCATGGGGTTCAGGGGTTTGCTCATGATTCGCTCCAATCGGTGCCAGGAAAAGGGGGGACGTGCGGGATGGGTGTCAGTGCTTTTTGCGCTGCTCGAAGAACGCTTCCATCATGCGTTGCGGCTCGCCGGTGGCGTAGGACTCGGCGTGCAGGCGGATGGCGGCGTCGATGGTTTCGCGGAAGCTGGCCTCCGTCATCTCGCGGAAGCGCTGCTTGTCCAGGCGCATGGCGACGGGCGGCTTGGCGCCCAGCTCGCGTGCGATCTCCAGCGAGCGCGGCAGCACCTGGTCCTCGGGCACCACGTGGTGCAGCACGCCGATGTGCTGGCATTCCTGCGCCTCCATCAGGCGGCCGGTCAGCGTCAGCTCGATGGTGCGCGACATGCCCAGCATCATGTTCATGATCCACGGCCCCGTCACGCTGGCGATGCCCGAATTGATCTCGGGCTGGCCCATGCGCACGCCCGGGTGGCCCACGCGCACGTCGCCCAGCAGCACCGTCTGGAAGGCCGAGCCCGCGGCCGTGCCGTTGAGCGCGAAGACCAGCGGCTTGCCCAGGCTGCGGATCACGTCATAGAAGGTTTCCCAGGTACGGATCCACGCCTTGGAGCCCTCGACGTCGAAGTCGTGCGCCTCCGACAGGTCCTGCCCCGCGCAGAAGGCGCGGTTGCCCGCGCCCGTCATGACGATGGCGCGCGTGCCCTCGGCCGCGTCGAAGGCCTTGAGCGCCTGCATGATTTCCTCGCGCATCGCCCCTGTCCAGGCGTTGAGCTTTTCCGGCCGGTTGAGGCGGATCAGCCCGACCACGTCGTGCTGCTCCACCTCGATGAACTTGAATTGCTGGGACATCTTGCGCACTCCTTTGATAAAAAACTATTGCGATGAAATATAAAAATATTCTTTGCAATGAAATATAGGTGTAAACCCGATAGGGTGCAAGCTGGAGGTCCCCGCGCGCCACGAAGGGCAACGGGGCCATGGAAGGCATTTGCTATTGGATTGCTAGCTGCTCGCGCTTTCTGGATAAGCGCTGGAGGCCGATTTGGCTCGAACAGCGTCGAGCGGGCACAAAAAAGCCAGGGTGGCGCTGCGCCACCCTGGCTGGGAAGAGAGCGGGCGCCGCGCGGCGCTGCCGGCTACTGGCGGCTAGAGATGGCCCGCCCTGCGGCGATCAGCAGCGAGGAGATCCGCTCCTTGTCCGCCTCGCCCTTCCATTGCGGCCGGGCCACGCCGATGTTGATGGCCCCGACGGCGCGCTTGTCCGAGTTCGTGATCGCCACGCCGATGGCGATGTCGCCCAGGTACATCTCGTCCTCGACGTGGGCATAGCCCAGCTCGCGGATGGTGTCCAGGCGCGCCAGGATCTGGCCGCGCTCGGTGACCGTGTGGCGCGTGTACTTGACCAGCTCCGAGCGGTCCAGGATGTCCTCGGCCTCCTCGGGCGGCAGCGCCGCCAGCATCGCCAGCCCCGACGAGGTGCAGTACGCCGGCAGGCGCGTGCCCACGATGAGCTCGGGCGAGAGCACGTAGCGGCTCACGATGCGCTGCAGGTAGACGATCTGCGTGCCGTCGAGGATGCTGAGGTTCACCGCCGCCTCCGTCTCCATCGCCAGGTGCTGCAGGAACGGCATGGCCTGGCTCACCAGGTCGTTGGCGGAGATGTACTGGTGCCCGAAGTCCAGCATGCGCGGCGACAGCTCGTACAGCTTGGTGTTCGCATCCTTGCGCAGCAGGTTCAGGGCCACCAGCGTATAGGTGAAGCGCTGGACGGTGCTCATGTCCATGCCCGAATGCGCGGCGATCTGCGTGAGCGTGAGCTGCTTGCGCTGCGGCCCGAACGCCGCCATGACCTGCAGCGCCTTCTCCACCGAATTCACGTAGAGCGTCGACTCCCTGGCATCGGCCAGGACGGCGCCGCCCTCTGCGGCTGGCGCCGCTTTTCTGGACACGGTACGGGGGGATTTCCGGGGTACAGCGCTCATGGCAGGCATCAATTATTTTAATAAGATATTTTATTATCTCATTCAAATAACACAAGAGCCATATCCAGCGTACAGGCGCCGGGAATACTTGCGCTGCAGCTATCTTACCGGCACCGCCTTACAGTTCCGCCCATGACCTCTTCCAGCACCCAACGCACCCGGCAGGCCCTGGCCGCCATCGAAGCGGCCGGCGACGAAGGCCGCCGCATCTTCACCCGCGTCTATGCCGACGCCGCGCTGCAGGCCGCCGAGGCGGCCGACGCCCGCGCCGCCCGGGGCATCGCCCTGGGCCCGCTGGACGGGCGCATCGTCTCCGTCAAGGACCTGTTCGACGTGGCCGGCGAGCCCACCACGGCAGGTTCCGCCCTGCTGCGCAGCGCCCCGCCGGCGGAGCAGGATGCCCTGGCCGTGCGGCGCCTGCGCGCCGCGGGCGCGGTGGTCATCGGCAAGACCAACATGACCGAGTTCGCGTTCTCCGGCATCGGCATCAATCCGCACTACGGCACGCCGGGCAACGCACGCGACGGCGCGCGCATTCCCGGCGGGTCGTCCTGCGGCGCGGGCGTGAGCGTGGCGCGCGGCATGGCCGAGATCGCCATCGGCTCGGACACGGGCGGCTCCATCCGCATCCCCGCCGCGCTCAACGGCGTCACGGGCTTCAAGCCCACGCAGGCGCGCGTGCCGCGCACGGGCGCCTACCCTCTGTCGTTCACGCTGGACACCGTGGGCCCGCTGGCCGCCAGCGTGCAGGACTGCGCGCAGGCCGATGCCGTGCTCTCGGGCTGCGAATGGACGCCGCTGCCCGCGCGCAGCGTGGGCGGGCTGCGCCTGGGCGTGCCGCGCGGCCTGCTGTTCGCGCAGACCGAAGACGCCGTGCAGCAGGCCTTCGACTCCGCGCTGTCCGCCATCTCGGCCGCCGGCGCCCGTGTGCGCGACATGGCGCTGGACGAGTGGCTGGTCGCGCCCGCGCAGGTGCAGGAGCGCGGCACGATCACCGCCGCCGAGGCCGCGCACATCCACCGTGCGGTGCTGGCGCAGGCGCCCGAGGCCATCGACCCGCTGGTGCTGGGCCGCATCCGCGGCGGCGAAGCCATTGCCGCCGCGCACTACGTGGGCATGCTGCAGGCCCGCGCCGCGCTGCTGCCGGCACTGGACGCGCAGCTGGAGGACGTGGACGCCCTCGTCCTGCCCACCGTGCCCTTCGTCGCGCCCGCCATCGAGGCGCTGCGCGACGACGCCGCGTTCATCCGGACCAACCTGCTGGCGCTGCGCAACCCCTCGGTGTTCAACTTCTACGACCTGCCCGCGCTGTCGCTGCCGATCGCGCAGCCTGCCAGCGCCCTGCCCGCAGGGCTGATGGTCGTGGGCCGGCGCGGGCGCGACCGCGACCTTCTGGCCATCGGCGCGGCGCTGCAGGGGCTGCCAGCACTGGCCGCCTGACCGCCAGCCATCAAAAAGAGGAGCTGCTTGCGCTTGCTCACATTGGATTTCAGATCGAAATGGATCTGAAATCCTTGACTGACAAGCGCAAGCAGCTCTCTTTTTTGATATTTCGTAGTACCACCACAACACTACTGCAGTTTTTCGACCACCAGAACACAATCGATTCTGATTTGCAACAACAATTCGCACCGTCTTCAACGGAGCGAATATGCAAGAGATCCAACACAGCCTCCCTCCAGCGAAGCTGACCCGCGTGGCATGGGCCGCCGGGTTGTGCTTTGCCGCTACTACTGCCTTCGCGCAGCAAAACGCCACGCTGGGCACGGTGACGGTGACCGACACGGCCGACCTGCCCGTCAAGGTGGACCAGGCGCCCTCCTCCAAATTCACCGCGCCGCTGCTCGATACGCCCAAGACGGTGCAGGTCATCAACGAGGAGGTGATCCGCCAGACCGGCTCCACCAGCCTGACCGAGGCGTTGCGCACCACGCCCGGCATCACCTTCGGCGCGGGCGAGGGCGGCAACCCCGTGGGCGACCGGCCCTTCCTGCGCGGCAGCGACTCGCAGAGCAGCCTGTTTGTGGACGGCATGCGCGACATCGGCGCGCGTTCGCGCGAGGTGTTCAACATCGAGGCCATCGAGGTCGTCAAGGGCTCCGACTCGGCCTACGCGGGCCGCGGCGGCGCGGGCGGCAGCATCAACATGCAGACCAAGCGCGCGAAGAACGAGAACTTCATCAGCGGCGACGTGGGCCTGGGCACCGACAGCTACAAGCGCGCCACGGTCGACCTGAACCGCAAGCTGGGCGACACCGTGGGCTTTCGCCTGAACGCGATGGCGCACGACGCCGACGTGCCCGGCCGCAACGGCCCGGACAACCAGCGCTGGGGCATCGCGCCCACGGTGACCTTCGGCATGGGAACGGCCACCGAGATCACGCTGGCCTACGAGCACATGACCAGCGACGACATGCCCGACACCGGCGTGCCGTACGCGATGGGCAACGTGAGCGGGCTGACCTCGCCCACCTTCGTCAAGCCCACCTACGGCGGCAACCGCGACAACTGGTACGGCCTGAAGGCGCGCGACTTCCGCAAGGAAAAGAGCGACATGTTCACCGCCGCCATCGAGCACAAGTTCAGCGACACCAACAAGATCCGCAACGCCACGCGCTGGAGCAAGGGCACGCAGGACTATGTCTGGACGCAGCCCGACGACAGCCAGAGCAACGTGGCCAATGGCAAGGTGTGGCGCCGCATGAATTCGCGCTACGCCGAGAACAAGACGCTGCAGAACCTGACCGAGTTCACCGGCCAGGCCTTCAGCGGCGACGTGAAGCACCAGTTCGCCGTGGGCCTGGAACTCTCGCGCGAGGAGTCCGACCTCGACAGCTACAAGATGGTCGGCGCCGACGGCAAGGACATCGCCAACACCAACCAGTGCGTGACGGGCCTGTCGCCCTACATGTGCACGAGCCTGTACAGCCCCAGCGGCAGCGACCCGTGGACGGGCCACATGGTGCGCAACAACGCCGTCACGCAGTACAAGGCGAACACCGCCGCGCTGTACGCCTTCGACACGATCACGCTGACGCCGCAGTGGCTCGTCAACGCCGGCCTGCGCTACGACCACTACCGCACCAAGCAGTGGAATGCGACCAGCGCCTACGAGTACGACGACAACCTGCTCAACTACCAGCTCGGCGTGGTCTACAAGCTGCAGCCCAACGCGAGCCTGTACGCCAGCATGGGCACCTCGTCCAAGCCCGGCGGCGGCGCCGTGGGCCAGGGTAGCGAGGACCAGGCCATCAGCGTCATCAACGCCGATGCGCTCAAGCCCGAGAAGACCCGCTCCTTCGAGCTGGGCACGAAGTGGGACGTGATGGACCGGCAGCTGTCGCTGACGGCCGCCCTCTTCCGCAACGAGACCACCAACGCCCGCATCACCGACGCCCTCGGCCAGGTGCTGATGGCCGGCGAGAAGGTCGTCAACGGCCTGGAGCTGGGCTTCGCCGGCCGCGTAACCAAGCTGTGGGACGTGTTCGGCGGCTACACCTACATGGACAGCGAGCAGAAGAACTCCGGCACCTCCTGCCCCCGCGGCGGCGGCGCCTGCACGCCCAGCGCGGCCAACGGCCAGGCCTTCCCCAACACGCCCAAGCACAGCTTCAGCCTGTGGACGAGCTACAAGGTCACGCCCCAGCTCACCCTCGGCGTGGGCGCCTTCGGCCAGAGCGAGGTGGTGGGCGGCTATTCGTTCAGCAGCAACCGCTCGCTCATCCGCAAGGGCACGCCCGGCTACGTGCGCTACGACGCCATGGCCAGCTACGCCTTCAACAGGAACCTGTCGCTGCAGGTCAACCTGTACAACCTGACCGACAAGGTCTACTACAACACCGCCTACGCGGCCCACTACGCGGGCATGGGCGCGGGCCGCTCGGCGGTCGCGTCGCTCAAGTTCACGTATTGATCTGACCGCGATCAAACTCCAAGGGTGACCAAGCCCCGCCGCAGGCCCTGCGGCGGGGCTTCGTTCTGATACCTTCCCCATTTTTCGTGCCAGGAAACCCATGCTGCTGCGCATCCCCGCCCTGCTCACCCGCGACGAAGTGCGCGCCTGCCGCCAGGCGCTGGAGCAGGCCGAATGGCAGGACGGCCGCGCCACCGTCGGCCACCTGGCCGCCGGCGTCAAGGCCAATCTGCAGCTGCCCATCGACAGCCCGCTGGCCGCGCAGCTGGGCGACCTGATCCTCGACAAGCTCGGCGCCAGCCCGCTCTTCATGGCCGCAGCGCTACCGCTCAAGGTGCTGCCGCCGCGCTTCAACCGCTACGAGGGCGGTGGCACCTACGGCAACCACATCGACAACGCCTTCTTCACCATCCCCGGCACGGCCATCAAGGTGCGCACCGACGTATCGACCACCGTGTTCTTCAGCGACCCCGATGAATACGAGGGCGGCGAGCTGATCGTGGAGGACACCTACGGCCAGCAGAGCGTGAAGCTGCCCGCGGGCGACGCCATCGTCTACCCCGGCACCAGCCTGCACCGCGTCAACCCGGTCACGCGCGGCACGCGCTTCGCGTCATTCTTCTGGACGCACAGCCTGGTGGCCTCGGCCGAGCAGCGCCGGCTGCTGTTCGACCTGGACCAGCAGATCCAGCAACTCACCGCGCGCCACCCGGGCGACCTGGCGCTGGCCGCGCTCTCGGGCACGTACCACAACCTGCTGCGCATGTGGTCGCAGGCATGAAAAATGAAACACCCCCTGAGTCGCTTCGCGCCTTCCCCCTCTCTCTTCGCGCTGCGCGCTACGGGAGGGGGACGCCACCAGCGCGGCGGGACGGCCCTTGCGCGGCGGCCCGCGCATGGGGCGCGCCAGTTTCATGCGATGCAGGCAGCACGCAGCGCTATGGATAACTGAGATGACAACCGATTCACCCAGTCTCAATATTCATGGAGCGCCCGTGCGCCCGGCGCACACGCGCATTCCCGCCGACATCGGCTGTGCGCTGGACTACGAACGCCACGCCGCGCACCACATCGAGGCCATGGCCTGGCGCCACATCCAAGGCGGCGCCGACCAGAACCTGACGCTGGCCCACAACCGCGCCGCGCTGGACGCGCTGCGCCTGCTGCCGCGCCCGCTGGCCAGCCTGCGCAGCGGGCACACGCGGCTCACGCTGCTGGGCCAGGCTTTCGAGCACCCGCTGCTGCTCGCGCCCGTGGCCTACCAGGGCCTCGCGCACCCCGAGGGCGAGATCGCCAGCGTGCGCGCTGCGATGGCGCTGCGCGCGGGCTACATCGCCAGCACGCTCTCCAGCCACACGCTGGAAGACATCGCCGCCGCCGCGCAGGCCGCCGCGCGCGAGCTGGGCTACGGCGCGCCGCTGTGGTTCCAGCTCTACTCCCAGCCCGCGCGCGAGCACACGCTGGCGCTGCTGCGCCGCGCCGAGGCCGCGGGCTACCAGGCCATCGTGTGGACGGTGGACGCGTCCATCAAGCGCTCCGGCTTCGCGCTGCCGCCTAGCGTGGAGGCCGCCAACCTGCGCGGCTACCCGGCCATGCAGCACACGCCGCAGGCCATCGGCGGCGCCGTGCTGCTGGGCACACCGCTGGCCGACGCGGCGCCCGCGCTCGAAGACCTGGAATGGCTGCGCGCGCAGACGCGCCTGCCGCTGATCGTGAAAGGCGTGCTCTCGCCCCGCGTGGCCGCCGAGGCCGTGGCGCGCGGCGCGGATGCGCTCGTCGTCTCCAACCACGGCGGGCGCGTGATGGACGGCGTGCCCGCGCCCATCGAGGTGCTGCCCGCCATCCGCGCCGCCGTGCCCGCCGCGCCGCTGCTGCTCGACAGCGGCATCCGCTGGGGCACCGACGCGGCCAAGGCCCTGGCCCTGGGCGCGAGCGCCGTGCTCATCGGCCGCCCGCAGCTGCACGCACTGGCCGTGGCCGGCGTGCAGGGCGTGGCCCATCTGCTGCTGACGCTGCGCTCCGAGCTGGAGCTGGCCCTGGCGCAACTGGGCTGTGCGCGGCTGGAGCAGCTCACGCCCGAGGCGGTGTGGGACGAGTCTTCAAAAAAGTGAGCTGGTCGCGCTTTTCAGATAAGGGTTTCAGCATCATCGACCCCTGAAGCACTCGTCAATCAAGCGCAACAAGCTATCGAAAAAGAAGCTACACCCTCGGCGCCGACTCCCGCCACCAGCACCGCAGGATGTACGCCACGGGCGGCACCATCAGCACCGCGCAGAACGCGCCGAACCACCGCCCCTGCGGCAGCACGGGCGCGGCCAGCGCCTCCAGGTGGCGCGCCCAGGCGGACGTGGGCGCGGCCAGCGCCAGGTATTCGGCCAGCGCGCCCAGCATCATCTGGATGGCCAGCAGCGACAGCAGCGCCGCCGACAGACGGAACGCCGCCAGCATGCCCACACGCGTGCCCAGCCCGCGCCACGCGACGGCCAGGCAGGCCGCGCCCGCCAAGCCCAGCACGGCACCTTCCAGCACGCCCGCGCCGCCCGTGCGCAGCCACAGCCCGCGCAGGAACAGGCCCGCCTCCAGCGTCTCGCGCAGGCTGGCCACGCAGCTGAACGCCAGCAGCCACAGCGGTGCGGAGGGACGTTCGAGCCATTTCTCCACCAGCGCCTGCACGTGCGCGCGGATCGCCCCCTGGGCCGCCAGCAAGGTGCTCACCAGCACCAGCACGCCCAGCGCCAGCACGAACGTCAGGCCCGCCGCCCAGCGCGGGTCGATGTGCGCAGAAACCAGCCAGAGCGTGAATCCCGCCCCCGCCGCGCAACCCGCCACCGCGCCTGCGGCCACCCACGGCAGCCAGCGCGCGCCCTGCGCCGAGCGCAGGCTGGCGACGAGCGCGCCCAGGATCAGGAGCAGCTCCGCCGACTCGCGAAGCACCACGGAAAACGCATCGAACACGGCAGGAAGAAGAGGCAGGGCTGCAAAGCGCCTGATTGTCATTCAAAGACCTACTGCTGCGCCCGCGGCATCCGTGCGACACTGGCGCCTTTACCGCGCCTTTACTTTGCTTCACACACCGGCACCGCCCCGACTTTCATGAACGACAAGGATCTTCTGTCCATCATCGATCGCGCCGTCGATGAGTTCAACGGCGACCTCGACGAGCTGGAAAGCGCCATCGGCATGCTGATCCTGGGCCGGCACTACGGCTGGCGCGTGATGCTGCTCATCCACAGCCCCACCACCGTGCGCAAGTACCTCAAGACGCTGGGCCTCAAGAGCCTGCGCGACGTGCTGCCCGAAGTAGGCGTGCTGGCCCACCGCTCCAACGCCTGGCGGCTGGTGGATGGCACCAAGAACTTCTGGAAAGTGGTGCGCGGCCAGATCAGCGGCGTGCGCACCGCGCGCGTGGACAAGACCCCGGCCGACTGACCCGCGCAGGCGGCGCGGGCGCATTCGCGCGGCCCGATGAGTAGCATTTGACAATACTATTCACCCACTCATAATCCGGGCATGAGTCAGCGTCATCCGTCCGCCGCGCCTACCCCACCCTCGCCCCTGCAGCCTCAAGACCCGCTCATGGAGCAGTCCCGCGTGCTGGAGCGCCTGAACGCTGCGAACCTGCGCCCCACCATGGCCCGCATCAGCGTGTACCAGGCCATCGCCACCATGGGCAGCCAGGGCGTCACCGCCCACGACGCCTTTCAGATCGTGATCCAGCGCGGCACCCGCATCTCGTTCAGCAGCATCTCGCGCATCATGCGCGAGATGTGCGAGCAGGACCTGCTCTCGATGACGCTCAACCGCAGCGGCACGGCGGTGTTCTTCCTGCGCAGCAACTCGGCGGCCAGCAAGGAAATCCGCTTCGAATGCGCCAGCACCGACCGCTGCGCCGTGGTCGAGAACGCCGACCTGCACGCGCGCCTGCTGGCGGCGGCGCGGCAGTCGGGGCTGGAACTCGACGGCCAGTGCGTGGTGGTGCGCGGGTAGCTTCTCAGAAACGTTCGCCAGGGCCCAGATAGCGCCACTGTCCCACGGGCAGGCTGCCCAGCGTGACGCGGCCGATGCGGATGCGCTTGAGGCCCACCACCTTCAGCCCCACCAGTTCGCACATGCGGCGGATCTGGCGCTTCTTGCCCTCCTGCAGCACGAAGCGCAGTTGCTCGGGGTTCTGCCACTCCACCTGCGCGGGCTTGAGCGCCTGCCCGTCCAGGCTCAGGCCGTGGCGCAGCCGCGCCAGCCCCTCGCGCGGAAAGGCGGCCTGCACGTCGGCGGCCACGACGCCGCCTGCTGTCGGGTACTCCACGCGCACGAGGTATTCCTTGTCCACCGTGGAGTCCTCGCCGATGAGCTGGCGCGCCACGCGGCCGTCCTGCGTGAGCACGAGCAGACCCACGGAGTCGATGTCCAGCCGCCCGCACGGCGCCAGGCCCTTGAGCTGCGCGGGCGAGAAGCGCGTGCGGCTGGCGTCGCCCTTCCAGTGCGTGCGCTGGCTGACGAGCGCCACGGCGGGCGTGTGCCCGTCCTCGGCCTGCCCGCTCACGTAGCCCATGGGCTTGTGCATCAGGATGGTCACCTGCTGCTGTTGCTGGCCCTGGGCGGCGCGGTCCACGTCGATGCGGTCCTGCGGCAGCACCTGCAGGCCCATGGCCGCCACCTGCCCGTTGACGCGTACCCAACCCCGGGCGATCCACTCGTCGGCCTCGCGGCGCGAGCACAGGCCCAGCTCGGCCATGCGCTTGTTCAGGCGCGAGCGGTCGCCGCCGCCGGGCGGAGCGGCACCAGGGCGCGGAGAGGGAGCAGCGGCGGGCTTGGGCGGAGCGGTTTTTTTCGGGGCCAGCGACAGGCGCGGGCGCGGTGGAGGAACTGGCATGGCCGCTATTGTCTCGCCACCGCGCGCGGAAAGTCGCCCGAGCGCAGCGCGTTCAGGTCGAGCACCCGCAGGCCGCCGTATTCCACGCGGATCACGCCCTGCTCCTGCAGGCAGGCCAGCGCCTCGTTCACGCGCTGGCGCGACAGGCCCACCAGGTAGGCCATCTCCTGCTGCGTGATGCGCAGCACCTCGCCCACGCCGGGGTAGAGCACGGGGTTGAACAGCGCCGCCAGGCTGCGCGCCACGCGCGCGTCGGGGCTGCCCATGCGGTCGATCTCGCGCGCGGAAATGAACTGCCCCAGCCGCTCGTTGAGCTGGTTCATCACGAAGCGGTTGAAGCCGATGGAGTGGTCGAGCAGCCAGTGGAAGGTGTCGATCGGCAGGCCCGCCACCACGCTCTTGCGCAGCGCCTGGATGTTGTAGCGGTAAGGCTCGCGCTTCATGGCCGTGCCCTCGCCGAACCAGCCGCCCGGCGGCACGCCGGTGAAGGTCATGGTCAGGCCGTCGGCGTTGTCGGCGCTCATCTTGAGCAGCCCTTCGACGAGGCCGAACCAGTAGGTGACGGAGCGCCCCACGCGGCACACGTAGTCGCCCGCCTGCGCATCGCCCACCACCAGCGCCGCCACCGCGCGCTCGCGCTCGGCGCTGTGCAGCAGGCCCAGCCATGGAATGCCCTGCAGCTCGGCTGCCGTGGGCGGCCTGCGCCGCAGGTAGAGAGGCGCGTCCTGGCTCATGCGCCAGCGGCTCCCGATTTCATAGCTGCTCGCGCTTGCCTGCAGCCAGTTTGAAGCCAATTCGGCATGAAACCTCCTTCACTGCGACGGCAGGGCGTAGCGGTAGCCCCGGAACGCCCATACCGTGCGGCCCGGCTCGATGCGCTCCAGCACCAGGCCCGGCGCGGCGGCATCGCCTTCGTGCAGCACCTGGCCGTTGACGATGACCATGCGGTGCAGCGGATTGGCGGAATAGGTGACGCCCGCCAGCTGCAGCGTGGGCAGCTGCTCGCGCACCGACGGCGGCAGGTCGCCCTGCGCGAACACCGGGGTGGCCGCCGCAGCGGAGGCCGCCGGCTTGGGCGCTTCCTTCGGCGCCTCCTTGGGAGTGGCCGGAGGCGCCGCCGCGCGCTCCGGTGCGGCGCGCCGCGCGGGACGCGCGTCCCGCGCCGCCGCAGGCGCCGGCGCAGGCGCGGGGACCGCCGCCGGGACCGGCGCGGCCTGCGGCGCAGGCGGTGCCGGCACGGCAGGCGCCACGGATGCGGCCACCACCACGGCGGCGGGGGGCGGTGCGCGCCACAGCCACCAGACGGCAGCAGCCAGGCCCGCGCCCAGAGCGAGCGCGACCCACAACAAGGCGCCGCCCCGGGGACCGCGGGCTGCGGCCGCCGCAGTGGGCAGTGCGCCCACGGGAGAGGCCGGGGTGTGCAGGCCCGGCACGCTGCCCCGGCCGCGCTCGGCCTGGGCGCGCCGCAGCGCATCAAGGATGTAGGACATGGTGTGGAACGGGTTCAGCCGCCCGCGTGCAGGCGCGGTTCCTGCACGCCGGCGGCGCGGTTGAGCAACATCAGGGTCAAGGGGCCGGCCTTACCGTCGGGCGTGAGGCCCTGGGCCAGCTGGAACTGCAGGATGCGCGCGCGCCGTGTCGCGGCGGGCGCCGTGCGAGCGGGCGCCGTGCCAGCGGGCGCCACGCCGGCGCGGGCCAGCTGCTGGTCGATCCATGCGCCCCCGGCAGCGGTGTCGCCGACTTCGGGCAGCTCCGGCGGCATCTTCCACAGCGTGGCGATCTCCCCGCGCCACAGCGGCGCGAGCTGGGCCAGCGGCACCTGCAGCGCCTCGCCCTGGGCGCCCTGCAGCGTGGCGCTCTCGCCTTCCAGGCGTTGCAGCAGCACGGCCACGAGGCGGTCGCCCTCGGAGGCCTGCAGCGTGAGCAGCACGGGACGGTCGATCTGGCGCAGCAGGCTCAGGCTGGCGCGGCGGTTGCGGTAGCAGCGCAGCCCGTCGGCCGGCAGCGCGGCGCAGGGCTGCGCGCCCGCGGGCACCTGCGCCTGCCAGGCCTGCGCCAGGGCCTGCCAGGCCGCCGCGTCGTCCGCAGGCTGGCGCGCCAGGAAGGCGGGCAGTGGCGCCGTGGCCTCTGCGCCGGGCGATGCGGGCGATATGGGCGCGGAGGCTGGCGACGGCGCAGCAGCGGTGGCGGCGGCCGGCGGCCGCTGGTACAGCGCCCAGCCCAGCCCGGCGACGATGGCTGCGCCCGCCAGCGCCCCGGCGGCGGCCCATGCCGCGGCGGCGCGCCCGCGCGTGGCCGGTGCCGCCGGCGCGGCGTCGAACACCTCGCTCGCGGCCTGGCGCACCATGGCGTCGCTGACCTCGCGCACGTTCGCGGCGTAGGCACCCAGCAGCGCGCGGTCGCACAGCAGGTTGATGCGCCGGGGCACGCCGCCGCTCAATGCGTGGACGCGCTCCAGCGCGCGGCGCGCGAAGGGCGGCGGGCCCTGCCAGCCCGCCACCGCCAGGCGGTGGGCGATGTAGTGCCGGGTTTCCTCGGCCGTGAGCGTGCCCAGGTGGTAGCGCGCGATCACGCGCTGCGCGAGCTGCTCCAGCGCGGGGCTGGCCACCATGGCGCGCAGTTCGGGCTGGCCGATCAGGATGATCTGCAGCAGCTTGCGCTCGCTGGTTTCCAGGTTGGTGAGCAGGCGCAGCTGCTCCAGCACGTCGGGCGCGAGGTTCTGCGCCTCGTCGATGATGAGCACGTTGTTGCGCCCCGCGGCGTGCTGCGCGAGCAGGAAGGCGTTGAGCGGGTCGATGCAGTCCTTCACCGTCTCCGCGCCATCCACGGAAGGCGCGTGCGCCACGCCGAACTCCTCGCAGATGGAGCGCAGCAGCTCGGGCACGGTGAGCTTGGGGTTGAAGATGTAGGCCACGTTGCAGTGCGGCGGGATCTGCTCCAGGAAGCAGCGGCACACGGTGGTCTTGCCCGTGCCGATCTCGCCCGTGAGCAGCACGAAGCCGCCGCCCGCATCCAGGCCGTAGAGCAGGTGCGCCAGCGCCTCGCGGTGGCGCTCGCTCATGAAGAGGTAGCGCGGATCGGGGGCGATGGAGAACGGCGGATGTTCGAGTCCGAAGAACGGGGCGTACATGGCAGCGAGGATACCGCCCCACCCTTTTGCCCCGGAATGGCCAAGCCCCCCGGAGATAATTTCAGCGCTCAAACACGCGGAGCAACGCGGATTCGCAGCCGAGCCAGCGCCTCTTCGGGCGGGAGCTGCACCTGATCCAAGGTGCCGTCATGCAACTTTTCATTGGCCGGCAATGGAAGCCCCGCCTGGATGTAGTGCGGGCGCCAATTGGACTCGTACAGCACCGTGAAGCGGTCTGTCCATGCAACCCGCAGGCCATGCGCGCGCATCAAGTCGAACATCACCCGGTCACATATCGGTGTCGCGGCCTTGGGAATCAGGCCCCACTGCGGCCACATGAACGCCGCCGAGCGGTGCAGAGAGATGCAGCTGGTATCGACGTGAGTGCGCTTCGTGTCTTCATCACTGACCAGGCGCACATGTTCATGGCCCGGCAGAAAAAGGTACCGCGAGGCGAAGACGGCATGGAGAACCTGACCTTGGGCGCTGGCGGCACGGTAGGTGGATACCAGGCTTTCGAGATGCTCTGGCTCGAACAGGTTGTCCGCATCGAGAAAGCACACCACGTCCGCCCCTTCGTTCATGGCAAGCAGGGCCCCCACGCCTCGTGGGGTACAGCCATAGTCCGCATGCGCGGAAGGCAGGTTCACGGCCACCACACGCTCGTAGCCGGCCAGTACTTCGGGCCGGGGGTGGCCGTCAGCCACCATGTAGTGGACAAAATCGCCATGGGTCTGCCGTTGCACGCTGTCCATGCCTCGGCGCAATACAGTCTCCGACTCCTGGTAATACGGTGTGATGACAGCAACTTTCATGGACCCTCCCTCTGGGGGCGGCAGACGCCGCCCACGGATTTACGCAGCCAGCAAATGCTGGCGAAAATAGGCTACGGTTTTTTCTAGTCCGACAGACAAGGGGACGGAAGGCGCCCAACCCAGCAGTTCCCTGGCCCGCGCAATGTCCGGCCTCCGCTGACGAGGGTCATCTTGAGGCAGGGGCCGAAAATCCACGGTCACCGAGGCCCCCGTCAGCATCAGCACACGGTCAGCCAGCTCCCGGATGGTGATCTCGGCTGGGTTCCCCAAGTTGACTGGCCCGGTCACAGAGGAAGGGCCCGCCATCAGCGCAACCAACCCCTCGATCAGGTCATCCACATAGCAAAAGGATCGGGTTTGCAAGCCATCCCCATAAACGGTGATCGGCTCGCCGCGCAGGGCCTGCACAATGAAATTGCTGACCACGCGCCCATCGTCCGCTTGCATGCGAGGGCCGTAGGTATTGAAGATCCGCGCCACCCTGATCTCCACGCCATGGCGGCGGTGGAAATCGAAAAACAGGGTTTCAGCGCAACGTTTGCCTTCGTCGTAACAGGCCCTCAGCCCCACGGGGTTCACGTGTCCCCAGTACTCTTCGGCCTGGGGACTCACTTCAGGATCTCCATATACCTCGCTGGTCGATGCCTGCAGAATGCGCGCGCCGCACTGCTGGGCCAACTCCAGCAGATGGATGGCCCCGTATACACAGGTCTTGACGGTATGCACCGGATCGGCTTGGTAGTGTGGGGGAGACGCCGGACAAGCCAGGTTGTAGATTTCATCGATCACCATTCCCGCTGGCAGAGGCTGCGTGATGTCGTGAACCACCAAGGCAAAGTTCGGATGCGTCAAGAACGGCTGCACATTGGCGCGCGATCCCGTCACAAGGGAGTCCAGACACACTACGCAGTGACCGGAATCCAGCAACCGCTCACACAAATGCGCCCCCAGAAAACCAGCCCCGCCACTGACAAGAATGCGTTTGGAAGCCATGAAAAGTCTGCTGGAGCTGCCTCGCCCCCAAAAATCGCAAATTATCAGCGACCCTCGCCCGCAGCCCATGAGGCAATACACCATCCCAGCGCTGGCGGGCTTGAGAGCTTTGCGACCCGCGCCCCAAAGCACTTCCGGGTTCCCCCTCCGAGGAATAACCCGCAAATTGTCGTCACGAAGACAAATTGGCGTCAAAGTCATTCCTACCATTGGTTGCAGTCTGGCAGCGAAGGGCGTCCACGCCTCCTGTCGCCGCCATCCACAGAACCCGTTAGGAACCGGAATGAAGACCACGTTCCCCCACCTGCTGCTGCAGCACGCCGCCCAGCGCCCCGAGGCGACGGCCCTGCGCGAGAAAGAATTCGGCATCTGGCAGACCTGGAGCTGGAAGGCCGCCGCCACGGAAGTGCGCCACATGGCCTGCGGCCTGCTGTCGCTGGGTTTCGCCAAGGGCCAGAACCTGGCGCTGATCAGCGACAACCGTCCGCACCTGTACATGGGCTTCCTGGCCGTGCAGAGCGTGGGTGGCGTGCCCATTCCGCTGTACCAGGACGCCGTGGCCGCGGAGATGACCTTCGTGATGAAGGACGCAGAGATCGCCTTCGCCTTCGCCGAGAACCAGGAACAGGTGGACAAGCTGCTGGAGGTGCGCGAGACCGTGCCCAGCATCCGCACCATCATCTACGACGACCCGCGCGGCCTGCGCAACTACGACCAGCCGGGCCTCATCAGCACGGCCGAGCTCGTGGCTAAGGGCGCCGAATGGGACAAGGCCCACCCGGGCGCCTGGGATGCGCTGGTGGAGCAGATCGAGCCCGGCGACGTCTCCGTGATCCTCTACACCTCCGGCACCACCGGCCAGCCCAAGGGCGTGTGCCAGACGCACGCGGCCTTCGTGGCGTCCGCGCAGGGCGGGGTGGAAGTGGACCGCCTGGGCCCACAGGACAACGTGATCTCCTACCTGCCGCCGGCCTGGGTGGGCGACCACCTGTTCTCGCTGGCGCAGTGGATCGTGGCGGGCTTCACCATCAACTGCCCCGAGTCGGCCAGCACGGTGTCCATCGACCTGCGCGAGATCGGCCCCACCTACTACTTCGCGCCGCCGCGCATCTTCGAGGGCATGCTGACCTCCGTCTCCATCCGCATGGAAGACGCCGCGGCGCCCAAGCGCTGGCTCTACGAGAAGTGCATGCAGCTGGCGCGCCGCGTGGGCTCGGACATCCTGGACGGCAAGCCGGTCGGCGCGCTGGACCGCTTCAAGTACAAGCTGGCGGACCTGGCCATCTACGGCCCGCTGCGCAACGTGATGGGCCTGTCGCGCATCCGCGTGGCCTACACCGCGGGCGCGGCCATCGGGCCCGACCTGTTCCGCTTCTTCCGCTCCATCGGCATCAACCTCAAGCAGCTCTACGGCCAGACCGAGACCTGCGCCTACGTGTGCATCCAGCGCGACAGGCAGGTGGAGCTGTCGAGCGTGGGCCAGGCGGCGCCGGGCATCGAGCTGAAGATCGCCGACAGCGGCGAGGTGCTGGTCAAGGGCGTGTCGGTGCTCAAGGAGTACTACAAGCGCCCCGACGCCACGGCCGAGGTCATCGACGAGCAGGGCTACTTCCACACCGGCGACGCCGGCGTGATCGATGCCAACGGCCAGCTGCGCATCATCGACCGCGCCAAGGACGTGGGCAAGATGCGCACGGGCGCCATGTTCGCGCCCAACTACATCGAGAACAAGCTCAAGTTCTTCCCGCACATCAAGGAAGCCGTGTGCTTCGGCAACCAGCGCGAGACTGTCTGCGCGTTCATCAACATCGACTACGAGGCCGTGGGCAACTGGGCCGAGCGCCAGGGCATCCCCTACGGCGGCTACGTGGACCTGGCCTCCAAGCCCCAGGTGATCGCGCTGGTGGCCGAGTGCATCGGCCAGGTCAACGCCGACCTGGCCACCGAGCCCGGCATGGCCGACACCCAGGTGGCGCGCTTCCTGGTGCTGCACAAGGAGCTGGACCCGGACGACGACGAGCTGACCCGCACGCGCAAGGTGCGCCGCAACTTCATCGCCGACAAGTACGGCGTGCTGGTGGATGCGCTGTACGAGGGCAAGGCGGAGCAGTTCATCGAGACCCAGGTGAAGTTCGAGGACGGGCGCAAAGGCAGCGTGAGCGCCACGCTGAAGATCACCGATGCCAAGACCCACCCCGCCGCCGCCTGACACGCAAACCGAGGCAAGCACATCCATGACCAGCAAGAAGATCGGCGACGTCATCCTCGACGTCAAGAACATCAGCCTGCGCTTCGGTGGCGTGAAGGCGCTCACGGACATCTCGTTCAACGTGCGCGAGCACGAGATCCGCTCCATCATCGGCCCCAACGGCGCAGGCAAGAGCTCCATGCTCAACTGCATCAACGGCGTCTACACGCCTTCGGAAGGATCGATCACCTTCCGCGGCAAGACTTTCGACCACATGAACAGCCGCCAGGTGGCCGAGATGGGCGTGGCCCGCACGTTCCAGAACCTGGCGCTGTTCAAGGGCATGAGCGTGATCGACAACATCATGACCGGGCGCAACCTCAAGATCAAAAGCAACATCCTGATGCAGGCGCTGCGCATCGGCCCGGCGGAGAAGGAAGAAATCCGCCACCGCGAGTTCGTCGAGCACATCATCGACTTCCTCGAGATCCAGGCGCACCGCAAGACTCCCGTGGGCCAGTTGCCCTACGGCCTGCAAAAGCGCGTGGACCTGGGCCGGGCCCTGGCCATGGAGCCGCAGGTGCTGCTGCTGGACGAACCCATGGCCGGCATGAACGTCGAGGAAAAGCAGGACATGTGCCGCTTCATCCTCGACGTGAACGACGAGTTCGGCACCACCATCGTGCTCATCGAGCACGACATGGGCGTGGTGATGGACATCAGCGACCGCGTGGTGGTGCTGGACTACGGCAAGAAGATCGGCGACGGCGCGCCCGATGAAGTGCGCAACAACGAAGACGTGATCCGCGCCTACCTGGGCACGAGCCACTGACAGCGGAGACAGGCAATGGCATTCTTTCTCGAAACCCTGATTGGCGGCCTGATGGCCGGCATGCTGTACGCACTGGTCGCGCTCGGCTTCGTGCTGATCTACAAGGCCTCGGGCGTGTTCAACTTCGCGCAGGGGGCCATGGTGCTGTTCGCCGCCCTGGCGATGGCGCGCTTTGCGGAATGGATTCCGAAGTGGACCGGCCTCGACAACATGATCGTGGCCAACCTGGCGGCCTTCCTGATCGCCGGCGCCATCATGTTCGCGGTGGCCTGGTTCATCGAGCGGCTGGCGCTGCGCCACCTCGTGAACCAGGAAGGCGCGACGCTGCTGATGGCCACGCTGGGCATCACCTACTTCCTGGAAGGCCTGGGCCAGACGCTGTTCGGCAGCGACATCTACAAGATCGACGTGGGCATGCCCAAGGACCCGATGTTCCTGCTCGAATCGGTGTTCGAGGGCGGCGTGCTGGTGAACAAGGAAGACGTGATCGCCGCCGTGATCGCCGCCGCGCTGGTGCTGCTGCTGACGCTGTTCTTCCAGAAGACCACCACGGGCCGCGCGCTGCGCGCCGTGGCCGACGACCACCAGGCCGCCCAGTCCATCGGCATCCCGCTCAACCGCATCTGGGTCATCGTCTGGTGCGTGGCCGGCGTGGTGGCCCTGGTGGCCGGGATGATCTGGGGCTCCAAGCTCGGCGTGCAGTTCTCGCTGACCACCGTGGCGCTGCGCGCGCTGCCGGTGGTGATCCTGGGCGGGCTCACCTCCGTGCCCGGCGCCATCATCGGCGGCCTGATCATCGGCGTGGGCGAGAAGCTCTCCGAGGTGTACCTGGGCCCGTTCGTGGGCGGCGGCATCGAGATCTGGTTCGCCTACGTGCTGGCCCTCGTGTTCCTGCTGTTCCGCCCGCAGGGGCTGTTCGGCGAAAAAATCATTGACCGCGTGTAAGGGAGGGACTGACCATGTTCTACAGAGAAAACGGCCAGTTCAAGACGAGCTACCGCGCCGACCAGCAGATCTTCCCCATCGCGCAGGACCGCATCGTCATCCTCGCGTTCCTGGCCGCAGCCTTCGTGCTCGTGCCCATGCTGGCCAGCGACTATTTCTACCGCGCCATCCTGATCCCGCTGGTCATCATGTCGATGGCCGCGCTGGGCGTGAACATTCTCGTGGGCTACTGCGGGCAGATATCGCTGGGCTCGGGCGCGTTCATGGCCGTGGGCGCCTACGGTGCGTTCAACTTCTTCGTGCGCTTCCCGGGCATGCCGCTGATCCCGGCGCTGATCCTGGGCGGCCTGTGCGCCACCTTCTTCGGCATCCTGTTCGGCCTGCCGAGCCTGCGCGTCAAGGGCCTGTACCTGGCCGTGGCCACGCTGGCCGCGCAGTTCTTCAGCGACTGGATGTTCCTGCGCATCAAGTGGTTCACGAACGATTCCGACTCGGGCTCGGTGTCGGTGAGCCACCTGCAGGTGCTGGGCATGCCCATCGAGAGCGCGATGAGCAAGTACCTGTTCTGCCTGGCCCTGCTCGTGGTCGTGGCGCTGCTGGCCAAGAACCTGGTGCGCGGCGCGATCGGCCGCGAGTGGATGGCCATCCGCGACATGGACGTGGCCGCCAGCGTGATCGGCATCCGCCCGATGTACGCCAAGCTCTCGGCCTTCGCCGTGAGTTCCTTCATCGTGGGCATGGCCGGCGCACTGTGGGCCTTCGTGCACCTGGGCTCGTGGGAGCCGGCGGCCTTCTCGGTGGAGGTGTCGTTCCGCCTGCTGTTCATGGTCATCATCGGCGGGCTGGGCTCCATCATGGGCGCGTTCTTCGGCGCAGCCTTCATCGTGGTGCTGCCCATCTTCCTCAACCAGTTCCTCCCGGCCCTGCTGGGCATGTTCGGCCTGGAGATCTCCACGGCCGGCGTGTCGCACGCCGAGCTGATGATCTTCGGCGCGCTCATCGTCTGGTTCCTGATCGTCGAGCCGCACGGCCTGGCCAAGCTCTGGTCCACCGCCAAGCAGAAGCTGCGCGTGTGGCCCTTCCCGCACTGATCCCGTGTCCGTTTTCCCCGTGCTTCAACCACCACTCATTCACAAGGAGACAACCATGAAGCTATCGAAAGTCATGATCGCAGCCGCCATGGTGGCCGCAGGCGCCTCGGCGGTGACCACCAGCGCCTTCGCGCAGGCCAAGGAGCAGTTCTTCCCGCTGCTGTCTTACCGCACCGGCCCCTACGCGCCCAACGGCGTGCCATGGGCCAACGGCAAGCAGGACTACATCAAGCTCATCAACGCGCGCGACGGCGGCGTCAACGGCGTGAAGCTCACGTTCGAGGAATGCGAGACGGGCTACGCCACCGACCGCGGCGTGGAGTGCTACGAGCGCCTCAAGAGCCGTCCGGGCGTGTCCCTGTTCGACCCCCAGGCCACCGGCATCACCTTCGCGCTGACCGAGAAGGCGCCCGTGGACAAGATCCCGCTGATGACGCTGGGCTACGGCCTGTCTGTCGCGCAGGACGGCATGGCGTTCAAGTGGAACTTCCCCTACATGGGCAGCTACTGGACCGGCGCCGACATCCTGATCCAGCACATCGGCAAGAACGCCGGCGGCCTGGACAAGCTCAAGGGCAAGAAGATCGCGCTGGTCTACCACGACAGCCCGTTCGGCAAGGAACCCATCCCGCTGCTGCAGGAGCGCGCCAAGATGCACGGCTTCGACCTGCAGATGCTGCCCGTGACGGCGCCCGGCGTGGAGCAGAAGGCCACCTGGCTGCAGGTGCGCCAGAGCCGTCCCGACTACGTGCTGCTGTGGGGCTGGGGCGTGATGAACTCCACCGCCCTCAAGGAAGCCCAGGCCACGGGCTTCCCGCGCGACAAGATGTACGGCGTGTGGTGGGCCGGTGCCGAACCCGACGTGCGCGACGTGGGCGACGGCGCCAAGGGCTACCACGCACTGGCGCTCAACGGCTATGGCACGCAGTCCAAGGTCATCCAGGACATCCTCAAGCACGTGCACGAGAAGGGCCAGGGCACCGGGCCCAAGGACGAAGTCGGCTCCGTGCTCTACACGCGCGGCGTGATCATCCAGATGCTGGCCGTGGAGGCCGTGCGCCGCGCACAGGAGCGCTTCGGCAAGGGCAAGGTCATGACCGGCGAGCAGGTGCGCTGGGGCATGGAGAACCTGGCCCTGGACCAGAAGAAGCTCGACGCGCTGGGCTTCAAGGACCTGATGCGCCCGCTGTCCACGAGCTGCAACGACCACATGGGCTCGACCTGGGCGCGCGTGCACTCCTGGGACGGCAAGAAGTGGAACTTCTCGTCCGACTGGTACCAGGCCGACGAGCAGATCCTCAAGCCGATGGTCAAGAGCGGCGCGGACAAGTACCTGGCCGACAAGAAGATGAGCCGCCGCGACGCGGCTGACTGCCAGTCTTGAGCTCATCCCCCTGAGGCGCTGCGCGCCTTCCCCCTTTTCTCGGCTGCGCCGGGAAGGGGGACGACGCCGGTGGCCGGGCAAAGCCCCCTCCACGGCGTCCGCTGGTGCGGGGGGTGCTGGTTTCAACGGCTGCTCAAGCAGCCGCCAGCCGAGAGGGCTGCGCTTCGCAGCCCTGCCGATTGGTACGACGAGAGCAACGCTATGGACTCCACAAACATCGTTCTGCAGGTCAACGGCATCGAGGTCATCTACAACCACGTGATCCTCGTGCTCAAGGGCGTGTCGCTGCAGCTGCCCGAAAAAGGCATCGTCGCGCTGCTGGGCGGCAACGGCGCGGGCAAGACCACCACGCTGCGCGCCATCTCCAACCTGCTCAAGGGCGAGCGCGGCGAGGTCACCAAGGGCAGCATCGAGCTGCGCGGCGAGCGCATCGAGAACCTCTCGCCCGCCGATCTCGTCAAGCGCGGCGTGGTGCAGGTCATGGAAGGCCGCCACTGCTTCGCCCACCTGAGCATCGAGGAGAACCTGCTGACGGGCGCCTACACCCGCAGCGACCGCGGCGAGATCGCCGCCAACCTCGAAAAGGTCTACACCTACTTCCCGCGCCTGAAGACGCGCCGCACCTCGCAGGCCGCCTACACCTCGGGGGGCGAGCAGCAGATGTGCGCCATCGGCCGCGCCATCATGTGCAACCCCTCCATCGTGCTGCTGGACGAGCCCTCCATGGGCCTGGCGCCGCAGATCGTGGAGGAGGTGTTCAACATCGTGAAGGACCTCAACGCCAAGGAAGGCACCACCTTCCTGCTGGCCGAGCAGAACACCAACATGGCGCTGAAGTACGCCGACTACGGCTACATCATGGAAAGCGGCCGCATCGTGATGGACGGCCCCGCGCAGGAGCTGGCCAACAACGAGGACGTCAAGGAGTTCTACCTGGGCGTGGGTGGCGGCGAGCGCAAGAGCTTCAAGGACGTCAAGAGCTACAAGCGCCGCAAGCGCTGGCTCGCCTGACACTCCCGTTTTCATAGCTGCCAGCGCTTAACCAGTCTGCGCTGGAGGCTTATTTCGCCTCAAACCGGAATACCCCCATGAGCACGTTCTACGACGCCCTGGAAACCCGCTCCCCCGCGGAGCGCGAAGCGGCACTGATGGCCGCGCTACCGCGCCAGGTGGCCCATGCGCAGCAGGCGTCGCCCGCCTTCGCCACGCTGCTGGCGGGCGTGGACGCCGCGTCCGTCACCAGCCGCACCGCGCTGGCCCGCCTGCCGGTGACGCGCAAGTACGAGCTGCTGGAGCGCCAGCAGGCCCAGCGCGCGCAAGACGCCTTCGGCGGCTTCAGCGCGCTGGCCTTCGGCCCGGACATGCCGCGCGTCTTCGCCAGCCCCGGCACCATCTACGAGCCCGAGGGCACGCGCCGCGACTACTGGCGCATGGCCCGCGCCATGCACGCCGCGGGCTTCCGCCCGGGCGAGCTGATCCACAACTGCTTTTCCTACCACTTCGTGCCCGCCGGCTCCATGATGGAAACAGGCGCCCATGCACTGGGCTGCACCGTGTTCGCGGGCGGCACCGGCCAGACCGAGCAGCAGGTGCAGGCCATGGCCGAGCTGCGGCCCGCGGGCTACATCGGCACGCCGAGCTTCCTGAAGATCATCCTGGACAAGGCGGCCGAGATGGGCGTGCCGCTGCCCAGCGTGACCAAGGCGCTGGTGTCGGGCGAGGCCTTTCCCCCGTCGCTGCGCGACTGGTTCGCCGAGCGCGGCGTGGCCGGCTACCAGTGCTATGCCACGGCCGACCTGGGGCTGATCGCCTACGAGACCAGCGCCCGCCAGGGCCTGGTGCTGGGCGAGGACGTGATCGTGGAGATCGTGCGCCCCGGCACCGGCGACCCCGTGCCCGAGGGCGAGGTCGGCGAGCTGGTGGTGACCACGCTCAACCCCGACTACCCGCTGATCCGCTTCGGCACCGGCGACCTGTCGGCCGTGCTGCCCGGTCCCTGCCCTACCGGTCGCACCAACACGCGCATCAAGGGCTGGATGGGCCGGGCCGACCAGACCACCAAGGTGCGCGGCATGTTCGTGCACCCGGGCCAGGTGGCCGCCGTGGCCAAGCGCTTCCCGCAGGTGCTGCGCGCGCGCCTGGTCGTCAGCGGCGAGATGGCCAACGACCAGATGGTGCTGCAGGTGGAGACGCTGGAGACCGCCGCGGGCCTCGCCCAGCAGATCGCCGACAGCCTGCGCGAGGCCACCAAGCTGCGCGGCGACGTGCAGATGGTGCCTCCCGGCACCCTACCCAACGACGGCAAGGTGATCGAGGACGCGCGCAGCTACCGCTGAGCGCAGCCCGTTCTCCTTGCGCCAGCGCATCCTTCTGCTGCGGAGCGGGTGATTACCACATTGCCCTGCCGCCGAGGGGCCGATACCATCGCCTCCTTTTTGTTTCCAACCCAGAGGATCTACATGAAAACCCTGTTCAAGCTCACGCTGGCCGCCACGGCCGCCGCCCTGGCCTTTGGCGCAGCCGCCCAGGATTTCCCCGGCAAGAAGAGCATCACCATCGTCGTGCCCTTCGCCGCAGGCGGCCCCACCGACCGCGTGGCGCGCGACCTGGCCGAAGCCATGCGCAAGCCGCTGGACGGCGCCACCATCGTGATCGACAACGTGGGCGGCGCGGGCAGCACCATCGGCACCGCCAAGGTGGCGCGCGCCCCCGCCGACGGCTACACGCTGCTGGTCACGCACATCGGCATGGCCACCATCCCGTCGCTCTACCGCAAGCTGTCGTTCGACGTGCTGAACGACTTCGAATACCTAGGCATCGTCAACGACGTGCCCATGACCATCATCTCGCGCCCCACGCTGGAGGCCAACAACTGGGCCGAACTCAGCGCCTGGATCGCCAAGCAGGGCCGCAGCGTGAACCTGGGCCATTCGGGCCAGGGCTCCGCCGGCCACCTGTGCGGCCTGATGTTCCAGAGCGCCCTCAAGTCCGAAATGACGCCCGTGCCCTACAAGGGCGCGGCCCCCGCCATCGCCGACCTGATGGGCAACCAGATCGACCTGATGTGCGACCAGACGACCAACACGTCCACGCAGATCGAGGCCAAGAAGGTCAAGGGCTTCGCCGTGACCACGCTCAAGCGCCTGGACACGCCCGCGCTCAAGCACCTGCCCACGCTGGACGAATCGGGCCTCAAGGGCTTCAACGTGACCGTGTGGCACGGCATGTACGCGCCCAAGGGCACGCCGCAAGCCGTGCTGGCCAAGCTCAACGAGGCCCTCAAGGTCGCGGTGAAAGACCCCGAATTCGTCAAGAAGCAGCAAGGCCTGGGCGCCGTGGTCGTGGCCGACAAGCGCGTCGAGCCCGCCGAGCACAAGAAGTTCGTGCAGGCCGAGATCGCCTCCTGGGGCAAGGTCATCAAGGCTGCCGAGGCCTACGCGGACTGATTCCCACTGGCCCGCGCCTGCGCATGACGCCCGGCCCGCGCCGGGCGTTTTTCATTGTCACGCGCATCACAGCGGCTACGGGTAATCCTGCTGCCGGCAACAGCCATCACCAGCCTACAACCGGGGTTCTTTCAACATCACCGGGGAACCTCAATGAACTCGTTCGCTCCACGCCGCCACGCGCTGCTCCTGGGGGCCGCGCTGGCGCTGGGCCTGGGTGCCGCCCAGGCGCAGACCGCTGCCTGGCCGACCAAGCCCGTGCGCATCGTCGTGCCCTTCGCCGCCGGCGGCACCACCGACATCGTGGCACGCGCCATCGCGCCGGACCTGGGCAAGGCCTTCGGCCAGCAGTTCGTGGTGGACAACCGGGGCGGCGCGGGCGGCAACATCGGTGCGGAGCTGGTCGCCAAGTCGCCGGGCGACGGCTACACGCTGCTCATGGGCACGGTGGGCACGCACGGCATCAACCGCGCGCTGTACGCCAAGCTGCCCTACGACCCGATCAAGGACTTCGTGCCCATCACGCTGGTGGCCGCCGTGCCCAACGTGATGGAGATGAACGCAGAGAAGGCGAAGGCGCTGGGCATCCACAACGTGCAGGACTTCATCCGCTACGCCAAGGCCAACCCCGGCAAGCTGAACATGGCCTCCAGCGGCAACGGCACCTCGATCCACCTGGCAGGCGAGCTGTTCAAGACCATGACCGGCACCTACATGCTGCACATGCCCTACCGCGGCTCTGCACCGGCGCTGCTCGACATGGTGGGCGGCAACATGGACGTGATGTTCGACAACCTGCCCTCGTCCATGGCACACATCAAGGCCGGCAAGCTCAAGGCGCTGGCGGTGACCAGCGCGCGCCGCTCGGACGCACTGCCCGACGTGCCCACCGTCGAGGAAGCCGGCGGCCCCGAGCTCAAGGGGTTCGAGGCCAGTTCCTGGTTCGGCCTGCTCGCCCCCGCGGGCACTCCGCCCGAGATCGTCCAGCGCATTCAGCAGGAAGTGGCCAAGGCGCTGGCCACGCCCGCGGTCAAGGAACGCCTGGTCGCCCAGGGCGCCATTCCCGGCGGCAACACGCCCGCCGAGTTCACGGCCCTGATCGACAGCGAGCACCGCAAGTGGGCACAGGTGGTCAAGGCCTCCGGCGCGAAGGTCGACTGACCGCTACCAGACCACGTCGTGGCCTTCGGCAGCGCTGCGGCGCAGCATGTCGATGAAGGGCGTTGCGCGCTGGCGCAGGCGCACGGCGTCCGAGCGGGGCTCCTGCCCGCCCTCGTCCGCTTCGTCGCCCTCGTCGGCGTGCGCCTGCTGGGCCGCTTCTTCGGCGGCGATGGCGTCCTGCAGCGCCTGGATGGCGGCCGGGATCTGCGCCGCCGTCACGATGCCATGCGGGTCGGGCGATTTGCCGATGATTTCCAGCAGTTGCCGGCCGTTGGGCTCCAGCATGATGAGATCGGCAGTGGAGCGGGATTTGAATTTGAAAAGCATCCGGGTTCCAGCAAGAGAGGTCAAGGGGCCGCGGTCGCGGCGGCATCGCCGTACATGTACGCGCGGTTGAAAGGATAGTCCGAACGCGCGCCCTTCATGGGCCCGGCAGCGTCCATGCGGTCGTCCGGGCGCGTCGCCAGTATCTGGTGCAGCGCCACCCATCCGCGCTCGAATGCCAGGGCGCAGCCCGCAAGGTACAGCCGGTAGGCCCTCAGGGCCTTTTCGCCGCGGTCGGCGCCGTGCTGCGCGACGAGGACGCGGCGCGCTTCCTCCAGGCGGGTCTCCAGCCCGTCGGACCAGGCCCAGAGCGTGCGCGCATAGTGCGGCCGCAGGTTCTCGGTGTCCACCATCTCCAGCTCCGCGCGGGCCATGTCGTGCAGCGCCACGCTCACGTGCAGCAGTTCGCCGCCGGGAAAGATGTAGCGCTCGATGAATTCGCCCAGGCCCGCGCCCAGACCCGCGTTGTCCAGGCCGCCGGCGGTGATGCCATGGTTCAGCACCAGTCCGCCGGGGCGCAGCAGTCCGCGCACGGTGGCGAAATAGCGCTCCATCTGCGCGCGGCCCACGTGCTCGAACATGCCCACGGAGGCGACCTTGTCGAACGGCTGCTCCACCTGCAGCGCACGGTAGTCCAGCAGCAGCATGCGCACGCGGCCCTGCAGGCCGCGCTCCTCGATGAGCCGCTGCACGTGCGCATGCTGGTTGCGCGACAGCGTGATGTCCGTGGCATCCACGCCGTAGTGCTCGGCAGCCCACAGCAGCAGGCCGCCCCAGCCGGCGCCGATGTCCAGGAAACGCTCGCCGGGCCGCAGCATGAGCTTGCGGCAGATGTGGTCGAGCTTGGCTTCCTGCGCCTGCGCCAGCATCATGCCGGGGCTGCGGTAGTAGGCGCACGAGTAGACCCGCCGCGGATCGAGCCAGAGAGCGTAGAAGTCGTCCGAGAGGTCGTAGTGGAATTCGATGTTGCGCGCGTCGTGGGCCAGCGTGTGCGCCGCCATGGAGCGCGCCCGCAGCAGCACGCGCTGCCACCAGCCCGCATGCTCGCCCTGCGCCGGATCGCTCTTGAGCAGCGCCGCCGCAGCCGCCATGAGCTGGCGCATGCTGCCCTCCAGCGCCACGCGGCCTTCGACGATGGCCGCCCCCACGCTGCCGATCTCGCCCATGGCCAGGGCAACGACCGCCATGCGGTCCCGCAGGCGCAGGCGCAGGTCGGCGTTGGCGTCGCCCAGGCGCACGCCATCGGGAAGCTCCACGGCCACGCCCACGGGAGACGCGGCCAGGCTGGCCTCCAGGGCGTTGAGCAGATGTTTCACGGCGCCAACCTTCCTTTCGCGACAGCTCTGATTCTTGGTGCCATGGCGCCGCCCCGTCAATGGCTCCCGGCTGACAGGCGTACGCGGCCTTGGCTGACAGCCAAGGCCTGCCGCGGGCAGGCCCGTGCGCAGCTATGGCCTAATATCGGGTTTTTCAACCAATCCGTTCATTCTCAGGAGCCACCATGGGCAACAAAATCGTCACCGAAGCCGACCGCAAGCGCAGCCCCCGTCCCACGCCCCTGCCTGGCATGCCCCTGGCCACGCATGGCCGCGGCCAGCGCGTGAGCCTGGAGCGCGGCACGGCCACGCGCAGCAAGAAGAACCCCGGCAAGCGCCACGGCTGAGCATCCCCCAGCCATGCCGACAAGCCCTCTGCGGAGGGCTTTTTCGTTTCAGCGCCCGGCCTCGGCCTGTGCGGGCGTGCGCGTGCTGGCCCGGGCCACGACCTCGAAGCCGACCTCCTGCGCGGCGGGCGTGACGCCTGCGCCGCGCATGCGCGTCACCAGCGCCTGCGCGCCCAGGCGGCCGATGCAGGCGCCGTCCACCCGCACGGTCGAGAGCGCGGGAATGGTGTCGGCGGCCAGGGCCTGGTCGCCGAAACCCAGCACGCCGAACCGCGGCACCTGCAGCCCTAGCGCGTGTGCATGGGCCAGCACGCCCTGGGCCAGGGCATCCGAGCTGCAGAACACCGCATCTGCCTCCGGGGCCTGGGCGCGCAGCGCGTTGAGCGCCTCGCGCCCGCGGCCAGCCTGGGGACTGCGCTCGGAAAAGACGATCTGCGCCGGCTCGGAGGCCCCTGCCTCGGCGGCGGCGCGCATGAAGCCCTGCGCGCGCCGATGGGCGCGGCTGTCGTCGGCCCGCAAGACGGCGGGGCTCCGATAGCCGCAGGCTGCGAGATGGCGGAACGCGGCCCGGCCCGCGTCCTCGTGCGAAAAGCCGATGGCCACGTCCAGCGGGTGGGGCGTGTAGTCCCATAGCTCGACCACGGGAATGTCGGCGTTGAGCAGCAGGCGCCGCGTGCGCGCCGTGTGCTCGGTGCCCGTCAGCACCACGCCCTCGGGCCTGCGGCCGAGCATGGCCGCCAGCCAGGTTTCCTCATGCTCCGGGTCGTAGCTGGAGATGCCGAGCGTCGTTTCATAGCGCTCTTGCGCCAGCGTGGTGATGAGCGCGTCCAGCATGTCCGAGAACAGCGAATGCCCCACGGACGGCACGATGGCCGCCACCAGCCGGGTCTGGCGCGACGTGAGGCCGCCCGCCAGCGAGTTGGGCACGTACCCCGACTGCTCCACCGCCTGCGCCACCCGCGCGCGCGTGGCCTCGGCCACCAACTCGGGCCGGTGCAGCGCGCGCGAGGCCGTGATGGGCGACACGCCCGCCAAGCGGGCCAGGTCTTTCAGCGTGGGAGCGGAGAAGCTGCGGGGAGCGCGTTGCGTCATGGCGGCCGGCCGGATTGATGGTAGATGATTGCGTTGTCATGATAGCGGCGATCTGTATCATCTGCATCAGATTTTCCCTTGGTGTACTTCCCGATGGATGGAGTGCTCCAGCCACGGAATGATTGCGCAATCATCCACAGGAGACCATCCATGCACCGATCCCTGCGACGTACTGCCCTGGCCGGCCTGCTGGCCGTGGCGCTGGCCCCGCTGGCCGCCCCCGCACAGACGGCCTATCCCAGCAAGCCCATCACGCTGGTCATCCCCTTCCCGCCCGGCGGGCAGACGGACGTGGTGGGCCGCCTGATCGGCGAGCGCCTGTCCCAGCGGCTGGGGCAGCCGGTGGTGGTGGAGAACAAGCCGGGCGTCAACGGCTCGCTGGCGTCCGACGCCGTGGCCCGCGCCAAGCCCGACGGGTACACGCTGGTAGTCGGCGGCCCCGGCACGCATGCCATCAACCAGCTCGTCAATCCGAACGTCAAGTACGACACCCGCAAGGACTTCACCCACATCGCCATGCTGGGCCGCGTACCCATGCTGCTGCTGGCCTCGCCCACGCTGAAGGCGAACACGGTGGCGGACGTGGTGGCCCTGGCCAAGGCCAAACCCGACTCCGTCAACATGGCGCTGACGGGCATCGGCTCGTCGAGCCACATGACCACCGAGCTATTCAAGCAGGCAGCCGGCATCACCTTCAACAACGTGCCCTACAAGGGTGACGTGCCCGCGATGACGGACGTGATCGGCGGGCAGGCGGACCTGCTGTTCGTGCCTGCGACGTCGGCCATCACCTTCGCGCAGGCCGGCAAGCTGCGCGCGCTGGCCGTCACCGGCGACAAGCGGCTGGCCGCGCTGCCCAACGTGCCCACCATGCCCGAGGCCGGGCAGGCCAGCGTCATCAACTATTCATGGACCAGCCTGGCCGGCCCGGCGGGCATGCCGGCGGACATCGTGCAAAAGCTCAACCAGGCATGCCAGGCCATCCTGGCCGAACCCGAGGTGGTCGCCCGGCTGGCCGCGATGAGCAACGAGACCACGCCCGGCACGCCGGCGCAGGCCGCCAGCTTCATCGCCGCCGAAGTGGCACGCTGGTCCGACGTGGTGAAAAAGGGAAACATCCAGGTCCAATGAGCATGCTGCCCACGAACCACTTCAAGCATGCCCTGCGCGCGGGCCACGCCCAGATCGGGATATGGTCCACCATCCCCTCGCCCTTCGTCTGCGAGCTCATCGGCGGCGCGGGCTACGACTGGGTGCTGCTGGACACCGAGCACACGCCGACCGACGTGCCGCTGATGCTGCACCAGCTGCAGGCCGTGGCCGCCGCGCAGCCCCGGCCCGGCGGCTCGCCCACGCACGCGGTCGTACGGCCGGCATGGAACGACCCGGTGCTCATCAAGCGCTACCTGGACATCGGCGCGCAGACGCTGCTGCTGCCCTTCGTGCAGAACGCCGAGGAGGCGCAGGCCGCCGTGCGCGCCATCCGATACGCGCCGCAGGGCATCCGCGGCATGGGCGGCTCCACCCGCGCCGCCAACTTCGGCCGCACGGCCGATTACGTGGCCCGCGCCGCCGACGAGCTGTGCCTGCTGGTGCAGGTGGAGACTGCCGAGGCGCTGGAGCAGATCGAGGCCATCGCGGCCGTCGACGGGATCGACGGCATCTTCATCGGCCCGGCGGACCTGTCGGCCAGCCTGGGCTACCCGGGTCAGGCGCGCCACCCCGCCGTCAACGGCATCATCGACGACGCCATCCGCCGCATCCGCGCCTGCGGCAAGGCGCCGGGCATCCTGATGGTGGACGAGCCGCGCGCGCGCGAATGCCTAGCGCTGGGCGCGCAGTTCGTCGCGGTGGCGCTGGACACGATCCTGCTGCGCGACGGCCTGGACGCAGCCGCCGCACGCTTTCGCGGCCAGGCTCCGGCCGCCACCCGGCTGGCGACCGCCGGAAGCTATTGAGGAGCGCCCCATGTCCTTCGACTCCCAAGCCTGGCTGGCCGAGGCGCGCGCGCTGATCGGGGAGGCCCACGTCCTGTCGGCCGACTGCGGCGACGACCTGTCCGCCTACACCCGCGACTGGCGCAACAAGTTCGAGGGCCCGGCACTGGCCGTGCTGCGCCCTGCCGACACCGGCGAAGTGCAGGCCATCGTGCGGCTGGCCGCGCGCACCGACGTGGCACTGGTGCCGCAGGGCGGCAACACCGGCATGTGCGGCGCGTCGGTGCCCACGGCCGGCGGGCGGCAGGCCGTGCTGCAGCTCGGGCGGCTCAACCGCATCCTGGAGCTTGACCCCGAGAACAACACCGCCACCGTGGAGGCCGGCTGCATACTGCAGACCCTGCAGGAGCAGGCCGCCGCGGCGGGGCGGCTCTTCCCCCTGTCGCTGGGTGCCGAGGGCTCCTGCCAGATCGGCGGCAACATCGCCACAAACGCCGGCGGCGTACAGGTGCTGCGCTACGGCAACATGCGCGACCTGGTGCTGGGCCTCGAGGTGGTGCTGCCGGACGGCGAGCGCCTGGACCTGCTGCGCGGACTGCGCAAGGACAACACCGGCTACGACCTCAAGCAGCTGTTCATCGGCGCCGAAGGCACGCTGGGCATCATCACGGCGGCCACGGTCAAGCTGTTCCCCGCACCCGGCGCCGAAGCCGTCGCCTTCGCGGGCGTGTCCTCCATCGCCCAGGCCGTGCAGTTGCTGGGCGCCATGCGCGGCCGGCTGGGCGAGCGCATCACCGCATTCGAGGTGATCTCCGGCGCGGCGGTAGACCTGGTGCGCCACTACTTCCCCGACACCCCTCCCCTGCTGGAAGGCGCCTGCCCCTGGTACGTGCTTATGGAAGCCTCCGACGGCGGCAGCGACGAGGCGCTGCACGAGGCCATGCAGACTGCCCTGATGGCCTGCCTGGAAGACGGCTGTCTGCAGGACGTGGTCCTGGCCGGCAACCTGGCCCAGGGGCAGGCCCTGTGGATGCTGCGCGAGAACATCACGCACGCCCAGCAGATGGACGGCGGCAACATCAAGCACGACATCTCGCTGCCGATCTCGCGCATCCCCGCCTTCGTGGAACAGATGCTGCCGCGGCTGCAACAGGCGTTTCCCGGAGTCCGGCCCATCGTCTACGGGCACCTGGGCGACGGCAACCTGCACTTCAACGTCAGCGCCCCGCGGGGCGTCGCCCCTGCGGCGTGGCAGCGCGAGACCGATGCGGTCAACACGCTGCTGCACGACGTGGTGGTCGCGATGCGCGGCAGCATCAGCGCGGAGCACGGCATCGGCCAGCTCAAGCGCCACGAGCTGGCGCTCTACAAGACGCCTGCCGAGCTGGACGTGATGCGCCGCATCAAGCAGGCGCTCGACCCGCAAGGCGTGATGAACCCGGGCAAGGTGCTGTAGCACCCTACAAGCTCCTCTTTTCATAGCTTTCTGCGCTTACTGCATAAGCGCTGGAGCCACTTTTTATTCATAACCATGACACACGAAGAACCCACCACCGTCGGCCACCTGATAGACGGCCAGCTCGTGGCCGACACCGAACGCACCCAGCCGGTGTTCAACCCCGCCACCGGCCAGTCCTCGCTGAACGTGGCCCTGGCCAGCCAGGCCACCGT
>NZ_DF238930.1 GCF_000400995.2 Acidovorax sp. MR-S7 | reverse complement strand
TCTTCCGCATGGCAAACCCACTCCGTCAACGCGTTGGCCCACATACTACCAACACAGATTTGTGACAGAGCCTAAATTAAAGTAATTGGAAACCATGGTCACGCCGGCTTCCCAGGCGTGCCATTTGCAGCCGAACGCCGTCATGACCACTTCATCCACCGTTGCGGGCGAGCTGTCCAGCTCCATGGAGCCCGCCTACATCCATCGCCTGCAGTGCTCCCGCCAGTGGCGCGGTTTCCTGGCTGCGCTGGCGGAGGAATTCGTCTCCGCCCTGCCGCCGCAGGAGCTGGCCACGCTCATGGCGCGCATCGGCATGCGCTTCGCCGCCGAGCATCCGTTGCCCGCGAGCGACACCGTGCAGGGCCTGCAGGACGCCATGAACCATGTGTGGAGCGCGCTCGACTGGGGCGTGGCGGAGCTCGGGCAGAGCCCGGCCGGCATGGAAATCACCCACCGCTTCTCGCCGCTGGCGGCCGCGTTCGGCGAGCCGCACGCGCCCTGGGCCACGGGATTCCTGCAGGGGGCGTACCAGCAGTGGTTCGATGCGGCGGGCGGGGCCGGGCTGCGGGTGGAGGTCGCCGCCGCGGCCGACGCCCTGGGCACGGCCCGGCTGCGCCTGGCCGCGGCCGCGTGACCGGGAAGAAAGGGCATCTCATGCAACAGCCTGAAGACATCGCACATCTGTACCAGGAGTTCGGCGGCAGGCCCGATACATACCGCGAGCTCACGCGCACGCGCGACGCCCAGCAGGCGCGCGAGCGCTGGCCGCTGATTTCCGCGCTGGGGGACCTGTCCGCCGGCGTGCCGCCGGTGCGCCCCGGCGAGGCGCCGGGAACGGCGCCGCAGGAATGGCATGCCGCCCAGCGGCCCGCGCCGCTCCTGCAGCCCGAGCCGCCGCGCGGGCCCGTGGAACCCACGGGCCCCCTGCACGCCGCGGTGCAGGCCGTGCCGCCGGTGGTGGCGCCCAGCGCGCCCCCGGCCCCGCCGCTGTGGGGCCATGCCGCACCGCCCGCCCCCGTCGCGGCGCCTGCGCCCGTGGTGGCGCCGGTTCCCGTCCCGCCACCTGCGCCGGCGCAGCCGCCCGCTGCGGCAGCCCCCGTGGGCGGCCCGGCGCTCCAGAACCCGTCGCCGCTGTCGCGCCTGGCGCGGCCGGCCCAGCCCGAGGCTGCGCCGTCGGCCGGCCTGCAGCAAGTCTTCGCCCGGCTGCTGGGCACGAGAAACCGCCCATGAAGATCCTGACCATCGCATCGGCCAAGGGCGGGGTCGGCAAGACCACCGTGACCGAGAACCTGGCCCTGGCCCTGGCCCGGCAGACGGGCCGCACCGTGCTCGCCGTCGACCTGGACCCGCAGAACGCCCTCGCGCTGCACCTGGGCCTGGGCCCGCAGGAGCTGCGCGGCCTGTCGCGCGCCAGCCTGTCCGGGCAGGACTGGCGCGACGCCTGCTTCGAACGCCAGCCGGGCCTGTACGTGCTGCCCTTCGGCGCGGTGACCGAATACGACCTGGCGGCGCTGGAGGCGCAGATCGCCGCCCGCCCGCGCTGGCTGCTCGACCACCTGCAGGCGCTGCAGCTGCCGGACGACGCGCTGGTGCTGCTGGACACGCCGCCCGGCCCGTCCGCCTACGGCCGCCAGGCCCTGGGCATCGCCCACTGGGTGATGGTGGTGATGCTGGCGGACGCCGCTTCCTACGCCACGCTGCCGCTCATGCAGCGGCTGGTGCAGACGCACTGCGCGCCGCGCCCCGACTTCGTGGACACGTTCTACCTGCTGAACCAGGTGAACTCCGCGCGCCAGCTCTCGCAGGACATCCTGCGCGTGCTGCGCGAGGCCGTGGGGCCGCGCTTCGCGGGCTCCATCCATGCCGACGAGGCCGTGTCCGAGTCGCTGGCGCTGGGCATGAGCGTGCTGGACCACGGGGCGCACAGCCAGGCCAGCCATGACATCCTGGCTTGCGCCGCCTTCGTGGCGGCGCGCATGCGCGCCCAGGTGGGCGCGGAGGTGTAGCCATGGCCACCGACCACAAGACCGTCGCCGACGAGATCGCGGACCGCAACCCGCGCAGCTTCGAGGCGCGCTGGCGCATGCGCGTGCACCGCATCGCCGACCAGCCCCTGTGGAACCACCCGCTGGCGCGGGTGGTGGCCGTGGTGGGCGCGGCGCTGCTGTTCGCCCTGGTGGTGAGCGTGCCGCTGGACCTGACGGGGCAGCTGCTCTTCTCGGCGGGCAGCTTCGGGGCCGCGCTGCTGCTGTCGCGCACGCCCGGGCGGCTGACCACGCTGGCCATGATCGTGCTGTCGATCTCCGCTTCTTCGCGCTACATGTACTGGCGCGTGACCGACACCGTGGGCTTCACCAACTGGGTCGATGCCTGCTTCGGCTTCGGCCTGCTGCTGGCCGAGCTGTACGCCTTCCTGGTGCTGCTCATCGGCTATTTCCAGACCGCCTGGCCGCTGCAGCGCCGGCCCGTGCCCATGCCGCAGGACGTGGACACCTGGCCCAGCGTGGACGTGTTCATCCCCACCTACAACGAGCCGCTGGAAGTGGTCAAGCAGACCGTGTTCTCGGCCATGCAGATGGACTGGCCCGAGGACCGGCTGCACGTGTACGTGCTCGACGACGGCCGCCGCGAGGAATTCCGCGACTTCTGCGAGGAACTCGGCGTGGGCTACCTCACGCGCGACAACAACGCCCACGCCAAGGCGGGCAACATCAACGCCGCGCTGGCCGTGACCGGGTCGGACTACGTCGCCATCTTCGACTGCGACCACATCCCCACGCGCTCCTTCCTGCAGATCTGCATGGGCTGGTTCATCCGCGATCCCAAGCTCGCGATGCTGCAGACGCCGCACCACTTCTTCTCGCCCGACCCGTTCGAGAAGAACCTGGACACCTTCCACGTCATGCCCAACGAGGGCGAGCTGTTCTACGGCATCGTGCAGGACGGCAACGACCTGTGGAACGCCGCGTTCTTCTGCGGCTCGTGCGCCATCATCAAGCGCGCGCCGCTGCTGGAGGTGGGCGGCGTGGCCGTGGAGACCGTGACCGAGGACGCGCACACCGCGCTGAAATTGAGCCGCCACGGCTACAACACCGCCTACCTGGAGCTGCCGCAGGCCGCGGGCCTGGCAACGGAAAGCCTCTCGGCCCACGTGGGCCAGCGCATCCGCTGGGCGCGCGGCATGGCGCAGATCTGCCGCGTGGACAACCCGCTGTTCGGCCCGGGCCTGAAGCTGGGCCAGCGCCTGTGCTACTTCAACGCCATGCTGCACTTCTTCTACGGGCTGCCGCGGCTGGTGTTCCTCACGGCGCCGCTGGCCTACCTGTTCTTCAGCGCCCACGTGTTCCAGGCCACGGCCGCCATGATCACGGCCTACGCACTGCCCCACCTGATGCACGCGAGCATCACCAACTCGCGCATCCAGGGGCGCTTCCGCTACTCGTTCTGGAACGAGGTGTACGAGTCGGTGCTGGCCTGGTACATCATGCGCCCCGTGCTCGTGGCCTTCGTGAACCCCAAGCTGGGCAAGTTCAACGTGACGGCCAAGGGCGGGGTGATCGAGCAGTCCTATTTCGACTGGTCCATCGCGCGGCCCTACCTGATCCTGCTGCTGCTCAACCTGCTGGGCTTCGCCGTGGGCATCTGGCGCATGGTGGCCGTGGGGCCTTCGTCCGAGGTGTTCACCACGCTGGTCATCAACATGGTCTGGACGGCCTACAACATCATCCTGACCAGCGCCAGCCTGGCCGTGGCCAGCGAGACGCGCCAGGTGCGCAGCACGCCGCGCGTGACGGCGGCGCTGCCCGCGGCACTGCGCTTCGCCGACGGCAAGACCCTGGTGTGCGAGACCGACGACTTCTCCCAGAGCGGCGTGGGCCTGCGGGTGCCGCAAGGCCTGAAGCTGGAGACCGGCAGCCAGGTGGAGGTGTCGCTGTTCCGCTCCGACGAGGAGGGCACCTTCCCCGCGCAGGTCACCTTCAGCGGCAACGGCCGCCTGGGCCTGCGCTTCGGGGAGCTGAGCCTGCACCAGCAGGCCGACCTCGCGCGCCTGACCTTCGCGCGTGCCGACGCCTGGATCGGCTTCTGGGGCAACCGCCAGCACGACAAGCCGCTCACCTCGCTCAAGAGCGTGATGGTGATCGGCATGCGCGGCCTCGGCCAGGTGGCCGCCAACACGCTGAACATCCTGCGCGGACGGCGCGAAGTGGTGACCAAGTAATCCATCGAAGACCAGCCATGACCGAGAAATCCCGCACCCCCTGGCGCATGGCGCCTGTCCTCGCCGCCATCGCGCTGCTGTCGGCACCCCTGTCCGGGCCCGGCGGCGCGCTGGCCCAGCCTGCGCCCGCCGCAGCTGCCCAGCCCGAGGCGCCGCCCGCCGCGGGGCGCAACTACCAGGTCACGTTCCGCCAGCTGGGCGCCGTGTTCCCGCTGCAGCTGCGCGGCGTGCAGGGCACGGGCGGCGTGCAGTTCGGGGTGCGCGGCGACGAGGTCGTCACGCGTGCGCGCCTGCACCTGAACTACGCCTATTCGCCCGCGCTGCTGCCCGAGATCTCGCACCTGCGCGTGCTGGTCAACGAACAGGTCGTCGCCACCATCCCCGTGCCCAACGAGCAGGGGGGGCAGGCGCTGCAGAAGGTGATCGACATCCCCACGCGGCTGATCGGCGAGTTCAACCGCCTGAACATCGAGCTGATCGGCCACTACACGATGGACTGCGAGGACCCGGCGCACACCAGCCTGTGGGCCAACGTGGGCAACGACAGCCTGCTGGAGCTGTCGGTGAACCCGCTGGCGCTGGCCAACGACCTGGCCTTCCTGCCCGAGCCGTTCTTCGACCGGCGCGATTCCCGCCCGCTCACCCTGCCCATCGTGTTCGCGGGCACGCCCGACGCCGCCCAGCTCGAGGCAGCGGGCACTGTCTCGTCGTGGTTCGGCGCGCTGGCGGGCTTCCGCGGAGCGTCCTTCCCCGCCGCCGTGGGGCAGATCCCGGCCAAGGGCCATGCCGTAGTGCTGGCGCTGGGCGCGCAGGGCGTGCCGGGCCTGAGCCTGCCCGCCGCCAGCGGCCCCTCGGTCACCATGGCCAGCCACCCGACCGACCCCGCAGCCAAGCTGCTCGTCATCAGCGGCCGCGACGCGCAGGAGCTCAAGCGCGCCGCGACGGCGCTGGCCGTGGGCGCGCCGGCGCTCTCGGGTCCGACGGCCGTGATCTCGGAGTTCAAGCAGATCGAGGCGCGCAAGCCCTACGACGCGCCCAACTGGCTGTCCAAGGATCGCCCGGTCAAGTTCGGCGAGCTGGCGCAGACGGAGATGCTCAGCGTGTCGGGCTATTCGCCGGACCTGATCCGCGTGAACTTCCAGGTGCCGCCCGACCTGTTCGCCTGGCGCAAGCAGGACATCCCCGTGCACGTGAAGTACCGCTACACGCCGCAGAACGGGGCCGACAAGTCCACGCTGAACATCAACGTCAACGAGCAGTTCCTGCGCGCGCTGCCGCTGCGCGCGGCCGACTACACCCCGCCCGGCCGGGTGAACAGCTGGCTCGACCGGGTGCTGCCCGCGCCGGCACTGGCCGCGGGCGACCTGCTGCCGGCCGAGGACTTCTTCCGCGTGCCGCTGTTCAAGCTGCCCGCGCGCAGCCAGCTGCAGTTCCACTACTACCACGAGATCAAGAAGGAAGGCGCCTGCAAGGACGTGCTGCTGGACAACGTGCGCGGCACCGTGGAGCCCGACTCCACCATCGATATCACCGGCTTCTCGCACTTCCTGGCCATGCCCGACCTGGCGGCCTTCGGCAACAGCGGCTTCCCGTTCAGCCGCCTGGCCGACCTGTCGGAATCGGCTGTGGTGCTGCCGCCCAAGCCCGAGCAGGGCGACCTGAGCGCCTACCTGTCGCTGATGGGCCTGATGGGCAACGTCACCGGCTACCCCGCGCACGCCGTCACCGTGGCGCTGGGCAACGGCCAGCTCGACGCGCTGGCGGGCAAGGACCTGCTGGTCATCGCCAGCAACGCCAACTCGCCCCTGCTCGAGCAGTGGGCCCGCTACCTGCCGTTCAGCCTGAAGGCCGACACCAAGGGCTTCCGCCTGTCGGACTACGCGTCGCGCCTGCTCAACTGGTGGGACCCGGACCAGCGCGACCGCGCCAAGCCTGGCCGCAACGCGATCACCTTCACCAGCGCCAGCAGCGACGCGGTGATCGCGGGCTTCGAATCGCCCCTGCAAAGCGGGCGCAGCGTGGTGCTGCTGGCCAGCAACCAGCCCGCCGGCCTGCAGCAGGCCGTCACGGCGCTGCTCACGCCCGACCTGCTCAAGCACATCCAGGGCAGCGCGGCGGTCGTGCGCGGCAAGCAGGTGGACAGCCTCGTGGCCGAGCAGACCTACCACGTCGGCCACCTGGACCCGGTCACGCGCGTGCAGTGGTGGCTGTCGCGCCACCCGCTGGCCCTCATCGTGCTGGGCGTGGCGGCGGCCGCCCTCATCGCCTTCATGCTCTACATCGTGCTGCGCGCCAAGGCCCGCGCGCGGCTCCAGAAAGGTTGAGACAATGCGAATTTAGGAGCTGGTTGCGCTTGCCTGCAAAGGGTTTTCGATCGTTTTTGTGCCGAAACCCAGGCACAGCAAGCGCAAGCAGCTCCTGAATTTGATACGAACACGCATGCCGCCCGTCTCCCGCACCCCTGACACCGCCCGCGCGCCGCGCCACGCGCTGCGCGCGCTGGGCCTGTGGTGCGCGCTGCTGCCCGGCGCCATGGCGCAGGACGCCTGCACCACCGCCGCGGCCTGGCCGCTGTGGGACCAGTTCGTGCAGCGCTTCGTGCAGGACGACGGGCGCGTCATCGACTACACCACCGTGCAGCAGCATTCCACCTCCGAAGGGCAGTCCTACGCCATGTTCTTCGCCCTGGTGGCGCATGACCGTGCACGCTTCGACAAGCTCTGGGCCTGGAGCATCGCCAACCTCGCGGGCGGCGACATCGGCGCGCGCCTGCCCGCGTGGCAGTGGGGGCGCCAGGCCGATGGCCGCTGGGGCGTGGTAGATGCCAACCCCGCATCGGACGCCAACCTCTGGTTCGCCTACGCCCTGGCCGAGGCCGGCCGCGTCTGGCGCGAGCCGCGCTACACGGCCCAGGCGCGCACGCTGCTGGCGCAGGTCGCCATAGAGGAAGTGGCCGACCTGCCCGGCCTGGGCCCCACGCTGCTGCCCGCGTCCAAGGGCTTTGCGCTGCGCGGCCCCGAAAGCCGCACCTGGCGGCTCAACCCCAGCTATCTGCCCGTGCCGCTGCTGCGCGCATTCGAGCGGCTCGACGCCCAGGGCCCGTGGAAGGCCGTCGGCGCCAGCTTCCAGCGCGTGCTGGAAGGCACCACGCCCAAGGGTTTCGCCGCCGACTGGGTGGCCTACGAGGTGCGCGAGGGCGCCGCGCGCGGCGCCTTCGTGGCCGACCCCGAGAAGGGCGACACCGGCAGCTACGACGCCATCCGCACCTACCTCTGGGCCGGCATGACGCCGCGCGGCGACGCGCTCGCGCCCGTGCTGCGCCGCCGCCTGGGCGGCATGGCCGCCGCGCTGCGCACCGCCGCCGTGCCCCCCGAGAAGGTGCAGACCGCCACCGGGCAGATGGAAGGGCAGGGTCCCGCGGGCTTTTCCGCCGCGCTCTTGCCCTACCTGCGCACGCTGGGCGCCACGGCCGCGCTCAAGGCCCAGCAGGAGCGCGTGCGCGCGCAGCTGCTGGAGGCGCCGCCTGGCGGCCAGCCGCCATACTACGACCAGGTCCTCGGCCTCTTCGGCACGGGCTGGATGGAACAACGCTACCAATTCCTGCCCTCCGGCAGGCTGCAATTACGCTGGGAAAAGGCATGTCCGCAAAGAAGCGCCACCACCAACACACCCTGATCCTGGGCCTCGTCGCCTCGCTCGGCGGCCTGGCCGCTCCGGCCCAGGCCCAGGACGCCGCCACCAAGACGCTGATCGAGCAGGGCCAGTACTGGCAGTCGCGCGGCGACGCCCAGCGCGCCATCGAGAGCTGGCAAAAGCTCCTGCGCGTGGACCCGAACCAGCCCGACGCCCTCTACGGCATGGCCCGCGCGCAGCTGCAGGGCCAGCACGTGGAGGAGGCCCAGCGCTACCTGGAGCAGCTGCGCCGCGCCCACCCCGGCCACCGCCTGGTGGAGCGGCTGCAGCAGGAGATCGGCGTGCAGCGCAACAGCGCGCAGGTGCAGCAGGCGCGCGACCTGGCCCGTGCCGGCCAGGCCGAGCAGGCCATGGGCAGCTACCAGGCCGCGCTGGGCAACCAGGCACCCACCGGCCCGCTGGCGCTGGAGTACTACCAGACGCTGGGCGGCACCTCCGGCGGCTGGGACGAGGCCCGCCGCGGCCTGGAGCGCCTGGCGCGCGAATCGCCCGACGACGCCAAGATCTCCCTGGCCCTGGCCCAGCACCTCACCTACCGCGAAGCCACGCGGCGCGAGGGCATCGCCCAGCTCGCCCGCCTGGCCGGCCACCCCGAAGTGGGCAAGGCCGCCACCGACAGCTGGCGCAAGTCCCTGGCCTGGACGGGCAGCCGCGCGGCCGACATTCCGCTCTACCAGGCCTTCCTGCGCGCCTATCCGGGCGACGAGGCCATGCAGGCCCGCCTGCGCGAGATCGAGGCGCGCCAGCGCACCGCGCGCGCCGGTGCCGCCGCCGCGCGCGACCCGCTGCGCCAGCGCAGCACCGAGGGCTTCAAGGCGCTGGAGGACGGTGACCTCGAAGCCGCCGAGGCCGAATTCCGCAGCGTGCTCGAAACCCGCCCCAACGACGGCGATGCGCTCGGCGGCATGGGCGTGCTGCGCCTGCGCCAGGAAGAGTTCGCCCAGGCGCGCAGCTACCTGGAGCGCGCCACCCGCCAGGGCTCGCCCGCGCGCTGGAAACAGGCGCTGGACAGCGCCACCTACTGGACGCTGATCGAGCAGGCCCGCGCCGCGCGCGAGGCGGGCGACCTGGGCAACGCGCGCCAGCTGCTGGACCAGGCCGTGCGCCTGGATGCCCGCGAAGTCACTGCCGAGAACGACCTGGCCGACGTGCTGGCCGAGCTGGGCCAGCTCGAAGCCGCCGATGCCGCCTACCGCCGCGTGCTCGCGCGCCAGGCCGACAACCCCGATGCGATCCGCGGCCTGGTGGGCGTGCTGTCGCAGACCGGCAAGGCGGCCGAGGCGCTGCAGCTGGTCGAGCAGCTCACGCCCAGCCAGCAGGAAAAGGTGGGCGCCCTGGGCCGACTGCGCGCCGCGCAGGCTTTGGGCCTGGCGCGCGCCGCCGCCGAGCGCGGCGACGACAATGCCGCGCGCGTCGCCCTGGAAGACGCGCTGCTCAACGACCCCGGCAACCCCTGGGTGCGGCTGGACCTGGCGCGCCTGTATCTGAAGATGGGCGCTATCAACGAGGCGCGCGGCGTGATGGACGGGCTGCTGGTGTCCAACCCGCACATGCCCGAGGCGCTGTACGCGAGCGCGCTGCTCGCCTCCGAGGCGCGCGACTGGACCGGCGCGCTGGCCACGCTGGAGCGCATTCCCGAAAAGAACCGCACGCGCGACATCGCCGCGCTGCAAAAGCGCGTCTGGGTGCACGTGCAGGCCGACGCCGCCGCAGCGCTGGGCCGCGAAGGCCGTGTGCAGCAGGCCCAGTCCGTGCTGGCACAGGCAGAGCCCTTCGTGGGCCAGGATCCGGAGCTGCTTGGCACCGTGGCCCTGGCCTATGCCGACGCGGGCGACCCCAACCGCGCGCTGGCCATGGTGCGAGAGATGCTCGCGCGCACGCCCCGCCCCGACACCGGGCTGCGCCTGCAGTACGCCGCGGCGCTGCTCAAGACGCACCAGGACGTGGAACTGGCCGGCATCCTGCGCCAGCTGCAGGACACGCCCATGTCCGCGCAGGAGCGGCGCGGCTACGAGGACATTCGCGTGGGCTACATCCTGCGCCAAGCCGACGCGCTGCGCGAGGCCGGCGACCTCGCCGCCGCCTACGACACCCTGGCCCCGCTGCTGGCCGAGCGCCCGAACGATCCCGACGTGGTCGGCGTGCTGGCCCGCATGTACGCCGACAACGGCGACCACGCCCAGGCCATGCAGCTCTACCACCGCCTGCTGGAGAAGGACCCGCGCAACCTCAAGCTGCTGCTGCCGGCCGCCTCGGCGGCCACGGCCACCAAGGATTTCGCCTATGCGGAATCGGCCATCCAGGTCGCGCTGCAGCTGGCTCCCAATGATCCCGAGGTGCTGACGTCCGCCGGCCGCCTGTACCGCGCCAAGGGCCAGTCCACCAAGGCTGGGCAGTATTTCGCGGCCGCCATCGAGGCCGAGAACCGCCAGCGCGCGGTGCTGCTCGGAGCGGCGGGCCAGGGCGCTTCGGCCTGGAACGCCGCGGCGCCGGGCGGCAACCCCTTCCGCCGCACCGCCCTGTCCAACTGGGGCGGCGGGCGCACGCCCTTCCCCACGGCCGTGCCCGTGGCCGCCGCGCCCCTGGCCTACACCGCCGCGCAGCCCATGCCTGCCGCGGTCGCCGGGCCGCAGCCCTACATTCCCCAGCCCGCGGGGGCGGCGCGCTTCCCCATGGCCGCGCCCGCTGCCGTGCCCCTGGCCACGCCCACCAGCTACTACGGCGCGGTTGCTCCTGCGGCACCGTCCGCAGCTGCCGCAGCGCCGCAGCCGGCCACCGGCCGCGCAGCGTCCAAGGCGGCCCCGCAGGCACGCGCCGCGCTGCCGGCCGCCCGGACCGCCGCCGCAGCGGCGCCTGCATCCGCTGCACCCGCTGCCGCGCCCGCGGGCTACGTGGCCTCCGCTGCCGCACCGGCGCCTCTCTACGTGCCCCAGCCCGCTACGGGCTACGTGACGCCCCAGGCCGCCTATGCCGCATCCGCGCAGGCGGCGCCTGCACCTTCGCTGTGGGCCGCGGCGCCCATGCCGGCCCCGGCCGGGGTGCCGCAGCCCGCGCGCCCGCGCTCGGCGCTCGACGAGCTGTCCGAGCTGCAGGAGGGCCGCACGCCCATGCTGTCCGTGGGCGTGGTCGGCCGTGCGCGCCAGGGCGAGTCCGGCATGAGCCGCCTGACCGACATGCAGGCGCCGGTGGAGCTGAAGTTCGGCGCCGGCGACGGCATGATGACCCTGCGCGCCACGCCCACGGGCGTCAGCTCCGGCACGCCCGACACCACCTACGGCACCCTCAGCCGCTTCGGCGGCGGCCCGGCCACGGCGCTGGACATGCCGCTGCGCTCGCCGGGCTCGCAGAACGACAACGGCGTGGGCCTGGGCATCGGCTACGAGACGGCCAACCTGGCCGTGGACGTGGGCACGCTGCCGCTGGGCTTCCGCCAGAACGACATCATGGGCGGCGTGCGCTACCGCATGGGCCTGAGCGACCAGACCACCCTCACGGGCGAGCTCTCGCGCCGCCCGGTGACGGACAGCGCGCTCTCCTTCGCCGGCGCGCGCGACGCGCGCACGGGCGAGCGCTGGGGCACGGTGTCCGCCAATGGCGGCCGGCTGGACCTGACCTGGGACGACGGCAGCTTCGGCACCTACGCCATCGGCGCGCTGCACAGCCTGCAGGGCCACAACGTCCAGTCCAACTACCGCGCCGAACTGGGCGGCGGCATGTACTGGCGCGTTCATCGCACCGCCGATTCGGCCTTCACCGCGGGCCTGAATTTCACGGGCATGACCTACGACAAGAACCTGCGCTACTTCACCTACGGCCACGGCGGCTACTTCAGCCCGCAGCAGTTCCTGGCCATGAGCGTGCCCTTCGACTGGGCGCAGCGCAGCGGCCGCCTGAGCTACCAGATCAAGGGCGCCCTGGGCGTGCAGTACTTCAAGGAGGACGCGGCGCCGTACTTCCCCACCAGCCGCACGCGCCAGAGCGCCGCCGCACAGGCCGCGAGCGATGCCGAGGCATTCGGCGAGGTGGGCGCCAACACCACCGCCATCTATCCGGGCCAGAGCAAGACCGGCCTGGGCTACAACCTGGGCATGGCCATGGAGTACCAGCTCCATCCGCAGCTGTTCATCGGCAGCCACCTGTCGCTGGACAACGCGCGCAACTACCGCCAGTTCACGGGCGGGCTGTACGTGCGCTATGCGCTGCAGCCCTATACGGGCCGCCAGGCGCTGCCGGTGAATCCGCTGAAGTCGCCGTATTCGTTCTGATCGGCAGGCGGCTTTCCAAAGAACAATCCCTCGCCACGCGAGGGATTTTTTTCGCCCGTGGGCAGGGGGCGGGCGCTGCGAGTGGATTCAATGGGCATGTAGGCGGACGAGCTTCATGGCCCGTCTGATCGAGGGGCTGGCTGATCGACAGAATGTGCCAGCCGGCGCTTCACTGGCGAAACGCTGCTACCGCCCTTCGGGCCCTGGCGGGGGGGGGGACGCTACCCCAGAAAGAGAAATCCCTCGCATAGCGGCGAGGGATCTGTCATGTGTCGTGGACGCGTGGCGCTACCGGCAACGTAGCGCCACGGGCCTATGCGGTACTCAAGGTGCCGGAAGTTTCGTGCCCACGAACACCGTGTGCGCGCGCTGGCCGGACTGGAACAGGCCCGCCGTCAGGATGCGCAGGCCGACCACTTCGCCGTTGGCATCGAAGATGGCAGCTGCCGAACCCGATTGCGACGGCCCGGTCGACAGCTCGCAGCCGATGGAGTTGGCCGGCTTCGCGTCATCCAGGAAGCCAAGGGCTTCCACCCGGTACAGGTTCTGCTTGCCCCCGTCCAGGTTGCCCAGCAGCTTGCCCACGATCTGGCACTCGTTGCTGGTGACGCCTGTGATGGAGCCGTCCACGGCGATGTCGATGTCCACCTGGTGGCCGCCGAAGCTGCTGCCGGCCATGCGGTAGCTGCCGACGATCATGTTGATGTCGGCTTGCCCGGCACGGCGGGTGGGCAGCGTGTAGATGGAGTCGGGCTGCATCGTGAACCGTGTCGGATAGCCGCCTGGCTGCGTGGGGTAGCTGTAGGTGCCCGTCAGGCGATTCGCGATGCCGTTCGCCGCGGCGCTCTCCACCGTGGCATCGACCAGCACGCCGCTGACGTAGCCGCCCAGGTAGCCGCCCGTACCGTCGAGCAGGCGGTCGAAGAACACGCCGTCGTTGGCCGTCACGAACCGGTTGGTCGTCTGGTCGTTGTTGTAGCGGATCAGGCGCCCGTAGAGCACGTTGTGGTTGAAGCTGCTGTTCGTGTAGAAGAACATGCCGCCGTCGGGCAATACCGTGCCGTGGATGTCCAGGTCGCCCGTCACGCCTGCGGGCAGCGTCAGCGTGCCGGCCCAGTTGCCCGCGGCCGACAGCGGCGTGGGGGAGGGCGTGGTCGGCTGGCGCGGATCGGCCAGGCCATTGAGCACGAAGGTGTTGTCCGTGCCGATGGAGTTGCGTGTGAACACCCAGATGCCGTTGGGCACGTTGTTGGCGTCGAAGCGCAGCACCGCTACGCCCGACTGCTGCGAACTGCGGTAGCCGCACGAAGTCTCGTCGCCCGTCAGGTTCATCGTCACCGAATACAGCGCCGAGTCCTGCGAGCGCGGCGTGGCCGTGCCCTGCACGTTGCAGCCGCCCACCCGGCCGGACAGCACGCCGCGCTCCGTCACCGTGAAGACCCATTGGCCACCGAATAGGCCCGATCCCCGGTAGGTGCCAGCGATCAGGTTGGCTCGGGCCGGATAGTCGTTGAGCTTGCTGTAGTTCAGCTTGAACGAGGTGGGCGTGCCGGTGGCCGCTGCCGTGCCCGCCGGGCTGGTGTAGTTGCCGCTGATGAGCACCGTCTTGCCCGTGGCTGCGTTGGGCGAGGCCGTGCCGCGCAGCGTGATGCCCGGGGCGAACTTGCCGTCCTGCACGGAGAAGTAGGTCACTCCCGTGGCCTGCACCGCCGTCACGTTGGTGCGCAGCAGGCCATAGAGCCCGTCGTAGCCCGCAGCGCCCGCAGCGCCGCGCGCGAGGTAGAACTCTCCGCCCTTGCCGTCTTCGCCGCCGTCGATGAAGCCCACCATCGTGCGCTGGCTCACGCCCGTGCCCACCGTGCCTTCCCAGAACCCGGCGGGGTACTGCTGCGTGCCCACCGGCGGGCCGACGTCGTCGCCGCCGGAACCTCCGCCGCAGCCCGCGACCAGCGCGGCCAGGCACAGGGAAAGCAGGGAGCGGGGACGGGCGAGGGAGGGAAAGCGCATGGGGTCGGCCTTGCAAGGGGAAGGGCGGCACCCACGCCGCCCGGTTCGGACAGGCGCGCCTTCGCATGCATCGCGGCGGCGCGCCGATCCGATTATGTTATTTCAATAGCTGGTGCAATCGATTGAAATAAACGATGACGCACCGCCTCAGAACGGAATGTCGTCGTCCATGTCGTCGAAACCCGACGCCGCGCGCGGCGGCTGGGCCATCGGGGCCGGCGCGGGGCGGGCTGCCGGGGGGGCTGCGGGGCGCGGCGCGGGCGCGGCGCGGCGCGGGGCCTCGTAGCCGCCGTCTCCACCGCCGCCGTAGCCGCTGTCGTCATAACTTCCGCCCGCACCGCCGCCCGCACCTCCGCGGCTGCCCAGCATCTGCATGGTGTCGGCGCGGATTTCGGTGGTGTAGCGCTCCTGGCCGCTCTGGTCGGTCCACTTGCGGGTGCGCAGGCTGCCTTCCACATAGACCTGCGAGCCCTTGCGCAAGTACTGGCCCACGATCTCGGCCAGGCGGCCGTTGAAGACCACGCTGTGCCACTCGGTGGCTTCCTTGTTCTCGCCGGTATTCTTGTCGCGCCAGCGGTCGGTGGTGGCGATCCGCACGTTGGCCACCTGGTCGCCGCTCGGGAAGGTGCGCATTTCGGGATCGCGGCCCAGGTTGCCGACGATGATGACTTTGTTGACGGATGCCATGCTGCTAGTGCCTTCGCTTCGGGAAATGGGGTTGGCGCCTACTGTAGCGCGCCAAACGGCCGATTGTGCACGCTCCTTCAGTGGCCGCCGCGCCCCACGGGCCGCAGCGGCCAGGTCAGCAGCAGCCACAGCGCCGCCAGCACGGATGTGGCGGCGAACAGCCCCGGCGCGCCCCCCCATTTGGCCAGCAGCCCGCCCAGGGCCCCGCCCGCGAACAGGCCCAGCGACTGCAGCGTGTTGTAGGCCCCCAGCGCCGCGCCGCGCAGCGGCGCCGGCGCCATGCGCGAGACCAGGCTGGGCTGCGTGGCCTCCAGCGCGTTGAAGCCGCAGAAGAACAGGAACAGCAGCGTGCCCAGCACCGCCAGCGTGGGCGTGGCGCCGCTGGCGGCCAGCAGGCCCAGGCCCGCCTGCACGGCCAGCACGAGGCCGATGGCGATGAGCAGCGCCGCGCGCAGGCGTCCGCGCCGTTCCATGGCGAAGAGGCCGCCCATGGCGGCGAACGACAGCACCACGGCCGGCAGGTAGGCCTGCCAGTGCGCGTCCTTGGGCAGCCCCGCCTGCACCAGCATGGCGGGCACGGCCACCCACATGGCCATCTGCACCGTGTGCAGCGCGAACACGCCCGCATTCAGGCGCAGCAGATCGGCATGGCGCCACACGTCGGCCAGGCGGCCGCGCGGCGCGTCGGCGTGGCGCGCGGGCTCGGGCGGCACCACCCACAGCACCACGGCGATCCCGGCCAGCGCCAGCGCGCAGGTCAGCCCGAACAGGCCGGCCAGGCCCATGTGCGCGGCCAGCGGCGGCGCGGCCACGAGGGCGATGGCGAACATCAGCCCGATGCTCGCGCCCACCAGCGCCATGGCCTTGGTGCGCACCACGTCGCGCGTCTGGTCGGCCAGCAGCGCGGTGACGGCGGCAGACACCGCGCCCGCGCCCTGCACCGCGCGCCCGATCACCAGGCCGGTCACCGAGTCGGCCAGCGCCGCCAGCAGGCTGCCCGCCGCAAATACCACGAGCCCGGCCACGATCACGCGCTTGCGCCCCAGCCGGTCGGACGCCAGGCCCAGCGGCAGCTGCAGCACCGCCTGCGTGAGGCCGTAGATGCCCATGGCCAGCCCGACCAGGGCCGGGTCGTCGCCGCCCGGGTACTTGCGCGCCTCCAGCGCGAACACGGGCAGCACGAGGAACAGGCCCAGCATGCGCAGCGCGAAGATCAGCGCCAGGCTGATGCTGGAGCGGCGCTCCAGCGGGGTCATGGAAGTGGAAGCGGCGGGGGAGGGCACGGGGAGGCAGGGGCGGTGGGGCGTATGGGCGAAAGCGGGGATTTTCGCCCATGGCGCAGGCTATCGAGCCAAATAGGCCTCCAGCGCTTGCCTAGTAAGCGCTGGCAGCTATTTATTTGATAGTTGCGGCCCGCCGCCAGCCCAGCGCTCCCAGCAGGGCCGACAGCAGCGCCAGCGCCCAGGCGCCCAGCGTGGGGATGGCGTGCGCGCCGCCGGGCGCGGCCAGCGGCACCACGGGCAGCAGCGGGTCGGCGATGGTGCCGGGGGTGTTGTCCGCGTCGCCCCGGCCGTTGTCGGTGATCTGGTAGGTCACGGTCTGGCGGTTGTTGGTCAGGGTCAGGCCCAGCGATGTGGCGGGGTCCTGCGGGTCGAACCAGCCGCCCGCGCCGTCGGGCTTGCGAAAGCGCACGTCCGCAGGCAGCGGCTCGGGGTACTGCAGCACGATCTGCACCGCGCCGCTGCAATGCTCTGCCGTGAAGCTGAACTGGCCGTTGGGCGCGTCGAAGCCTGGCGGTTTGGCGCCGGCCGCGCCAAAGCCGCCGCTGGCCTGCAGCGTGCAGGCCGTCCCGCCGCCCGACAGCGTGGCCGTGGCCGCGCCCGCCATGCCGGGTACGGCGCCCGCGGGCGCGCTGATCTGCAGCAGGCGCGGCACCACGGCGCCGGACGCGCCGGAGTCCGGCCCCGTGCCGACCGTGTTCGTGGCCTTGACCGTGAAGGTGTAGCTGGTGCCGTTGGCAAGCCCCGTGAAGGCGATGGGGCACACCGTGCCCGTGGGCGAACCTGTGGGCACGTCGCAATACCCGGTGGCGCCGCCCGGCGCGGCCGTGGCGGTGTAGCGGGTGATGGGGCTGCCCCCGTCGCTGGCGGGCGCGGTGAAGGTCACCGTGGCCTGCCCGTTGCCCGCCGTGGCTTGCGCCCCCGTGGGCGCGCCCGGCGCGGTGAGAACGGCCACCGTGTGCACGCTGCCGCCGGCGTAGCCCGCCGCCGGGTTGCCCACGGCGTCCACGATGCCGGTGCCGCTGCCCTTGAGGTCGAGCCGCAGCGAGCCGTTGCCGCTGATGTTGCCGACGGTGACGGTGTAGCTTGCGCCGCTGCCCGTCACCTGGGGGACCGTGCCCGCCGCCGTGCCCGAGGTCGTCGTCAGCGAGAAATCGGTCCTGTCCACGCCCGTCACCGTCTCGCTGAAGGTGACGAGGAAGGCCACGCTCGCATCTGCGGGGCCGGGCTAGCCCCCCGGCGCGATGACGGTCACCGTGGGCGCAACGGTGTCCACCGTGGCATTGCTCGTGTCCGCCGTGGTGGTGGTGCCGCCCGCGCCCGTGGCCGTGACCGAGACGTTGCGGTTGGCTCCATCGATGCCGTCGGGCAGCGGGTGGCTGGCCGTCCACAGGCCGCTGGTGTTGCTGGCAGCCACCGCCGCGCCGCCGCCGAACGCGCTGAAGTCCACCGTCACGCCGGTGATGCCGCTGTTGTTGTCGCCGCTGGCGGAGTTGTTCCAGGTGGCGCTCACCGTGTCGCCCCGCTTGTAGGCGTCGCCGGTGCCCGTGCCGCCCGAGAGGGTGATGCGCGCGTCGGTCACGGTGGGGGGCGTTCCTACCAGTACGCCGGTAGTGCTGCCAAGGCTGTTCAGCGTGGTGTCGGCGCTGGCCGCGCCGCTGCTCAGCGTGCCGCCATTCAGGCCGAGGCCCATGACGGCGATGCCGTCCATGTCCGCGTCGCCAGCCTGCACGGTGTAGGCAAAGGAGAGCGCCGCAGTGCCCGTGCCGCCGGCATACGTTGCATAACGGATGTTGCTGCCAATGGTCAGCTGAATGCGGGGCGTGCCGCTCACGATGATGGGGGCGTCGTAATTCACCGTGAAGACCAGCACCTGGCCCGCGCCATAGGTGCCGCCGGCGGGCACCGCCACCGATTGCACCGTGGGCGCCTGGGCGATCAGCGTGACATTGCGGTCGATTTGGCACGCGTTCGCATCCATGACGCTGACGGTGTGGGTGCCTGCGGCCAGGCCCGTGGCCGTGAATGTGGTTTGGTTGGACGGTGTCCAGTAGTAGGTATACCCCGGTGTGCCGCCGCTGGGGGAGACGCTGGCGCGGCCGGTGGCGTTGGAGCCCACGGGGTGGGCAACCACGCTCGCGGAGCCCGTCAGGGCAGAGGCGGGCTGCGAGATCGCGATGTTCGCCACGGTGAACGTGCTGCCGGCCCTGTCGGTCACCGTGACGGAGTAGGTGCCTGCGGGCAGGCCGGTTGCTGTTGCTGAGAGTGCTTGGCCAGGCGACCACAAGTAGGTGTAGGGAGGCACGCCCCCGTATGCAAGAGCCGTGGCCGTGCCATTGCTCCCGCCGGTGCAGGAGACTTGCGTGCTGAAAATATTCGCAAAAAGGCCTGACGCCGCCTTCGTCACCGTCACCGTGGCGTTGGCATCGGCCAGCGTGGGGGTGACGGTGATGCTGGCCACCATGTCGTTCACCGCCGCCGTGTAGCTTGTGTTGCCCGTTGTGAAGGCCGGGCTCAACGTGCCCGCCGACAGCGCCAGGCCCGACAGGCTGGCATTGCTGGACGGCACCGCGTAGGTATAGCCGTTGGTCAGCGTGGCGTAGCCGCCGGGGGTGGTGACCCTGACGTTCACCGGGCCCGCGGTGTGCGCCGGGGTGGTGGCGGTGAGCGAGGTGGCGCTGAGGACGGTGATGCCCGTGGCGCTGCTGCCGCCGAACGTCACCGCCGTTGCGCCGGCGGTGAAGTGGGTGCCGGTGAGGGTGACGACGGTGCCGCCCGCCGTGGAGCCGCTGTTCGGCGTTGCGCCGGTGACGGTGGGCGTGGGTGTCGTCATGGAGGTGAACGTGAAAACGATGGTGCCTTGGGCCACGGGCTGGGTATTGGAAGGGACGGTGAACGTCAGCGTCTTGCCGTTGAAGGCGGCCGCGTAGCTGCCCGCGTCGCCCGCGGTGCCGCCGGCGGGTGTGATGCCGGTGAACTGGTAGAGGGTTCCGCCGCTTAAAACGACAGAGAACTGCCGGTCGTTGTTCAGCCCACCCCACACGCGATAGGCGGGATCCGCTTGGTAAACGTCGATCGTGAATGTCCCGGCCGCCGGATCGACGTCGAAACGGAAGGCGCCTGTGTCGAACTCAACGCCGCTGCCGACCGCCAAGGAGGGGTCGGCGTTCCATCGGTAGGGAGTGCCGCTGCTTTCACCCCAGAAATCAACCGTGGTGCCCGCCGTGCTGGCCTGCGCGTTGAGGCTGAACAGGCTGGCAAGGCAGCCCAGGAACAGCGCGGCGGCCCAGCGCTTCAGCAGCGGAAGCCAGGGTGTATCCCGATGCATGCGGAAGGGCGTGGTGGGCGGCATGGCGGTGCTTTCGTTTTCAAAAACCATAGCTGCCAGCGCTTGATGGGTAAGCGCTGGCAGCCGAAAAGCCTTCAACGGCCTGTATCCAGGCTATCGGGAGTGTGAATTTTTGTGAATCACTGAAATTGGTGAATTTCACGCCCCCGCGCGAAGGCCGCCACCTCCCGCGCCGGCAGCGCCCGGCTGAAGTGCCACCCTTGCACGATCAGCCCCGCGGGCGACTGCAGCGCACGGCACTGGGCCTCGGTCTCGACGCCCTCGACCACGGTGGGCAGGCGCAGCGCCTCGCATAGGCGCAGCAGGCCGTCCATCACCTGCGCGCCCTTCGGGTCGTCGCGGGCGACGACGAAGCTGCGGTCGATCTTGATCACGTCCACGTCGAACTGGTGCAGGTAGGCGAGCGACGAGTAGCCGGTGCCGAAGTCGTCGATGGCCACCTTGGAGCCGATGGCGTGGATGCGCGCGATGGCCTGGCGGATGGCGGGCACGTCGCCGGCCAGGGCCTCCTCGGTGATCTCGATGCCCACCTGCCCGCCGGCGCGGGCGAGGATCTTCACCAGCCGCTCGCAGTGGCCGGGCGAGGTGAGGGTGGCGCCGGTCACGTTGATGCTGATGGGCAGCGCGAAGCCCTGCTCGCTCCACTGCCGGTGCTGCTGCACGGCGCTGCCGGCCACCCACAGGTCCACCTCGCGCATCAGCCCGGCCTCGGCCAGCCACGGCAGGAGGGTGCCGGGCGGCTGCGAGGCTCCGCTGCGGTCGCGTGCGCGCAGCAGCGCCTCGCAGCCGGTGCAGCGGCCGCTGGGCAGCGCCACCTGGGGCTGGTATTCGAGGTGGAAGTCGTATTCGCTGATGCGCCGGATGTGCGCCAGCACGGTCTCGCGCCGCGCCTGCTCGCGGTGGGCCTGCTCCACCGGGTCGGGGGTGGCCAGGGCCGCTTCCTCGGGCAGGCGGGTGAAGGTGGTGTCGAACGCGCGCAGGTGGATGGCGTTTTCCTCGCGCCCGGCCTGGTCGAGGGCGCGGATGTAGGGCGCGTACACCAGCGTGCCCAGGCCCACCAGCAGCACCTGCAGCAGCACGGCGGCCGCGTCGCCGCCGGTGCTCACGTAGGCGTTGAGCAGCACGGGCATGGTGAAGGGCAGCTGGACCGTGGCGGCGGCCACCCAGCCCGCCTGCACGGCGGCCAGCGACAGCGCCAGGTTGAGCACCGGCACGGCCACGAAGGGCACGAGCAGCCGCGGGTTGAGGATGACGGGCAGGCCGAACAGCAGAATCTCGTTCACGTTGAGCAGCGACACCGGCAGGCTGGCCAGCGCCACCAGGCGCAGCCCGCGACCCCGGCAGAACAGCAGCGCCGCCAGCGACAGCGACAGCGTGCCGCCCGCGCCGCCGACGAAGACGAACGCGCCCATCAGCCCGCTGGTCAGCGCATGGCGCGGCGCCAGGCCCGCGGCCGCGTCGGCGGCGTTCAGCACCACGGCCTGGTCGAGCACCTGGAAGAACGGCTGCATCGCGTAGTAGCCGTGGATGCCGAAGAACCACAGCACCGAGTTGAGCGCGGCCAGCAGCACGCCGCTGCGGTAGGGCGACCCGGGCGCGGCCAGGGCCAGCGGCAGCTCGGCCTGCGTGAGCGCGGGCACCTGCGCCAGCGCAGCCAGCACGGCTGCCAGCAGCGCGGCGGTGACGATGCCGGGGACGACCAGGTTCATCGCGTCGCGCACGCTCTCGCCCCCAGCCCGCCACGGGCGATGCGCGTCCAGCGCCGGGCATGCAGCCGCGCCATCAGCGGCACGTTGATCAGCGGCGACGCAATGGCGATGAACAGCACCAGCGTGGCCGCCGCGCGCGGATGCCCGCGCAGCACGAAGGCGGCGATCTCCACGTACACCAGGCACAGGAACGCCACGGGCAGGCGCGGCAGCCGGTGGCGGATGGCCAGCATGTAGCCGATCGACGCGGCCACCAGCAGCGGCAGCGCGGCGCTGATCTCGGTGTGCAGCCCCGCCAGCCACTGCACCACCGGCGCGGGCAGCCCGGCCATCTGCGCCAGGGCCGAGGCGAGCAGGAAGGCCGCCGACACCAGCAGGCAGGGCACCAGCCACAGCAGCCCCTCGCGCAGCGCCCGCATGGTGCCCGCGCCCGCCAGGGCGGCCAGCCGCTGGGTGAGCAGCAGGCGCACGGCGGGCAGGCCGGGGTGCGGGGTTTCGTGGCGCATCGAGGAGGGTGGTTTTGCTATTGAAAAAATAGCTGCTTGCGCTTGGCAGTATTGGCCTGAAGGCCAAAAAAGCTTGTATTTGTAAGCATCGTATCGGAATCGCCTCGGGATGGGAATGGGGTGATGTGCACGAGGCACGGCGCGCGGCGGGGGGCTCACCTATCATGGTGGGTTCCGCTTTTTTTTGCGCCCCGCCGATGCCCGACACCGCTTCTTCCTCTGCCGACGGCCCCTACCTCGCCCGCGCCCTGCGCGAGCAGCGCATCAGCATCCGTGGCGCGCGCACGCACAACCTCAAGAACATCGACCTGGACCTGCCGCGCAACCAGCTCGTTGTCATTACGGGGCTGTCGGGCTCGGGCAAGTCCAGCCTCGCGTTCGACACGCTCTACGCCGAGGGGCAGCGGCGCTACGTGGAGAGCCTGTCGGCCTACGCGCGCCAGTTCCTGGGGCGGCTGGACAAGCCCGATGTGGATCTGATCGAGGGCCTGTCGCCAGCCATCAGCATCGAGCAGAAGGCCACCAGCCACAACCCGCGCTCCACCGTGGGCACGGTGACGGAGATTCACGACTACCTGCGCCTGCTGTTCGCGCGCGCGGGTACGCCGCACTGCCCCGACCACGGCCTGCCGCTGGCGTCGCAGACGGTGAGCCAGATGGTGGACGCCGTGCTCGCCCTGCCCGAGGACACGCGCCTGATGCTGCTGGCCCCCGTGGCGCGTACGAGAAAGGGCGAGTTCACCGAGGTGTTCCAGCAGATGCAGGCGCTGGGCTACGTGCGCTTTCGCGTCGATGGGCAGACCTACGAGGTGGAGAACCTGCCCCAGCTCAAGAAAACCGAGAAGCACGACGTGGACGTGGTGATCGACCGCCTGAAGGTGCGCCCCGACGCCCAGCAGCGCCTGGCCGAGAGCATCGAGGCCGTGCTGCGCGTGGGCGGCGCGGAAGGCAACGGCCGCGTGCTGGCGCTGGAGATGGACACGGGCCGCGAGCACCTCTACAGCAGCAAGTTCGCCTGCCCCATCTGCAGCTTCTCGCTGCCCGAGCTGGAGCCGCGCCTGTTCTCGTTCAACTCGCCCACGGGCGCGTGCCCGGCGTGCGACGGCATCGGCCAGCAGGAGGTGTTCGACGCGGCGCGCGTGGTGGCCTTCCCATCCCTCAGCCTCGCCAGCGGCGCGATCAAGGGCTGGGACCGGCGCAACGGCTACTACTTCGCCATGCTGGAGAGCCTGGCGCGGCACTATGGCTTCGACGTGGAAACGCCCTTCGAGCAACTGCCCGATCGCGTGCAGCGCACCGTGCTGCACGGCTCGGGCGACGAGGACATCGCCTTCAGCTACCTGCTCGACAGCGGCGCAAACAAGGGCAAGCCCATCGTCAAGAGCCACCCGTTCGAAGGCATCCTGCCCAACATGGCGCGGTGCTACCGCGAGACGGATTCGGTGGTGGTGCGCGAGGATCTCGCACGCTACCGCAGCACCCAGCCCTGCCCAGACTGCCACGGCGCGCGCCTGCGCCGTGAGGCACGGCACGTGCTGGTGGGCGAAGGCGATGCCGCGCAGTCCATCCAGGCGGTGAGTCACCAGACGCTGGCCGATGCCCTCGGCTGGTTCCGCGCGCTGCGCCTGACCGGCGCCAAGGCCGAGATCGCCGACAAGATCGTGCGCGAGATCGCCGCGCGCCTGACCTTCCTGAACGACGTGGGCCTGAACTACCTGAGCCTGGATCGCAGCGCCGAGACCCTGAGCGGCGGCGAGGCGCAGCGCATCCGCCTCGCGTCGCAGATCGGATCGGGCCTCACGGGCGTGATGTACGTGCTCGACGAGCCCAGCATCGGCCTGCACCAGCGCGACAACGACCGGCTCATCGCCACGCTGCAGCACCTGCGCGACATCGGCAACAGCGTGATCGTGGTGGAGCACGACGAGGACATGATCCGCGCCGCCGACCACGTGGTGGACATGGGCCCCGGCGCGGGCGTGCACGGCGGGCGCGTGATGGCGCAGGGCAGCTACGCCGACCTGTGCGCCGCGCCCGATTCGCTCACTGGCCAGTACCTGCGCGGCGCGCGCAGCATCCCCGTGCCCGCGCGGCGCACGCCGTGGCTGCCCGTGGTCGACGCCGGCGAGCCCGAGAAGAAATCCAAATCGCGCTTCCCCGAAACCGCCGCCAGCCAGCGCCGCAAGGAACGCATGGCCGAGCACCGCGCGCGCCAGGGCGACGTGCAGGCGCTGCGCGTGATCGGCGCGACGGGCCACAACCTCAAGGGCGTGAGCGTGGAATTCCCCGTGGGCCTGTTCACCTGCGTGACGGGCGTTTCCGGCTCGGGCAAGAGCACGCTGGTCAACGACACGCTGCACAAGGCCGTGGCGCGCCAGCTCCACCGCGCGCACGACGAGCCGGCCGAGCACGAGGCCATCGAGGGCATCGACTACTTCGACAAGGTCATCAACGTCGACCAGAGCCCCATCGGCCGCACGCCGCGCAGCAACCCGGCCACGTACACGGGCCTGTTCACGCCCATCCGCGAGCTGATGGCCGAGACCAACACCGCCAAGGAGCGCGGCTACGGCCCGGGGCGCTTCAGCTTCAACGTGGCGGGCGGCCGCTGCGAGGCCTGCCAGGGCGACGGCGTGGTGAAGGTGGAGATGCACTTCCTGCCCGACGTGTACGTGCCCTGCGACGTGTGCCACGGCCAGCGCTACAACCGCGAGACGCTGGAGGTGCAGTGGAAGGGCAGGAACATCGCGCAAATCCTCGACCTGACGGTGGAAGACGCGCACGCCTTCTTCAAGGACGTGCCGACCATCGCGCGCAAGCTGCAGACCCTGCTGGACGTGGGCCTGTCGTACATCCGCCTGGGCCAGAGCGCCACCACGCTCTCGGGCGGCGAGGCGCAGCGCGTGAAGCTGGCGCAGGAGCTGTCCAAGCGCGACACGGGCCGCACGCTCTACATCCTGGATGAGCCCACGACCGGCCTGCACTTCGCCGACATCGACCTGCTGCTCAAGGTGCTGCTGCAGTTGCGCGACGCGGGCAACACCATCGTGGTGATCGAGCACAACCTCGATGTGATCAAGACGGCCGACTGGGTCATCGACATGGGCCCCGAGGGCGGCGCGTGCGGCGGCACGGTGGTGGCGCAGGGCACGCCCGAGGAGGTGGCCGCCCACCCGGCCAGCCACACGGGGCGCTACCTGCGGCGCTACGTTGAAGCCAAATCGGCCTCTAGCGCTTGATGGTAAAGCGCAGGAAGCTATAAAAATATGAGCTATTTCGCCGCGCCAGGCAGGGTGGGCAGGCGCAGTCCGAAGCAGACAGGCCCGGCGCCGCCCGCGCCGCGCAATTCCACGCTGCCCCCCAGCTGGTGCATGGTGCGCCGCACCAGGTACAGGCCCAGGCCCGCGCCGGGGCTGCCCTGGGTGTTGGCGCCCCGGTAGTACTTCTGGAACAGGCGCTCGCGGTCGCCGAGCGGGATCTCGGGGCCGGGGTTGGCCACGGTGATGCAGGTCTGCGCGCCCTCGCGCCAGGCGTGTACCTGGATGCTGGCGTGCGCGGCGGTGTGGCGGTCGGCGTTGGCCAGCAGGTTGCGCAGGGCGATGCGCAGCAGCTCGGCATCGGTGCGCAGGTGGCGGGCGCCGGGGGCAATGTGGCACTGCAGGCGCGGGGCGGGCCAGTCGCGTCCCAGGTCGTGGCGCAGGCCCTCCAGCAGCGCCTGCAGGTCGCAGGCGTGCAGATGCACGGCCACGCGGGGTTGCTGCAGGCGGTCTTCGCTCAGGTAGTCGTCCACCAGCGCCAGCAGGCGCTGCCCGGCCTGGCGGATGTTGCCGCAGCGCTCCTGGTGGATGTCTGGCGGGCCGTTCTGGCTGCGGCCCAGCAGCTGGGCGGTGGTGGTGATGATGGCTAGCGGGGTGCGGAACTCGTGCGACACCATGGCCACGAATTCGCGCTGCTCGGCCAGGGCGCGCCGCTCGGTTTCCAGCTCGGCGGCCAGCGCGGCCTGGCGCAGCTCGCGGGCGCGGCGCTGGCGCTCGTGCCGCCACAGCAGGATGGTGCCTACCATCAGCATGTGCAGCGTGATGCCCAGCGTGGAGGCGTATTGCGTCCAGGCGTTGACGGGCGCCAGCCCCATGTTGCGCAGGTAGGCGACGGCCAGGCCGCCATAGAACACGCCGAAGGCCAGCACGAACAGCCGGGCGGGGCGGTGCCCGCGCAGCAGCAGCACCAGGGCCAGCAGGGTGACGCCGCCGATGCCCAGCAGGCTCAGCACCTGCGAGGCCACCATGCTCGGCACGTACAGACCCAGCAGCGCCAGGGCCGCGAGCACGGCCCCGGCGGCCCTGGACAGCCCGATGAGGGCCCGCGTGGCCCGGGGGGCCAGCGGCCGCAGCTCCAGCAGGTCGGTGACGATGTGCATGCCCACGCCCAGGCACACGGCCACGCCGGCGGCCAGCAGCGGGTCGCTCCAGGCGGCGCCCAGGCCGGTGAGCTGCTGCGTCAGGCCCGAGGCCAGCATCTCGCTGAACATGCTGGAGCCGATGTAGAGCAGGAAGCGCCCGCTGGCGGGCGCGCGCGTGGCGGCCCAGAAGGCGCAGTGCAGCAGGATCAGCAGCAGGTAGAAGCCGTAGTGCAGGCCGAACAGCAGCGCCTCGCGGCGCGAGTAGTTGTCGAACGCCAGGCGCTGCCACACCCGCCATTGCGTGGTGATGGAGTTCTTACTCTGCAGCCGCACCAGCACGTCGTAGGTGCCGGGCAGCGTGGGAGAAAAGGCCACCACCGGGCTGCGGTAGTCCACGGGCCATTGCGCGCGGGGCACGTCTTCGCCGCTGCGGCCCAGGCTGCGCCAGCCGGCGGCGCCGGGGCCGCGCACGTAGAAGCGCACATCGTCCAGCACCGCGTTGTCCAGGTGCAGCATCCAGCCGTCGGGCAGCGCCTGGGGGATGTGCAATTGCACCCGCAGCCAGATGGCGGCGCGGGTGTAGCCCGCGCCCAGGCTGCCGGGCAGGTGCTGCCAGCCGGGGGCGGCGGCGGCGTCCGCGGCCTGCCACTGGCCGCCAGCGTCGGCCAGCCACTGCACATGGCCCGCCGTGTCCCGCATGGGGGTGTCCGCATCCAGTGGCAGGGGCTGGGCCAGCCCCGGCGCGGGGCACAACACGTACAGCGCGGCGATCAGCCACCCGCATGCCAGGGCCCAGGCGCTGCCCAATAATCGAAAGCTTTGTGTTGCTGAGTTGCCTGCCATGCTGGAAGTGATTTTGCTGGAGGATGAGCCCGTGCTGCTCAAGGAGCTGGGCCGGTTCCTGGACAGCCTGGGCTATGCGCCGCTGTGCCTGTCGAGCGTGGCGGCGTTCACGCAGATGTTCGACGCCCGGCGCCACCGGCTGGCGGTGATCGACATCGGCCTGCCCGACGGCAGCGGCCTGGCGCTGATCCGCCGCCTGCGCCAGACGGGCGAGGCCCTGGGCATCGTGGTGTACAGCGCGCGCAGCACGGCCTACGACCGCATCGCCGGGCTGGAGGCCGGGGCCGACCATTACCTGGGCAAGGGTTGCGACCTGGACGAACTGGCCGCCACCCTGGCCGCGCTGGAGCGCCGCCTGGCTCTGCAGCCCCTGCCCGCGCTGGACGCCGCCCCCGCGCAGCCCGCGCCGTGGCAGCTGGAGCTGGGGCCGGCCATGCTGCACGTGGCCGGTGCGCCGCTGGCCGCGCGCGTGGCCCTGTCGCCGCAGGATTCGGCGGTGCTGCACTGCCTGATGCTGCGCAGCGGCGCCACGGTGAGCCGCCGCGACATCGTGCAGGCGCTGGGCGCCGACTACGATGACTACGACCAGCGCCGCCTGGACTCGCAAATGCACCGCCTGCGCCAGCGTGTGGAAGACGCCACCGGCTGCCTGCTGCCCGTGCGCACCGTGCGCGGCAGCGGGTTCGTGTTCTACGAGCCCGCTCAGGTTCGCTGAGGTTCGCTCAGACTTGCTCAGCCCTGGGCGGTGGCTCCGTTCCTAGACTTTCCCCGACATTCATCAGGAGTTCGGGAAAGTGAAAAAAACCATCGAAACCACGGCGCCCATGCGCTGCCGCCCCGGCGTGCTCGCGCCCCTGGGGCTGGGCATCGCGCTGGCCTTGGGCACAGGGACTGCCGGCGCCGCCACGGCCTGGACCAACGGGCAGGACGCCACGCAGGCGCTGGGGGGCAGCTATGACGACCCCTTCGGCCCGGAAAACCCCATCTTCGGCTCGCCGTCCGACGTGTGCGTCGATGGCACGAATGAGAAGGTCTACGTGGTGGACAGGGGCGCCCACAGAGTTCTGCGCTTCACCGCCGCGGAGGCCGCCAGGAAAGAAGGCACGCCCGAGGCGGTTTTCGGCCAGCCCACGCTGACCAACACAACGCCGAACACTGGCGGCCGTTCAGCGAGCACCCTCGACGGTCCCACGGTCTGTGCCATCGACAGCGCCGGGCGCCTCTATGTCGTGGACGCGAACAACCGGCGGGTGCTGCGCTACGACAGCGCCTGGTCGAAAACCACGGGTGCGGCCGCCGCCAACGCCGTGCTGGGCCAGTCGAGCTTCACAGCCTTCGAGACCGGCGCTGCGCCCAACCGCTTCGGCCCCATCTACACCTACGAGTCGGGCGGCTGGTCGCAAATGACGGGCATCGCCCTGGGCCCGGGCGGGGAGCTGTACGTGGCCGACGGCCCCAACCACCGGGTGCTTCGCTTCAACAACGCTGGCACCATGCTGAGCGGCGCCAACGCCAGCGGCGTGCTGGGCGTGTCCAACTTCAGCTCGGCGGGCGCGGGCAGCACCACGCGATCGACCTTCAACGGCATCCTGGGCCTGGCGGTGGATGCCGCAGGCAACCTCTACGTGAGCGAGGGCCGCAACCGCCGCATCCTGCGGTTCAACAACGCCGCTGGCAAGACCGGCTTGGTGGATGCCGACGGCGTCCTGGGCCGCGCCGACTACACCTCGGTGACCCCCAACGGCACGGCGATAGCGGCGGACAACCTGTCCACCGACGTGACCGACATGGAGGTGTTGCCCGACGGCTCCCTGTACATCGTGGACACGGCGTTCAACCGCGTGCTGGTCTACGACGACCCCGCGGGCAAGGCCAACGGTGCCCCTGCCGACCATGTGCTGGGGCGTGTGGACTTCACCGGCGACAGCGATCACGGCTCGACAGCCAAGGGCGAGTTGGCGTGGCCAGTCGGCCTGGGCTACAACCCGCAGACGAACACCCTGCTGGTGGCCGACGCGTACAACGGGCGCGTGGTGGGGCATGTGCTCTTGGTGCCGCCCACGGCCAGCAATGTGGCCATCAGCGGCACGCCCGCCCAAGGCCAGGCGCTCACCGGCACCTACACCTATACGGGCGGCGACGGCGGCAGCACGCCGGGCGCCAGCACCTTCCAGTGGCGGCGCGACGGTAGCGACATCACCGGCGCCACCGCATCGACGTACACGCCCGTGGCGGCGGACGCGGGGCAGACGCTGACCTTCTGCGTCACCCCCGTCTCGCCCGGCGGCGCGGCGGGCGCGCAGGTGTGCTCGCAGCCCACCGCCACAGTGCCCGCCAACGCCGCGCCCACGGCCAGCGGCGTCGCCATCAGCGGCACGGCCACCGTGGGCCAGCAGCTCACGGGCTCCTACACCTATGCCGATGCCGAGGGCGACCCGCAGGGCGCCAGCACCTTCCAGTGGAAGCGCGGCGGCAGCGACATCGCCGGTGCCAACGGATCGACGTACACGCCCGTGGCGGCGGACGTGGGGCACACGCTGGCCTTCTGCGTCACCCCCGTGACCAGCGCTGGCGCGCTGGGCGCGCAGCAGTGCTCGCAGCCCACGGCCGCAGTGCCCGCCAATGCCGCGCCCACGGCCAGCGGCGTCGCCATCAGCGGCACGGCCACCGTGGGCCAGCAGCTCACGGGCTCCTACACCTATGCCGATGCCGAGGGCGACCCGCAGGGCGCCAGCACCTTCCAGTGGAAGCGTGGCGGCAGCGATATCGCCGGTGCCAACGGATCGGCGTACCTGCTCGTGGCGGCGGACGCGGGGCAGGCGCTGACCTTCTGCGTCACCCCCGTGACCAGCGCTGGCGCGCAGGGCGCCGAGGCCTGCTCCAGCCCCACGGCCGCCGTCGCCCTGGCGCCGGTCGCCGGTGTCTGCGGCACGGCAGCCAGCCAGGCTCAGGCCGTGGCCCCCACGGCCAACCTGTGCAGCGCAGGCACGCCCGGCACCCTGGCCAGCAGCGGCGGCCAATACACCTGGGCCTGCCAGGGCGCGAACGGCGGGTCGAACAGCAGTTGCCAGGCCCCCTGGGCCAGCACCGGCGGCGGCGCCGTGCCCACCGGCACGGTGGAACTGCGAGCGGGGAACAACTGGCAGCTGGACAGCGCCAGCTTCAGCCCCGCGCTGCCCCAGGGCGCCAGCGCACCGGCGGCCAATGCCGTCTTCCCTGCCGGTTTGCTGTCGCTGGACCTGAGCGCGGGCGACGTGGGCAGCGAAGCCACTGTCATCGTGCGCTTCACCCAGCCCGTGCCCAGCGGTGCGGTGTACATGAAGTACGGCCCCAGCCCTGTGGGGTACAGCTGCACGGACGCGGCGCAATGCGCGCTTCCCCATTGGTACGAGTTGCCCGCCAGCCGGGCCGAGCTGGCAGTCGACCGCATGAGCGTGACCCTGAAGCTGACCGATGGCGGCCTGGGCGACCACGATGGCCAGGCCAACCGGCTCATCAAGGATCCGGGCGGCTTCATGGTCAGGGGCGCTGCGGCTGGTGCGCAGGCCATTCCCACGCTGAGCGAATGGGGCGTGCTGCTGCTGTCGGCACTGGCGGCGGCCTTCGGGCTGCGGGCGGTGCGGCGGCGGGTTTGAGGGGATTGAAAAGAGCGCCTGGGGCGCTCTTTTTTTGAAGAAAAATGGCGCTGGCGCTTTCCAGGAAAGCGCTGCCAGCTATTGATTCAGGAGTGCCGGCCGCGCCACGCCGCCGCCCTCGCGGAACACCGCCACCGCCTGCACCAGGGCTTGCGCCTGGCTGCTCAGGCTGCCCGCGGCGGCGGCCATCTCCTCGACCAGGGCGGCGTTCTGCTGCGTCACCTGGTCCAGGGCCGTGACGGCCTCGCCCACCTGGGCCACGCCGCTGGCCTGCTCCTGGCTGGCGTTGCTGATCTGGCCCACCATGGCGCTCAGGCGCTGGATGCTCTGCACCACCTCGTCCATGGTGCGGCCCGCGGCGCTGGCCTGGGCGTTGCCGGCGGACACGCGGGCGTTGCTGTCGTCGATCAGCGTGCGGATCTGCTTGGCCGCCTCGCCGCTGCGCCCGGCGAGGTTGCGCACCTCGGCGGCGACCACGGCGAAGCCTCGGCCTTGCTCGCCGGCGCGGGCGGCCTCCACGGCGGCGTTGAGCGCCAGCAGGTTGGTCTGGAAAGCGATGCCGTCGATCACCTGGATGATGTCGGCCATCTGCCGCGCCGCCTGGTGCACGCCCTGCATGGTGTCCACCACCTGCTCCACGGCGGTGCCGCCCTGGGCCGCCATGTCGCGCGCCTGCGCGGCGAGCTGGCTGGCCTCGCGCGCGGTGTCGGCGTTGTGGCGCACGGTGGCGCTGAGCTGCTCCATCGACGCGGCGGTCTGCTCCAGCGCGCTGGCCTGGCTCTCGGTGCGGCCCGACAGGTCCTGGTTGCCCTGCGCGATCTGGCTGCTGGCGGTGGCCACGCTTTCGGCGCCGCGCCGCACCTGGCCGATGACGGGCCGCAGCCGCGCGCGCATCTGCTGCTGCGCGGCGATGAGGCGGCCGACCTCGTTGCTGCCGTGGGGCACGTCCTGGCCGCCCAGGTCGCCTTCGGCCACGGCGTTGGCCAGCGCCACGGCCTGGGCCAGCGGCTGGGTGATGGAGCGCACGAAGGCGACGGCCAGCAGCCCCGCGGCCAGCGCCAGCAGCGCAATGGCGCCGGCCATCAGCAGGAGGTGGCGCTGGGCGCCGGCGGCGCGCTCCTGCGCCTGGGCCAGCAGCAGGTCCACGGCCTGGCCGCCCAGGGCGTTGCCTGCGTCGATGCCGGCGGTGAGGGTGTCGAAGTAGGCGGTGGCGTCCTGCCCCAGCTCGGCGACGTCCAGCAGGGCGGTGGCCACGCGCTGCAGCGCCTCGCCGGAGCGGGCCTTCATCGTGGCCAGCGGCGCGTCCAGCGCGGCGGCGAAGGCGCCGTTGTGCTCCAGGGCGCGCGCCAGGCTGTCCAGCGCGCCGGTGCGCAGCTCGTCGGCGCGCGCGTGCTGGGCACGCAGCTGGCCGCGCACCTCGCGCGGCAGCTCGCCGCGCGTCAGCGCACCGGCGCCGATGGCGCGCATCTGGCCGAGCTGCTCGCCCAGCATGGGCAGCTGCTGCAGCGTGGCCTGGATGAGCGCCTGCGTGTCGCGGTGGGGGCTGGTGCTCAGGCCGCTGGCGTGCAGCAGCGTCTCGCTCAGCTGCAGCAGCCGCGCCACCAGCGCGGTGTGGCGGGCCATGCTCTGGGCGAGCTGGAGGGAGCGGTCGTCCACGGACTGGCGCAGCGCCTGCCAGTCCTGGCGCAGGCGGTCCAGGTCGCCGGCATGGGCGGGCGCTGCCGTGGCCACTTGCGCAGCGGCGGCGTCGAACGCCTGGTTCAGCGCGTCGCGCACGCCGGGCCGGCGCGCGGCCAGCTGCTCGTTGCCGCCCAGCATGGCCGCCGACAGGCCGCGGTGCGTCTGCACCAGCCGCACCGTCTGGCTGAGGCTGCGCAGCGCGGGCATGCCGCGCGCCTGCGCCTGCAGGGCCTGCACGTCCTGGCCCAGCTGGCGCAGGTAGAGGGTGGAGGGCAGCGCGGCCATGACCAGGGCCACGCAGCTCAGGATGAGGAACTTGTGCGACAGGCGCAGGCGGTGGAGCAGGGGCATGGCGTAACGCGGGAATACAACTGGTTACGTCAGTATAGGAAGCACGGCACGGCGGCGCCGCACCGAATGCGGTGGCATTGACTTGTGTCAAGTGCCGGCCGCGCCAGCGGCGGTGCGCCGGGGTGGTTTCAGATCAAATCGGGCTCCAGCGCTTACTGGGAAAGCGCTGGCAGCTATCGATCGAGGAGCGATCGCCGCTACAGCGGGCGCCGCCGCGCGAAGCGCACCACGGTCACGCCGGCGCGCGCCTGGCGCGTGGAGGGCATGACGAGCACGCAGTCGTCGTAGGGTGTGGCGACCGGTTCGCCGTCGTTGTCGCCGATCACGGTGCCGGCCTTCGGGAACACCTCCAGGCCGGTGTAGGGCGCGGCGAAACGGAAGCGCTCGCTCCTGGCGACCACCGGGCCGGTGACTTCCAGCGCCCACTGGCGCAGGGCGTCGGGCAGGCGCCAGCCGGGCAGCAGGCGGTCCAGGCCGGCGGCATCCACCGTGCCCGCGGCCTGCAGGAAGCGCAAGCACTGGTCCTGGGCCATGGCGCGGCTGGCCGGGTCGCCGTGGAAGCCGCATTCGATGAGCAGCGAGCGGCTGCCGCCGGCCTCGGCGTCGGGCAGCCCGAAGCGGCCGTAGTCGCGCATGCGCGTGCCGTCCTGGTGGCCCGCGTCGATCACGATGTGCTCGGGCGCGGCCATGGCGCGCGCCAGTTCCTGGTTGCGCGGGTGCGGGCCGGTGAGCAGCAGCGGCGCGCTGGGCTCGTGCATGGAGTGCAGGTCGAGCAGCCAGTCGGCTTCGCGCACGAAGGGGCGCAGCTGCGCGGCGCGGCGGCGCTCCAGGGTGTCGGCGGCGTCCATGCGCGCGTCGCTCCACTGGCGGTTCATGTCCTGCTCGACGAAGCGCGAAGCGTCGTGGTCGGCCGCATCGAACCGGTCGAACGCGGCGAGGTTGCAGAACGCCAGCGTGAGCGTGCCCTGGGCCGGGCGCAGGCCGGCTTCGAGCAGGCCCTTGAGCGCCCAGGCGCCGCACAGCTCGTTGCCGTGGACCAGCGCGGTGATCATCACGTGGCGGCCGGGCGCACCGGAGCCGAAGCGCCACACGCCCTCGGTGCCGGTGTTGCCGGCGCGCCAGGCGCCGAGGTCGGGCGCGGGCAGCGCGAAAGTCAGGGGAGCGCTCATCATTCCTCGATCTTGGCGAATTCGACGATCTTCTTGTACTTGGCGATCTCGGTGGCGAGGAACCGGTCCACGTCAACGCTGGTGGATGCCACGGTGGAGCCCGAGGCCTCCATCCGCTTGCGGAAGTCGGGCGACTCCAGCGTCTCGTTGAGCGCCTTCTTCAGCCGTTCGGCCACGGGCTTGGGCAGGTTGGCCGGTGCCATGAGAGCGAACCAGGTGCCGATGTCCACGTTCTTGTACTGTGCCGATTCGGCCAGCGCCGGGATGTCGGGCGCGACGGTCGAGCGCTTGGCCTCGGTGGTGCCCAGGGCGACCACCTTGCCGCTCTTGATGTGCGGCAGGCCGCTGGAGAGCACGAACACGCCGAATTCCAGGTTGTTGCCCACCAGGTCGTTGGTGAGCGGCGCCACGCCGCGGTAGGGGATGTGCGTCATGAACAGCTTGCCCTGCTCCTTGATCATCTCGCCGGCCAGGTGCAGCGAGGTGCCCACGCCCGAGCTGCCGTAGCTGAACTTGCCGGGGTTCTTGCGCACGCGCTCGGTGAACTCGGCGAGGTTCTTCACGCCGGTGTTCGTGCCGGCCACCAGCACCAGGGGCTGGGAGGCGACGAGGCCGATGGCGGTGAAGTCCTTGATGTCGTACTTGACCTTTTGGGTCACGAGCTTGTTGATGGCGATCTCGTTGTTGGCGCCCACCAGCAGCGTGTAGCCGTCGGGTGCGCTGCTGGCCACCTTCTGCGCACCGATGGCGCCACCCGCGCCGCCGAGGTTCTCGATCACCACGGGCACACCCAGGCGGGTGGACAGCTCCGCGCCCACGGCACGGCCCGTCAGGTCGGTGCTGCCGCCGGGCGGGTAGCCCACGACGATGGTGATGGGCTTGCTCGGGTAGGCCGGGGCCTGGGCGAAGGCGGCGGGGCCGGCGGCGGCGAGCAGCGCGGCGCCGGCCAGAAGTGCGCGGCGCAGCGGGGCGGGAGTGCGGGAAGGGTGCATGGCGTTCTCCATGGGCAGGTCAAGGTGGGTGCCTGCATTGTGGGAGGGCCCTGCCGTGGCGTGGTGCCGAAGCAGCACGAAGCCGTGCATTGTCGGCACGCAGCCTACGGGTTTGTGCGGGGGCTTACTTGCGCGCCAGCGTGGCCCACAGCGCCTCGGCCCAGGGCGAGAGCCGGCGCTTGGGCCGGTACATGCGCACGTCGAAGCGCACCTCCATGCGCCGGTCGCCCGCGGGAGCCAGCCGGCCGCTCTGGCAGTCGGCGTGCACCATGGACCAGGGCAGCCAGGCCACGCCCAGGCCGCGCAGCACGTATTCGTACTGGGCGTCGGCCGAGTCGCATTCCACCACGCGCACCAGGCGCGGCGCCAGCGGATCGTGCGCCAGGTGGTCCTCCACCAGTCGGCCGAGCGCCAGCGTGTGCGAATAGGCGAGATAGGGCACCGTGTCCGTGCCGCCGAAGTGGTGCAGCGGCGCGCCGCCGGCGCGGGCGCGCGCCACGGGCACCAGGCGGTCGGAGGCGAGCGTGAGGTGGGTGAACTGCCGCGCGTCCAGGCGCACGGCCAGCGAGGTGTGGTGGTAGGCCAGGGTGAAGTCGGCCTCGCCGCGCTCGATCATCGCCACCGACTCGGCCAGCGCGCAGGTGCGCACGCGCAGCTCGCCGCCCTCCAGCACGGGCTGGATGCGGGCCAGCCAGTCGGCCACCACCGTGCGCGCCAGGGTGCGGCCGGTGGCCAGGGTGACGGTGCGCGCCTGCCGCCCGGCGATGGCGTGCATCTCCTCGTGCGAATGGGCCAGGCCCTGCGCCATCTGCTGCGCTGTCTCCAGGAAGGCCTGGCCCGCGGGCGTGAGCCGCACGGGGCCGCCGCCCTGCTCGGTGAGCGGCGTGCCGGCCCAGGCCTCCAGCGCGCGGATGCGCCGGCCGAACGCGGGGTGGGTCACGTGGCGCAGCTCGGCCGCGCGGGTGAAGCTGCGCTCCTGGGCCAGCGCGATGAAGTCCTCCAGCCACTTGAGCTGCATGGCCGGAGGCGGGAGCTAGCCGCGCGCGGCGTTGAGCGCGGCGCGCGTCGCCTGGGCGGCGCTGCGCGCGGCGGCGGCGAAGTCGGGCTCGCCCGAGGCGTAGAGCACGGCGCGGGACGAGTTGACGATGATCGGGCCGTCCTCGCGCAGCCCCGCGCGCACGGTGGCCGCGGCGTCGCCGCCCTGCGCGCCCACGCCGGGGATCAGCAGCGGCAGCGTGGGCGCCAGGGCGCGCACGCGCTCGATCTCGGCCGGGTAGGTGGCGCCCACCACCAGGCCGAGCTGGCCGTTCTTGTTCCACGGGCCCTGGGCCAGGCTCGCCACGTGCTCGTAGAGCAGCGGCTGGCCTTCCACGCTGGCCAGGCGCTGGGCCTGCAGGTCGTCGCCGCCGGGGTTGGAGGTGCGGCACAGCAGGAAGGCGCCCTTGCCGTGGTACTCCAGGTAGGGCGCGATGGAGTCGAAGCCCATGAAGGGCGAGAGCGTCACGGCGTCGGCACCGTAGCGCTCGAAGGCCTCGCGCGCGTACTGCTCGGCGGTGGAACCGATGTCGCCGCGCTTGGCGTCCAGGATCACGGGCACGTGGGGCGCGTTGCAGCGCATGTGCTGCATCAGGCGTTCGAGCTGGTCTTCGGCGCGGTGCGCGGCGAAGTAGGCGATCTGCGGCTTGAAGGCGCAGACCAGGTCGCACGTGGCGTCCACGATGGCGGCGCAGAAGTCGTAGATGCGGTGCGCGTCGCCGCGCAGGCCCTCGGGAAAGCGCGTGGGCTCGGGGTCCAGGCCCACGCACAGCAGGGAGTCGTTGCGCGTGGTGGCGTCGCGCAGCATGTCGAGGAAGGTCATAGGGCGGGGATTTTAGGTGGCCGGCCAGCGCGGGCGGTGGCCGGGCGGCACAATCGCGGCCCATGCCCGTCTTCTCCCGCCGCCAGCTCGTCGTCCTCGTGCTCCTGACCCTGGTGTGGGGCTTCAACTGGCCGGTGATGAAGATGGGCGTGTCGCATTTCCCGCCGCTCACCTTCCGCATGAGTTCGCTGTGGATGGGCCTGCCCATCCTGGCGCTGGTGATGTGGCAGCAGAAGGCGCCCTTCGCCATTGCGCGCGCCCACTGGGGGCGGGTGGTGCTGCTCACGCTCACGAACATGGTGCTGTGGCACGTGCTGATGATCCTGGCGATCCCGCTGCTGTCCAGCGGCCGCGCGGCCATTCTGGGCTACACCATGCCGATCTTCTCGGCCGTGATCGGCGCGCTGTGCTTCGGCGACCGGCTGGCCGGCCGCGCCTGGGGCGGCGTGGCGGCCGCGGCGCTCGGCGTGGTGCTGCTGCTGTGGCACGAGGTGGGCGCGCTGGGCAGCCGGCCCGTGGGCATGGTGCTGATCCTGGTCTCGGCCGCGAGCTGGGCCATGGGCACGCAATTGATGCGCCGGCTGCACGTGCCGGTGCCGCTGCTCACTCTGTCGTTCTGGATGGTGGCGCTGACCTGTGCGGTGCTCACCGTGCTGGCCGTCACGTTCGAGCGGCCCCAGTGGCGCGCCCCCGACGCGCAGGCCTGGACGGCCATCCTCTACAACGGCCTGCTGGTGCTGGGCTTCGCGCAGACGGCGTGGTTCTTCCTGGTACGCACGCTGCCGCCGGTGGCCTCCACGCTCAGCGTGATGATGATCCCGGTGATCGGCGTGTTCAGCGGCGCGCTCTGGCTGGGCGAGGTCCTGCACTGGCAGGACTGGACGGCCGTGGGGCTGATGGTGGTGGCCATCGCGTCGGTGCTGTGGCCATCGCGTTCATCAGTCAAAACGGCCTCTGGCGCTTGATGGGTAAGCGCTAAAAGCTCACTTTTAAATAGCAAAAGAAAGGCCGCCGGTACACGGCGGCCTGAGCAGGAGGAGTCGTGCTTCAGCGAGAGACCAGCAGGCGGCGCACGTCGCGGTCGTTGGGCAGCGCGTAGTCGTGGCCGCGGATGATGCGGCTGTCTTCCGTGCGCACGAGCTTGAGGCTCACGTAGGTGTAGTCCGCCGCAGGCGAGAACGTGCCCACGAGCACCATGGAAGCGTTGTGGTGGCGAGCGATGTCCTTGACCTCGCGCGAGAGCAGTAATTCGCCTGCGCCTTCCTTCACGAAGACATCGCCACGCAGCTTGATCTCTTTCACGTCGAAGCCGGTGGCGGCCATGGCGTTGGCGTATTGCTCCGACAGCGTACGCCCCAGCGGTGCCGAGCGGCTCAGGTCATTCACGTCCACCACGGTGGCTACGAGCACCGGGCCAGGGCCCGTGGCGGCCGTGTCGAGGCTTGCCACGAGGCGGCCTACTGCTTCGCGGCTGCTCTGCAGCAGCGGGGCGTTGATCGCCTCCTTGTAGCTCGGCTCCGCGCGCAATGGGGGAGCTTTTTGAGCACAGCCGGCCAGCAGGAGGGCCGAGGAGGCCAGGGTCAATAGAAATGCGCGCTTCATTGCGACACCACCTTCATGTTGACGGCGCGGTAGTGCGAGGGGCGCAGGAACAGCGGCGTGTCGGCGTTTTCGAGGTAGTACACATCGGTTGTGCGCGACAGGTACTGGCCGCCACGCGAAACGGTGGTGGTCAGGACCAGTTCGGTGTTCGTCGGCCCGCCGGAGTTGATGCTGCTTGCGTAATCGGCCGCTGCCGTGAGGCCCAGTGCGGCCAGCAGCTGCGTGTCGACATGCTCATGGCGCAGGCCGTAGGCGGCCATGATGCCGGCTGCGAGCATGGTGTACTGGCCGGGAATGAAGTGCGGACGGTCGCTGTTGTGGCGGACCACCTGGGCGTGGTAGGTCACATCCAGGCCCGCGCCGGGCTGCTGGTGGACGGTGGCGCCGCTTTGCACGAATTCGGTGATGAGGAAATCACGGAATGCGAGATCGAATGCGGTCGGGTTCGGAGGAGGCGCGACATGCATGGGGGTGCCAGCGCCATAACCCGCCTTTTCCAGGGCCGAGCGGGTCTGGGCCGCGACGTCGCGCGATACCAGCTCCCAGTGGCCGGCCGATCGCACCTTGTACTGAGATGTCAGTTCGAAATTCTTGGCCAATGGAATCGGCGCGTTGCTGCAACCTGCCAGCAGGCACATGGTCCCTGCGGTGACGGTCCACCCGAGAGTCTTGATGAAAGACATGGCTCCCTCCTTCTCACAAAAGACAAATGTGAGATACGAATGTTGCGTATCTCACACGTTTGCGCACGATTCTGAGCGGAGCCCTCGCCAAAAACAAGAGAAATGTCGTTTTTTGGCGCGCCCGACCCTGAGTGCTGTTGTTTTGTCAGGACGCCGCGCGCTTTTCCAGGATCTCGAAGGCCGGCAGCTTTTTGCCCTCCAGCACCTCCAGGAAGGCGCCGCCGCCCGTGGAGATGTAGCCCACGTCTTTCTCGATGCCGTACTTGGCGATGGCCGCCAGCGTGTCGCCGCCGCCCGCGATGCTGAAGGCGCTGGACTCGGCGATGGCCTGGGCGATCGCCTTGGTGCCGCCCGCGAAGGCGTCGAACTCGAACACGCCCACGGGGCCGTTCCAGACGATGGTGCCGGCCTGCTTCAGCTGCGCGGCCAGCCGTGCGGCGGTCTCGGGGCCGATGTCGAGGATCAGGTCGTCCTCGGCCACGTCGGCGGCTTGCTTCACGGTGGCGGGCGCGTCGGCGGCGAAGGTCTTGGCGACCACCACGTCGGTGGGGATCGGCACCTCGGCGCCGCGCGCCTTCATGGCCTCGATCACGGCCTTGGCCTCGCCCACCAAATCGGGCTCGGCCAGCGACTTGCCGATGGGCAGGCCCGCGGCCAGCATGAAGGTGTTGGCGATGCCGCCGCCCACCACCAGCCCGTCCACGTTCTTCGACAGGCTCTGCAGGATGGTGAGCTTGGTCGATACCTTGCTGCCCGCCACGATGGCGACCAGCGGGCGCTTCGGGTTGGCCAGGGCCTGGGTGATCGCATCGATCTCGGCGGCCAGCAGCGGGCCGGCGCAGGCTTGCCTTGCGTATTCGGCGATGCCGTAGGTCGTGCCCTCGGCGCGGTGGGCCGTGCCGAAGGCGTCGTTCACGTAGATGTCGCACAGGGCGGCCATCTTCTGCGCCAGTTCGGGGCTGTTCTTCTTCTCGCCCTTGTTCACGCGGCAGTTCTCCAGCAGCACCACCTGGCCGGGCTGCACCTGCACGCCGTCCACCCAGTCGGCGACCAGGGGCACTTCGCGGCCCAGCAGCTCCGACAGGCGCCGGGCCACAGGAGCGAGCGAATCGGCGGGCTTGAATTCGCCTTCGGTGGGGCGGCCCAGGTGGCTCGTCACCATGACGGCGGCGCCGGCGTCGAGCGCCATGCGGATGCAGGGCACGGAGGCGCGGATGCGCGTGTCCTCGGTGATGCGGCCGGCATCGTCCTGCGGCACGTTGAGGTCGGCGCGGATGAACACGCGCTGGCCCTGGGCCTTGCCCTGGGCGCAGAGGTCGGAGAAGCGAAGAATGTGCATGGCTGTCTGGGCGTAGGAGTGCTGGAAATCGCGCCGCATTGTAGGCGGCGCACCCCGCTCACCAGCCCAGGCCGATGTGCAGAGGAAGGTACACCGCCATGCCCACGACGATGGTCCCCAGGATGCCCCGGCGCCAGAAGTAGTAGCCGGCGGCGCAGGCCACGGCGGGGATGCGCGCGTCGGCCAGCGTCTGGATCAGCGCGCCCTGGCTCATGAGCAGCTCCGGCGCGATCACGGCCGCCAGGGCGGCCAGCGGCGCGTATTTGAGGCCCCGGCGCAGCCAGTCGGGCATGGGCAGGTCGCGCTCGGGAATCATGAAGAACGCCCGCGTGAGCACGGTGAGCACCGCCAGGCCCAGGATGGCGGCGGCGGGGTAGAGCCAGTCCCAACTCACGCGCCGCCTCCCGGCGTGTGCGCGCGGGCGCGGCGCAGCGAGCGCTCGGCGGCCTCGGCCAGCAGGCCCGCCGCCACGGCCGCGGCGATGGCCACCAGGATGTTGAGCTTGAGCGGCAGCGCGAAGGTGGCGATGGCCGCCGTGGCGGCCACCAGGGTGGACAGCCAGGTGGCACGGTCCGACAGCATGGACAGCAGGATGCCCAGCAGCGCCAGCACGCCCGCGAAGCCCAGGCCCCACGACAGCGGGATCACGTTGGCCAGCAGGATGCCGATGATGGAGGGCACCTGCCACGCCAGCCAGTTGGACGACGCCGCGCCCCAGAAATAGGGCAGCTGCTCGGGCTGCGATTCCAGCTTGGGGAAGCGCTTCATGAAGCCCACGAAGATCACGTCGCCGCTGAAGTAGCCCAGCGCCAGCCGCTGCTTGCGCGGCAGGTAGGCGAAGTAGCTGCGCCACATGCTGCTGAAGATCACGAAGCGCAGGTTCACGCAGGCGGCCGTGAGCCAGATCACCCACAGCGGAGCGCCCGCCGCCATGAGCGGCAGCACGGCCAGCTGCGCGCTGCCGGCATATACCACCAGCGACATGAAGATGGCCAGGGGCGCGGACAGGCCGGTCTTGACCATGGCCACGCCCGTGACCAGGCCCCAGGCGGCGATGCCCAGGCTGGTGCCCAGCATGTCGCCCACGCCCGTGCGGAACCACGGGTCGCGCAGCCAGCCGCGCAGCGTGTGCAGGTTCATCCCAGCACCTGGCCGGGCTGCAGGGGAAACCCGCGCAGGAAGTCCGCAGCCGCCAGGCGCTTGCCTCCGGCACGCTGCAGCACGGTCAGGCGCAGCGCCGTGCCTTCGCCGCAGGCCACGGTGATGCCATCGTCGTCTATATGCAAAATCTGGCCTTCGCGCTTGTCCAGCAAGCGCGGGCAGCTATCGATTTCGCAGCGCCATACCTTGATGGCGTCTGTGCCCAGGGCGGTGGATGCGCCAGGGAACGGGTCGAACGCGCGCACGCGCCGGGCGATCCGCGCCGCGTCCTGTCGCCAGTCGATGCTGCTCTCGGCCTTCTCGATCTTGTGCGCGTAGGTCACGCCCTCGGCGGGCTGCGGCGTGGCGGCGAGGCCGCCGTGCGCGGCCTGCTCCAGCGCCTGCACGATGAGCTGCCCGCCCATCTCGGCCAGCCGGTCGTGCAGCGTGGCTGTGGTGTCGGCGGGGGCGATGGCGGTCTTTTCCACGAGCAGCATGTCGCCCGTGTCCAGGCCGGCGTCCATCTGCATGATGGTCACGCCCGTCCCGGCGTCGCCGGCCTCGATGGCGCGGTGGATGGGCGCCGCGCCGCGCCAGCGCGGCAACAGGCTGGCGTGGATGTTGAGGCAGCCCAGGCGCGGGGCGTCGAGCACCCATTGCGGCAGGATCAGCCCGTAGGCGGCGACCACCATCGCGTCGGCCCCGGCGGCAACGATGGCGGCCTGCGCGGCGGCGGCCTCATCGGGGTACTTGCCGTCCAGGCGCAGGCTGCGCGGCTGGGCGACGGCGATGCCGTGCTCCAGCGCGCACTGCTTGACGGGCGAGGCCTGCAGCTTCATGCCGCGGCCGGCGGGCCGGTCGGGCTGGGTCAGCACCAGGGGAACGGTGAAGCCGGCGGCCAGGAGCCGCTCCAGGGCCACGCGCGCGAAATCGGGCGTGCCCGCGAAAATGACGTTCATCGTGCCGGGTCCCGGTCGAAAGTGCGTTCGTCGGTGAACATGACGCGGCGCACCACGCCGGCCGGGTCGATGTGCACGTGGGCCTGGCGCGGGATGCCGTGTTCGAGGATGCGGTAGGTCCAGACGTCGCCCGTGAAGCGGGCCACGTGCTCCACGAGCGCGGGCGGACCGAAGCGCTGCAGCACGCTGGTGCGCGTGTCCTCGCCGTTGCGCAAGGACTGGAACGCCTCCAGCGTGAGCGCCTGCGTGACGCGTGCGAGGCGCTGCTGCGCGTCGAAGTCCAGGTGGTAGACCTGCTGCCCGGCGGGCTGGCGGCTGTAGACCAGGCGCTCGCCGCCGCCTGCGAGCGGCACCGCGAGCGTGGGGCGGCCCATGGCGCGTTCCACCTCGGCGCGGGGCGTGCCGGGCGCCTGCCACTCGGGCACGGCGCAACCCGCCACCAGCACGGTGGCCAGCATCAGGCTGGCCAGGCTCCTGGTCATGCGCGCTCGGCCTGCTTCTGCTGCTTGAGCAGCTTGGTCTTGATGCGGTTGCGCTTGAGCGGCGAGAGGTATTCGACGAACACCTTGCCCATCAGGTGGTCCATCTCATGCTGGATGCACACGGCCAGCAGGCCCTCGGCCTCGATCGTGCGGGGCTGGCCTTCGCGGTCCAGCGCGCGCACGTGCACGGCCGTCGAGCGTTCCACGCCGTCGTAGATGCCTGGCACGGACAGGCACCCTTCGTCGCCCACCTGCTTTTCATCGCTGGCCCAGGTGATCTCGGGGTTGATGAGAACCAATGGCGTATCGCGCTCCTCGGACACGTCGATCACCACGATGCGCTCGTGCACGTCCACCTGCGTGGCGGCCAGGCCGATGCCGTTGGCGTCGTACATGGTGGCGAGCATGTCGTCCAGCACGGCGCGCACGCGGTCGTCCACCGCTTTCACGGGCTGGGCCACCTTGTGCAGGCGCGGATCGGGGTAACAGAGAATGGGGAGAATGGCCATGGCAGAGCGCTGAATATGTCGCTATTTTCGCCACTTTTGCCGGGGCTTGCAGTAGGCGAGAGCAATAATCGTTGCCGAATCAAGGGCTTGAGCACAGAATCTCAAATGGTTTGTAACGTAGTGCGGCAGTTTCTTTTGTAAATCAATTAACTGCGCTGCCAGCGAGAGGGGCGTCTTTCACATGCATGACAAGAGGAACAATATGACGGCAGCCGCCCGCGTGCGCGCCACGGCCTTCAGCACGCTGGCCGTGCTGGCGGGGGCCCTGGCGGCCGGGGCGGTGCAGGCGCAGAACTATCCCATCACGCCCGCGCAGCGCGCCACGGCGCAGCAGGTGGCCTCGCGCGGCGTCCCCTTGTCCGAGCTGGCGCCCAATGCGCCCGACACCTACGTGGTCCAGCGCGGCGACACGCTCTGGGGCATTTCCGGCATGTACCTCAAGCGCCCCTGGCGCTGGCCCGAGCTGTGGGGCATGAACCTGCAGTCCATTCCCAATCCGCACCTGATCTTTCCCGGCCAGACGCTGTATCTGGAGAAGGACGGCGGCTACGCGCGCCTGCGCACCAGCCCCGGCGGTAGCGGCGACGAGACGGTGCGCATTTCGCCCCGCACACGTTCGGACAGTCTGGTGGGTACGGCGCTGCCCACCCTCAAGCCGCACCTGATCGAGCCTTTCCTCGTGCAGCCGCTGGTGGTGGACGAGTTGACGCTGGAGCAGGCGCCTCGCATCGTCGCCACGCGCGACGAGCGCGTGATCATGGGCAATGGCGACCGCGCCTATGTGCGCGGCGCGCAGGGCCATCCGCTGGAACTGGAGCCCGGCGTCCCGCGCCAATACCGCGTGTTCCGCAACGCCGTGGCCTTGAAGGACCCTGTGACGGGCGAAGTCCTGGGCTATGAGGCGCAGTACGTGGGCCGCGCAGAGCTGGTGCGCAGCGAAACAACTGCAGCGGCACCGGACGATGCCTCCCGCGTGGAGGTCGTGCCTGCCACGGTCGACCTGAGCGGTGCCAAGGAAGAAATCCGTTTGGGCGACCGCCTGTTGCCCGCGCCGCGGCGCGGCTTCGTCAACTATGTGCCGCGCGCGCCGCGGGAAGAAGTTGACGCGCGCGTGGTGTCACTCTACGGCAGCAATACCGTGTCCAACGCGGCGCAGAACCAGGTCATTACGATCAACCGCGGCACAGCCGACGGCATGGAGGCGGGCCACGTGCTGACGCTGCTGACCAAGGAGGAGCGCGTGCGCGACAAGACCGACAGCGAGCGCGCCATGATCCGCCTGCCCAGCGAGGCCAACGGCCTGGCGATGGTGTTCCTCACCTTCGACCGCGTGTCCTACGCGCTGATCCTGCAGTCGCAGCGGCCCGTGCAGGTGGGCGACCGGCTGGTCAATCCCGAATAATTTCCGCACGGCCTGGGGCATGCAGCGCGACGAACTCGCGGCCTGGCTGCGGCTGACCTTGGCCCCCGGAGTGGGCAACGGTGCGGCGCGCCGCCTGCTGGCCGCCTTCGGCCTGCCGCAGCGGATCTTCGCCCAGGACGAGCAGGCCTGGCAGGCCTGCGTGAGCGCCGCGCAGGCGCGCGCGCTGGCCACGCCGGCGCCGGAGCTGGACGCCCTGCTGGAGCGCACCTGGCAATGGCTGCAGGAGGGGCGCACGCCCGCCGAGGGTCAGGCCGCGCGCGCCATCGTCACGCTGGGCGACGCCGCCTACCCGCCGGCCCTGCTGGCCACGGAAGATCCGCCGCTGCTGCTCTACCTGCTGGGCGCGCCGCGCTGCGTGCAGGCGCCGCATGCGTTCGCGCCTGCGGGCTGCCTGGCGATGGTGGGCAGCCGCAACCCCACGGCCCAGGGCGTGGAGCATGCGCGGCAGTTCGCGCGGGCGCTGCGCGGTGCGGGCCTGTGCATCGTCTCCGGGCTGGCGCTGGGGGTCGATGCGGCCGCGCACGAGGGCGCGCTGCTGGATGCGGCCGAACCCGATCCGGCCACGCCCGCCACCATCGCCGTCGTCGGCACGGGGCTGGACCGGGTCTATCCGTCCCGCAACCGGGAACTGGCGCACCGCATCGCGCGTCACGGGCTGGTGGTCAGTGAATACCCGTTGGGCACGCCGCCGCTGCCGGCCAACTTTCCCAAGCGCAACCGCATCATCTCGGGCCTGTCGCAAGGCACGTTGGTGGTGGAGGCGGCGCTCGCCTCCGGCTCGCTGATCACCGCGCGCCTGGCGGCGGAGCAGGGGCGCGAGGTGTTCGCCATTCCCGGCTCCGTCCACGCGCCGCAGTCGCGCGGCTGCCATGCGCTGATCCGCCAGGGTGCGAAGCTGGTGGAAACCGCGCAGGACGTGCTGGAAGAGCTGCGCCTGCCGCCCGCGACGCCCGTGCCGGTCCCGCAGGAGCAGGCGCCACAGGCGCACGGCGACGCCGTGCTGCAGGCGCTGGGCTTCGACCCCATGGGGCTGGACGCACTGGGCGCGCGCACCGGCATGGACGCCGCCGCGCTGCAGGTGCGCCTGCTGGAACTGGAGCTGGACGGCCAAGTGGCGCGCCTGCCGGGCGGCTTGTTCCAGCGGATGGGGCGTGCTTGAAAAAGTGAGCGGCTTGCGCTTGCTACACAAGGGTTTCAGGTTATTTTCGCGCTGAAACCCTTTGCTGAAAAGCGCGACCAGCTATGGTTTTTGCGTTACAGCCCCAGCATCAGCTTGAGGTTCTGCACCGCAGCGCCGCTGGCACCCTTGCCCAGGTTGTCCAGGCGCGCCACGGCCACGGCCTGGCCCGCGTCCTCGTTGCCGAACACGCGGATCTCCAGCTGGTTGGTGTTCTTCAGCGCGACCGCGTCCAGCTTGCCCGATGCGGGCGCCTCTTCCACCGTGACCCATTCGCTGCCTGCGTAGTGCTGCGCATAGATGTCCTGCAGCCTGGCGAGCGTGGGACGGCCGGGCAGCAGATCCAGATGCAGCGGCAGCTCGACCAGCATGCCCTGGTCGAAATTGCCCACGGCGGGCATGAAGATGGGCCGGCGTGTGAGCCGGCCGTAGCGCACGATCTCTGGCAGGTGCTTGTGCTGCAGGCCCAGCGCATACAGCTCGTAGGCCGGTGCGCCGCCCGCTTCGTACGCCTCGATCATCTGGCGGCCGCCGCCCGAGTAGCCGCTGACGGCGGGCAGGGTCACGGGGTAGTCCGGCGGCAGCACGCCCGCATCGACCAGCGGACGCAGCAGGGCGATCGCGCCCGTGGAATAGCAGCCGGGGTTGGCCACGCGTTCGGCCTGCTGCACGGCGGCGCGCTGATCGCGCGACAGCTCGGGAAAACCGAAGGTCCAGCCCTCGGCCACGCGGTGGGCGGTGCTGGCGTCGATGATGCGGGGCTTCTTGCCAGGCAGGCTGTCGATGAGCGCCACGGACTCGCGCGCGGCGTCGTCGTGCAGGCACAGGATGACCAGGTCCACGCCGGCCATCAGGGCGCGCTTGGCGTCGGCATCCTTGCGCAGCTCGGGCGCGATGCTGACCAGCTCGACCTGCGGCATGGCCTGCAGGCGCTCGCGAATCTGCAGGCCCGTGGTGCCTGCCTCGCCATCGATAAAGACCTTGGGCATGGGGTGCTCCTCTTCGCTAGTACGTAATGGCCGCCATGGATATGGTGCGCCGCAGCATGATACATTTACCGGCTGCCAGTCCCGAGCCTGCGGTCAGCTTGAGCGTTTCGGCGGCAACGGGTCAACCCATCCTTCCCCTGAGAGAGACCTCATGAAGATTCACGAATACCAAGGCAAGGAAATCTTGCGCAGTTTTGGTGTGCCCGTTCCGCGCGGCATTCCCGCTTTCACGGTGCAGGAAGCCGTGGAAGCCGCTCAGAAGCTCGGCGGCCCCGTGTGGGTCGTGAAGGCCCAGATCCACGCCGGCGGCCGCGGCAAGGGCGGCGGCGTGAAGGTGGCCAAGACCATCGACGACGTCAAGAAGCTGGCCGGCGAGATCCTGGGCATGCAGCTCAAGACCCACCAGACCGGCCCCGAAGGCCAGAAGGTGCGCCGCCTGTACATCGAAGACGGCGCCGACATCAAGAACGAACTCTACATCTCGCTCGTCACCGACCGCGCCACGCAGAAGGTCGCCCTGATCGCGTCGAGCGAAGGCGGCATGGACATCGAGGAAGTGGCCCACTCCACGCCCGAGAAGATCATCACCGAGATGATCGACCCGCTCACCGGCATCACCGCCGACCAGTCCAAGAAGGTCGCTGCGGCCATCGGCCTGACGGGCGCTTCGGTGGACCAGGCCGTGGACCTGTTCGCCAAGCTCTACAAGTGCTACATGGACACGGACGCGTCGCTGGTCGAGATCAACCCGCTGAACTGCGACTCCAAGGGCAACCTGACCGCGCTGGACGCCAAGTTCAACTTCGACTCCAACGCCCTGTTCCGCCATCCCGAGATCGTGGCCCTGCGCGACCTGGACGAGGAAGACCCCGCTGAAATCGAGGCCTCCAAGTTCGACCTGGCCTACATCAGCCTGGACGGCAACATCGGCTGCCTGGTGAACGGCGCCGGCCTGGCCATGGCGACGATGGACACCATCAAGTTGTTCGGCGGCGAGCCGGCCAACTTCCTCGACGTGGGCGGCGGCGCCACCCCCGAGAAGGTGACCGAAGCCTTCAAGATCATGCTCAAGAACCCCAAGGTCAAGGGCATCCTGGTCAACATCTTCGGCGGCATCATGAAGTGCGACACCATCGCCACCGGCGTCATCACCGCCTGCAAGGCCGTGAACCTGCAGGTGCCGCTGGTCGTGCGCATGAAGGGCACGAACGAAGAGCTGGGCAAGAAGATGCTGGCCGAATCCGGCCTGCCCATCATCAGCGCCGACACCATGGCCGAAGCGGCCACGCAGATCGTCGAAGCCGTCCGTTAAGCCCTGGAGAGCAGAACATGTCGATTTACATCAACAAAGACACCAAGGTCATCACCCAGGGCATCACCGGCAAGACCGGCCAGTTCCACACGGAAAAGTGCCAGGAATACGCGAACGGCAAGAACTGCTTCGTCGCCGGCGTGAACCCCAAGAAGGCGGGCGAGTCGATCTTCAACATTCCGATCTACGCATCGGTGAAGGACGCCGCCAAGGAAACCGGTGCCACCGTTTCCGTGATCTACGTGCCGCCCGCGGGCGCCGCCGCCGCGATCTGGGAAGCCGTGGAAGCCGACCTTGACCTGGCCATCTGCATCACCGAAGGCATCCCCGTGCGCGACATGCTCGAAGTGCGCAACAAGATGAAGGCCAAGGAAGCCGCCGGCGGCAAGAAGACCCTGCTGCTGGGCCCCAACTGCCCCGGCCTGATCACGCCCGACGAGATCAAGATCGGCATCATGCCCGGCCACATCCACAAGAAGGGCCGCGTGGGCGTGGTGTCGCGCTCCGGCACGCTGACCTATGAAGCCGTGGCACAGCTCACCGAGCTGGGCATCGGCCAGTCGAGCGCCGTGGGCATCGGCGGCGACCCGATCAACGGCCTCAAGCACATCGACGTGATGAAGGCCTTCAACGACGATCCCGACACCGACGCCGTCATCATGATCGGCGAGATCGGCGGCCCCGACGAGGCCGAAGCCGCCCGCTGGTGCAAGGAGCACATGAAGAAGCCCGTGGTCGGCTTCATCGCCGGTGTCACCGCGCCTCCCGGCAAGCGCATGGGCCACGCCGGCGCGCTGATCTCCGGCGGTGCCGACACGGCCGACGCCAAGCTGGCCATCATGGAAGAGTGCGGTTTCACCATCACCCGCAACCCGTCCGAGATGGGCCGCCTGCTCAAGGGCCTGCTGTAATCCCACCGCCGCCCGGGCGCCAGCGCCCGGGTTACGCAGAATTACGCACGCGCGAGAGGGCCTGCCCTCTCTACACTGTCGGTTCCAACACAAAAGAAACGCCAGCTTGGACATCCAGGCTGGCGTTTTCGATTCATAACACTGGAGCCATCATGGAGTACCTGAGCAATGCCGATTTCTGGATCGGCCTGGTGAAGATCGTCTGGATCAACATCATTCTTTCCGGCGACAACGCCGTCGTCATCGCCCTGGCAGCACGCTCGCTGCCTCCCGAGCAGCAGAAGAAGGCCGTCATGTTCGGCTCCGGCGCGGCCGTGGTGCTGCGCATTGTGCTCACTGTCGTGGCCGCCAAGCTGCTGGAGCTGTCCTTCCTGCAGATCGTGGGCGGCCTGCTGCTGCTGTGGATCGGCTACCAGCTGCTGACCGGCGAGGAAGACGAGGACGGCGAATCCAAGGGCACCGGCACCATGTTCGCTGCCATCCGTACCATCCTGATCGCAGATCTCGTGATGAGCCTGGACAACGTGATCGCCGTTGCCGCCACCGCCCAGGGCGACATGCTGCTGCTGATCCTGGGCCTGGCCATCAGCATTCCGCTGGTCATCTTCGGCTCCACGCTCATGATCAAGCTCATGGACCGCTTCCCCGTCATCGTCACGCTGGGCGCGGCCCTGATCGGCTGGGTGGGCGGTGAAACCATCGTGCACGACAACGTGCTGCACGACTACGCCATCGGCCACCCCTGGCTGCACTATGTGGCGGCTGCGGCCGGTGCGGTCCTGGTTGTGGCGGTGGGCAAATGGATGAATTCCCGCGGCGAAGTCCAGCGGGCGTAATGCACTTCGCGCGTCAGCGGATGGCGTGACAAAAATGGTAGATTGACGCCGATCCCCGGCCGTTTCAGGGGTGCGCGCGCCTCGGCGCGTGAATTGCTAGCCAGGCAGGTTTTCCAACAGCTCGGCGGTCGGTGCAATGGCCAAGACAAGGGCTCTTTCGCAGAAAGTGCGTCCAGGGTGGGGGTGGGCCTTGGCAGCCGCTTGCCTGTTCGTATTGGCGGGAGGGCTGCTGCTGTGGCTGGAATGGCGTTGGGCGTTGCTGGGATGCGTACTGGCGTCGTGCCTGCTGGGCGCATGGGCCTCCAGCCAGCGGAAGGCCGGGCAACGTCCATCGTCCCGTGGTGCTGCGGCGTATGCGAGGCGGTACCAGCGAGGCATGGCCTTGCAGGAACAAGGGCAGTTGGAAGAGGCGTTCGGCCTCTTTCGCCATCTGCCGACATCCCCTGAACTGCTGCAGAGCTTGTGCATGCTGGCAGGAGGCTTCGAGCGCCAGCGGGACCTGGGCAAGGCCCGCAAGGTGTTCAAGCATGTGCTCCAGCGCGATGCGAATCACGAAGCAGCCAGGACAGGCCATCAGCGTGTCAAGGATATCCAGCACGCCCTGCGTGCCCTTCAAGCACCGGCGGTGCAAGCCCTGCCGAGCGGCGGTTCAGCACTGCTTCCGCGCCTGGGCCCTTACCAACCGGAGTGCATCCTGGGTCGAGGCGCGATGGGGGCGGTCTACCTCGCACGCGATCCTGCGACAGGGCAGGAGCTCGCCCTCAAGACTCTGTCGCTGGGCCAGGAGTTCGAAGGCGCCGCGCTGGACGAGGCGCGCCAGCGGTTCTTTCGCGAGGCCGCCGCAGCGGGTCGTTTGCAGCATTCGTGCATCGTGCGCATCCACGACAGTGGCGACGCGCAGGGCGTGGCCTACATCGCCATGGAGCGGCTGCAGGGGCAGGACCTGTCCGCTGCCTGTGCGCCGGGCCGCTTGCTGCCGGTGTGGCAAGTGTTGGGTATCGCTGCTCGCATTGCCCAGGCGCTGCACTATGCCCATGCGCACCAGGTGATCCACCGTGACATCAAGCCCGCCAACATCATGTTCGATGCAGCGACGGACACGGTCAAAGTCATGGATTTCGGTATCGCCCGCATCACCGATGGTCACAAGACCCGCACGGGCCTGGTACTGGGCACACCCAGCTTCATGCCGCCCGAGCAATTGATGGGACAAGCCGTGGATGGGCGTTCCGACCTGTATGCGTTGGGCGTCACCTTGTTCCAATTGCTCACGGGCACTCTGCCACTGCGGGGGCGCACCATGGCAGAGCTGATGCAGCGCATCGTCCACGAGCCCGCTCCCAACCTGCGCGACGTGCGCCCGGAATTGCCGCCGGCTCTGGCGGCCATCGTTGCGCGCTTGCTGGCCAAGGAGTGCGAGGACCGGTATGCGACCGGCGCCGAGCTGGCGCAGGATCTGCGCGCCTGCGAAACGTACTTGCCTGAACAGATAACCCGTGGAGCAGCCGAAAGCCTCGTCTATGATGCGAATTCCGATGCACCGGGCGATGCCATGGCCGATTTCCAGCAGACGATCATGGACCCGTCCTCCCCACCCGGCCCCTCATCGCGCGGCAGGTTTTCGGATGTTCTATGAAAGCTCTGCCCCAGTTGAGTTACGAGTTCCACGCATTGACCGACACCGGGCGCGTGCGCTCGAACAATGAAGATGCGGTAGCCATCGACGCATCGGCCCAACTGGCCATCCTGGCCGATGGCATGGGCGGCTACAACGCCGGCGAGGTGGCCAGCGGCATGGCCACGACCTACATCGGTACGGAGATGGTCCGCTGGCTGCAGGAGCAAGGCACGAATGCCGATGCTGCCGACGTGCGCCGGGCCATGGAGGCCTGCGTGGACAACGCCAATCATGCCATTCTGGGTGCATCGCTGGCCAACCCTCAATACATGGGCATGGGCACCACCTTGGTCGTTGCTGTGTTCCTTGGTGACCGCCTGATCCTGGGCCACGTAGGCGACTCGCGCTGCTACCGGCTGCGCGCAGGCGTACTGAAGCAGATCACGCGGGACCACTCCTGGCTGCAGGAGCAGATCGACGCGGGCCTTCTAACCCCAGAGGAGGCTGCGAGATCAGGCCAGCGCAACCTTGTCACGCGAGCGTTGGGCGTGGAAGGCACGGTGCACATCGAGGTCAACGAATTCGCGGTGGAGCAGCAGGACCTGTTCATCCTGTGTTCGGACGGTCTGACCGATATGGTGAATGACGATGACCTTGCCGCCATTGCCCGCCAAGCCATTCCATTGAAGGACAAGGCACAGCGCATGATCGACTTGGCCAATGCCCTGGGCGGGCGCGACAACATCAGCGTGCTGCTCGTGCGGACATCTGCGCCCGGTGGAAAACGCGGACTGATGTCCCGGCTGCTTCGCGCGCCGTGAGCCTGAAACTTGCTTTTGTTTCCGAATAATTGGCTGCAGAAGGAAAAAGAACATGCCCAGACTGGTCGTCTCTATCGACGGAGTCGTCATCAAGGAAGCCCCGCTCGTCAAGGAGCACACGGCCGTGGGGCGACGCCCTTATAACGATGTGGTGATCGACAATCTGGCCGTCAGCGGCGAGCATGCGGTGTTTCATTTGACGGGTGGTGAAGTCGAGGTCGAGGACCTGAACAGCACCAACGGAACCTACGTCAACGGCAAGGCCGTCAAGCGCCAGACGCTGCGCAGCGGCGACACGGTGGAGGTCGGCAAGTACAAGATCCGGTTCCTGAACGAGGAAGAGGCGCCGGCCTTCGAGAAAACCATGCTCTTCAAGCCCGGCGCGCTCCCGCCGCAGAAGGCCGCACCCCTCCCGCCGCCCCCGGCGGTCTTCAGCGCCGCCGTACGCGTGCTGTCCGGCCCCGCCGCCGGGCGCGAAGTGGCCCTGCTGAAAGTGGTTACCACCATTGGCAAGCCCGGTGTGGCCGTGGCCTCCATCACCAAGCGGCACCATGGCTACGTGCTTGCGCATGTGGAAGGCGAGGAGTTTCCGCAGCTCAATGGCAACCCTATCGGCGCCGAACCCATGCCGTTGGCAGACGGGGATCGTGTTGCGTTGGCCGGGACCGAGATGGAGTTCATTCTGCGGTGAACACACGGCAAGTCACGCATCAAAAAAGATAGCGGCTTGCACTTGCCGTATAAGCGTTTGAGCCAAAAAACACTCAATTTTTTCCCAGGTTCCACCACAGGTTTGTCTTGCACGCGCCCATAGTACGCATTTGGCAAAAGGTAACAACCATGGGTGACAAATGTGTCGCTTTGTTGGGGCGAAAACCACGGACTGAGAGGAAGATCAGGAGGCGTTCAGTTGCAAGCGCCACCTGGCATAGAAGATGCGGTACTTGGATAACCTCCGGATTTTCCTGGAGGTGTTGTCTCAATACTCCGAGGAGAAATTTATGAAGCGCAAGCTCCAACAAGGTTTTACCTTGATCGAACTGATGATCGTCGTGGCGATTATCGGTATTCTGGCCGCCGTGGCACTTCCTGCTTATCAAGACTATACGGTGCGTGCACGTGTTACGGAAGGTTTTGCCTTGGCTAATCCTGCGCGTGCTGGTTTGGCAACGGATGGTACTGCAAGCATCGACGACTATCGTCGGTATACCGCCAACTGGAATGCTCAAGCAGGTGGTACTGGTGCAAACTCCAAGTATGTCAATTCGGTTCTCTTTGCAGAATCCGGTTCATCTGCAGCAGGAGCAGCAAACGGTTATATCGCTATCACCTATAAAGCGGCTGCTGTAGGTTCTCTGGGAACCAGGAATGTTATTCAACTGCACCCGCGGGTGCGTTCGGGGAGTGCTTCGGCCGCTGCAGAGACTTTGGCTGCGGCATGGACTGCTGGTCGTACCGGTGCTATTGACTGGGCCTGTATCGGGAAAGGCGTTGCAACTGCAAACTCCCGTAACATGGGAACGTTTACTACGGTCGCAACAGGCGTCGAAGAAAAATTCTCTCCAGCAGAATGCCGTTAATCAGCCAGCATTAAAGTATTAAAAGAGGAGCGCCAAGCGCTCCTCTTTTGCTTTTGTGATTTGCAGGAGTGCGTAGGTGAAATGCATAGAGAGAAAGATAAACGTTCGGTAATCCGTGCCGTTTCATGGCATTTCTCTTTGAGCTTGGTGATCGCCGTGATCACGGCTGGCGTGACTTTCGGGCTTTGGTTTCCTTATCCCTATCGTGAGCTGGCTGGTGGTGGCCACTTATTTTGGCTGATAGTCGGGGTAGATGTCGTTTGTGGCCCCTTGCTTACCGCCGTCGTGTTCAATTCACGCAAACCCTTGCGTGAGCTGATGCTGGATCTTGGTTGCATTGGTCTGATCCAGCTTGGCGCACTGACTTATGGGCTGTATTCTCTCTGGCACACGAGGCCGATTTATTTGGCGTTTGAAGTGGATCGATTCCAGGTTGTGACGTACGCAGATATTAAAAAGGATGATTTAAAGCCCGAATCAGAGCGGCTCCATCGCCTGCCCTGGGCGGGCGTCCGCCTGATTGGTACCCGGACTCCTGCGAATGGCGCGGAAATGATGGAGAGCCTGGATTTATCCTTGCGTGGGTTCAGTCCAGCTTTCAGGCCGGATTGGTGGCAGGATTATGAATATAGTATCGATCGGGTAAAGGCAAGAGCACATGCTGTCGCGGACTTGAAAAAGAAGAGACCCGATGCTGAAAAAATGATCAATGACAAGATTGCGCAGGCCGGTATACCTGAAGTCGATATGGTGTGGTTGCCTGTCACTAGTTTTCGCTCTTTGGAGTGGGTCGTTGTGTTGAGCAGAAAAACGGGGCAAACTATTGTTTTCTTGCCTGTCGATGGTTTCTGATGCACAGGTAATATAAAATGGTTGGTCATTTTGAATCCGAGAAGGCTCGGGTTATTTCCTCTCTGAAAGCATTTCTTTGCTTTTTTCTGCTTTTCTTGCTTCTGGAGTGCATGTTTGAATGGGTTTCGATCCATTTTGGATATAAGCGCTATCTGATCAGTCTTGAATTGCTTCTTGCCTTTATTGTCGCTGCGTTTGGGTGGTGGTGGCTGGGGGGAGTGATCTTCTTCCTGGCGATTGGATGGGAGGCTATTCTTGGTGCTTCATCGATTTTGTTTTTGTTTGATTATTCCCAATTCAAGACAATAGCAAAATTTATATTCGAGGCGAGGCCTGCATATGTGGGAGGGGTGATAGTTTTTTTAATGTTTGCGGTGGTGTTGTATTGTGGGGGGTGTCACTTTTTAAAAAAGGTGTCGAGGATGCACATTATTTCCGCAGTCATATTTCTTGTATTTCTTCAGATTGCATTTTCTTTTAGAGATGGAAATTTTCTGTTTCCTGCTCTGATGGATAGAGGAAAATTGATTGTTGGAAGTTCTATCTATTTTTCTGAAAGCATTGTTCAACAAAATAGGCAGATATTTAATCTTAGAAGTCACGACAATGTAGAATATGTTCCTATTGGGTGGCCCTCGGCGTTTATGCAGATCTTTGGTAAGGTTGTTGAGAACAAGGCTGCTCCGAGTAAAGTTTTATTTATCATTGCCGAATCGTGGGGTAGGCCAAATAATGAGGTAATACTCGATGCTCAGATTGGAATTATAAAAAATAGCCGTGCTATCCGGGATGTGCGAGTGGGTACTGTTCATGCCATTGGGGCGACTGCATTTGCGGAGTTTCGCGAACTTTGTGGAAAAGTGCCCACCAAACTAAATCTGGAAAAAATATCAGAAGAGCATCTAGGGGAATGCTATCCGAGAATGCTTGGGCGTCAGGGATATAAAACTATATCTGTGCATGGGGCGCATGGGGTGATGTATGATAGACTACTTTGGTATCCTGTTGTTGGATTTGGTGAGATGATTTTTAAAGAGGTACTTCCAATATCTCAGGATAAGCAATGCTATTCGTTTCCGGGATATTGTGATGAAAATTTATTTGGGATGGCCGGCGATAAACTAAACTCTGCTGAGAAGGTATTTTTGTATTGGCTGACGTTGAATTCTCATATGCCATACGATCGAAGGGATATTTCTAAATTCAGAGAGAGTTTGTGTGATGATGTTTTTGATGCCGGATACAAGGATGGATTGTGCAATTACCACAATCTTCATGTCCAATTTTTCGAAGGGTTGGCAAAGCTGGTGCAGCGTAAAGAACTCTCAGGGGTAGAGGTTGTGGTGGTTGGGGATCATCCACCGATATTTGGTGATGATCTTTCAAAGGGTTACTTCAAAATGGATGAAGTGCCTTTTTTGCATTTTCGAATTAAATAGCCTGCCCTGAGTAATGCGCAACTCCTTAATGGGCGTTGCATTTGCTGGGTGTAGGTGCGGTGTGATTTACAGGACAAGGCTGCCCAGGCGCTTGGGCTGAAGCTGCACCAGAACTACAACTGCATCGCCCCCAAGCTGGCCGAGCAGATCTGGCGCGATGTCCGAGCCAAGCAGTTCTTCAAGCACATGCGCCGTGCGCTACGCAGTCGCGTGGGTTGTGGGGTCAAGGCCCTGCTGGACCAGTTCCTGCCAGCGTTGCACTTAAGGTCGGGTGTGCATGTCCACGCTGTTCTGCCAACGGGTGAGTGTGGCGGTTACCTGCCCGAACTCTGGGTGTTTGGATCGCGTGTGGCGGGCAGGGCACGCCCTTTTTCTTTCTTATTTGTTGCTGCAGACCCGGCAGCCGCTCGCCTGGGATGAATGGGCGGCCCTGCAGGATGCGTTCGAGCAAAGCGATCTGCCCTTCAGGGTGGACGTGGTGGAGCGGCGGGGATTGCCGCCTGATTTCCTGCTGGCGGGTGGAGCGCGAGAAGGTTCCTCTCTGAACCCGCCAGGCGCCAGCCTGAGGGTGTTTCCTCGTATGATCCGCCCTTTCTCGCGCATGCTGCCCGTAGCTCAACCGGATAGAGCAATTGCCTTCTAAGCAATAGGTCGGGGGTTCGAGTCCCTCCGGGCAGGCCATCACGCTCCGGCCGTGTCAGGCCACAAAACTCCCCGATTTGCCTCCGTGCTTCTCCAGCACCTGCACGCCGGTCATCACCATGCGCTTGTCGGCCGCCTTGCACATGTCGTAGATGGTGAGCAGCGCCACCTGCACGGCGGTCAGTGCTTCCATTTCCACACCGGTGGGGCCCACGGTTTCCACGGTGGCGGAGCACTGCACGGCATTTTCAGCGTGCAGCAGCTCGAACTCCACCGCCACGCGGGTGAGGGCCAAGGGGTGGCACAGGGGGATCAGCTCACTGGTCTTCTTGGCGGCCATGATGCCGGCGATGCGTGCAACGCCTAGCACGTCGCCCTTCTTCGCGGTGCCGGATGCCACCAGGTCCAGCGTGGCGGGCTGCATGGTGATGCGACCGGTGGCGATGGCGATGCGGCGGGTGGCGGGCTTGGCGCTCACGTCCACCATGTGGGCCTGGCCCTGGGCGTCGAAGTGGGTGAGGGGGGAAGCGGATGTGGGCATGGCGGGTTACAAACGGGCGCGAAACATTCACCGGGCCGGGGCATCATACGGTGATGTGCCGCAGGGTTGGACAAAGGAGTTTCGTGCAAAGTTTCAAGCCAAAAAGACCTTCAGGGCAGATGGGGCGAGCGCTGGCAGCTTCTTTTTTCGTAGCAATGGGGACTGTCCAGATGCCTTGCGCCCTGGCGCAGACCGCGTTGCCCACGCTGGGTGACGGCGCGGAGATCACGACCAGCGCCGAGCGCAAGCTAGGCGACAGCATCATCCGCGAGCTGTACCGCGACCCTGACTACATCGACGATGCGGTTCTCAACGAGTATGTGCAGGGCCTGTTCCGCTCCCTGGTGCAGGCCGCCAAGGCGCGTGGCGAGCTGTCGTCCGAGCTGGAGGAGCGTTTCGCGTGGGACATCCTGCTGGGCCGCGACCGCACGGTGAATGCCTTTGCCTTGCCGGGGGGGTATTTCGGCGTGCACTTGGGCTTGATTGCCGTGGTGGGCACGCGCGATGAGCTGGCCTCGGTGCTGGCGCACGAGTTGAGTCACGTTACGCAGCGGCATATCGCGCGGCTGATTGCGCAGCAGGGACGGCAGACGCCGCTGATGCTGGGCGCGATGATCCTGGGCGCGCTGGCGGCCAGCCGCAGCCCAGACGCGGCGCAGGCGCTGATGGTGGGCGGGCAGGCGCTGGCGGTGCAGAACCAGCTCAATTTCTCGCGCGACATGGAGCGCGAGGCCGACCGCGTGGGCTATGGCTTGATGGCACCCGCGGGCTTCGCGCCGCAGGGCTTCGTGAGCATGTTCGACAAGCTGCAGCAGGCCAACCGCATCAACGACAACGGCAGCTGGCCCTATTTGCGCAGCCATCCGCTGACCACGCAGCGCATTGCCGACATGCACAGCCGCGTCGGGTCCGATGCGGCCAAGCCCGCGCCAGCCACGCTGGAGCACGTGATGATGTCCGCACGCGCCCGCGTGCTGATGCGCCCTGGTGTAGATGCGTGGCGCCAATGGGTGGCCGAGCCGCAGGATGCAGGCTTTGCCGCGCGGCCCGTGGCGCAGCGCGTGGCGGCCCGGTATGCGGCCGCGCTGAGTGCGCTACAGCTCCAGGACATGGACGCGGCACGCAAGGCGCTGCGTGGCCTGCAGGCCGATGTGCAGGGCGATGCGGCGGGCGCGCGCCAGGCGCGGCTGCTGGGGGCCGAGGTGGAACTGGCCGCCGGCCAGCCCCAGGCGGCGCTGGCCTATCTGGACGAAGCGGACGCGCAGGCCGCGGCGCGGCCGGAGATGCTGCTGCGCACCCAGGCCCTGCTGCGCACCGGCCGCGCGGCCGAGATGACGGGCACGCTGCAGACCTGGGTGGCCACGCACCCGCGCGATGCGGGCGCATGGCAGGCACTGTCGCAGGCGTGGCAGCAGCAGAACCAGCCGCTGCGCGCGGTGCGCGCCGATGCCGAGGCGCAGGTGGCGCGCTACGACTATGCGGCGGCGGTGGACCGCTTCAAGGCGGGGCAGGACATGGCGCGGCGCGGGGGGGCGGGGTTCGACTACATCGAGGCGTCGATCATCGACACGCGGCTGCGTGCCGTGCAGTCACTTCTGAAGGAACAGGCCGCCGAGCGCTGATTCGATGAGCAGGCCCAGCGCCGAGTAGATCAGCGAGCCGATCAGCGCCGCCGTGAACCCCTGGACCTGGAAGCCGTCGCCCAGCACCGAGGCGGCACCCCAGAACATGAGGGCGTTGATGACGAAAAGGAACAGCCCGATGGTGACGATGGTGACCGGCAGCGTGAGGATCACGAGCACCGGGCGCAGCACCGCGTTGAACAGGCCAATGACGAATGCGGCCAGCAGGGCGGAGCCGAAGCTCCGCACTTCCACGCCGCTGTAGATGTAGGCCACGCAGAGCAGGGCGGCTGCGCTCAGCAGCCATTTGAGCAGTAGTCGCATGGGGCCCAGCATAGCACCGGACCCGCGGGCGACGCTGTCAGTCCGTGGCCAGCATGAACAGCAGGCCCAGGCTGGTGAGTGAGCCCGGCACCGACCAGCGGCGCGGCGGCTTGCGGGTGACGACGGTGGTGCTGGCCGGCTGAGGTGTGGCCACCGGAGCGGGCGCCTGCGCCTCTTGCTCCACCTTGGGCCGGCGGGCATCCACCACCGGGATGCCGGCGCCATGCTCGGCCTGCAACTGGACGAGCAGTTCAGGCAGCGGGCCTTTGGCCAGCACGGTGCTCACGGGGCCGCCAGCGGCTTCCACCCAGGGCTGTACCTGCGCGAAGAGCTTGTCGGCCCACTTGGCGCGCCAGTTTTCCCGCGCGCTGTGGCTCACCCACTTGCTGATGCGGTGCGTCATGCGCGGGGCGCAGGCCACCAGCACCCAGTGGGTCGTGGCGGCTTGCGCACCGGTGACCAGCGGCGCGAGGACCTGCCGCGCGTGGGCGGCGTCGTCGATGTACACGATGGCTTTGTGCATGGCGGCCCCTTGCTCTGCCGTGCCGCTCTTCAACCGTGCTGCGCCGGCTCGGCCGGCGCGCGGCGCGCCATGATGGCCTTGCCGATTGCCAGCACCAGCAGGGCGCCGGCGATGTGTGCGGACCAATACAGGGTGCGCGAGATCACGGCCAAGCCCTGCTCGTCCACGCTGCCCAGCTTGGGCATCCACTGCCACTTGTCGGGGTTCACGAACACGGGGTCGGTCACCAGCATGCCGCCCGCGATCCAGCCCAGCAGCATGCCGCCGGCCACGATGATGAAGGGGAAGCGTTCCATGAGCTTGATGACCAGCTGCGAGCCCCAGACGATGATGGGAATGGAGATCAGCAGGCCCAGCACCACCAGCAGGGTGGAGTGCTCGCCCGAGCTCTGCGCGGCACCGGCGATGGCGATCACGTTGTCCACCGACATGACCAGGTCGGCCACGATGATGGTCTTGATGGCGGCCAGCAGCTTGTCGCTCTCGGCCACGTTGCCGTGCCCGTCTTCGTCGGGCGCCAGCAGCTTCACGCCGATCCATACCAGCAGGATGGCGCCCACCACCTTCAGGAAGGGCAGGTTCAGCAGCGTCATCGCGAAGATGATGAGGACGACGCGCAGGATGATGGCGCCGGCCGTGCCCCAGATGATGCCCTTGGTGCGCTGGGCCGCCGGCAGCTTGCGGCAGGCCAGTGCGATCACGACCGCGTTGTCGCCGCCCAGCAGGATGTCGATGATGATGATCTGCCCCAGGGCGATCCAGAACGGCGCGTGGGTGAGGAAGTCCAAATCCATGTTGTGAATACCTTGTTGGTCGAATGCCGGTTCGGGGGAACCGGTTGTGTTCAATTACCGGGCACTCTGGAAGGGGGGCGCGCCTGCCTGCTTGCAGGGGAAGGGGGACGCCTTGAGCCGACCATGGGTTGCCAGTGGCTCAAAGGTCTTGCTCGGCGGCGGCGGTGACCGCGCCTGGCAGGCCGGAAGCGCATGGCTTCGTCTTGACGACCTGACATCCGTCGGCATGCGGCCCTGCTTGCGAAGGCGCCTGCCCACGGGGAGCTACTCCCCCTTGAAGGCCGCGATTTGAACACAGTTCCTGATCCATGGCAAAGCGTGTTTTCCGCGATGCGGATTCGCAAAAACACGCATAACCGTGGCTGCGCAAGGGGCGGCGGAGGGCGGACTATCATGCCGCCTCCTTTTGTCCCGCACATGACCGCCGCCATCCACATCACCGACATCGAGGCCGCCATCAACCACTGGCGCGCCCGTGCGCCGTCGCCCGACGGCGTGGCGCTGGCGCCCGGGCTGGCGGCGCTGGCCGAGGTGTATGGGCGCATGGTGTTCGCGCGCGTGCACGAGATCGCGCCGCAGGATGTGCCGGCCCCGGCCATGGCGGCCTGGCTGGACTGGTACGCCACCACGCCCGACACGCCCTGCATCGCCATCTGCTCCACGAGCCAGGGCGACGAATGGTGCAAGGGCTGCGGGCGCAGCTTCGCCGAGGTGCAGCACTGGCTGTCCATGGGCCCGGCGGACAAGCGCGCCGTGTGGCGGCGCATCACGCGCGAGGGCACGGCGCTGCGCTTCACGCGCTATGCCGAGCGCGCGGCCGAAGGGATCTGACGGGCCGGCTTTACGCCCCCGCGCTTCGCGGCTATCGTGGGCCGCATGCTGCGCTTGACCCAGGCACCCAACATCGCCATCGCCACGCTGTGGAGCGACCTGCTGTGCGAGGCCGGCATGCCCGCGTCGGTGCAGCGCCAGCACCTGGGCGCGGCGGCCGGGCATTTGCCGCCGGGCGAGTGCCTGCCCGAGATCTGGCTGACCCATGCGGAGCATGCCGAGCGCGCCCGCGAACTGCTGCGCGACCTGGAGCGCCTGCCCCAGCGCCAGTGGCTGTGCCCCGGCTGCGGCGAGCGCGTCGAGGGCGGTTTCGAGCAGTGCTGGAACTGCGGCGCGCTGATGCCGCGCTGAAAAAGCCCGGCGCTATTTCCAGCGCAGCGGTTCCACGTGCACGCTGCCGCGCTCGCTGCCGAGCGTGAGCGCGCCTTCCTGCACCGTGGCCTGCAGCTGCATGCTGCGCTCGGCCAGCTGGACGAGCTGCTGCGCCGATTCGCTCGGCAGGCGCCAGACCTGCAGGCGGTCCTGGCGCGTCAGCTTGTTCTCGATGCCCTTCCACCAGACCTCGGCCGCGTGGTGGAAGGCGTAGACCAGCACCGCGTCCGCCTTGCTGGCGGCCTTGGCCAGGGGCTTGTCCTCGGGCTGGCCGACCTCGATCCACAGGCGCTTGCGGCCGGTGAAGTCGGTCAGCGAGATGTCAGGGTCGTCCGGGTCGGACAGGCCCGCGCCGAAGGCAAGCGTGCCGTCGCCCTGGCACAGCGCCTGCAGCTGCCAGGCGTTGAGCGCCAGCGCCGCCAGGCGCACCATCATGCGTTCGTCCGTCTCGCTGGGATGGCGCGCCAGGGTGAGCTGGTGGTCAGCGTAGTAGCCATGGTCGATGTCGGCGATCTGCAGGTTCGCCTTGAAGATGGTGGATTTGAGGGCCATGGATGCTTCAAAAACAAGAGCTGCCTGCGCTTGTTATCGCTCGCTTTGGCAGCTCTTCGTATTGCAAATGCCCGGCTGGAAAGCGCAGGCAGCTATGGTTTTTACACCCGGCGGGCCAGCTCGGCGGCCTTGCCGGTATAGCTGCCAGGGGTCATGGCCAGCAGGCGGTCCTTGTCGGCCTGCGGGATCTCCAGGCCTTTGACGAGCGCGTGCAGCGCCTCGGCCGTCACCGTCTGGCCGCGCGTGACTTCCTTGAGCTTCTCGTAGGCGCCGGCCACGCCGTAGCGGCGCATGACGGTCTGGATGGGCTCGGCCAGCACTTCCCAGCTCGTGTCCAGGTCGCTGGCCAGCGCCTGCTGGTTGAGTTCGAGCTTGTTCAGGCCCGTCATCAGCGAGGTGTAGGCCAGCGTCGCGTAGCCCAGCGCCACGCCGATGTTGCGCAGCACGGTGCTGTCCGTCAGGTCGCGCTGCCAGCGGCTCACGGGCAGCTTGTCCGACAGGTGGCGCAGCAGCGCGTTGGCCAAGCCCAGGTTGCCTTCGGCATTCTCGAAGTCGATGGGGTTGACCTTGTGCGGCATGGTGGACGAGCCGATCTCGCCCGCCTTGAGCTTTTGCTTGAAGTAGCCCAGGCTCACATAGCCCCACACGTCGCGCGACAGGTCCACCAGGATGGTGTTGGCGCGGGCCACGGCGTCGAACAGCTCGGCCATGTAGTCGTGCGGCTCGATCTGGATGCTGTAGGGCTGGAAGGTGAGGCCCAGGCCCTGCGGCTCGGGCGTCTCGACCACCTTGCGGCTGAAGGCCTCCCAGTCGAACTCGGGCCAGGCCGACAGGTGGGCGTTGTAGTTGCCCACCGCGCCATTCATCTTGCCGAGGATCTTCACCGCGGCGATGCGCTCCACGGCGCCCTGCAGGCGCACCACCACGTTGGCCAGCTCCTTGCCCACGGTGGTGGGGCTGGCCGTCTGGCCGTGGGTGCGGCTGAGCATGGGCACGTCGGCGAACTGGTGGGCCATTTCGCGCAGCTTGAGCACGATGCGGTCCAGCCCCGGCAGGATCACCTGGTCGCGGCCCGAGCGCAGCTGCAGCGCGTGGCTGGTGTTGTTGATGTCTTCGCTGGTGCAGGCGAAGTGCACGAACTCGGCGGCCTTTTCCAGCTCGGGGCGGGCCTCGAACTTGGACTTGATCCAGTATTCCACCGCCTTCACGTCGTGGTTGGTGGTCTTCTCGATCTCCTTGATGGCGGCCGAATCGGCCTCGGAGAAGTGCCGCACCAGGCCCAGCAGGTAGGCGCGCGCGCCCGTGGACAGCGGCGGAAACTCCGCGAAGCCCGCATCCGACAGCGCGATGAACCACGCCACCTCCACCTGCACGCGGCGGTGCATGTAGCCGTGCTCGCTCATGATGGGGCGCAGGGCGGACAGTTTGGCCGCGTAGCGGCCGTCGAGGGGAGACAGGGCGGTGATGGTGGACAGGCTCATGGGCGCCGATTGTAGGTGCGCGCCCCCGGCGCGAGGTCTGGCTAGAATCGGCCGCCCCCCACCACACAAGCCGCCCGCGCGGCGCGACCCCAGCCATGAAACTCATCGGATCTCCCACGAGCCCCTATGTGCGCAAGGTGCGCGTGGTGCTGGCCGAAAAGAAACTGGACTACCGCTTCCAGACGGAAGACGTATGGTCCGAGGAGACGGCCATCAACGCCTCCAACCCCCTGGGCAAGGTGCCCTGCCTGGTGATGGAAGGCGGCGAGGCGGTGTTCGACTCGCGCGTGATCGTCGAATACCTCGACACCCTCTCGCCCGTGGGCCGGCTCATCCCCGCCCAGGGCCGCGAGCGCGCCGAGGTCAAGACCTGGGAAGCGCTGGCCGACGGCGTGCTGGACGCCGCCATCCTTGCACGGCTGGAGGCCACTTGGCCCCATCGCCAGGACGGCGAGCGCAGCCAGGCCTGGATCGACCGGCAGATGGGCAAGGTGCGCGCGGGCCTGCAGGCCATGGCCCAGGGGCTGGGCGACAAGCCGTACTGCAGCGGCGTTCACCTGAGCCTGTCTGACATCGCCGTGGGCTGCACGCTGGCGTGGCTGGAATTCCGTTTCCCGCAGCTGGCGTGGCGCACCGACCACCCCCACCTGGGCCGCCTGCTCGACAAGCTCATGCAGCGCCCCAGCTTCGCGGACACCCAGCCGCCGCGCTGATCGGCCCCATGAAAAAAGCGCGCCTTCCGCCGGGGGAAGGCGCGCTTTTTTTGCGCATATAAAAAAGTTGCGAAGCGCCCTGAAACGAAGTAAGAGAGGGAGGGAGGAGAAGCGCCTCAGGATTGCATCCGGAAACAGGTCCGGAAGGCTTCGCAACATGAAAAACAGTGTCTTGCAGTGCCGCGCGAACATTCTCGCCGACGGGTACCTCCTAGAGTGGGGCTGCTTGGCGAAAGTTCCAGCCCTTTCTTTTAAAAAATGTGAAAAACCGGACGGCGCTCAATGCGGCGCCGCCAGCTGCCGCTCGATGGCCTGCACCAGCGCCCCGTTGTCCGGCGCGACGGAGCTGCCGTAGCTGCCCACCACCCGGCCGGAGCGGCTCACCAGGTACTTGTGGAAGTTCCAGCGCGGCGTCTGCCCGTCGGCCGCCGCGGCCAGCGCGCGGTACAGCGGCGCCGCCTGCGCGCCGCGCACATGGCCCTTGGTGAACATGGGAAAGCGCACGCCGAAGGTGTTTGCGCAGAACTCGGCGATCTCGGCGTTGCTGCCCGTTTCCTGCGCGAAGTCGTTCGACGGAAAGCCCAGCACCACCAGCCCCCGGTCGCGGTAGCGCGCGTGCAGCGCCTCCAGGCCCTCGTACTGCCCGGTGAAACCGCAGTAGCTCGCGGTGTTGACCACCAGCAGCACCTTGCCGGCGTACTGGCACAGCGACTGCGGCGCCTCGTCCTGCAGCCGCAGGACGGTGTGGTCCAGCAGCGCGGGGCAGGCGGCGTCCGGCGCGGCCCGCGCGAGCGGCGAGACCCCCAGCAGCGCGCAGCAGATCAAGGGCAGGCAAAGGCGGCGCATGGCAGTGTGTGAAGCTACGGTGGATGGGCATTGGAGCGCAGCGAGCGCCCGGCTGCATGGTATGGGAACCTCTCAAAACCCCACTGATCCCTCGTTGATCGACAAGACCTGAGCCATCCCCCTGCCATGATCACGCC
>NZ_DF238929.1 GCF_000400995.2 Acidovorax sp. MR-S7 | reverse complement strand
CGGTGGACGGGGGCGGGTGGGGTAGGGCGTTGCCGCTATCGCTCGGGTGCTATTGAATCAAGAGCTTCCAGCGCTTGCCCGATAAGCGCTGGAGGCTGATTTGGCTTGAACTCACGCCCGTGCGAGCGCATCGGCGAGCGCGGGCAGCTGCGCCGTGAAGGCGGGCACCTCGGGCGCTTCCAGGCAGCGCAGGTCGAGCCAGAGCGCGTCGCTGGCGATGTGGCCGATCACCGGGCGGGGCAGGGTGCGCAGCGCGGCTTCGAGCCGGGCGAGGGCGCGGCCCGCGCGCTTCGGGGTTGCGGGCGCGATGGCCAGGCCGTGGCTCGGCAGCGTGTCCACGGGCAGGGCGCCGCTGCCGATCTGGCTGAACAAGGGCGCGGCGCGCACGGTGTACCCGGTACCCACGGCGGCCTGCAACGGGGCCAGCAGTTGTTCGGCCTGCGCGCGCATGTCGGCTTGCGGGCGGGTGAACAAGCGCAGCGTGGTCAGGCGCTCGGGCAGGCGTTCGGGCGCGAGGTACAGGCGCAGCACGGGCTCCAGCGCCGCCAGCGTCAGCTTGCCCACGCGCAGCGCGCGCTTGAGCGGGTTCTTCTTGATCCTGGCGATCAGGTCCTTGCGGCCCACGATCAGGCCGGCCTGGGGGCCGCCGAGCAGCTTGTCGCCGCTGAAGGTGACGATGTCGGCGCCCGCGCTCACCACGTCGCGCACCGTGGGTTCGTGCGGCAGGCCCCATTGCGCCAGGTCCACCAGGGTGCCGCTGCCCAGATCGACGGCCAGCGGCAGGCCGCGCGCGTGGGCGATGGCCGCCACCTCGGCTTCGGGCACGCTCTTGGTGAACCCGGTGACGGCGTAGTTGCTGCAGTGCACCTTCATGAGCAGCGCGGTGCGCTCGGTGATGGCTTCTTCGTAGTCCTTGGCGTGGGTGCGGTTGGTGGTGCCCACTTCGACGAGGCGCGCGCCCGCGCGGCCCATGATGTCGGGGATGCGGAAGGCGCCGCCGATCTCCACGAGTTCGCCGCGCGAGACGATGACTTCCTTGCGCGGCGCGAGGGCGTTGAGCGTGAGCAGCACGGCCGCCGCGTTGTTGTTGACGACCGTGGCGGCCTCGGCGCCGGTGAGGTCGCGCAGCAGGTCGGTGATGAGGTCGTCGCGGTCGCCGCGCCCGCCGGTGGCCAGGTCGAATTCCAGGTTGGCCGGCGTGGTGAGCGCCTGCACCACCGCCTGCACGGCGTCGTCAGGCAGCAGCGCGCGGCCCAGGTTGGTGTGCAGCACCGTGCCGGTGAGGTTGAACACGGCCTTGAGGCGCGGCGCGAAGCGCTCGGCCAGGTGCTGCTGTGCCCGCGTGGCGATGGCTCCGGGCGCGAGGTGCTCGGCGGCGGCCTCGCCCGCGAGCGCTGCGGGGCGCAGCGCGTCGAGCGCGGCGCGCACGGCGGCGGTGGTGGACGATGCGCCGTATTCAAACGACAGCGTGCGCGCCAGCGGCGTGGAGAGTACGCGGTCCACGCCGGGCAGGCGGGCGGCCGTGTTCATTCGGCGGGGCCTTCGGACATGGGCAGCAGCGGGTTCATGCTGGCGCGGGCGTAGTCGGTCTCGCCCATGAGCAGGTCGAGCAGCAGCGTGGCGAGGTCGTCCGCCAGGGGCTCGGCGAGCGGGTCTTTTTCCTGGTTGGCGATCTTGCGGTAGGTGTGGCATTGGTCGCAGGTCTCGGCCAGCACCACTTCGTCCTTCGGGCCGTCCTTCTGGTCGCTGCCTTCGCTTTGCATGCCCTGGTAGCGCACCCCTTTGGTCGATTCGCAGTGCGTGCACTTGACGCGCACCATGTGCCATTCGGTGCAGCAGACGCCGCAGTGCAGGTAGCGCAGGCCCGCTTCGCGCCCGCCGATGCGCAGCACGCTCGCCACGGGCGCGCTGCCGCACACGGGGCAAATGGTGGCGGGGTCGGTGTAGGGCACGTGGCTCTCTTGCAGGCGGCTGGCGCGGTCTGCGAAGGTGACCTGCAGCGCGGCCATGACGATGGGGGCGGCGGCCAGATCCTGCGGCTCGGTGAGCAGGCCGACGAGCACGCGGCGGGCGAGGGTGTCGCGCTCCTCGACGGGCATCGTGCGCAGGGCCTGCAGCGTGGGCTGCAGCGCCTCGGGCACCTCGGTGGCGCCGTCGAGCGTCGCGAGCAGGTTGCCGAGCACGCGGTGCCAGGCCGGATCGACGTGGCTGGCGGCGGGCAGCAGGGGCATGGAGTGCTCCTGCGCCTGGGCGATCAGTGCAGGCTCGGGCGCGGCGGTCTGTACCGTGCCCGCGGCCTGCTGCTGGGCGCGCACCAGGCGGGCGAGAAAGCGCAGGTAGTCGCCGATGGGGTTGCCCTCGGCCTTTTGCGCCAGGCGCGCGGCACGGTCGGCGAACAGGCTGGCCGGCTGGGGCAGGCGGACGCGGGGCAGGTTGGTGCGATCGAGGGCTTCGATCTCGCCGGGTTGAAGAATGCGTTGCACGAAATCAGGTCTCCAGAAATGAAACTGCCGCCGGGCCGTGGATGCGGGCCGGCGGCAGGAAGCGGCGAGCGCAGCGGTCAGCTATTGTCGCCTGTCACCTTGCGGTACCAGCCGCGGTGGTGCTGCTTGGCCCAGGCGCGCGTGACGGTGCCGTAGAGCATGGCGCGGATGGTGCCGCGCGTCCAGATGGCGGCGTACACGTGCAGGATGATGAGGCCGATCATCCACACCGCAGCGATGGCATGCACCACCGACGCGATGCGGATCACGGTGATGGGCGGCGCCCACCATGCGCGCCACATGAGCACGCCGGTGACGACGATCAGCAGCATGCCGATCACCAGCCCCCAGAACAGCACCTTCTGGCCGCCGTTGTACTTGCCCTGCTCGGGCATGTTGTGGTCGTCGCCGTCCACCATCTTGTCGACGTTCTTGAGCCATTCCACGTCGCGCTGCTCGATGAGGTTCAGCCGCCAGAAGCGGAAGAACATCATGACGAAGAACAGCGCCATCACCACCCCGATGTAGGGGTGCAGGATGCGCGTCCACGGCCCGCCGCCGAACAGCTGCGTGAGCGGGAAGAAGGCCGGATGGAAGAACGCCAGGCCCGAGAGCGCCAGTAGGATGAAGCAGATGCCCACGATCCAGTGGTTGGCGCGTTCGCCTGCCGTGTAGCGCTGCAGGTCGCGTGGATTGCGTCTCATGGCAGGTTCTCCTTCTCAAGGGCTTCGGCCTCGCGGTCCTTGCGGTCCATCTCGTCCTCCAGTTCCTTGGAGACGTCATTGGGCCCCTTGGTGATGTAGTGGAACAGGCTGCCCACCGCGGCCACGCCCAGCGCGGCCATGGCGAGCGGCTTGGAGACGCCCTTCCACAGGCCGACCAGCGGACTGATCTTCGGCTCGTCGGGCAGGCCCTGGTAGAGCGAAGGCTTGTCCGCATGGTGCAGCACGTACATGACGTGCGTGCCGCCCACGCCGGCCGGGTCGTACAGGCCCGCCTCGGCGAAGCCGCGCTCCTTCAGGTCGGCGATGCGCTCCTCGGCATGGTCCTTCATCGCCTTCTTGGTGCCGAACACGATGGCGCCGGTGGGGCAGGTCTTCACGCACGCGGGTTCCTGGCCCACGGCCACGCGGTCGGAACACAGGGTGCACTTGTACGCCTTGTGGTCCTTCTTGCTGATGCGCGGAACGTTGAACGGGCAGCCGGTGACGCAGTAGCCGCAGCCCACGCAGTGCTCCTCGTGGAAGTCCACGATGCCGTTCGTGTACTGCACGATCGCGCCGGGCGAGGGACAGGCCTTGAGGCAGCCGGGGTCCTCGCAGTGCATGCAGCCGTCCTTGCGGATCAGCCATTCCAGGTTGCCGCTGGCCTCGTTCTCGTATTCGGTGAAGCGCATCACCGTCCACGCGTTCTCGGTCAGGTCGTTGGGGTTGTCGTAAACGCCCACGTTCACGCCCGGTTCCTGGCGCAGGTCGTTCCACTCCATGCAGGCGGTCTGGCAGGCCTTGCAGCCGATGCACTTGGACACGTCGATGAGCTTGGCCACCTCGCCCGCATGGGGGGAGCGCGCCTGCGGCGCAGGAGTGGTGGTGGCGGAGAGGCGCTTGATATCGAGGGATTGCAATGACATCGTGGCCTCCTTACGCCTTCTCGACCTTCACGAGGAAGGTCTTGAATTCCGGCGTGTTGGTATTGCCGTCGCCCACGAAGGGCGTCAGCGTGTTGGCGAGGAACCCGGGCTTGGTCAGCCCCTTGAACCCCCAGTGGATGGGGATGCCCACGTGGTGCACGGTCTTGCCCTCGATCTTCATCGGCTTGATGCGCTTGGTCACCACCGCCACGGCCTTGATGTAGCCGCGCTTGGAGCTGACCTTGACGCGGTCGCCCGCGGCGATGCCCAGTTCCTTGGCCAGCGCCTCGCCGATCTCCACGAACTGCTCGGGCTGCGTGATGGCGTTGACCAGCGCATGCTTCGTCCAGTAGTGGAAGTGCTCGGTCAGGCGGTACGTCGTGCCCACGTGCGGGAACTCGTCGGCCTTGCCGAAGGTGTCCCAGATGTTCTTGAACACCCGCGCGGCCGGCGAACTCGTGGCCTTGGGGTTGTTCGGGTACATCGGGTTCAGGCCCACGGGCGTGTCGAACGGCTCGTAGTGCGTGGGGAATGGTCCCTCGTTCATGCCCTTGCGGGCGAAGAAGCGTGCCACGCCCTCGGGGTTCATGATGAACGGGCCGTTGCCGGTCTCGGGCGCGATGCCCAGTCCGGTGTCGGGCACGTCGTAGCCGCCCCAGGCCTTGCCGTTCCACTCGACGAGCTTGCGCCTCGGGTTGAACGCCTTGCCCTGCAGGTCGGCCGAGGCCCGGTTGTAGAGCACGCGGCGGTTCGCCGGCCAGGCCCAGGCCCAGTTCAGCGTGTTGCCGATGCCCGACGGGTCGGAGTTGTCGCGCCGGCCCATCTGGTTGCCCGCCTGCGTCCATGCGCCGGCATAGATCCAGCAGCCGCAGGCCGTGGTGCCGTCGTCGCGCAGCTCGGCGAAGCCGGAAACCTGCTGGCCCGCGGGGCGCAGCACCTTGGTCGGGTCCTTGGGATCGACCAGGTCCACCAGCGCCTTGCCGTTGTACTCCTTGGCGATCTCCTCGGAGCTGGGGTGCGCAGGCTGCGCGTACTTCCAGTCCAGGTTGACGATCGGGTCGGGGAACGCGCCGCCGTCCTTCTGGTAGAGGGCCTTCAGGCGCAGGTGCAGGGCCGACATGATGGCCACGTCGGTCTTGGCCTCGCCCGGCGGCTCGGCGGCCTTCCAGTGCCACTGCAGCACGCGCGAGGAGCTGACCACCGCGCCCTCTTCCTCGGCGAAGCAGGTCGTGGGCAGGCGGAACACCTCGGTCTGCACGGAAGCCGTGTCGATGTCGTTGTACTCGCCGTAGTTCTTCCAGAACTCCGAGGTTTCCGTCGCCAGCGGGTCCATGACCACCAGGAACTTGAGCTTGGCCAGGCCGTCGCGCACGCGCCCGCTGTTGGACAGCGCCGCGATCGGGTTGAAGCCCTGCGCGATGTAGCCGTTGACCTTGCCTTCGTTCATGAGCTGGAAGATCTGCAGCATGTCGTACTGCTTGTCCAGCTTGGGCAGGTAGTCATAGCACCAGTTGTTCTCCGCCGTGGCATTCGCCCCGAAGAAGGACTTCATGAGGCTGACGTGGAACTTGGGGTAGTTCTGCCAGTAGCTCATCTGGCCCGCGCGCAGGGGTTTCTGCGTGCGCGAAGTGACGTAGCCCTGGTAGTCCTGCTCCTTCTCGTTCGGCAGCGTCAGGTAGCCCGGCTGGCTGGCCGAGAGCAGCCCCAGGTCCGTCAGGCCCTGGATGTTGGAGTGCCCGCGCAGCGCGTTCATGCCGCCGCCCGCCACGCCGATGTTGCCGCACAGCAGCTGCACCATGGCGGCGCAGCGCAGGATCTGCGCGCCGATGGAGTGCTGCGTCCAGCCCAGCGCGTACATGATGGTCATGGCGCGGCCGGGCACGGCGGTGCTGGCGATTTTCTCGCACACGTGCAGGAACTTGTCCCTCGGCGTGCCGCAGACGCTCTCCACCTTCTCGGGCGTGTAGCCCTCGTAGTGCTTCTTCATGAGCTGGTACACGCAGCGCGGGTGCTGCAGCGTGGGGTCGGTCTTCACGAAGCCGTCTTCGCCCAGCTCGTAGTCCCAGCTCTTCTTGTCGTAGGTGCGCTTTTCCTCGTCGTAGCCCGAGAAGATGCCGTCCACGAACTGGTAGTCATCGCGCACGATGAAGCTGAAGTCCGTGTAGTTGTGCACGTACTCGTGGTGGATCTTGTCGTTCGACAGGAGGTAGTTGATGACCCCGCCGAGGAACACGATGTCGCTGCCCGACCGGATGGGGGCATAGAAATCGGCGACCGAGGCCGAGCGGTTGAAGCGCGGATCGACCACCATGAAGTGCGCCTTGTTGTGCGCCTTCGCTTCGGTCACCCACTTGAATCCGCAGGGGTGCGCTTCGGCGGCATTGCCGCCCATGATCAAAATAACGTCCGCGTTCTTGATGTCGACCCAATGGTTCGTCATCGCTCCACGGCCAAACGTCGGGGCAAGACCTGCCACCGTCGGGCCGTGTCAAACACGGGCTTGGTTATCGAATGCCAGCAGGCCCCAGGAACGGGCCACTTTGTAGGTGATGTAGCCGGCTTCGTTGCTCGACGCCGATGCGGCGAGCATGCCGGTGGTGAGCCAGCGGTTGACGGTCAGGCCGTCGTCCGTCTTGGCCTGGAAGTTCGCGTCGCGGTCGTCCTTGAGCAGCTTGGCGATGCGGGTCAGCGCGTCGTCCCACGACAGGCGCTTCCACTCGTTGGAGCCCGGGGCGCGGTACTCGGGGTACAGCAGGCGGTTGGGGCTGTTGATGAAGTCCAGCAGGCCTGCACCCTTGGGGCACAGCGTGCCGCGGTTGACGGGGTGGTCAGGGTCGCCCTCGACGTGGATCACCGAGAGCTTGGAGTTCTTGCCGCCGTCGCCCAGCGCGTACATCAGGATGCCGCAGCCGACCGAGCAGTAGGTGCAGGTCTGGCGGGTGACGGTGGTGGCAGCCAGTTTGTACTGGCGGACTTCGGCAAGCGCGGTAGCGGGCGAGAAGCCCATGGCGACCAGGCTGGAGCCAACCAGCCCTGCGCCGCTCACGCGGAAGAAATGCCGGCGGTTCATGTCCATGACGGAACCTCCTGTCGTGGGGGAGTTATTTGTGGGGTCATCTTGGTTGCAATGCCTCTGCAAAGGCTACAGGGTTAGCCCGTAGTCCGCCCGCGGCGCAGCTCCCTCTCAACCGGGCGCGCGACCATGGGCGAGCCGATCATAGTCAGCCGGGCTATACCCCAGTAACGGACTCGGGGGAAGGGGCTTGGCTGGTATGGTGCGCGCATGCCGATCCCCGACACGCCCGCGACCTCCGACACCGCCCTGCCGCTGCCGCCCCTGGCGCCCGTGCGCGCCCACCAGTGGCGCAGCGGCGGCGGCGCGGCGGCGCAGCCGGTGGAAGTGGCGGCCGAGGTGCCGGTGGCCCTGGTCTTCAACGGCATCTCGCACGCCGTGATGATGGCCACGCCGCAGGACCTGGCCGAATTCGCGGTGGGCTTCGCGCTGAGCGAAGGCATCGTGGAGCACCCCTCGGACTGCCGCGACGTGGAAGTGCTCACCCACGCCGTGGATACGCCCGATGCGAGCTGCGCCGTGCACATGGAGATCGCCCCGCGCCAGTTCGCCCGCCTCAAGGAACACCGCCGGGCCCTGGCCGGGCGCACGGGCTGCGGCGTGTGCGGCATCGACAGCCTGCAGGCGCTGGACCTGCATCCCGAGCCCCTGGCCGCGCCCGCCTGGCGCGAGGGCCTGGATGTGGACACCATCCTGCGCCCCTTCGCCACCCTGGGCGCGCGGCAGGCGCTCAACGCCCGGGCCGGGTCGGTGCACGCGGCCGGCTGGGCCACGCCCCAGGGCGAACTCACCGACGTGCTGGAGGACGTGGGCCGCCACAACGCGCTGGACAAGCTGTTCGGCCGGCTGGCGCTGGCGGGTCGCCTGGGCGAGCCCGGCTTCGTCGTCATGACCAGCCGCACCAGCTACGAGCTGGTGCGCAAGTGCGCCCGCATGGGCGTGCCGGCCTTCGCCACCATCTCGGCGCCCACCTCGCTGGCGCTGCAACTGGCGCAGGAGGCGGGCATGCACCTGTGGGGCCTGTGCCGCCCCCCCACCGCATTGCGCTACGTCTGAATCATTGCTACTGTTTCAATAGCTGCTTGCGCTTGATGGATAGGCGCTGGAGGCCAAAAACACCATGAAACCATCCTCCCTCACCCTGGGCTGGCGCACTCTGTGGCGCGACCTGCGCGCGGGCGAGCTGCGCCTGGTGATCGTGGCCGTCACGCTGGCCGTGGCCGCGCTCACCTCCGTGGGCTTTTTCGCCGACCGCCTGCAGGGCGGCCTGGCGCGCGACGCGCTGCAGCTGCTGGGCGGCGACGCGGTGGTGGCCAGCGACAACCCCACGCCCGAGGCGTTCGTGGCGCAGGCGCGGGCGCTGGGCCTGGCCAGCGCCACCACGCTGAATTTTCCCACCATGGCGCGCGCCGATGATGCCCAGGGCGGCGCCAGCCGGCTCGTGGCGCTCAAGAGCGTGGAGCCGGGCTACCCGCTGCGCGGGCGCCTGCAGACCACCGCCGACCCCGCGCGCCCCGGTCAGCCCACGCGGGACATCCCCGCGCGCGGCGAGGCCTGGGTGGACGCGCCCCTGCTCGAATCGCTGGCGCTGCGCCTGGGCGATGCACTGCTGCTGGGCGACGCCCGCCTGCGCATCGCCCGCATCATCACGCTGGAGCCTGACCGGGGCGCGGGCTTTCTCACCTTCGCGCCGCGCGTAATGGTCAACGCGCTCGACCTGCCCGCCACCGGCCTGGTGCAGCCGGCCAGCCGCATCACCTACCGCTTCGCCGTGGCAGGCGAAGCGCGCGCCGCGCAACGCTTCACCGCCTGGGCCAAGGACGCCGCCACCCGGCCCGACGTGCGCGGCGTGCGCGTGGAATCCATCGACAGCGGCCAGCCCGAGATGCGCCAGACCCTGGAGCGCGCCGAGAAATTCCTCAGCCTCGTGGCGCTGCTCGCGGCGCTGCTCGCGGCCGTGGCCGTGGCGCTGGCCGCGCGCGGCTTCGCCAACGAGCACCTGGACGCCGCCGCGCTGCTGCGCGTGCTGGGCCAGAGCCAGCGCGCCATCGCGGGGGCCTACGTGGCCGAGTTCGCGGCCGTCGGCGTGTTCGCCAGCGCGCTCGGCGTGCTGCTGGGCTTCGCGGTGCACCACGTCTTCGTGCTGCTGCTGGCCGGGCTGGTGGAGGCCGGCCTGCCCGCGCCCGGCCTCTGGCCCGTGGCGCTCGGCCTGGGCGTGGGGCTGACGCTGATGTGCGCCTTCGGCCTGCCGCCCGTGCTGCAGCTGGCGCGCGTGCCGCCGCTGCGCGTCATCCGCCGCGACGTGGGCGGGCTCAAGCCCGCGTCGCTCGCCTTGCTGGGCGTGGGCGTGGCGGGCTTCGCCGCGCTGCTGCTGTCCGTGAGCCGCGACGCCAAGCTGGGCGCCATCGCCGTGGGCGGGTTCGCCGCCGCGGCGCTGCTCTTCGCCCTGCTGGCCTGGGGTGCCGTGCGGCTGCTGCGCGCCAGCGTCAACGAAGCCACGGCCCCGCGCTGGCTGGTGCTCGCCACGCGCCAGATCGCCGCGCGTCCGGCCTACGCCGTGGTGCAGGTCAGCAGCCTGGCCGTGGGCCTGCTCGCGCTGGTGCTGCTGGTGCTGCTGCGCACCGACCTCATCGAAAGCTGGCAGCGCGCCACCCCGGCCGACGCGCCCAACCGCTTCGTCATCAACGTCATGCCCGACCAGGCCGAGGCCTTCCGCCAACGACTCGACCAGGCGGGCGTGGCGCGCTACGACTGGTACCCCATGTTCCGCGGCCGCCTCGTGGCCGTGAACGGCCGCGCCGTCAGCCTGGAGGACTATGCGGAAGACCGCGCCCGCCGCCTGGTGGACCGCGAATTCAACCTCTCCAACGCCTTCGAGGCGCCGCAGCACAACCCCATCACCGCCGGCCGCTGGACGCCCGGCGAGCCCGATGCGGTGAGCGTGGAAGAGGGCATCGCCAAGACGCTGGGCCTGAACCTCGGCGACCGGCTGCGCTTCGACATCGGCGGCGTCACGAGCGAGGCGCGCATCACCAGCCTGCGCCGCGTGGACTGGGGCTCCATGCGCGCCAATTTCTTCGTCATGTACCCGGTGGCGGACATGCAGGACGTGCCCGTCACCTACCTCGCCGCTTACCGTGCCCCCGCGCAGCCGGGCTTCGACAACGCGCTGGTGCACGACTTCCCCAACATCACCAACGTGGACCTGAGCGCCACCCTGTCGCAGGTGCAGCGCGTGCTGGCGCAGGTGGTGCGCGCGGTGGAATTCCTCTTCGCCTTCACGCTCGCGGCCGGGCTGGCCGTGCTGTTCGCCGCCGTCACCGCCACGCGCGAGGAGCGCGCGCGCGAGTTCGCCATCATGCGTGCCGTGGGCGCGCGCGCCGCGCTGCTGCGCCAGGTGCAGCGCGCCGAGCTGGCCGGCGTGGGCCTGCTCGCGGGCTTCCTGGCGAGCTGCGTGGCCGTGGCCGTGGGCTGGCTGCTGGCGCGCTACGTGTTCGACTTCACCTGGACCGTGCGGCCCTGGGTGCCCCTGGCCGGCGCGCTGGCCGGCGCGCTGCTGGCGCTGGCGGCCGGCTGGTGGGGCCTGCGCGGGGTGCTGCGCCGCCCGGTGGTCGAGACCCTGCGCCGCGCGGCGGACTGATGCTATGTTTTAAATAGCTGCTTGCGCTTGTTTATCAAGCGCTGGAGGCCGATTTGACTGATGAAACGCAAGCCCTGTGCGCCGCCTTGCGGGCCGATGCCGCCATCGAGACGCACCTGTCCCGCATCCTGCTGGCCGGCGACTGGGCCTACAAGCTCAAGAAACCCATCCGCCTGCCGTTCGCCGACTTCCGTTCCATCGAGGCGCGCCGCCACTACTGCGAGGAAGAGCTGCGCCTGAACCGCCGGCTCGCCCCCGCGCTCTATGTGGACGTGCTGCCCCTGCTCGGCAGCGCACAGGCGCCGCGCCTGGGGCAGCCGGGCGAGGGGGGTGATGAGAGCCAGGCCATCGACTGGGTGCTGCGCATGCGGCGCTTTTGCGTCGGCAGCGAGCTGGACGCCCTGGTGCGCACGAACCGCCTGGACCCGGCGCAGCTCGACGGCTTCGCTGCGCGCATCGCGCGCCTGCACGCCGAGGCGCCTGCCGCTCCCGCGACGGGAGAGGGCAGCGCCTGGGGCTCGGCCGCGCAGGTGGGGCGGGCCATCGACGACGTGTTCGACACCCTCGCGCCCCTGCTGCCCGGCGCGCAGGCCGCGGGCCTGCAGGTGATGCGCGCGTGGTTCGGCGCGCGCCGCGGCCGGCTGGCGCAGCGCTGGGCCGAGCGCCGTGCGGGCGGCCACGTGCGCGAAGGCCATGGCGACCTGCACCTGGGCAACGTGGTGTGCCTGGATGGCACGCTCACCGCCTTCGACTGCATCGAGTTCAGCCCCGCCCTGCGCTGGACCGACACGCTGGCCGACGCGGGCTTCTTCACCATGGACCTGCACGCCCACGGCCGCTCCGGGCTGGCATGGCGCTTCCTCGACGCCTACCTCGCCGCCACCGGCGACTACGAAGGCCTGGACGTGCTGCGGCCCTACGAGGTCTACCGCGCCCTGGTGCGCGCCATGGCCGCACAACTGCGTGCGGCGCAGGGTGCGGCGCCGCAGCCGGGGCCGGACTACCTGGCCTGCGCCGAGGCGCTGGCCGCCCCCCGGCAGCCGCGCCTGCTCATCACGCACGGCCTGTCGGGCTCGGGCAAATCCACCGTGGCCGCGCGCCTGCTCGCGGCGGCGGGCGCCGTGCGCCTGCGCTCGGACGTGGAGCGCAAGCGCCTGCACGGCCTGCCGGCGCTGGCCGACTCGGCCGCGCACGGCGTGGACATCTACACGCCCGAGGCGACGGCCCGCACTTTCGCGCGCCTGGGCGAATGGGCGCGCGCCGCGCTGCAGGCGGGCTACCCGGTGATCGTGGACGCGGCCTTCCTGCGCCGCGCCGAGCGCGACGCCTTCCACGCGCTGGCGCGCGCGCTGGGCGTGCCCTACGCCATCCTGCATTGCCACGCGGACCCGGACCGCCTGCGCGAGCGCGTGGCCCGCCGCCGCGCGCAGGGCGCCGACCCGTCCGAGGCCGACCTGCCCGTACTCGCGCGCCAGCAGGACACGGCCGAGCCCCTCGCGCCCGAGGAGCGCGCGCTGGCGCTGGACGTGGACACGGGCACCGAGGTGGATGTGGACGCGCTGCACCGGCGCTGGCTGGCCGGCACGGGCGGCGTGGCTTGATGCGCATCAACATGCCCCGCGCCGCCGCTGGCATGCTGGGCCCATGAACACCACCACCCTTTCCGATTCCCAGCGCGCGCATCTGCGCACCGTGCTGGAGCAACGCCAGCAGCAGCTGCTGCGCGAGCTGGGCCAAGTGCAGCGCGACACCCTGGCCGTCGCCTCCAGCGCCGGCAATGCCGAATCCGCGGGCAGCCCGCGCGACCAGGCCAACCGCATGGCCGAAGGCGTGGTGCGCGACGCCGAGGCCGCACGCGACCACGACGAGCTGGTGGCCGTGCGCGCCGCGCTGGAGCGCATGGCGGACGGCAGCTACGGTGAGTGCACCGACTGCGGCCAGGGCGTGGGCGCGGCGCGCCTGCTGGCCCAGCCGCATGCCGCGCGCTGCATCGCCTGCCAGTCCAAGGCCGAGCAGGCACGGCGCTGATTCCTACAATCGCGGGCATGTCCACTCCCGCACCGCAGCCGCCTGCCACGCCCTTCGAATGGCTGGGCGGCGAAGACAAGGTCCGCCAGCTGGTGGACCGTTTCTACGACCTCATGGACCTGGAGCCCGCCTACGCCGAGCTGCGCGCGGCCCACGGCAGCACGCTGCAGGACGCGCGCGACAAGCTGTTCTGGTTTCTCTGCGGCTGGCTCGGCGGACCCGACCATTACCAAAGCCGCTTCGGCCACCCGCGCCTGCGCATGCGGCACCTGCCTTTTTCGATCGGTATCCTGGAGCGCGACCAATGGGTGGCCTGCATGGACCAGGCCATGGGCGAGACGGGCGTGCCCGAGGCGCTGCGTGCGCGCCTGAACGAGAGCTTCATGGGCACGGCCGACTGGATGCGCAACCGCGGCGGCTAGCTCGCCGCAGCGTTCTGCGCCAGGTAGGGTTGCTGCACCGCGCCCCCGTCGCCGCGCCGCAGCGTGGCCACGCGCGGATGCAGGGCGGGGTCGAGGATCACGCTGGGCTCTTGCGCAGGAGACATCTCGCGTTCCAGGCGCGCCACGCGTTCGCGGTACATGCGCGCCAGGGCCGTGTGGTGCTCGGCGGCGCACTCGTGCTCCAGGGCCGCCATGCGGGCGTCGTCGAGGCAGCGCTGGGCCCGGCGTGTGTAGATCACGGAAGGGTTGAAGAATCTCTGCAGCATGGTCCGCTCCTGACGAGTTGAATCGTGGTGTGAAGGTAAGGGGCGGAACGCTTGCGCCGCGTCAGACGGCGGCCCGTGGGCCCGCAGGCACAGGTCGCCGGTATGGCCTGGAATACTCCTGAAAAGAGAGCTGCTAGCGCTTGTCCAGCAAGCGCTGGAGGCCGATTCGGCTGGTATCTTTCAGCGGCATCCCGGCTGCAGCAGCACCACCAGCGCGCCGGCACCGCCGTCGGCCGGGCGGGCCTGCACGAAGGCCAGCACTTCCTTCTTCTGCACCAGCCAGCGCTGCACGCGGCTCTTGAGTACCGGCATGCGCCCCGGCGAGCCCAGGCCCTTGCCGTGCACCACGCGCACGCAGCGCAGGCCGGTGCGGTGCGCCAGGCGGATGAATTCGCCCAGCGCCTCGCGCGCCTCGTCGGTGCGCAGGCCGTGCAGGTCGAGCTGGCGCTGGATGCTCCAGTGCCCCGCGCGCAGGCGGCGCGTCACGTCCAGGCCGATGCCGGGGCGGCGGAAGCTGAGCTGGTCGTCCACGTCCAGCAGGGTGCTCACGTCGAATTCGTCGCTCAGCGACTCGCGCAGCACGCGTTCCTCGTCCAGCGTGCGCTGCACGGGCAGGGGCTCGGGCGGCGCGGGCAGGTGCCAGTGGCGCTCGTGCTGGCCCTTGAGGGGCTGCACGGGGCCGACCGCGTCCTGGAACAGGTGCCGCTCGGCGTGCGCGCGCTGCTGCGCCTCGCGGCGCTGGCGCTCGCGTTCGGCCTGCCGGACGGCGGCCTCCTGCAGCGCACGGCGCAGGGGCTTGAGGTCGGCGAAGGAGCGGGCGGTCAGGGCGTTCATGGGCTGGCTGCGGTTGTACCGCATCGCCCTTGCCCGCCCTGGGGTTCCAGGTATTGCACCGCGATGAACTGCGTGACCTGTGCGGGGTTGAAGTTGTCGTCGCTCACGAAGACCAGCACGCAGCCGCCGCCGGGCAGGGGCGGGCCCCAGGCCATGCCTTCGAGGTTGTCCACGGCCAGGCCGAGCGCGGCGAAGTCGGCCACCAGGGTCTTGGGCGCGGCGGCGGCGGCCAGCATGGGCAGGGCCAGCGTGTCCTGGCCCTCGCGCGTGTCGATGCGGTACAGGCGCGCGGACACGCCCACGCCCGCGCTGTAGGCGCGCTCGAGCACCAGCAGGTGGTGCGGGCCGTCGGCCAGGATCTCGCTCACGCCGTTCATCTGCGGCCCCACGGGCACGCGGCGCGCGTGGGGCACGGCGTCGGGCTGGTAGGCGATCTGGCGCAGGGGCCGGCCGCTGTCCACGTCGATGGCGGTGAAGCGCACCGGGGCGCCGGGCGACGCGGGCGTGGCGGGCGGGCCGTCCTGGCGCCAGGGCAGCTCCATCGCCAGCCAGGCGGTGCGGCCGCCGGGCACGAGGGCCAGGCCCTCCAGCGTGCCGTTGCCGCGCGGCCCCGCGCCGGGCGCGGGCTGGAAGGCGGCGGGCAGGGTGATGTCGCGCACGGCGCTGCCGTCGGCGCGGCTTTCGCGCAGTTGCGGGCCGAAGCCGCGGGCGAAGTCGCCCTCGCTGGTCCACAGGAAATGCCCGCTGCCGGGGCGCCAGCGCACGGCCTCGGGGTCGGGCACGTCCATGCCGGGCTCGGGCCGGGCGGGCGGCGCGAAGGGCCGGCCGCCGGCGTGGCGCAGCGTATGCACGCCGGTGAACTCGGGCGGCGCGAGCTGCGTGGCCGTGTAGCGCAGGCGGGCGGTATAGACGCGCGCCGGGGCGTGGGTGGAGCGGTCGTCGCTGATGAGCAGGTACAGGTCCTGCGCCGGGTCGTAGTCGATGCCCGAGAGGCCGCCCACGGGCGTGCCGTCGTAGGTGGTGCCGGGGGGCAGGGTGGCGGTGCCGATCAGGCGCAGCGGCGCGGCCGCGCCGGGCGCCGATGGTGGCGCGGGGGGATGCGCGCAGCCGGCCAGCAGCAGGGCCGCGGCGCAGGCGGCCAGCCCGGCCAGCCGCCTCATACCAGCCCCTGCTCGGCCATCGAGAGCGAGGCGCCGGGCGCGACGATCACGTGGTCCAGCACGCGCACGTCGATCAGGCCCAGCGCGGCCTTGAGGGTCTGGGTCAGCGCCTCGTCGGCGCGGCTGGGCTGCACGCTGCCGCTGGGGTGGTTGTGCGCCAGCACCACGGCGGCGGCATGGTGGTGCAGGGCGCGCAGGACCACTTCGCGCGGGTAGACGCTGGTCTGGGTGAGCGTGCCGCGGAACAGCTCCTCCATGGCGATCAGGCGGTGGGCGCCGTCGAGGAACAGCACGGCGAACACCTCGTGCGGGCGCGCCGCCAGGTGCAGCTGCAGGTAGTGGCGCACGGCCTGGGGCGAGTCGAACACCTCGCGCTCGCGCAACTGCTGGGCCAGTGCGCGGCGCGCCAGTTCCAGCACCGCCACCAGCTCGGCGCGCTTGGCGGTGCCGCCCAGGCCCTTGAAGTGGCGCAGGTCGTCGGCCTGCGCGTGCAGCAGCCCGGCGATGCCGCCGAAGCGCTCCAGCAACTCGCCGGCCATCTGCAGCACGCCGCGCCCGGCGGTGCCGGTGCGCAGCACGATGGCGAGCAGCTCGGCGTCGGCCAGCGCAGCGGGGCCCTTGGCCAGGAGCTTTTCGCGCGGCTGCGCGTCGGCAGGCAGGTCTTTGAGCGGCATGGGAATGGCCCGGTTTTCTACAATGCAGGCCAGTTTATCGAGAGCCCGTATGACCGCCGACCCTTCCCAAGCCCCCGCGCCCACCGTGCAGCAGGGCTCGTTCCTCACGCTGCACTACCGTCTGGCCGGCCCGGCGGGCGACGTGATCAACACCTTCGACGACAAGCCCGCCACGCTCTCCGTGGGCGCGGGCGAGCTGTCGCCCGCCGTGGAGCAGCGCCTGATCGGCCTAGCCGAGGGCGCGCGCGCCACCTTCGAGCTGGCCGCCGGCGAGGCGTTCGGCGAGCGCAACCCCGACATGCAACAGTGGGTGGCCAGGAAGCTGCTGCAGGAGCTGGGCGACCCGCACGAGGAATACACCTTGGGCGACGTGGTGCAGTTCCCCACCCCCGATGGCACGGGCCAGTTCGCGGGCGTGGTGCTGGAGGTACGCGCGGAGGGCGAAGGCGAGGGCGCGGTGCGCTTCGACTTCAACCACCCGCTGGCGGGCGTGCCCGTCACGTTCGAGGTGCAGATCATCGGCGTGCTGTGATGGACAAGCCGCAGGAGATCGTCCTGGCCGAGCCGCGCGGCTTTTGCGCGGGCGTGGACCGGGCGATCGAGATCGTCGAGCGCGCGCTGGCCAAGTTCGGCGCGCCAATCTACGTGCGCCACGAGATCGTGCACAACACCTACGTGGTGAACGACCTCAAGGCCAAGGGCGCGATCTTCATCGAGGACCTGGCCGAGGTGCCGCCCGGCGCCACGCTGGTCTTCTCCGCCCACGGCGTGAGCAAGGCGGTGGAGGCCGAGGCGCACGCGCGGGGCTTTTCGGTCTTCGACGCCACCTGCCCGCTGGTGACCAAGGTGCACGTGGAGGTGGCCAAGCTCGCCCGCGAGGGCTACGAGTTCATCATGATCGGCCACAAGGGCCACCCGGAGGTCGAGGGCACGATGGGCCAGCTCGACCACGGCATCCACCTGGTCGAAGACGTGCAGGACGTGGCGCGCGTGCAGCCCGGCCAGACGGCCAAGCTGGCGGTGGTCACGCAGACCACCCTGAGTGTGGACGACGCGGCCGAGATCACTGCCGCCGTACGCGCGCGCTTTCCCAGCATCCGCGAGCCCAAGCAGCAGGACATCTGCTACGCCACGCAGAACCGCCAGGATGCGGTGAAGCTGCTCAGCCCGCAGGTGGACTTGGTCATCGTGGTGGGCAGCCCCACCAGCTCCAACAGCAACCGCCTGCGCGAGCTGGCCGCGCGCCTGGGCACGCCGGCCTACATGGTCGACTCTGCCTCCGAGCTGCGCCACGAATGGTTCGACGGCGTCGCGCGCGTGGGCCTGACGGCCGGCGCCTCGGCGCCGGAAGTGCTGGTGCAGGCGGTGATCGCGCGCATCAAGGAGCTGGGCGCCGTGGCCGTGCGCAAGATGGACGGCATCGAGGAGACCGTGAAGTTCCCTCTGCCCAAGGGCCTGAAGATCGATGCCGCCACCGGCCTGGAAATCTCCGAGCGCCGCCCGGAGACCGGCCCTGCCGGCCGTTGATGCGGTTTTGATAGCGCCTCGCGCCCGGCTGGCGGGCGCTGCAGGCCAATTTGGCATGCATATTGCAATGCCGAGTGGCCGGCGGGGCATGCGCCACGCGCCGGCAATTCCCCGCACAATGCAGGGCTTCTTACAATTTCTGCATCTTCACACCACGGGAGCGCCACGGGCTTCCCACTTATGGAAATAGCAATACTGTTCGCCCTCATCCTGCTCAATGGACTGTTCGCCATGTCCGAGCTGGCACTGGTTTCGGCACGCAAGGCGCGCCTGCAGAAGCTGATCGATGAGGGCGATAGCGGCGCCATCGCCGCCGCCAAGCTGGGCGAGGACCCTACGCGCTTTCTCTCCACCATCCAGATCGGCATCACCTCCATCGGCGTGCTCAACGGCATCGTGGGCGAATCGGCGCTGGCCAAGCCGCTGGGCGATTGGCTCATCGGCCTGGGCGTGGAGGCCAAGGCCGCGGGCTACGCCGCCACGGGCCTGGTGGTGGTGCTCATCACCTACTTCTCCATCGTCGTGGGCGAGCTCGTGCCCAAGCGCCTGGGCCAGAGCCACCCCGAGACGCTGGCGCGCCTGGTGGCCCGCCCGATCAACTGGCTGGCCATGGCCACCAAGCCGTTCGTGCAGCTGCTGTCGCTGTCCACGCGGGCGCTGCTGCGCCTGCTGGGCGTGAAGGAGAACCCCTCCACCGTGACCGAGGACGAGATCCACGCCGTGCTGGCCGAGGGCACGAGCGCGGGCGTGATCGAGTCGCACGAGCACCAGATGGTGCGCAACGTGTTCCGCCTGGACGACCGGCAGATCGGCTCGCTCATGGTGCCGCGCGCAGACGTGGTGGCGCTGGACGTGCAGGACTCGTTCGAGGAGAACCTGCGGCTCATCGAGGAATCCAACCACGCGCGCTTTCCCGTGGTGCGCGGCGGCATGGAGAACATCCTGGGAGTGCTCAGCGCCCGCCAGTGGCTGGCGCACGCGGTGCGCGAGGAAGCGCAGGGCCGCGAGCTGATGGCGCAGCCCCTGCAGGCCGCGCTGTACGTGCCCGAGACCATCAACGCCATGGAGCTGCTGCACGACTTCCGCCAGTCGGACGTGCACATGGCCTTCGTCATCGACGAATACGGCGAGGTGCAGGGCATCGTCACCGTGCAGGACATCATCGAGGCCATCATCGGCGAATTCCAGCCGCGCGACCCCGAGACCTCCTGGGCCGTGGAGCGCGAGGACGGCTCCTGGCTGCTCGACGGCCACATCCCCGTGCCCGAGCTGAAGGACCGCCTGAACCTGGCGAGCGTGCCCGAGGAAGAGCGCGGCCGCTACCACACGCTGAGCGGCATGCTGATGCTGCTCACCGGCAAGCTGCCCAGCGTGACCGACACCGTGCAGTGGGGCGGCTGGCGCTTCGAGGTGGTGGACATGGACGGCAAGACCATCGACAAGGTGCTCGCCAGCCGCGTGCCGGACACGGTGGTCACGCCGGACGACGCGACGGATTTATAAGGAATCAGGCTCCAGCGCTTATCTGACAAGCGCTGACAGCTATTTATTCAATAGCACTCAGCTCCACAGGTCCAATGGCGGGTCGGCGGCCACGGCGCGCAGGATGTCCGTGCGCGAGATGAAGCCCGCGAGCTGGCCGCGCTCGTCCGTCACGGGCAGGCCGGGCAGGTCCGTCTCCAGCAGCACGTTGGCCACGTAGCGCAGCTCGGTATCGGCCGTCACTGTCGGCACGGGGCTCACCATCACCTCGGACACGGGGCGGCGCGCGAGTTCGATGGCCTGCTTCACCGCGCCGGGCTCGGGCAGCAGGTCCAGCGGTGCCATGTCGGCGCGCAGCAGCAGCCCCACCACCTGGCCCTGCGCGTTCACCACCGGGGCCTGGGCGATGCGGTGCTCCGCCAGCGTCTGCCAGGCGTCGTTCACGCGCGTCTCGGGCGCGATGCCGAGCGAGCCGCGCGTCATCACGTCGCCCACGCGCGACAGGGGCTGGCGCGGCTGGGCCGGGCCCAGTTCGGTCTGCACGTAGGCCGAAACGGCCTCCAGCAGGCGCAGCGGGCGGGGCTGCGCGGGTGGTGGCGGCGGCGGCGGCTCGGGCGCCGCAGGTGCGTCCGCATCCAGGGGGCGCGTGCGCAATGCCTGCGGGCGCTGCACGCGGCGCACGGGCGCTACCTGTGCCAGCTTGTCCGGCCCGCCGCGGTACATCTGCCCCGAAGGGCCAAACACGAAGAACATGGCTTGCCTCCTGCTTCCCATGTTATCGACGGCCGGGCCCTAAAATCAAAGGCTATGCTCGACATCCTCCTCCTCCGCAAAGACCTCGCATCGGCGATCGCCCGCCTGGAAGCCCGCAAGAAGCCCCAGGCCTTCCTGAACGTGGAGGCCTTCCAGTCCCTGGAATCCGAACGCAAGACGATCCAGACGCGCACCGAGGAGCTGCAGTCGCAGCGCAACCAGCTCTCCAAGCAGATCGGCGCGCTCATGGGCAATGGCGAGAAGGACGCCGCCGAGGCCGCCAAGGCCCAGGTCGCCGCCCTCAAGGCCGAGCTGGACGGCTCCGCCGCCCGCCTGGAGCAGATCCAGGCCGAGCTGCAGGCCATGCTGGCCGCCGTGCCCAACCTGCCGCACGAGAGCGTTCCTGTGGGGCCGGACGAAACCGGCAACGTGGAAGTGCGCCGCTGGGGCACGCCCGGCGCATTCGGCTTTGCCGTCAAGGACCACGTCGACCTGGGCGAGCCCCTGGGCCTGGACTTCGACATGGGCGTGAAGCTCTCGGGCTCGCGCTTCACCGTGATGAAAGGGCCGATCGCCCGCCTGCACCGGGCCCTCTCGCAGTTCATGCTCGACGTGCAGACGCAGGAGCACGGCTACACCGAGTGCTACGTGCCCTATGCGGTCAACGCCGAGTCGCTCAAGGGTACCGGCCAGCTGCCCAAGTTCGAGGGCGACCTGTTCGCCGCCAAGAAGGGCGGCCAGGACGGCGAGCCCGTGCCCGACCATTCGGCGCTCTACCTCATTCCCACGAGCGAAGTGCCGCTCACCAACTTCGTGCGCGACGTGGTGGTGCCCGAATCCGAGCTGCCCATCCGCCTCACGGCCCACACGCCGTGCTTCCGCTCCGAGGCCGGCAGCTACGGCCGCGACACGCGCGGCATGATCCGCCAGCACCAGTTCGACAAGGTCGAGATGGTGCAGATCGTGCACCCCGACAAGAGCTACGACGCACTGGAAGAGATGACGCGCCACGCCGAGGCCGTCCTGCAAAAGCTCGGGCTGCCCTACCGTGTGGTGTGCCTGTGCACGGGCGACATGGGCTTCGGTGCTGCCAAGACCTACGACCTGGAAGTCTGGCTGCCCGCGCAGAACACCTACCGCGAGATCAGCTCCGTGAGCAACTGCGAGGCCTTCCAGGCACGCCGCCTGCAGGCGCGCTTCAAGAACGCCCAGGGCAAGAACGAACTCGTGCACACCCTCAACGGCTCTGGCCTCGCCGTGGGCCGCACGCTGGTGGCGGTGCTGGAGAACTACCAGAACCAGGACGGCAGCATCACCGTGCCCGAGGTGCTGCGGCCTTACATGGGCGGGCAGGCCGTGCTGGCTGCCTGAAATTTGCTGCTAGAATTGCGGGCTTCGACACACAGGAGAGGTGGCAGAGTGGTCGAATGTACCTGACTCGAAATCAGGCGTACGTGCAAGCGTACCGTGGGTTCGAATCCCACCCTCTCCGCCAGTACAAAGGAAACCCCGCTATCGCTTTGGTAGCGGGGTTTTTCTTTTTCCCTTCATGTAGCCACCATGTAGCCAGAAGTCACAAGTTTCGCGCCGTCAAGCTGGCTTATCGAGTTTCACAATTTGAAATTGAGTGTTCATTGCGCCTCTCCGTCCCCGCATGAATTAGACAAGCTTCCAGGGTCCCCCGCCGCACGGGACCGGTCACACAACAGTAGCCTTTGACCGGCTACATGCCGCTGGCCTCGAAGAAACATTACGATACGGTTTATTGATCGTTCGAGGGGCGGGGTATGTTGACATTCAGACGCCAAAAGGGATTTGGCTTGCTTCACATCTTGAGTGCATTGGTGGTCCTGATTGCGTTATCAGTCGGGTTTAACGTCTATAAAACGAATCAGAGAAAAGCGGAGGTAGCCCGACAAGAGTTGCAGAGGCAACAAGAGGCAGAGAAAAAAGCGCTTCGTGTGAAGCAACTGAACGAGCATAAAGACAAGGTCCTATCGATGCTGCGCAAGTGGGATGATGCCCTGAACCTCGCTGGCATGACGTCCCGCATCGCCCTTGCACAACCCATTTCCCAGATGCAGGCTGTCAGACGTGAGGTTGGTGAGTTCAAATTCAACGAGTGCTTCGATAAGAGCACGTCAGCGATGGAAACGGCGATGGGGAAGGCGATATTTGCCTTTGAGATGTTTGTTCGCTTTCCCAACAACCACTCTGCTTCTGAAACCACTTCAGAGTATCTTGCGGACTCAGCAAAGCGGCTCGCATCAGCTAGGAGCGACTTGGACAGATGCGTCGATACCGGGGCTTCGGATTAGCAGCAGTCTCTTCTAACTATTGTTCCTCAGTCCAGCGCAACAAAAATCTGCCTCCCGGCCACCGAACCCACCCCCCTCTTATAAGGGGGGCGGTGCATTTCGGTTACGGAACCCACCGAAAACGGGGAAAACGGTGAATTTCGGTTGCGGCCTTAAGCAAGCCACAGCCACCCATCGCTGCAACCCATCACCCCTCGTGCCACCAATCCGGTGATTGCCTCTCTGGTACGTGTGGCACGCCGGTCCGTGGCGCATGTAAGTCTTGCAGCCCCTGCGGATATTGCGGCCTCCAGTTCGATACAGGGGTGAAAGGGCGGCGCTCCGGGCTTGCCTGTTTCGCCCGCACTGAACATGGGGCGCAGGGCATCAAGAATCACCCGCTGATTGCCACCCTGGGGCAGCTTCACAGTCCGCACGTCCTGGTTAGCGGTGTCACACAGCACTACGCACGAAGTGATGGCCTCGCCAGTTTCCTCCGCCCCCAGCGTTTCCACTTGCAGCTTGAACTGGTGTGCGATTCCGTCCTTCCCGTCCTTGGATTTCGCAACCTTCCATTCCCGGCGGTCGCCATCGCGAGAGACCTCAATAGCTGCGTCCATAGCGGCGAATAGCGAACTGTGCCCGCGCAACCCCCGCGTGCTGTCCTTGCCGGTGTGGTGAATCAGGACCACAAGACAGCCTGTCACGGCTTGCAAGCGTTTGGCGGCTTCCAGGATTTCGCCCATATCGCGCGAACTGTTCTCGTCTGAAGTCGGCGCTGCCCGGTTCAGCGTGTCCACAAACACAATCGCGCCAGGAGGCACCACAGCGGCAAGGTCGATAACGTCCTGCGCCTCGGTGAGCTTGAATGATTGCAGCATCATGCGCAGCCCATCGGGCAGCGTGCGGCCCCGGCTTGTTTCCCACGCTTGGGCACGCAGCTTGAACCCTGCTTCACCCTCCAGCGCGGCATACACAACAGGCGCGGCCTCTACCCGGCAGCCAAACCAGTCTTGCCCTTCGGCAATGGCTGCTGCCATGTCGAAGGCCAGGAATGATTTACCGGATGCGCTCGGCCCATACAGCGCGGCAAGCCCCACGGCAGGCAACACACCACGCACACGCCACGCCAGCGGCGGCAGGTTGCGCAGCTCATTGCCTCCCAGTAGCTTGTACCGGGGCTCGTTCGATGCTCTTGCCTGCTCCACTTGGTCCGGGAAGTCCAAGGGTTCAAACTTTGCGCTGGCGCTGCTCACAAGGTCGGCAATCTGAGCGCGGCGGGCCTCCAGGTCGGGGCAGGGAGGAAAACACCCCGCGGCCGCCCATTTCGGGGGATGCTTGGTGTCATACGCACTGCGCCACTCAAGACACTCGTCTGCCCACTTTCGCAGGTCTTTGCCCTGCACTTGTGCTTGTGAAGCACGGTAGGCCGCCTGGGAGTACGCGCGCCGGAACGCACGCTCTGCAATTTTGCGTGCTTCGCGCTCAGTCATCATGGCGGGCATCCTTCGCAGGCGAAGACTTGGCAAAAAATGCGAGAACCTTTTGGCGGTCTGCGTTCGTCAGGGAATAGATGCCTGGGGCGCATTTTTTGCCGTCACGGTCTATACGGCGCAGGCGCCTGCATGGCAGCTCAAGCCCCAGCTTTCTCAAACTGCGCACCAACTGGGGGGAGTTGCTGCACCCTGCAATTTGGTCGGCTTCCTCTCGGCTGCGAGAACCATGCAGGAGCGATGTGAGAAAGCGAAGGTGACGCGGGTTGCTGGTGCCTTTAAACTGTGCGCTGTTCGGGGCGCTCGGGTTTTCTTTGGAAGGCTCGGGCGTTTTCATTTTGCAGCCCTCCAGCGTTGAAACCAGCGGGATGGGGCTGCGCACCACAGTGCCAGCCACAGGCGGTTGATGGCGGCGCTCATTGGGTCAGCCCCAGTGCAGCGCGGATGCCAGCCACAGGCCAGCACAAGCGCCCTTGCAGGCGCACCGGGCGCAGGCCATCGGGAAAGGTTTCAGCGCATGCCCAGCCCCTCAAAGTCTGGGGGCGGCGCAGCAAATAATGGGCGGCCTGTTCGGTTGGAACCGTGGGGCGGTTGACCAGTTCAAGCGGCGGGAACTGCTGGGGCTCAGTTGCAGCGCGGCGGGTGTCGGCGCTGTGTTCGGCGGGGCTGGTTTGCATCGCTTTGCACTCCAAAAAGTTGGGATGCAGCGATGATTTTTCGGGGGTGTAGATTTCCCCTAGCTTGTCGGCTCAGGCGGGCGCTTATCGGCCCTAACGGGCGCTTACCGGGCGCTTGTCATCCTTCCGATTGCCTTGCGGATTGCTTCAAGGTTGGCTGGTTTCGTGTCGCCTCCGGCGTCGTAATAATCGAACCCGTCCTGCAGCACTTTCGCAAGTGCGGCGGGTTTGTTGTTGCGCCAGGCCTCCAGCACATCGCGGGCAGTCGGGCGAGGCCTGCCTTCACGGTATGCAGCGGCAAGCAAAAGATACAAGGGCTCGCCATACCCTCTGAATCGCTGGGGCCTGCGAACTGTCCAGGCAGTTGGACTGCTGATACTGTTTTCACTAGGGGCGGGCGGTGTGGCTTCAGCGTTGGCGTTCCCCAACTTGAACAACGACTGAGCCCCGTTCGCAGCAAACCACGCAGTTAATAGTTCGGAAGGCTCTATGCTGTGTTGTGCTAACCAGTCTCGCATGGCGTTCCAGTCAATTTTGAAAGCATGTTGCTTGTCGCTCTCCGGGACGGGAGTTGAATAGATGGGTTGTATGGGGTCCGTCATACGCAACTCGCCTTGAACTATGACGAGCCGTGCCGGCCTGTGATGCGGAATCTTGTTTTGAATGCAGTCCCGCATCAAGCCAAAACGCAACGCATTTTCGCGGTCTGGTTCACGAGGGTGCTGCAAGCGTGCAACCATCCCGTAACTGAGTTTGTCGGGCCATCCCCGCGCAATCCACCCTCGTCCCTGCTTGATTTTGCTATCCAAACCTAGGACCACAGCGGCCGTGTTCCATGTCGCTTCGTGCTGAACCATGTGAGCGAATAGTGCGGGGTTATATGCAGAAATAGTGCCTCTGCGCGCCACTGAAGGCGGCCTGGTGTTTTCGTTGGTCATGCGCACCCTTTCAAATGCAGCCTCCAGTTGGTGCCCCACTAGGTATGTGAAGGTGTCAGACTTTTCAACAGGCTTGCGGCCCTGCCTAGCTCGGGCGAAGCGGTCAGGCGTGCGCGCCGTCCTGCCGCGTCACAGCCAAATGCAGGCCAGCGGCGCCCAGCACGGCCAGTAGCGTTTTCACTGTGGGGTTTCCTTTGGGCCCCAGCGCACGGTAAAGGCTTTCTCGCGGTATACCCGCACGCTCTGCCACTGCGGCCATGCCTTGCGCTTCGGCCACATGGCGCAGGGCGGCCAGCAGCGCAGTTTGTCCACCGGGTTCGTCGGCTTCTTCCAATGCAGCGGCCAGATACTCATTGGCAAAGTCGGGGTCTGCCTTCAGCAGTTCCACCACGGCGGCATCATGCGGGCGGCTTGCGGGTTGCTTGTTTGCGGTCATGTCGGTTTCCTTCGCTGTTGCCAGTCGCGCCAGTTCGCAAGGGCTGCGGTAATGTCCGATTGCTGGGTGCGCTTGTCGCCACCTGCCAGCAGCAACACAAGGCGCTTTCCGGCTTGGGCGTAATACACGCGGTAGCCCGGACCCCAATCAATGCGCAGTTCCCAAACCCCCTCGGCAATGGGTTTGCAGTCCCCAAAGTTGCCAGCAGCCATGCGGCCCACTCGCACCAGCACACGAGCCCTTGCTTGTCTGTCTGCCAGCGCGGCAAGCCATTGCGCGTATGGGTCTTGCCCGTTGGGGCTCAGGTAGGTCTGAACTTCAAACATGGGCGCTGTGAATTATACGTTACACCACCGCACGCAGTGCCCCGGGCGCGGCCTTGGAATCAAACACAACCCCGGCCTGTTCCAGAATCCAGGCCTCGATGCGCTCGTGGTGCACGCGCAGCAGGTCCAGCGGGCGCACGGTGTAGTGCTTTTCAGCGGTTGCGCTGGGCTTGTGGCCCATGATTTGGGCGACGACCCCTGCGGGGATTTCCAACCACTCAGTGAGGCTCTTGAAACTGCGGCGCAGGCCGTGCACTGTCAGGGCGTCGATACCGGCCACGGCACAGGCGTCATGGTGCGGATTGCGCGGAATGACGATGCAGCCCCCGGCGGCGGTAGCGCTGGAGAAAACAAAGTCATTGCGGCGCGGCAGGGCTGCCAGCAGGTGACACACATACGGTGTCAAAGGAATAACGCGGGTGCCCTTGTCATCGCGCAGGCCGCGGAAGACGGCGTGGCGCACCTTGCCTTCCTTCGTCCACCCGGCAAAGGACACCTCGGCCACGAGCCGGGGCTCCACCCAGTGGGCCTTGCGGCCCAGGGTGGGGGGCAGGCGGAAAGGCGCTTCCTCGGCCCGCAGCGTTTGCAGCTTGCGCAGCAGTTCCGCCAGCACATGCTCGCTGAATCCGGAGCCGACATTGCCGGCATGGCGCAGCACGCCCTTCGAATCATGGACGCCCAGCAGCAGCGAGCCGAAGCCTGTGCGCGAGCCTTGCGGGTCGGTGTAGCCGCCGATGACGAACTCCTGGCGGTGGCTGCACTTGAGCTTGATCCAGTCGGTGCTGCGGTGGGAGGTATACGCACTGTTCTTGCGCTTGCCGATGATGCCCTCGAAGCCCAGCCGGCAGGCGGAAAGCACCAGCGCACCCGGCTGGGCCTCGAAGGCTTCGCTGAAACGCACCTCGTCCGTCGTTGTGCCCTCGATGGCCGCCTGGAGCATTTTCCGCCGCTCGACGAGGGGCAGTCCGCGTAGGTCCCGTCCGTCCGCATAGGGCAGGTCGAAGGCATAGAAGACGAGGTTGGCGGTCGAGCGCTGGTCGAAAGCGTTCTGCAATGCCTGGAAATCGGGGATGCCCTTGCTGTCGAGCACCAGCACCTCCCCGTCGATCCAGCCCGAACGCAGCGGCAGTGCGGCCATGGCCCGGGCAATGGCAGGCATGCGTGAAGTCCAGTCGTTTCCGTTGCGGGTGACGAGGCGCACCTGGCCGGAGGCGATATGCGCCAGCACGCGGTAGCCGTCGAACTTCAGCTCCCATACCCATTGCTCCGCGTCGTGCGGCGGCGCTTCCACGAGGGTGGCCAGCTGGGGCGCAAGCGTGGGGGGAAGGCGTGCCCGCGGCGGCTCCTTCGCAGGTGCATCGGCTTGCGGGGCCGGGACGGCCAGTGGTGGGGCGGATGCGACGCTGTCGGGCAGGGCCTGCACCACGTCGAATTCGCTGGCAGGGTGCTCCAACCCGTCGCGCTCCTTGATGAACAGCCAGGCGGGCTGCTTCTCGTCGCCCCGGCCGTGCATGCGCACCAGGGTCCAGCGCCCCTGCAGCTTGTGTCCATGGAGCGTGAATTTCAGCCTGCCCTGGCGATAGCCTTCCTCCGGATCGCCGATGGGCACCCAATATCCCCGGTCCCAGATGATGACGCGCCCGGCGCCGTACTGTTTGGCCGGGATCTGGCCCTCAAAATCGTTGTACGAGAGCGGATGGTCTTCCACCTGCACGGCCATGCGCTTGTCGGCAGGGTCGTAGCTGGGCCCCTTGGGCACCGCCCAGCTCTTCATGGCACGGCCGATTTCAAGGCGCAGGTCATAGTGCAGCCGGCTGGCCCAATGCTTTTGGATCACGTACTGCAAAGCACTCCCGCCCGGCCGGCCTCCCTGCGCAGGTTCCGGCGTGACGGTGAAGTCGCGCTTCTTCCTGTAGGGCGCCAGGGTGTCTTTCATGGGCCTGTCCCCTCATGGGGCCGCGCGGCGGCGCGATGTCTGCTGGGCCTCCTTGGCCGAAGCGCTCTTGCGCGGCGAGGTCTTGGCAGCAGGCTTGGAGGCAGGCTTTCGCGGCGCCGCAGACTTGGCTGCGGGCGGCGCAGGCGCCGCTTTTGCGCGCGTGGGGCGGGGCGCGGGCTTGCCGGCCAGGCTGCGCTTGAGCAGCGCGGTGAGGTCCAGCACCTCCGCGCCTGCGGGTGCCCGTTCGGTCTCCGCCACCTTGGCCACCTGGGTGATCTCTCCCGCAGCGGCCTTGGTCTCGACGAGCTTGTGGATCTCTTCGGCGAACGAATTGCGGAACTGGTCCGCGTTCCAGGTCTGCGTCATGTCGTCGATCAGCTGCATCGCCATCGCCAGCTCCGCGTCCTTGATCCCGGCCGCCTTGGCGTCCTGCGGGGGAAGATCGAGTTGCTCGAACGAGCGGATCTCGCCGCCCCAGCGCAGCAGGTTCAGGATGAGCGCGCGGCCGCAGGGGATGAGCACCGCCAGGTGCTGCTTGGACTGGATCACCACCTTCGCGATCCCCACCTTGTTGCTCTTGCGCAGGGCTTCCCGCAGCAGGGCATAGACCTTTTCGCCGCGCTTGAGCGGTGCGGTGTAGTAGGGGCGCTCGAGGTACACGAACGGGATTTCATCCGCGTCGATGAAGGTTTCGATCTCGATGGTCTGCGTGGTCTTGGGAAAGGCCGCGGCAATCTCCTCCGGGGAGAGCACGACATACCGGCCCTCCTCGAACGCGACGCCGCGGACGATGTCTGCGGCCGCCACTTCCTTGCCCGTGGCCTTGTTCACCCGCTTGTAGCCCACGGGCTCCATGGACCGTTTGTCGAGCCAGTCGAAATCGATCCCTGAATTGGCCGTGGCGGAGTACAGGCCCACCGGGATGTGCACGAGCCCGAAACTGATCGCCCCCTTCCACAGGGTGCGGGTCGATGTGGGGGCCTTGCCCTTGTCAGCCTTGTCAGCAGCAGCCATGTGTACGCTCTCGCTCCATCGCAAGGAACGCCTTGGGCCCGAGCGCAAGGCGCAGAGGTGCCTATGCTGGCTTTCGGGGTGGCCGGTGGATGTAGGAGGGAGGCGCCAATTGGGCCTGGCGCTCAGGCGTCTCTTTCGGCTTCCGGCGCATCCGCCTGCGGCAGCACCAGCCGGAACTCGGCCCCCTTGCCGCCCTCGCTGCGCACCTCCACGCGGCCGCCGTGCCGCTGGACCACGGTGTGCACCAACGCCAGGCCCAGGCCCACGCCGCCGATGTCGGGGTGGCTTTCTCCGTGCAGGCGCTTGAAGGGCTGGAACAGGTCGGCCTGCAGTTCCTGCGCGATGCCGGGGCCTTCGTCGCGCACGGATACCACCCAGCAGGGGGCCTGGGCCTGCAGCGCGCAGTGCACGGTGCCCCCCGCGGGGCTGAACTTGATGGCGTTGCCCAGCACGTTGCCGATGGCGCGGCACACGAGGTTGCGGTCGCCCAGGCAGGCGGCATGGGCAGGCCCGGGGGCGAGCTGGACCCGCACGCCGCGCTTGTGCGCGCTGGCCCAGGCATCGTCCACGGCCTCCTCCAGCGCGGCGGCCAGGTCGAATGGGGCGTGGTGGTAGGTATCGGCCTGGGCGCTGGCCAGGCGCACGAAGCTCTGCGCCATGGTCAGCGAGGACTGGGCATAGCGGTCGATGCGGGCCAGCAGATCCGGCTGCGCCATCCTGCCCGGAAATGCGCGCTGCATCTCCAGCAGGGTGAGGATGGAGGCGATGGGCGCGCGGATGTCGTGAGAGATGAAGTGCAGCGCCTGGTCGCGCTGGGCCTGGGCGCGGCGCATGTCCGTCAGGTCCACGAGCGTGGTCAGCCAGAGCGTGCTGTCGTCGTCCGCGAAGGGTTTGCACAGCATGAGCAGGTGGCGCCCCTGGGCGTCGCGCGCTTCCTGCTGCGGCGGCATGGAGGCCAGCTGGCGCGCGTCCCGGGGCAGCAGCAGCGCTCCCGTTTCGGACTGCACCAGGTCCGACAGCACCCGCGTGATGGGCAGGCCCAGCGGGGGCTGCGGGCAGTAGCGCAGCGCCGCTTCGTTGGCCAGGGTCACCCGGCCGCCGGCGTCGCACACGAAGGTGGGCGAGGGCAGGTGCTGCAGGCTGTTGCTCACGAAGTGGTGCAGCTTGCGCAGCCGCCGGGTGGCGTCCTCCACGGCCTGGATGCGCCGCTCCAGCACGTCGCCGCGCAGCAGCGGACGCTCGGGCTGTTCGGGCAGCGGCGACAGGCCGACGCGCTGCAGCTCCTGCATCTCCAGCTGCAGGAAATGCGCGGCGGCGCTGAGGCGACGCCAGCTCCACAGCGGATAGACCAGCGCCACGCCGGCCAGTGCCGGTGCGGCGGCGAGCTGCCAGCCTGCCAGGCCCGGCGCCAGCATGGCGGCGGCCAGGGTGCCGGCGAACCAGGCGGCGCAGGACATCAGGCCCGCCAGCGGTCCCAGCAGCAGGATGCCCAGCAGCGCCAGCGCCACCGGCGCGAGGTTGAAGGCCAGGTTCCAGGCCAGCGGGGCGGGCTGGATGCGCGACTGCGCCAGCTCGGCGTTGAGCGCATGGGCGATCAGCTCCACGCCGGCGATGCGCTCGGAGCGCGAGGCCACGGGCGCCGCGAACATGTCGCCCAGGCCGGTGGCCGTGGCGCCCACGAGCACGTATTTGTCGCGCAGGGCGTTGGCGGGCGCCTGGCCTGTCAGCACGTCGATGTAGGAATAAGTGGCGAACGCCGGCTGGCCGCGCGCGAAGGCCAGGATCTGCGGGTCCTGCCGTACCCAGGGCCCTGTGCCCGCGTCCGTGGAGGCTGCGCATTGCGGGCGGGTGGAGTCCGCGGCGCACAGCATGGCCGTACTGAAGTGCGGCCAGGGCGCCGATGTGGGGCCTTCGAGCCTGAACAGGCCGCGCGCCACGCCGTCGGAATCCACTTGCACCTGCACGTGGCCCAGGGCTGAGGCCGCCTGGTGCAGCGCGGGCAGCGGCAGGTCGGCGGTGCCGCCCTGGCCGCGCCGCGCCACGGGCAGCACGGCGTGGCCGTTGCTTTCCAGCGCGCGGGCCAGCAGCAGGTCGTCGCCGGGGTAGTCGGGGTCTTCCTCGCCGAACAGGATGTCCAGGCCCAGGGCGCGGGGCGATTGCTCGGAAATCTGCCGCACCAGCTGCGCGTGCAGTGCGCGGCGCCAGGGCCACCGGCCGATGGCCTCGATGCTGCGGTCGTCGATGGCGACGATGGCGATGTCCGGGTGCGCCGGCAGCGCGTGCAGGCGCATGCCCGCGTCCTGCACCAGGTGGTCGAGGCGGCGCAGGCCGTCGCTGGCGCACAGCCAGGCCACCAGGCCCAGCAGCAGGGCGGACAGCACCAGCCATTCGCGGCGCAGGCCGGCCCGGCTGCGTGCCTGCACGATGGCCGGGCTCACCGGCCGGCTCCCGCGCACCGCGCTGCGGCGCGAGCGGCTCTCGCGGCGGCCGGGCGGGCGCTCATGGAGCTCAGGGGCGCGACAGCGGGCGGCCGTCCGCTGCGGTGACGGGCAGGCCCGCGCCCGAGCGCACCGGGGGCTGCGCGCGCACCTGGCGCGGGGTGGAGAAGTCGCTCTCCAGCCCCGAGGGGTCGCGGGTCTGGATGCGCACGAAATAGGCGCCCGGCGGCAGGGTGGTGGACGACCAGGCGGGCGCCTCCAGCCGTTCGTCCACCAGTGGCGCGGAGAAGTCCTCGCTGGCCGAGACCTGCACGCGGAAGCTCTGGCCCGGCTCCGCCGGCCAGCGCAGGTGCAGGCCGGGCTGGTCGTCGCCGCCCGTGCTCAATGCGGCGGCGCTCAGCGCTGCGGGGTTGTCGGCCACCGTGAACGCCTGGGGCAGGGCGTACGGGCCCTGGTCCTGCGCGCCGCCGGGCAGCTCGCGGATGCTCGCCACGCGCCAGTGGTAGCGGCCGGGCGCGAGCGCGGCCACCTGCGCGCCGCAGTCCGGCGCGGTGGTGTCGAGCACGGGGGCTGCGAAGTTTTCGTCCTGCGCCACCTGGATGCGGTAGCGCGCCACGCCCACGACGGCAGTGCACGCCAGCGCGCCTTGCGTGTGTGAAAGTGTGCCGCCCGCCGCTGGTGCCTGGTACAGAGGAGGCACGGGGTGCGCCTTGACGGTGATGGCTCGCCGCGCCGGCAGGCCGGGCAGGCCTGTGGCATCCACGGCGCGCACCGCGATGTGGTAGTGGCCGTCTTCCACGGCGCGCAGGCGCAGGGCCGGCGTGGGGAAGGTGCCGCTGCGCAGCACTTCAGTGAGGTCGGCGTCGCGCGCCACCTGCACCTGGTAGGCCACCGCGCCGGCCACGGGGGTGAGCGCCAAGGACAGGAAGTCGGCATCGTGCACCGAGGCCGGCAATGCCGACAGGTCGGGCGCGGGCAGCAGGGCCTGCGGCGCGCCCACGGTGCCGTCCGCCGACACGGCCACGCCCTGGCCGCCGCGCACCTGGGTCGGGGAAGTGCCCGCGGCCCGCGCGGCCTGGCGCTGGTCGACGGCCACCGTGCCTTCCGTGACGGCGGCCAGCGTGCGGCCGTCGCCCTGCAGCTGCACGGCGAAGCGGGTACCGCGCACGCTGGTCGAGGCCATGGGCGTGCGGATCTCGAAGCGGCGCGCGCCGCCCTGGCTGGGAGGCACCGTGGATTCGACGCTGCCGCGCTGCAGCTCCAGCACCGACTGCGCGTCGCCCGCGCGGCCGCGCCGGCGCAACTGCTGCAGCCGCACGTCGGAGTCGGCCTGCACGCGGATCATGGTGCCGTCGCTCAGGCGCACGTTGATGAACCCGTCGGCGGGCACCTGCACGCGCGCGCCCTCGGGCAGGTCCTGGCCGGTCTGCAGCGCCACCGGGTCGGCGGCGCCGGGCAGGAGGACGCGGGCGTCGCCCTGCACGAAGCTCACGCGGGCCGAGCCCATGGGCAGCAGTTCGGCGGGGATGCGCAGTACCGTGCCGGGCTGCAGGTGGCGCGGGTTGCCCACCTGGTTGTGCGCCTGCAGGCGCTGCCACAGGCGCGGAGAGCCCAGGTACTGGGCGGAGAGGGCCTCCAGCGTGTCGCCGGGCTGCACGCGGTGCTCCACGAAGTCGCCCCCGGCGTGCGCGAACCCGCAGGCGGCGAGCGCCAGCGCGAGGGATGCCGCGCGGCATCCGTGGGCCCATCGGCGGTGGAAAGTAGCCATGTCGTTGTCCTCGGCCTACGGTAGGGTGGCGCCGGCGGCGGGCTCGTCCTCGGGCGGCTTCACGGCTTCGAAGCGGTAGCCCACGCCGTACACGGCCGTGATCATGTAGCCGTTGGCGGGCCGCAGGTCGAGCAGCGTGCGCAGGCGCGAGATGTGGGTGTCGAGCGAGCGCGAGATGACCTCGGCGCTCTGGCCCCAGATGATTTCGCGCAGGTGGTCGCGCGAGAGCAGGCGACCCATGTTCTGGAACAGGAACAGCGCCAGCTCGTATTCGCGCGTCTTGAGCTCCACGGGCGCGCCGTTCATCTCCAGCGTGCGCGTTTCGGGCAGGAAGCGGTAGGGGCCGAACTCCAGCACGTGGTTGGTGGCGGCCGGGTAGGCACGGCGCAGCAGGGCGCCCACGCGGGCGGACAGCTCGCCCACGCGCACGGGCTTGGCCATGAAGTCGTCGGCGCCGCAGGCCAGGCCCTGCACGATGTCGCGCTCCTCCTGGCGGTTGGTGACGAAGAGGATGGGCAGGTCGGCGCCGACGTGCTCGCGCACCCAGCCCACGATCTCGGGGCCGGTGGTGTCGGGCAGGTGCCAGTCCACGATCAGCAGGTCGAAGGTCTCGCGCCGCAGGTCCTTGAGCAGCGCCGCGCCGGTGGTGTAGGTGCGGCAGACGTGGCCCATGTCCGTGAGGGCATGGGTGAAGAGTTCAAGCTGGAGCGTATCGTCGTCCAAAGCCGCTATGCGCATGACTCCCCTTTCGTTGGTACGTTTTTGGCCTCTGGCGCTTTCCAGGAAAGCGCGGGTAGCTATTGAAAAAGTAGCAGGTCACTCCGCCGCGGCCGCCAGGGCGCGCAGGGCGGCGGCGGCCTCCTCGGGGCCTGCGCCTTCCACGGGCGCGAGGTGGGGCGCCAGGGCCTGCAGGGCGCCCGCTTCCTTTTGCAGCCGGGCGATGGCCTGGCCCGCGTCGCGCGGCGCGTCGAAGCCCGTGCTTTGCAGCAGCAGGCGGCCGTCGGCGGCCACGAGCTTGAAGTAGAACTTGCCGTCCGCCTCGCGGTACTGCTTGAACGAGGGCAGCTGCGCCCTGTCCGCCTTGCCGGCCTTCGCGGCCTGGGGCTGCGCGGTCAGCGGGCGCAGGCCCACGGCGGTGCGTAGCTGCTGCAGGAAGGGGCGGGCGATGGCGCGGGCGCGCTCGGCGCCGATCTGCAACTGGGCCTCCACCTTCTCCGGGTGGGCCATCAGGTCGTCGTAGCGCGCGCGCATGGGCGTGATCTCGCGGTCGATGCAGTCGAACAGCTGCTGCTTGGCCTCGCCCCAGGCGATGCCGCCTGCGAACGCCTGGCGCATGGCGGCGGTTTCGCCGGGCGTGGCGAAGGCCTGGTACATCTGGAACAGGGCCGAGCCCTCGACCTGCTTGGGCTCGCCGGGCGCGCGCGAGTCGGTGACGATGGCGCCGATGAGCTTCTTCAGCTGCTCGCGCGGCGCGAACAGCGGGATGGTGTTGTCGTAGCTCTTGCTCATCTTGCGGCCGTCCAGGCCCGCCAGCGTGGCCACGCTGTCCTCGATCGCCGCCTCGGGCAGCGTGAAGTGCTCGCCGTAGAGGTGGTTGAAGCTCGCGGCCATGTCGCGCGCCATCTCGATGTGCTGGATCTGGTCGCGGCCCACGGGCACCTTGTGGGCGTTGAACAGCAGGATGTCGGCGCCCATGAGCACGGGGTACATGAACAGGCCCGCACTCACGCCGTCGTCGCCGTCGCGGCCGGCCTCGTGGTTCTTGTCCTGCGCCGCCTTGTAGGCATGGGCGCGGTTGAGCACCCCCTTGCCGGTCACGCAGGTGAGGAACCAGGTCAGCTCGGGAATCTCGGGGATGTCGGACTGGCGGTAGAACGTCACCTGCTGCGGGTCCAGGCCCGCGGCCAGCCAGCTCGCGGCGATCTCCAGCGTGGAGCGGTGCACGCGCTCGGGCTCCTGGCACTTGATGAGGGCGTGGTAGTCGGCCAGGAAATAGAAGTTCTCTACCCCCGGCGTGCGGGTGGCGGCGATGGCCGGGCGCATCATGCCCGCGTAGTTGCCCAGGTGCGGCGTGCCCGAAGGGGTGATTCCGGTGAGAAAGCGCGTGGTGGACATTTATCGAAGCAAAGCGGTGAGAGGGGAGATCAGCAGGTCGATGGCAGCATAGCCCAGCGACATCAGCGGGCGCAGCCAGAGCGTGCCCACGATGCCAGCCACCACCAGCGCCAGCACGATGAAGAAGCCGTAGGGCTCGATGCGCGCGAGCCACTGCGCCTGCCGCCAGGGCAGCAGGCCGGCGAGGATGCGGCCGCCGTCCAGCGGCGGCAGCGGAAACAGGTTGAAGGCCCACATGACCAGGTTCACCAGGATGCCCGCGCGGGCCATCTCCAGGAAGAACCGCTCGCCGACCCCGAAGGCCACCAGCGCCACCAGCAGCAGCGCCCAGGCGATGGCCTGCACGAAGTTGGACGCGGGCCCCGCCAGCGCCACCCAGATCATGTCGCGCTTGGGATTGCGCAGGTGGCCGAAGTTCACCGGCACGGGCTTGGCGTAGCCGAACAGGAAGGCGCCGGACGTGGCGAAATAGAGCAGCAGCGGCATCAGGATGGTGCCGACCGGGTCGATGTGCTTGAGGGGGTTGAGCGTGATGCGCCCCATCATCAGCGCGGTGTTGTCGCCGAAGTGCCGGGCCGCGTAGCCGTGGGCCGCTTCATGCACCGTGATGGCGAACAGCACGGGCAGCGCGTAGATGAGTACGGTTTGGATGAGATTGGAAAGGTCCACGCCGCCGATTGTCTCAGACGTGGGAATTACGCACTGCAGGCTCCGCCAAAGCTTGTTAGCATCGCCCGGATTGTTGCCAATTGCAACAGGAAAAACGAATACGACAGGAGACCAAGGGTATGGACCGGATGACGATTGGAGTGCGCCTCACGCTGGCGTTCGGGTCGCTGGCGGTGTGGGTGTGCGCACTCATGGCCGTGGCTCTGTGGGGGCTGGCGCAGCCGGCGGGCGGGGCGGGCGCGGCCGTCCTCTGGGTCTGGATCCTGGGGGGCGCCGCCGTGGCGGTGGCGCTGCTGTCGCTGTGGTCGCTGCGCCGCGGCATCGTGCAGCCGCTGTCGCAGGCCATCCTGATCGCCGAGACGGTGGCCTCGGGCGACCTGAGCCAGGAGTTCAGCTCCGAGCTGGGCGGCGACTTCGGCCGCCTGCTGGGCGCCCTGGGCACCATGGAGGACACGCTGACCGAGCTGGTCGGGCGCATCAAGCAGTCGGCCGACGCCATCGGCGTGTCGTCCGGCGAGATCGAGGCGGGCAACGTGGACCTGTCGCGCCGCACCGAGGAGCAGGTGTCCGCCCTCACGCAGACGGCAGCCAGCATGGAGCAGCTCACGGCCACCGTGCGCCAGAACGCGGACCGCGCGCGCTCGGCCAGCGGCCTGGCGGTGAACGCGTCGCACACCGCCAGCCGCGGCGGCACCGTGGTGGGCGAGGTGGTGCAGACCATGGACGCGATCAGCGCCAGCTCGCGCAAGATCGTGGACATCATCCAGGTCATCGAGGGCATCGCGTTCCAGACCAACATCCTGGCGCTCAACGCGGCCGTGGAGGCCGCGCGCGCAGGCGAGCAGGGCCGGGGCTTCGCGGTGGTGGCCAGCGAGGTGCGCAACCTGGCGCAGCGCAGCGCCGTGGCGGCGCGCGAGATCAAGGCGCTGATCCAGCAGTCCGTGGAGCAGGTGCAAAGCGGCGCCGGCCTCGTGGGCCAGGCCGGGCAGACCATGCAGGAAATCGTGCAGTCCGTGGGCCAGGTGAGCGGCCTGCTGGGCGAGATCTCGCACGCGCTGGAGGAGCAGAGCGACGGCATCGGCCATGTGAACCAGGCTGTGGCCCACATGGACGGCGCCACCCAGCACAACGCCGCCCTGGTGCAGCAGGCTGCGCACGCCGCCGCCGCGCTGAAGGAGCGCGCCGGCGACCTGCAGCAGGCCGTGGGCGCGTTCAAGCTGGACGACGACGATGCACCCGCCGCCGGCCAGTTGCTACTGAAATAAGAGCTGGTTGCGCTTGCTGGATAAGCGCTGGAGTCCGATTTGGCTTAAAGGCCCAGCGCCTGCAGGCTGCCGCGCCCCTCGCGCACCACCACCGGCTCGCCGCCCGTGCCCATGGGCGTGAGGTCCAGCACCGTGGTGGGTTCCAGGGGGCAGGCGCCGGCATCCACGATGCCGTCGACCAGGCGCTCGTAGCGCTCGCGGATGTCGTGCGGGTCGTTCAGGGGATCGGTCTCGCCCGCCGGGATCAGCGTGGTGGCCAGCAGCGGCGCGCCGTGCAGCTCCAGCAGCATCTGCAGGCCCTTGCGGTCGGGCACGCGCAGGCCGATGGTCTTGCGCTGCGGGTGGCTCACGCGGCGCGGCACTTCCTTGGTCGCGTCCAGGATGAAGGTGTAGGGCCCCGGCGTGGCCAGCTTGAGCAGGCGGTACTGCCGGTTGTCCACATGGGCGTAGCTGGCCAGCTCCGACAGGTCGCGGCACAGCAGCGTGAGGTGGTGCTTCTCGTCGATCTGGCGCACGCGGCGCAGCCGGTCCACGGCCTGCTTGTCGTCGAGCTGGCAGACCAGCGCGTAGCTGGAGTCGGTGGGCACGGCCAGCAGGCCGCCGCCGGCGAGCAGGCCGGCGGCCTGCTTGAGCAGGCGCGGCTGCGGGTTGTCGGGGTGGGCTTCGAAGTACTGGGCCATGGTGGGAACTATGCGCGCTGGATGCGTCCGGCCAGCTGCTCCCAGACGGGCGTGAGCCCCGAGGGCAGGGGCGGCAGGGCGCCCAGGTCGACGTGGGATTCGTCCGGGCTGTGGAAGTCGCTGCCGCGCGAGGCGGCCAGGCCGAATTCGCGCGCCATGGCGGCGTAGACGGGGTATTCGGCGGGCGTGTGGCTGCCGGTGACCACCTCCACGCCCAGGCCGCCGTGCTGCTTGAACTCGGTGAACAGCGCGTATTCCTCGTTGGCGCTGAACTTGTAGCGCGCGGGGTGGGCGATCACGGCCATGCCGCCCGCCTCGGTGATCCAGCGCACCGCATTGCCCAGCGTGGCCCAGCGGTGCGGCACGAAGCCGGGCTTGCCTTCGGTGAGATAGCGGCGAAAGACCTCCGCCGTGTCGTGGCAGGCGCCGGTTTCGACGAGAAAGCGCGCGAAGTGCGTGCGCGAGATCAGCTCCGGGTTGCCCGCGTAGCGCAGCGCGCCTTCGTAGGCGCCGGGGATGCCGGCCCCGGCCAGCTGGTGCGCGATCTCCTGCGCCCGCCCGCCGCGGCCGCCGCGCGTGTCGGCCAGTCCCTGCGCGAGCTGCGCGTCGTCGGCGTCGAAGCCCAGGCCCACGATGTGCACCGTGGTGTCGGCGAAGGTGACGGAGATCTCCACGCCCGTGAGGTAGTCCATGCCCAGCGCGTTCGCGGCGGCGGCGGCGCGGTGCTGGCCGCCGATCTCGTCGTGGTCGGTCAGCGCCCAGAGCGCGACGCCGCCCGCGTGGGCGCGCGCGGCCAGTTCCTCGGGGGTGAGGGTGCCGTCGGAGACGACGGAGTGGCAGTGCAGGTCGGCGTTCAGTGGGATGGTCACCGGGCCATTGTAGGACGCACCTTTTGACGGGGAGGGCGTTGTGGTTACGGCACGGAAGGCGCCGGGCGGCACAAGAATCTGTGAGGAAATGTGCGCAGGTGAGAAGCTACGCCCCCTCGCACCAACGGCTCTTTTCCCCTCTTTTTCCGCACAAGTGAACGCGCCATGAATCTCAACGATATGCCGGTCGCCCGCAAGCTGTGGGCCCTCATCCTGGGGCTGATGCTCTCCATGCTGGCGCTGCTGGGCGGCCTGCTGGCCTACCTGGTCCACCTCGACGACGAGGCCGCGCGCATCGTGCAGGCCAACGAGGACCGCATCAGCCTGGCCCTGCGCTGGAAGGGCCTGTCGGCGCTGGCCGTCGAGCAGGCCGTCATGGCGCTGCGGGTGCCCGACGAGGCCCTGGCCGAGCGCATGCGCCAGCAGTCCAAGGAGGGCATCCAGGCCATCAGCGCCGTCCAGAAGCAGATCGACGAGCGCGCCTTCACGGCGGAGGACCGCGCCCAGCTCGAGCGCGTGGCCGCCGCGCGCAAGCAGGTGCTGGAGTTCAACGCCGCCGGCGGCAAGGCGCGCGCCGACGGCGACTACGCCAGCGTGGTGGACATCGTGGACAGCAAGCTGCTGCCCGCCGTGGCCCGCTACGTGGGCGAGCAGGACGGCTACGTGCAGCTGCAGGAGCGCCAGCGCGACGCCGCCAAGCAGGACGCCCTGCAGCACCGCCACCGCGCGCTCTGGGTGGGGGCGGCCATCGCGTTGGCGGTGGTGCTCGTCGGCGTGGTGCTGGCGGGGCTCTTCGTGCGCTCGATCACGCGCTCGCTGGGGCGGGCCGTGGGTATGGCCGATGCCATCGCGGCGGGCGACCTGACGCAGGACGTGCACGACGAGCGCGGCGACGAGCTGGGCCACATGCTGCGCTCACTCTCGGCCATGGGCGCGCGGCTGCGCGGCGTGGTGAGCGAGGTGCGTTCGGGGGTGGAATCGGTCTCCTCCGCCTCCAGCGAGATCGCCACCGGCAATCAGGACCTGTCGGCGCGCACCGAGCAGACGGCCGCCAACCTGGAGGAGACGGCTGCCAGCATGGAAGAGCTCACCGCCACCGTCACCCAGTCGGCCGACACGGCGCGCCAGGCCAACCAGCTGGCCGCCAACGCCGCGCAGGCGGCCGAGCGCGGCGGCGACGTGGTGGGCCAGGTGGTGAGCAGCATGCAGCACATCACGGAGTCCAGCCGCAAGATCGCCGACATCATCGGCGTGATCGACGGCATCGCGTTCCAGACCAACATCCTGGCGCTCAACGCCGCCGTGGAAGCGGCGCGCGCGGGCGAGCAGGGCCGGGGCTTCGCGGTGGTGGCCGGCGAGGTGCGCAGCCTGGCGCAGCGCAGTGCGGAAGCAGCCAAGGAGATCAAGCAGCTCATCACCGCCAGCGTGGACAACGTGCAGGCCGGATCGGCCCAGGTGGAGCAGGCGGGCCAGAGCATGCACGACATCGTGCACAGCGTGCGCCGCGTGAGCGACCTGATCGGGGAGATCACCGCCTCTTCCACGGAGCAGCGCGACGGCATCTCGCAGGTGAACCAGGCCGTTGCCAACCTGGACCAGATGACGCAGCAGAACGCCGCGCTGGTGGAGCAATCCACCGCCGCGGCGGCCGCCATGCACGAGCAGGCGCAGCGGCTGGCGCAGGTAGTGTCGGTGTTCAACGTGGGCCATGTGGCCAGCGCCCCGCCCGCCGTGCGCCGGCCTGCGCCCGCGCCCGTGTCCGCGGCCCGGCCTGCGGTGGCCGCTGCGGCCAAGGCGCCCAGCGTTGGGACACCCCGCGTGACGACGCCCGGCGTGACGACGCCCGCCCGCAAGGCGCCGCCCAGGCCCGCGCAGGCGCAGTTGCCGGCCAAGGCCCCCGCCGCCGCGCCCGCGCAGGCGGACGGGGATTGGGAGAGCTTCTGAAAAGATAGCTGCCCGCGCTTGCCGGTCAAGCGCTGGAGCCTGATTTCACCAGGAAATCAGAACTCCACCCCTTCCACCAGGAACTGCACCCGCCGCTCGCCGCGCCACTCGTTCACGTCGAGCCGGAACGCCAGCAGCGCGCGCTCGGGCAGCGGCTCGGTGTGGCCGAACCAGATGGCGTCCACCGGCTGGCCCTGGTGCAGCAGCTTGAGCGACAGGTGGTTCTTGGCCTCGCCCACGAGGCGCTGGCTCAGCACCTGCACCTCCTCGCTGAAGGTGGGCGGCGCGAAGCCCTGGCCCCAGACCTCGCGGTGCAGCGTGTCCACGAGCTCGGCGCGGCAGTACTCGGGGGCCAGGGGGCCGTCGGTCTCCAGGCGGCGGGTGAGGGTGGCGGCGTCCAGCCATTCCTGCGCCACCTGGGCAAAGGCCTGCTCGAAGGTGGCGTAGTGTTCCGCCGCCACGGTGCAGCCGGCAGCCATGGCGTGGCCGCCGAACTTCAGCACCACGCCGGGGTGGCGCTTGACCACCAGGTCCAGCGCGTCGCGCAGGTGGAAGCCCGGGATGGAGCGGCCCGAGCCCTTGAGCTTGCCGCCTTCGCTGCTGGCCGCGAACACGAAGCTGGGGCGGTGCAGCTTGTCCTTGAGGCGCGAGGCGACGATGCCCACCACGCCTTCGTGGAAGTCCGGGTCGAACACGCTGATGGCGGGCGGCGGCGCGTCGCCCTCCTCGAACAGGCTCTCGGCCAGCAGCATGGCCTGCTCGCGCATGCCGCCCTCCAGCTCGCGGCGCTCGCGGTTGATGGCGTCGAGCTGGCGCGCGAGCTGGGCGGCGCGCGCGGGGTCGTCGGTCAGCAGGCACTCGATGCCGATGGTCATGTCCGCCAGGCGCCCCGCGGCGTTGATGCGGGGCCCCAGCGCGAAGCCGAAGTCGAAGGTGGTGGCCGCGGGCGCCTTGCGGCCGGCCGCGTCGAACAGCGCCTGGATGCCCGGCTGCATCTGGCCCGCGCGGATGCGCTTGAGGCCCTGGGCGACGAGGCGGCGGTTGTTGCAGTCCAGCCGCACCACGTCGGCCACGGTGCCCAGGGCGACCAGGGGCAGCAGCGGCTCCAGCCGGGGCTGGCTGGCCGCGTCGAACACGCCGCGCGCGCGCAGCTCGGCGCGCAGCTGCATGAGCACGTAGAACATGACGCCCACGCCGGCGATGGATTTGCTCTCGAACGTGCAGCCCGGCTGGTTGGGGTTGACGATGGCGTCGGCCTCGGGGAGTTGGGGGCCGGGCAGATGGTGGTCGGTGACGAGCACGGCCAGGCCCAGCGCCTTGGCCTCGGCCACGCCCTCGCAGCTGGCGATGCCGTTGTCCACGGTGATGAGGACTTGGGCGCCCTGTTGCGCCACGCGCCGCGCGATGGGTGGGGTGAGGCCGTAGCCGTCCACCACGCGGTCGGGTACGAGGTAGTCCACATGCCGCGCGCCCAGCAGCCGCAGGCCCCGCACGCCCACGGCGCAGGCGGTGGCGCCGTCGCAGTCGTAGTCGGCCACGATCATCAGGCGCTTGTCCAGGGCGATGGCGTCGGCCAGCAGCGCGGCGGCCTCGCGCGCGCCGCGCAGGGTGTGGGGCGGCAGCAGGCGGGCGAGGGCGTCGTCCAGCTCGTGCTGGCCGGTGATGCCGCGCGCAGCGTACAGGCGCGCCAGCAGCGGGTGCACGCCGGCCTGCTCCAGCGCCCAGGCGGCGCGGGGGGGAATGTCTCTAGCTACTATCTTCATAGCTGCTCGCGCAAGCTGGTAAAGCGCTGGGGCTTGAAAAGGCTTTGAATCTTCTGGCGCAGGCCGCGCGGGGCGGCGTGCCACGCCAGCGCGCCGCGCTCGCCGCAGAGCGTGAGCCGCGCCGTGCCGCCGGCGGCCACGTGCGCGGCCAGGCGGGCGACGGGGCCGGCGTCCAGCGCCTGCCAGGCGGCGGTCCAGGCGGGCCAGTCCTCGCGCAGCGCGGCGTCGCGCAGGGCGGTGGGCACTTCGGGCGGCGCCACGGGGGCGGGGGGCTGGGGCAGGGCGCCCGCGCCGTGCACCCAGAAGGCGTTGACGGGCGGCAGGCCCCGGGCGGCGCGCGCGTCGTTGAACGGGTGGGTGTAGAGCAGCATCTGCATCTCGCTGTGCAGGCGGTGGACCAGCCGGGCCTGGCCTGCATCAGGCAGCCAGGCGCGCACGTCGCGCTGCACCACGCGGTCGAGCGAGGCGGTGGCGAGGCCCTCGAACACCGCGCCGCGCGCCAGCCAGCGCGTGGGCTGGTCGTAGGCGAGCGTGATGCCGTCCTCGGCGAACCAGGGCGCCAGGATGGCGAGCAGCGCGCGCGAGTCGGCCTCGTCCAGCCGCAGGGCGGCCGGGTCGGTCAGCGTCACGTGGTCGGCGCCCACGTGCCACTGGCAGGGCGTGATGAAGGCCCAGGCGCCGTCCTGGCGCCGGGCGTGCCAGGCGGCCCAGGGCGTGGGGGCGCCGGGCAGGTTCAGATGGCGGGCCAGGGCGCGCTCGTGGGGCGGGGCGAAATCGGTTTCTTCTCCGGCGTCGGCCTCCAGGGGCGTGAGGCGCGCGAGCAGCGCGTCCAGGTGGGGCAGGGCGAGGCGCTGCATCGCCTGCGCGCATCCCTCGGCATGGCTCGCGGCCAGGGGGATGAGCAAATGGGGAGTGTCCGACATGGGGCCTATTGTCCCGGATGCCACAATCCGGCACCCCTCTTTCCCTCACCATGCAAATTCCCTACGAACTGGCCCTGGGCTGGCGCTACACCCGGGCGGGCCGCGCCACGCGGCGCAATGGCTTCATCTCCTTCATCTCGGGCGTGTCCATGCTGGGCATCGCGCTCGGCGTGGCGGCGCTCATCATCGTGCTGTCGGTGATGAACGGTTTCCAGAAGGAGGTGCGCGACCGCATGCTCTCCGTGGTTTCGCACGTCGAGATCTTCGCGCCCGACGGCGCGGCCCTGCCCGACCTGCAGCGCACGCTGGCCGAGGCGCGCGCCAACCCCAACGTGGTGGGCGCGGCGCCGTTCGTTGCCTCGCAGGCGCTGCTGGCGCGCGGCGAGGACATGAAGGGTGCGCTGGTGCGCGGCATCGACCCGCTGCGCGAGGGCGAGGTGACCGACCTCGCGGCCGAGAACGTAGAGGGCCTCAAGGCCCTGGTGCCGGGCGAGTTCCGCGTGGTGCTGGGCAGCGAGCTGGCGCGCCAGCTCGGCGTGCGCGCGGGCGACGCGGTGACGCTGATCGCCCCGGCCGGCCAGGTCACGCCCGCGGGCGTGGTGCCGCGCCTCAAGCAGATGACGGTGGCGGGCACGTTCAATTCCGGCCACTACGAATATGACTCGGCCCTGGTGCTGCTGCACCACGAGGACGCCGAGCGCATCTTCCGCCTGGAGGGGCCGACCGGCGTGCGCCTGAAACTGCGCGACCTGCATGCCGCGCCCGAGGTCACGCAGCAGCTCGCGCACAGCCTCTCGGGCCACCTGCTGATCCGCGACTGGACGCAGCAGAACAAGACCTGGTTCGCCGCCGTGCAGCTCGAAAAACGCATGATGTTCATCATCCTCACGCTCATCGTCGCGGTGGCGGCGTTCAACCTCGTCTCCACGCTGGTGATGACGGTGCAGGACAAGCGCGCGGACATCGCCATCCTGCGCACACTGGGCGCGAGCCCCGGCAGCATCATGGGCGTGTTCGTGGTGCAGGGCGCGATGGTGGGCGTGATCGGCACGCTGGCCGGGCTCCTGCTGGGGCTGGGGATCGCCCACAACATAGACGTGATCGTGCCCGCCATCGAGCGGCTGCTGCACACCACCTTCCTGCCCAAAGATATTTATCTCATCAGCCGCATGCCCAGCGACCCGCAAAGCCGTGACATCGTGCCCATCGCCGTCATCTCCCTGATCCTGGCCTTCGTGGCCACGCTGTACCCGAGCTGGCGCGCCAGCCGCGTGAACCCCGCGGAGGCGCTGCGGTATGAGTGACACCCCCCTGAGGCGCTTCGCGCCTTCCCCCCTCTCTCTGCGCGCTTCGCGCTCCGGGAGGGGGGACGCCGCCAGCGCGGCGGGGCGGCCCTTGCGCGGCTGCCCTCGCCTGGGTTGCGCCGGTTTCATGCCTTGTGGGCAGCGCACGGATCACTGAAATGAACACTGTGAAAAACGATGTGGTTTTGCAGGCCCAGGGCCTGTCCAAGCGCTTCACCGAAGGGCGGCTCGACGTGAGCGTGCTCAAGAGCGTGGACCTGCAGGTGCGTGCGGGCGAGACGCTCGCCATCGTGGGCGCATCGGGCTCGGGCAAGAGCACGCTGCTGCACCTGCTGGGCGGGCTCGATGCGCCGAGCAGCGGCACCGTCACGCTCAAGGGCCAGGACCTGCATACGCTCTCGCCCGCGCAGCAGGGGCAGCTGCGCAACGCGCACCTGGGCTTCATCTACCAGTTCCACCACCTGCTGCCCGAGTTCAGCGCGCAGGACAACGTGGCCATGCCGCTGCGCATCCGCCGCGAGCCCTATGCGCAATGCATCGAGCGCGCCGTGCGCATGCTGCAGGCCGTGGGCCTGGGCGAGCGCGTGCACCACCGCCCGGCCGAGCTGTCCGGCGGCGAGCGCCAGCGCGTGGCGATCGCGCGCGCGCTGGTCACCGAGCCTGCCTGCGTGCTGGCCGACGAACCCACCGGCAACCTGGACCGCGCCACGGCCGACGGCGTGTTCCAGCTCATGCTGCGCCTGGCACGCGAGCGCGGCACGGCCTTCGTGATGGTGACGCACGACGAGTCGCTGGCGGCGCGCTGCGACCGCGTGGTGCGGCTGGTGTCCGGCGTGCTGGGATAAGCGGTCCACAACGGCGCGGGGCGCCGTTTGACTTTTTGTTTAGAAAAAACTAAATTAGTAAAAGTTAATTTAGATTTTTCGCAACAAGGAGCGCCGGTGGCCACAGCTTCCGACCGGGAATTCATGCAACAGGGCGCGGCCCGCGCGGCGGCACTGCTGCGCGTCGTCGGCAACGAGCACCGGCTGCTGGTGCTGTGCCTGCTCATCGAGCTGGGCGAGGCCTCGGTCGGCACGCTGCTGGAGCAGGTGGAGTTGAGCCAGTCGGCGCTGTCGCAGCACCTGGCGCGCATGCGCCACGAAGGGCTGGTGGCCTTCCGGCGCGACGCGCAAACCCTCTACTACCGCATCGCCGACCCGGCGGTGGAACAGCTCGTCGCCGCGCTCAAGGCCATCTTCTGTCCCTGAGACGCCCGGTCCCCCGTTTTTTCATCAAAGGAGTGTTGTCATGAAATGCAATGTCGGAGGAATCGACCGCGGCCTGCGCATCGCCGTGGGCCTGGTGCTGATCGCCCTGGCGGCCACGGGCACCGTGGGCTGGTGGGGCTGGCTGGGCGTGGTGCCCCTGCTGACCGGGGCCATTGGCAACTGCCCGGCCTACTCGCTGCTGGGCATCAAGACCTGCCGCGTGTCCAAGACCGACTGACAGATCCCCCGCCGGCGCGCTGGCATCATGCGCCGGATGGAATGCTGGATCGACACCCACTGCCACCTCGACGCCCCCGAGTTCGCGCCCGACCGCGACGCCGTGCGCGCCGCAGCGCGGGCGGCCGGGGTGGCGCATTGCGTATTGCCCGCGGTGGAGCTTTCCAACCTGCAGGCCGTGCGCGCGCTGGCGCACCGGCATGGCGACAGCTACGCGCTGGGCATCCACCCCCTGTTCACCGGCCAAGCGGGCGAGGGCGACCTGGATCTGCTGGCGCAGGCGCTGCAGGACCACTGCGGCGACCCGCACCTCGTGGCCGTCGGCGAGATCGGCCTCGACTATTTCGTGCAGGGGCTGGACGCCGCGCGGCAGGAGCGCTTCTACCGCGCCCAGCTGCAGATCGCGCGCCGCTTCGACCTGCCGGTGATCCTGCACGTGCGCCGCTCGGCCGACCGGCTGCTCAAGGGCCTGCGCGAGCTGCCCGTGCGCGGCGGCATCGCCCACGCCTTCAACGGCAGCCTGCAGCAGGCGCAGGCGTTCATCGGCATGGGCTTCAAGCTGGGCTTCGGCGGCGCCGTCACCTTCGACCGCGCGCTGCAGCTGCGCCGCCTGGCCACCGAGCTGCCGCTGGATGCGCTGGTGCTGGAAACCGACGCGCCCGACATCCCGCCCCACTGGCTCTACGTGACCGCCGCCGAGCGCGCGGCCGGCCGCCCGCCTGCGCGCAACAGCCCGGCCGAGCTGCCGCGCATCGGCGCCGTGGTGGCGGGCCTGCGCGGCATCGCGGTGGAGGAGCTGGCTCGCGCATGCCGCGACAATGCCCGCACCGCGCTGCCCCGGCTGGCCGGAAGAATATGAGTGTTTTCGGCCTCCAGCGCTTGATGGACAAGCGCAAGAAGCTATTCAATTGATAGTATTCATCCCATGAACGCACCCTTTGAGCCGCGCCTCGTGGGCCTGCCGCCCGTGGTGGGCGAGGGCACGCGCGTGCTGCTGCTGGGCAGCTTTCCCGGCGTGGCCTCGCTGCGCGCGCAGCAGTACTACGGTCATCCGCAGAACCACTTCTGGCGCATCCTCGCGGCGCTGTGGCCGCAGCACCCGCTGCCCGCCGACTACGCCGGCCGCTGCGGCTGGGTGCTGGCGCGCGGGCTGGGGATATGGGACGTGTACGCTGCCTGCGAGCGCGAGGGCAGCCTGGACACCAGCATCCGCAATGCCCGCGTCAACGACTTCCAGGGCCTGCTGGCGCGCGCGCCGCACCTGGCGGCCGTCGCCCACAATGGCGGCGAGAGCTTCCGCCACGCGAAGGCCGTGCGTGCCAGCCTGGGGGTGGAGATCCCCTCGCTGCGCCTGCCCTCCACCAGCCCGGCCAACGCGTCGTGGAGCTTCGAGAAAAAACTGAACGCCTGGCACGAGGCCATGGCACGCTTTGGACTGACGTGATCCGCAAGAAATCCCCCACCGCCGAACTGCCCGAAGTCAGCGTCTCCGACGATGGCGAGGTGCGCCACCTGCACCTGGGCACGCCCTGGATCCAGGGCTCCATGCGCATCGACGATCCCTTTGCCCTCGAACTCGAATACGTGCAGCGCATGATGGCCTGGCTGCTGTTCGTGGAGCCAGCCAGCGTCGCGAAGCGCCACGCCATGCAGCTCGGCCTGGGCGCGGGCGCCATCACCAAGTTCTGCCGCAAGAAGCTGCGCATGTGCTGCACCGTGGTGGAGCTGAACCCGCGCGTGGAGGCCGTCTGCCGCGCCTGGTTCAAGCTGCCGCCTGACGGCCCCATGCAGCGCGTGGTGCTGGCCGACGCGGCGCAGGAGATCCAGAAACCCGAGTGGCACGGCACGGTGGATGCGCTGGCCGTCGACCTCTACGACCACGAGGCCGCCGCGCCCGTGCTCGACAGCGCCGGCTTCTATGCCGACTGCCGCGCGCTGCTGACCGAGGAGGGCTGCATGACCGTGAACCTCTTCGGCCGCTCGTCGAGCTACGAGCGCAGCCTGGCGCGCATGGCCGAGGCCTTCGGCGAGGACGCGCTCTGGGCCTTCAAACCCACGCGCGAGGGCAACACCGTGGTGCTGGCCCAGCGCACGCCCACGCGCCCGAAGCGCGCCGAGCTGCTGGCGCGGGCTGAAGGCCTGCAGGCCCGCTGGGACCTGCCCGCGCCCAAGTGGCTGCGCGGGTTCAAGCCGGTCGCCAAGCCATGAAGACGCCGCAGGCCCCGTCCGGCCCGCTGGAGTGGCGCGGCATCGTGGACTGGCTGCGCGCCGACGGCGTGGTCAGCGCCGAGCAGGCGCAGCGCACCATCGCACGCTGCTCGCAGGCCGAGAGCAGCCAGCACCCGCTGGTGCGCCTGGGCAACGTGGCCATGGTGCGCGCCAGCGACGGCAAGCCGCTGGACGTGGACATGCTCACCGAATACGTGGCGCGGCGTTGCGGCCTGGACTTCCTGCGCATCGACCCGCTCAAGGTGGACGTGGGCCGCGTGGCCGACGCCATGAGCGCCAGCTATGCCGAGCGCCACAAGGTGCTGCCCGTGCAGGTTTCGTCCAAGGAGGTGGTGGTGGCCACGGCCGAGCCCTTCCTGTACGACTGGGTGGAAGAGGTGGAGCGCCAGGCCAGGCGCACGGTGCGCCGCGTCATGGCCAACCCGCAGGACATCACGCGCTTCACGGCGGAGTTCTATGCGCTGGCCAAGTCGGTGCGCGCCGCGCAGAAGTCCGGCGGCAGCGCTGGCGGCAACAGCTTCGAGCAGCTGGTGGAGCTGGGCAAGAGCAACAAGCAGCTCGACGCCAACGACCAGGGCGTGGTCAAGGTGGTGGACTGGCTGTGGCAGTACGCCTTCGACCAGCGCGCGAGCGACATCCACCTGGAGCCGCGGCGCGAGCAGGGCGTGATCCGCTTTCGCATCGACGGCGTGCTGCACGCCGTCTACCAGATGCCCATGGGCGTGCTCAACGCCATGGTGGCGCGCGTGAAGCTGCTGGGCCGCATGGACGTGGTGGAAAGGCGCCGCCCGCAGGACGGCCGCATCAAGACCCGCAACCCGCGCGGCGACGAGGTGGAAATGCGCCTGTCCACGCTGCCCACGGCCTTCGGCGAGAAGATGGTGATGCGCATCTTCGACCCCGACAACGCCGTCAAGGACCTGGACGCGCTGGGCTTCTCGCCGCACGACGCGCAGCGCTGGGAGTCGCTCGTCAAGCGGCCGCACGGCATCATCCTCGTGACCGGCCCCACGGGCTCGGGCAAGACCACCACGCTCTATTCCACCCTCAAGCGCGTGGCCACCGAGGAGGTCAACGTGAGCACGGTGGAAGACCCGATCGAGATGATCGAGCCCAGCTTCAACCAGACCCAGGTGCAGCCGCAGCTCGACTTCAACTTCGCCGAGGGGCTGCGCGCGCTCATGCGCCAGGACCCGGACATCATCATGGTCGGCGAGATCCGCGACCTCGCCACCGCCGACATGGCCGTGCAGGCCGCGCTCACCGGCCACCTGGTCTTCAGCACCCTGCACACGAACGACGCGCCCAGCGCCGTCACGCGCCTCATGGAGCTGGGCGTGCCGCCCTACCTCATCAACGCCACGGTGCTGGGCGTGCTGGCGCAGCGCCTGGTGCGCACGCTGTGCAAGCACTGCCGCCAGATGGACGAGGCAGCCGACCCCGCGGCGCTGGCCGACCTGATCCGCCCCTGGAAGATCAACGGCGGCTACCGCGCCTACCGGCCCGTGGGCTGCGTGGAATGCCGCATGACGGGCTTTCGCGGCCGCATGGGCCTGTACGAACTGCTCACCGTGACCGAGGCCCTCAAGGCCCAGGTGAACCAGTCCCCCTCCATCGACGCGCTGCGCCGCCAGGCCGTGCAGGACGGCATGCGCCCCTTGCGCCTGGCCGGCGCGCTGCGCGCGGCCGAGGGCGTGACCACGCTCGAAGAAGTCATCGCCGCCACGCCGCCGCTGGAGTGACGCGGCGGCCTGCGCATGCCATAGGGGAAACCCCGCACGGGACTGTAGGTGGAATCCACACAGAGGGGCGGCATGCCGCGCCCGACAATCGTCCGTCGGTTTCTTTTAGGAGACATTCGTGAAAATCAAGAGTCATAAAGACTTCTTTGCAGGCCTGATGTTCCTGGCCGTGGGAGGTGGGTTCGCCTGGGGCGCCACCACCTACAGCGTGGGAACGGGCGCCCGCATGGGCCCCGGCTACTTCCCGCTGATGCTGGGCGTCCTGCTGGCCATCATCGGCGCCGTCATCATGTTCAAGGCCACCGTGGTCGAGACCGTGGACGGCGATCCGATCGGCAAGTGGGCCTGGAAGCAGATCGTGTTCATCATCGGCGCCAACCTGCTGTTCGGCGTGCTGCTCGCGGGCCTGCCCAGCTTCGGCATCCCGGCCATGGGCCTGATCGTGGCGATTTATGGGCTGACCTTCGTGGCCAGCCTCGCAGGCAGCCAGTTCAACTTCAAGGAAGTGTTCGTCCTGGCGACCATCCTGGCTGCTGGCAGCTACGGGGCTTTCGTGTGGGCGCTGAATCTGCAGTTCCCTGTCTGGCCCAGCTTCATCGTGGGTTGAGTGGAGACTAGACCATGGAATTGTTCGAACACCTCTCGATGGGTTTTGGCGTCGCGTTTACGTTCCAGAACCTGATCTACTGCTTCATCGGCTGTCTGCTGGGCACGCTGATCGGCGTGCTGCCCGGCGTGGGCCCCGTGGCGACCATCGCCATGCTGCTGCCGGCCACCTACGCGCTGCCGCCCGTGGCCGCGCTGATCATGCTGGCCGGCATCTACTACGGCGCGCAGTACGGCGGCTCCACCACCGCCATCCTGGTGAACCTGCCGGGCGAATCGTCCTCGGTGGTGACCGTGATCGACGGCTACCAGATGGCGCGCAAGGGCCGTGCAGGCCCCGCGCTCGCGGCCGCCGGCATCGGCTCGTTCTTCGCGGGCTGCGTGGGCACCATCATCCTGGCCGCCTTCGCCCCGCCGCTGACCGAAGTGGCCTTCAAGTTCGGCCCCGCCGAATACTTCTCGCTGATGGTGCTGGGCCTGATCGGCGCCGTGGTGCTGGCCTCGGGCTCGCTGCTCAAGGCCGTGGGCATGATCGTGCTGGGCCTGCTGCTGGGCCTGGTGGGCACGGACGTGAACTCCGGCGTGGCGCGCTACAGCTTCGACATCCCCGAACTGACCGACGGCATCAACTTCGTCGTGATCGCCATGGGCGTGTTCGGCTACGGTGAAATCATCGCCAACCTGTCCAAGCCCGACGACGAGCGCGAGGTGTTCACCGCCAAGGTGCAGGGCCTGTTCCCCACGGCTGAGGACTTCAAGCGCATGTTCCCCGCCATGCTGCGCGGCACGGCGCTGGGCTCTTCGCTGGGCATCCTGCCCGGCGGCGGCGCGCTGCTGTCGGCCTTCGCGGCCTACACCATCGAGAAGAAGACCAAGCTCAAGCCCGGCGAAGTGCCGTTCGGCCAGGGCAACATCCGCGGCGTGGCGGCGCCCGAGTCGGCCAACAACGCCGGTTCGCAGACCTCCTTCATTCCGCTGCTGACGCTGGGCATCCCGCCCAACGCCGTGATGGCGCTGATGGTGGGCGCCATGACCATCCACAACATCCAGCCGGGCCCGCAGGTGATGACCAGCAACCCCGAGCTGTTCTGGGGCCTGATCGCCTCGATGTGGATCGGCAACCTGATGCTGGTGGTTCTGAACCTGCCGCTGATCGGCATGTGGATCAAGCTGCTGACCGTGCCCTACCGCTGGCTGTTCCCGTCCATCGTGCTGTTCTGCGCGATCGGCGTGTACTCCACCAACAACAACACCTTCGACGTGTGGCTGGTGGGTATTTTCGGCTTCATCGGCTACCTGTTCTACAAGCTGGGCGTGGAGCCTGCGCCTCTGCTGCTGGGCTTCATCCTGGGGCCGATGATGGAAGAGAACCTGCGCCGTGCGCTGCTGCTCTCGCGCGGCGACTGGAGCGTGTTCGTCACGCGTCCCATCTCCGCCGGCCTGCTGGCTGCCGCGGCACTGCTGCTGGTCATCGTGCTGCTGCCCGCGGTGAGCAAGAAGCGGGAAGAGGCCTTCGTCGAGGATTGACGCACGCGCCACGCGGGCCTTCGCGGCCCGCGCAACCGGCCGGCCAGGGGCAACCCTGACCGGCCTTTTTTTGCTTCCAAAAAAGTAGCTGCTTGTGGTTGCCCTGCAAGGGTTGCGGGCCGATTGGGCTCCAAAGCCGGATAATCGCCGTTTGCGTTCTCTCCGGTGGCCTGTGTCCGAGGCCGCCGCTTCTTTCGTGCCACCAACTTCCTCTGCACCCGCGCCTGCGTCCGGCAAGCCCCTGGCGGCCGGCATGGCGCTGGCCGTCTTCGGGGCCATCGCCTTCAGCGGCAAGGCGATCATCGTCAAGCTCGCCTACCGCTATGGCGTGGACGCGGTGACGCTCATCATGTACCGCATGCTGTTCGCGCTGCCCATCTTCGCCGCCATGGCGTGGTGGGCCAGCCGCGGCCGGGCGCCGCTCACGCGGCGCGACTGGCTGGGCGTGGCGGGGCTGGGCGTGTCGGGCTACTACCTGGCCAGCTTCCTGGATTTCGCGGGGCTGGCCTACATCAGCGCCAGCCTGGAGCGGCTGATCCAGTACCTCACCCCCACATTGGTGCTGCTGCTGGGCTGGCTGTTCTACGGCCGGGGGCCGCGCTGGGGGCAGGTGCTGGGCATGGGCATCGGCTATGCGGGCGTGCTGCTGGTCTTCGGACGCGAGGCCAGCCTGCAGGGGCCCGACGTGGCATGGGGCGTGCTATTGGTGTTCCTGTCGGCGCTGAGCTACGCGGTCTACCTGGTCTACAGCGGCGAGATGGTGCGGCGCCTGGGCGCACTGCGCCTCGTGGGGCTGGCGACCAGCGTGGCGTGCCTGTGCTGCCTGCTGCAGTTCATCGTGCTGCGTCCGCTGGCCGCAGCCGTGGTGGCGCCCGAGGTGTTGTGGCTGTCGCTGCTCAACGCCACGCTGTGCACGGCCGCGCCGGTGCTGATGGTGATGATGGCCATCGAGCGCATCGGCGCAGGCATGGCGGCGCAGGCCAGCATGGTCGGGCCGCTGTCCACGATCTTCATGGGCGTGTGGCTGCTCGATGAGCCGTTCACGCCCTGGATCGCGGCGGGCACGGGGCTGGTCCTCGTGGGCATCTTCGTGTTCACGCGCATGGCCCGGCCCCGGTAGGGCTGCGGCGGGCGCCGCAGTCCACTATGATCGTTTCAAACTGTTAACTAGACTCCAGGGGAGTCTTCAGGAGCAAGGCATGGATCTGGGCATCTCCGGAAAGTGGGCGCTGGTCTGCGGCGCCAGCAAGGGGCTGGGGCGCGGCTGCGCCGAGGCGCTGGTGCGCGAGGGCGTGAACCTGGTGGTCAATGCGCGCAGCGCCGATGCGCTGCAGCAGACCGCGGCGCAACTGCGCGAAGAAGGCGCGCGCGCCGCGGGCGCGGCGCCGCAGGTGATCGCCGTGGCGGCCGACATCACCACGCCCGAGGGGCGCGCGGCCGTGTTCGGCGCGGCGGGCGGACCGGGCAAGGACTTCGATATCGTGGTCACCAACGCGGGCGGCCCGCCGCCGGGCGATTTCCGCGACTGGGACCGCGACGCCTGGGTGCGCGCCGTGGACGCCAACATGCTCACCCCCATCGAGCTCATCCGCGCCACGGTGGACGGCATGGCCGCGCGCGGCTTTGGGCGCATCGTCAACATCACCTCTAGCGCGGTGAAGGCGCCCATCGACATCCTGGGCCTGTCCAACGGCGCGCGCAGCGGGCTGACCGGCTTCGTGGCTGGCGCGGCGCGCAGCAGCATCGCCGCACGTGGCGTCACCATCAACAACCTGCTGCCGGGCCGGTTCGACACCGACCGCCTGGTCGGCACCATCAACGCCGCGGCGGCCAAGACCGGCAAGAGCGTGGAGGAGGTGCGCCGCATGCAGCAGGCCGCGATACCGGCAGGGCGCTACGGCACGCCGCAGGAGTTCGGCGCCATCTGCGCGTTCCTCTGCAGCGTGCAGGCCGGCTACATGACGGGGCAGAACGTGCTGGCCGACGGCGGGGCCTATCCCGGCACGTTCTGAGCGAAGGCGCGCGCAGGTGCTGAAGGGGCTCTCATGCATGTGCTGCGATATTCCACGGAGTGGCCGGCCGCACGCCGGCTAGCGCGCGTGCTCGCCGTGGCATTGCTGTGCGGCGGCGTTGCGCTCGCGTCGCCATCGCAGCCTCCCGTGGCGGCGCCTTTCAAGCTGCGCGTGGTGGGCGGGCTGGCCGGCGTCACGCAGTACACGCAGCTCGAAGCCCCTTTCTGGACACGGGACCTGCCGCGCTTGAGCCAGGGCCGCTTCAGCGCCGACGTGGTGCCCTTCGACCGCGCGGGCGTGCCGGGCATGGAAATGCTGCGCCTGCTGCAGCTGGGCGTGGTGCCCTTCGGCACGGTGCTGATGAGCTCGCTGTCGGCGCAGTATCCGCAGTACACGGCGGTGGATCTGCCGGGGCTCAACCCCGACTTCGCTGCGCTGCGCACCTCGCTGCAGGCCTTCCGCCCCTACCTGGACCAGGCGCTGCGCGAGGAGCACGGCATCGAGACGCTGGCGATCTACGTCTATCCGGCGCAGGTGGTCTTCTGCAAGCAGGCACTGAGCGGCCTGGCGGACCTGCGCGGGCGCAAGGTGCGCGTGTCCTCCGCGGCGCAGGGGGACTTCATGGCCGCGCTGGGCGCCAAGCCGCTGCTCACGCCGTTCTCCGAGATGGTCAAGAGCATCAAGGCGGGGGCGAGCGAGTGCGCGGTGACGGGCACCATGTCGGGCAACATCCTGGGGCTGCACATGCACACCACGCACCTGTACCCCATGCCCATCACCTGGGGGCTGGCCATCTTCGGCGCCAACCGCGCGGCCTGGCAGGCGCTGCCGCAGGAGCTGCGCACGCTGCTGCAGGCCGAACTGCCCAAGCTGGAAACCGCCGTGTGGCTGAGTGCGGAGCAGGACACGGCCCAGGGCGTGGCCTGCAACACCGGCAGCGCGCAGTGCACCACCGGGCGGCGCGGCGAGATGGCGCTGGTGCCCGTGCGCGCGCCCGACGAGGCCCGCCGCCGCGAGATCTTCGACACCGTGGTGCTGCCGCGCTGGATCGGCCGCTGCGGCGCGTCCTGCGCCGACATCTGGCGGCGCACCATCGGACCGGCGCGCGGCATCGCCGCGCCAGCCGCTCCATGAGACTTGCGCCGCTGCCCCGTCCCCGCCTAGCCGTCTGGAGCGCGGTCGGGCTCTTCCTGCTCGCGCTGGGCGCGACCGTGGGCCTGCTGCTCAAGAGCACGCATGGCGATGCGCTGGGCGAGAGCGAGGCGCGCGTCACGCGTTTCGTCACGGGCGCGCAGGCCGGCATGAACCGCACGCTGCTGGCGTTCGACGTGCTGCTGGCCACCACCGAGGAACTGCTGGAGCTCGCCACCAGCAACCGCGACCATTTCGACCGGGCACGGGCCAGCGAGCTGCTGCGCACCGCCGCGCGCCAGAACCTGATGCTGCGCTACGTGGCGCTGCTGGACGGCCAGGGCCGGCTGCTGGCCTCGTCCATCCCCCGCGGCGATCCGCAGGCCGTGGAGCTGCCCCCGGGCTTTCTGGCTGCGGCCATGGCACCCACCGTGCCCACGCTCGCGATGAGCGCGCCGCAGCTCAGCACCGCGAGTTCCGAGCGCGTGCTGTACGTGGCGCGTCCCTTGCGGCTGGGCGACGGCACGCAACTGCTCGCGCTGGCCCAGGTGCCCGTGGATGCGCTGGTGCCGGTGCTGATGCAGGGACTGAGCATGTCGGACCTGGAGGTCACGCTCGAGCGTGGGCGTGGCGAGATGCTGATCGGCGTGGCGGCGCAACAGAGCCTGGTGGAGCGCACCCAGGCGGCGGGGCCGCCGCTGGGCGACGCGGGCGGCATCGCCGCCGATTCCTGGGGGGGCAGCGCCCGGCTGAGCGGAGCGCCCGCGATGGTGTCGGCGCGGCCTTTGCTCTATCCGGACCTGTGGATCACGGCCAGCCTGCCGCGCGGCGCGGCCCTGGCCGCGTGGGAGGAAGAGGCCCGCTCCATGGCCCTGGTGGCGCTGCTGTTCGGTGCCTCGGTGGTGCTGGCCGGCATCTTCGCCACGCTGTACCTGCAGCGCATGCATGGCGCGCGCCAGGTGGCGGCGCGCTCCAAGGCCACGCTGGACCAGGCGCTCAGCTCCATGGTCAGCGGCTTCGTGCTGCTCGACGCGGACCACTGCCTGGTGCAGTGGAACCAGCGTTTCGAGGAAATGTTTCCCTGGCTGCAAGGAATGCTGGCCGTGGGGCTGCCGTTTCGCCGCGTGCTGGAAACCACGGTCCACTACAACCTGCCCGGCATGAGCGCCGAGGACAAGCGCGCCTGGATCGAGCAGCGGCTGCAGCAGCAGCGCAGCGCGCAGGGCACGTTCGAGCAGCGGCTGCCTTCGGGACGCTACCTGCAGCTCACCGAGCGCGCCACGCCCGAAGGCGGGCTGGTCATCGTCTACCACGACGTCACCGACCTGCGCCGCGCCGCCGCCGAGATCGAGAACCTGGCCTTCTACGACCCGCTCACCGGCCTGCCCAACCGCCGCCTGCTGCTGGACCGGCTCGGCCAGGCGTGCACGGCGGAGATGCGCGAGGGCACGCTGGGCGCGGTGCTGTTCATCGACCTGGACCATTTCAAGACCCTCAACGACAGCATGGGCCACGAGGTGGGCGACCAGCTGCTGCAGCAGGTGGCGCGGCGCCTCGAAGGCTGCGTGCGCGGCAGCGACATGGTGGCGCGCCTGGGGGGCGACGAGTTCGTGGTCATGCTGTTGGGCCTGCCCGGCGACAGCGACACCGCCGCCGAGCAGGTGCGCCGCGTGGGCGAGAAGATCGTGCACCTGCTCGCCCAGCCCTTTCACCTGGGCCGGCAGACGCACCACGGCAGCTGCAGCATGGGCGCCACGCTGTTCGGCGAGGTGCTGCAGACCGCGGCCGAGGTGCTCAAGCAGGCCGACATCGCCATGTACCAGGTCAAGGCCCAGCGCGGCAACGCGCTGTGCTTCTTCGATCCGGGCATGCAGGTGGCGCTCAACGAGCGGGCGCGGCTCGCGTCCGACCTGCAGGCGGCTCTGCCTGCCGGGCAGTTCCTGCTCTACCTGCAGCCGCAATGCACGCGGGACGGCGCCATCGTGGGTGCGGAGGCGCTGCTGCGCTGGCGCCATCCCGTGCGCGGCCTGGTGCCGCCCGCGCAGTTCATCGGCGTGGCCGAGGACAGCGACCTCATCGTCGCCATCGGCCACTGGGTGCTGCGCAGCGCCTGCGCCATCCTCGCGCGCTGGGCGCAGGAGCCGGGCCTCGGCGGGCTGTCGCTGAGCGTGAACGTGAGCGCGCGCCAGTTCCGCCAGGCCGACTTCGTCGAGCTGGTCACCCAGGCGCTGCAGGCGAGCGGCGCGCGAGCGCACCGGCTGGAGCTGGAGTTGACCGAGTCGCTGGTGCTGGAGGACGTGCAGGACTCCATCGCCAAGATGCACCAGCTGCGCACCAAGGGCGTGCGCTTCGCGGTGGACGACTTCGGTACCGGCTACTCGTCGCTGGCCTACCTCACGCGGCTGCCGCTGCATCGGCTCAAGATCGACCGTTCCTTCGTACACCACCTGGGCGAGCGCCACAGCGACAACGTGGTGGTGCAGACCATCCTGGGCATGGCCCGCAACCTGGAGCTGGAAGTGGTGGCTGAGGGCGTGGAGACCGAGGCGCAGCGCGACTTCCTCTCGGACCACGGCTGCGACGTGTACCAGGGCTATCTGTTCGGCCGGCCCATGCCGGTGGACGCGCTGGAAGCGCTGCTCGCGCCCCTCGGCCAGTGAGCCTGTCGTTCGTCAGCGCCGGGACGACACCACGATCCCGCCCACGATGAGCGCGAACGCCAGCGCGTGGTACAGGTGGGGCACCTCGCCGAGCAGCGCGGCGGACAGCATGGCCGCGAACAGCGGCGTGAGGTTGATGAAGAAGCCTCCCGCCACCGGCCCCGCGCGCTGCACGCCCATGCCCCAGCAGCGGTAGGCCAGGATGGCCGGCCCGACGGCGATGAACGCCAGGCCCGCCGCCAGCGGCCAGCCCCACACGATGGGCGCGGCGCCGCCCAGCGACCATTCGCCCGCGGCGAATGCGCCCGACCAGAGCAGGCCGAAGACCATCTGCGCCATCAGGAACGCGGCCCAGTCGCCGCGCACGCCGGCCGGCTCGCTGGTGCGCACCAGCAGCCAGCTGTAGAGCGCCCACGAGATGGTCGCCAGCATCATGTACAGGTCGCCTGGCACCAGCCGCAGCGCCAGCAGCTGGTCCCAGCTGCCGCGGCTGAGCACCAGCAGCACGCCCGCTACCGACAGCAGCGCGCCCGCCACCTGCCGGCGCGACACCGGCACGCCGAAGCACAGCGCACCCGTCAGCAGCATCCATACGGGCGTGCCCGAGCCCACCAGGGTCACGTTCAGCGGGGTGGAGGTCTGCAGCGCCATGTACTGCAGCGCGTTGTAGCTGCCGATGCCCAGCAGCCCCAGCAGCGCATAGCGCCGCCAGTGGGGCCATAGCGGGCTGGAGGGGCGCAGCACCTGCCAGGCCAGGGGCAGCAGCAGCGCGAAGGCCAGCAGCCAGCGCGCGAAGTTCAGGGTGACGGGCGGGATCAGCGTGTGGAGCAGGCGGCCGGCCACGGCGTTGCCGGCCCACAGCAGCGGCGCGGCGGTCAGCAGCAGCGCGGTGCCGGGAGTGATGCGTTGGTTCATAGGGGGGGCCACTGTAAGGCAGGACGGAAGTCAGAGCCGGGGGCAGGGGCAGGCGAAACATGGCAGGATCGCGGCTCGTTGCCAACCCACCCCTGAACAAGGAGACCGCTCCCATGACCCTCGCCGTACAGATCCGCCAGCACGGTGGCCCCGAGGAACTCCAGATCGTCGACGTGCAGGTGGGCGAGCCCGGCCCGGGCGAGATCCGCATCCGCCACCACGCGGTGGGGCTGAACTTCATCGACGTGTACCACCGCACCGGCCTGTATCCCCTGAACATGCCTGCCGGCATCGGCATGGAAGCCGCCGGCGTGGTCGAGGCCGTGGGCGAGGGCGTCACGCACCTGAAGGCGGGCGACCGCGCGGCCTATGCCAGCCAGCCGCCGGGCAGCTACTGCGAGGTGCGCGTCATGCCTGCCAAGTGCGTGTGCAAGCTGCCCGACGCCATCGACTTCGAGACCGGCGCGGCGATGATGCTCAAGGGCCTCACGGCGCAGTACCTGCTCAAGAAAACGCTGCCCGTGCAGGGCCTGCAGCCCGGCGACCACGTGCTGTTCCACGCGGCCGCGGGCGGCGTGGGCCTCATCGCCTGCCAGTGGGCCAAGGCGCTAGGGCTGCAGCTGATCGCCACGGCGGGCAGCGACGCCAAGTGCCAGCTCGCGCTGGCCAACGGCGCGGCCCACGCCGTCAACTACAACACCGAGGACTTCGCCGCCCGCGTCAAGGAGATCACCGGCGGCAAGGGCGTGAAGGTGGTCTACGACAGTGTGGGCAAGGACACCTGGGACAAGTCCCTCGACTGCCTGCGCCCCTTCGGCCTGATGGCCAGCTTCGGCAACGCCTCCGGCCCCGTGCCGCCGTTCGCGCCCGGCATGCTGGGCGCCAAGGGCTCGCTCTACGTCACGCGCCAGACGCTGTTCAGCCACATCACCACGCGCGAATCCACGCAGGCCATGGCCGACGACCTGTTCGCCGTGGTGGCCAGCGGGCAGGTGAAGATCCACATCGCACAGCGCTACAGCCTGCGCGACGTGCAGCAGGCGCACCGCGACCTGGAAGCGCGCAAGACCACCGGCTCGACCATCCTGACCTTGCCATGACCGCTGCCGCGGGCGTGCCCGCCTGGGTGGCGCCGGCGCGCGCCTGCGCGGGTTGCGGCCCGTCGCGGGTGCGCCTGCCGCTGTGGGTGGAGGGCGCACGGGTGGGCTCCGTGGATGCGGAGGTTTTTGGTCAAATAGGCCTCCAGCGCTTGTTGGATAAGCGCTGGCAGCTATCAATGGAGGAGCGTGAGGGTGCGTCTGCCTGGGTGCTGCGCGGTGGCGACGCCACGGCCGCCCTGGGCGCGCTGGCCCAGGCACTGCGCGATGCGGGCCGCTGCGGCCCCTGGCGCAACGAGCAGCTCGCCGTGTGCGATGGCCAGGGCCGGCGCATCGCCACCGTGGAGCGCGGCGCCGTGCGCGTGCTGGGCATCGCTACCCGGGCCGTGCACCTGGTGGGCTGCACGCCCGACGGCGCGCGCCTGTGGGTGCAGCAGCGCTCCCTGTCCAAGCCCAGCAACCCCGGTATGTGGGACACGCTGATGGGCGGCATGGTGAGCAGCGCCGACACCCTGGAGCAGGCCCTGGCACGCGAAACCTGGGAGGAGGCCGGCCTGCGCGTGGATGCCCTGCAGGGCCTGGCCCACGGAGGCCACGTGGATTTCGCCCAGCCCAGCGGCGAGGCCGGCGGCATCGGCTACATGGCCGAGCGCATCGACTGGTTCCGCGCCACGGTGCCGCAAGGCCTGGCGCCCGCCAACCAGGACGGCGAGGTCGAGCGCTTCGAATGCCTGCCCCATGCCGAGGTGCACGCGCGCCTGGCGCAGGGTGCGTTCACGCCCGAGGCGGCGCTGGTGCTGGCCGCGTTCTACGGCTGGTAGGCGGCCTCGTTCTGCCAGAAGCCCGCGTCCGCCTGCCGGATGCGGATGATCGCGTTGCTCATGTGCCCCGCAGCGGCCTGGCGCGCAGCGGCTGCATCGCCGGCCTCGATGGCGGCCACGATGCGCGCATGCTCGGCCGTCACGGCCTCGGCGAAGTCGGCGCGCCGGGCCTCGTTGGCCCGCGTCACGCGCGTGCCGCCGCGCAGGAACTGCGCCAGGTAATCCAGCGTGCTGAGAAGAAATGCGTTGTGCGCCGCCTGGGCGATGGTGCGGTGGAAGGCCACGTCCTCCTGCACGCCGTCGCCGCCCTGGCGCACGGCTTCGGCCAGCGCGGCCACGGCCGCGTGGATGCGTCCCAGGTCGTCCGCGCTGCGGCGCTGCGCGGCCAGCTCGGCCACCTCGGCCTCCAGCGCGCGGCGCACCTCGGCGATCTGGATCACCGCGTCCTGCTGCGTCTGGCGCAGGCTGTCCAGGTCCAGCGGCTCGATACCCGCGGCCTTCACGTAGACGCCGCTGCCCTGGCGCGGCTCGACCAGGTTGCGCGAATGCAGGCGCGAGACGGCCTCGCGCACCACGGTGCGGCTCACCCCCAGCTGGCGCACCAGCTCGGCCTCGGTGGGCAGCTTCTCGCCGGGATGCAGGCGGCCGGCGCGGATCTGTTCCTCCAGCTGCTGGGCGACGCGGTCGGCCAGCTTGAGGGCGGGGGCGATGGCGCTGAAGGCGGCGGTCATGGCGGTTACGGTGTCTCCTCGAGCAGTTGGGTGAGTGCCTGCTTCCACCAGCGCGCCTGCCCCGTGGTGGCATGCCCTGCCGTGGCGGTGCTGGCGGGGATGCGCAGGATGCGGCCGCGCGGTACGCGGGTCATGGCAGCCTCCAGCAGGCCCAGCGCGGGCGGGTAGCGTTCGTCATCGTCCGACAGGATGGCGAGCACGGCGGCGCGGATGGATTCTAGGTTCTGCGAGGCATCGTAGCCGCCCGAGGCTTCCCATTGGTAGAGCATGTCGTTGGCGTCGGCCGTGGGCGGGGCGGCCAGGCGCGCGTCCACCAGCGCGTCGGCCAGCGCACGCGTGGGCGCCTGGTGCTGCAGCGCCAGGTCGCCGCCGTTGGTGGCCAGGGCGAAGAAGGTGGCGGCCAAGTGCAGGCTGGGCGGCTGCCGGGCATAGTCGCCGCCCTGCCATGCCGGGTCCTGGCGGATCGATTCGCACAGCATGCGGCGCAGCATCCAGTTGCGGCCCGCCATGGGCGTGGGCAGGGAGGCCATGGGTACGGCGATGTCCACCATGTCCGGGTGCTGCTGCGCCCACATCCAGGTGTGCATGCCGCCCATGGAGTTGCCGATGACCAGCCGCAGGCGAGCGAGGCCCAGGCGTTCGGTCACCAGCAGGTGCTGCGCGCGCACCATGTCGCCGTAGCCGTAGTTCGGAAAGCGCGTGCGCAGCCCGTCCGACGGCTTGCTGGAGCGGCCGGTGCCGATGGCGTCGGGCACGATGATGAAGTGGCGGCGCGCGTCCAGGGGCTGGCCGGGGCCGAACAGCTCGCCGCCGAACTGCGGGCCCAGCAGCGCCGCGCCCGACTGCAGCGTGCCGTGCAGCGCCAGCACCGGCAGGCCTGCCGGGTCGCCCAGCGTGGACAACAAGCCGGGCGTGGGCGGCCACCTGGGCGCGGCCGACGTGGCGCGCGCCGCGCCCGACGGCTACACGCTGCTGATGGCCTCGCCCCCGCTGACCATCGGGCCGGCGATCTACAAGTCGCTGCCCTATCAGCCGGCGCAGCTGGAGCCCGTGGCGCTGCTCGGCCGCGTGCAGAACGTGCTGCTCGTCAATGCCAAGAGCCCGGTGCGCAGCGTGGCGCAGCTCACCGAGCGTGCCCGCGCGCAGCCGGGACAGTTGAACTACGGCTCCAACGGCAACGGCACTTCGCTGCACCTGTGCATGGAGCTGTACAAGAGCCTCACCGGCACGCAGATCACCCACGTGCCCTACCGCGGCGCGGCCGGGGCCATGACGGCCCTGCTGGCGGGCGAGGTGGACGTGATGTTCGACAACCTGCCGGCGGCGGTGTCCCACATCAAGGCCGGCACCATCCGCGCCCTGGCCGTCACCGCGCGCGAGCGCAGCGGCACGCTGCCCGACGTGCCCACCATGGTCGAGGCCGGCGTGCCCGGCTTCGACGTGACCGCCTGGTTCGGCGTGGCCGCGCCCGCGAAACTGCCCGTGGCGGTGGCCGAGCGGCTGCGCGAGGCGCTCGCCGCGCTGGTCTCCGCGCCCGACGTGGTGGCGGCCATGCAGGCCCAGGGCGCGGAGCCGCACCTGCTGCAGCAGGAGGCGCTGCGGCAGTTCTGGTCGGAAGACGCGGCGCGCTGGGCCAAGGTGGCCAGCGCGGCGAACATCGTGCTCGACGGCAACTAGGGCAGGTCGTTTCCTGTTGCTCCTGAAATAATAGCTGCTTGCGCTTGTTGGACGGGCGCTGGCGGCTTATTTCGTTAGAATCCTGCCTTTCCCTTCGCACGACTGCTGCCCATGGCCCGCTCCCGCCTGCTTCCCGACAACTTCACCCTCGCGCTCGTCGCCACCGTGGTGCTGGCCAGCGTGGCGCCGGCCTCGGGCATGGCCGCGGCTTTCCTGGAGAAAGCCACCGTGGGCGTGGTGGCCCTGCTGTTCTTCATGCACGGCGCCAAGCTCTCGCGCGAGGCGGTGCTGGCCGGCCTGGGCCACTGGCGGCTGCACCTGCTGGTAGTGGCCAGCACCTTCGTGCTGTTCCCGGTGCTGGGCCTGGCGCTGCGCCCCGTGCTGCAGCCGCTGGTGACGCCCGAGCTGTACACCGGCGTGCTGTTCCTGTGCGTGCTGCCGGCCACGGTGCAGTCGGCCATCGCCTTCACCGCGGTGGCGCGGGGCAACATGGCGGCGGCCATCTGCAGCGCCTCGGCCTCCACGCTGATGGGCATCGTCCTCACGCCGGTGCTGGTAGGCCTGGTGCTGCCGCAGGCCGGCAGCGCCCAGCAGGACGTGCTGGGCAGCATCGGGCGCATCATGTTGCAGCTGCTGCTGCCCTTCGTGGCCGGGCACCTGCTGCGCCCGTGGATCGGCCCGTTCATCGCGCGCAACGCGAAGGTGCTGAAGTTCGTGGACCAGGGCTCGGTGCTGCTCGTGGTCTACACCGCGTTCAGCGCGGCCGTGGTCGGCGGCCTGTGGCGCATGCTGCCGCTGCCGGCCCTGGCCGGGCTGGTGGCCGTGTGCGCGGTGCTGCTGGCGGCGGTGCTGGGCTTCACCACCTGGGTGTCGCGGCGTCTGGGCTTTTCCAAGGAGGACGAGATCACCATCGTCTTCTGCGGCTCCAAGAAGAGCCTGCTGAGCGGCGTGCCCATGGCCAAGGTGCTGTTCGCCTCGCAGGCGGCCGGCATGATCGTGCTGCCGCTGATGATCTTCCACCAGATGCAGCTCATGGTCTGCGCCGTGCTGGCGCAGCGCTACGCCAAGCGCCCGTGAGGCGCCGTTTCAGGGGTGGTCGCCCAGCGGCTCGGGAGATGCCGGGCGCTGCGTCTTGAGGCGGCTGGGCGCCAGCACGCCGGCCGTCTCCAGGATGGGGTAGGCGATGGAGCTGATGTGCGAGTTGATGCGCTTGAGGTCGCTGATCAGGTCGATGTGCAGCGAGCTGGTTTCCATGCTCTGCACCGTCTTGTCCGACAGGCGCGCCAGGTGCGTGGCGGCGTAGGCGCGCTCCAGCTCGCGGAAGCGCACCTTCTCCTCCAGCAGGCGCTGCGCGTCGCGCACGCTGCCGTTGAGGAACACGCTCATGCCCAGCCGCAGGTTGCCCACCAGGCGCTCGTGCAGCTCGGTGATCTCGGCCATGCCGGCTTCGGAGAATTCGCGGCCCTTGCGGATCTTCTTTTCCTCGATGTCCTGCAGCACGCGCTCGATGATGTCGCCCACCTGCTCCATGTTGATGGTGAAGCTGATGATGTCGGCCCAGCGGCGGCTTTCCTCCTCGCCCAGCGCCTCGCGCGAGATCTTGGTGAGGTAGTACTTGATGGAGGAGTACAGCTCGTCCACCTCGTCGTCCATCTTGCGCAGGCGCTCGGCGAGCTGCTGGTCGTTCTTGCGGATCACGTCGAGCATGCCGGTCAGCATGGTCTCCACCACGTCGGCCTGGTAGAGCGCCTCGCGCGCCGCGCACGAGATGGCCAGCGACGGGGTGGACAGGGCCGACAGGTCCAGGTGGTGCGGCCGGCGGCCCTGCGCGCCCTCGGGCCGGGGCAGCAGGCGCGCCACGCCGTGCGCCACCCACTGCGTGAAGCCGATGAAGCCCACGCTGATGACCACGTTGTAGACCAGGTGGAACAGCACCACGCCATGCGCGGTGCTGGGGATGCGCGGCTGCACGTAGGTCAGCCACAGCCCGATGAACGGCGCCACGCAGGCGATGCCCATCACCTTGAAGGCCAGATTGCCCACCGTCACCTGGCGCACTTCCACGGCCGACTTGGCGGTGGTGAACACCGCCACCAGGCCGCTGCCCAGGTTGGCACCGAGCACCAGGCCCAGGGCCACGTCCAGGGGTACCACGCTGGAGGCCGCCATGGCGGCGATCAGCAGCACGATGGCCAGGCTGGAATAGGCCAGCACGGCGAGCGCGGCGCCCAGGATGATCTCCATCACGATGTCGCTGCTCACCGAGCCCAGCATGGCCTTGATGACGGGCGAGGCGAGCATGGGGCCGCTGGCCTGCACCACCATCTCCAGCGCCAGCAGCATCAGCCCCAGGCCGATGAGGGCCTCTCCCACGCGCCCGGCGGCGCTGCCCTGGCGCGAGATGAACAGCACCACGCCCACGAAGATGAACAGCGGCGACAGCCACGACAGGTCGAACGAGAACAGCACCGCCATCAGCGCCGTGCCCACATCGGCCCCGCGCATTACCGCCAGCGCGGCGGGCAGCGTGATGAGCCCCTGGCCCACGAACGACGAGGTCATGAGCGAGGTGGCCGTGCTCGACTGCACCAGTGCCGTCACCCCCATGCCCGAGAGCGCCGCCGTGAAGCGGTTGCCCATGCTGCGCGCGAGCATGGTGCGCAGGTTGGCGCCGAACACGCGCAGCACGCCGGTGCGCACCAAGTGGGTTCCCCACACCAGGAGGGCGATGGCGGCCAGCAGGTTGAGCAGATGCTTCATGGACGGCGTTCAGAGGAGGCGCCGCTCTGGCGGCGCAGAACATTGCAGCATACCCCTGAATCGCCCCCTGCGGGCGGCTAGCCCGCCCTGCGCACCCGCAGCAGTTCGTCGATGATGAGGCAGGCCGCGCCCACGGTGATGGCGCTGTCGGCCACGTTGAAGGCGGGGAAGTGCCAGCCGCGCAGGTGGAAGTCCAGGAAGTCCACCACGTAGCCGTGCTGCAGCCGGTCCACCACGTTGCCGATGGCGCCGCCGAGGATGCTCGACAGCGAGAAGCAAAAGAGCTTCTGCCCCGGGTGCGCGCGCAGCTGCCAGAGGATGAACGCAGCCGCTGCCAGGCCGATGGCCGTGAACAGCCAGCGCTGCCAGCCCCCCGCGTCGGCCAGGAACGAGAACGCCGCGCCCGTGTTGTGGGCGCGCACGATGTTGAAGAAGCTGGTGACGTAGGTGGCGTCGCCCAGGCGGTAGTAGCCCAGGATCAGCGTCTTGGTGAACTGGTCCGCGATGAACAGCAGCACCGCCCAGCCGAGCCAGGGCCAGATGCTGCCCGCCTTGCCCGCGCGCGCCATCAGGCGTGCGCCCGGCTTTCGCCGGTGCCGTAGAGGTTGCTCACGCAGCGGCCGCACAGCGTGGGGTGCTCGGTGTTCGCACCCACGTCGGCGCGGTAGTGCCAGCAGCGCTCGCATTTGGTGTCGGAACTGGGTGCGACGCTGATCTGGAGAGCGCTGCCAGCTACCAATGTGATAGCGGAAACGATGAACACGAACTTCAGGTCGTCGCCCAGGCTGGCGAGCAGCGCATGGTCTTCGGGTGCGGCGGCGAGGGTCACCACGGCCTGCAGCGACGAGCCGATCGCGCCCGCGGTGCGCACGGCCTCGATCTCCTTGTTCACCGCGTCGCGGATCTCGCGCAGGCGCTCCCACTTGGCGGCCAGCCCATCGCCCTCCGTCGGGATGGTCTGGTAGGTTTCCAGGTAGATGGAGCTGGAGTGGCCGAACACCTTCCATGCCTCTTCGGCCGTGAACGAGAGGAAGGGCGCCATCCAGCGCAGCATGGCATGCGTGATCTGGTGCAGCGCGGTCTGGGCGCTGCGGCGCGCGAGGCTCTTGGGCGCGGTGGTGTAGAGGCGGTCCTTGAGCACGTCGAGGTAGAAGCCGCCCAGGTCTTCCGAGCAGTAGAGCTGCAGCTTGGCGACCACGGGGTGGAATTCGTACACCTTGTAGTGCGCCAGGATGTCCTGCTGGAGCTGCGCGGCGCGCGAGAGCGCGTAGCGGTCGATCTCCAGCATCTGCTCGAACGGCACGGCGTCCTTGGCGGGATCGAAGTCGCTCACGTTGGCCAGCAGGAAGCGCAGCGTGTTGCGGATGCGGCGGTAGCTGTCCACCACGCGCGCGAGGATCTTGTCGTCGATGGCGAGGTCGCCCGAATAGTCGGTCGATGCGCACCACAGGCGGATGATCTCCGCTCCCAGCTTGCCGCTCACCTCCTGCGGCGAGACGGTGTTGCCCAGCGACTTGCTCATCTTCTTGCCCTGGCCGTCCACTGTGAAGCCGTGCGTGAGCAGGCCGCGGTACGGCGCGCGGCCGAAGATGGCCGAGGCCAGCAGCAGCGAGGAGTGGAACCAGCCGCGGTGCTGGTCGTGGCCTTCCAGGTACAGGTCGGCCTCGGGGCCCGTGTCGTGGTGCATGCCTGCGTGCGTGCCGCGCATCACGTGCCAGAAGGTGGAGCCGGAGTCGAACCACACTTCGAGGATGTCGGTGCTCTTGGTGTAGTGCCTCGCGTCTTCTGCGCCCAGGATTTCTTCCGCCGTCACGCGGCTCCAGGCTTCGATGCCGCCCTTTTCGACAATCTCCGCTGCCTGGTCGATGATTTCCATCGTGCGCGGGTGCAGCTCGCCCGAGTCGGTGTGCAGGAAGAACGGGATGGGCACGCCCCACGAGCGCTGGCGCGAGATGCACCAGTCGGGCCGCCCGGCGATCATGTCGCGCAGGCGTGACTTGCCGTTCTCGGGATAGAAGCTGGTGTGTTCGATGGCTTCGAGCGCGATCTGGCGCAGCGTCTGCGCGGGCTTCTGCGCCGGGTCGGTGAACACGCCTTCACCCTCGTCCATGCGCACGAACCATTGCGCGGCGGCGCGGTAGATCACGGGCGTCTTGTGGCGCCAGCAGTGCGGGTAGCTGTGGGTGATGGTCTTGGTGCCCATCAGGCGGCCCGCGACCTTGAGCGCGTCGATGATGACCGGCACGGCTTTCCAGATGTGCTGGCCGCCGAACAGCGGGAAGTCGGCCGCATACGTGCCGTTGCCCTGCACGGGGTTCAGGATGTCCTCGTACTTCAGGCCGTTGGCCACGCAGGAGTTGAAGTCGTCCACGCCATAGGCGGGCGAGCTGTGCACGATACCCGTGCCGTCGTCGGCCGTGGCGTAGTCGGCCAGGTACACGGGCGAGATGCGGTCGTAGCCCTTGTCCATGTCGGCCAGCGGGTGCTTGAACGGTATGTGGTCGAGCTTCTCGCCCTTGGCGGTGGCGACGACCTGGCCCGCGATGCCCCAGCGCTCCAGGCATTGCTCCACGAGGGCGCTGGCCACGATGAGCAGGCCGCGCTCGGTGTCCACCAGGCTGTATTCCAGCTCGGGGTTGACGTTGAGCGCCTGGTTGGCGGGAATGGTCCACGCGGTCGTCGTCCAGATCACGACGAACGCGGGCTTGTCCAGTTGCTGCAGGCCGAAGGCGGCGGCGAGCCGGGCCGGATCGGCGGCGGGGAACATCACGTCCAGCGTCTGGCTCTGCTTGTCCTGGTACTCGATCTCGAACTCGGCCAGCGACGAGGCGCAGTCGAAGCACCAGTACACGGGCTTGAGGCCGCGGTAGACGAAGCCGCGTTCCATCACTTTTTTCAGCGCGCGCAGCTCGCCGGCCTCGCTCGCGTAGTTCATGGTCTTGTAGGGGTTGTCCCATTCGCCCAGCACGCCCAGGCGCTTGAAGTCCGCCATCTGCTGCGCGATCTGCTCGGTGGCGAAGGCGCGGCCCTTGGCCTGCATCTCGTCGCGCGGCAGGTTGCGGCCGTGCAGCTTCTCGATGGCGTTCTCGATCGGCAGGCCGTGGCAATCCCAGCCGGGGGTGTAGAGCGCGTCGAAGCCTTCGAGCTGGCGCGCCTTGACGATCATGTCCTTGAGGATCTTGTTCACCGCGTGGCCGATATGCAGCTGGCCGTTCGCGTACGGCGGGCCGTCGTGCAGGATGAACTTGGTCGCCCCCTGGCGCGCGGCGCGCAGCTGCTTGTAGATGCCCTTCTCATCCCACTCCTTGGCCCAGCCCGGCTCGCGTTTGGGCAGGTCGCCGCGCATGGGGAAGGATGTGTCGGGCATGTTCAGCGTGCCGCGGTAGGCGCTGGTGTTCTTGGGCGTTGGGTCGGACATGGGGAAACCTTCAAATCAAGGGCGTTCCAGGCGCACAACCTGGAAGGGGGCGAACGGTGCAGAAAGCGGGCGAGGGGGGCGAAGGCAGCCCCGTCAAATTCGGTCGCGGGTGGTCTGGCGACGGGTGGCCGCGAAATACGCACGCGCGTCATCGCAGTCCTTGGCAATGCCGGCGGTGAGGGCGTCCAGGCTGTCGTATTTCAGCTCGTCGTGCAGTTTGTGCAGCAGTTCCACGCGCACGATTTTACCGTAGGCCCCCTCGGCGCCCAGATGGGCCGGCCACTCCAGGCAGTGCGTCTCCAGCAGCACGCGCCCGCCGTTCACGTCGTCGGGGTCGAGAGAGGGGCGCACGCCCAGGTTGGCCACGCCGGGCAGGGGCTCGCCATCCAGCCCGTGGACTAGCACCGCGAAGATGCCGCTGGCGGCAGGCTTCCAGTGCGCAAAACGCAGGTTGAGCGTGCGAAAGCCGTCCTGGTGCGTGCCGCTGGCGGCCGAGCGGCCCAGCGTGCGCCCCAGCTTGCGCCCGTGCACCACGTGGCCAGAGATGGCGTAGGGCCGGCCCAGCAGCGCCGCGGCATCCTCCATGCGGCCCGCGCCCAGCGCCTCGCGCACGGCGGAGCTGGAGACGCGCAGGCCGTGCACCTCGTAGCTGTTCATGCGCGCCACGTCGAAGCCACGCGCGCGCCCGGCCTCGTCCAGCAGCCGGTAGTCGCCCGCGCGCTGCGCCCCGAAGCGGAAGTCGTCGCCCACGAGCACGTAGCGCGCGCCCAGGCCGCGCAGCAGCACGTCGTCGATGAAGGACTCGGGCGACAGCCGCGCCAGCTTCTCGTTGAACGGCAGCACCACCGCCTGCTGCACGCCGCAGCCGGCCAGCTCGGCCAGCTTGTCGCGCAGCGTGCCGATGCGCGCAGGGGCCAGTTCGGGGCGCTTGTGTGCGCCCGCGAAGTAGTCGCGCGGGTGCGGCTCGAAGGTCAGCACGCAGCTGGGCACCCCGCGGTGTCGTGCCTCGTTGTTCAGCAGCGCCAGCATCGCCTGGTGGCCGCGGTGCACGCCATCGAAGTTGCCGATGGTCAGGGCGCAGGCGGGGGCCACGTCAGGGTGGTGCAGGCCTCGGAATATCTTCATGGAATGCTTCTTGTTTTATAGCTGCCAGCGCTTGATGCACAAGCGCTGGAGGCTTATTTCACATGAAAAGAGTATATTGTGCGCCAGCGTTCCACTCAGAGGAGGCGTGTCGTGAAGGTCTTGAAGCTGTCGGCCCAAGGGCTGCCGCAATCGTGGATTTCACTGGAGCAGGCGGTCACGCACTACGCCGCGGGCGAGGTGCGCTGGGAGCTGGGCGCACGGGTGGCTCTGTTTCGCGGCGGGCACAACGCCATCACCGGCGAGCAGTCGCAGGTCGCGGTGAGCAGCATCATCGGCACGCGCGGCGTGTGCGGCATCAACCCCTTCGACCTGCGCCCCAGCCTGACCAACAGCAAGCTGTTCGCGCGCGACCGCAACGTCTGCGCCTACTGCGGCGGCCACTTCCAGGAGCAGGACCTAACGCGCGAGCACATCGTGCCCTTCGCCCGCAATGGCGTGGACCACTGGATGAACGTGGTCACGGCCTGCCGCCCCTGCAACCACCGCAAGGGCCCGCGCACGCCCGAGCAGGCGCACATGCCGCTGCTGTACACCCCCTACGTGCCCAGCCTGTGGGAGGACTTCATCCTGCGCAACCGGCGCATCCTGGCCGACCAGATGGAGTTCCTGATGGCGCATGTGCCCAAGTCGTCGCGGCTGTTGAGCTGAAAACCATTTCAGTTTGCTAAGGCAGCGTGAGCGTGAAACATGTGCCGCGGCCCGGGGCCGAATGCACGCGCACGTCACCCCCATGCAGCCGGGCCACGCGCCGCGCCACCCAGAGCCTCAGGCCGAAGCCCCGGGCCTGGTCGGTGCGGTGGCCGCGTTCGAACTGGTCGAAGATGCGCTGCACCGCATCGGGGGGCAGTCCAGGGCCTTCGTCGGTAACCGACAGCTCCAGCGAGCCTTGTGCGTTGAGCGTTGCGGCTACGAGGATCTGGCCTGCCTGTGCGTACTTGACCGCGTTGTCCACCAGGTTGGACAAGGCGATATGCACCAGCGTGGGATCGCACGGCCACTGCGCTGGCGCGTCCTGGGTGCGCAGCCGCAGGTGGTGCCGCGGCGACCAGCGCACGAGCTGGGCGGCTTCCTCGGCCAGGCCCGGCACCGAGGCCATGCCTTGCTGCAGCCCGAAGCCCGCGGCGTCCAGTCGCTCGCTGACCAGGCAGTTGTCCACCAGGGTCGTCAGGCGCCGGCACGCACGGCGGATCTGCGCGGCGCGCTCGACTTGCGGGTCGAGGTCGGGGGAGGGGAAGGACCATTGTTCCGTGGCCGCGCTGTCGATCACCGCCAGGGGCGTGCGGAATTCGTGATTCACCATGTTGAAGAACTGGCGCTGGTCCTGGCGCATCTCGCGCTCGCTGTGCAGTGCCGCCTGCAGCGCATTCTGGGTGCGCAGCAGTTCGGCGGTGCGCTCTCGCACCCGTTCCTCCAGCGATTGCTCCGATTGCTCCAGCGACTTGACCAACTGGGCGCGCTGCGCCATCGACTGGCGGAAGCGTTCCAGCAGGTCGGCCCCGACGGCGACCGCGATCAGGATGTTCAGCAGCAGGGCCATGAGCTGCCAGTAAGTGCGCGTATCGACCTGGGCGGGCAGCAGGCCCATGGCGGTTGCCGTCACATAGCTGCCCACCACGGCGTACAGGCTGTAGGGCGTTGCCAGCAACAGGTGCACAGCCGACGGGCCGCTTTGACGCAGGTTGTTCCACGCCACCCAGGTGCCCAGCATGCTGGCGAGCCACGGCACCGTGATGGCGAAAGCCGCGAAAGGCGGATAGCGATTCAGGGGGATGCTGGCGATCGCCAGCAGCGGGGCTATGGCCAGTGCGAGCAGCGCCGTATCCACGCGGCGCCAGCGCGTGCCGCGCGTCAGCAGCTCACGTACCTGCCACGCAAAGGTGGCAGGCAGGATGAACACTCCCACACTCACCAGCAGGTCGGACCAGTGCGACAGATGATCGGGCAGCCACAGGTGCGCATAGCCCTGCACATTGAAGCCGTGCAGCAGTACCGTCGTGGAAAAAGCGGCCATGGCCACGAGGCTGCGCGTACGCAGTGCCAGTGCCGCGCCAATGATCAGCAGGGACAGCAGCAGGTTGATGCCCAGGTGCACGCCCGCAGCCCACTCCGTTCCGGCCAACCATGCCATCAGCCCCGTGCTGCGCCGCACCACGGCATGCACCTGGGTGGCGCTCAGGGTCTGTACCCGCAGGATGAACGACGTATCCGCCACCAAGGGAAACACCAGTTGGCGCACTCGCACGCGCTGCGACAGGGGCACCGTGTCGCCACTGTCGTATGCGCGCCACGTTTCTCCCAGGCGCTGGTAGAGCGTCACCTTGTCCAGATAGGCAGGCATCACCTCCAGCCAGAGCGGATCCGCAGCGGCTGGCAGGATGGGAGGCGCAGCCACCTCCACCCAATACACCTTGTGGCTGTAGCCCTCGTTCAGCGGAGCGTGCTGCGTTTTGAAGGCGCTGTCCGGCAGGGCCGCCACGTCGTCCACCGTCATACGCCCGTGGGCGTCTTCCAGCACCTGCATGGGCCAGTCCGTGCCCAGCTTCAGGTTCGGCATGGGTTGCACGAAAAACGTGGGACCCAGCAGGAAGAGGGCCACTACGCAAACCGACATCACCACCCACAAAGGCAGCGGGGCCAGCATTGACAACAAAGGTGAATCCAGCCGTTTAGTGAGTCCTGGTGAGTTTTTGTACATGGCGTTACAGATGGGCGGCTATGACAATCCCCGACGTCATTGAAACCCATCATGCACCAGCAGTCCCCTACCCATTTCATAGTCGCCGTGGTCGAGGACGACGAGGACATCCGCTCCAACGTCTGCCGTTTTCTGGAAAAAAGCGGAATGCAGGCTTGGGGTGCCGAATCCGCCGAAGACTTCTATGTAAGCCTGCTGCGGCAGCGTGCCGACCTGGTCGTCGTCGATTTGGGACTGCCCGGTGAAAGCGGCCTGAGCCTGGTGCGCCGCCTGGCGCAGCAAGGCGTGCCCGCCGTGGTGCTCACCGCCCGGGGCGATCTGGAAAGCCGCATCGCCGGGCTGGATGCCGGCGCGCTGCAGTATTTCGTCAAGCCCACCGACCTGCATGAGCTGGTGGCCGGGATCCGCTCGCAATTGCGCCGGGGCGAGGCAACGCAGGCGCCAGCACCGGCCGGTCATGTTGTTCCTTGGCGCCTGGATGCCATGGCGGCACAATTGGTTGCTCCGAATTTACGCACTGTTGCACTCACTACCCGTGAACTGGAACTGGTGGGGCACCTGATTGCGGCCAAGGGCAGCCTGGTGACCAAGCAGGGGCTGGTGGATGCAATGGGCGCGGGGGATGTGGAGGACGGCTTTCACCGCATCGAATCGCAGCTCACCCGCTTGCGGCGCAAGACGCTGGAGGCCACCGGCATGGCGCTACCGGTGCGGGCGGTGTTCGGCAAGGGGCTGGTGTTCGTGCCGTAGGGTGCCTCGCGCCGGGCGCGGCCCCACTATGATTTGCGCCGTCGCTGCAAGGCTACGGCCGTTTTCGGTTTTTATTTGGCTCTGTCACAAATCTGTGTTGATGACCGGCACTCCGATGGCGTCGAGCAAGAGCTGGCGCGGCTTTGC
>NZ_DF238928.1 GCF_000400995.2 Acidovorax sp. MR-S7 | reverse complement strand
TCATGCTGGACGTGCAGGTGCAGAACCAGCGCGGCGAAGTCGTGGCCGTCGGCGAAGCGATGGTCGAAATCCCGAATTCCGGCAACTAAGTAGCGGAGCTTTCACGTGCAAGGCACCGATTCGCCTTTCTGGCCCGCAATGGAGCTTGCGTCCCCGAGCGTCCCAGACGCCAGCCTGTATATGAATTTACAGGCGACCGAGAAACGAAGCCCGAACAAGGCTGCCATCATTTTTAATGGTGAGTCGATCGACTACAGCAGGGTGCTCCAACAGGTTGAGCAGCTTGCGGGGCATTTGCAGCAGGTCTGTGGCATCGGGCGGGGGGATCGCGTGGTGCTTTATACGCAGAACAGCCCGCAATATGTCATCGCGTATTACGCCATTCTTCGGGCAGACGCGGTGGTGGTGCCGGTCAACCCGATGAACAAGTCAGATGAACTCTGGCACTGTATTAGCGATTCTGGCGCGACGGCGATCATCACCACCACCGACGTCTATTCGCAGGTTGCCCCGCTGCTTGGCAAGGGTGATTTTTTGCATGCAGTGGTCGGGGCCTACAGCGATGTGCTTGGCGATGTGCCAGAGGGTCGGGCAATCGCAGCAAAAGCGACACCAGATACCAGCCCGCTGAAAGAAGCCGGCGCGGTATTGTGGTGGGACGCATTAAAAGTCGATCGCACCGCCACGCCAGCGATGGCTGGTGGCGACGATCCGGCCGTCATGCCCTATACGTCGGGCACGACGGGCAATCCCAAGGGTTGCCTGCACACACATCGCTCAATCATGACCGGCATTGTCAACAGCGTGGCCTGGCACGGTTTGCGTGACGACGACATCTTGCTGGCAACGGTGCCCATGTTTCATGTCACCGGCATGCAAACAAACCTCAACACACCGGTCTATCTGGGCAACACGGTGGTGATTCTGTCTCGGTGGAGTCCCGCTGCGGCGGTGAAATTAATCCGGCAGCATCAGATCACCCAGTGGACCGCGATTGCCACCATGGTGATTGATCTGTTGTCGCTCGAAGACTTGGAGCTAGACGACCTTCGCAGCTTGCGTTACGTGCGCGGTGGGGGTGCCCCTATGCCGGAAGCCGTCGCCACAAAGCTCCGTGAGCTCTTGGGCCTGACTTATATAGAAGGCTACGGACTTACAGAAACGATGGCGGCCGTGCTTTTTAATCCGCCTCGAAACCCCAAGCTGCATTGTGCTGGTATTCCCATGCAGGGTGTTGATGCACTCATCGTGGAGCCGGGGTCTGTGACTGAACTGTCGCGTGGCAGCGTCGGCGAAATTCTGTTGTCCAGTGGTCAGCTATTCAGTGGTTACTGGAGGCAGCCCAAGGCTGACGCTGAGACCTTTGTTGTCATCGACGACAAAAGATTCATGCGCACCGGTGACCTGGGTTATGCCGATGCCGACGGCTACGTATTTATCGTGGACCGACTCAAGCGAATGATCAACGCCGCCGGGTTCAAGGTCTGGCCCTCAGAAGTCGAAGGCATGTTGTATGCGCACCCGGCCATTCAGGAGGCCTGTGTTGTCGCAGTTCAAGACAGCCATCGTGGCGAAACAGTAAAGGCCTTCATCGTTCTCAAATCGTCCAGCCGCGGCGTAGTGACGGAGGCGGATGTGATCGAGTGGTCGCGCCAAAAAATGGCCGCTTACAAATACCCGCGAATTGTCGAGTTTCGAGAGTCACTCCCTCGCTCGGGGACGGGCAAGGTGATGTGGCGAACGCTTCAAGACAATGAAAACCGCCCTCCTCAACAGTCTGAACGCTGACTGTCTCAGCGCGGCATGAATCCCACTTTGTATATCACGGAGCACGCAGAAGGATGGAACTGAATTTTTCAGCGGAAGAGCAAACCTTTCGCATGGCAGTCCGCACTTGGGTGCGCGAAAATCTCCCCGAAGATCTCGCTCAAAAAGTCCGTATGGGGCACCGTTTGCATGCAGCAGACATTCGGCTCTGGGCAAAAATTCTCGGCAAAAAAGGCTGGCTCGCGGCCAGCTGGCCGAGCCGCTTCGGCGGCCCCGGCTGGACCGGTATTCAAAAGCACCTTTTCGAACGCGAATGTATGGCTGCGGGTGCCCCGCGCATCCCCCCCTTCGGCCCGGTGATGGTGGCCCCGGTGATCATGAAGTTTGGAACAGCCGATCAGCATGCCCGCTTTTTGCCGGGCATCGCGTCGGGCGATGTGTGGTGGTGCCAGGGCTACAGCGAGCCGGGATCAGGCTCTGACCTTGCATCGGTCAAAACCCGCGCCACCCGGACCGGCGACACCTACGTGGTCAACGGCCAGAAAGCCTGGACCACATTTGGCCAGCACGCGGACTGGATTTTTTGCCTAGTCCGGACCAGCAACGAAGGCAAGCCGCAGGCCGGCATTTCATTTCTTCTTATCGACATGCGGTCTCCGGGCGTCACGGTGCGCCCCGTGAAATTGCTGGACGGCGAGCACGAGGTGAACGAGGTGTTTTTCGATGATGTGTCGGTACCCATTGCAAACCTCATTGGAGAAGAGAACCACGGTTGGACTTACGCAAAACATCTGCTCGGGCACGAACGCACGACCATCGCGGACGTGAACAGCGCGCGGCGTGAACTCGAACGCCTCAAACGCATTGCCAAGACCAATGGTGTGTATGACGATTTTCGTTTCAGGGACGAAATCGCTCGCCTTGAAGTGGACATCATCGCACTGGAGATGATGGTCTTGCGCGTGCTTGCCGCGGAAGGGTCTGGGCAGGCGTCGCTCGACGTTGCGGGCCTGCTCAAGATTCGCGGTAGCGAAGTTCGCCAGCGGTACACAGAACTCATGATGCTTGCAGCCGGTCCTTTTGGCATGCCCTTTGTGCCGGATGCGATGGAAGCTGGCTGGCAAGGCGCTTCATTTCCCTTTGGCTTTCCTGGCGGCCATGCCACCAACGCACCGCTTGCGTCGGCGTACTTCAACATGCGCAAAACCTCCATCTACGGCGGCAGCAATGAAGTGCAAAAAAATATCGTGGCTCAAACAGTTTTCGGAAGCTTGCAGGCATGAACTTCAATTTGACAAACGAGCAGGCGCAGATTCGCGAGGCGGTGCGCGATTGGGTCAACGGGAGCTACGGACTATCGCGGCGCATGGACATCGTCAAGGCGGGTGGATTCTCGCGGGTGGCTTATGACGAGCTGGCCGCGCTGGGCATCCCAGGCATTCAGGTGCCCGAGGCCTTTGGCGGGCTCGGCCTGTCCGCAGTCGAGGTGATGCTCACCATGGAGGAGCTTGGGCGCGGCGTGGTACTGGAACCGCTATGTGACGTGCTGGTCGCCGCTGCGACGCTGGTCGCTTGTGGGCACGCCGATGTCAAGTCGGAATGGCTGGCATCCATGAGTGACGGTCGGACTCTGATGGTCACGGCCTGGCAAGAGCGCGGTGCGCGCTACCGGATGAATGCCTGCGAGGCTACTGCGGTCCAAGTGAACGGTGTCTGGCTGCTCACCGGCATCAAGAGCCTGGTGCCAGCTGGAGACAAGGCCGACGCATTCCTCACGCCTGCCATGGTGAATGGCACGATGGCCATTTTTTTGGTGAAGGCCCGTGCTGAACACGTGACGACACATGCTTATGCCACCCAGGACGGCGGGCGGGCTGCGGAGCTTGTGATGGACGGCGCCCCCGCTGAGCTGGTCACGATGGACGGCGCAACGGCCTTGGCTTATGCGTTCGACATGGGCGCGGCTGCAAGTTGCGCCGAAGGTGTGGGTGTGATGGAGCAAACATTGGCCGCAACCGTTGAGTACCTCCACATGCGCAAGCAATTCGGCGTGCCTCTTAGCAGCTTTCAGGCGCTTCGGCACCGCGTAGCCGATATGAAGATGCAACTGGAACTGGCCCGGTCGATGGCTTATTACGCGACCTTGATGCTTGATGCACCCGCTGCTGAACGCCGCATGGCTGTGTCGCGGGCCAAGCACCAACTCGGCAATTCGATGCGCTTTGTTGGCCAGCAAGCCTTGCAGCTGCATGGCGGCATTGGCATGACCGATGAGTATGTGGTGAGCCATCACTTTCGCAGACTCACACAACTCGAATTCGCCTTTGGCGATTCGCCCTACCACCTGGACGTCGTGTCCAGCGGGTTACAGGAAACCGCGGGTGTCTTTGCCTGAGCTGCAACGCAGTGCACCGCACCGCACCGCATCTCACACCGAGTCCGTTGGCCTTGTGACTTTTTTTAATGTCTGCACAAGACGATTTTTGGATAAATATCTATGACCGACGCTGTAATTGTTTCGACTGCCCGTACCCCTATTGGCAAAGCTTATCGAGGGGCCTTCAACGCTACCCACGGCGCCCAACTCGGTGCGCATGTTGTCAACAAGGCGCTCGAGCGCGCTGGTATCGAAGCGGCCGAAGTGGAAGACATCCTGATGGGGAACGCCCGGCCTGAAGGCGCCACTGGCGGCAACATTGCCCGCCAGATCGGCGTGCGTGCCGGTTTGCCAGACACCGTGGCTGGCGCAACCATCAACCGTTTTTGCAGCTCGGGGCTGCAGGCGATCGCGATGGCAGCGCAGCAGATTATTGTCGACAAGACGCCGGTGATCATCGCGGGCGGGCTCGAGTCCGTCAGCCTCACGGTGACAAATCACACACACACCAATCGTCTGCGTGATGAGTGGATTTTGCAGAACCGCCCCGATCTGTACCTCTCCATGATCGAAACAGCGGAAGTGGTCGGTCGCCGTTACGGCATCAGTCGTGACCGCCAAGATGCCTACGGGCTGAGAAGCCAGGAGCGTGTGGCCGCCGCGCAGGCCGCAGGGCGCTTCGCCGCTGAGATTGTTCCGATCACGACATATAAGGACGTGCTCGACAAAGTCAGTGGACAGACCAGCCAAGTCGCGGTTGAACTTGCCGTGGACGAAGGCATTCGCGCGACAACGGCAGAAGGTCTGGCCGGACTCAAGCCCGTTCTGGAGGGCGGCGTCATCACCGCAGGCAACGCCAGCCAGCTGTCAGATGGCGCATCCGCCTGCGTTCTCATGAACGCACGCCTGGCCGAACAGCGCAACCTCCAACCGCTCGGCATCTACCGCGGTTTCACCGTCGCTGGTTGTGCGCCTGACGAGATGGGCATCGGGCCCATTCATGCGGTTCCTCGCTTGCTTTCCCGCGCCGGAATCACCATGGATGATGTCGGTTTGTGGGAGCTCAACGAAGCCTTCGCAGCACAAGTGCTGGCTTGCCAGGATGGTCTGGGCATCCCCGATGAACGCATGAATGTCAATGGCGGCGCGATCGCTATCGGTCATCCGTTTGGTATGTCCGGCGCGCGCATGGTCGGGCACGCGCTCATCGAAGGAAAGCGCAGGGGCGTGCGCTATGTCGTTGTGACGATGTGCGTAGGCGGCGGCATGGGCGCGGCCGGCCTTTTCGAAGTGGTCTAAACACTCGATACACCCTCGGGTGTACGACAGTCGTCGTGATACCGCAATGACGGCTGTTCTTCAGCGAACCAGCGGCAGTCCATCCATAACAACAGTAGGAAGACATATGAAAACTCATTCAAAATTGCGGCTGATGATCGCGGCGCTTGCGTTGACACCCGCAGTCTTGTGGGCCCAGTCCCATGCGCCGATCGACACCAAAAACTATCCGCAGCGGCCCGTGCGCTTCGTCGTGCCTTTTGCCGCAGGCGGTGGCACCGATATCGTGGCCCGCAAGATCGGCAATGAGCTTTCGGCCTCGTTGGGCCAGCCCGTGATCATCGAAAACCGGCCCGGTGGTTCATCGGCGATCGGTATCAATGCGGTAGTCGCCGCACCTGCTGATGGCTACACACTGCTTGTCACGCACAGCTCACCGATCATTCAGAACCCGCTGATTTTCAAGAAGCTGTCATATGACCCGAAGAAGGACTTGACGCCTGTTGTCGAAATCTCGCGAGGCCAACAAGTGTTGCTGGTGAATGCTTCGCTGCCTATCAAGGATCTGAAGGAATTCATTGCCTACGCGAAGTCGCGAGGGGCCGACATGTCCTTCGGTTCATGGGGCGCCGGCACGGTGTCGCATTTTGCGGGTGACTATCTCGGCAAGATCATCGGTACGCAGATGATCCATGTGCCATACCAGGGAACGGCACCGGCCATGCAGGCAGTGATGGGCAACCAGGTGGGCGCTGTGTTCATCGATCCCGCGACCGCAAAGCCGCAGGTCGTTGCCGGAAAGCTGCGCGCTATTGCCGTTGCTGGCGCCAACCGCAGCCCTGCCTTGCCCGATGTGCCGACCTTCAAAGAACTCGGTATGTCGGAGATGGTGCCGTTCGGTGGCTGGATCGGCATCCTGGCACCCGCTGGAACGCCTCCAGAAATTGTTGCGCGCATCTCGGAAAAAACCATGCAGGTGATTAAGCGCGAAGACGTGTTCGCCTGGCTCAATGAGCGCGGCTATGTTCCTAGCCCAGCACCGGCCGCAGAACTCAGCACGGCGATTCAGAACGAGTCAACTCAGTGGAAGCAGATTTTCGAAAGCATCGGTGTTGAAAAGCAATAAACGCTGTGTCCGGTGAGCGGCTTTGCCGCCACGATCGTGTGAGAAAGACGTTAAGAATTCATGAAAAAACTATACGAAACGCATGACCGGATCGCGGTCATCCGGATGGAATCGCCACCTGTCAACAGTCTGGCACACAGCCTGCGCATTGTCGTTTTTGAGGCCTTGGATGCCGCATTGCAAGACGGTGAAATTGACGCCGTCGTTCTCTGCGGCGCCGGGCAGCATTTTTGCGGCGGCGCAGCCATTGACGAGTTCAATCTTCCTGTGCGGGCGGAACCCTCGCTCAAAACAATCATTGACTGTATGGAAGCATCGCCTAAGCCTATCTTGGCCGCGATTCACGGCAGTGCGCTGGGGGGCGGTCTCGAATTGGCGTTGGGGTGCCACTATCGTGTCGCCACGCCGGGCGCTCAACTGGGGTTGCCTGAAATTACCCTTGGGTTGCTTCCGGGCGGTGGGGGCACGCAGCGTCTTCCGCGGCTGGTAGGTGTCGAGGCAGCACTCAAGATGATCCTGAGCGGAGAGCGGCTGGACGGAGCATCGGCCGCGAGGATCGGTTTAGTGGACGATGTGTTGTCGGGCGCAGAAGACGCGGGGAACGAGGTCGCATGCCCTGCTGTCACCTGGCTGCAGAGCCGCCTTGCGGCCCCCTTGCCGGCCCCTTTGTCAAAGAAGGCGGCATGGCCCGATTTGGCGGATGGTGGGAGCGAGTTCTTTGAACAGGCCGCCGCAAAGACCGACAAAATGAAAGGTAACCAGCGCGCTGCGCGCAGTTGTGTGGCGTGTGTGCGTGCCTCGACGGAGATGGATTTCGATCAAGGCCTTGCCTTTGAACGCAGCCGGTTTCTGGAGTTGGTGACCAGTTCAGAGTCCGTTTCCCTTCGGCATCTGTTCTTTGCAGAACGCAAGGCTGCGCGGGTTCCGGGTGTACCTGCCGACCTGCGGCCCGAGGCCATCGCGGAGGCTGCAGTCGTTGGTGCTGGCCTGATGGGATCGGGCATCGCCATGTGTTTTGCCAATGCCGGTATTCCTGTGTGCCTGCTCGAACTCAACGAGGAGGCTCTAAACCGCGGCATGCAGCGCATTGAGAAAACGTATGCCGATTCGGTCGCGAAGGGCCGCCTTGCCCAGGCCGCCATGGACCACCGAATGGGCCTTATCACGCCGACACATCGCTACGAAGACCTGGCTTCGGTGGATCTAGTGGTTGAGGCTGTTTTTGAGGAAATGCAGGTCAAGCAGCAGGTTTTTAGCCAGTTGGATGCCGTTTGCAAACCCGAAGCGATATTGGCGACAAACACATCGCGATTGGACATCGATGAAATCGCGTCGGTTACCCAGCGTCCTGGGCGGATCATCGGCATGCATTTCTTCAGCCCCGCTAATGTGATGCGGTTGCTTGAAGTGGTGCGCGCTCGCTGCACCTCGGATCAAACGCTGACAACGGTCATGCGGGTCGGTCGTTTGCTGCACAAGCTTCCCGTGTCGGTGGGTGTGTGCGATGGTTTTGTCGGCAACCGAATGGTCGCGACCTACTTTCGCGAAGCCGGTTTCTTGCTGGAGGAGGGTGCCAGCCCATCGCAGGTCGACAAGGCCTTGCTGGACTTCGGCATGGCGATGGGGCCATTTGCCATGTCCGACATGGTCGGGCTCGACATCAGTTGGGCAGGCCGCAAGCGCATGGCCGCGACCCGACCGAAGCACCTTCGTTATTCGAAGGTTGCCGATGTTCTGTGCGAATCGGGGCGCCTGGGGCAGAAAACGGGGGCAGGTTATTTTCGCTATGAGCCAGGCTCACGCAAACCGCAGCCCGATCCCGAGGTCGATCAAATAATTGTGCGTTGCGCAGCCGAGGCGGGTATTGCTCGCCGCACGATCCCGGACCAGGAAATTGTTGAACGCATGATCTATGCGCTGGTCAATGAGGGCGCGAAAATTTTGGAAGACGGTGTCGCATCGCGTGCGTCGGACATCGACCTGATCTATGTCAATGGCTATGGATTTCCGGCGTCTCGCGGCGGCCCCATGTTCTTTGCTCAGACGATGGGATTGATGGAAGTCAGCCAGCGGATCCGGACGTTTCATGAAGCCCACGGCTTCTTCTGGGAGCTGTCCCCGCTGCTGTCTGGGGCAGACACAAAGCCCAACGCCCAATGGGATGACCTTACCAATACACAAGGCAAAACGGCGAAGTCGGAGTCTCTGCAATAGGGGACTGATGCAGTCGCACGCGAGGCGCAGCGGAGGCGGGGACATCGGTGTCAGCAACCGGTGACCCCTCTGCCTGCGATGAGCGCGCGATGAAGGTTTGCTGCGAGGCCGACGCAGTGACCACGTCCCTCGGGGGATGCGGAGGGCGCCAAGTCCCGAAGCACCACGCCGCCGGCCGCAGCTGATGGGAAAAGTTACAACCCACGGAGACAAAATGAAAATTTACACAAAACCCCTAAGCATCTTGCTTGCAACGATCAGTTTGCTTGGATTCGGAATGGCAGCCCACGCTGACAGCACTTACCCAAACAAGCCCATTCGCCTCATTGTTCCGCTGGGCGCGGGTGGCCCGACCGACGTCCAGTATCGCAAACTAGCCAACTTGGCATCGAAGGAACTCGGTCAGCCGATCATCATCGAAAATCGTCCTGGTGCCGGGACAACGCTAGGCCCGTCAACGATGGCAAAGATCGACAAACCCGATGGGTACACCGTGGCTGCGGCCCTGGTGCCACTGGTGCGTTATCCACACATGCAAAAAGTCGCTTGGGATCCGTTGAAGGACTTCAGCTGGATCATTGGCCTGGGCGGCTATACGTTCGTGTTCGTTGTGAAGGCAGACTCGCCCTTCAAAACCATGAAGGACCTGATTATCCATGCCAAGGCTCATCCCAACGAATTGTCCATCGGCAACGTTGGTGCGGGCACTTCCCAGCATCTTCTTGGCGAGGCTATTGGCGCCTATTCGGGGGCGAAGTTCACACAAGTGGGCTTCAAGAGTGGACCCGAAAGCATGCAGAACCTGTTGGGCGGCCATATCACGGCGACAGTGGATGCCATCGGCACAGTGTTGCCATCAGTGCGCTCGGGCGATCTGCGCATCCTCATGTCGTTTGACGAACAGCCACGGGCCAATCTGCCGAGTGTGCCAACCGCAAAAAGCCTAGGCTATGACCTCGAGTACCCATCACCCTACGGCTTGGTCGGTCCACACGGCATGTCGCCGCAGGTGGTCAAGCGACTTCACGATGCGTTCAAGGTTGCAGCGGAAAGTCAGGAAAACCGCGAATTGTTGGACACGATCGGACAGACCTATTGGTACCGCTCATCTGCTGACTACGAGGCCTGGGCGAAGAACGCCTTTGTTTCGGAGCGCGCGATGCTCGAAAGGTCCAACCTGCTCATGAAGAACTGAGCCTGCACACATTTCCGCGTGCTGGCGACACATGTCCTCGATTTCGCTGGCAACGATGTTGTTGCTGCGGCTGAACCGGCCGCCCCTTAGGGCAACGCTGATTAAGGTCCACGGCCAGCGAGTGTGAGACGTTATGTAACGATGAAGCAGCAGACCTTGGCAATAGCCGCCGATCAAGGCTCGGGATTCGAGCAATACCGCAAGCCCACGCGGCGCGACGAGTTCCTGCAGACCATGGACGCCATCGTTCCGTGGGCGGCGCTGTGCGAAGTGATCGAGCCGCACTACCCCAAGGCCGGCAACGGCCGCCCTCCCATCGGCTTGGAGCGCATGCTGCGCATCCACTTCATCCAGCATTGGTTCAACTTGGCCGACCTGGCCTGCGAAGAAGCGCTGTACGACAGTGCCAGCCTGCGCCGCTTCGTGGGCATTGATCTGGGTCGCGAGCCGGTGCCCGACGCCACCACCTTGCTCAAGTTCCGCCGCCTGCTCAATAACAACAAGCTCGGTGAAGCCCTGTTTGCCGCAGTGGGAGCACAGCTGCAGGCCCGAGGCTTCAAGGTCAACACAGGCACCATCGTGGACGCCACCATCATTGGCGCGCCCAGCTCGACCAAGAACGCGAACAAGGCGCGCGACCCCGAGATGCACCAGACCCGCAAGGGCCAACAATGGTATTTCGGCATGAAGCTGCACATTGGCGTGGACAGCCAAAGCCGCCTGGCGCACAGCGCCGTGGTCACAGCCGCCAACGTGCATGACAAACACTCGCTGCCCGATCTTCTGCATGGAGCCGAGCGGCGCGTGTACGGCGACTCGGCCTATGCCAGCCAGAAAACGTTGATCGAGGGCAAGGCGCCCAAGGCGCAAGACTTCACGAACCAGCGCACCCGCCGCGGCGGTGTCGTCGATGAGGCAGTGCGGGCCAAGAACCGCAACAAATCCCGCATCCGCGCGCGGGTGGAACATGTGTTCGGCGTGCTCAAGCGGCTGTGGGGCTTTGGCAAGGTGCGCTATCGCGGTCTTGCAAAGAACGCCACAAGGGCGTTCACGGCGCTGGCCAACCTCTACCTGGGCCGGCAACGGCTGATGGCACAGGTGCGCCCATGAGGGCGCCAGACAGGCCCAAAGGCCTGCAAAACAGGCCCGAAGGGCCGCAAGAGAACTCGCCTGGCGACCTGTTTGCCCAAAATAGCGCCGTGTTCGAACCGGATGGGCGCTTTGGCGACACTTGTTCAGCGTTGCCCTAGAGCACCAACCCTTCGATGTCGACATACGCGCGACCAGCCCGGTCGACGACATTTTGGAACTCGTCAAGGCGTTCTGAGCTACCACGCCACCAAGAAAACGTAAGCGTCCGGCCAACCCATCTTGACCGGATGACTACAGGCGCAGCTTGCGCATGGCGGCATTGACGCCATT
>NZ_DF238927.1 GCF_000400995.2 Acidovorax sp. MR-S7 | reverse complement strand
TCTTCCGCATGGCAAACCCACTCCGTCAACGCGTTGGCCCACATACTACCAACACAGATTTGTGACAGAGCCTAGAATTTTGTAGTTATTGTTGAAGCAGCAGAAGACGAAGCCCGTTTCAGGCAATCCTTGCTCAACACGGGTGAAAACCCGATCGGCAATGCGGCGATGAGCGTCGTTGCACTGGTAGCTGTGCGGCATATAGACAGCCTTCTCGCTGAAGTACGGTTGCAATTCAGGCGGAAGCACCACCTTGTCGGCAATAACGTAGTCCATGAAGTCCGCGCCCGTGGTGCCGGGATAACCCAGCCAACTCACCTGCACCGGTGCGCAGCGGAAAGCGAAAATGCCGAAGCGATTGTCCCCGGTGAAGCCCTTCAAATCGACAGCGATATCGATGCCCAGCTCACGCGAAAGCTTGGCCACCTGTCGATCGGAATGGCCACGCACGTCAATAAAATGGTCGAAGGTCTTGCGTACGCGTTCGCGCATGGCATCCTCCTGGAGCGGCCCGAAGTCGAAAGCAAACCATTCAAATCGCTCATGGTCGTGAAGTTCGAACAGTTGCGCCATCAAGATACTGGTGGCGTGGTGACGAAAATCTGCGGAGTAGTAGCCCACACGGATCTTGCCAGGAGTGCCGGCGCGCACAGAACAAGGACCAATCGGAAGCTGGCCGCTGGCGGACACTACCACTTCGTTGCGCGCAGCCTGCAATTGCAGTTCAGGAGAGTCACGCAGGCCTAGGACTTTGAAGGGACTCACGCCGGGTTGGGCCTGCGCCACGGCTGTGTCAATGCGGCGCAAGCCCTCGTCAAGGCTGTTCCACTCGCACATGTCGGTCATGACACTCATCATGTCCGTCAACAAGCCCGGCATTTGCGAATTGGCTCTCCACGCCGCTTGCAATTGCTGCAGTGCTTCCTTGTGCCGCTTGTGCTTCCTGAGCAGGATACTCACCTGGGCCCGTGGCTCGGCCAAGTGAGGATTGATTCTCAAGGCTTGATTGAAGTCGGCAAATGCCAACTCATCCTGCTGCATCTCCATGTACGCTTGACCCCGGTTGATCAGCGCCTGCGCATTCTGCGGCTCCAACTCCAGCACCCGGTTCATGCAGGCCATGGCATCTTGACGCTTGTTCTGGTGAAGAAGGAGATAGCCCAGAGCGAAGTGGGTATACGCGCTATCCGGCTCATATTGTGCAGCCAAGCGATAGCTTCGTTCGGCTTCTTCGGCGCGCCCCAACCCTTCTAGAACAGCGCCATGGTTGTAATGGGCCAAGCCCAAGGTAGGTGCAATCGCCACGGTGCGCTCGCAATTGGCCAGCGCCTCGGCGGCACGTTGCAGGCGCAGCAATGCGTTGGTCCGGCTCAGGTGCGCATCCACATAGCCAGGCTGCAGGGCAATAGCATGGTCGTATGCCCGGAGAGCCTCGTCCGCCCGGTTGTCTTCTAACCACTGATCTCCCAATGTATAGCACGCCTGTGCCTCGCTGGGTAGCGCCGTGCCTTGCGTCCTAGGGACCAACGCAGCGGGCAGAAAAGAAAGTGTTGGAATGGAGCTGTTTTTGCTTTTTTTCATGGGTCTTACGGTCAATGCAGCATCGGAGAAATGTTCCGGCATCACGGATGAAGGCCACAAAGTCTACAAGTCCCAGTCGACCCGCTTCCGCACACGCCCCTTACCGAACAGCCTGGGTCGTCGGCGTAAGACAAGAGCTTTCTCGAAATCGATAGCTGCCCGCTCTTGCTGGACAAGCGCTAGGAGCCGAAAACACTCACAGCCATTTGACCAGCAGGCTGAGCAGGAAGCTCAGCAGCACCGTGCTGGCCAGCGGAATGAACCAGTCGCGCCCGAACAGGCGGAAGTGGAAATCCCCCGGCAGCCGGCCCAGCCCCAGGCGGCGCAGCCAGGGCGTGAGCCCGTTGATGAGCACCAGGGCGAGGAAGACGACGATGAGCCAGCGCAGCATGGGGCCAAGTGTAGGATGCCCCGCCATGCGATTGCGCCATATCGAGGTCTTCAACGCCATCATGCTCACCGGCAGCGTGAGCGCCGCGGCACGCATGATCAACGTGACCCAGCCGGCCGTGAGCCGCACGCTGCAGCACGCGGAGCTGCAGCTCGGCTTCGCGCTGTTCCAGCGCGTGGGCGGGCGGCTGCAGCCCACGCCCGAGGCGCGCACACTGCACCCGCACATCGAGCGGCTGTTCGCCCAGCTCGACGAGGTGCAGCGCCTGTCGGCCAGCCTCAAGGCCGGGCGCGGCCGGGGCACGCTGCGCGTGCTCACGGTGCTGGGGCTGAGCTACGAGGTGTTCCCGCGCGCCATGCAGCTCTTTCGCGAGAAGCACCCGCGCGTGGTGGTGCACCACCAGGCGCTGCACTCGCCGCAGATCGTCTCGGCACTGGCGCTGCAGGAGGCCGACGCGGGCTACGTCTTCGTCGCCACCAGCCACCCGGCCCTGGTGCAGGAGCGCCTGGCCGAGCGGCGCGTGATGTGCATCGCGCCCAAGGGCCTGCTGCCCGCGCGGGTGCTGCGCGCGGGCAGCATCCAGTTGCAGCAGCTCGCGGGCCTGCCCCTGATCGCGCTGGACGGGCGCGACCCGCTGGGCATGGTGCTGGACCATGCGCTGCGCGGCCAGGACGCGGGGCTGAACGAGGTGATGTCGGTGCAGACCTACCACGTGGCCCTGGCGCTGGCGCACCACGGCGTGGGCGTGGCCCTGGTGGAGGGCTGCACGGCCGCGTCGGCCGACCGCGCCCGGGTGGACGTGCTGGCGGTGGAGCCCGCCATCGCCACCACGGTGCACGCGCTGCGGCCGGCGGCGCATCCGCAGTCGGTGGCGGCGCGCGCGTTCACGCGCTGCATGCAGCAGGCGCTGCAGCAGATCCCGTGATCGCGGCCGCCACGCGCCGCGCGCTGCCGAAGGCCAGCGTGAAGCCCAGCGCGCCGTGGCCCGTGTTCATGAACAGGTTGGCCGGCCCCTGCGGCAGCCGGCCCAGCACCGGCTCGGCCGTGGGCGTGGCGGGGCGCAGGCCGGCCCAGGGCTCGGCCCGCGCGTAGTCGCCGCCCTGCGGGAACACGTCGCGCGCCGTGGCCTGCAGCGCGGCGATGCGCGCGGGTGCGATGGAGAGGTCTTCGCCCGTCAGCTCGGCCATGCCCGCCACGCGCAGGCGGTCGCCCAGCCGCGCGAACACCACCTTGCGCGCCGCGTCGGTCACGCTCACCACGGGCGCGGCGCCCGGCTGCGCGCTGGCCGCGGCGGTGATGCTGTAGCCCTTGAGCGGATAGACCGGCACCCGCCAGGCCGCTCCCAGCCCGAGCGGGCGCAGCAGCGCGGGCGAGCCCGTGCCCAAAGCGAGCACGAAGGCATCGGCCTGCAGCGCCGTGCCGTCCGCCATCTGCGCGGTCGCCACGCGGCCGCCATGCATGCGCAGGCGGTTCACCTCGCCGCGCACGAACGCCACGCCGCGCGCGCGCAGCAGGCGCTCCAGCGCCTGGCAGACCTTGTGGCAGTCGGCCGCGCATTCGCCGGGTGTGTGGATGCCGCCCGCGATGCGCGGCGCGTAGTGGGCGAGCGCCGGCTCCACCGCCGCGCATTCGGCGGGCGCGAGGGCCTGCTGCACGCTGCCCAGCTCGCGCTGCAGCGCGAGCTGGCGGCGCGCGCCGGCAAACCCCTCGGCGTCCGCATACAGCACCAGCTTGCCGGTGGCGGAAAAGTCGCAGTCGATGCGCTCGCGCGCCATGAAGTCGTCGAAGCCCGTACGGCTTTCGGCCGCCAGGGCCAGCAGCCGCCCGGTGGTACGCCGCGACACGCTGGTGCGGCAGGCAGCCAGGAAGCGCAGCCCCCAGGCCCATTGCCAGGGGTCGAAGCGCAGGCGCAGGGAGAGCGGCGAATCGGGCGAGAGCAGCAGCTTGGGCAGCTGCAGCCAGAGCGAGGGGTCGGCCAGCGGCTGCACGTAGGCGTAGCTGAGCTGCGCACCATTGGCGCCGCTGGTGCCCTGCCCTGGTGCGGCGCGGTCCACGACGGTGACCGCCACGCCGGCCTGCGCCAGCTCCCACGCCGTGGCCAGGCCCACGATGCCGGCGCCGAGCACGCAGACATGCGGACGGGGGGTGTGCACGGGTTCCATGGCGCGCAATCTAGGCAAACGGCCGGCCGCGCGCCAATGCCGTTTGCAGCGCCGCCCATGACCGGAATTTATGGCGCGTAGGTCGCCACCTCGACGAGGTTGCCGTCCGGGTCGCGGCAATAGACCGAGGTCATCACCCCCAGCGCGCCGGTGCGCTCCACGGGTCCGACCTCGGGCGTGACGCCCACGGCCGCGAAGTGCGCCACCACCTCGGCCGCCGGCTGCGTGGTGACGAAGCACAGGTCGTCGCTGCCCGGCGCGGGGTTGGCGCCGGTGAACCACGCCACGGTGTCGGTGCCCATGGGGCGCAGGTTGATCTTCTGGCGGCCGAACTTCAGCGCCACGCGCGTGCCGGTGCGCGAGTCGAATTCCTCGCGCTCCATGCCCAGCACGCGCACGTACCAGGCAGCGCTGGCTTCCACGTCCGCGACGTTGAGGACGATGTGGTCGAAACGGTCGATCTTCAGACTCATGGCGGTCGGGTGTTGCGAGTGGGGAGGGTGCCATTGTGCGCCGGCTGGTGCGGCGCAACATAAACGCAGGACATGGGCTGGCACCAAAAATGCATTGGCGCCAGGGCACGGCCTGCGCCCACACTGGGCCGCGATGGACAGACCACCCGCCGCCATGACAACCACGCACGTATTGCACCGCCACCTGCACCACACCCCGCCGCGCGCCGTGGCGGGGCACGGCGTGACCTTGCGCGACGCCTCGGGCAAGGAATACCTCGACGCCTCGGGCGGTGCAGCCGTGTCGTGCCTGGGCCATGGGCACCCCGACGTGCTGGCCGCCATGCATGCGCAGATCGACCGGCTGGCCTATGCGCACACGAGCTTCTTCACCACCGAGGTGGCCGAGGAACTGGCCGACCAGCTCGTGCGCACCGCGCCCGAGGGCATGAGCCACGCGTATTTCGTGAGCGGCGGCTCCGAGGCCGTGGAGGCGGCGCTGAAGATGGCGCGGCAGTATTTCGTGGAGATCGGCCAGCCGCAGCGGCGCCACTTCATCGCGCGGCGCCAGAGCTACCACGGCAACACGCTGGGCGCGCTGGCGGTGGGCGGCAACGCCTGGCGGCGCGCGCAGTTCGCGCCGCTGCTGATCGACGTGGAGCACGTCGCGCCCTGCTACCCCTACCGCGAGCAGCGCGCGGAGGAAACGCCCGAGCAGTACGGCCAGCGCCTCGCGCAGGAGCTGGAGGACACCATCCTGCGCCTGGGCGCGGACAGTGTGATGGCCTTCGTGGCCGAGACCGTGGGCGGCGCCACCGCAGGCGTGCTCGTGCCCGTGCCCGGCTACCTGCAGGCCGTGCGCCGCGTGTGCGACACGTACGGCGTGTTGCTGATCCTGGACGAGGTGATGTGCGGCATGGGCCGCACGGGCACGCTGCATGCCTGCGAGCAGGACGGCGTGGTGCCCGACCTGATGACCATCGCCAAGGGCCTGGGCGGCGGCTACCAGCCCATCGGCGCGGTGCTGGCGCAGGGGCGCATCGTGCAGGCCATGACGGCGGGCAGCGGCTTCTTCCAGCACGGCCATACCTACCTGGGCCATGCCGTGGCTTGCGCCGCCGCGCTGGCCGTGCAGCGCGTGATCGAGCGCGACGGGCTGCTGGCGCGCGTGCGCGCAGCGGGCCAGCGCCTGCAGGGCCTGCTGCACGGCGCGTTCGATGCGCACCCGCGCGTGGGCGACATCCGCGGGCGCGGCCTGTTCTGGGGCGTGGAGCTGGTGCAGGACCGCGCCAGCAAGGCCCCCTTCGACCCGGCGCGCCGCCTGCATGCGCGCGTGAAGGCCGAGGCGTTCGCGCGCGGCTTGCTGGTTTACCCGATGGGTGGCACGGTGGACGGCCGCTATGGTGACCACGTGCTGCTGGCGCCGCCCTTCATCGCGAGCGATGCCGACCTGGCCACCATCGCCCAGCGCCTGCAGGCCGCCCTGGACGCCGCGCTGCACTGAGATGCACCGTTCATTCACCCCCATCCCCAAGGAGAAGCGCATGACCGTGACATTCACCCTGAAGACCGCCGCCCGGGCTCTGGCCCCCGTGGCCCTGCTGTGCGCCACGCTGGGCGGCACGCCCGCCATGGCACAGCAGAAGTTCGTCACCATCGGCACCGGCGGGGTGACGGGCGTGTACTACGCCGCCGGCGGCGCCATCTGCCGCCTGGTGAACAAGGACCGCGCCAAGCACGGCATCCGCTGCTCGGTGGAATCCACGGGCGGCTCGGTGTTCAACGTGAACACCATCAAGGCCGGCGAGCTGGACCTGGGCTTCACCCAGTCCGACGTGCAGTACAACGCCGTGAAGGGCGTGAGCCAGTTCAAGGACGCGGGCGCCGTGGGCGACCTGCGCGCCGTGTTCGCCGTGCATCCCGAGCCGTTCACCGTGGTCGCGCGCAAGGAAGCCAACATCGGCAAGTTCGAGGATTTCAAGGGCAAGCGCTTCAACGTGGGCAACCCCGGATCGGGCACGCGCGCGTCGATGGAGGAGCTGCTGGCCGCCATGGGCTGGAAGCTGTCGGACTTCTCGCTGGCCTCCGAGCTGAAGGCCGACGAGCACGGCCCGGCGCTGTGCGACGGCAAGGTGGACGGCTTCTTCTACGGCGTGGGCCACCCCTCGGCCAACATCCAGGACCCCACCACCTCGTGCGGCGCCAAGCTGGTGCCGCTGGCGGGCCCGGTGGTGGACAAGCTGGTGGCCGACAAGCCCTACTACGCCAAGGTCACAATCCCCGCGGGGCTCTACCCCAACAACCCGCAGGCCACGCCCACCTATGGCGTGCTGGCCACCGTGGTGGCCTCGGCCAAGACGCCGGCCGACACCGTCTATGCCGTCACCAAGGCGGTGTTCGAGAACTTCGAGGAATTCAAGAAACTGCATCCGGCGCTGGCGAACCTGTCGCCGCAGAGCATGGTCAAGGACGGCCTGAGCGCACCCCTGCACGAGGGCGCCGCGCGCTACTACAAGGAAAAGGGCTGGATTCAGTAAGCGGCATCCCCCAGTCCCCCCGCAGGGGCGAAGCGCCAGGTGCTTCGCCCCTTTTTTGTACCGACTGGAACCGCAGCATGGCCACCGACATCGACAAGGCCCCCGAGGCCCTTCAGCAACTCGTCGCCGACGCCGACACCGGCGGGCGCAAGCCCGTGGGGCTGCCCAAGCACATCATCTTCGCGGTGGCGCTCGCCTGGGCGCTGTTCCAGTACTGGTACGCGTCGCCGCTGCCGTTCACGCTGGGCTGGGGCATCCTGAACGACACCGAGGCGCGCTCCATCCACCTGGCGTTCGCCCTGTTCCTGGCCTTCGCCGCCTGGCCGGCCACCCAGCGCTCGCGGCGCCAGACGGTGCCCTGGACGGACTGGCTGCTGGCCGCCGCCGGCGCCTTCGCGGGCGCCTACATCATGCTGTTCTACGCCGAGCTGGCCACGCGGCCCGGCACGCCCTCGACCATGGACATCGTGGTCTCCACCGCCGGCCTGGTGCTGCTGCTGGAGGCCACGCGCCGCGCCGTGGGCTGGCCCATGGCGGCACTGGCGCTGGCCTTCATCGCCTACTGCATGCTCGGGCCCTGGCTGCCCGAGGTGATCGCGCACAAGGGCGCATCGCTCAACCGGCTGCTCTCGCACATGTGGCTCACCACCGAGGGCGTGTACGGCATCGCGCTGGGCGTGTCGGCCGGCACCATCTTCGTCTACGTACTGTTCGGCGCGCTGCTCGACCGCGGCGGCGGCGGCAACTACATGATGCAGGTGAGCTTCGCGGCGCTGGGCCACCTGCGCGGCGGTCCGGCCAAGGTGGCGGTGGTGTCGTCGGCGCTCAACGGCACGATCTCGGGCTCCTCGGTGGCCAACGTGGTCTCGGGCGGCATCTTCACCATTCCGCTCATGAAGAAGGCCGGCTACGGCGGGGTGAAGGCCGGCGCCATCGAGACCATGTCGTCGGTGGACGGGCAGATCATGCCCCCGGTGATGGGCGCGGCCGCCTTCCTGATGGTGGAGTACGTGGGCATCCCGTATTCCGACATCGTCAAGCACGCCTTCCTGCCGGCCATCCTGTCGTACCTGGGGCTGTTCTACATCGTGCACCTGGAGGCGCTCAAGCTCGGCATGCAGCCCATCGTGCAGCGCACGCCGCGCCCGCTGCGCGACCGCGCGCTGCGCAACTTGATCGGCCTGTCGGGCTCGGTGGCGCTGGTGTGCGCGCTCTACTACCTGTTCGCCGCCATGCAGGCCTGGCTGGGCGCAGCCGCCCCCTGGGCCGTGGGCGCGACGGTGCTGGCGCTGTACCTGGCGGCCGTGCGCCAGGCGGCGGCCTGCCCCGACCTGCCGCAGGACATCGACATCGAGCACCCGCGCGCCATGGACACCTGGCCCACCGTGCGCGCGGGCATGCACTTCATCATGCCCATCGGCATCCTGGTGTGGTGCTTGATGGTCGAGGAGATGTCGCCCGCGCTGGCCGCGTTCTGGGCCGTCACCTCGCTCGTGGTGCTCATGCTCACGCAGCACCCGCTGATCGCGTTCTTCCGCAAGGCCTCGCCCGCGGGCGCGTGGCGCGAGGGTTTCGCCTCGGTGGTGGAGGGCTTCCACAACGGGGCGCGCAACATGATCGGCATCGGCATCGCCACGGCCACCGCGGGCATCGTGGTGGGCGGCATCACGCTCACGGGCCTGGGCCTGCGCATGACAGAGTTCGTGGAGTTCGTGAGCCATGGCAGCGTGATCCTGATGCTGCTGTTCGTGGCCCTCTCGTGCCTGGTGATCGGCCTGGGCGTGCCCACCACGGCCAACTACGTGCTGGTGGCCACGCTGATGGCGCCCGTGGTGGTGGAGCTGGGCGCGCAGTCGGGCATGGTGATCCCGCTCATCGCGGTGCACATGTTCGTCTTCTACTACGGCATCATGGCCGACATCACCCCGCCCGTGGGGCTGGCCACGTTCGCGGCCTCGGCCATCTCGGGCGAAGACTCGCTCGCCACGGGCATCCAGGGCTCCATCTACGCGCTGCGCACGCTGATCCTGCCCTTCATCTGGATCTTCAACCCCCAGCTGCTGCTCATCAACGTCGACGACGCGGGCGAGATGGTGCGGGTGATCGCCGCGAGCATCTGCGCCATGCTGCTGTTCGCGGCCGTGACCATGAACTGGTTCCGCATCCGGTGCCGCTGGTGGGAGACGCTGGCATTGCTCGCGGCCGTGGTGCTACTGTTCCGCCCCGACATGTTCATGGACCGCATCGCGCCCGAATACCGCAATGCCCCCGCCGCCAGCGTGTTCGACGTGGCGCGCGACACGGCCCCCGGAGGCCGCCTGGTACTGCGCATCCAGGGCACCACGCTGGAAGGCGAGGAACGCTCCAAGACCGTGGCCGTGCAGCTCGGAGAGGCCGGCGCCGACGGCCGCAAGCGCCTGGCCGACGCGGGCCTGCAGCTCGTGCCGCGGGGCGACGCGCTGCAGATCGGCGCGGTCAAGTTCGGCTCGCGCGCGGCCAAGGCCGGCTTCGAGCAGGGCTGGGACGTGCGCGACGTGCAGGTGCGCAGCGGCCGGCCCACGCCGCACTGGTTCTACCTGCCCGCGATCGCGCTGGTGCTGCTGGTGTGGTTCAGCCAGGGGCGGCGCATGCGTTCCGCTTAGAGCCGGTGCGTGCGGTCGCCCTGTGCAAAGCCCATCGGCACCCAGGGCGCACCCGGCGCCACAGCCAGCACCTTGAACAGCTCGCCCATCTCGTGCTCCATCATCAATTTGGCCGCTTGCGCACGCTGGGCCTGCGCAAGCAGCTCCAATTGTGATAGCAGTCCACAGTTGATGAGGAAGTGCGCCTGCGTGGTGTAGCCCAGGACTTGGAGCCCCGCCTCCTGCGCGGCCAGGGCCATGGCGGTGAAATTGACGTGGGCGGTGATGTCCTTCAGGCCCACGTCGGCCAACGGATCGGAATCCACCTGATGCGCCCGGTGGCACACCAGCGTGCCCATGTGGCGCTGGGGGTGGTAGTACTCGTCCTCGCCAAAGCCGTAGTCGATGAGGAACGCCGCACCCCGCGCCAGCCGCTGGGCCAGCATGCGCATGAAGCCCTCGCCCTGCGGGTGGATCTCGGTCAGGTAGTCGTGCGGACCACCGATCTCCACGGGCGGGCGCAATGCGGTGGCCCGGTCTTCCCAGGCGAAGCCATCGCCGTCCCACGCCACGCCGCGCTCGTGCCACGTGCCCGCGCGGCGGTGCAGCAACTGCACGGGCATGGCGTCCAGCACCTCGTTGCCCACCACCACGCCTTCCAGCGCCTCCGGCAGCTGGTCGGCCCAGGCCACGCGGTCGCCGAACGGCGCGAGCCGCGCCTGCTGGCGCGCACGCAAGCTGCCCGACAGGTCCACGATGGTGTAGCGCCGCACGCGCTCGCCCAAGCTGCCCAGCAGCTGCGCGGCCAGCGCGCCGCTGCCGGCGCCGAATTCCCAGACATCGTGCGTGCCCGTCGCGTCCAGCGCCTCGCGCACCTGGGCCGCGAGCACCCGGCCGAAGACGGGCGACAGCTCGGGCGCGGTCACGAAATCGCTGCCGCTGCCGGGCATGGCGCCGAACTTGGGGCTTTCGTTGGCGTAGTAGCCCAGGCCGGGGGCATAGAGGGCAGCCTGCATGAAGCGGTCGAAACCGATCCAGCCGCCGGCCGCGCGGATGTCCTGCACGATGTGCGCCCGCAGGGCGCTCGTTAAACTTGAGGGTTCGTTCGTCACGCGCCCGATTGTCTCCCCAATGCCCTCTCCCTCCCGCCCCCGCACCGTGCTGGTGACCGGCGCCGCCAAGCGCCTGGGCCGCAGCATTGCCCTGGCCCTGGCGGCGGATGGCTGGCAGGTGGCTGTGCACTACCGCGCGTCAGAGCAGGAAGCTATTGAAACAGTAGCTGCTTGCGCACAACTGGCGGGCGATAGCGCCCATTTTGATGCAGATTTTCAGGACGAGGCAGCCGTGCGCGCCCTGCTGCCGCGCGTGGCGGAGCGCTTCGGCCGCGTGGATGCCGTGGTCAACAGCGCCTCGCTGTTCGAGCACGACACGGCGGCCAGCTTCAGCTACGCGCTGCTCGAGCGGCACCTGCGCAGCAACGCAGGCGCGCCCGCGCTGCTGGCGCAGGCGCTGCATGCGCACATCGCCGGATGCGGCGAGGCCGATGCGCAGGGCGCAGTGGTCAACCTGCTGGACCAGAAGCTCTGGAACCAGAACCCCGACTTCCTGAGCTACACGCTCTCGAAGGCGGCGCTGGAGGCCGCAGGCACCATGCTGGCCCTGGCGCTCTCCCCGCGCGTGCGCGTGGTGGGCGTGGCGCCCGGCCTCACGCTCACCAGCCACATGCTCACGCCCGAGCGCTTCGCCGCGCTGCACGTGATGAGCCCGCTGGGCCGCTCGTCCACGGCCGAGGACGTGGCCGCCGCCGTGAAGTTCGCGCTGGACAACCGCTCCATCACCGGCACCACGCTGCTGGTGGACGGCGGCCAGCACCTCATGCGCTTCGAGCGCGATTTCTCCCTGATGTAAATGTCCGCAGGCACCCAGATCCTCACGCTCACCGGTTTGCGCTTCGACGCCAACCTGGGCATCCTGGCGCACGAGAAGACCGCGCCCCAGCCCATCCAGGTGGACGCCGAGCTGAACCTGGGCCCCCAGCCCCTGGCGCCGCGCGACGACGACATCCGGCACGTGCTGGACTACCGCAAGGTACGCCAGATCATCATCGACGAGTGCACGGCCGAGCACGTCAACCTGCTGGAGAGCCTGATCGGCAAGCTGGCCCACCGGCTGATGCAGCTGCCCGGCGTGCTGGGCGTGCGCGTGAAAATCGCCAAATTGGAAATATTCGACGACTGCGAAGTGGCCATTCGCGTCGAGACAGGACAGTGGTGAACCCCATGAATGCAATGCAAGAGCCCTCAAGCTGGATCGGCGAAGAGCCGGCAGCCGACAACCGCAAGATCGAGCGCGAGCAGATCAAGCTCGAAAAGCGCCTGTGCCGCGAGGTGGGCCGCGCCATTCTCGACTTCAACATGATCGAGGAAGGCGACAAGATCATGGTCTGCATGTCCGGCGGCAAGGACAGCTACACGCTGCTGGACATCCTGCGCAAGCTGCAAAAGCGCGCGCCGGTGAAGTTCGACCTCGTCGCCGTGAACCTCGACCAGAAGCAGCCGGGCTTTCCCGACCATGTGCTGCCCGACTATTTCAAGAGCATCGGCGTGGACTACCACATCGAGACGCAGGACACCTACAGCGTCGTCAAGCGCGTGGTGCCCGAGGGCAAGACCACCTGCGGCCTGTGCTCGCGCCTGCGCCGCGCCATCCTCTACAAGGTGGCCGACGAGCTGGGCTGCACCAAGCTGGCGCTGGGCCACCACCGCGACGACATCGTGCAGACGCTGATGCTCAATATGTTCTACGGCGGCCGCATGAAGGGCATGCCGCCCAAGCTGGTCAGCGACGACGGCAAACACGTGGTGATCCGCCCCCTGTGCTACGTGCCCGAGAAGGACACGGCGCGCTGGGCGCAGTACCAGAACTTTCCCATCATCCCCTGCAACCTCTGCGGCAGCCAGGACGGCCTGCAGCGCGTAGCCGTGGGCGAGATGCTGCGCGAGTGGGACAAGAAATTCCCCGGCCGCATCGAGAGCATGTTCCGCGCCATGGGCAACATCGTGACCACGCACATGATGGACCCGCAGCTGCACGACTTCCGCAACGCCAAGGCCACCGGCATCGCCGACCCCGACGGCGACATGGCCTTCGACCACGAGGAACTCCCCACAGCGCCCACACTCCCAGGTATGCAGGTGGTGCAATTGGGCTGACCTGCCCCACCTTCCAGGAGACCTCCATGGCCATTTTGCGCCGCGCCCTCGTCCTGCCCCTGTGCATGGCGGCCGCACTGCTCGCGGGCTGCGCCGGGCCCCGGCTGGTGGAGAGCGACGTCAACAGTTTCTCCACCCTCTCCGCGCTGCCCAGCCCACCCACCTACCGCATCGAGCGCCTGCCGTCGCAGGAAGCCCATTCGGCGGCCTACATCCCCATCGAGGCCCAGGCCGAGCAGGCTCTGGCGCGCGTAGGCCTGCAGCGCGACGACGCCCGCCCCCGCCTGATCGCCCAGATCGGCGCCGAGGGCGGCTACGCCTCGCCGCGCTACTGGCCCTATTACTCCGACCCGTTCTATGGCCGCTTCGGCTGGGGGCTGGGCTATGGCGGGCGCTGGGGATGGGGCATGGGAATGGGCTGGATGATGGACACTCCCCCGACCCTGTACCACCGCGGGGTCAGCCTGGTGCTGCGCGACGCGGCCACCCAGCAGGTGGTGTACGAAACCTCCGCCGTCTATGAAGACGTGTGGACGGACGACCCGGCCATCTACGGCGTGCTCTTCAACCAGGCCCTCAGCGGCTTCCCGCAGCCGCCGCGGGGCCGGCGCACCATCCGCACGGAAGTGCAGCCGCAGTCCGCCGCACGCCCTGCCCCGCAACCGGCCACGCCGGCCACCGTGGCACCCGCCCCGGCTCGCTAGCCGGTTTGCAAACGTCCACATTCGCACGCGCCACCCCGTGCTAACGTGCCCCTTCCCGCGCAGCCGCCGTGCGCTCCTGGCTCGGCCCGCGCGCACCATTGGAAGGAACTGCCATGAAGACAATCGCCATCTCCGGCCTGCTGTGGGCCAGCCTGTGCGGACTGGGCGCCGGCGCGCACGCCGCCGGCCTGGGAGACGCCCTGCGCGGCCAGGCCTCGGGCACGTCGGCGCTCGGCGGCATGCTGGGCGGCGGCGCGGACATGTCCGCCCTGTCCGCCATGGGCCTGACCGGCTCGGGCACGGCCAGCAACGCGGCCGGCGTGATCACCTACTGCATGAAGAACAACTACCTGAACGCCAACAAGGCGGCGCAGGTCAAGGACCAGCTGCTGGGCAAGATGGGCCTGGGCCAGAAGGAAGAGCCCAAGGACGAGGGCTACCTGAGCGGCCTGTCTGGCATGGTCACAGGCTCGGGCGGCAAGACCTTCAACCTCGACAAGGTCAAGGGCGACCTGAAGGAAAAGGCCTGCGACTTCGTGCTCGACAACGCCAAGTCGCTGCTCTGACCCTCGGCACATACACGAGCCGGCTCGGCAATGCGCCAAGCCGGCTTTTTTCATGGGTCAACGGAAGGCGTGATGCCCCAGGGGAGTGAGTGACAATCCAGGCACGCCACTGTCCTTCCCGCCTATCCGCACCACCCATGCAAGCCACCCGCCTCATCGCCATCCGCCATGGCGAAACCGCCTGGAACGTGGACACCCGCATCCAGGGCCACCTCGACATTCCGCTCAATGACACCGGCCTGTGGCAGGCCCGGCAAGTCGGCCAGGCGCTGGCCCACGAGCCTGTCGCAGCCATCTACAGCAGCGACCTGCTGCGCGCCTGGGCCACCGCCGAGGCCGTGGCCCAGGCCACCGGCGCGCCCCTCACGCCCGAGCGCGGCCTGCGCGAGCGCTGCTTCGGCGACTTCCAGGGCCGCACGTTCCAGCAGATCGAGGACGAATCGCCCGACCAGGCCCTGCGCTGGCGCAAGCGCGACCCCGACTTCGTGCCCGACGGCGGGGGCGAGTCCCTGTCCATGCTGCGCGAGCGCATCGAGCGCACGGTGCACGCCATCGCCGCCCGCCACCCGGGCCAGCAGATCGTGCTGGTCGCGCATGGCGGCGTGATGGACGTGCTCTACCGCCTGGCCACCCGCCTGCACCTGCAGGCCCCGCGCACCTGGCAGCTCACCAACGCCGCCATCAACCGCCTGCTGTGGACCGACAGCAGCGGCCTCACCCTCGTCGGCTGGGCCGATACGCAGCATCTGGATAATGCCAGCCGCGATGAAATCCATTCCTGAACACCTGCGCGCCACCATCGGGCAGCGCGTGGACCTGATCGACACGCCCGCCCTGGTCTTGGACCTGGACGCCATGGAACGCAACATCCAGCGCATGGCCGATTTCGCGCGCAAGCACCAGGTCCGCTGGCGCCCCCACGCCAAGATGCACAAGAGCGCCGAGATCGCCCTGCTGCTGGAAAAGGCCGGCGCGCACGGCCACTGCGTGCAGAAGGTGGCCGAGGCCGAGGCGCTGGCCGCCGCTGGCGTGGACGACCTCTACATCAGCAACGAAGTGCTGGCCGCCGGCAAGCTGCTGCGTGCCGCGCGGCTGGCCGCGCAACTGGTGGCGCGCGGCGGGCGGCTGGCCATCGCGGTGGACAGCGAGGAAGGCGTGGCCCGCCTGGCCGAAGCCATGCGCGTGGCCGGCAGCGACGCCGGCATCGACGTGTTCGTGGAAATCGACGTGGGCCAGGGCCGCTGCGGCGTGCCGCCCGGGCCCGAGGCAGTCGCCCTGGCCCGGGCCGTGGCGGCGCAGCCGCGCCTGCACTTCGCCGGGCTGCAGGCCTACCACGGCCGCGCCCAGCACCTGCGCACCGCCACGGAGCGGCGCGACGCCATCGCCCGCGTCGTGCAAGCCGCCGCCGACACGCGTGCGCTGATCGAAGCCGCCGGCCTGCCCGTGCCGCTGATCACCGGCTCCGGCACAGGCACCCTGGTGCACGAAGCGGCCAGCGGCATCTATGGCGAGCTGCAGGCCGGCTCCTTCCTCTACATGGATGCGGACTACGCCGCCAACGAGCGCGAGCCCGCCCAGCCGGCCTTCGAGCACGCGCTTTTCGTCAAGACCCAGGTGATCTCCGCCCGCGCCACCCACGCCGTCTGCGACGCAGGCCACAAGAGCCATGCCGTCGATTCCGGCCTGCCCACCGTCCACGGCCTGCCGCCCGAGCGCGCGCTGCGCTACGCCAGTTGCAGCGACGAGCACGGCGTGCTGACCGCCGAAGGCTCCAAGGCCCGCCTGCCCGCCCTGGGGCGCATGCTCTGGCTGGTGCCCGGCCACTGCGACCCCACGGTGAACCTGCACGACTACCTGATCGGCGTGCGCGGCGGATTGGCGCATGGGGTGGTGGACCGCATCATCCGCGTGGACGCGCGCGGGGCGCTGACTTAAGAACGGGATTGTTCAGGGCAGACGGAATACGCCCGCGGGGAGCATGCAACCAGCGCGTGGAATTGCAAGACATGCTGGCGATTTACCTTGCAATGGCGGCATCCCCGCCCCCGTGCACCGGCACGCCGCCCACGAACGTGGCGTCCGCATGCAGGTGGGCCAGCGCCTCGGGGGAGACAGTCAGTGGATCACCGCCGAGGATGGCGAAGTCGGCCCACTTTCCGGGCTCCAGCGTGCCTTTGCGCTCCTCCTCGAAGCTCAGCCAGGCGCCGTTGCGCGACATGAGCGCCAGGGCCTGCCAGCGGTCGAGGGCCTGGCCCGGGCCGATCGCGCGGCCCGTGGTGCGTTCGGTGCGCACGATGGACGACCACATGGCCCAGAACGGGCTCACGGGAATGTTGTCGCTGCCCGCGGCCAGCGGCAGGCCGGCCTCGAGCAGCGCACGCTGGGGCACGGTCTCTTCGGGGTGGTCCGTCTCTAGGTAGGCGGCGCCGTTCTTCCAGAGCATGTAGAACGGGATGGTAGTGACCATCACGCCCAGGCGCAGCAGGCGTTCGATGTCCCGCGCGGTCACGCGGCCCACATGCTCGACCACCCAGCGCCGGCCTGCGAGGGGAAAGCGCTGGTCGATGGCCTCGAAGACGTCGAGCACCTCGCCCACGCGGTCAACCACCACGCTGTGCACGCGCAGGTCGTGCTCGGCGGCCAGCCAGGCGTAGTTGCGGAAGTCTTCGATGCCGTTGGCCCATTCGACAAAGCCTGACCAGCCCGTGTTGGGCAGTGCACGGCGCACGGCCGCAGCCGCCGCGGCATTGCCCCCGAGGCCGATGTAGACGCCGCTGATGCGGAAAAAATCATCGCCCGTGCCGCGCCCGCGCGCATGGCCCAGCCAGTCGCGCATGGCGGCCCTGGCCTCCACCACGTTGGACCAGGTCGGGCTCACGCACAGCCGCGTGCGCATGCTGAGCTCGCCGCGCTCCCAGAGCGCACGGTAGACGGCAATCGTCTCGGGCGCCGAACCATGCCCTTCGTACACGCTGGTGGTGCCGTAGGCGTGGTAGAGCGGCAGCGAGCGCCGCAGGCCCTCAAGCCGGTCGGCAAAGCCGAATGGCGGCACCTGGGTGAGGATGGAGAACTCCACCAGCGGGCGCTTGTTGGTCTCCACGATCACGCCCGTGGGCTCGCCATCGGGGCCGCGCTCGATCTGCAGGCCCGCGCAGTCGGGGCAGGTGTCGGCATCGATACCGTTGCGCTGCAGGCCCAGGCTGTTGAGCGCGCTGTAGCCTGGCGGCACGCCCCAGTTGCCGAACAGGCCCGGGATGTAGACGGGATGGTCGGGCGCCACGCCATCGAGTTCCTGCCGCGTGGGCATCCGGCGCTCGGCCAGGGTGTCGGGCCCACCGAAGTAGAACGGCGGCTGGCCCACGGGCATGGTGATGATCCATTGCCCCGCAGGGAGGCGGCGCGCCTCCTGCGCCACCACGGCCAGCACATCGGCAATGCTGCGCGCATGCGCGAGGCTGGGGCGCAGGGTCTTGAGGCCCTCGCGCTCCAGATGGGCGTGCGCATCGATGAAGCCCGGCACCACGGTGCGCCCTTCCAGCGCGATGACGCGCGTGCGGGGGCCGCGAAGCGCATCGACCTGCGCCACGCTACCCACGGCCTGCACGCGGTCGCCCACGATAGCCAGCGCCTCGTGCACGGCCCGGGGCCGGCCCGGGGCCAGCGGCAGCACCTGGCCACCGCGCAGGATCAGCGTGGCGTGCTGCGTCACCGCCGTGCCTCCGCGCCGTACCAGGGGAAGAATCGGTGCAGCGCCCAGGCAAAGAGCTGGTCCGCGGCGAAGCCGATGGCGCCCAGGTAGAGCAGCCCCACGAACATGACGTCAACGCGGAAGACCAGGTGGGCGAACGAGATCAGGAAGCCCAGCCCCTCTTCGGCCCCCACCAGCTCGGCGGCCACCAGCACCACGAAGGCCGTGGCCGTGGCATGGCGCAGGCCCGCGAAGACGAAGGGCAGCGCCGCGGGCAGCGCCACCTGCGCCAGCGTGGCCCAGCGGCCCGCCCCCAGCGTGGCGGCCGAGCGCAGGTAGGTGGCGGGAATGTCGCGCACGCCGATGAAGGTGTTGATCCACACTGGGAAGAATGCGCCCCAGGCGATCAGCGCCACCTTGGACACATCGCCCAGGCCGAACCAGACGATGGCCAGCGGCACGATGGCGATGGCCGGAATGGCGCGCAGGCCGTGCAGCACGGGATCGCTGAGCTGGCGCAGCACCGTCACGCGGCCCGTGAGCACGCCCACGGCCACGCCCAGGCCGCCCCCCACGATGAAGCCCCAGAGCGCCCGCTGCAGGCTGGCGCCCACATGGGGCCAGATCTCGCCCTTGGTATAGGTCATCTCCCAGAACACGCCCCACACCTGCGAGGGCGGCGGGAACATCTTGGTGTTGATGCCCGGCACCACGCGCGGCGCGATCTCCCAGGCCAGCAGGAACAGCAGCACACCCAGCACGCCCAGCACGGTCTGGCGTCGCCGGCCGCTGCGCCGCTGCTGGCGCTGCTCGGCCTGGAAGTCGTGTTCGATGCGCTGGCGGCGCTGCGCCGCCGCGTCCTCGCGCACCGGGGGCGAACCCTCCCGGGGCCAGGCGGGGCCACCGGCCAGCGGCGAAAATGCCGAGGCCACGCTGTGCACAAGCGGTTGCGGGGTCTTCATCCGGCCTCCTGCACCAGTTGCGTGAAGGCTTCGCTCACGCGGGCATAGACTGCGCCAAAGGCGGCGCTGCCACGGTCGCGCGGGTACGGAAGATCCACCTCGACGATGTCCAGAATGCGCCCGGGATGCGGGCTCATGATCACGATGCGCTGCGCCAGGAACACGGCTTCCTCGATGTTGTGGGTAATGAAAAAGACCGAGAGCTGCAGTTCCTGCCAGATGCGCAGAAGCTCGGTCTGCAGCGCGCTGCGCGTGAGGGCGTCGATGGCGGCAAAGGGCTCGTCCATGAGCAGCACCTGGGGCCGTGTGGCCAATGCGCGCGCCACGGCCACGCGCTGGCGCATGCCGCCCGACATTTCGAACGGATAGCGGTCGGCCGCCTTGTCCAGGCCCGTCAGCGCCAGCATCTCGTTGACGCGTTCGCGCCGCTGCGCCGCGGGCAGGCCTTGCTGGCGCAGGCCGAACTCGACATTGCGCCGCGCGCTGAGCCAGGGGTAGAGCGCGTATTCCTGGAACACGACGCCACGGTCGGGCCCCGGCGCCTGCACGGGCCGCCCCTGTGCCGTGACCGTGCCCAGCGTGGGCTGCACGAAGCCCGCAATCAGATTCAGCAGCGTGGTCTTGCCGCAGCCGCTGGGGCCGATGGCGCAGACGAACTCGCCGGCGCCGATGTCGAGGCTCACATCGGTGAGCGCCCAGTTCAGCGCACCCGTGGTCGAGGCATAGAGCTTGGCGGCGTCGCGCACCTGCACTGCGGGCTGGGTCATCACGTGCTCCTTCAGCCCAGCTTCACGCGATCGGGCGCCACGGTGCGCAGGGCATCGGTGTAGATGCGCTGGCGGAACAGGGCGCGCAGATCGGTCTTGGGCTCGGTGGCCAGGCCCGCCTCGATGGCCCACTGCGCGTTGAGCACCAGGTCGTCCAGCAGGCGATCGTCGAGCTGCACGCCCACGCTGATCGTGTTCAGGCCCTCCTGCGTGGCCTCCTTGGTGGCCTTGGTGCGCTCGGCCACCAGCGCCAGCGCCTCCTGCGGCTGGGTGCGGTAGAGCCGCTCGGCGTCAAGCAGCGAGCGCACGGCCGACTCCACCAGGCGCGGGTTGGCACGCACCGTGGCCTCGCTGGCCGCCAGCACGTAATGGCTCACGAAGACTTTCTCGAGGTTGTCGTTGCTCAGGATGGCGATCTGGCCGCCGCCATCGGCCACGGCCTTCTGGCCCGAGTCAAAGCCCCAGGCGAAGGCGTCGATCTCGCCCTTGACCAGGGCCGTGACAGCGTCGGGGCCGCGCAGGTTCACCACCTTCACGTCCTTGAGCCCCAGGCCGTGCAGCGACAGGTAGCGGCTCAGGAAGTAGTGGCCGCTGCTGCCCAGCGTGGTGGCCACGCGCTTGCCCTTGAGGTCGGCCGGATCGCGCACGCGGTCCTTGCGCGCGGCCACGACCATGCCGCGCGACAGCCGCGTGAAATCGGCCACGATCACGGCGGGCACGCCATTGGCCCCGGCCAGGCCCACCACGCTGTCGGTGGTGGTGGCGAATTGCGCCTTGCCCGCCACGGCCGCATCGAAGGCCAGGCGGCCCGAGGTGAATTGCAGCGTGCTCGCGTCGATACCGTAGTTTTTCCAGTAGTTCTTGCTGGAGACCAGGTAGGGCACGGCCCAGCTGAAGCCCTGGCTCTCGGCGATGACGATGCGCTCCTGCGCATGCGCCGCAGCGCCCCAGGAAGAAAGGACCAGCCCTGAAAGGCCCAGGCCGAACTGGCGGCGGTTGAGGGAGGAAAAAGCGGTTGTCATGTGCGGGTCCATTCCAGAAATCGGTTGAGGCGAAAAAAGGGAAATCAAGGTGGCGCGGGCGCATCAGCCGTAGCCATAGGGGTCGGGTACCTCGCCCGTCAGCAGCCAGCGCCCCATGCTCTTACTGCGGTAGTCGAGCGGGTCGTGCAGCGTGTGCACGCGCACGTTGCGCCAATAGCGGTCAAGGGCCAGGCTGGCCGTGGTGGCGCGCGCGCCCATCAGCTCGAAGATCTGCGAGCTCACCTGCAGCGCCGTGCGCCCGGCCGTCACGCGGGCGGCCGCTACGTCCATGCCGAGCTGACCACGCTCCTGCGCCGTCAGCGCGCTGCCCCGCTGCCAGGCCCGCTCGAAGGCATGGTTGGCTTCGTCAGCCAATGCTGTGGCCGAGCGCAGCGCGGCCCAGTGCTCACCCACACGCAGCTGCAAAAGCCCGTCGTCCACCGCGCGCTCCACCCCGGCCATGGCCCTGGGCTGCACCTGTGTTTGCGTGTATTGCAGCGCTTGCGCCAAGGCCCCCTGCGCATTGCCCAGGTAGATCTCGGTCAGGATGACCTGCCCGATCAGGTTGCGCAGCGTGGCATGCGGGCTCGATGCCGCACCCGGCGGGCCCAGCACCTCTTCGTGCAGCACCTCGACCCCGTCGAAGAGCACGGTGCCGCTGTCGGTCTGGCGCTGACCCATGTTGTCCCAGTCGTCGCCCACGGCAATGCCCGCGCGGTCCGTAGGCACCACGGCAAACAGCCGCTCCTGCGGGCTGTCGCCCACGGCGAACGAGACGTTGAGCACGTCGGAATCGCGCGCCCCCGAGCAAAAGCTCTTCACGCCATCGAGGCGCCACCCACGCGCGGTGCGTGTAGCCACCAGGCGCGTGTCGCGCGCATTCACGGCGTTGCCCCAGAACCAGCCCTGCCGCACCGTGGCGCCCAGATACCGCTCCTGTTGCGCGGGCGAGCCGAACAGTAGCACGCTGGCAACCTGCAAGTGCTGAAAGCCAAACAGATGCGCCAGCGAGCTGTCGGCCTGCGCAAGCCTGCGCACGGCGGAAAAGATCGCGGGCCAGCGCGCCTCCTGCCCGCCCCACGCGGCAGGCACGGCCAGCGTGAGCAAACCGCTGCCACGCAGCAACTGCCGCTGTTCCAGCGCGGTGCCTCCCGCGCGGTCCCGCTCGGCCGCCGTGCGGGCCAGCTCGCAGGCCACACGCTCCACGACGTCGGCCAGCTCGTTCGTCGAATCACTCCAGGGCAGCGGGGCCACGCCGGTCCAGACATCTCGGTGCATCGGTACTTCATCCATCGGTGGTGTGGCTTGCGGCCACAAGGAGTACGCGACTGTAGAAAGCGGCGGCGCATTCACCAACCAATCATTTGTCGTGAGCTTCTGCCCATGAACTCACAACCAAAACATCTATGCCTGGAAATACCGGCCCCCCACATCTCTTTCCAGAAAGCGCCGCCCACAATCAGGCGCCATGCCCGTGTTCGCCCCCGCCATGCCGCGCGCGCTGCGCGGGTTCGCCAGCCTGCGGTTCGTACTGCGGCTGGCGGGCGTAGCGGCCTTTCTGCGGCAGGCCGAGGGTGCCCGGCTCGCCGCCACCGCCATCTGGTTCGCCGTGCTGCTGGCCTGCCAATGGACGCTGGGTGCGGCCATGCAGGGGCGTATCGTTCCGTGGGAGGCGTTGATGGTCGAGGCCGGCGCACTGGCCACGGCCACCAGTGCGCTGCAGTTGGAGGAGTGGCACCTGCCGCTCAAGCCCATAGCCATGGCGTTAGCTATTGTTTTTGAAGCATCCAGCGCCCGCCAGCAAAGCGCTAGAAGCTTTTCTTACCTGAAGTCGCCTTACCCGCTGCTGCCGGGCGCACGGCTGGCTTCGCTGGCCGGCGACGTGTGCCTGATGCTGCCCGGCCTGTTCATTGCCCGCCTGGCGAGCCTCCTGCTGGCGTACCTGTGCTACATCGCGCTGCCGCGCCGGGGCATGGCATGGATGGCGCACCGCCCTGCACTGGCCGCCACGCTGGCGCTGGGGGCATGCGTATACGCCTTCCTGTGGCAGGGCGGGCTGCCCGCCGCGCTGCGCCTGCCCGTGGCGGCCTATGTGGCGCTGGGCGCCTGCTGCTTCATGCTGAACGATACGGTGCTGGCCGCCAGTCGCTTGGTGTACCCGCTGCCTCACGCGCAGTTCCGGGTGCTGGCCACGTACTACGCGGCGCAGGCGCTCATCGTCGGCGGCGTGCTGCGGGGAGTCAGCCGCCTTGACCCGGCGGGCCTGCGCGGGGGATAATGCGCGCTTCGCAAATTTTGGAGTCCCCACGTGGACAGTGCCAGTTCAACCAGTGATGCAAGGCGCGCCGCAATGGCTTCGCCGCTGGCCGACTGACCCGACTCCCGCAACGGGAGCCCCAGCCGGCCGCCCGAACCCGTTGCAGTTTTCAGCTTCTCCACCTTCCGCCCCGGCAGTGGGCCTGGTGGCATTCCTGCGCTTCCACTGAGATCCTGCGCTCTGCCGGCACAGGTGTTTGACACGTACCGCTACGTGGCCCTTTTCCGTGCCCGCACAGGAGACCGCCATGATCGCCTTCTGGAACCGCGACCCGCGCCGGCTGCCGCCGCGCATGGCCGCTGCCCGCCTCTGCGCCACCCAGCCGCCGGCCGCCCAGCCCGCGCTGGAACAGGCGCTGGACCTGGACGCGCGCACCGTCTGGCCCACGCACCGCATCCGCAATTTCCTCAGCACCCATGCTGCCCCTTCGGGCTGCAAGTCCCGCTGAGCCGGAGCCCCGCCATGGACCCCGTCCCTCCCCCCCCGCCCACCGAAGGACCCGCGCGCCGCTGAAACTCCCGCCCGGCTCCTTCTGCCGAACGAGAAAGAAAGGAGCCCGCATGCTGTACCTGCCCCGCCTGCGCGCGCAGCGCGCCCCCGGCCTCACCCACGCCATCGCCCCCGCCGCAGCCGCCTGCGCCCTGGAGCGCGCCGTGCTCGCCGCGCTGGGCCAGCGACGCCCGCACCTGTTGAACCACCTGGTCGACCAGGCCGGCCCGCAGGCCTTCGCGCAGGCCCTGGCTGCACTGGATGCACGGCAGATGATGGATGTCCTCTGCCTGCTGGAAGATGCGCCACGCGCCGCCGTCTGCGCCCACCTGCCGCCGTCGGCACGCCGCCGCTGGCCCACCGCCCAGGCGCCGCGCCCACGCGGATGGCGCGGTCTGCTGCAACGGACATTCATCTGACCGCCACGGAGCCACCCTAGGCTTTCTCACTCATTCCGAAAAAGAACAACCATGCAGGCACTGCACAACATCAACCTCGCGGCCACCCTCAACACGCTGGTGAGCCTGTTCTTCGCCTTCGTCTTCGGCAGCATGATCGGCCTGGAGCGGCAGATACGCCAGCGCACGGCCGGGCTGCGCACCAACGCCCTGGTGGCCGTGGGCGCGGCGGTGTTCGTGGACCTGGCAATGCGTCTGGACGGCTCCGGCGGCGCCACGCGCGTGGTGGCCTACGTGGTGTCGGGCGTGGGCTTCCTGGGCGCGGGTGCGATCATGAAGGAGGGCATCAACGTCACCGGGCTCAACACCGCAGCCACGCTGTGGGGCTCGGCCGCCGTGGGCGCGTGCGCGGGCGCCAGCCTGGTGGTGGAGGCGGCGCTGGCCACCGTCTTCGTGCTGGCCAGCAACACGCTGCTGCGCCCGGTGGTCAACCACATCAACCGCCGTCCGGTGAGCGAAGCCGCGGCCGAAGCCACCTACCACGTCTATGCCATGTGCCGCCAGGCCGACCAGGCGGACGTCCACGAAAAGCTGCTGGCGTTGCTGGAAGCCGCGCAATACCCCGTGCGGGCGGTGCAGAAGCACCCCTTCGGCACCACGGACACGGAGATCGAGGCCGTGCTGTACGCAACCTCGGTCGACGCGGAAGAACTGGACGGCGTGGTACGGCGTATCGAAGAGCTGCCCGGCGTGCTGCAGGCCTACTGGAACGCGGGCACCGAACACACGGCGTGAACAGGCGAGGCCCCGGGCGGCTGCGCCTCCCCGTCCCGCCAGTCGCCGTGCCGCCCTACGCGCCGAAAAGCCCGCCCGCCGCGCTCGGCGGCGCCACGCCCAGGTGGCGGTAGGCCGCGAGCGTGGCCACGCGCCCGCGCGGGGTGCGCTGCAGGTAGCCCTGCTGGATGAGGTAGGGCTCGATCACGTCCTCGATGGTGCCGCTCTCCTCGCCGATGCTCGCGGCGATGTTGTCCAGCCCCACCGGGCCGCCGTCGAAGCGGTGCACCACGGCTTCGAGCAGCTTGCGGTCCATCACGTCGAAGCCCTGCGGGTCCACGTCGAGCATGGTGAGCGCGCGGTTCGCCATGTCGAGGGTGATGCGGCCCGTGCCCTTCACGTCGGCGTAGTCGCGCACGCGGCGCAGCAGCCGGTTGGCGATGCGCGGCGTGCCCCGGCTGCGGCGCGCGATCTCGAAGCCGCCTTCCTCGTCGATGGGCGTACCCAGCAGCCCGGCGCTGCGCATGACGATGCGCGCCAGTTCCTCGGGCGTATAGAACTCCAGCCGCGCGACGATGCCGAAGCGGTCGCGCAGCGGGTTGGTGAGCATGCCCGCGCGCGTGGTGGCTCCCACCAGCGTGAAGGGCTGCAAATCCAGCTTGATGCTGCGCGCGGCCGGGCCCTCGCCGATCATGATGTCGATCTGGTAATCCTCCAGCGCGGGGTAGAGGATTTCCTCGACGACCGGCGAGAGGCGGTGGATCTCGTCGATGAAGAGCACGTCGTTGCGCTCCAGATTGGTGAGCAACGCGGCGAGATCCTTGGGCTTTTCCAGCACGGGGCCGCTGGTCTGGCGCAGCTGTACGCCGAGTTCGGTGGCGATGATGTGGCTGAGTGTGGTCTTGCCCAGGCCCGGCGGGCCGAACAGCAGCACGTGGTCGAGCGCCTCGCCGCGCTTCCTGGCCGCGCCGATGAAGATCTCCAACTGCTCACGCGCCTTGGCCTGGCCCACGTATTCATCGAGCAGCTTGGGGCGCAGCGCACGCTCCAGCGCCTCCTCCTGCGAGGACGCGGGCGAGGCCGACACCACACGCTCGCGCGCGGGCGGAGGGGGAGCGGGGGCGAAATCGTCGGTATGGATCGTCATGCGGGGGCGATTGTCCCCCATTGGTAACATCGGTCCCCTTTCTTTCCGGGCCGTGCCGCAGCGTCTCCGCACGGCCCCGCAACGCCCCATGACCGAATCCACACCCCCCTCCTTCTTCAGCCGCATCGCCCTCGCCTTCGCCGTGCTGGGCGATGCACGCCTCGCCCTGGGCGCGGCCCGCCTGCGCGGCGGCGAGGCACTGGCCGCCGACGTGCCGCCGCGCGAGGTGCCCGTCGAGAAGATCGTCGAAGTCCGCGTGGAAGTGCCCGTGGAAAAGCTGGTCGAAAAGCGCGTTGAAGTCACCACACCCACCGCCGCGCTGCAACTGCTCGGCCTGCTGCAGCGCGAGGCGCGCTTTGTCGATTTCGTGCAGGAAGACGTGGCCGGCTACACCGACGCCGAGATCGGCGCCGCCGCGCGCGTGGTGCACGAAGGCTGCCGCAAGGCGCTGCGCGAGCACCTGACCCTGGAGCCCGTGCGCCCCGAAACCGAGGGCAGTCGCGTCACCCTGCCCCCCGGCTTCGACGCCGCCGCCGTGCGCGTAAGCGGCAACGTGATCGGCCAGCCGCCGTTCACCGGCACCCTGGCCCACCGCGGCTGGCGCGCCGCCGACGTGCGCCTGCCGCAGCTCTCCGACGACAAGGCCGCCGCCGTCATCGCCCAGGCCGAGGTGGAGCTGTGACCGTGGAAACGACAGGCGCCCGATTCAGCATCGGCATCGACCTGGGCACCACACACTGCGCGCTGTCGTGGGTGGATCTGCAGGCCAGCGATGGCGACCGCGTGGTGCAGGGCGTGCTCGACGTGCCGCAGCTCACCGCGCCCGCCACCCTCGAAGCACGCCCGCTGCTGCCCTCCTTCCTCTACCTGCCGCACGAGAGCGAATTCGCCCCCGGCGATACCGCCTTGCCCTGGGGCGCGGCCGAGGACGGCATCACCGGCGAACTCGCGCGCACGCGCGGCGCGGCCACGCCGATCCGGCTGGTGGCCAGCGCCAAAAGCTGGCTCTGCCACCCCGGCGTGGACCGACGCGCACCCATCCTGCCGGCCGATGCGCCGCCCGAGGTCGCACGCATCTCTCCGCTGGCCGCCAGCGTGTACTACCTCACACACCTGCGCGATGCGTGGGCGCACGCCCACCCCGGCGCGCCGCTGGCTGCGCAGCACGTCACCGTCACCATCCCCGCATCGTTCGACCCCGCCGCGCGCGAGCTAACGGCCGAAGCCTGCAAGGCCGCGGGCTTCGAGCGCCTGTCACTGCTCGAAGAACCCCAGGCCGCGCTCTACAGCTGGATCCAGGCGAGCGGCGGCGGCTGGCGCAAGCAGGTACAGAGCGGCGACGTGATCCTCGTCGTGGACGTGGGCGGCGGCACCACCGACCTCTCGCTGATCGCCGTGCAGGAAAACGCCGGCAGCCTGGAGCTGCGCCGCATCGCCGTGGGCGAACACATCCTGCTCGGCGGCGACAACATGGATCTGGCGCTGGCCTACGGCGTGGCGCGCAAGCTGGCGCAGGAGGGCAAGCAGCTCGACGCATGGCAGACCCGCGCGCTCGCCCACGGCTGCCGCGCGGCCAAGGAGCAATTGCTGGCCGACGAGAACGTGCAGAGCGTGCCCGTGATCGTGCCCAGCCGGGGCAGCAAGCTCATCGGCGGCAGCATCCGCACGGAGGTCACGCGCGCCGAGGTGCAGCAGACGCTGCTCGAAGGCTTCTTCCCCGAGGTCGCGGTGACCGACAAGCCCCAGACCCGCGCGCGCGGCGCGCTCACGCAACTGGGCCTGCCCTACGCGCAGGACGCGGCCGTCACGCGCCACATCGCGGCCTTCCTCGCGCGGCAGGCCGGGGCGCTGGACCAGGCCACGTTCGCGCGCCCCACAGCCATCCTGTTCAATGGCGGCGTGCTCAAGGCGCCACAGATCGCCGAGCGCATCGTGCAGGTCGTCAACGGCTGGCTGGCCGCAGACGGCGCGGCCCCCGCCCGACTGCTCGACGGCGCCCACCTCGACCTGGCCGTCGCACGCGGCGCGGCCTACCACGGCTACGTCGCGGCACGCGGCCAGGGTGTGCGTATTCGCGGTGGTACGGCGCAGAGCTACTACGTGGGCGTGGAAAGCAACATGCCCGCTATCCCCGGCATGGAGCCGCCCATCAGCGCCCTCTGCCTCGCGCCCTTCGGCATGGAGGAAGGCAGCGAGGTGGCGCTCGACGCGCAGGAGTTCGGCCTCGTCGTCGGCGAGCCCGTGCGCCTGCGCTTCTTCGGCTCCAGCGTGCGACGCAACGACACCGTGGGCACCCTGCTCGACTTCTGGGGGCCGGAAGAACTGGTGGAGTTGCAGGAGATCGAGGCCCAGTTGCCCGCCGAAGGCCGCACGCCCGGAGAGGTCGTGCCCGTCACCCTGCATGCGCGCGTGACCGATATCGGCACGCTGGAACTCGACGCAGTGCCCGTGGGCGGCAGCGAGCGATGGAAAGTGGAATTCGACGTGCGCGCGCCTGCGGCGTCTGAATAGCGGCGCGGGAAAACCACGTCAGGCACACCACACCATGGCCACGAAATCCGTCCAAGAACTCCTCGATGACCTCCGCCTGCTTGGCGGCGAGCAACTCTCATGGGTGGAGTCTGTTCGCACGCTCGTCAAGGAAACCATTCCATCCGTGACCGAGGAGGTCAAATACGGCGGCATCCTCTTTTCCTCCGGCGTGCAATTCTGCGGAGTCTTTGCCTACAGGCAGCATGTCTCGGTGGAGTTTGGCAGGGGCGCCAAGATTTCGGACCCCTTCGGCCACCTGGAGGGTTGCGGCAAAGGGCGGCGGCACATCAAGCTGCGCTCGGCAAATGACATCCAGGCCAAAGAGTTGGCCCACTACCTTCCGCTGGCGTTGGAGGCGGCGAGGAGTGGCGCCTGATTGCATGCCCCAGCGCCCATGACGCAGCCCGCCGCCCGCTACGCCGTCGGCATCGACCTCGGCACCAGCCACACCGTCTGCGCCTTTGCGCCCCTGGGCGGCGATGCGGAGCAGATCACGCTGCTGCCCATCCCCCAGCGCATCTCGGCCAGCGAGGTGCAGGCCCAGCCGCTGCTGCCCTCGGTGCGCTACCAGGCCGCGCCGCAGGAGCTGGGCGATGCGTGGCGCGCGCCGTGGCCGCCGTTGGATGCGTCGGAGGACACACCAGCCACCCTCGGCCGCTGGGCGCGCGAACTGGGCGCGGCCGTGCCGGGGCGGCTGGTGGCCAGCGCCAAGAGCTGGCTGTCGCACCCCGGCGTGGACCGCACCGCGCCCATCCTGCCTTGGGGCGCACCGGAAGGCGTGGCGAAGGTGTCTCCGCTCGCGGCCTCGGCCTCGTACCTCGCGCATGTGAAAGCCGCTTGGGATGCGGCCCATCCCGGTGCGCCGCTGGAACGGCAGACCGTGGTGCTCACCGTGCCCGCCTCGTTCGACGAAGGCGCGCGGGCGCTGACGCTGGAGGCCGCGCGGCTGGCCGGGCTGCCCGTCGTGCATCTGCTCGAAGAACCCAAAGCCGCATTCCACGACTGGCTGGCGCTGCAGGGCGAGCGACTGGCCACGCAGTTGGAAGGCTGCCGCCTCGTGCTGGTGGCCGACGTGGGCGGCGGCACGACCGACCTGACGCTGATCCGCGTGGGGCCTACGCCGGGCGGGCTGCCCACGCTCACGCGCATCGCCGTGGGCGAGCACCTGATGCTGGGCGGCGACAACATGGATCTGGCGCTCGCGCACCGGCTGGAGCCGCAATTCGCGGGCGAGGGCCAGCGCCTGCCCGCCCCGCGCTTCGCACAGCTCGTGCAGCGCTGCCGCATCGCCAAGGAGCGGCTGCTGGCGCAGGACGCACCCGAGAGCGCCGCCGTCACCCTGCTCGGCGGCGGCTCGCAGTTGCTGGCGCAGACGCGCTCGGCCACGCTCTCTCGCGATGACGTGCGCGCCTGGGTGGTCGAAGGCTTTCTGCCGAGCGCGCAACTTACCGATGCGCCTGCACGCCGCCAAGGTGCGCTGCGCGGTCTGGGGCTGCCCTACCCGGCGGACGCGGCCATCTCACGGCATCTGGCGCAGTTCCTCGCACGGCATGCGCAGGGCGAGCTGCCGGATGCCGTTCTGCTCAACGGCGGCGTGTTCCACGCGCACGCGCTGGCCGCGCGGCTCACGCAGCTGCTGGGCGCATGGCACGGCGCGCCGGTGCGCGTGCTGCACAACCCGCACCCAGACTGGGCCGTGGCGCGCGGGGCGGCGGCGCATGGGCTGGCCACTTTTGAGTCAAATCAGCCTCCAGCGCTTGCTGGACAAGCGCCACCAGCTATCAAAACCGTAGTCCCTCGCATCGGCGGCGGATCGGCGCGCAGCTACTGGCTGGTGCTGCCGGGGGGCAAAGGCCTGTGCCTGCTGCCGCGCGGCACCGAGGAAGGCGTGCGCGTCGTCCTCACCGGGCGGCGATTCGCCCTGAAGCTGGGGCAGGCGGTGCGCTTCGCGCTCGTCGCCAACAGCCATGACGCACCCGCGCAAGCCGGACAGATCGCGCCGCTCGCAGGCGAAGGCTGGGTGGAGCTGCCGCCGCTCGCCGCCGTGCTGCCCGCGCCCGAGGGGCGCGAGAAGGCGCAGGTCGAAGTGCAGCTCCACGCGCGCATGACCGAGGTGGGCACGCTGGAGGTGCGCTGCGTGGCCGTGGACGACGACAGCCGCCAGTGGCTGCTGCCCTTCAACCTGCGCGGCGCTACCGATTCGATAGCTGGTAGCGCTTGCCAGGAAAGCGCTGGAGGCCAAAAACACCTCAAGCCCGCCATCGAAGCCATCGACCGCATCTTCGGCAGCCAGTCGCAGGAAGTACCGCCCAAGGATGTGCGCCAGCTGCGCCAGACGCTGGAAAAGATCCTGGGGCCCCGTGAGGGCTGGGAAGCCCCTCTGCTGCGCGCGCTGTTCGACGCCCTGCTCTCGCGCGCCAAGCGCCGCCGCCGCACGCCCGAGCACGAACGCGCATGGCTCAACCTCGCGGGCTGGTGCCTGCGCCCCGGCGTGGGCGCGGAGCTGGACGGCTGGCGCGTCGACCAAGCGTGGCAGCTCTACGCGCAGGGCCTGGCCCACGGCAAGGAGGCGGCGAACTGGACGGAATGGTGGGTCTTCTGGCGCCGCATCGCGTCGGGGCTGGACGAGGCGCGGCAGATGGAATTGCTGGAAGACGTGGCCGGGCACATGCAGCAAGCCGTGCAGCGCACCGCCAAAGCCGCGCACGGCAGCTACGACGACATGCTGCGCCTCTTCGCCGCGATGGAGGCCGTGCCCTGGCAATACCGCCAGGAGATGGGCCAGTGGATGCTGCAGCGCCTGCAAAAGCCCGGCGAGCCGGTGCAGACCTGGTGGGCCATCGGCCGCCTGGCCGCACGCCAGCCGCTGGCCGCCAATGCCCACCTGACCATGCCGCCCGAGGCCGCGCGCGAATTCCTCGCCGCCACGCTGGCGCAGGACTGGCGCAGGAACGAACACGCGATGTTCGCCGCCGTGCAGATCGCCCGCATGACGGGCGACCGCGCGCGCGACCTGCCCGATGACCTGCGCGCGCAGGTGCTGGCCCAGTTGCGTGCCGCCGCCGCGCCCGGGCGCTGGATCGCGCTGGTGGAGCAGGCCCAGGCGATGGACGCCGAAGACCAGAAACGCAGCCTCGGCGACAGCCTGCCGCCCGGGCTGGTATTGCTTTGATTCACTTGACAAGGAGACAACCCATGCCCCGCTCTCTCACCCGCCGCACCCTGTCCGCCGCCGCCCTCGGCCTGCTGGCCGCCGCGCCCGCCGCATGGGCGCAGCAGAATGCCTGGCCCACGCGCCCCATCGTCTTCGTGGTGCCGCAGAACCCCGGCGGCGCCAACGACGTGATCGCCCGCGCCGTGGCGCAGGGCCTGGAGAACTCTCTGGGCCAGCCTGTGGTGGTGGAAAACCGCCCCGGCGCGGGCGGCAACCTGGGCACCAGCCAGGTCGCACGCGCCGCACCCGACGGCCACACCTTCCTGGTCACGGCGCAAAGCGCGCACACCATCAACCCGGCGCTCTACAGCAAGATCCCGTTCGACCCCGTCAAGGACTTCACGCCCGTGATGCAGCTGGCCGTGGCGCCTTACCTGCTGGTGGTGAACCCGAACTTCCCGGCCAAGACGCTGGACGAACTCGTGGCCTACGCCAAGGCCCATCCCGGCAAGGTGGAATACGCGTCGGCCGGCAACGGCACGCTCAACCACCTGCTGGGCGAGATGCTCAAGAAGCAGAAGGGCGTGAACCTGCTGCACGTGCCCTACAAGGGTGCGGCCGCCGCGGCCACCGACGTGGTGGCGGGCCAGCTGCCCGTCACCTTCGGCAGCTTCCCCGGCGTGATGCCGTTCGTCACCAGCGGCAAGCTGCGCGTGCTGGGCGTGGCGTCGGACAAGCCCACGGCGCTGGCGCCCGAGATCCCGCCGCTGGGCAAGGAGCTGTCCGTGACCTCGTGGTACGGTCTCTTCGCCCCGGCGGGCACGCCCGCGCCCATCGTCGAGAAGCTGCACGGCGCCATCACCAAGGTGCTAGCCACGCCCGCGATGCGCGAGCGCCTCAAGGCGCTGGGCGCGGAGCCGGTGGATTCCGACCCGCGCAGCTTCGCGGCCATGCTGCCAGGCGAGCTGGCGCACTGGAAGCAGATCGTGCAGGACTCCGGGGCGCGGATTGATTGACATCCCCCCGAGCGGCTTCGCCGCTCCCCCCTTCTCTCGCGCTGCGCGCGGGAAGGGGGGCGACGCCGGCGGCCTGGCAAAGCCAGCTCCGCGGCGCCCGCTGGCATGGCGAGCGCTAGTTTCAGGCCCGGCGATCTATGGCGTGCCGGGGTTCAGCCAGTTCTTGATCGCGGTGCGGTAGCTGGTGTCGAAGCGGCCGTAGTGGTCCACGCCGGCCGGGTTCTCGCAGCTCGACGTGCCGCCGAACAGCTGGCCGACCACGTAGCGGCGCGGCCCGATGGTGATAAACGCGCCCGAGCCGCTGCTGCCGCCTTCCACCACGCCCTGCTGCCAGCCCAGCGTGAGGAAGGTGCCGTTGGTGTCGTCGCTGTTGGTGCACCACTCGCCGCTGCAGGTGCTGTAGCGCAGCACCACGCCCTGGCTGACCTTCTGCAGGTCGCCCTTGGGGTGGTGCACGCCGGCCAGCACCTGCCCGGCCTGCACGCCGCCGAAGTACGTGCCTGCGTAGACGATGCCCGCCGGCGCCGGACGGTCCAGGCGCAGGAACGACACGTCGGTGGTGGCCGACGCGTACAGCAGCGTGGCGCCGCCCGCCAGGCGCGTGGTGGCCGGGTTCACGCCGGAGCCGCCGCAGCTCGCGGAGCGGTAGAACCAGTCGGTGGTGAGCGTGGAGGCCACGGCCTGGGTGGAGATGCAGTGGTTGGCGCTCAGGAAATACGGCGTGCCGCTGGACTGCGCGTCGTTGAGCAGCGTGCCGGTGCACAGGTAGCTCTTGCCATCCTCGCGCACATAGATCATGCGCGCCACGGAGCGGCTCTGGTCGAGGTATTCGGGGCGGCAGGTCACGTCCACGTTGCAGCTGCCCGACTCGCCCACCTTGGCGAAGGCGGCCTCCTCGGCGGCGGCGGGCGCCACGGTGAAGTGCGACAGGCGCGGCACGGCCAGCTGCACGGCGGCAGCCTGCGCGCCGGCAGGGATCTCCACCTCCAGCGTGGTCTGCGGGCCGCCGAAGTCGGGGCTCCAGTAGGTGCGGGCGGCGTCATCCGGAGCGCCGCCCTGGGCATTGCGCTCGGCCACGGCGCGCAGCTCGTCGGCGCCGATCTCCACGGCGCCCTCGTCCATGGTCCCGTAGAAGCGCAGCACCGCGCCGGCAGGCAGCGCCTGCACCAGCACGCCCAGGCGCACGCCGTGCGCCCCCTCGGCCGTGAAGCGCAGCGCCGCCACCTGCGTGCCGTGCGCCGTGGGCTGCCAGCGCAGCAGCGCGGCCGTGGCGGCCACGGTGGCCGTGTCCTGCACGCCGCGCGCGGTGCCGATCTGCAGCGGCACGCCGGGCTGCGCCGCTGCGGCAGCCTTGGGCTGCGCCAGCGCGCCCAGGGCGACGGTGCGTGTGGCCTGCGGGCCGGCCGCCGCATGCACCGGCGCCGCCGGCGCGGCCTGCGCCTTGGCAGTGCCGCTGGGGTCGAAAGGCTCGATGCGGTCCGCCGAGGGAACTACAGGCGTCTCGGGCGTGGACGGCGTGCTGTTGTTGCTGCCGCTGCCGCCGCCGCAGCCGGCCAGTGCCAAAACCAGCGGCAGCGCCGCCCATGCTGTATTCGAAGCCTTCATGGCGTTCTCCTGGGTCGTTGGAATTTATTTGGCCAGGGACTTGAGCGCGAGCTTGATGCCCTCGCTCACCCCCACGTCAGCGGGCAGCGCCTTGAGCGCCGCGGCCGCTTCCTTGTCGTTGTAGCCCAGCGCCAGCAGCGCTTGCAGGATGTCGGCCTGCGCGTCGTTGGCGGCGTGGGCCTTGGCGCCGATGTCGGCGCCCAGCTTGCCCTTGAGCTCCAGCAGCAGCCGCTCGGCCGTCTTCTTGCCGATGCCGGGCACCTTCACCAGGCGCCCCGCCTCCTGCAGCGACACGGCCTGCGCGAGGTCGCCCACGCCCAGGCCCGAGAGGATGGCCAGCGCCGTGCGCGGCCCCACGCCGCTGATCTTGATGAGCTCGCGGAACGCCTGGCGTTCGGGCGCGGTGCCGAAGCCGTAGAGCAGCTGCGCGTCCTCGCGCACGATGAACTGGGTGAGCAGCGCCACGCGCTCGCCCACGGCCGGCAGGTTGTAGAAGGTGCTCATGGGCACCTGCACCTCGTAGCCCACGCCGTGGCAGTCCAGCAGCACCTCGGGCGGGTTCTTCTCCAGCAGGGTGCCGGTCAGTTTGCCTATCATCGCGTTCCTTTCTTGCTGGAATTATCAGCGTGATCCTGCGCCACACCTTCACCCCCCACAACAACACGCGCCTGACCCACCTGTGCGGCCCCGCCGACGCGCACCTGCGCACCATCGAGGTGGCGCTGCAGGTCAAGATCGCCCACCGCCATGAGCAGTTCAAGGTGGACGGCCCCAAGGCCAAGGCGACGCAGGCCATGGAGCTGCTGCAGGCGCTCTACGAGATGGCCGAGCGCCCCATCAAGGAGGAGCACCTGCAGCTCATGCTGGCCGGCGACAGCAGCATGCGCGAGGACGCGGAGGGCGCCATCCAGCTCACCACGCGCCGCGCCGACCTGCGCGCGCGCACGCCCACGCAGAGCACGTACCTGCACAACATCGCCACGCACGACATCACCTTCGGCATCGGCCCGGCGGGCACGGGCAAGACCTACTTGGCCGTGGCCTGCGCGGTGGACGCGCTGGAGCGCAGCGCCGTGCAGCGCATCGTGCTCACCCGCCCTGCCGTGGAAGCAGGTGAGCGCCTGGGCTTCCTGCCCGGCGACCTGACGCAGAAGGTGGACCCGTACCTGCGCCCGCTCTACGACGCGCTCTACGACCTGATGGGCTTCGACCGCGTGCAGAAGGCCTTCGAGCGCAATGCGCTGGAAATCGCGCCGCTGGCCTTCATGCGCGGGCGCACGCTGAACAACGCCTTCGTCATCCTGGATGAAGCGCAGAACACCACGCCCGAGCAGATGAAGATGTTCCTCACCCGCATCGGCTTCGGCGCCAAGGCCGTGGTGACGGGCGACGTGAGCCAGATCGACCTGCCCAAGGGCGCGATGAGCGGCCTGATCGACGCCGAGCGCGTCCTGAAGCGTGTCAACGGCATCGCCGTCACGCGCTTCACCAGCGCCGACGTGGTGCGCCACCCGCTGGTCGCGCGCATCGTGGATGCCTACGACGCCCAACGCAGCCCGGGCAGCCGCCGCGATCACTCCTGATTCAATAGCTGGTAGCGCTTACCAGATAAGCGATGGAGGCCCAAATGGCTCTTAACGCACTCGCCCTGTCCCTGCAGTTCGCACGCGACGCCGCCGCCCACCGCGCCGTGCTGCCGCGCCACAAGGTCGCGCGCTGGATCCGCCACGCGCTCGCCGTGGATGCCGAGATCACCGTGCGCATCGTGGGCGCCGAGGAAGGCCAGCGCCTGAACCGCGAGTTCCGCCACAAGGACTACGCCACCAACGTGCTCACCTTCGACTACCAGCAGGAGCCCGTGGCCGTGGCCGACCTCGTGCTCTGCGCCCCCGTGGTCGAGCGCGAGGCGCGCGAGCAGAACAAGACGCTGGAGGAGCACTACGCCCACCTGCTCGTGCACGGCGCGCTGCACGCGCAGGGCTGGGACCACGAAACCAGCGCGCAGGATGCCGACGAGATGGAGGCTTATGAGACCGCGATCATGCAAGAGCTGGGCTTCGCCGACCCCTACGCCGCGTAAAGCACCGTAACCCGGCGCATACCCAATCGGGCGCCGCTGCCCGCCTAAGATCGGCGCCGATGTTCGACACCGCCCTGCTCCTGGCCGCCGCCTTCGTCGCTGGCGCCCTCAACGCCGTCGCCGGAGGCGGCAGCTTCCTCACCCTGCCCGCGCTCGTCCTCACCGGCGTGCCGCCCGTGGCCGCCAATGCCACCGGCACCGTCGCGCTGCTGCCCGGCTACATGGCCGGGGCCTGGGGCTTCCGCGAGGACATGCAGCCGCCGCCGGGCCTGTCGATGCGCGCCGTGGTGCTGCTGTCGCTCATCGGCGGCTCGGCCGGGGCGGCGCTGCTGCTGGTCACGCCCGATGCCACGTTCAAGAAGATCGTGCCCTGGCTGCTGCTGGCCGCCACCGCCATGTTCGCCTTCGGTCCGCAGTTGCGCCGATGGGCCGGCGCCACCGGCCACGGCCCCGTGTCGGCATCGAAAGCCGGCCTGGGCATGCTGGCCGTTGCGGCCTACGGCGGCTACTTCAACGGCGGGCTGGGCATCCTGCTGCTGGCCCTGTTCGGCCTGCTGGGGCAGACGCAGCTCAACGCCATGAACGGCATGAAGAATCTCGTGTCCGCGCTGCTCACCGCCATCGCCGTGGCGATCTACGCGGCGGGCGGCATCGTGGAGTGGAAGCAGGCCCTGCTGATGATGGTGGCCGCCACGCTGGGCGGATACGGCGGCGCGCGCGTGGCGCGCAAGCTGCCCGCGCCGGTGCTGCGCTGGGGCATCGTGGCGACGGGGCTGGTGATGGCGGCGGTGTTCTTCTGGCGGCAGTAGGCCAGAGCAGGATTCAAGCCGAATCGGCCTCCAGCGCTTGTCCAGCAAGCGCAAGCAGCTCTATTTTTTGATTACTTCTGCCGCGTAGCGCGACGCCGCCAACGCGGGGGAATTCGCCGTCGCGCTGGTGGTGGCGCTGCTGGGCGGCGGCGTCACGGCCACCAGCAAGGACCAGACCATCCGCGTCGCGCTGGTGGTGCGGCCCGCCAACGACGGCAACGGCAAGGCCCGCGAAGGCAGCCACCTGGTGCGTGTCACGTTCCAGCGCGTCGTCCGCCGCACCGATGGCAGCACCTACGCCGAAACGCTCAAGAGCGAGGAACTGTACCGCGATTTCTATGAGCGGCTTTCCAAATCCGTCTTCCTCGAAGCCCACAAGATATGAGACACCTCTTCATTTCCTGCACCGTGGCCGCAGCCGCCCTCGCCGGCTGCGCGACCACCCACCAGCGCGTACTGGACGCGGACTCCGGCACGCAACTGCAAAAGCGCAGCTACCAGTCGCGCACCTTCGACACCGGCGACAAGGAGAAAGTCCTGCGCGCCACGATCTCGACGCTCCAGGACCTGGGCTTCGTGATCGACCGTGCCGACCTGACGCTGGGCACGGTCACCGGCACCAAGCTGGCGGCGCACCGCATCACGATGACCGTGAGCGTGCGCCCGCAGGGCACCGACCGGATGCTGGTGCGCGCCAATGCGCAGTTCAACATCACCGCGATCGAGGACCCCAAGCATTACCAGGACTTCTTCTCCTCGCTGGAGAAATCGCTGTTCCTGGCAGCACACGCCGAGGGCTGAGCGCCATGCGGGCATTCACCCCGGCCATCGGCCTCGGCCTGCTGCTTCTCGCCCTGTGGACCGGCTCGGCCCTGTACCTTCGGCGCAAGCGCAGGAAAAAGGAGGAGCAACTGCGCGCCCAGGGGCAGCATGCAATGGCGGATGCACAGGCAGCCGAGCACGCTCCCCTGCAAGGCTGCACCAGCGCGTCATTGGCCTGGGCATCGTTTTCTATGGCATCTACCTGTCCACCCTGGTGGGCACCATGACGCGCTTCGTCCTGCCGGAGGCTACCGCCCTGGGCGGGGGCGCAGCGGCGGGCGCGGGGGTCGGCCTCCTCACCTATCTCGTGATCGGAACGGTGGGCGTCGTCACGGGCGGCACGGGGGTTGCGCTCGGCGCGCTGGCGATGTCGTTGATCGGCGGCGGCGTCGGTGCCGTGGGGGCGGCTGCGGGCGTGTCGGGCTTTCGCGCCCTTAGCTATCCGCTGGTTTCTCCCTGGTTCTGGGGGCCGGTCATCGGCCTCGGCATCTATCTGATCGTCGGCAGGGACATCCAAAGAAAACTGTCGTCCCGATCCAGCGACTGATCTCCACAGGAAAGCACCTTATGCACAACGACGACATGCTCCTGGGCCTCTTCGGCGGGCTTTTCGCCGCTCTGGCCCTCATCCTGGTGGTGGAGATCACCGTGGCCTACCTGCTGCACCAGGGCCTCAAGAAGATTCCGGAGCAATACCGGGCCACGGAAACCTTCATGCCCTGGCTCACCCTGGTCCCGATCGCAGGACTCGCTTTCTACTGGATATTGCTTCCGTTCAAGATTCCGGAATCCTTCAGGAATTACTTCGCCGAGAACCCCGGCAACGGCCAGGAGCCCAAGGACTATGGCAAAGGCATGGGGATGGGCGCCGCCATTTGCGCCACCCTCCTGCTCGTTCCCGTCATCAATGTCGTTGCCTGGATTCCCGCGGGCATCTTCCTCCTGGTTTTCATGCTGCAGTTCGCGGAGATGGTGCGGCAACTCCCTGCGAACACGGGCAGCCACCCGCCTGTGCGCCACGCCCCCTCTCGGGCAATGCCGTCGTCCGACGACAGATTCGCCCGGCTGGAGCGGCTCAAGCAGTTGCTGGATGAGGACATTCTCACGGCCGACGAATACCAGAGCGAGAAAAGAAAAATCCTCCAGGGCCACGAGCATCCAGAATAAAAATCGCCTCCAGCGCTTTCTGAGCAAGCGCTGACAGCTCTCCTTTCAGGAGCAGCTAGATGCTCGCCGGCTCCATGCGCAGCGGAATCGTCACCGGCCCGTCGTTGACCAGGTGCACCTGCATGTCCGCCGCGAACTCGCCCGTCTGCACCACGGGGTGGGCGGCCCGCGCGCGCTGCACGAAGTAGTCGTACAGCCGCTGCCCCTCGGCGGGGTCGGCGGCCTGGGTGAAGCTGGGGCGGTTGCCGCCGCGCGTGTCGGCGGCCAGGGTGAACTGGCTGACGATGAGCAGGCCCCCGCAGGTTCCCAGCCCATCCACGTCCTGCACGCTGCGGTTCATCTTTCCCGCCTCGTCGCTGAAGATGCGCAGCTTGAGCACCTTGGCCAGCAGCTTGTCGGCCTGGGCCTCGCTGTCGCCCTGCTCGGCGCACACCAGCGCCAGCAGGCCGGGGCCGATCCGGCCCGTCACGCGGCCGGCCACTTCCACGCGCGCCTCGCGCACGCGCTGCAGGATGCAGATCACTTGTCGTCTCCTTGCGTTTCCACGGTTTCGAACACGGTGGCCTGGCCCACGGGCAGCAGCTCGATGGTGGCGTGCAGGCCGGGCGCGGCGCGCATCAGCGCCTCTTCGACGCGGGTGCGCATGCGCGCCGCGTGGCCCAGCGCCCAGTCGGCGGGCACGTGCATGTGCAGCTGCACGTAGTTGCGCGCGCCGGCGCGGCGCGAGGTCAGGCTGTCGAACTGCACGGCGCCGCGGCTGGCGGCGGCATGCTCCTGCAGCACGGCCTGCACGCGCGCGAGCATGGCGGGCTCCATGGCCTCGTCCATCAGCCCCTGCGAGGCGCGCCAGACCAGCGCACCGCCTTCCTTCAGGATGTTCAGCGCCACGCCCATGGCGACCACCGGGTCGAGCCATTGCCAGCCCGTCGCGCCGGCGGCCAGCAGGCCGACCACCACGCCGACCGACGTCCACACGTCGGTCATCAGGTGGCGCGCGTCGCCCTCCAGCGCCAACGAGCGGTGCACGCGCGCGGCGCGCAGCATGCCCCAGGCCAGCAGGCCGTTGCAGGCGGTGCTCAGCAGGGACAGGCCCATCCCCCAGCCGATCTGCTCCAGCGGCTGCGGATGCACCAGGCGCAGCGCAGCCGCCCAGAAGATGGCGATGCTGGCACCCACGATCAGGATGCCCTCGAAACCCGACGAGAAATATTCCGCCTTGTGGTGGCCGTAGGGGTGGCCGTCGTCGGCCGGACGCCGGGCCACCGTGACCATGGCCAGCGCGAAGACGGCGCCGGCCAGGTTCACGAAGGACTCCAGCGCGTCCGACAGCAGGCCCACCGACCCGCTGACCCACCACGCGAGCGTCTTGAGCGCGATGGTGAGCACGGCCACGCCGACGGACGCGCGCAGCAGGTTGCCGGGCGTCATCCAGGCGGGCAGGTGCTCGTCGGCGGGGCCGGCCGCCGGGCGGGTGGGGGTGTTCATGGCGGTCGATTATCCTGTCTGGCATCACGCCGACGGCAGGCGCAGAGGGCTTGCACTCTCCCTGCGGCCAGGGCGATCCGCTATAAGTTCCCCATGGGCACCTCACCAACCCACCCTTCCCTGCCCGGTCTTGGACAAGGCGGCGGCACGGCCCTGCTGCGCCTGCTGGCCGACGCGGTGCCCGTGCTGCTGGCCTACTACGAGGTGCCCGGCCTGCGCTGCGTGTTCGCCAACCAGCGCTACGCGCAGTACAGCGGCATGGCGGTGGACGCCCTCATCGGCAAGACGGTGCGCGACGCCGTGGGCGAGCGGGCCTGGCAGCAGATCCTGCCCTACGTGGAGCGCGCGCTGCAGGGAGAGGCGGTGCAGTACACGCGCGAGCACGTCCAGGACGACGGCGAGGCGCGCATGATGGAAATCACCCTCATGCCCCACTTCGACCGCGACGGCGACGGGCAGCCGCACATGGTGGGCGCCTTCGTGCTCATCAACGACATCACCCACCACTGGGCGGCCGAGCGCGCCGTGCGCCAGAGCGAGGAGCGCATGCGCAAGTTCGCCGAGGCCACCGAGGAGGGCATCGTCTTCCACCGCGAAGGCATCATCCTGGACGGCAACGAGGCCCTGCAGCGCCTCACCGGCTATCCGCTGGACGAGCTGGTCGGGCACCCGATCATCGATTTCGTCGAGCCCGGGCACCACGAGGCCGTGCGCGAATACGTGCAGCACGGGCGCGAGGACCCCTACGAGCTGGCCATCCGCCACAAGGACGGCCACACCATCCAGATCGAGGCGGTGGGCAAGACCATGCCCCAGGCCGGCGGCGCCTACCGCGTGGTGGTGGCGCGCGACATCACGGCGCGCAAGCAGGCGCAGGCGCGCGCGGACTTCCTGGCCGGCCACGACACCCTCACGCAGTTGCCCAACCGCCGCAGTCTCATGCAGCAGCTGGCGCGCACGCTGGCCGATGCGCAGCACTGGCGCCGGCGCGCGGCGGTGCTGTTCATCGACCTGGACCACTTCAAGACCGTCAACGAGTCGCTCGGGCACGAGGCCGGCGACCAGTTGCTGTGCGAGATGGCGCGGCGCCTGCAGGGCAGCGTGGAGGCCGGCGACTTCGTCGCCCGCGTGGGGGGCGACCAGTTCGTGGCGGTGCTCCCGGACATCCGCAACCGCACCGCCGCCGCCACGCTGGCCGACACCCTGCTGGAGCGCGTGCGCGCGGTCTACGCGATCGACGGCACGCCGCTGTCGCTGTCGCCCTCCATCGGCATCAGCGTGTTCCCCGAGGACGGCTACGCCCCCGACGAGCTGCTGCGCCGCGCCGACGCGGCCATGCACCGGGCCAAGGAAAGCGGGCGCGGCACGCGCCAGTTCTACGCCCCGGGCATGGAAGGCCAGCCCACCGAGATCCTGCAGCTGGAGCACCAGCTGCGCGAGGCCGTGTTCCAGGAAGCCTTCGTGCTGCACTACCAGCCCCAGGTGGAGGTGAGCAGCGGCCGCCTGGTGGGCTTCGAGGCGCTGGTGCGCTGGCAGCACCCGCAGCGCGGCCTGATCGGGCCGGACGAGTTCATCCCCGTCGCCGAATCGCGCGGGCTCATCACGCCCATCGGCCGCTGGGTGCTGCGCGAGGCCTGCCGGCAGGTCAAGGCCTGGCACGACGAGGGCCTGCCGCGCGTGCCCGTGGCGGTGAACCTCTCGCCCCTGGAGTTCCGCCAGCGCGACGTGGCCGCCGAGATCGCCGCCGTGCTGCACGCCACCGGACTGGAACCGCGCTACCTGGAGATCGAGATCACCGAGTCCGCCCTCATGTGGCACACCGACCAGACGCGCGAGACGCTGCAGGCGCTGCAGCACCTGGGCGTGGGCGTGGCCGTGGACGACTTCGGCACTGGCTATTCGTCGCTCGCCTACCTCAAGCGCTACCCGCTGGACAAGCTCAAGATCGACCGCTCCTTCCTCACCGAAGCGCCCGCCAACGGCGACGACGTGGCCATCGTCACCGCCATCGTCCAGCTCGCGCACAGCCTGCAGCTGCAGCCCGTGGCCGAGGGAGTGGAAACCGCCGAGCAGATCGACCTGCTGCGCCGCCTGGGCTGCGGACTGGCCCAGGGCTTCGGCATCTCGCAGCCCATGGATGCCGAGCGCACCCGCGCCTGGCTGCAAGCCCTGGCGTGAAACACCCCCCCTGAGGCGCTTTGCGCCTTCCCCCCGCTCTCGCATTGCTGCGCAATGCGGGCAGGGGGACGCAGCCAGCGCGGCGGGGCGGCGCGGCCGGCCCAGGCCCTTGCGCGGCAGCCCTCGCCTGGAGCGCGCCAGTTTCATGCGGCGCGGGCGACGCACGGCATCAGGTAGAAGGTGCTTCCGCGCCACGGCGCGGTCATGCGGCGGTGGACAATAGCGCCATGGTCCACACCTCCGATTTCACCGAATCCACCTTCCACAGCGACCCCGCCGGCGCCCTCGCGCAAGTGCAGCGCCTCTACCAGGGCCAGATCGACCATCTGCGCGATGCCATGCAGCGCTTCGTGGCCGGCGAGACGCCGGACAGCCCCGTGCGCGCCTTCTACCCCTTCGTGCGCGTGCAGACCACCACTGTGGCGCGCGCGGCCACCACGCTGGCCTATGGCTTCGTCGAAGGCCCGGGGCGCTACGAAACCACGCTCACGCGCCCCGACCTGTTCGCCGGCTACTACCAGGAGCAGTTCCGCCTGCTGCGCGCCAGCCACGGCGTGGAGCTGGAGGTGGGCCTGAGCAGCCAGCCCATCCCCATCCACTTCTCGTTCGCGGAGAACGACCACATCGAAGGCACGCTGTCGCCCGAGCGCCGCATGCTCATGCGCGACGTGTTCGACCTGCCCGACCTCGAGGCCATGGACGACGGCATCGCCAACGGCACCTGGGCGCCGCGCGCGGGCGAGCCCCAGCCGCTGGCCCTCTTCACCGCGCCGCGCGTGGACTACTCGCTGCACCGCCTGCGCCACTACACCGGCACGGCGCCCGAGTGGTTCCAGAACTTCGTGCTGTTCACCAACTACCAGTTCTACATCGACGAGTTCGTGCGCCTGGGCCACGCCGAGATGGCCAAGCCGGACAGCGAGTACGTCGCCTTCATCGAGCCCGGCAACGTAGTCACGCGCCGTGCAGGCCTGGAGCCAGCGCCTGGCGACGAGCTGGGCACCCCGCCGCCGCGCCTGCCGCAGATGCCGGCCTACCACCTCGTGCGCGCGGACCGCAGCGGCATCACCATGGTCAACATCGGCGTGGGCCCGGCCAACGCCAAGACCATCACCGACCACATCGCCGTGCTGCGCCCACACGCCTGGATGATGCTGGGCCACTGCGCGGGCCTGCGCAACAGCCAGCAGCTGGGCGACTACGTGCTGGCCCACGCCTACGTGCGCGAGGATCACGTGCTGGACGAGGAGCTGCCGCTGTGGGTGCCCATCCCGGCCCTCGCCGAGATCCAAGTGGCGCTGCAGCAGGCCGTGGCCGACGTGGCCCGGATGCCCGAGGCGCAGCTCAAGCGCATCATGCGCACCGGCACCGTCGCCAGCACCGACAACCGCAACTGGGAACTGCTGCCCGACAACATGCCCCAGCGCCGCTTCAGCCAGAGCCGCGCCGTGGCGCTGGACATGGAAAGCGCCACCATCGCGGCCAACGGCTTCCGCTTCCGCGTGCCCTACGGCACGCTGCTGTGCGTGAGCGACAAGCCGCTGCACGGCGAGATCAAGCTGCCGGGCATGGCCAACCACTTCTACCGCGAGCGGGTCGACCAGCATCTGCGCATCGGCATGCGGGCCGTGGACATCCTGCGCGAAGGCGGTGTGCACCGGCTGCACAGCCGCAAGCTGCGCAGCTTCGCGGAAGTCGCCTTCCAGTAATCGAAAAACATAGCTGCCAGCGCTTGCCAGACAAGCGCTGGAGCCATTTTTGACGCTGAATCCTCAATACTGCTTGTAGGGCAGGAACTTGCCCGAGAGCACCACCTTCACGCGGTCGCCCTTGGGATCGGCCTCGCGCTGGATGTCCATGCTGAAGTCGATGGCGCTCATGATGCCGTCGCCAAATTCCTCGTGGATCAGCTCCTTGATCGTGCTGCCGTAGACGCTGACCACTTCGTACCAGCGGTAGATCAGCGGATCGGTGGGCACGGGCGTGGGCAGCGAGCCCTTGTAGGGCACCACCTGCAGCCACTTCTGCTCCTCGGCGGTGAGGCCGAAGATCTTGCCCAGCACCTTGGCCTGCTCGGGCGTGGCCGTCATCTGGCCCAGGCACAGGGCCGTGGTCCATTCCTTGGACTGGCCGACCTTCTTGGCGATGGCGTCCCACTGCAGGCCCTTGGCGACCTTGGTGCTGATGATCTTCTCGGTGACGTCGTTGCGGTTCATGGTGATGGTTCCTTGGTGTTGAAGAAAGAAAGGGATCAGTGGGCCTTGGCCCGGCTGACGAGAAAGTCCACGATGTGGTTGCGCAGCGCGTAGTAGCCATCCAGGTGGTGCAGGCTGGTGCGCGTGCGCTCGCGCGGCAGGGGGTTGACCACCACCTCGGCGATGCCGCCGGGCACGTAGCCCTGGGGCGTGTCGCTGCCGTTGCTCATGAGAAGGATGCGGTCGGCCAGCAGGATGGCCTCGTCCACGTCGTGCGTGATCATGAAGACCGTCTGCTGCGTCTGCCGCACGATGGCCATGAGCTCGTCCTGGATGGTGCCGCGCGTGAGCGCATCCAGCGCGCCGAAAGGCTCGTCGAGCAGCAGCATCTTGGGCTGGATCGAGAACGCCCGCGCGATACCCACGCGCTGCTTCATGCCGCCCGAGAGTTCCGACGGCTTCTTGTCGATGGCGTGCGACAGGCCCACCAGCGCCACGAACTTCTCCACGTGGGCATTGACCTGCGCACGCTTCCACTCCGGCCAGCGCGACTTGACGGCGAAGGCGATGTTCTGCCGCACCGTGAACCAGGGCATGAGCGCATGGCCCTGGAACACCACGCCCCGGTCCAGGCTGGGGCCGGCGACCTCGCGCCCGTCCATGATGACGTGGCCCGCCGTGGCCGTGTCCAGCCCCGCCAGCACGTTGAGGATGGTGGTCTTGCCGCAGCCCGAGTGGCCGATGATGCAGACGAACTCGCCCTTGTCGAGCGCGAACGACACATCGGCGAACACAGGCCGGGCGGGCACGTAGGCCTTGCCGAGTTGTTCGATCCGCAGGAATCCGGTCACGGGAGGGGCCTTTCTTGTGGTTGGCGAGGTGCCGGGCGCTACGTCACTCCACATAGGTCACCGCCTTCTGCAGTTGGGCGAACGCCAGGTCGAGCAGCATGCCCACCACGCCGATCGTCAGGATGGCGAAGATCACGTTGGTGAGCGACAGGTTGTTCCACTCGTTCCACACGAAGTAGCCGATGCCCGTGCCGCCCACCAGCATCTCGGCCGCCACGATGACCAGCCACGCGATGCCCATGCTGATGCGCATGCCCGTGAGGATGGTGGGCGCCGCGGCGGGCAGGATGACGAGGAACGCGCGGCGCAGCGGGTTCACCTCCAGCGTGGCCGATACGTTGAGCCAGTCGCGCTTAACCGAGGCCACGCCGAAGGCCGTGTTCACCAGCATGGGCCAGACCGAGCAGATGAAGATCACGAAGATGCCCGAGATGGACGAGTCCTTGATCGTGTAGAGCGCCAGCGGCATCCACGCGAGCGGGCTGATGGGCTTGAGCACCTGGATGAACGGGTCCAGCGCACGCCGCAGCAGCGGCGACATGCCGATCACAAAGCCCAGCGGAATCGCCACCAGGCACGCCAGACCGAAGCCCAGCGCCACGCGCGCCAGCGAATACCCGAGCTGGATGGCGATGCCCTTGTCGTTGGGCCCGTTGTCGTAGAACGGGTCGGACAGGTGGCTCCACACCGTGGCGCCCATGGCCTGCGGCGTGGGAAAGCCGCCGCTCTTGCCGGAGGCGCCGCCGGGGTCCTTGCCCATCATCTTGGCGTACTCGATCTGCTCGGGCGTCATGCCCGCCGTGCCTGCGGCGCCGCCCTGCGCGGGTGCCGTGGCCACGTACCAGATGCCCAGCAGCGCCAGGAAGAGCAGCACGGACAGCACGCCCGCGCGCAGAGGAAGGTTCTTCGATGCCGCCATGTCACGCTACCTTGCGGATGGGGAAGCTCTTGGCGTACTCCGCCGCCTTGGCAGGGTCGAATTCGCGGCCCATGATCTTGAACTTGGGGTAGGCGCCCTCGGGCACGGGCATGTCCAGCGCCTTCATCTGCTTCTTGGCGTCGGTCAGCAGGAACACCTTCTCGGCGATCTGCCGGTAATTCACGTCGCCCTTCACGTAGCCCCAGCGCTGCATCTGCGTGAGCATCCACAAGGCCATGCTCTGCCAGGGCATGGGGTCGAAGTCGGCGCGGTCGGGCACGCTCTGCACCTTGCCCAGGCCGTCGGCGAAACGGCCGGTGAGCACCTGGGCGATCACCGTCTCGGGCTGGTTCAGGTACTGCGCGGGCGCGATCACCTTGGCGATCAGCTCGCGGTTCTCGGCCTTGCGCGCCATGGCGGCCGAGGTGAGCACGGCGCGGTAGAGCGCGGCGAAGGTGTTGGGGTTCTGCTGGATGAACTCGGTGCTGGTGCCGAAGGCGCAGCAGGGGTGGCCGTTCCACAGGTCGCGCGTGAGCAGGTGCAAAAAGCCGATCTCCTCGTACACCGCGCGCTGGTTGAACGGGTCGGGGCCCAGGTAGCCGTCGATGTTGCCCGCGCGCAGGTTGGCCACCATCTCGGGCGGCGGCACCACGCGGATCTGGATGTCGGTGTCGGGGTTCAGCCCGTGCTCGGCCACGTAGTAGCGCAGCAGGAAGTTGTGCATGCTGAACTCGAACGGCACGGCGAACTTAAAGCCCTTCCACTGCTTGGGGTCGCGCTTGTCCTTGTGCTTGTTGGCCAGCGTGATGGCCTGCCCGTTGGTGTTCTGGATGGTGGCCACGTTCATGGGCATCGGGTTGGAGCCGATGCCCATCGAGATCGCCAGCGGCATGGGGCTGAGGAAGTGCGTGGCGTCGTACTCCTTGTTCATCATCTTGTCGCGGATCAGCGCCCAGCCCGCCGTCTTGGTCACCTCCACCTTCAGGCCCTGCTTCTCGTAGAAGCCCAGCGGGTGCGCCATGATGAGCGGCGTGGCGCAGGTGATGGGGATGAAGCCGATCTTGAGGTTCTTCTTCTCCAGCGCGCCCTGCTTCTCCTGCGCCATGGCCTGCAGGCTGGCCACGGGCAGCACGCTGGCGATGGCGGCCATGGCCGTACTCTTTCCCACGGCGCGCAGGAAGCGGCGGCGCACCGCGTCCTGCGGGAACAGGGCCTTGACCAGCGTGGCCTCGACGAATTCGTTGCTGTAGGCCTCGAACTCGCTGGTGAGGCTGCGCGCGCGCAATTGGGTGGCGGCAGCCTCGGCGGAAACCTCGGCCTGGTGGTCGGCCACCGTGTGGTCGCGGCCGCAGCTGCACTTGAGCATCAGCGGGCGGTCGGCATCGAAGGGCGAGAAGAATTCGGACATGGCACACCTCACGGAAGTTGATGCCAGCCGCTACGCAAGCCGCGGGCCAGTTCGGGCCCGGCGCGGGCCGCGTGCGTCATTTCGCGGTGCTGGCGTCTACGGCGTGTAGGGCCAGCACTACACCACTCAGGCTTCGGGCGCGCCGTGGGCCAGCAGCGCCAGCTCCACGTCGTTGCGGGCGCCGGTCTTTTCGAGGATGCGCGCGCGGTAGGTGCTCACCGTGTTGGACGCGAGCTGGAGCTGTGCACCAATTTCGCCCACGCTGTGCCCCGCGATGAGCAGGCGGAACACCTGGTGCTCGCGGTACGAGAGCGCGTCGATCCCCACGGGCGCGCCCTTCACCATGCTGGTGCGCTGCACCGCGCCCACCAGCGCCAGCGCCGTGGCCTCGGTCAGGTAGCGCCCGCCCGCGGCCGCCTTGCGCACCGCCGCCACCATGTCGTCGGGGTCGGCGCTCTTGTGCAGGTAGCCCGACGCGCCGAGCTGGATGCAGCGCACCGCGTACTGCCGCTCGGGGTAGGTGCTGAGCATGAGCACGGGCAGCGCAGGCCAGTCGCGGCGCAGGGCCTGCAGCACCTCCAGGCCGTCCATGCCGGGCATGGCGATGTCGAGCAGCACCAGGTCCAGCCCGCCCTGCAGCGCAGCCACCTGCGCCAGCACCTCGCCGCCCTGCGTGGCCTCGGCCGCCACGGTGATTTCGGGCAGGCCGTTGGCCGGGTCGCCCAGCACCTGCTTGAGCCCCTCGCGGACGATGCGGTGGTCGTCGCCGATCAGCACGCGGATGGCGGCACTCATGGCAGCGGCACCCACAGTTGCAGGCAGGAGCCCGCGCCCGGCTCGCTGGTGATGCGCAGCTGCCCGCCGAGCTGGCGCGCCCGCTCGCGCATGCCCATCACGCCGTAGGCGGTAGGCGCCTCCAGCGCCTGGCGCGTGGCGCCCACGCCGTCGTCGCGCACGCACAGGTGCAACTGCCCGTCCTGCAAGCCAATGGCAATGTCGATGGCGCTGGCTCGCGCGTGGCGGCCCACGTTGCTCAGCATCTCCTGGAAGATGCGGAACACCGCGATGGCAGCGGGCTCGGGCAGGTGCAGTGCGGGCGGCACGTCCATGCGCCAGTCCAGCGCCAGCTCGGCCGACTGCGCGAACTCCTGCGCCTGCCATTCCAGCGCGGCCCACAGGCCCTGGTGGTCGAGAATGCTGGGGCGCAGGTCGGTGATGATGCGGCCCACGTTGTCCACGGCGTTCTCGATCAGGCGGCTCATGTTCTGGCACTTGCAGCGCATCTGCGTGCGCATGCCGTCCGCCGCCTCGGGCGTGCGCGCGGCCTGCTCGCCCAGGCGCTTGTGCAGCCAGTTCACGTCCATCTTCAGCGCCACGAGCAGGCTGCCCAGCTCGTCGTGCACCTCGCGCGCGATGCGGGTGCGCTCCTCCTCGCGCACCTGCTCGGAATAAGCCGACAACTCGCGCAGCTGCGCCAGCGCCTGCGACAGCTCCCCCGTGCGCGCGGCCACGCGGCGCTCCAGCTCGTCGTGCGCGCGCTGCAACTCGTCGGCGGCGCGCTTGCGGTCGGTGATGTCGATGAAGGTGATGACGGCGCCGTGCACCTGCTCGGCCTCCACGATCGGATGGCTCGAATATTCCACCGCAAACGCGCTGCCGTCGCGGCGCCAGAACACCTCGGTGTCCACCCGGCACGGCAGGCCGTTGCGGAAGGCGTTGAAGATGGGGCAGTCGCTGTCAGCGTAGGGACTGCCGTCGGGGTGGGAGTGGTGGGTGAGCGCGTGCATGTTGCGGCCCATGACCTCCCCGGCCGCGTAGCCCAGCATGCGCGCCCCGGCGGGGTTGATGAACACGCAATCGCCCGCGAGGTCGATGCCGAACACGCCCTCGCCCGTGGATTCGAGCAGCAGGCCCAGGCGGTTGCGCCAGAGTGCGCCGGAGGGAAGGTGCAGGACGTTGGCGGTCATGCCGCCTGCGGCAAGCAATGGCCGTGCCCGTGCGGCGCCGATCAGTTCAACTTTGATAGCTGCCCGCGCTTGTCCAGCAAGCGCGGGAGCACGATTTCATGCCAATGATGCGCGGTCCAGCGCCTCGCCCGACTCCAGCAGGGCCGCCGCCTCGCGCGCCGCCACCCGCCCTTCGTCGGTGGGGATGACCCAGATCTCCACCGCGCTGTCCGGCGCATGGATGGCATAGGCCTCCTTGCCGTCGGCCTCGCGGTTGCGCTGCCAGTCCATGTGGATGCCCAGCCAGGCGAGGCGCGTGCAGACCTGCTCGCGCAGCGCGATATCGTTCTCGCCAATGCCGCCGCTGAAGGCCAGCACATCCAGGCCGCCCAGGCAGGCCACCAGCGCACCGGTTTCGCGCACCACGCGGTGGGTGAACTGGGCGATGGCGCGCCGCGCGTTCTCGCCGTCCGCGCCGTCTTTCGCGGCCTCCTCGCGCAGGCGGCGCATGTCGGCCGAGATGCCGGAAACGCCCAGCAGGCCGCTCTGTTTGTAGAGCAGCTTCTCGATCTGCGCGTGCGTCCAGCCCTGCTCCATCAGGTAGAGCAGCACGCCCGCATCCAGCGAGCCGCTGCGCGTGCCCATCATCAGGCCGTCCAGCGCGGAGAAGCCCATGGTGGTGGCCATGCTGGAACCGTCGCGGCAGGCGCAGAGGCTGGCGCCGTTGCCCAGGTGGGCCATGACCACGCGGCCGTTGGCGCGGAGGGTGCGCTGCTGCAGCACGGACATGATGTACTGGTACGACAGGCCGTGGAAGCCGTAGCGGCGCACGCCCTGCGCGCGCAGCTCGCGCGGCAGCGCGAAGGCGTAGTCCACCTCGGGCATGGTGGCGTGGAAGGCGGTGTCGAAGCAGGCAATCTGCGGCAGCTCTGGGAACGCGCTGCGGAACTGGCGGATGCCCGCCAGGTTGTGCGGCTGGTGCAGCGGCGCCAGCGAGTTGAAGCGCGCCAGGCGCTCCAGCACCTCGTCGGTGACGCGCACGCTTTCGGTGTACTCGCCGCCGCCGTGCACCACGCGGTGGGCCACGGCCTCGATGCCCGCGCCCTGCAGCGACTGCACCAGCGCGCGCAGGCGCTCCAGCGCGATCGCAAACGGGGCGGCTGCCGCGGGCACGGCAAGCGCTTCCTGCTGCTTGCGTCCTTGGTACTTCCAGTCCAGCGAGGGGCTGCCGCCGGGCTCCAGGCCCTGGATGCAGCCCGAGAGCACGTGGGGCTGGACCTGCCCGCCCTGCAGCGGGTGCAGCGAGAACTTCAGCGACGAGGAGCCGGCGTTGACGGCGAGGATGGACATGGCGGTATTTCCTTTGGTTCGGTGGTTCAGGGCATGCCCTTGGCAACTGGCGCAGCCCAAGCCAGCAGACGCCGCGCAAGGGCCGCCCCGCCGCGCTGGCGTCGTCCCCCTCCCCGTAGCGCGCAAGCGCGCAGAGAGAAGGGGGAAGCCGCGCAGCGGCTCAGGGGGATGTCACCCCTGTTTCCAGGCGTTCTCGGCCTGGCGCTTGCGCTGGTCGTGCGCCGCCAGTAGCGCCAGCACGGCCGAGGCCACGCGCGCCATGGGGCCGTCGGCGCGGCTGGTCAGGGCGATGGGCACGCGCGCGCCCAGCACCAGGCCCGAGCCGCTGGCGCCGGCCATGTATTCGAGCTGCTTGGCCACCATGTTGCCGCTCTCCAGGTTGGGCACGGCGAGGATGTCGGCCTGGCCCGCCACGTCGGAGGCGATGCCCTTGATGCGCACGGCTTCCATGGAGATGGCGTTGTCGAACGCCAGGGGGCCGTCGAGCAGGCCGCCCTTGATCTGGCCGCGGTCGGCCATCTTGCACAGCGCGGCGGCGTCGATGGTGGAGGGAATCGACGGCGTGACGGTCTCCACCGCCGAGAGGATGGCCACCTTGGGCCGCTCGTTGCCCATGATGCATGCGAACTCGATGGCGTTCTGGATGATGTCGGCCTTCTCGGCCAGCGTGGGCTGGATGTTGATGGCCGCGTCGGTCACGATGATGGGCTTGGGGTACAGCGGCACGTCGAAGCGGAACACGTGCGACAGGCGCCGGCCGGTGCGCAGCGGCGCCTGGGCCAGGACGGCCTTGAGCAGCTCGTCGGTGTGCAGGCTGCCCTTCATGACGATCTCCACCTCGCGGCGCGCGGCCATGCCGGCGGCCAGTTCGGCGGCGGCGTGGCTGTGCTCCACGGAGACGATCTCCACGCCTTCGAGGTCGATGCCGGCCTCCTCTGCGACGCGGCGGATGCGGCCCTCGGGGCCGATGAGCACGGGCACGATCAGGCCGTGCGCGGCGGCGTCGATGGCGCCGGAGAGCGAGCCGGCGTCGCACGGGTGGACCACGGCGCAGCGCACCGCCTCCAGGCCGTCGGCGCGGGCCAGCAGCTCCTTCAGGCGCGCCTCGGGGTCGAAGAGCTGGATCTGCGGCGCGTTCACCTTGGGCACGCGCACCTTCTGCGTGGGCGGCATCAGTCGGGCCTCGCCCTTGAGCACCACCTCGCCCTTCTGGTTGGTGACCAGGCAGTCCATCTTGACGCGCTTCTTCTCGTCGTCCTTCTCGCTCACGGTGGCCAGCACGGTGAGCGTGTCGCCGATGCGCACGGGCTTGGTGAACTTCAGCTCCTGGCCCAGGTAGATCGTGCCGGGGCCGGGGAACCGCGTGCCGAACAGCGCCGAGATCAGCGCAGCGCCCAGCATGCCGTGGGCGATGACGCCGTGGAACATGGTGGCGTCGGCGTATTCGGCGTTCAGGTGGGCGGGGTTGATGTCGCCGGAGACGGCGGCGAACGCCTGGATGTCCTCCAGCGTCACCGTGCGCAGCAGCCGGGCCGTCTGGCCCAGGCTCAGCTCGTCATAGGTGACGTTTTCCATCCATTCGAGGTCGGGTGCGTTGGTGTTCATGGTGTGTGTCCTCCTCAATCCACGGCGTGGACGCCGCCGTCCACGTAAATCGTCTGGCCCGTCATGCCGGAAGCGGCTTCGGTGCACAGGAACAGGCTCAGCTGGGCGATCTCGTCGAGCGTCACCAGGCGCTGCAGCGGCGCCTTGGCCTGGGCCGTGGCCATCAGCTCGTCGAAGCTGGCGATGCCCGAGGCCGCACGCGTGAGGATGGGGCCGGGCGACACCGCGTGCACGCGGATGTTCCTGCCGCCCAGCTCCATGGCCATGTAGCGCACCATGGATTCAAGCGCCGCCTTCACCGGGCCCATCAGGCCGTAGTGGGGCACGGCCTCGCCGGAGCCCAGGTAGGTCATGGACAGCATGCTGCCGCCGCGCGGCATGTGCGGCGCGCACAGCCGGCCCAGCTCGGCGAACGAGTGGCAGGAGACGCCCACGGCGCGGGCGAAGCCCTCGCGCGAGCTGTCCACCACGTCGCCGTGCAGGTCGGCCAGCGGCGCCCAGGCGATGGAGTGGATGACGAAGTCGATCTGGCCGAACTTCGCCACCGCGTGGTCGACGATGGCCTGCAGCTGGCCGTCGGCCTCCACGTCGCAGTTGACCAGGTCGATGCCCAGCGGCGCGGTGAGCGGTTCGACGTACTTGCGGGCCTTGTCGTTGAGGCACGAGGCCACCACCTCGGCGCCCATGCTGCGCGCCAGGCGGGCGCAGCCGAAGGCGATGCTGCTGTCGTTGGCGATGCCGAGGATCAGGCCTTTCTTTCCGGCCAGGCTGAAGGGATTGGTTGTCATGGAGTGAAGGAAGTCGAAAAAATCAGTCGTCGATGCCGTCGAAGAGCGCGCGCAGGTTCAGGCCCGGCGCCTCATAGGGGAAGCCCTTGCACAGCAGGCGGTCGTTGGCGCACAGCAGGATGTCGCGCGCGGCCTGCGGGCCCACGTCGGGGTTGTAGGCAAGCCGCCGGAAGGCGCGGTAGCGCAGCACCAGCAGGCCCCGCAGCTCCTCGCGCATGCGCTCCTCGCGCCCAGGGCGGCCGGCGGTCGCCGCGTCGCACTGCAGCGCGGCCTGCAGTTCCGACGCGGTGCCCAGCGGCACGTCCAGGGCCTGCGCCAGCAGGGTGATGCGCGCGCCCATGCCCTCGAACTGCCGCACGAAGTGGTGCAGGTGGCGTTCGATGACCTGCTGGCGCGTGGAGTGCCTAGTCTGCATAGCGCGTCATCACATAGGCGCCGGGCGCGTCGCACACGGCATGCTCGGCGCGCATCGCCGGCGGCTTGGCGGGCGCGCCCGAGCGCTCGGCGATCCAGGCGTGCATGGCCTCCCACCACGAGCCCTGCACCACGGGGGCCTGGGCCTTCCAGTCGTCGGGGTCGATCCAGCCGGTGTTGTCCTCCACACTGGCGATCTGGTAGCTGCGGCGCGGGCGGCCGGGCTCGCTGACGATGCCCGCGTTGTGCCCGCCCTCGGCCAGCACGAAGGTCACGTGCGTGTCGGTCTGCAGGTGGATCTTGTAGACCGACTTCCACGGCGAGACATGGTCGCGCGTGGTGGCCACCACCATCATCGGCGCGTCGATGTCCATCAGCGCCACGGTGGCCCCGGCGAAGCGGTACTGGCCCGAGGCCAGCGCGTTGTTGAGGAACAGCGCGTCGAGGTATTCCGAGTGCATGCGCGCGGGCAGGCGCGTGGTGTCGGCGTTCCAGCTCATGAGGTCGAAGCTGGCGTCGTCCTCGCCCATCAGGTAGCGGCGCGTGTTACGGCCCCACAGCAGGCCCCGCGAGGCCAGGTAGACGAACGAGCCGCCCATCTGCTTGCCCGAGAGGTAGCCCTTGTCGTTCATGTTCTGGCGCAGCGTGGCGAGCTGGTCCTCGTCGATGAACACGCCCAGCTCGCCGGGCTCGGTGAAGTCGGTCTGCGCGGCCAGCAGGATGACGGAGGCCAGCTGGGGCAGGTCCGCCGGGATCAGCGCCTGCTCCTTGGCCGTGCGCTCGCCCTCGCGCGGGCCGCCCTTCTTGCGCGCCAGGCGCCCCATGGCCGCCGCTGCGATGGCCAGGAACGTGCCGCCCAGGCAGTAGCCCACGGTGTGCAGGCGCTCGGCGCCGGTGCGCGATCTGGCGGCGGCCATGGCGGCGAGCACGCCGGCGCTCAGGTAGTCCTGCATCTTCAGGTCGCGGTCCGATGCGTCGGGGTTGCGCCAGGAGATGATGAACACCGTATGGCCCTTGTCCACCAGGTACTTGACCATGGAGTTGTGCGGCGACAGATCCAGGATGTAGTACTTCATGATGCACGAGGGCACGATGAGCACCGGCTCGGGCAGCACCTTGTCGGTGGACGGGCTGTACTGGATCAGCTCGATCAGGTGGTTGCGGAACACCACCTTGCCCGGCGTGACGGCCACGTCCTTGCCCACGGCGTATTCGAGCGGCGCCAGCGACTCGGCGGGTGTGTCGGCGTTGGCACCCAGGTACTCGCGAAAGTCCTGCAGGAAGAACTTGAAACCCTCCTGCAGCGAGCGGCCCTGGGTCTCGCGCGCCACGCGCAGCACCTCGGGGTTGGTGACGGCCCAGTTGGACGGCGACAGCGCATCAAGCGCCTGCCCCGTGAAGAAGTCCACCATGTGCTGGTGGTGGCGCGACACGCCGCCGCCCTGGTGCGCCACTTCGCGCCACCAGGCGTCGGTGGCCTTGAAGCCTTCCTTGACGGCGCTGTAGGGCCACTGGCTCCAGCCGGCGTCGGCGAAGCGTCCATCCTTCTCGGGCGCGGCCTCGTCGGGCGCAACGCCGGTATTGCGCCAGGCCTGCAGCGACAGCTCCAGCGCACGCTGCGCCAGTTGCGCCTGGCGGCCCGGCGAAGCCAGCATGTGCAGGGCCCAGTCGGCATGGGCCAGGGCCAGCGCGATCGGCGACAGGCCGCTGAAGGCGCGCGCCATCTGCGCTTGCACCGACTCGTCGAGCGTGCGTGCGGCAGCGCGCTGGCGCTCCTGGAAATGCTCAGATCCGGACGAGGTTTCCGTGGCCATGGCCAGCTCCTTAATGTAACAAAACAACAATTGGCGGCATTATGATGACTTCCATCAAGAAGTCACTTGATTGATGTCAAAACGGCAGCCCATGCCTTCCAAATCCCTTTGGACGGATGTGAAATCATACATACATACATACATACATGAATGTATGATTTCATAATCCCATTCTGGGTTCACAATATAAAACCCCACCCCGGGGACGGTCATCGGCGTGCCACCGGCCGCGCCGCCGACAGGGCCACAATCCCCGCCGGGGGCCCTGCCACACGCAAGAATGACTGCAACCATTTCTTACAGACAGTAACCAGCTCATAGCAACCAACCCTTTTACTCCACCATGACCTTCTCCTGGAACCAGTTGCGGATCACCCAGCGCTTCATCGTCGTCCTGTGCGCCTTCGTTCTGTCGGTCGTGGCCGTGGCCGCCACCGGCCTGTGGGGACTGTCCTCGGCACGCGACAGCCTAAAGTCCCTGCATGACGAAGCGATGGCGCGCTCCCTGCTGGCCAGCCAGTCAATCGAAGGCACCCTGCAAAACCGCATGCAGGTGCTCCTGGCCTTCCAGCACGCCCCCGCGGGCGGCCTGGCCAGCATCCACGACCATCCGGCCACCATGCACCTGGATGCAATCGCCGCCAGCCAAAGCGCCACCAACGCGCTGCACAAGACCATGGAGCAAGGCATGGCCGACCCGCGCGAGCGCGCGCTGTACGACGCCGCCATGGAAGCGCGCAAGCCCTGGCGCGCGGAGCTGGAGAAGGCCGTGCAGGCCATCCGCAAGGAAAACTACGCCGCCGAGACCATGGCCGCCTTCCTGGCCGCGGGCCGCAAGGAGGGCGAGGCCGTGGTGAAGACCATGGACGCCCTGCGCAGCTACCAGGTGGAGCATGCCAACGCCGCCTACCAGGCCGCGCAAAAGCGCTACGAGCTGGCGCTGTGGATCTTCGTGCTGGCCGCCGCGCTGCTGGTGCTGCCCTCGGTGCTGCTGGCGCTGGCGCTGCTGGCGCGGCTGAAGAACGGCTTCGCCATCGCCCAGACTGCGGCGGCCCACATCGCCGCGAGCGACCTCACGCACGACATCGCGTGCCAGGGCAGCGACGAGATCGGCCGCCTGTGCGCCGAGATGGAAACCATGCGCGGCAACCTGGCCGAGGTGGTGGGCCACGTCAAGGCCGGCACCAGCGCCATCGCCGGCGCCTCCACGCAGGTGGCGGCGGGCGCGCTCGACCTGTCGTCGCGCACCGAGCAGCAGGCCAGCGCGCTGGAGCAGACCGCCTCGGCCACCGAGCAGCTCTCGGGCACCGTGCAGCAGAACGCCGACAGCGCCGCCCAGGCCAACCAGCTCGCGGCGCAGGCCAAGGAGGTGGCGGCGCACGGCGGCGCCGTGGTCACCCAGGTGGTGCAGACCATGCAGGCCATCAACCAGTCGGCCGCGAAGATCGTCGACATCATCGGCGTGATCGACGGCATCGCCTTCCAGACCAACATCCTGGCGCTGAATGCCGCCGTGGAAGCGGCGCGCGCCGGCGAAGCCGGGCGGGGCTTCGCCGTGGTGGCCTCGGAAGTGCGCGCGCTGGCCGGGCGCAGCGCCGAGGCGGCGCGCGAGGTCAAGACGCTGATCACCGACTCGGTGTCCAAGACCCAGGCGGGCAACGCCCAGGCGGCGCAGGCGGGCACGGCCATGCAGGAGATCATGGACGGCATCCAGCGCGTGGCCGGCATCGTCGATGAAATCGCCCTGGCCAGCCGCGAGCAGGCATCGGGGCTGGCGCAGATCAACCAGGCCGTGGCCCACTTGGACGGGGTGACGCAGCAGAATGCCGCCCTGGTCGAGGAAACCTCAGCGGCATCCAGTGCGCTGCAGCAGCAGGCCCACGATCTGGCCGAGTTGGCCGGAACGTTCCAACTGCCGCAGTAAAAGCCGAAGCGTGTCCATGATCCCGCACAGCAAACGCCGGCAGCGATCATTCACGCACTGTCAAGCACAGAACTCGCCATGCTGGACAAGCACTACCTCGCCCCCTTGTTTTCCCCCGGTTCGGTCGCCGTGCTGGCGGGCCGACCGGACGACCCCGAGCTGACGCCGCAGGCCCAGGCCCTGCATGCCGCGCTGCGCGCACAGCGCTACGCGGGCACGCTCACGTTCCTGGACATTCGGGGCAGCAGCGGCACCCTGCACGACCTGGCGCAGAGCCGCGCCGACCTGGCCGTGATCGCCCTGCCGCCGCAGGACCTGGCCGCCGCGCTGGAGCTGGCGGGCCGCATGCACTGCCGCGCAGCGCTGGTGCTGGGCAACGGCGTGGGCGCGCCGCATGCCGCACAGCTGCACAAGATCGCGCGGCGCGAGGGCGTGCACCTGCTGGGCCCCAATTCGCTCGGCATCCAGCGCCCCGCGCTGCACCTGAACGCCAGTGCCGCCGGGCCGCTGGCGCAGGACGGGCCGCTGGCGCTGGTCTGCCAGTCGGGCGCGCTCACCGCGGCGGTGCTCGACTGGGCGGGCAGCAACGACGTGGGCTTTTCCAGCGTGATCTCCCTCGGCCCGCACCCCGGCGTGGGGCTGGCCGATGCGCTGGACTTCCTGGCACACGACCCGCACACGCAGAGCATCGCCGTCTGCATGGAGGGCATCCAGGACGCGCGCCGCTTCATGAGCGCGCTGCGCTCGGCCGCCTTCGCCAAGCCGGTCATCGTGCTCAAAGCCGGCCGCAAGAGTGCGGGCAGCGCGGCGGCGCAGACGCACAGCGGCGCCATCGTGGGCAGCGACGACGTCTTCGACGCCGCCCTGCGCCGCGCGGGCGCCGTGCGCGTGCGCTCGTTCGTGGAGCTGTTCTCGGCCGCCAAGTGCCTGGCATCGCGCCACCGCCCCGTGGGCAGCCGCCTGGCCGTGGTCACCAACGGCGGCGGCCCCGGCGTGCTGGCGGCCGACTGGATGGAGGAGATCGGCCTGTCGCTAGGCCGGCTGCCCGAGGCCACGCGCACCCGCCTGGCCCCGCACCTGCCCGCCCAGGCCACGCTGGACGACCTGGTGGACCTGACCGAGGACGCCACCCCCGCGCACTACCGCGCCGCGCTGGACGCCGCGCTGGCCGAGCCCGCGGTCGACGGCGTGCTGGCCCTGTTCTCGCCCAAGGCCGGGCAGGACGGCGCGGGCATTGCCCAGGCCCTGGCCGGCGCCCGCCAGCACGCTGCCAAGCCCCTGCTGTCGTGCTGGATGGGCGACAGCGCCGTGCTGCCCGCGCGCGCGGTGCTGCGCGCGGCGCACATCCCCACCTTCCGCACGCCCGAGGCGGCCGTGGGCGCGTTCGGCAGCATCGCCGCCTATCACCGCAACCAGCAGCTGCTGCAGCAGACCCCGCCGCCGCTCGCCGCCACGCTGGCCCCGCCCGACATCGAGGGCGCGCGCCTGGTGATCGAAGGCGTGCTGGCCGAGCGCCGCACCGTGCTCACCGAGATGGAGTCCAAGGCGCTGCTGGCCGCCTTCCACATCCCCGTGACGCGCACGCTGCTGGCGCGCAGCAGCCACGAGGCGGTGATGATCGCCGCGCAGCTCGGCTTTCCCGTGGCGCTCAAGATCGACTCGCCCGACATCGCCCACAAGTCCGACGTGGGCGGCGTGGCCCTGCACCTGCAGAGCGCCGCCGCCGTGCGTGACGCCTACGAGGCCATGGCGCAGCGCGTGGCGCATGCCGCACCCGGCGCGCGCATCCAGGGCGTGACGGTGCAGCCCATGGCGGCCGCACGGCCGGGGCGCGAGGTCTGCATCGGCCTAGTGGCGGACGACCCGTTCGGCCCCGTCATCACCTTCGGCGCGGGCGGCACCCTGGTCGAGCTGCTCGAGGACCAGGCCATGGAGCTGCCGCCGCTCAACACCTTCCTCGCGCAGCGCCTGGTCCAGCGCTCGCGCGTGGCGCGCCTGCTCGGCGCCTGGCGCGGCGCGCCGCCCGCCGACCGGCAGGCGCTGGAGCAGGTGCTGCTGCGCGTGTCCGAGATGGCCTGCGCGCTGCCGCAGCTGCGCGAGATGGACATCAACCCGCTGATCGTCGATGCGCACGGCGCCGTGGCGGTGGACGCGCGCATCGCGCTGGGCGAGGCGGCCCATGGCCCCGCTGCGGGACACGCGCGCCACGGCCCCTATGCCCACCTGCCCATCCTGCCCTACCCCGCGCGCTACGAGCAGACCTGGCCTCTGCGCTGCCAGACGGGCGGCAGCGGCGAATACCTCGTGCGGCCCATCCGGCCCGATGACGCGCCGCTGATCCAGCGCCTGGTGCGCGAGCTGTCGCCCGAGAGCCGCTACTTGCGCTTCGCCTCGCGCATCACCGAGCTGCCGCCCGCCATGCTGGCGCGCTTCACGCTCATCGACTACGACCGCGACATGGCCCTGGTGGCCGTGCACCGCGAGCGCACGCTGGACGCGCAAGGTGTGGAGCACTGCGCCGAGCGCATCGTGGGCGTGTCGCGCTACGTCATCAACCCCGACCCGTCGAGCTGCGAATTCGCGCTGCTGGTGGCCGACGATTTCGCGGGCCAGGGCCTGGGCTCGCGGCTGATGCACAGCCTCATGGACGTGGCGCGCGAGCAGGGCCTGGCCGAGATCCAGGGCCTGGTGCTGGCGGAGAACACCCGCATGCTCCAGCTCATGCGCCGCCTGGGCTTCGAGGTGCGCGCCTACCCCGAGGAGCCCGAGTTCCGGCTGGTGACGCACGCGCTCTAGGCTCAGAGCGTTTTCGGCCTCCAGCGCTTATCCATAAAGCGCAGGCAGCTATTTTTTCAGGAGCATTCCAGCGCCAGCGTGCGGGCCAGCTTGTCCCACTCGCTGGCCGACAGGTGCAGCCGCACCATGTCCAGCACCGCCTGGAACGCCTCGCGCGGCGCGTGCTGGCGCATGTCGCACAGCACCAGGGCGCGCTCGGCGGGCGTCAGGTAGGGCAGCATCCAGCGCATGGTCACCATGGCTTCGGCCGGCGGGAGGGAGGCGACGATGGCGCCCTCCACCTCGGCCAGCTGCGCATCGGTGCAGTGGGCCCAGAGCACGGCGTTGTGCTCCGTCTCCTCCTGGTGCATGTGCTCGAAGTTGTGCGCCACGAACAGCGCCAGCTGCCGGTACAGCGCATGCGCCACGCGCGCACGCCGCTCGCGCGGGCAGGCCATGAGCTGCGCCGCACCCGAGGCCAGGGCGGCGATGGCCTGCTCGTGGCCCTCGTGCTCGTGCTCCACGGCGGCGCTGCTGCCGGGCGCGCGCACCTCCATGGCCGGGTGCACGAAGGCGTTCTCGTGGTGCAGGTGCGAGCGGCAGAAGTCCACCAGCTCCAGCACGCGCGCGCAGGCTTGCGACAGCTCCAGGTCGTCGCCCACGTCCGCGCGGCCCAGGCCCATGAGCGTGTCGGCCATGAAGGCGCGCAGCGCCTTGTGGATGAAGGCATAGATGTCCAGGCGCGGGGCGGCGGCTTCGGCCTGGGCCAGGGCGGTGATTTCGCGGGGGTTGAATTGCATGGTCGGGCTCCTTGGGAATCAAGTGCCGCGAAGTCTAGGAACGCCGGAGCGCGCGCGCTGCTAAAAACTGCTTAAACGGGCCTCAAAGATTGCTCCAACGGACGCATTCGTGAAATACCTCACGCCCCCTGGCGCACCCACTCGGCCGCGCGCTCGGCGATCATGACCGTCGGCGCGTTGGTGTTGCCGCTGACGATGCGCGGCATGACGGACGCGTCCACCACCCGCAGCCCCTGCATGCCGTGCACGCGCAGCCGCGCATCCACCACGTCCGTCGCGCCCGGCCCCATACGGCACGAGCCCACCGGGTGGTAGACGGTGTCGGCATGGCCGCGCACGAAGCGCTCCAACTGCGCGTTGTCCTGCGCCTGGGCCGAGACGGGCAGCTCGCGCGCGCCATGCCGGGCCAGCGCGGGCTGGGCCAGGATCTGGCGCATGAGGCGCACGCCGCGCACCAGGCGCCGCAGGTCGTCGGGGTCGCTGAGGAAGGCCGGGTCCACCAGCGGTGCGGCGCCCGGGTCGGCGCTGGCGAGCTGCACGCGGCCCCGGCTGCGCGGGCGCAGCACGCACACGTGGCACGAATAGCCGTGGCCCCAGCGCGCCGTGCGGCCGTGGTTGACGAGCTTGCCGGTGACGAAGTGCAGCTGCAGGTCGGGCACGTCCTCGTCGGGACTGCTCTTGAGGAAGCCGCCGGCCTCGGCGAAGTTGGTGGTGAGCATGCCGGTGCGGTGCGCGCGCCATTCGCGGATACCGCGCAGCAGGCGCCACGCGCCGGGCAGCGACAGGCCGAACAGGTCGGCCAGGCGCGGCGCGTCCATCACCAGCACCACGTCGGGGTGGTCGTGCAGGTGCTCGCCCACGCCCGGCAGGTCCTGCACCACGGCGATGCCGTGGCGCTGCAGTTGCGCGCCGGGCCCGATGCCCGAGAGCAGCAGCAGCTGGGGCGACAGCAGGGCACCGGCCGACAGCAGCACCTCGCGCGCGGCGCGCACCGTGTGCAGCTGCCCGCCCTGGCGGTACTCCACGCCCACGGCGCGCCGGCCCTCGCAGACGATGCGCGTAGCGCGCGCGCCGGTCACCACGCGCAGGTTGGGGCGGCCCAGGTGCGGCGTGAGGTAGCCCTTGGCCACGCTGAAGCGCTCGCCCGCGCGGTGGGTGACCTGGTAGAGGCCCACGCCCTCCAGCTGCGCGCCGTTGAAGTCGCCGTTGCGCGCGTGGCCGGCCTGCACGCCGGCCTCCACGAAGTCGCGGCTCACGCGGTGGGGCGACTGCAGGTCGGCCACGTTGAGCGGGCCGCCGGTGGCGTGCCAGGGATCGGCGCCGCGCTCGTTGTTTTCGGCCCGCAGGAAGTACGGCAGCACGTCGCGCCACGCCCAGCCGGGGTTGCCGGCCTGCGCCCAGTGCTCGTAGTCGCTGGCATGGCCGCGCGCGTAGATCATGGCGTTGACCGAGCTGGAGCCGCCCAGCACCTTGCCGCGCGGCTGGTGGCCCCGCCGCCCGTCCAGGCCCGCCTGCGGCGTGGTGGACAGACCCCAGTTGAACGTGCCCGTGGCCGCCAGAGCGGCCAGGCCCGCGGGGCAGTGGATGAGCGCGCTGGCGTCGGGCGGCCCGGCCTCCAGCAGGCACACGCGCACGCCGGGGTCCTCCGTCAGCCGCCCGGCCAGCACGCAGCCGGCCGAGCCGCCGCCGATCACGATGTAGTCGAAGTCTCCCATGCGCTCCATCCTCCTCGCGTGGCGATGGCGGCTACCATCGCCATGTTTTTTTCTCACGTTCCATTGAAGGGGTTCTTTATATGACGATTACGACCGTCGGCATCATCGGCGCGGGCACCATGGGCAACGGCATCGCACAGGCGTGCGCCGTATCGGGCATCGACGTGGTGATGGTGGACATCTCCGACGCCGCCGTGCAAAAGGGCATCGCCACCGTCGCGGGCAGCCTGGACCGCCTCATCAAGAAAGAAAAGATCACCGCCGCCGACAAGGACGCCGCGCTGGCGCGCATCAAGGGCTCGACGAGCTACGACGACCTGAAGACCGCGCAGATCGTGATCGAGGCCGCCACCGAGAACTACGAGCTCAAGCTCAAGATCCTCAAGCAGGTGGACGCGCTGGTGGCGCCCGAGGTCATCATCGCCTCCAACACCTCGTCGATCTCCATCACCAAGCTGGCCGCCGCCACTTCGCGGCCCGACCGGTTCATCGGCATGCACTTCTTCAACCCCGTGCCGATGATGGCGCTGGTGGAGATCATCCGCGGCCTGGCCACCAGCGACGCCACGCACGATGCGGTGAAGCAGCTTTCCGAGCGCCTGGGCAAGAGCCCCATCACCGTGAAGAACGCACCGGGCTTCGTGGTCAACCGCATCCTGGTGCCCATGATCAACGAGGCCTTCTTCGTGCTGGCCGAAGGCCTGGCCACGCCCGAGGACATCGACGCAGGCATGAAGCTCGGCTGCAACCAGCCCATCGGCCCGCTGGCGCTGGCCGACATGGTCGGCCTGGACGTGTGCCTGGCCGTGATGGACGTGTACCTCTCCGAGTTCGGCGACAGCAAGTACCGCGCGTGTCCGCTGCTCAAGGAATACGTGGCCGCCGGCCGCCTGGGCCGCAAGACGGGCCGCGGCGTCTACCAGTACTGAGGAGATGCGCGCCGGCGCGCGTCAGCGCTGGCGCTGCCCGAGCTTCTCTCCGATGAGCCGCGCCTGCTCCTGCATCACCTGCACCACATGGGGCAGGCGGCTCTCGGTCAGGCGGGAAGAAATCGCCGTGACGGCGATGCCCGCCACGGTGTCTCCCGCAAGCGTCTGCACCGGAACGGCTACGGCGCGCGTACCGCGCACCACGCCCGTGGCCGTATAGGCATACCCCAGCATGCGGGCTGCGGCGCAGCGCTCCAGAATGTCCCGTGCATCGAGTCCCAGCCCCTTCAACCGGCCGGCATTGCGCTGCATCATCTCCACGGCCTCCGCGTAGGGCAGGGAGGCCAGCAGTACCACCCCGCTCACGCCAATGCCCAGCAGGCGGCGCGCGCCCACCTCGATCGAGAGAACCTTGATCGGATAGCTCCCCAGCGCCCGCGCCAGGCACACGGAGTCGTCGCCCTTGCGGATGGTCAGAAAAGCTGTCTCCCCCAGAACCTCTCCGATGTGATGCAGGTGCTGAGCCGCCAGCGAACGCAGAGGGAAACCCGCAGGCCGGGCCAGTCCCAGCAGCGACACCTCGGTACCGATCAGATACCGCCGCGTCACGGGTTGTTGCTCCACCGCGCCTTCCTCCACCAACGCACGCAGGATCCGGTGCACCGTGGGCCGGTTGAGACCCGTGGCCGAAGCGACGTCGGTCAGGCGCACCCCGCTTTCCTGCCCCGACGCCACGATGCGCAGCACCGCAATCGCGCGGCGGATGCTCTGCGCTCCGTCCTGTCCCGCGGGGAAGGCGAGGCCGGTCATCTCCCGGGAGCCAACACCGCCTTCGGTGTCTGCGCCATCGCGCGCAGGGTGACGATTTCACCCAGCGTCGCGTAGTTGGGGCCAGCGATGCGGCACACCGGGTCGAGGGCGCGGGTGTCGATCTTGCCGTCCTGCAGCAAGTCTTCCCGCACATGGAATGCCGTGACCACCCCCACGAAGAATTCGGCGCCCGTATCCCCGAAGGGAATGACGCGATCGAGCCGGCATTCCATGCTCACCGGCGCGTCGGCCAGGCGCGGCACGGCGATCGTTTCACTGGCCGCCGTGGCCAGTCCGAGCAGTTCCGCCTCGCTCACATCGGGCGCGTGCTCGGCGCTGCTCTCATGGATGGCGTGCATGTGCCCCCGATGCCCGATGTTCACGACGAATTCGCTGCTCGCCAGGATATGCGCCCCCGTGTCCTTGCGTGCCCCTGCCTTGCGGCCGATGTTCACGCCCAGCATCGGCGGCTTGTTGGAAACGAAGGTGAAGCACGAAAAAGGCGCCAGGTTCACCACGCCCGCCTGCGACAGCGTGGTGATCCAGGCGATCGGGCGGGGCACCACGATGCCGCTCATCAAGCGATAGGTGGCTTCGGGAGCGAGGGTGTCGGCACGCAGGGTCGTATGGGTCATGGCGGCAGCGGTGTGGGTTTGCGGAGCGCTGAAGGGATTGTGCGGAGCACGGGGCCCGCGCCGCCATGGTCACGACGCCTTTCGTTCCACATTATGGACAAATCCGCCATTCCGCCATTGCTGCCTCCAGACCCCGAAGCCTACGATTTGTGCCAACGGATGCACCGTCCGCCCCATCGCAAAAAAAGCCCAGGAGACATGCCCATGCAACGTCGAACCCTTCTTTCCCACGCTTTGCTGTGGGCCTGCGCGGGAGCCGCGCCGCTGGCCATCGCACAGACCGGTGCATGGCCCGACAAGCCCGTCAAGCTGGTGCTCCCCTACCCTCCCGGCGGCAACGTCGATGGCGCAGCGCGCATCATCAGCGAGCAGCTGCAGCAGCACTTCAAGCAGCCGTTCATCGTGGACAACCGGCCGGGCGCGGGCGGGATGATCGCGGGCGAGGCCGTCGCCAAATCCGCTCCCGATGGCTACACCTTCTTCATGGGTGCCAACGGGCCGATCCTGTTCTCGCCGCTGATCTTCAAGCGCAGCCTCTACGACTGGAAGAAGGACTTCGCACCCGTATCGTCCGTCTCGTTCACACCGCTGCTGCTGCAGGTGAACCCGTCCACCCCCTACAAGAGCATGGCGGATCTGCTCGCGGCGGCCAAGGCCAATCCGGGCGCCATCACCATGGCGTCTCCGGGAGCGGGCACGACCAATCACCTGGTGAGCGAATACCTGCAGCGCGAGAGCGGCGCGCGCTGGACCACCGTGCACTACAAGGGCAACGCGCCGGCCACCACCGACCTGCTGGGCGGCCAGGTGCAGTTCAACTTCGACCAGCTGTCCGTGGCCCAGCAGTTCCTGCAGAGCCACCGCACGCGCGCCCTGGTCGTCACCTCGCCGAAGCGCCTGCCGCAACTGCCCGACGTTCCCACGCTGGCGGAGTCCGGCTTCCCCGGGTTCAGCGCGGAGACCTTCACGGGCATCCTGGCGCCCAAGGGAACACCCGCCGCCATCGTGGACAAGCTGGCGGACGCGCTGCGGCAGATCCTGTCCGACAAGGGCGTGCAGGATCGCTTCACCGCGCTCGGCTCCGAAGCGCGCGCCACCACGCCCGCGCAGTTCACCCAATACCTCACCCAGGAAGACAACCGATGGACACCCATCATCAAGCAAGCGGGCATCACGGCGGATTGAGCGCCCCGGCGGGCCGCACCAGCATCTACATCGAAGGCTTCAGCCACAAGAACCCGATTCCGGCCGCCTGCCGCATCGGGCCGCTGGTGGAAAGCGGCAGCGTGCTCGGCACCGACCCCGCCACGGGCCAGATCGCCGACGGCATCGAGGCCCAGTGCCGCTGCATGCTCGACAACATGCGCCGCATCGTCGAGGCGGCCGGCGGCAGCACCGCCGATATCGCCAAGGTCACGGTGTGGATGAAGGATCGCACGCAGCGTCCCGCACTCAACGTGCCGTGGCTGGAGATGTTCCCCGACGCGGCATCGCGTCCCGCGCGCCATGCCATCCACGCGCCCGATCTCGACATGGGCAAGCTCATCGAATGCAGCTTCACGGCCTACATCGTCTGAACGCGCCCCACCACCCATCCCGCCATGCCCGACTATCTCCCGTTCGACCCCGCGCCCCGCGCGCCGCAGCCGCTTCCGCCCGCGCTGGCGTGCGACAGCCAGTTCCACGTTTTCGGCCCGCGCGAACGCTATCCCGTGCGCCCGGGCGCCGCCTATGAAATGCCCACGGCGACCTGGCAGGCGGCGCATCAGCTGCACGCCACGCTGGGCGTGCAGCGTGGCGTGATCGTGCAAGCCACCACCTACGGCGCCGACCACCAGGTGGTGCTGGACGCGCTGGCCGGCCTCAACGCGGGCAGCCCCCCCCACCGCTACATGGCCTGCGCCAACGCCGCCGTGCTCGTGGAGTGCGACGACGCCTATCTGCAGCGGCTGCATGACGCCGGCGTACGCGGCGCGCGCTTCACGCGCGGCGGCCTGGGCATCAGCTTCACGCCGCAGCAGCAGGAGCGCGCACTGGCGCGCGTGCGCGAGCTGGGCTGGTACGTCAAGGTACAGCCGGAGCCGGGCGGCATCGCCGAGCAGATGCAGGCCTTCCTGCACCTGCAGGACGTGCCGGTGCTCATGGACCACATGGGCCGTGCCAACCCCGAGCTGGGCGAGGACGATCCCAGCCTGGCCTGCATCCTGGAGCTGTTCCAGCGCGGCAACTTCTGGGTGATGCTGTCGCTGTCCGAAAAAATCTCGCGCCAGGGCGCACCCTGGGACGACGTGGTGCCCCTGGCGCGCCGCCTGATCGGCGCGGCCCCCGACCGATGCGTCTGGGGCAGCGACTGGCCCCATCCCGTATCGGTCAAGCAGCCTCCCAACGAGGGCGACCTCCTGGAACTGCTCTACCGCTTCGCGCCCGATGCAGACACGCTGCGCAAGATCCTCGTCACCAATCCCGCCCACTTCTTCGGTTTCGATACTCCATGAAGCTCGCCAGCTACCTCCATGAAGGCCGCCCCGGCTGGGGCGCCGTGGTCCACGGAAACCGCATCGTCGAACTGGATCGCCGGATGGCGGAGTTCGACTCGGTGGCATCGCTGCTCGCAGGCGGCGACGCGGCGCTGCGCCAAGCCCGGTCGCTGGCCGAGCAAGCGCCACCCGGCCTCGATCTGGCGGCCGTGCAGCTGCTCCCGCCCGTGCCAGCCCCGCGCAAGATTTTCTGCATCGGCGTCAACTACGCGCACCGCAATGCCGAGTACAAGGACGGCAGCGATCTACCCAAGTACCCCAGCATCTTCATGCGTGTGCCCGACTCTTTTGTGGGTCACGGCCAGGCGCTCGTGCAGCCCCATGAATCGCAACAGCTCGACTACGAGGGCGAGATAGGGCTGGTGATCGGGCGCGGCGGCCGCCGCATCCCCCAGGCACAGGCGCTGGCGCACATCGGCGGCCTGACCTGCGTGAACGAAGGCACCATCCGCGACTGGGTGCACCACGCCAAGTTCAACGTCACGCAAGGCAAGAATTTCCACGCCTCCGGTGCCGTCGGGCCCTGGCTCGCGACGGCCGACGAATTTCCCGAGGGCTTCGGCAACGTGCGCGTGCGTACCCGGGTCAACGGCGAGCTCCGCCAGGACGACACCACTGCGAACCTGATGTTCGACTTCGCCTACCTGATCCATTACCTCTCGACCTTCACGGCACTGGAGCCCGGCGACCTCATCGTCACCGGCACGCCCATCGGCGCGGGCATCCGCTTCGACCCGCCCCGCTTCCTGCGGCCCGGCGACGTGGTGGAGGTGGAGGTCAGCGGCGTGGGCACGCTGCGCAACAGCGTGGAGGCCGAGGCATGAGCGCACCACACATGTCCCTGTCTCCCGCGCAGTTGGAGGCGGCCGCCGAGCAATTGGAATCGGCCGAGCGCACGCGCACGCCCTGCCGCCAATTCTCTTTGCAGTACCCCGGCATGGGCATCGACGACGCCTACGCCGTGCAGGCCGCCTGGATGGACCTCAAACTGCGCCAGGGCCGCCGCGTGCTGGGGCACAAGATCGGCCTGACCTCCAAGGCCATGCAGCGCGCCGTGAACATCGGCGAGCCTGATTTCGGCACGCTGCTCGACGACATGTTCTACCGCGACGGCGCCGCGATCTCCACGGAGAAGTTTCTGCAATTGCGCATTGAGGCCGAGCTGGCCTTCGTGCTCGGCAAGCCGCTGTCCGGCCCCCACTGCACGCTGTTCGACGTACTCGACGCCACCGCGTACATCACCCCAGCGCTGGAGATCCTGGATGCGCGCATCCAGCGCGTGGACCCTGTCACCGGCAAGACACGAACCGTTGTCGACACCATCTCCGACAACGCGGCCAACGCGGCGCTGGTCCTGGGCGGGCGGGCCTTCAAGCCCCAGTTGATCGATGCGGACCTGCGCCGCATCGGCGCCATCGTGAACAAGAACGGCGAGGTGGAGGAAACCGGCCTGGCCGCCGGCGTGCTGAACCACCCGGCCTACGGCGTTGCATGGCTTGCCAACCGGCTGCACCGCCACGGCATCCAGCTGCAGGCGGGCGAAGTGGTACTCGCAGGCTCGTTCATCCGCCCCATCGACGTGGGCCAGGGCGACACCGTGGTGGCAGACTATGGGGAATTCGGCACCGTTTCCTGCCACTTCGGATAGACATGCCCCTGACCAATACCTTCAAACACGCCCTGGCCTCGGGCCAGGCCCAGATCGGCCTGTGGTGCACGCTGGCCTCGCCCTACGCGGCGGAGCTGGTGGCCGGATCGGGCTTCGACTGGCTGCTGCTCGACACCGAGCACACGCCCGCCGACGTGCCCCTGGTGCTACAGCAGCTGCAGGCCGTGGCCGCCGAGCCGCTTTACCGCACGCACCCCGTGGTGCGCGCAGCATGGAACGACCCGGTGCTGATCAAGCGCATCCTCGACATCGGCGCGCAGACGCTGCTGCTGCCCTTCGTGCAGAACGCGGATGAAGCCCGCGCCGCCGTGGCCGCCATGCGCTATGCGCCGCGCGGCATCCGGGGCATGGGCGGCACCATGCGCGCGTCGCACTACGGGCGCGACATGGACTACGTGCGCGATGCCGAGAAGGAACTCTGCCTGCTGGTGCAGGTGGAAACGGCCGAGGCGCTGGCGCAGCTCGAGGCCATCGCCGCCGTCGATGGCGTGGACGGCATCTTCATCGGCCCGGCCGACCTGTCGGCCAGCATGGGCCACCCGGGCAACGCCAACCACCCCGAGGTGCGCGCGGCCATCGACGATGCGGTCCGCCGCATCCGCGCAGCCGGCAAGGCGCCGGGCATCCTCATGGTGGACGAGGCCCGCGCGCGCGAATGCCTGGCACTGGGCGCGCAGTTCGTCGCCGTGGGCATGGACATGATCCTGCTGCGCAACGCGGCCGACGGCCTGGCCGCCGCCTTCCGGCCCGGCGCGCGCGGCGCAGTGCAGACCGCGTACTGAGGCCCCCGCACACGGCACCGCCCCTGGTTCGGCCTTCCGCCGCCAGTGGCGGCCCTATTTCAAGAAAAATCAGCCTCTAGCGCTTATCCATAAAGCGCTAGCAGCTCCTTTTTCAATAGCAACTCAAAAAACCTCGCATCCAGAATGGATGCATACAATTCAATTGCACGCAATTTAATTGCACTTCACAATCCACCCATGCCTTCGCGCTCCCATTCCCTGCCACCCGCGTCCGAGCTGCTGCGGCTCGACCACCAGGTCTGCTTCGCGCTGTATTCCGCATCGCTGGCCATGACCAAGCTCTACAAGCCGCTGCTGGACGCGCTCGGCCTCACCTACCCGCAGTATGTGGCGCTGCTCGCGCTGTGGGAGCGCGACGGGCTCACCGTCTCCGAACTCGGCCAGCGCCTGTTCCTCGACTCCGGCACGCTCACCCCGCTGCTCAAGCGGCTGGAGGCGGCCGGCCTCGTGGCCCGGCTGCGCGACGTGCAGGACGAGCGCCGCGTGCGCATCACGCTCACGCCGCAGGGCCGGGCGCTGCGCGAACGCGCCGAGGACATCCCGCGCTGCGTGATGGAGCGCAGCCAGTGCGACGTCTCCGAGCTGCAGGCGCTCACGCGCCAGCTCACCACCCTGCGCGACCGCCTGGCCGCGCGCTGACCCTCCGAAAGGAAACACCATGGCCTCCCTCGACAAAGTTCTCTACACCGCCCGCGTCCACACCACCGGCGGCCGCGACGGCGCCGCGCGCACCGACGACGGGCGCCTGGACGTCAAGCTCTCCTCGCCCGGCGGCAGCGGCACGGGCACCAACCCCGAGCAGCTCTTCGCCGCGGGCTACTCGGCCTGCTTCATCGGCGCGATGAAAGCCGTGGGCGGCAAGCTGGGCATTGCAGTGCCGCAGGACGTGGCGGTAGACGCCGAAGTGGACCTGGGCACCATTCCCAACGCCTACGGCATCGCCGTGCGCCTGACGATCAGCCTTCCGGGCCTGGAGCAGGGCCAGGCGCAGCAGCTCGTGGACGCCGCCCACCAGGTGTGCCCCTACTCCAACGCCACGCGCGGCAACATCGACGTGACCCTGGCGCTGGCCTGAGACGGCACCCGCCACACGCGACGCCCTCGCGTTTTCCCTAGGCCCCGCGCTCCGCGCTGCAAGCCAGCGATCAGCTTCCGGGGCCATCATGGAGGGCTGCCACCGCACGCTGCCCCGCCATGAAGATCGCCCTGCTGTCCGACATCCACGCCAATCTGCCCGCGTTCGACGCCTGCCTGGAGCACGCCCGAGCGCACGGCGCGCAGCAGTTCGCCCTGCTGGGCGACCTGGTGGGCTATGGCGCGGACCCCGGCGCCGTGCTGGACCGGGCGATGCAGCTCACCGGCGCCGGCGCGCTCGCCGTGCGCGGCAACCACGACGATGCCGCCCTGGCCCCGCCCGCCACCGCCCAGAACCTGGGCGACCAGAGCGCGCAGTGGACCGGGCCGCATCTGCAGGAGCACCACCGCGCCTTCCTGGCCGGCCTGCCGCTCACCGCCCGCATGGGGCCCGACGCGCTGCTGGTGCATGCCAGCGCCGACGGCCCCGAGCGCTGGCACTACGTGACCGACGGCAACGCCGCCGAGCGCAGCATGGCCGCCGCCACGCAGGTGGACCCGGCCATCCGCTACGTCTTCAGCGGCCACGTGCACGAGCAGGCGCTCTATTTCCTCACGCCCACGGCCAAGCTCATGCGCTTCTCCCCGCAGCCCGGCGTGCCCGTGCCCGTGCCGCCGCACCGCCAGTGGCTGGCCATCGTGGGCTCGTGCGGCCAGCCGCGCGACGGCGACGTGCGCGCCATGTATGCGCTGTTCGACGAGGATGCCGCCACCCTCACCTTCCGCCGCGTGCCCTACGACCACCTGGCCGCGGCCGCGGCCGTGCGCGCGAGCGGGCTACCCGCGTTCTTCGCTGATCGCCTGGAAAAGGGCCGCTGATGAAACTGCTCGAACCCGGCACCGAGATCGACGGCTTCGTGGTGCACGAGTGCATCCACGCGGGCGGCATGGCCCACATCTACCGCGTGGGCTACGCCAGCACCGCGCGCGACCCGGGCTTCGCCATGGCGATGAAGATCCCGCGCATGACGGCGGGCGACGGGGCCGAGAACATCGTCAGCTTCGAGGTCGAGCTGACCATCCTGCCTACGCTCTCGGGCCCGCATGTGCCGCGCTTTGTGGCGGCGGGCGACCTGGTGCGTCTGCCCTACCTCGTCATGGAATACGTGGAGGGCCACACGCTGCAGCACTGGATCGACACGCACGAGCGCGGCGACGCGCTGGCCGACGCAGCCGCCATCGCGCGCCTGGGCGGCGCGGTCGCCATCGCCGCGCACAGCATCCACCAGCAGAACGTCTGCCACCTGGACCTGAAACCGGCCAACGTGCTGCTGCGCGCCGACGGCAGCGCCGTGCTGCTGGACTTCGGCCTGTCGTGCCACGCCCACTACCCCGACCTGCTGGCCGAGGAGATGCGCAAGGCCGTGGGCTCGCCCGCGTGGATCGCGCCCGAGCAGGTCGTGGGCGTGCGCGGCGACCTGCGCAGCGACATCTTCGCCATCGGCGTGATGCTCTACGAGATGGCCACGGGCGAGCTGCCCTTCGGCGCGCCCGCCACCCAGGGCGGCCTGCGCCAGCGCCTGTGGATGACGCCCGCCCCACCGCGCCAGCACCGCCCCGACCTGCCCGAGTGGCTGCAGGAAATCATCCTGCGCTGCCTGGAGCCCGAGGCCGCGCAGCGCTACCCCACGGCCGCGCACCTCGCATTCGACCTGACGAATCCCGACCAGGTGCCCATCACCGAGCGCGGCCGGCGCCTGCGCGGGCCGGGCGTGCGTGCGCACCTCAAGCGCTGGATCAAGGCCGCGGGCATGCACTACCAGCCCAGCCCGCTGCCCGAGCGCCAGATCGCGGAGGTGCCCATCCTCATGGTGGCCGTGCCGCACAACGACGTGACCGACGCCACGCTCTACTCGCTGCGCGAAGCCGTCGCGCGCTCGCTGGGCATCCGCCCCGGCGCGCGGCTGGCCTGCGTCACGGTGATCTCGCCCGGCGCCAGCAGCACCTCGGACAGCGCGCGCAGCGAGACCACGCTGCACCGCCAGCACCTCGCGCGCCTCAAGCAGTGGGCCTCGGGCCTCGATCTCACGGGCCACGCCGCGAGCTACCACGTGCTCGAAGCCAGCGACGTGGCCCAGGCCCTGGTGCGCTATGCCGAGGGCAACCGCGTGGGCATGATGATCCTGGGCGCGGCCACGCACGGGCTACAGCTGCAGCGCTTCATCGACACCGTGCCCATCCGCGTGGCGCGGGATGCGCCGTGCACCGTGATCCTGGTCAAGCAGCAGCTGCCGTTCGAGCAGTTGCACACCAGCCATCAAGAAGCATAGCTGCCAGCGCTTTCTGCACAATGGTTTGAGGCCGATTTGGCCTCAAACTTTTTTTCTTACGCGCTCAGATTCGCTCAGATTCGCAAGTGTTTCAGCTTGTAGTCTTTTCTGCGGCCGAACACCCGGCTTTCGAGAAGAAACATGAACCACTCCCTCCCTTTTTGCGGCCCCATGCGCGCCTGGCTCGCAGCCCTGGTCCTGGCCTAGTGCGGTAGCGCCATCGCAGCATCCCCCTATACCGACGGCCAGGCTGCCACCCTGGTGCTGGGGGCGGACAACTTCACCACCGCAGGCGGCGGCGCGTCGGCCTCCCGTTTCGAATACCCCTCGGACATCTGCATCGACGCGACCACGGGCAAGGTGTTCGTAGTGGTTTACGGCCAAAACCGTATCCTGCGCTTTTCCTCCGCCCAGGCCGCCACCATCGGCGGCGCAGCCGAGGCGGTGTTCGGTCAGCCCGACTTCACCAGCACCACGGCCAACAACGGGGGGCTTTCAGCGAAATCCCTGAATGCGCCCATGTACTGCGCCATGGATAGCAGCGGGCGGCTTTTCGTGACCGACACCATGAACCTCCGTGTGCTGCGCTACGACAACGCCGCCACCAAGACCGACTTCGCGGCCGCGGACGGCGTGCTGGGCCAGGCTGATTTCACAAGCTATGCCACGGACACCACGGCCCATCGCTTCGGCCCCCTTACCCCAACCAGCTTGGCCCTCGGCCCCAACGGCGATCTCTACGTCAACGACCCCGCCAACAAGCGGGTGCTGCGCTTCAACAATGCTGCCGGCAAATCCAACGGCGCCGATGCCGATGGCGTGCTGGGCGCAGCCAACTTCACCACGGTAGGCGCCAGCGCGATCTCGGCGTCTTCCGTCAGCGGAGCCCTGGGTCTCGCGGTGGATGCCGGCGGCAACCTCTACGTGAGCGATATCGACTACCGCCGCATCCTGCGCTTCAACAACGCCTCGACCAAAAATAACGGAGCGCCAGCCGACGGCGTGCTCGGCGCACCCGACCTGCAAACGGGCGGCAGCGGCACGGCATCGCGTTCCAACATGAGCAATTCGGTCTGGATCATCAACGTCCTCCCCGACGGCGCGCTGTACGTATCAGACGCCGGCAACCACCGCGTGCTGATCTTCGACAACCCCGCCCAAAAGCCCAACGGCGCCGACGCCGACCATGTGCTGGGGCAAAGCGACTTCACCAGCAGCAGCAGCAGACTGTCGGCATCGAAGATGAACGGCCCGGAAAGCCTGCGCTACCACGCCCAGACGGGCTACCTCCTGATCGCCGACGGCAGCAACAACCGCATCCTGGGGTTCCGCCCCGTCAACGCCGGCCCCACGGCCACCGGAGTCACCGTCACCGGAACACCCCAGGAAGGTCAGCCGCTCACAGGCAGCTACACCTACACCGACACAGAGAACGACCCCGAGGGCATGAGTACCTTCCAGTGGAAGCGCGGCGCCACGGCTGTCGGCGGCGCCACCAGCCTGCAGTACACGCCCGTCGCGGTCGACGTGGGCTCAGTGCTCACCTTCTGCGTCACGCCCGTGGCCAGCACTGGCACGGCGGCGGACGTACAAGCATGCTCCGCCCCCTCGGCCGCCGTCGCCGCGGCGCCGGTCGATGGTGCCTGCGGCAGTGCCGCCGGTCAGCCCCGCGCCATCGCCCCGGCCGCCAACCTATGCAGCGCCGGCACGCCCGGTCCGGTGTCTAGCGCGGGCAGCCTATACACATGGCAGTGCCAGGGCCAGAATGGCGGCAGCCCCATCAACTGCCAAGCCCCCTGGGCGAATGCAGGCAGCGGCAGCGCCATGGTGGTTCTGACGCCCACGAACGGCTGGCAGGTGGACAACGCCACCATCAGCGCCACCCCGCCCACGGGCGCGGACGCGCTGGACGGCGCCACCTTCCCGGCCGGGGTGCTAGCACTGAACCTGAGTTCTGGCACCCAGGGCAGCGATGCCACCGTCACCCTGCACTTCACCAGCCCCATCCCCGCGGGCGCCGTGTACATGAAGTACGGCCCCAGCCCCGACGGCTTCAACTGCCAGGGCAATGCCTGCACCCAGGACCATTGGTACGAACTGCCCGCCTCGCGCGTCGCCATCGCGGGCGACCGACTGAGCGCCACACTGACGCTGACCGACGGCGGCCTGGGCGACCATGACGGCGCGGCCAACCAGTTGATCCAGGACCCGGGCGGCTTCGCGCTGCTGGCCGCGCCCGCCGGCGCGCAGGCCATTCCCACGCTCAGCGAGTGGGGCGTGCTGCTGCTGTCGGCCCTGGCGGCGGCCTTCGGCCTGCGCGCGGCGCGGCGGCCTCGCTTCTGAAAGAGCAGCAAACAGCTCTTGAATGGAAAGGGTTTGGGGGCGTTTTACCCGATGGCAGCGGGAGCATAGAAGCAGTAGCCGCTACCGCGCAGGGTCTTGACGGGCAGCCGCTGGCCACTTTCATCCTGCACCTTGCGGCGTAGGCGGCGCATTTGCGTATCGAGGCGGCGCTGGTCGTAGTCGAAGTAATCAGCACCCAGCGCCTGCACGATCTGGCGGCGGCTCACGCTCTCGCCAGCCGTGCGCATCAAGCATTGCAGCACCAGCAGATCTTGCCGCGACAGCGCCACCGGCGGGGCACCAGGCGGAGCGAGGCGGCCCGCGCCCAGTTCCAGCCGCCAGCGCGCCTCGCGCCGCTGCAGGCCCAGGCGGCGCGCCAGCGCGGCCAGCGTCGCTTCCAGCTCATCGAGGTCGCAGCCCTTACCCAGGTAGTGGTCAGCGCCCGTTGCCAAGCCGTCGATGCGGTCAGCGCTCGTGTTGCGCGCACTAAACACCACAATGCCCAACTCCTGCCCGCCCTGGCGCAGCTGCTGGATCAGCGCCAGGCCGCTGCCGTCGGGCAAGCCGATGTCGATGACCGCCAAACGGTGGCGGCGCGCATCGAAATGGCGCTCCCACTCCGCCAGGCTGGCAACGCACTGCGGCGCATAGCCGGTCTGCTCCAGGAATTCGCCCAGCTCCGAGCGCAGCACGGGTTCATCTTCGAGAAGGATCACGTCGATCATGCAAGAAAAGGCGGTACGCTCGCGCCCGCCCCTGGAATCGGAATGCGAAATTATCGTGCGCTCATCGTTGCCCTGGCGCTGCTGCTGGCGCTGCCGTGGACGCACGCCCAGGCGCCACAGGCGCCCCGAATGCCCGCGCCGCTACTGCTCGCGCCCGATGCCCACCGGCTCCCCGCGGCCGGCCACCTCGAACGCCTGGACGATGCGGCCGGTACCCTCGGCGCCGCGCAGGCGGCCCAGGCCCAAAGCTGGCAGCCCCTGCCCGGTCACCTGAGCGCGGGCTACACCCAGGCCACCGTCTGGCTGCGGTTGCGGCTGCACGCCCCGCAGCCCGGCCAGTGGATGCTGCTGCTAGAGCGTGTTATGAACTTGATAGCGCCTGCGGTAGATTCGCCCAATGGCAAGGCGTAAGCAGTATCCGACG
>NZ_DF238926.1 GCF_000400995.2 Acidovorax sp. MR-S7 | reverse complement strand
CCGCAAAGCCGCGCCAGCTCTTGCTCGACGCCATCGGAGTGCCGGTCATCAACACAGATTTGTGACAGAGCCAAGAAAAAAGCCCGTGTTTCACGTGAAACACGGGACAGGCCCTGAGCGCGGAGCTTCTTACTTGAGCAGGCCCTCGGCCTTCATGGCCTCCTGCACGGCAGGGCGGGCGGCGATGCGCTCGCGGTAGGCCGCCAAGTGCTGCAGGCCCGAGATGTCCAGGCCCACGGCCTTGGCCCAGTTGGTCACGGTGAACAGGTAGGCGTCGGCCACGGTGAAATGGTCGCCCATCAGGAACTGCTTGCCGGCCAGCTCTCCGTCCACCCACTTCAGGCGGTTCAGCACGTTCTCTCGCGCGATGGGCTTGTATTCCTCGGGCGTGTTGGGCTTGAACAACGGGCCGAAACCCTTGTGGATCTCGGTGCCGATGAAGGTCAGCCACTCCTGCAGGCGGTAGCGCGCCAGCGTGCCGTGGGCAGGCGCCAGGTTCTTTTGCGGGGCCTGGTCGGCCAGGTACTGCACGATGGCCGGGCCTTCGCGCAGGCGGGTGCCGTCGTCCAGCTCCAGCACAGGCACATAACCCAGCGGGTTGATGGTGTAGAAGTCCGTGCCGTCCTGCAGCTTGTGGCTCTTGGTGCTGGCGAGCACGGGGGTATAGGCGAGGCCCGCCTCGTGCAGCACGATATGGGGAGACAGCGAGCAGGCGCCGGGGGAGTAGTAGAGCTTCATGCCGGAACAGTCCTTTCAGGGAAGGGGGTTGTTGAAAGCAGGGGACATGCTAGGCCCATGCGCCGGTGTGTGCTGCGCTGGGGGTTTTCAGGCGGTGGCCTGTTCCAGCCAGGCCAGCCAGCGCATCGCATGGCCGCGCCCGTCGCCGCACATCTGCGCGCTGGGCCGCAAGGAGGAACAGACCGCCGGGCGGCCAGACTGGCCGAAGATGCGGCAGCGCCCTGCCGGGTCCAACTGCACGCAGCGCACACCTGCCGGCTTGCCCTGCGGCATACCGGGAATGGGGGAACTGATCGAGGGCGCCACGCAGCAGGCGCCGCAACCGGAGTGGCACTCCATGGCGCTATGAGATAGATAGCTGCTCGCGCTTGCCGGATAAGCGCTGGAGGCTGTTTTTATGCATATTTATCCGGCACCATGCAGCCGCTGTGCGGCCCACAGCACCTGTTCCACTACGGCGCGCACCTGCGCGCGCTGCTGCGGGTCGGTCAGGCGGCCCTCTTCGTCGAACGCCGTGGCCGCACGCGCCAGCGCATAGTGGCGCGGCGCCAGCCAGCATTCGAGGGTCAGGAGCAGGGGCGCCAGGTGGCTTTGCGCGCGCAGCCCGCCCAGAGCGCCGTTGGATGCGCTGAGCACGCCCACCACCTTGCCCGCAAAGGGCCGCGCCATGTCGGCCCACAACGGATGGCCGGCCACGGGGCTGGACGCCCAGTCGATGGTGTTCTTGAGCAGGCCGGTGTAGCTGGCGTTGTACTCGGGCGAGCAGATCACCCAGGCGGGGTGGGCGTCCATCACCTCCTTGAGCCGCACCACGTCGGGCGGGGTGCCGGCGGCTTCCACGTCGGCGTTGTACAGGGGGATGTCGAAATCGGCCAGCTCCAGCAGCGTGACTTCGGCCCCGGCCTCGCGCCCCAGTTCGGCGGCGACGCGGGCCAGGCGGCGGTTGAACGATTGTTGGCGGGTGCTGCCCGCGAAGACCAGGAGTTTCATGCGGCGATTGAAGCACAGGGCAGGGGCAGGAATCCTGCGCGGTTCCACGTGAAACAGCGCTGCTGCCACGGAAATGGACAAAGGTGGGAAAATCGCGGGTTTCCCCGCACCAGCCCACTCCGCCATGCTGTACCCCCAGGAATTTGATGTCATCGTTGTCGGCGGCGGCCACGCCGGCACCGAGGCCGCGCTCGCCGCCGCGCGCATGGGTTGCAAGACCCTGCTGCTCACGCACAACATCGAGACGCTGGGCCAGATGAGCTGCAACCCCAGCATCGGCGGTATCGGCAAGGGCCACCTGGTCAAGGAGGTGGATGCGCTGGGTGGCGCCATGGCGCTGGCCACGGACGAGGGCGGCATCCAGTTCCGCACGCTCAACAGCAGCAAGGGCCCGGCCGTGCGCGCCACGCGCGCGCAGGCCGACCGCGTGCTGTACAAGGCCGCCATCCGCCGCATGCTGGAGAACCAGCCCAACCTGTGGCTGTTCCAGCAGGCGGTAGACGATCTGGTAGTGGAGGGCGACCGGGTGGCGGGCGCGGTCACGCAGGTGGGCATCACCTTCCGCAGCCGCACTGTTGTGCTGACGGCCGGCACCTTCCTGGATGGCAAGATCCATGTGGGCCTGAACAACTATTCCGCCGGCCGTGCGGGCGACCCGCCGGCCGTGAGCCTGTCCGCCCGGCTCAAGGAGTTGCAACTTCCCCAGGGCCGCCTGAAGACCGGCACGCCTCCGCGCATCGACGGGCGCAGCATCGATTTCTCCCAATGCGAGGAGCAGCCCGGCGACCTTGACCCCGTGCCGGTGTTCAGCTTCATGGGCCATGCGGCCATGCACCCGCGCCAGGTGCCGTGCTGGGTCACGCACACCAACGCACGCACGCACGAGATCATCCGCCGCGGCTTCGACCGCAGCCCCATGTTCACCGGCAAGATCGAGGGAGTGGGGCCGCGCTATTGCCCCAGCGTAGAAGACAAGATCAACCGCTTTGCCGACAAGGAAAGCCACCAGATCTTCCTGGAACCCGAGGGGCTGACCACGCACGAGTTCTATCCCAACGGCATTTCCACCAGCCTGCCGTTCGACATCCAGTACGACCTGGTGCGCAGCATGCCGGGCCTGGAGAATGCCCACATCCTGCGCCCCGGCTATGCGATCGAGTACGACTACTTCGACCCGCGCTCGCTCAAGAGTAGCTTCGAGACGCGGCAGATCCAGGGCCTGTTCTTCGCGGGGCAGATCAATGGCACCACGGGGTATGAAGAAGCTGCCGCCCAGGGCCTGTTCGCCGGGCTGAATGCCGCTCTGCAGTGCCGTGGTGAAGCCGCCTGGCTGCCGCGGCGCGACGAGGCCTACCTGGGCGTGCTGGTGGACGACCTCGTGACCAAGGGCGTCACCGAGCCCTACCGCATGTTCACCAGCCGCGCCGAGTTCCGCCTGCAGCTGCGTGAAGACAACGCCGACATGCGCCTGACCGAGGCCGGCCGCCGCATGGGCCTAGTGGATGACGCGCGCTGGGAGGCCTTCAGCCGCAAGCGCGATGCTGTTTCACGTGAAACGGAACGCCTCAAATCCACCTGGGTCAATCCGCGCATCCTGGACGCGGCGGAATCCGAGCGCGTGCTGGGCAAGGCCATCGAGCACGAATACAACCTGTTCGACTTGCTGCGCCGCCCTGACGTGGGGTATGGCGCGCTGATGTCGCTGGACGGCGGCAAGTACGCCAGCGGGGATGTTTCACGTGAAACGCTGGGTGACCTGAGCGCCCCGGTGATCGAGCAGGTGGAAATCGCCGCCAAGTACGCAGGCTACATCGATCGGCAGAAGGACGAGGTGCAGCGCGCCGCGCACTTCGAGAAACTGCGCCTGCCCGAAGACCTGGATTACATGCAGGTGGCGGCCCTGTCCATCGAGGTGCGGCAGAAGCTGCAGAAGCACCGTCCCGAAACGCTGGGCCAGGCATCGCGCATTTCGGGCGTCACGCCCGCCGCTATCTCGCTGCTGCTGGTGCACCTGAAAAAGGGCGGCTTCAAGGGCTTCGCGGCGCCTGCGGAAGCTGCCGCATGACGGCGGTCGACGAATTGCGCCAGGGCGTGCATGCGCTTGGGCTGCATCTGGCCGATGGGCAAATCAACCTCCTGCTCGACTTTCTGGCGCTGCTGCAGAAGTGGAACAAGGTCTACAACCTCACGGCCGTGCGCGACCCGCAGGACATGCTGACCCACCACCTGCTCGACAGCCTGGCTGCCGTGGCGCCCCTGCGCCGCCATGTGCAAGGGCAGGGCGGGGCGCCACGGCTGCTGGACGTAGGCTCCGGCGGCGGCCTGCCCGGCGTGGTGTTCGCCATCTGCTGCCCCGAGATCGATGTGAGTTGCGTGGACACCGTGGCCAAGAAAGCCGCCTTCGTCCAACAGGCCGCAGCCGCGCTCCAGCTGCCCAACCTGCACGGCATCCATGCGCGCGTGGAAACGTTGGCAGGCCCGTTCGATGTGGTGAGCTGCCGTGCCTTCGCCTCGCTGGCGGACTTCACGACCTGGTCGCGCGAGGCGCTCGCGCCCGCGGGTGTGTGGCTGGCCATGAAGGGCAGGCATCCGCAGGGTGAAATCGACGCGCTTCCTGCCGGGGTGCAGGTGTTTCACGTGGAACCGCTCGCCGTGCCGGGCTTGCAGGCCGAGCGATGCATCGTCTGGATGCGGCCCGTGCGGGAAGCGGTGGCGTAAACTTGGCAACCCCCTACACCGCTCGCAGCAGGTCCTCCCATGTTCGGCATCGCTGACTATGGCGCCTTCGTCGCCGCCATCATCCTGTTCCTTGCCATTCCCGGGCCGGGCAACCTGGCCCTCATCACCTCCACCGGCAAGGGCGGCGTGCGCGCGGGCCTGGCGGCGGCGTTCGGAGTGATCGCGGGCGACCAGGTGCTCATGTGGGCCGCCGTGGCCGGCGTGGCGGCGCTGCTGGCCGCCTACCCGGCGGCCTTCCATGCGGTGCAGTGGCTGGGTGCTGCCTACCTGGCGTGGCTGGGCTTCAAGATGCTCACCGCCAAGCCGGGCGACGCGCCCGTGCTGCGCATCGAACCGCGCCATTATTTCAAGCAGGGCGCCATCATCACGCTGCTCAACCCCAAGGCCATCGTGTTCTACATGGCGTTCTTTCCGCTGTTCGTGGACCCGGCCCGGCACTTGGGGCTGGTCACTTTCGGCGTCATGGCCGCGACCATCGCCGCGCTCACGTTCCTCTACAGCCTGATCGTGGTGCTGCTCACGCACCACCTGGCCGAGCGCATGCGCGCCAACCCGGCCATCGCGCGCGTGCTCGAACGGCTGGCGGGCGTGTTCCTCATCGGTTTCGGCGTCAAGCTCGCCATCTCTAGATAACCCATCGCATGGCCAAGATTTTCTGCATTGCCAACCAGAAGGGCGGCGTCGGCAAGACCACCACCTCCGTCAACCTGGCCGCCGGCCTGGCCAAGATCGGCCAGCGCGTCCTGCTCGTCGACCTGGACCCGCAGGGCAATGCCACGATGGGCTCGGGCGTGGACAAGCGGGCGCTGCAGCTGTCGGTATACGACGTGCTGCTGGAGTCCGCCTCGGTGCAGGAGGCGGCGGTGCCGTCCGAGGCCTGCGGCTACCACGTGCTGGGCGCCAACCGCGAACTGGCCGGCGCCGAGGTCGAACTGGTCGAGCTGGAGCGCCGCGAAAAGCGCCTGAAGGCGGCCCTGGTCGAGGGGGACGGCGCCTACGACTTCGTGCTCATCGATTGCCCGCCTTCGCTGTCCATGCTCACGCTCAACGGCCTGTGCAGCGCCCATGGCGTCATCGTCCCCATGCAGTGCGAATACTTCGCGCTGGAGGGGCTCACGGATCTCGTCAACACCATCAAGCAGGTGCACGCCAACCTGAACCCCGACCTGCAGATCATCGGTCTGCTGCGCGTCATGTTCGACCCGCGCATCACCCTGCAAAGCCAGGTGAGCGAGCAGCTCAAGGACCATTTCGGGGACAAGGTGTTCGACACGGTGATCCCCCGCAACGTGCGTCTGGCGGAGGCGCCCAGCTATGGCCTGCCCGGCGTGGTGTTTGACGCCTCGGCCAAGGGCAGCCAGGCGTTCGTGGAGTTCGCGCGCGAGATGGTGGGGCGTATCAAGCGCATGTAAGCGGGTTCCGCCGGATTGCAAACAATTGCGATTTGTGTGGATTCGTGAGCGATAGAAGATGGCAATGCTGGGGTTGCCCTGACTAGACTCGGGCAGACGCAATCTGCGGTTACCGTGATTGCACTTTTTCGCAGGATTCCCTTGGTGCAACAAGAGATTCCGGCGGTTTTAAGAAAGCCCAGCCATGCCATCCAATCCGCTTTCACGTGCTTCCGCAGCACCGCTGGCGCCGCCTCCAGACGGGCGCCGGCAGTCTTCTCCAGCCAAGATGCGCCCTGCGCGCTTCATGGTCAGCTTGCTGGCAGTGCCCCTGTTGGGCATGGCGGGCGGTGCCTATGCGCTGGACCTTCAGGTGAATCATGAAGTCCGTTATTACGGCAATGCGACAGCCAACCCGAACGACGGACCGGTGGGCGGCACCTATACCTATCGCACCAGCTCCGGCATCAATGATTCCAGCGGTTCGGTGGGCAACGCCGTGCTGGTGCAGGACCTGCCCGACAACGCCATCTTCCAGGGCATCGATGCGCCTGCGGGAGTGAATTGCACCGGGCAGCCTGCCGTGGGCCAGCCCATCGGCACTGCCACCATCAGCTGCACCTTCCCGACCCTGTCGGCGGGTGCGCCGCAGGTCGTGGATTTCAACGTCATCCTGCCGGCCGAGAGCACCTCCAACGTCGCCAGCGTGTCCCTCACGGCGGCTGGCAACACGGATGGGAACAACAGTAACCACGACAACATCACGCGCAACGTCACCACCTACGAGCGAGCCGACCTGGCCGTGGACATCACGGGTCCGGCGGACGGCAGCACGCAGCAGCAGGGCACGGTGGTCAACTGGACGCTTCAGGTGAGTAACACCAACTCGCCGTACGCCTACCCCCTGAAGGCGGGTGAAAAGGCCGTGGTGCGCTTCCCGCTGCCGGCGGGCACCGCGTGGCAGAACTCTCCGTCCGGCATCGGCTGGAGCTGTGCGCAGTCCATAGACAACAGCGCCAGCCCGCCCGTGTCCGTGCAAACCTGCGAATACACCGCGTCTGGAGCCGGCATCGCCAAGGGCGCCAATTTGCCGTTGCTGACGATCCCCGTCACCGTGACGGCCAGTACCGGCAATACCAATGCCCTGGTCTCGGTTGCGGGCCAGACGTCGGGTGGCGCTTCCTTCATCGACGCCGACCCCGACAACAACAACGATACATCCGGCATCGTTTTCGCGCCCAACACCCAGTTGGACATGCGGCTGCGCAAATCGGTCAGCCCCAGCACGCTGGACAAGGAGGGTGCCGCCACCCAGTCCGTGGTCTATCGCCTGCAGGTAGATCGTCTCTCTGGCGGGATGACGCCCACAGGCCCCTTCACCATTACCGACACCTTGCCCGCGGGCGTGACGTTCAACGGTGTCACCGCCGCTTCCGCCACGGCCGGCTGGGCTTGCACTGGCAGCATCAGTTGCACATTCACCGGCACGGTCAATGGCGACAGCAGCCTGCCCGATCTGAACTTCAACGCCGACGTTAACGTGGGCGCGGTCACCGTGGATTCCACGTCCGGCGTGTTCAACATCCCCAACACGGCCACGCTGTCCGTAGGCAATGAGCCGGCGGGCAATCTCGGCAACAACACCTCCACCGCCACCCTGACGGTCAGCAACCGGGCCAGCCTGAGCACCGACAAGTACCCTGCAGCCCTCGCCACCGGCGGCACCGGGATAGGGGCCATTGCCGACGGCACCAACTTCTTCTGGCGCATCGGCATCCGCAACAACGGCCAAGTGGACGTGCAGACTGACCAGACGATCACCGTCACCGATACTCTGGATCCCAAGCTTGAATACGTGGCCGTTCCAGGCGCGCCTGCGCCCTGGTCCTGCTCGGCCAATATGCCCTGGACTGCGGGCATGAACCCAGGTCAAACGGTGACCTGCACGCTGAATGCGGGCACGGGCATTGCCGTTGGCCAAACCCTGTATTTGCACCTCCCGGTGAAGGCACACATCCCGGGGGGCAGCCAGTGGGCCTCGATTTCCAACAGTGCGACGGTGGGGTGCCCGACTGACCGCAACTGCGTCCCGGGCGGATTCCTGACGAACAGCTCCTCCGTCAACCTGTCCGACAAGAAGGCAGACCTGTCCATCCAGAAGGATGCAGCCATCACGCCCAACTCCGTCCCCGCTCTTCTTCCCGCCGGCTCCACGGACGCCTCCGGCTCCGAGGTGGTCTATACGCTGCGCTTCAAGAACGCGCTGCCCAGCCCCATGCCTGGTGGCATGACGCCGGCTGACTTCCAGACCGCCCAGACCGTGACCGTCACGGATGACGTGATCAACCTCCTGAACCGGGACGTGAGCCCGGCTGCCGATCCGGTGACGGGCGCGCCCCGGTACACCAACAACCGCTTCGTGATCGCCGAGGTAGATGCCTCGAACTTCCCCACCGGCGATTCGAATGCGACGCCTCCGATTCCGGCCATGATGACAACCGGATGCTCCTACGCCGACCAAGGCAGCGGCAGCACGACGCGCGTCACCTGCACGTTCAGCAACGTGCCGGTCAGTGACACGGAATACGTGATCAGGATCCGCGCGCGCCAGTTCGTGAACCCCCAGGGCAACGGCACCCAGTCGAACACGATCGACAACACGGCCAGCATCGATTCCGAAGACACGGCGGAGTACACAGGCACCGGCGCGCTGCCCAACAGCAACGACGCGCAGGTCACTCTCACGCCGCTGACCAACCTGATCGCCGGCAAGACCGCCGCGCCCGTTGCCGCGCTGGCAGGCCAGCCCGTCACGTACACCCTGACCGCTGACAACCGAGGCCCCTCGCAGGCCACGAACGTCACCGTGGTGGATACGCTGCCCCTGGACATGATCTGGGTGACCGCACCTTCCAGCGGCCCCACCTGCTCGCTGAGCGACGGCGCAACCATTGCTGCAGGCCTGGTGGTGACTGCCGCTAACCGGGACATGACCTGTGTCTGGCCGGGTGCGACCAACCGGGGCGCCGTCCGTTCCCTCACCTACACCCTGCGCTCGGCCAACACCGGCTACCAGGCATCGGTGTTCAACGAGGCGAGGGTCTCCACCGTCACGCCAGAAACCACGCTGGCTGACAACCTGACCGACCAGACCGTCACCCTGAGCCAGCCCCAGCTGAACGTGCTCATCAACATGCAGCACACCGCTGACCGCCTGCCCATCAACCAGGGCGCAGCCAGCCGGACCCAATACACCATCCGGGTGCAAAACAGCGGCAATTCCACCTCCTATGCCACCAACGTGGTGATGGAAGACCTGTTCCCCGCCCCGGGATCGACGGCTGTCTTTGCGCTCAACGGCGCTACCGTTACTGGCGTGCGCGCTCTTGCACCCAACGACAGCCCGGTGATACCCAACCGGTTCGGCCCCAGCAACTGCGCATTCAGCGCCAGCGGGCTGCGCTGCGACTTCCCCTGGCTGGCGCCGGGCGAATCGGCCGAGATCACGTTCGAGATGGACGCCACCGGCATCGACAACAATGGCCTGCCTTACGGCACGATCCGCCATGAAGCCAGCGTGCGCGCCGACGGCGAGCGCCTGCCCAGCGGCGATGTGATGGCCGACAACACGGTTTCCGACCGCACCTCGGCCTATGACGCGAGCCAGATCAACCCGGCTGACCTGCGCGTGGTGGACCTGTCCATTACCAAGACCACGCCCAACCTCGCCCCGGGTGACAGCGTGCGCGTGGGGGACACCATCGCCTACCGGCTGACCGTGCGCAACGAGGAAACCGCCACGCCGCCGAACCATCTGGTGAACGGCAACGCCATGGTGCGCGATGAGCTGCCGGCGGGTCTGGAACTGGTGCTTCCTGCCCCTGCAGGCTGCACCTACGCCGCCCGTACCCTTGAATGCGGTCCCATCGTCAACCTGAACCAGGGCGCTACGCGAACCTATGACTTCAACGTGACCGTGGCGGCGACCAACGCGGCCAGCCTGCGCAACGTGGCCACTGTCACCAGCCCTGGTGACCCCGTGGACCCGAACAACGAAAACGGCATCGACGTGCCGGTGGAGAACATCGACGTGGGTCTGGTCAAGTCGGTGGACCGCGCCAGCGCCAGCGTGGGCAATACGCTGACCTATACGCTGGCGGTGACCAACAATGGCTCCGCGCCCAACAGCGCCGCTGTGATCACCGACTCGCTTCCCGCCGGAGTGACCTTCGTGGCGTCGGCCAGCGGCTGCACGGCTGCTGGCAGCACGGTGACCTGCAATGTGGGTGCGCTGGCTGTCAGCCAGACGAAAACCTTCACCTTCACCGTTACGGTGAACCCGTCCGTCGCTCCTGGAACGCGGCTGCTGAACACGGCCAGTGTGACTACGCCTGGGGATCGGGATCCCACCAACAACGAGGATGATGCCGAAACCGAAGTGGTCGTTCCCCAGCCGATCCCCACCCTCTCCGAATGGGGGCTGATCGCCTTGTCTATGCTCCTGGCCGCCTTCGCCCTGCGCCGCATGCCGCTGCAACCCGGCCGTCGCATGTAAGCGCCGCCACGCGCTGACCGGCAAGCATCGCCGCCGCCGCGCCCGCCAGGGCGTTGCGGCGGCGATGTGCTTTGTGCATTGGGGCAAAATACCGGTTGCTCCTTACCCGTGAAATCAGTCCCTGGCGCTCGCCCGTAAAGCGCAAGCAGCTCCTGAAACCATAGCGATGAACTCCTCTACCGTATTGCTCCTGCCCGGCTGGCAGAACTCCGGCCCCGGCCACTGGCAGACCGAGTGGGAGCGCGTGCACGGCGACCAGCGCGTGCAGCAGCACGATTGGATGCGCCCGCTGCGCGGCGACTGGTCCGCGCGGCTGGAGGAGGTGGTGGCCGATGCGGCCGGCCCCGTGGTGCTGGCGGCACACAGCCTGGGCTGCATCCTCACCGCCTGGTGGGCGGCGCATACGCGCCATGCGCACAAGGTGCGCGGCGCGCTGCTGGTGGCGCCGGGCGACGTGGAGCGGCCCGATCTGGCCGCGCAGATTCCCGGCTGGGCGCCCATCGCGCGGCAGGCGCTGCCGTTCCCGGCCGTGCTGGTGGGCAGCCGCAACGACCCGTACTGCAGCTTCGAGCGCGCCCAGGCCATGGCGGCCGACTGGGGTGCACGCTGTATCGACTATGGCGAGCGCGGGCACATCAATGCCGAATCGGGACTGGGCACTTGGCCCGAGGGGCGGGCAATGCTCCAATCCCTGGCAGACAAGGACTGAAAGACACACATGGTCACCAAGAAACCCAAGGGCCTCGGCCGCGGCCTCGAAGCGCTGCTCGGCCCCAAGGTCGCCGAGAAGACGCAGCAGGCCCAGGCCGCCGAGGCGGGCCTGCCCAGCACGCTGGCGCTGGACCAGATGGTGCCGGGCGTCTACCAGCCGCGCACGCGTATGGACGAGGGCGCGCTGTACGAGCTGGCCGAGAGCATCAAGGCCCAGGGGATCATGCAGCCCATCCTAGTGCGGCGCCTCGCCGGCGGCGAGCACGCGGGCAAGTACGAGATCATCGCGGGCGAGCGGCGTTTCCGCGCCTCGCGCCTGGCCGGGCTGGCCGAGGTGCCGGTGCTGGTGCGCGAGGTGCCCGACGAGGCCGCCGCTGCGATGGCACTGATCGAGAACATCCAGCGCGAAGACCTCAACCCGCTGGAGGAAGCGCAGGGCCTGCAGCGGCTGGTCAAGGAATTCGGCCTCACGCACGAGCAGGCGGCGCAGGCCGTGGGGCGCTCGCGCAGCGCGGCGAGCAACCTGCTGCGCCTCTTGAACCTGGCCGAGCCGGTGCAGACCATGCTGATGGCGGGCGACATCGACATGGGCCATGCGCGTGCGCTGCTGGCGCTGGACCGTGCGACGCAGATCACGGCGGGCAACCAGATCGCGGCCAGGAAGCTCTCGGTGCGCGAGGCCGAGAGCCTGGTCAAGAAACTGGGCGCGGAGTTCGCCCTCACGCCGCAAAAGCCCAAGAAGGAAAAGTCGCGCGACCTCAAGCGCGTGGAAGAAGAACTCTCCGACCTGCTCATGGCCGAGGTCGAGGTGCGCGTGAAAAAGCGCGTCAAGCGCGGCAGCCGCACCGAGGAGATGGGCGAGCTGGCGATCCAGTTCGGCTCGCTCGATGCGCTCAACGGCCTGATCGACAAACTGCGCGGCTGACCCGCGATGCGTTTCCCCTGGCCGCTGCCCGCCGTGCTGGCATGGGCTGCGGCTTGGCTGGCTTTCGCCGGATTGCGCCAGGCGGCGCCGCCGGCGGTGGCTGTGCTGCTGGCTTGCGGTGTGGGCGTGGCGGGCAGCGTGCTTGCGGCCACGTGGTGGCGCCGGGCGCTGATCGCGCTGGGTTTCCCGCTCTCGCTGCTGCTCACCGGCGCGGCCGCGCTGCCGTCCTGGGCCTGGCTGCTGCCGCTGGCTGTGCTGCTGCTGGTCTATCCTCTCAACGCCTGGCGCGATGCGCCGCTGTTTCCCACGCCGCGCGGCGCGCTGCGCGGCCTCGATGCGCTGGCGCCATTGCCGCCGGGCGCGGCGGTGCTCGATGCCGGCTGCGGCCTGGGCGACGGGCTGCTGGCGCTGCGTGCCGCCTATCCCCAGGCGCGGCTGCACGGGCTGGAGTGGAGCTGGCCGCTGGCCCTGCTGTGCCGCCTGCGCTGCCCCTGGGCCCGGGTGCGGCGCGGCGACATCTGGGCGGCCGACTGGAGCGGTTACCAGCTGGTGTACTTGTTTCAGCGGCCGGAGAGCATGGCCCGCGCTGCGGCCAAGGCACAGGCGGAGATGATGCCGGGGAGCTGGCTGGTCAGCCTGGCGTTCGAAGTGCCGGGCCTGCGTGCCAGCGCCCAGCTTCCCGCATTCGCGGGGCAGGGGGTGTGGATGTACCAAATGCGCACTGGAGGTACTTTGTCACGCGGCAAAGTGGAAACAACATGAAAGAAAACCTTACATCCGCGGGCGGATGGCTATCATTTCGCGCCGCTTGAGCCATTCCATGGGCCAGCCCGCCAAACCATTCACTGAGAGAGGAAGCCAACACATGTCCCGCAAAACCCTGCCGCTGATCGCGGCCGCCTGCGCCGTCGTCGCCCTCACGGGGTGCGAAACCACCAACATGAAGATGGGCAGCCAGGACGCCAAGACCGTGGCCACCGGCGCTGCCGCTGGCGGCAGCGCCGCCGGAGAGAGCGGCCAGCTCGAGCGCTGCCAGTCGCCGCTGGGCACCGTGTCGCTGGTCGAGAACCAGGACGCCGGCTGGTACACCATCCTGCGCAACGAATACAAGCTGCCGCCCACGGCCAACCTGCTGCGCCTGCTGATCCAGCAATCCAACTGCTTCGTGGTGGTCGAGCGCGGCGCGGCCGGCATGCGCGCCATGGACCGCGAGCGCCAGCTCATGGGCTCGGGCGAAATGCGCGGCGGCAGCAACTTCGGCAAGGGCCAGATGGTGGCTTCCGACTACGGCATGTCGCCTGAAATCATTTTCCAGAACGACGACGCGGGCGGCATCGGCGGCGCGCTGGGCGGCCTGATCGGCGGCGGCAAGGGCCGCGCGCTGGCGGCCATCGGCGGCAGCCTCAAGACGCGCGAGGCCAGCGCCATGCTGACCCTGGTGGACAACCGCTCGGGCGTGCAGGTGGCGGCCTCCGAGGGCAGCGCTTCCAAGAGCGACTTCGCAGGCTTCGGCGGCATCTTCGGCGGCTCGGCCGGCGGCGGCCTGGGCGGCTACCAGAACACGGCGCAGGGCAAGGTCATCACGGCCGCGTTCATGGACGCCTACAACCAGATGGTCGTGGCGTTGCGCAATTACAAGGCGCAGTCGGTCCAGGGCCAGGGCCTCGGCGGCGGCGGCCGCCTGGGCGTGGACGGCGGCACGGCCCCGTCGCAGACCAAGGCGGGCGCGGCCATGTCCGTGCGCGAGGCGCAGGAGCGCCTGAACGCCCTGGGCTACAACGTGGGCACGCCCGACGGCGCAGCCGGTCCCAAGACGGCCCGCGCGCTGCGCGAGTTCCAGCAGCAGCAGGGCCTGCCCGTGACGGGCCGCCTGGACGCGGCCACCGCCGGCGCACTGTCGCGCTGACCGGGCGTTGCCCCCATGACCAACGCGGCCTGCGGGCCGCGTTTTTTGTGGTCAAAGTGGGCTATAGCGCTTTTCCAGCAAGCGCAAGCAGCTATCAAATCGGTAGTTTCAAGGCGACCCCAGGAATCGTCCCGGCGCCATTCCCACCGCGCGGCGCACCATGGCGCTGAAGGCACTGGGGCTGTTGTAGCCCAGCTCGGCCGCGATCTGGTTGATGGGTCGGCGGCCCGCGGCCAGGGCCACGGCCTTGGCCAGGATGACTTGCTGGCGCCACTGCGTGAAGGTGCTGGACAGCTCCTGGCGGAACAGGCGCGCCACGGTGCGCGGGCTGGCGCCGGTGTCGTGCGCCCAGTCGGCCAGCGTCTCGTGGCGCGTGGGATCGGCCAGCACGGCCTCGCACAGGTGGCGCAGGCGCTTGTCGCGCGGGAGCTGAACGCCCAGGCTCACGCTGCTGGCACGGCGCAGCTCGTCGAGGATCAGCGCGCTCAGGTGGCGCTCGCGGCGCAATGCCTCGGGGGGCAGGGGCGGGGCGTCGTCGGGCGTGGCGGGCATCTCGCGCACCAGGGCGCGCAGCAGGTCGGAGACTTCGAGCACGCGGCACTGGCGCCACGGGTCCTGCTGCGCGCGCGGCACGCCGGGGCCGGCGCTGCCGGGCGGCTGGTGGAAGTAGAGGGTGCGCAGGTCGGCGTCTTCCACCATGGTCACGGCATGCTCCACGCCGGGCGGGATCCACAGCGCGCGCGAGGGTGGCACGATGTAGGCGCCGTGCGGCACCGTCAGGCGCAGCACGCCGGTGGTGGAGATGGCCACTTGCGCCCACGGGTGGCTGTGCGGGCGCACCTGCGTGTCGGCAGTCAGCTCACGGTGCTTGGCGCGCACCGGACGCTCGCGGCTGGGCACGAACAGGTGGGGCGTGAGCGACTCCACGTAGGAGAGCGTGCGCGCAAGGCGCACGGGGGCGGCAGGGGCGGCGGCGGGCGTGCTTGGCATGGTTGCGACAGCAATTGGCTGCCTATCGTATATCGGCCGCGCGCGCCTTGCCTAAGATCACGCCCCATGGACCACACCTCCCCATCGCTGCGCCAGGACGCGCGCACCATCGGCCTGATCGGGCTGGCCCACGGCTCGTCGCACTTCTTCCACATGCTGCTGCCGCCGCTGTTCCCGTTCCTGATCGCGGAGTTCGGCTTCAGCTATTCGGAGCTGGGGCTGCTGGTGTCGGTGTTCTTCGTGGTTTCGGGCGTGGGGCAGGCGCTGGCGGGCTTCCTGGTGGACCACGTGGGCGCGCGGCCGGTGCTGTTCTGCGCGCTGTCGTGCTTCGCGCTGGCGGGGCTGACGGCGGGCTCGTCGAGCGGCTACGCGGGGCTGCTCGTGGCCTCGGTGCTGGCGGGGCTGGGCAATGCGCCGTTCCACCCGGTGGACTTCACCATCCTCAACAAGCGCGTGTCGCCCCAGCGCCTGGGCCACGGCTTCTCGGTGCACGGCATCTCGGGCAACCTGGGCTGGGCCACGGCGCCGGTGTTCATGGCCGGCATCGCCACGGCCACGGGATCGTGGCGCATGGCCTGCCTGTGCGGCGGTGCGCTGGCGCTGGTGGTGCTGGCCGTCATGGTCTGGAACCGCGATGCGCTGGACGACCGGCAGGGCTCCTGGGGCGGGCAAGGCGCCAAGGCGGCGCCCGGCGCTGCGGCCTCACCGGCCAACGAGCACCCCATGGCCTTCCTCAAGCTGCCGGCCGTGTGGTTGTGCTTTTCGTTCTTCTTCTGGAGCACCTGCTCGCTCAGCGCCATCCAGAGCTTTGCCGGCCCCGCGCTGCAGCGCCTGTACGGCCTGCCGCTGTCGCTGACGGCCATGGTAGTCACGGGCTACATGCTGTGCGGCGCCCTGGGCATGGTGATCGGCGGCTTCCTCGTGGGCCGGGTGGCACGGCTGGAAAAGACCATCAGCATTTGCCTGCTGGTCTCCGGCGCGCTGCTGGCGCTGGTGGGGGCGGGGCTGCTGCCGGGCATGGCGGCGCTGGTCGTGGCGGCGCTGGCGGGCATGGGCATCGGCATTGCCGGCCCGTCGCGCGACATGCTCATCAAGCGCGCCTCGCCACCCGGTGCCACGGGCCGCGTGTATGGCACGGTGTATTCGGGCCTGGACCTGGGCTTTTGCCTGGCCGCACCGGTGTTCGGCGCCATGCTGGACGCGCAGATGAACGCCGGCATCTTCTACGGCTCGGCGCTGTCGCTGGTGCTCAGCGTGGCGTCGGCAGGCCTGGTGGGGGCGGGCGTGGCGCCGCGCGCCGGGCGGCCGGCAGGGGCCGCCGCCTGAGCGTGGCCCGCCGGGCTGGCCTCAGGCGGTGCCGTAGGGCTGTTTGTCGGGGTAAAGGTGCTGCAGGGCGTCGAGCTGCTCGCGCGTGGCCGCGCGCCGCGCCACGGCGTCGCGGCGCGACAGGCTCAGCTCGCCCACCAGCGCATTGCCCAGGGCGGTGAATGCCGCGTACGAGTCGAACATCGTCGCGCCCCGGGTGGGCAGGACCAGCGTGAGGTCGCTGACCAGCGCCAGGGGTGCCATGGCATCGTCGGTCAGCGCCACCAGGCGCACCTGCTGCTCGCGCAGCCAGCGCGCCAGCTGCTGGGTGCTGCGCAGGTAGCGCCGCACCGAGAGGCAGAGCACCAGGTCCTGCGCGCCATAGTCCTGCAGGCGGTCGGTCGCCGCGCCCATCGGGTCCACGAATTCCGTGGGCAGGGCGATCGACAACTGGGCCGCCAGCAGCTGCGCGGGCCCCTGGCTGTAGCGCCCGCCCACCACGGCCACCCGTCCCTGGCAGGTGCTCAGCCAGGTCAGCAACTGCGCGAACCGGGGGCTTTGCAGCATGTCGGACAGCGCGGCGAGATTGCGCAGATCCTGCTCCAGCGCCTGTAGCGACGCGGACTGCGGGCCATGCGCGGCGCGGGCCTCGTCCGCAAGCCGCTGGTGGGGCGCCTCGTATTGCGCGGCCAAGGCCGATTGCAGTTGCTGCTGTGCCTCGGCATACGACGCATAGCCCAGCCGGGGGAAAAACCGCACCACCGTGGCGGGGCTCACGCCCGCCTGCGCGGCCAGGGTGCGGGCGGAAACAAAGGCCATGGCATGCGGGTTGGTCCGCACGTATTCGGCCAGCCGCTGCTCGGCGGAGCCCAGTTGCGGCAGCTTCTCGGCGATCTGGTGCATCAGGTCCATGGTGCGCAGCTTAGGGGGTGTGGCTCCGTCGAGCAACAGATGTTGCACAAAGGGATGGCTGTGATTATTATTGCTTCTCATGAATTTTTCAGAGAAACACTTGTTGCATTTCCTGCCAGCCTCTCCCGCGCGACCATGGCGCATCGGGCTGCTCGGGCTGGTGCACGAGACCAATACCTTCGAGGCCGGGCAGACGGGTTATGACGCCTTCGCCCGGCCCGCCGACCGCGAGCCGCTGATGCGCGGCGCCGAGCTGCTGCGCATGCGCGGCACGCGCAGCGTCATGGGCGGCATGCTGGGGCAGCTGGAGGCCGTGGCGCGCGCGGAGCAGGTCGAGGTCGTGCCCCTGTACCGGGCCTCGGCCGCGCCGTCGGCGCTGGTCGACGGGCAGGCCTGGCTGCGGATGCGGCAGGAGATTCTGGCGCAGGTGGACGAGGCCGGGCCGCTCGACGCCCTGCTGGTCGAGCTGCACGGGGCCATGGTCGCCGACGGCGAGGACGACTGTGAGGGCGCGCTGCTCGCCGCACTGCGCGAGCGCGTGGGCGGGCGCTGCACCATCGTGGCCTCGCTGGACTTCCATGCCAACGTCAGCCCCGCCATGGTGGGCCATGCCGACATGCTGGTGCCCTACCGGACCTACCCGCATGTGGACATGCATGCCACCGGTGAGCGCTGCGCGCGCCGCCTGCTGGCCTGCCTGGCCACGGGCGCCCGTCCCGCCCGAGCCTGGGCGCAGGCCCACTTCCTGGTGCCGCTCGTGAGCCAGTACACCGGCGACGGCGCCATGGCCGACTTCATGCAGGCCTGCAAGGAGCGCGCGCGCCGCGATGGCCTGGACATGGCGCTGTGCGGCGGCTTTGCGCTGGCCGACACGCCCCATGCGGGCCCCTCGCTAGCCGTCTATGCGCCAGCCGGAGGCGAGGCGGCGGCGCAGCGGGCGGCCCGGGACCTGATGGCGCTGCTGGACACGCTGCGCCCGCAGCTTGCGGCGCCGCTGCATGCGCCGCAGGAGGCCGTGGCCCTGCTGCGCCGTGGCGAGCGCACCCTTCTTGCCGACGTGGCCGACAACCCCGGCGCGGGCTGCGGCGCACAGAGCACGGCACTGCTGTGCGCGCTGCATGACGCGCAGGTGGCACGCAGCCTGGTGGCCACGCTGAACCTGCCCGACTGGGCGGCGGCCGCGCATGCGGCAGGCGAGGGCGGGCAGTTCACCGTGGCTCTGCCCGGGCGGGTGCAGCCGGTGCGGCTGCGCGTGCTCACGCTGAGCGATGGCCGCTACGCCTGCACGGGCGCCATGTGGGCCGGCCGCGAGGTGCGCCAGGGTCCCACGGCCCGGCTGGCCTGGGGCAGTGTCGAGGCCATCGTGGCCAGTGCCCCCGTGCAGGCGCTCGACCCAGGGGCGCTGGCCTGCGTCGGCGCGAAGCCGGGGGACTACGACGTGCTGTCCCTCAAGAGCAGCGTGCACTACCGGGCGGCCTTCGGCCCCTGGGCGCAACGCATCCTGAACGTGGACGCGCGCCGCATGCCGGGGCAGGCGGCGCCGTCCCTGGCCTACCACCGGCTGCGCCCGGGCGTGGCCACCCATCCCTGACCCCCGCAATCACATCAACACAACAGGAGAACCCACCATGCAACCGATGCACCACCGCCGCCACTTCCTGGCCCAGGCCCTGGGCGCGGCCGGCGCGCTCGCCGCTCCCGCCGCCTGGGCGCAGTCCGCGCCCTATCCCAGCCGCGCCATCACCCTGCTGTGCCCCTGGCCCGCGGGCGGCTCGACCGATGTCACGCTGCGCGCCTTCGCCGAGAGCGCCTCGCATCGGCTCGGCCAGAGCATCGTGATCGTGAACCGGCCGGGTGCGGGCGGCACGCTGGGCGCCACGGCGATGCCCTCGACCAAGCCTGATGGCTACACCATCACGCAACTGCCGCCCGCCACGTTCCGCCTGCCGCAGATGCAAAAGACCGCCTGGGACCCGCTGGCCGACTTCAGCTACATCGTGGGCCTCACGGGCTACACCATGGGCCTGGTGGTACGGGCCGACGCTCCGTGGAAGAGCATCCAGGAATTCGTGGAGGATGCGCGTGCGCGCCCCGGCAAGATCAACTACGGCTCCACGGGGCTGGCCACCTCGCCGCACATGGTGGTGGAGGAACTGGCGCTGGGGCAAAAGCTCGACCTGGTGCATGTGCCGCACAAGGGATCGGCCGATCTGGCGACCTCGCTGCTGGGCGGGCACATCATGGCGGCCTCGGACTCCAGCGGCTGGGCGCCCCATGTGGAAGCGGGCCGCATGCGCCTGCTGGCCGTGTATGGATCGCGCCGGGCCAAGCGCTTCCCGCAGGTGCCGACGTTGAGCGAGGTCGGCTACGGCGTCGTCTCGGAGGCGCGCTACGGCATCGTGGGGCCCCGTGGCATGGACGCCGCCGTGGCGGCGCGCCTGCACGATGCCTTCAAGGCCACGCTGGAGGACCCCAAGGTCCTGCAGGTGCTCGACAGGCTCGACCAGCCCGCGCTGTACATGACCGGCGCGCAGTACCTCGACTACGCGCGCAGCGAGGTGGCGCGCGACCGTGAGCTGGCCAAGCGGCTGAACCTCACGCAGCTCTGACGCGCGCCCGGCCCGGGCGGCGGCTTCACAGCGTGAAGATCTTGCCCGGGTTGAGGATGTTCTGCGGGTCCAGCGCGCGCTTGATGGCGCGCATCATCTCCACGGCGCCTTCGCCGGCCTCATCGACGAGGAAGCCCATCTTGTGCACGCCCACGCCGTGCTCGCCGGTGCAGGTGCCGCCCAGTCGCAGCGCGCGCGCCACAAGCTGGTGGTTGAGCCGCTCGGCGGTCTCGCGCTCCTGGGGGATGTTGGGGTCCAGCAGGTAGCCGAAGTGGAAGTTGCCGTCGCCCACGTGGCCGACGAGGAAGTAGGGCAGGCCACTGGCGTCGGCTTCGGCCACGGAGTCGAGCAGGCAGTCGGCCAGGCGGCTGATGGGCACGCAGGTGTCGGTGCTGATGGCGCGGCAGCCCGGGCGGCTCTGCACGGCGGCAAAGTAGGCGTTGTGCCGCGCGGTCCATAGGCGCGTGCGCTCCTCGGGCGTGGTGGCCCATTCGAAGGCGTTGCCACCGAATTCCTGCGCGATGGACTGCACGGTCTCGGCCTGCTCCTTCACGCCAGCGGGCGAGCCGTGGAATTCCATGAGCAGCATGGGTTCCTCGCGCAGTGCGAGCTTGCTGTAGGCGTTGACCACGCGCACGGAGTTCACGTCGATCAGCTCCACGCGCGCGATCGGCACGCCGAGCTGGATGGTCTGGATCACCGTGCGCACGGCCGCTTCGATGGTCGGGAAGGAGCAGATCGCGGCGCTCACCGCCTCGGGCAGCGGATACAGGCGCACCGTGATTTCGGTGAACAGGCCCAGCGTGCCCTCGCTGCCCACCATGAGGCGCGTGAGGTCATAGCCCGCGCTGCTTTTCTTGGCACGTGTGCCGGTGCGGATCACATCGCCGCTGGCGGTGACCACCTCCAGCGCCAGCACGTTCTCGCGCATGGTGCCGTAGCGCACGGCGTTCGTGCCGCTCGCGCGCGTGGCCGTCATGCCGCCGATGCTGGCGTCCGCACCGGGGTCGATGGGAAAGAACAGGCCCGTGTGCTTCACCGCCTCGTTGAGCTGCTTGCGCGTGATGCCGGGCTGCACGGTCACGGTGAGGTCGTCCGCGTCGATGGAGAGCACGCGGTTCATACGGCTCATGTCGATGCTGATGCCGCCCTGCACGGCGAGCAGGTGGCCTTCCAGCGACGAGCCCGCGCCGTAGGGGATCACCGGCACCGCATGTTGCGCGGCCAGGCGCACGGCGTCCTGCACATCCTGCGTGCTCTCGGCGAAGACCACGGCGGAAGGCGGCGGCGCCTGCAGGGAGCCCTCGTCGCGGCCGTGCTGCTCGCGCACCGCCTGGGTGGTGGAATATTGCGCGCCGAAGCGGGCGGCCAGCGCATCCAGCAGGGCTTGTGGCACGGGGCGTGGCTGCAGGTGGACGGTGTGGGTCGGGGCGTTCATGAGACTCTCCAGGGCGGGATGGGCATTCTAGAGAAGCCGGGGCAAAAAAAAGGCCCGCCCGCGATCCACTGGGGACCGGTAGGGCGGGCTGGGTGGGAAAACGGGGGCTTACTTCTTTTGGTAGAGCTTGCTGTTCACGAACTCAGCGTACGAAATCGTGCCATCTTTGTCCGTGTCGTATTGGTCGAAGCCTTCCCTGAGCGAAGACAGCCATTGGGTCTCGTCGCGCGTCAATTTGCCATCCTTGTCCTTGTCAGCGGTTTCGAAGGCCGGGTGCTTTTTGGTCGAAGTGCTGCTGGTCTTGGCCGCTGCCGGACTGGCCGCCTTCACCGGTGCATTCGGCCGCGTAGTCGTGGGAGCGGTCTGTGCCTGGGCGAGCCCGCCCCCTACGGTGATCGCGGCGAACAGCATCACGCTGCGGGCATCGAAGGAAGAGAGAGGGCGCTGTTTGGCTTGAGGCATCGATCAGGTCTCCGTCGAGAGTGGAACAGGACTTCATTGCACCGCAGCAAGCGGCCCCGGGCCAGCACTTTTGCCCGCTGTTGCCCCTCTCCACAATTGCCCGGCGGATGTAACGCACAATCCCCGCGCGGCCCCCGAATGAGGAGCCATTGAGGAGAAAACACCCCATGGGCAACCGACTGACACAAATCGCCACCCGCACCGGCGACGACGGCACCACCGGCCTGGGCGACAACACGCGCGTGTCCAAGGCCAGCGGCCGGCCCCATGCCATGGGCGACGTGGACGAGCTCAACTCCCACATCGGCCTGCTGCTGTGCGAGCCGCTGCCGCAGGACGTGCGCGAGCTGCTCGTCGACGTGCAGCACCAGCTCTTCAACCTGGGCGGCGAGCTGTCCATCCCCGGTTTCGAACTGCTCAAGGACGACGCGCTGGTGCAGCTCGACCAGGCCCTGGCGCGCTACAACGCGCAGCTGCCGCGCCTGCAGGAATTCATCCTGCCCGCCGGCACGCGCGCCGCGGCGCAGGCCCACGTGTGCCGCACGGTCGCGCGCCGCGCGGAGCGCGCCGTGGTGGCGCTGCAGCAGCAGGAAAGCATGCGGCCCGCGCCGCGCCAATACCTCAACCGCCTGTCGGACCTGCTGTTCGTGCTCGCGCGCGTACTCAACCGCATGGACGGCGGCGACGACGTGTACTGGAAGAGCGAGCGCCTGGCACGGCAGGATGCTACTGAATAGATAGCTGCTGGCGCTTTCTGAGTAAGCGCTGGAGGCTCATTTCTCCACAGGAGATGGCAGGATGCCCTGCCGCAGGGACTGCTGCACCCGCACTCGCACCAGGTGCGACACCTCCAGCGCCGCGGCGGACGCCACGCGGTCGCGGCGGCGGCAGATGGCGATACGGCGCAGCGGCACCGGGCTGCTCAGCCGGCATGTGGCCAGCCCGTCCAGGTTCACCTCCATCAGCGCCGTGAGCGGCATGATGGCCGCGCCCATGCCGGCCCGCACCATGCCCACGGCCGTGTGCAGGCTGGCCACCTCGTGGGCGGGCTTGTCGGGCAGGCCGCTTTCGAGCAGCGCCTCGGCGATCGTGCGGCGGGTGCTGGAGTGGTGCGACATGAGGATGAGCGGCACGCGCGCCAGCTTCTTCCAGGTCTGCCGCGCCTTGCCCGCCAGCGGGTGATCTGCGGGCACCAGCGCCACCAGCTCCTCGGCGAACAGCCCCTCGAACACCAGCTCCCGCGACGCGGGCACCTGGGCGCAGACCGCCAGCTCCACCTGGCCCTGCAGCACCATCTCCAGCAGGTCGGGGTTCTGCGCCTCGTGCAGGCTCACGCTCACGCCGGGGTGCAGCCGCCGCAGGTCGCCCAGCGCCTGCGCCACGTAGCCGCTGGCGAGCGACGGCAGTGCGCCCACCGACGCGTGCCCCTTCTCCAGCCGGCTGATCGCCTGCGCATCCAGGCAGGCCTCCTCGATGGCCATGAGGCCGCTGCGCATCTTGAGCAGCAGCGCGCGGCCGGCTTCGGTCAGCACCACCTTGCGCGTGGTGCGGTCGAACAGCCGCACGTCCAGCGCCGTTTCCATCTCGCGGATCAATTGCGAGAACGCCGACTGCGTGACGTGCAGCTTCTGCGCCCCGCGCGAGAACGACAGGGTGTCGGCCACCGCCAGGAAGCCCTCGATCTGCCGCAGCGTGACTTTCATTGATCAGGTAAACCGAACAATTGATAAAGGAAAAACCATTGTACTAATGAGTGGCGCGCCCAATACTGGCTGCGAAGACCACAGGAGACATGCCGTGAAACATCTCAAGAGACGCACCGCGCTGGCCGCGGTCCTGTGCGCCCTGCAGCCGTGGCAGGCCGCGCAGGCGCAGGCCGGCTGGAAGCCCGAGCACCCTGTCCGGCTCATCGTGCCGTTCGCGCCGGGCGCGGCCACCGACATCAGCGTGCGCACCATCTCCGACCACCTCGCGGCCACCCTGGGCCAGCCCGTGGTCATCGACAACCAGGGCGCGGCCAGCGGCACGGTGGGCACGGCGGCCGCCGCGCGCGCCGCGGCGGACGGCACCACCTGGGTGCTGGCGCACGACCCGCCGTTCACCATCCTGCCGCACGTGCGCAAGCTCGCCTACGACCCGCTCAAGGACTTCGAGCCCGTGGCGCTGATCGCCACCATCCCCATGGTGCTGGTGGTGCGGCCGGGCCTGCCCGTGAACAGCATCCAGGAGCTGATCGACGCGGCCCGCGCACGCCCGGGCCAGATGACCATCGCCTCGTCGGGCACGGGCGCCACCTCGCACCTGGCGGCCGAGCTGTTCAAGTACGAGACCCGCACCGACATCCTGCACGTGCCCTACAAGGGCCAGGCCCAGGGCGTGACGGACGTGCTGGGCGGGCAGGTGGACATGATCTTCAGCTCCTTCGGGCCGGTGGTGCAGCACATCCGCAGCGGCCGGCTCAAGGCGCTGGGCATCTCGGTGCCCAAGCGCTACGCCAGCCTGCCGGAGGTGCCGACCATCGCCGAATCCGGCGTGCCGGGGTTCGACTTCAGCGTGTGGACGGGCATCGCCGTGCCGGCCGGCACGCCGCACGCCGCGCGCGACGCCATCGCCGCCGCCGTGGCCCAGGCGCTGCAGGTGCCCGAGGTGCGCGCGCGCTTCGATGGGCTGGGCTTCGTGCCCGGCGAAGGCGGTCCAGAGGCGCTGCGCCGCAAGATCGAGGGCGACTACGCCAAGTGGAAGCGGGTCATCCAGGCCGCGCGCATCCAGATCGAGTGAGGGCGCGGCCATGAAGCACCAGACATTCGCGCAGATCCGCCTGGATGAGACCTTCGTCAGCTACGGCCGCACGGTGACGGAGACGGACATCGTGCAGTTCACCTGCCTGGCGGGCCTGAAGCTGCCCATCTTCATCGACGCGGCGTACTGCCGCGCCCACAGCCCGTTCGGGCAGCGTATCGTGCCCGGCCTGCTGATCCAGGCGTTCGCGGCCGGGATGATGGAGGAGCTGATCGGGCCCTGCACCATCGCCGCGCTGGGCTTTGGCGAGTCACGCTTCCTGCGGCCCGCCGTCATCGGCGACACGCTGCGCACCCATTCCCGCGTAGCCTCCAAGCGGCTGGCCTCCAAGCCGGGGCGCGGCGTGATCGACATCGCCATCCGCGTGGCCAACCAGCGCCAGGAGACCGTCATGGAAGGCTCCTACCGGCTCCTGATGCGCACCGGCGATGCCGGGGAGGGCGCCGCATGACCGAAGCCTTCATCCTTTACGAGCAGGACGGCGGCGTCGCCACGCTGAAGATGAACCGCCCCGCCGCGCTCAACGCGCTCACGGGCGCGGCCGAGACGCAGGCCATCGTGGACGCGTGCGAGCGCATCAACGCCGACGACGGCGTGCGCTGCGCCATCCTGACCGGCGCGGGCAAGGCTTTCTGCTCCGGCGGCGACGTGAAGGACCTGCGCGCCAGGCAGGGCCTGGGCGAAGGCAGCCCCCACGCCATCCAGAACCGCTACCGCGACAGCGTGCAGCGCATGGCGCTGGCGCTCTACCGCCTGCAGGTGCCGGTCATCGCGGCCGTCAACGGGCCGGCCTACGGTGCGGGCTGCGACATCGCCACGCTGTGCGACATCCGCATCGCCTCCACGCAGGCGACGTTCGCCGAGAGCTTCGTGAAGCTGGGCCTGGTGGCGGGCGACGGCGGCTCCTGGCTGCTGCCGCGCGCCGTCGGTATGTCCCGCGCGGCGGAGATGACCTTCACCGCCGAACCCATCGACGCCGCCACCGCGTGCGCTTGGGGCCTGGTCTCGCGCGTGGTCGCGCCCGAGCGGCTGATGGACGAGAGCCGCGCCCTGGCCCGCCGCATCGCCGCGCACCCCGGCACCGCCCTGCGCATGGCCAAGCGGCTGCTGCGCGAGGGCCAGCGCACGGGCCTGGAAACCCTGCTGGAGATGACGGCGGCCTACCAGGCCATCGCCCACCACACGCCCGAGCACGACGCCGCCATGCAGCGGCTTTTCGAAAGGAAATGACGATGCAGCGACGCACCCTTCTGTCGGCCGCGGCCGCCACCGCCGCCTGGGCGTCCATGCCCCTGGCCCTGGCGCAAGCCTGGCCCGAGCGGCCGATCCGCCTCGTCATCCCCTTCGGCGCTGGCGCCGCGAGCGACATGGTGGCGCGCCGCCTGGGCGAGCGCCTGCAGGTCGCGCTGGGCCAGCCCGTGGTGGTCGAGAACAAGGCCGGCGCATCGGGCCAGATCGCGGCCGATCTGGTGGCCAAGGCGCCGCCGGACGGCTACACCCTGTTCCTCACCTCCAACACCACGCACTCGGCCAACCCCTTCCTGTTCAAGAAGCTCGGCTACGACCCGGTGAAGGACTTCACGCCCGTCGCGCGCGTCTGCGCCTTTCCCTTCGTGCTGGTGGTCGAATCGCGCCTGCCCGTGGCCAGCGTGCAGGAGTTGGTCGCCTATGCGCGCAAGGCCGGCAACACCAGCTACGGCTATGGCAACAGCACGGGGCAGGTGGCGGGCGCGGCCTTCGCCCGGCTGATGCGCATGGACTCCGTCGCCGTGCCCTACAAGAGCGTGCCCCAGGTCGTCACGGACCTGCTGGGCAACCAGGTGCAGTTCGCCTTCGTGGACATCGCCAACGCCCTGCCGCACATGCAGGCCGGCAGGCTCAAGGCGCTGGCGGTGTCCAGCGCGGCGCGCAGCGCCTTGCTGCCCCAGGTGCCCACCATCACCGAGGAAACCGGCCTGCAGGGCTTCGACCTCACGGCCTGGGGCGCCGTCTTCGGCCCGGCCGGCATGCCCCGGCCCATCGTGGAGCGCCTGAGCGCCGAACTGGCCCGCATCACCACCGACCCCGACTTCCGCGACAAGCTGCGCCAGGCGGGCGTCGAGGCGCAGACCAGCACGGCCGACGAGCTGCGCGCGTTCGTGGATCAGCAGCTCGTCGTCTGGGGAACGAAGGTCAAGGATGCAGGCATCCAGCCCGAATGAGCGCGGCCCGGGGCCGTTGGCGGGCCGCCGCCTGATTGACTTCAGCCAGGGCGTGGCCGGCCCCTCGTGCGCCATGCTGCTGGCCGACCTGGGCGCGGACGTGATCAAGGTCGAGCCGCCCGAGGGCGACTGGGCGCGTGGCGTGGGCCACCAGGTGGCGCCCGGCGAAAGCAGCGCGCACCTGAGCCTCAACCGCAACAAGCGCAGCATCTGCCTGGATCTGAAGCACCCCGAGGGCCGCGCCGTCGCCGCGCGGCTCGCGGCGCGCAGCGACATCGTGGTGCAGAACTTCCGCCCCGGCGTGATGGAGAAGTTTGGCCTGGGCTACGACGCGCTGGCCGCGGCCAACCCGCGGCTCGTCTACGCCAGCATCCACGGCTTCGGCGAAGACGGCCCGCTGGCCGGCGCGCCCGCCACCGACTCGACCATGCAGGCCTTCGGCGGCCTCATGAGCATCAACGGCGATGGCGACGGCCCGCCGCTGCGCATGGGCAACATGGTCTCGGACATGCTGGCCGGCAGCTACCTGTGCCAGGGCGTGCTGGCCGCGCTGCTGGCCCTGGCCGGCACGGGGCGCGGGCAGCGCGTGAACGTCAGCCTGCTCGATGCGCTGGTGGCCTTCCAGGCGCCGCCGGTCACGGAATACGCGCTCACGGGCATCGTCCCGCCACGCAGCGGCCGCCAGCACCCGATGATCGTGCCCTCGGGCACCTACGAGGTGCAGGACGGCTACGTCACCCTCGTGGCCACCCAGCCGCTGTGGCGCAGGTTCTGCGCAGCGATCGGCCAGGAGGCGCTGGCCGACGACCCGCGCTTCGCCACCGCGCAAGCGCGCCTCGCGCACCGCGCGCAGCTGCAGGACATCCTCGTCCCGTTCTTCGCGCAGCGCACCCAAGCCGAGGTGCTGGCGCTTTCGCGGCAGTACGACCTGGTGTGCGCGCCCATCAACGACTACGCGGCGCTGCTGGCGCACGGGCAGGTGGCTGCCAACGCGCTGGTGGGCCGGTGGGAGCATGCGGTGCTGGGTACCGTGCCGGGCATCCGCAACCCGGTGCGCTACGGGGGCATCGAGGCACCATGGCGGCCGCCGCCGATGCGGGGCGAGCACACGCGGCAGATCCTGTCGGCCGAACTGGGGATGGCGGGCCCCGAGATCGACGCGCTGGCGGCCTGCGCCGCCGTCATCGAAGGAAATCGATGCTCCTGAATACGTAGCTGCTCGCGCTTGCTGGATAAGCGCTGCAGCCCGTTTTTGCTTGAAACTGGCGCAACCCATGCCAGCAGACGCTACGCAAGGGCCGCCCCGCCGCGCTGGCGTCGTCCCCCTTCCCGGCGAAGCCGAGAGAAGGGGCTGAGGGCCGTGGCTCCGAGCCTGCCTGCGCAGGCTTGGACGTGCCCGAAGGGCTGCCGTCTCTGGCGGCTGCATGGAGCGGCGCAGCCGCTCAGCGGGATGCTCCTTATCTCGGCGCCAGCATCGCCATGGTGATGCGCGACACGCAGGTCGGCTCGCCCGCGTCGTTCACCATGTCGATCTGCCACACCTGCGTGGTCTTGCCGATGTGCACGGGCCGCGCCGTGCCCGTGACCCAGCCGGTTTTCACCGCGCGCAGGTGGTTGGCATTGATGTCCAGGCCCACGGCCATCCAGCCCTCGGGCGAGGCGTGGTAGGCACCCACCGAGCCCAGCGTCTCGGCCAGCACCACGCTCACGCCGCCGTGCAGCAGGCCGAAGGGCTGGCGCGTGCGCTCGTCCACGGGCACGCGGGCGCGCAGGAAATCGTCGCCGACTTCGGTGAACTCGATGCCCAGGTGGCTCACGGCGGTGCGGGCGCCGTTCTGGTTGACCTGGGTCAGGGTGATGGGCTTTTTCCAGAGGGACATGGCAGGGCGGTAGAGGACGGAGGAAGGGCGCTGGCGCGAATGGGGAGGTGCGTGGCGCGAAATGCAACCCTGCTGCGCCCCCGATCGCGCCCAGAATCGCGCGTTTTGCTCGCTTGAGCTTATCCGTTTCCCGTCGGAAGCGCCGGCGCCCAGCGCTGGGCACCGCGAGCGGCCGGGAAGATCGTTGGCCTTCCGTGATTCCAGACACCATGCAACGCCGTCAATTCGTACTCCGCGCCGCCGCCACCGTGGCCGCGCCCGCCTTCGTGCGCCCCGCGCACGCGCAGGACGTGCCGGGCCTGTCGGCCAAGGCCATCGCCATCGGCTGCTCCGCGGCCATGAGCGGCCCGCTGGCGGGCTTCGGCAGCGACATCCAGCAGGGCGCCGGCGCGGCTTTCGCGCACGCCAACGCGCGCGGCGGCGTGCACGGGCGCAGCGTGCAGCTGCAGATGGTGGACGACGCCTACGAGCCCGAGCGCACGCTGGCCAACGTCCAGCAGATCATCGGGCAGGGCAGCGCGTTCGCGCTGCTGTCGTGCGTGGGCACACCCAACAACACCGCCATCCTGCCGCTCATCGAGGAGGCCGGCCTGCCCCACATCGCCCCGATCACCGGCGCCGCATCGCTGCGCAAGAACGCGCGCAACGTGTTCCACGTGCGCGCCAGCTACACCGACGAGGTGCAGCGCCTCGTGCAGCGCCTGGCGGGTATGGGCCTCAAGGGCATCGGCATCGTGCACCAGGACAACGGCTACGGCCGCGAACTGCTGGAGGTGGCGGCGGCAGCGCTCGCCGCGCTGAACATGAAGCCCGCCGTGCAGGCCGCCGTGGCCACCGACGGCAAGAACCTGCCGCAGGTGCTGCAGGCCGTGGCGGCCGCACGCCCCTCGGCCGTGCTGCTGGCCACGGCGGGCACGGTGTCGGTGGCGCTGGTACGCGGCCTCAGGAAGCAGTCGCCCGGCGTGCTTATGGCCGGTTTGAGCGTGACCCTGCCCAGCGCCAGCCTGTCCACCCTGGGCGAGGACGGCAGCGGCCTGGCGCTCACCATGATCGTTCCCGACCCGCACCGCGCCAAGCTGCAGCTGGTGCGCGACTACCAGGCCGCCATGCGCGCGCAGGGCAAGGGCGATTTCTCCCAGGGCAGCCTGGAGGCCTACGTGAACGCGCGCGTGCTGCTCGAAGGCCTGGAGCGCGCGGGCAAGGACCCCACGCAGGCTCGGCTGCGCGCGGCGCTGTCGTCCATCCGCAATCTGGACCTGGGCGGCTTCACGGTGGACTACAGCGGCCAGATGCCCTACGTGGGCTCGCGCTACATCGACCTGGGCGTGCTCGGCGGCACGGGCCGCTTCATCGGCTGACCGCCGGCGCGGCCCTCAGGGCTGCATGCTGCCGGTGCGCAGGCAGCGGTCGTGCCAGGACAGGGCCTCGCCCAGCAGGTGCGGCGTGTGCTGCGCGCCCTGGCGCCGCGCGCGGTCGAAGTAGTCCTGCAGCAGCGGGCGGTAGTCGGGGTGGGCGCAGCGGTCGATGACGACCTGCGCGCGCTGGCGTGGCGAGAGGCCGCGCAGGTCGGCCAGGCCCTGCTCGGTGACGATGATCTGCGTGTCGTGCTCAGTGTGGTCCACGTGCGAGACCATGGGCACGATGCAGCTCACCGCACCGCCCTTGGCCACCGAGGGCGTGACGAAGAACGAGAGGTAGCCGTTGCGCGCGTAGTCGCCCGAGCCGCCGATGCCGTTCATCATCCCCGTGCCCATGATGTGGGTGGAGTTGATGTTGCCGTAGATGTCGGCCTCGATCATCGCGTTCATCGCGATCACGCCCAGGCGGCGCACCAGCTCGGGGTGGTTGCTGATCTCCTGCGGTCGCAGCACGATGCGGTCGCGGTAGAAATCGATGTGGTCGTTGAATTCCTTCTGCGCCTCGCCGCTCAGGGAAATGGCGGTGGCCGAGGCGGCGGTCATCTTGCCGCGCTTGATGAGCTCCAGCATGCCGTCCTGCAGCACCTCGGTGAAGCCCAGCAGGTGGTCGAAGGGGCCGTCCAGCAGCCCGGCCAGCACGGCATTGGCCACGTTGCCCACGCCCGACTGCAGCGGCAGCATGTTCTGCGGAAGGCGGTCCATCTTCACCTCGTGCGCGAGGAAGTCGATGATGTGCGCCGCGATCTGGTTGGACACCGCGTCCGGCGGGGCGAAGGCCGTGTTGCGGTCGCCCTGGCAGGTCTCCACCACGGCGATCACCTTGGCCGGATCGACGTGCAGGTAGGGCTCTCCGATGCGCTCGGTGGCCTGCGTCAGGTGGATGGGCTGGCGGCGCGGCGGGATGGCCGTGCCGTAGTAGATGTCGTGCATGCCCTCCATCGCGAGGGGCGGCAGCGCATTCACCTCCAGGATCACCTGATCGGCGATCTCCAGCCAGGTCTTGTTGTTGCCCACGGCCGTGGAGGGGATCAGCCGCCCGTCGGGCAGGATGCCCAGCACCTCCACCACCGCCACCTGCATGCGGCCCAGGAAGCCGAACCACGCGTGCTGCGCCACGTGCGAGAGGTGGATGTCCACGTAGTCGATCTCGCCCGCGTTGATGCGCTGGCGGCACAGCGGGTCGGACTGGAAGGGCAGGCGCCGGCGCAGGCCGTTCACCTGGGCCAGCACGCCGTCGAGCTCCGGCGCGGTGGAGGCGCCCGTCCACAGGTCGATCTGGAACGGCCGGCCCGCCGCGTGCTCGGCCTGGATGCGCGTGGCCAGCGCCTGCGGCACCTGCTTGGGATAGCCCGCGCCGGTGAAGCCGCTCATGCCGACGGTGGCGCCGGCCGGGATCAGCGCGGCGGCCTCGGCCGCGCTCATGATCTTGCGGCGTAGCGCGGGGTTCTGGATGCGGGGGGCGGACGAAGAGGACACACGGACTCCAGGCGGAAAGACGCCCGATCTTAATGGGTGTAACAAGGGTTAACCCTGAGTCGGGTCGGCGCTACGATCGCCGCCACCATGCCCTTCACGCCGCGCTGCCCTTCCTGCCGCCAACCCACGGACATCCGCCGCTTCGCCGCGAACGGCGGAGGCACGCTGGAGCTGGACCTGTGCTTCGCCTGCCAGGGCATGTGGTTCGACCCGCAGGAGAACACGCGCCTGGCCCCCGCGGCCGTGCTGGAGCTGTTCGAGCTGCTGCACGACCATGGCGGCGACGCGCACCACCCGCTGTCCGAGCGCCTGCAGTGCCCGCGCTGCAGCAAGGCGCTGGTCAAGGGCTACGACGTGGCCCAGGGCGGGCGCTACGTCACCTACCGCTGCGCCGCGCGGCACGGGCGCTTTTCGACTTTCGGCTCGTTCATGGTGGAAAAGGGCTTCGTGCGCCACCTCTCGAAGGTGGAGATCGAGGCCCTGGCCGAGCGCGTGGGCACCATCGCCTGCACGAGCTGCGGAGGCACGGTGGACATCCGCAACGACCACGCCTGCCCCTACTGCCGCTCGGCCCTCTCGCTGCTCGACCCGCAGGCCGTGGACAAGGCCCTCGCGCGCCATGGCCGCGCGGCGCAGCGCACCGCCCCGGCCGACGACCGCTCGCCCGATACGCTGGCCGATGCGCTCGTCGCGCTGGAGCGCAACCGCACGCGCGAGGAACGCGCGCGCCAGCGCGAGCGGCTGGAAGGGCGCGGCGACGAGCGCTTCGACCTGCTCACCGCCGGCATCGAGCTGGTCTGGTCGCTGCTGCGGCGCTAGTCAGTTGCGCCCGCGGTCGAGCAGCGCGTACAGCAGGATCGCCCCGAACGTCGCCGTGCCGATGCCGCCCAGCGCGAAGTCGCCGAACTTCAGCGTGAATTCGCCCGTGCCCAGGATCACGGTGATGGCCGCCACGATCAGGTTCTTGTTCTGCGAGAAGTCCACGCGGTTGTCCACCCAGATCTTGGCGCCCGCGATGGCGATCAGGCCGAACACCACGATGGAGACGCCGCCCATCACCGGCAGCGGGATCGCCTGGATCAGCGCGCCGAACTTCGGCGAAAAGCCCAGCAGCACCGCCAGCACGGCCGCCACCAGGAACACGGCGGTGGAATAGATGCGCGTGGCGGCCATCACGCCGATGTTCTCGGCATAGGTGGTCACGCCCGTGCCGCCGGCAGCGCCGCTGACCATCGTCGCCACGCCGTCGCCGATGAAGGCGCGGCCCATGTACTGGTCGAGGTTCTTGCCCGTCATGGCCGTCACGGCCTTGATGTGGCCCAGGTTCTCGGCCACCAGGATGATGACCACGGGCACGATCAGCAGCATGGCCGGCGCGCTGAACACCGGCGCGTGGAACTGCGGCATGCCGAACCATGCCGCATTGGCGATGCCCGACACGTCCACCGGCTTGCCCAGGCCCAGGCCGTTGGTGAGCACGGCGTAGGCGATGCTCGCCAGGATCAGGCCCACGAGGATCAGCAGGCGCTGCAGCATGCCCCGCGTGAACACCGCCACCAGCGCCACGCAGACGAAGGTGAGCGCCTGCATCCATGCCTCGAAGTTGTTGGCCGCCATGTTCTTGACGGGGATGGCGGCCAGGTTCAGCCCGATCACCGCCACCACCGCGCCCGTCACCACGGGCGGCATGAAGCGCTCGATCCAGCCCGTGCCGATCAGGTGCACCACCACGCCCACCAGCGTGTAGACCAGCCCGCAGGCGATGATGCCGCCCAGCGCCACGCCCACGTTGGCGTTGGGCCCCTTGCCCGCATAGGCCGTGGCCGCGATCACCACGCCGATGAACGCGAACGACGAGCCCAGGTAGCTCGGCACCTTGCCGCCGGTGATGAGGAAGAAGATCAGCGTGCCGATGCCGCTCATGAACACCGCCAGGTTGGGGTCGAACCCCATGAGGATCGGCGCCAGCACCGTGGAGCCGAACATCGCGATCACGTGCTGGATGCCCATCAGCCCCGTCTGCGGCCAGGGCAGGCGCTCGTCGGGCCCGATCACGCCGCCCGACTGCAGCACCTCTGCCGGGCGCTCGTTCCATTGAAACATCCCCATCTGCTTCCTCCGTGGTGTGAAAAGTGGAGCGATGGTAGGGGGTTTTCAGTGCGGCTGGAGATTTTGAATGAAATAGGCCTCTAGCGCTTGCTGGACAAGCGCAAACAGCTATGAAAACAGGAGTTCAAGGCCGTGTCTGCAGCGCCCGCGCGATGCGGTCGCGCCGCACCGTGGTCTTGGGCACCTTGAAGGGGAACCACATGCGCACGTCCTCCTCCAGGCCGATGCCGTGCATGTAGTTGTAGATGGCCTTCTTCAGCCCCGCGCCCAGCGCGTCGTGGTCGGTGCCCGTGGGGTCGGTGAAGGCCACGTCGTTCTTCGCGAAGCCGCCCGGCGGCAGCGGGGCGAGGGCGATGCCGTATTCCCCGGGGTTCTGCCCCACGGGGGAATGCACGGTGCAGGCGAAACGGTGGAAGAAGCCGCTCTGGATGCAGCCGTTCTCGAAGAGCTGGCGCACGTATTCCAGTGCATCCACCGTGTCCTGCACCGTCTGCGTGGGAAAGCCGTACATCAGGTAGGCGTGCACGAGGATGCCCGCGTCGCTGAAGGCCCGCGTCACGCGCGCCACCTGATCGACGGAAACGCCCTTCTTCATGAGCGCGAGCAGCCGGTCGGAGGCGACCTCCAGTCCGCCGGAGATGGCGATGCAGCCCGAGTCGGCCAGCAGCTCCGCCAGATCGGGCGTGAAAGTTTTCTCGAAGCGCACGTTGCCCCACCACGAAATGCCCGTGCCGCGCGCGATGAGTTCGCTGGCCAGGGCCTTGAGCGCCTTCGGCGGCGCGGCTTCATCGACGAAGTGGAAGCCCGTCTGCCCCGTCTCGGCCACGATGGCCGCGATGCGGTCGGCCAGCACCTGGGCGCTGGCGCCCTCGTAGCGGCCGATGTAGTCCAGATTCACGTCGCAGAAGCTGCACTTCTTCCAGTAGCAGCCGTGGGCCACGGTGAGCTTGTTCCAGCGCCCGTCGCTCCAGAGGCGGTGCATGGGGTTGAGCATGTCCAGCAGCGACAGATAGCGCTGAAGCGGCAGGCCGACCCAGGTGGGCGTGCCGATCTCGGCAAAGGCGACGTCGGGCTCCGCCAGGTGGACGTACTGCACGGCACCATCGTCATTGCGCACAAAGGTGCGCACCAGCCGCTGGCGCCCGCGCTGGCCTTGCAGGTGCTCCAGCAGCGCGAGCAGCGGGCGCTCGCCGGCGTCCAGCGTCACGTAGTCGAAGAAATCGAACACCCGTGGGTCGGCCAGCTCGCGCAGCTCGGTGTTGACGAAGCCGCCGCCCAGCACGGTGACGATGTGCGGGTGCTGTGCCTTGATGGCCTGGGCAATGCGAAACGCGCCGTACACCGAGCCCGGGAAGGGCACCGAGAGCAGCACCACGCCGGGTTGGTGGCGCGCGACGGCCTCATGGGTGAGCTGCTGCAGCACCTCGTCCACGAGGGTCGGCGCCTGCACCAGCGCGTCGGCCAGCGGGTCGAACGTCGGCTGGCTGCCGGCGAGCTGTTCGGCGTATCGCACAAACTCGAAACGCGCGTCCACGGCGCCCTGCAGCACGTCCGCCAGGTCGTTGAGGTACAGCGTGGCCAGATGCTTGGCCTTGTCGGTCAGGCCCAGGGCGCCGAAGGCCCAGCCCAGCGGGTCGCCGCTGCCGTCGTCCTCGTACACGTCCAGCGCCGCGAAGCGCGGCCCTTCCGGCAGGTAGTGGCGGCCCACGATGCGGTGTGCGAGTGTGTTGTCGCGGCCCTGCAAAAAGGCCATGGCTGGGCCGATGGTGGCCAGGTACCGCTCCTGCTGCGCAAGAAAGGACTGCACCGCCGGGCTCTGCGCGTTTGCGGGCAAGGCCCGCGCCCTTTCGGCGACCTGCGCGAGACCGTCGCGCGAGAGCAACCGCAACACCAGCGCGATCGCCAAGTCCTCCTGCCACGCCGGCACGCCGCGCGAGCGCAGAAAGCCCGTGAGGTAGGCGGTGGAGGGGTAGGGCGTGTTGAGCTGCGTCATCGGCGGGATGACGGACAGCACGCGGGGCAGGGCTGCGGGCATGGGCAGAGGGGTGGAGGGGGCTGGCAGAGCGGCGGATTATCCCGGCCCCCTGCCGCGCATGCCCGTGCGGGGGCTTGTTCAGCGCACGGCGCGGCGCGCCTTCTTAGCGGCGTACATGGCGCGGTCGGCCTCGCGCAGCGCCTCGTCGGCCGTCATGCCGTTGGGGAGCACGGCGATCACACCCACGCTGGCGCCGGCGTAGTCGATGGGGGCGCCCGCCCCGCCAAAGCGCCCGCGCGTGGCCTGTGCCAGACGCTGGCCGAACCCCTGGCGGGCCGCCTCCAGCGCCGGGCCGAGCGCGGGGCCGGGGCCTACGGCCACGAACTCATCGCCCCCGTAGCGTGCGACGAAGTCCTGCGCGCGCGCGGCGCCGCGCAGCCGCTCGGCCATGTCGGCCAGGAAGAGGTCGCCCACCTCGTGGCCATAGGTGTCGTTGATCGCCTTGAAACCGTCCAGGTCCATGAAGGCGATCAGCACCGCCGTGCCCTGGCGCGCGCCTTGCGCCAGTTGCTGGTGCAGCATTTCGCGCAGCGCGCGGCGGTTGGGTAGGCCGGTAAGGGCATCGGTCGCCGCATAGGCCGCCAGCCGGGCATTGGCCTGCAGCAATTGCTGCAGCAGCTGTTCGCGCTCGACCTGCTGGCCAATGAGCCGCGCGAACAGCGTCAGCGCGTTGCGCGCCTGCGAAGTGAGCTCCTGGCGCTCGTCGCTGGCGGCGCAAAGCGTGCCGTAGAGCTGGCCGTCGGACATGCGCACCGGTGTGCTGGCGTAGGTCTGGATGCCCAGCGCGGCGGCGGCCTGCGAATCGCCCCAGCATTGCCCCACGTCGGCGGTGAAGGGTCGGCCCTCGTCCAGCGCGCGTTTGCACAACGTGTCGTGCCAGGGCACGCTCAGTCCCTCGGGGATCTGCATCTGGCGCGTGTTGCGCGCGTACAGCACACGCTGCACACCCCGCTCCAGGTCCACCACCGTGAGGTAGGTGGATTCGAACCCGGTGATGTCTTCCAGCAGCTCCAGCAGCGGCCGGGTGAGCTCTTCGACGGTGCGTGCGCGGGTGACGGTCTCGCAGAGATGGTCCAACAGGTTGTCCATGCGGCCATTATGGATGAGTGTGCCGCAGGACGCTGGCCGGGACAGGCAGCGAGTGCCTGCCCCTCCAGTTGAATGGCGGTGTGCGCGCTAAGGTGCGGCGCTGGGCCAGGCGGGGCGCCGGCCTGTGAGCTGGCTCACGATGGCGCCCTTGAGGGGCGGCAGCCGGTTGGCGCCCGCCAGCACCACCTGGCGCAGCAGGCGGGGCAGCGGCCGGTCGTCGGTGTACAGGCGCACGATGGCATTCGTGCCCTGGTACAGCGGCCAGGCGTGGCGGTGATGGCCGCGTGCGTAACCCTCCAGCACGCTGGCGGCGCCGATGTCCGCGCCGCGCTCGCGTGCCTGGGTGAGAGTGCGCGTGAGGCTGTCCACACCCGCCAGCCCCAGGTTGAACCCGTGCGCCGTCACCGGGTGCATGCCGACGGCCGCGTCACCCAGCAGCGCGCAGCGCGCGGCGGCGAAGCGGTGCGCATACACGGCGACCAGCGGGTAGGCGTGGCGCTCGCCCACCAGCCGCATGGCGCCCAGGCGGTCCTTGAACTGGGCTTGTACGCGTGCGGCGAATGCCTCAGGGGGCAGTGCCAGCAGCTCCTGCGCATGCGCCGCGCCGGTGGTGACCACGGCCGAGCACATCGGCGCGCCATCGACCAGGTCGCCCGGCAGCGGCAGGATCGCCAGCGTCTGCTCGTAGCCGAAGCACTCGTGCGCGACCTCGTGGTGGGGCAGCTCATGGCGCAGGCGGCAGACGATGACCGTGCGGCCGAAGTCGTGCATGGCCGCGCCAATGCCCAACTGGCGCCGCGTGGCGGAAAAGCGGCTGTCGGCAGCCACCAGCAGCGGGGCCTGCAGACGCAGTGGCGCTGCGTCGAGGTTGCGGGTGTCGGTGTATTCCAGCTCGGCATGCGCGGGCGTGACGGCCACGCGCGTGACGCGTGCCTCGGTGACCAGTCGTACGCCGGGCGTGTGCGCGGCCACTTCGTAGGCCGTGCGGCGCAGCGCATGGTTGGGCACGATCCAGCCCAGATGCTGGACGCCGCTGCCGCCTGCGTGCAGCTGCATGGCCCCGCGCTGGCCCACGGGGCCGTCGTGCACCTGCGCCTCGCGCAGCAAGCCGACCTCGTGCGCGGCCAGGCGCTGCCAGCTGCCGATGCGCTGCAGCGTCGCCACGCTGGGGTGGGTGAGTGCAATCTCGCGCCCGTCGGCCGGGGGCGTGGCCAGCGTGGAGGCGGGTTGCTGCTCCAGCACCGTGACCTGCATGCCGGCCTGGGCCAGCGAGGCCGCCAGCGACAGCCCGGCAGGCCCCGCACCCACGACGAGCACGTCGCTGCGCTGAGAGGAAACGTCTTGTGTTGTCATGATTCAGAAACAGGCCGCCGGCAGTGGCAACAGCGGGCAATTGTCGGCAGGGCAGAAAGCGGCGATCTTGCCTTGCGTCAAGCACGGCGGCCATGCGGCCGCTTCCTACGCCGGGCGGGCGATGGTCTCACTACAGTGGAGAACCCTGCAACCAGCAAGCAAAGGACCCGACATGCGCGTGGACATCTACCGCCGATCCGAAGCCGAGGGGCGTTATTCCCATCTGGCCGTGCCCGAGGGCAAGCCCATACCGCAGGAGGCCATCAATACCGATTGGAACTGCGAGCACCGCGCCGTGGAACGGGACGAAACCCAGGCGCACTGGAACGACCTTGGTATTCCCGAGCCCGGACGGCAGCTGCGCGACAAGGGCTATGCCATCACCAGCGTGACGGAGCAGCCGCGGCGCTGAGGCCAGGTGCAGCCGGCCAGGTGCGACCGGCGAGGTGCGGCCGGCGAGGTGCGGCCGGCGAGGTGCGGCCGGCAAGTTGTCACATGCGTGGCGCGCACGGCGACCGCGACCGCGCTAGGCTGTGCGTATGGAGACAAACCACAACATCCCCCCAACACACCCGCCTTACACGCCCCAGATACGCCGCTACCAGGATTGGCTGCTGGCGCAGCACGGCCTGCGCTTTGACGATTACGACGCGCTATGGCGCTGGTCCACCACCGATCTGGACGCCTTCTGGCAGAGCATCTGGGACTACTTCGACCTGCAGTCGCCCACGCCGCACCGCGCGGTACTCGCAAAGAACGTGATGCCCGGCGCGCAGTGGTTTCCCGGCGCGCAGGTGAACTACGCGCGCCAGGTGCTGCGCCATGTGAACGCCGCACAGGCCGCGGGCCAGCCGGCCCTCATCGGCCGCAACGAACGCGGCGAGCGCCGCGAGCTGTCCTGGCACGCGCTGCGCCGGCAGGTGGCGGCGCTGGCGCTGCACATGAGGGCCCAAGGCGTACGGCCCGGCGATCGCGTGGCAGCCTACCTGCCCAACATCCCCGAGACCATCGTCGCCTTCCTGGCCTGCGCCAGCATCGGCGCGGTGTGGAGCCTGTGCGCGCCCGACATGGGCACGCACGCGGTGCTGGACCGCTTCCGCCAGATCGCACCGACGGTGCTGTTGGCCGTGGATGGCGTCACCTATGGGGGGCGCGACCACGACCGTTGCGACGTGCTGGCGGAGCTGCGCGCGCAACTGCCCACGCTGCGCCACGTGGTGCTGGTGAACAACCTGGATGCTTCAAAAACAGTAGCTGATACCGCTTGCTACGCAAGCGTCATCGCCCGAAATGATGCAGAGACTGCGGCCTTTGAACCGGCGTGGCTGCCGTTCGACCACCCGCTGTGGATCGTCTATTCCAGCGGCACCACCGGCCTGCCCAAGCCCATCGTGCACGGCCATGGCGGCATGATGCTGGTGATGCTGCAGCTGGCGGTGCTGCACAACGACATCGGCTGCAGCTACGCGCCCAACTCCCTGGGCGAGCGCTACCACTGGTACAGCTCCACCGGCTGGATCATGTGGAACGCCCAGGTCGGCGGCCTGCTGGGCGGCACCACCTGCGTGCTGTACGACGGCAACCCCGGCGGCAGCAAGGAGCGGCCCGACTGGACAGTGCTGTGGCGCATGGCAGCCGAGGAGCGCGTGACCTTCTTCGGCGCTGGCGCCGCGTTCTACGGCCACTGCATGAAGGCCGGGATCACCCCTGCGGCCTGCGGCGATCTGTCGGCGATCCGTGTGCTGGGCAGCACTGGCTCGCCGCTGTCCGCCGAGGTGCAGCAGTGGGGCACCGACTTCTTTCGACAGGTGTCCGCCGGGGCCGCTGTCGCCGCAGCGCCGGGCCGCTCCAAGCAAGGCGCGGCTTCCCCAGGGGGCAGCGATCCCCACGCAGCGGCAAAGCGTGGGGGCGATATCTGGTGGTGCAACATCTCCGGCGGCACCGACTTCGCGGGCGCCTTCATCGGCGGCAATCGCGAGCTGCCGCAAACGCCCGGGCGCATGCAGTGCCGCATGCTGGGCGCGGCCGTCGAGGCCTGGGACGAGCAGGGCCGCCCGGTGCTGGACGCCGTGGGCGAGCTGGTGTGCACCCAGCCCATCCCGTCCATGCCCTTGTTCCTGTGGGGCGATGCCGATGGCGCGCGCTACCGCGCCAGCTACTTCGAGATGTACCCGCCCGGCCATGGCCGCAGGCCCGGCGGCGGGGATCTGGGGCCCGAGGCCGGGGCCGTCTGGCGCCACGGCGACTGGATCGAGATCGGCTCCAGCGCCCACCCCGGCTGCGTGATCTACGGCCGCAGCGACGCCACCATCAATCGTCACGGGTTGCGCATGGGCACGAGCGAGATCTACAGCGCCGTCGAGGCCCTGCCCGAGGTGCTTGACAGCCTGGTCGTGGACCTGGAATACCTGGGCCGCGCGAGCTACATGCCGCTGTTCGTCGTGCTGCGCAGCGGCGCCACGCTGGATGACGCGCTGCGCGAGCGCATCAACGCGGCCATCCGCAGCTCCTTGAGCCCGCGCTTCGTGCCCGACGAGATCATCCAGGTCGCCGAGGTGCCGCGCACCTTGAGCGGCAAGAAGCAGGAGCTGCCCATCAAGAAGCTGCTGCTGGGCCAGCCGATCGACAAGGTGGTCAATCGGGACGCGATGGCGAACCCTGGCTGCCTGCCCTGGTATGTGGAATTCGCGGCGCGGCGGCAGGCTGATGCTTCGTGAATGGGGGCTGCTTGTGCACGTCTGGCGAGCGTTTCAGAGTGTTTGTGTCGCCTCACGGCCGCTGGCGATTTCGCGCTGCCCCTGCTGCTGATGGCTGGCATGTGGATCCCATTCGCGATCGCCCATAGCAGACAGCTATAGCTATCGATTGGATCGCGACAGCATCTTCAATTGCCCCAAAACAGGTTGTCGGCGTCGAAATCCGCCTCTTCCTGCACCAGGGCCACGATGGCTTCGACGATGCGCCGGTCGTCGTCCGCGCGCCAGACGAGGTTGTAGGGTTGGCGTGGCAGTGGTGCGGCGCTCTCCAGCGGCACCAGCAAGCCGCGCTCCAGCAGCGGCTGCACGTAGCGGCGCGGCTGAAAGCTGATGCCGACACCGGCGATGGTCAGTGCGATGATCGCTGCACGGCTGTTGCACTGGATCGTCTTGCCGATGCGGATGCGGTGGGTGTTGGCCCAGCTCTCGAAAGCCACGGACAGGCCGGAGTCGTGGGGATTGTTGATGACCGGATGCGCCTCGAAATGCTCGGCCTGCAGCACGGTGCGGCGCGGCAGCCGCACGGGCGCGCTGGTCCAGATGAACTCGATGTCGGCCACGGCCCGGCCGCGCAGTTCCGGCCGATTCACCGCGCCCGCGAGGATCGCCACGTCGAGCTCGCCCCGAACCACGTCGTTCTCGATCAGGCGTGACAAACCCACCTGCGGCTCCAGCGTCAGCAGAGGGAAGTCGCGCTCCACCCGCGCCACCAGGGACGGGAACCACGTGGTCGCGGTCAGCTCGGTGATGCCGACGCGGCAAGCGCCCTGCAATTCGTCGCGGGATGGGCCCGAGTCGGCGCGGATGTCGCGCTCCAGATCGAGCATGGCCGCCGCCTTGTCCAGCAGTTTTTCCCCGGCCGCCGTGAGCATGGCGCGCCGCGCCGTGCGGTCGAACAGCTGCTGGCCGAGATCTGACTCCAGCTCGGCGATGCGCTTGGACAGCGAGGACTGTGTCACGTGCAGGCGTTGTGCAGCGATGGCGAAGGTGCCCAGCTTCGCCGCCCAGTAGAACGCTTCCAACTGCTTCAGTGTCATGTGGGGTGGCCTCGCGCTACAGCTCCAATGGCGGGGCAGGCCCGGCCATTCATTCGGCCACCGGCGGCGCCGCGAGCACGGCTCCTTTGGCCACGAGGCTGTCGATCTCGGCGTCCGAGTAACCCGCATCCCGCATCACGTTGATCGTATCCTGCCCCAATCGCGGCGCGTGGTGGCGCAGCCGGAACGGCTCGGCGAACTGCACAGGACTGCGCACCACTCGGTAGTCGCCTTCGGTCGGGTGCGTGGCGGGCTGGAACATGCCTACCGCCTGCAAATGCTCGTCTTGCAGGACGCCCTCCAGGTCGCGCACGGGCATGCAGGGGATGCTCACCCGGTTGCAGAAAGCCTCCCACTCGGCGTTGGTGAAGCGCGGCGCTTCTTTCTCGATCACGGCATAGAGTTCGTCGATGTGCTGCACCCGGTCCGCCAGCACGCGGAAGCGCTCGTCGTCCAGCAGTTCGGTGCGCCCGGTGAAGCGGAAGAAATCGGTCCAGTTGCTGTCGGAATACGGCAGGATACACATGAAGCCGTCGCGCGTGCGGTAGGGCTTGCGAAACTTGCTCATGACGCGCTTGAAACCGATCTCCCCAAGCGGCGGCTCGAAGGTGGCGGCGTGCAGGTGCTCGACCAGCGCGAACTCCGCCGAGGTTTCCAGCATCGGCACCTCGACCGCCTGGCCACCGCCGCCCTTGGCCTGTTGCAGCAATGCTGCGACCACCGCGTAGGCCACCGTGTGGCCGGTGATCTTGTCGCACAGCACGGTGGGCGCGAACATGGGCTGGCCGTGGACCTGGGCGAACAGCCCGGCAATGCCGGAGCCGGCCTGGATGACGTCGTCGTACGCCGCCCGGCCCGAGTACGGGCCCGCCGAGCCGAAACCCACCGCGGAGCAGTACACGATGTCGGGTTTGACGGCGCGCACCGCTTCGTAGCCCAGGCCCAGGCGGTCCGCCGCCTGCTGCCGCATGTTGTGGATGAAGGCGTTGGCGCCCTTCAGCAGGCGCTTGAGCACCTCCATGCCCTCGGGGGACTTCAGGTCCAGCGAGACGCTGCGCTTGTTGCGGTTCAGATTGATGAAGTAGCCCGCCATGCCTTCGTGGCGCAGCGGCTTGTAGTGGCGGGTCTGGTCGCCCGACGAGGTTTCGATCTTGATCACCTCGGCGCCCATGTCTGCCAGGATGCGGGTCGCGTAGGGCCCGAGGACGACCGTGGTCGCGTCGATGATGCGCACGCCCTGCAAGGGGCCGTTCTTGAAGGAGGAAGGGTCGGTCTTCATGGGGTCGGATGTCAAAGGGCCGTGAGCATGGGCCACAGGCTGTGCCCGTCGGCTGCGCAGACGCGCGTGCCGATCTGGTGGTTCCAATACGCCTCCGTGCCGAATTCGTCGCGCCAGGCCCAGAGGCGGCGCGTGAACTGGTGCAGCACATGCTCCTGCGTGAACCCCATGGCGCCGTGCACTTGGTGGATGAATGCGGCCACCTTGCCGGCAGCCTCGCCGCAGCGGGACTTGGCCACGGCGGCGGCGAACACGCCTTCGGGCGTCGGCGCCGACCGCCAATGGTCCACCGCCAGGCTGGCGGCATTGACGGCGGCGGAGACTTCCGCTGCGGCTTCCACCAACATGTCCTGCACGGGCGTGAAGCGCGAGATCGGCCGGCCGAACTGCTCCCGCTCCTGCGCGTATTGCAGCCCCAGCGCCAGGCAGCGCTGCATGGCACCCACCATCTGCACCGATCGCAGCACGGCACCCACGGCCTGAAGCGCGCGCGGATCGCGCACGTCCCATGGCTGGCAATAGTCTGTCGGGACCAGAACGCTGCCCAGGCTGAATGCGCATTGCGCCTCGAACGACAGGGCGCGCACCGAACGCGGCGCGAGCTTCTGCACGTCCAGCAGCACGAGCGCATGGGCATCGTCGCGCATATGGGCCTGCACCAGCAGCAGGGCGCCAGGCGCGTCGCCGAAAGTCACGGAACCTGTCTCGCCAGACAGGGAGGACTCGCCATCGAGCCGCAGCGCAGGCGCATGCGCCTGCGCGCCTACACCCAGGAGCACCGGCCGATCCGCCACCAAGTCCGGATCGCCCCCGACCGCCGTCCAGAGTCCGCGACCCGCCATGGTTTCGGCCAGCGGCAGCGGAACGCCCCAATGCCCGCTCAGGCGGACGACGTCGAACGCGGCGCTCGAAGGCAGGCCGACGCCGCCCTGCCCCTCCGCGACCAGTGCCGACGGCCAGCCGGCGTCCTCCATTTGCTGCCACAGGGTCGGCAGCCATTGGCCGGTGCTGGCCTGCTCCATGGCCTCGGGCGTCAGGAGCTCGCGGAACTGCCGCTCCGCCTGCTCGTTCACCATCGCCGTGAGTTCGTCTCGTTCGCTCATCGCAGCCCCATCCCTCGCGCGATCACGCCACGCAGAATTTCGCGCGTGCCACCGCGCAGGGTGAAGCTGGGCGCGGCCAGCGTCACGTGCCGCAGCGCGTCGGCGAAACGCTGCCCGGCCTCGCCCTGCTGGCCGGCCTCCACCAGCAAGCGGGCGATTTCTGGAATCTCGCGCTCGAAGCCCGTGCCTACGTGCTTCACCAGCGCTGCTTCCACCTGGGGGTTTGCGCCCCGCTCCAGCAGGCCGGCGATGCCGGTGGACATGCGCCGCAGCGTCGCTGCGTGCGCCACCAGGCGCCCGATCTGTACGGCCTGCTGTGCGTCGGGCCCGTGGCCGACGGCATCCACCAGGGCGGCCAGCAGTTGCCACGCGCTCAGGAACCGGTCCGGGCCGCTGCGTTCGTAGGCCAGCTCGGCGGTCACCATGCGCCAGCCGGAACCGGGCTCGCCGATCAGCATGTCGTCAGGAACGAAGTAGTCCTCGAAGTGCACCTCGTTGAATTCGTGGTGCCCCGACAGGTCCCGGATCGGCCGCACGGTGATGCCGGGCTGGCCGGTGGCCGTGATCATCTGCGTCAGCCCCTCGTGCTTGCCGGCGCCCGGCTCGGCTGTGCGCACCAGGGTGATGAGGTAATCCACCTGGTGGGCATTGGTCGTCCACACCTTGGTGCCATTGATGCGCCAGCCCCCCTCGACCCGGGTAGCCCTGGTGCGCACCGCGGCCAGGTCGGAGCCCGAGTCGGGCTCGCTCATGCCGATGCCGAAGGCGCACTCGCCGCGTGCGATGCGTGGAAGGATGTCCTGTTTGGCGCGCTCCGACCCATGCCGGAGAATCTGCGGGCCGGACTGCCGGTCGGCGATCCAGTGCGCGCCGCAAGGCGCACCAGCGGCCAGCATCTCCTCCACCACCACATAGCGCTCCAGCGCCGTGGCTTCCTGCCCGCCATAGGCGCGCGGCCAGGTCATGCCGATCAGACCCGCGATCCCGGCACGGCGGCTGAAGCCGCGGTCGAAGGTGGTCCACGTCACTTCCCAGGGCTTGAAGCTGCCCCGCTCCACCTCGGCGGCGAGAAATGCCCGCACCCGCTGCCGCGTGGGCTCGCAGACCGAGAGGTCCGGCGGTTGATTGAACTCGAACATCGCCTCTCCTCAACGGCCCGTGAACATGGGCTTGCGCTTTTCCAGGAACGCCCGTACCGCTTCGTCGTGGTCCGAGGTGTAGTGCGCCAGCGCCTGGTAGGCCGCCGCCATCTCCAGCGAAGAAGCCAGCGACACGGAGTCACTCTCGCGCAGCAGCCGCTTGGTGAGGCGCACCGTGCGCGACGGATTGGCGCTGATACGCGCCGCCAGATCGAGCGCCTGCGGCATCAGTTCCTCCGGTGGGATCACGCGCGAGACCAGCCCCAGCGCCAGCGCACGGGCGGCGTCGAAGGTGTCGCCGGTCAGCATCATTTCCATCGCCTTCGGCTGGCCGATGGTGCGCGCCAGCAGCCAGGCCCCGCCGTCGCCCGGCACGATGCCCAGCTTGACGAAACTGCTGGCGAAGGTGGCTCGCTCGGACGCGAGGCGAATGTCGCACATGCACGCCAGGTCCAGACCGGCGCCGATGGCCGGGCCGTTCACCGCGGCGATGGTCGGCACGTCCACTTCGTACAGCGCCAGCGGGATCTGCTGGATGCCGTTGCGGTAGGCGTCGCGGATGTCGGCGGGAGAGCCGGCGGAAAAGCCCTTCTTGTCCCGCATGTTCTTGAGATTGCCGCCGGCGGAAAAGGCCGAGCCCGCGCCGGTCAGCACCAGTGCCGTCACGCCCGGATCGCGCCGAATCTGCGCGCACAGCTCGACGAATTCGAGCATCTGGTGCTCCTCGGTCAGCGCGTTGCGCTCGTCGGGCCGATTCATGGTGGCCACCACTACCCCGTCCATCCTGTCGATGCTCAGAAATCCGCTCATTGACGCTCCTTGTTGTCTTATGGGGCGCAGTGTAGGAAGCCTGAATCAGTCTGAAAAGTGATATTTATGAATACTTTAAAAGTCGTTTTTTGAATAACCATCAGTGTCCCAAAACGACTGTCTTCTATTGAATAAATATCGCTTTCGCTACTTTTTGGATCGATTCAAGATTCGGCGCTCCTATGACAACTTCGGAGACATCGTGATGTTCAGCACTCCCATCCATCGCTCGATCCTCGCGGCCGCCGCGGCCCTTCTGGCCGGCCTCGCGGCCGCGCCGGCGCACGCCGCCTGGCCCTCGGACGCACCGATCAGCATCACCGTCGGGTTTGCCGCCGGCGGTACCACCGATGTGATGGTGCGCAACCTGGCGCCCTTCATCGCCAAGCATCTCGGCGACAACGCCTCCTTCGTCATTCAGAACCGGCCGGGAGCATCGGGAGAGATCGCCATCAATTCGGTGATGCGGGCCAAGCCGGACGGCTATTCCCTGGTGGTGGTCAATCTGCCGGGCTATTTTTTCGTACCGATGTACCGCAAGTCGTCGTACACAACCAAGGACCTGACCCTGGTCGCGCGCCTCGTCAGCGACCCCACGATCATGGTGACGCGCAAGGACAGCAAGCTGACCGACCTGCGGCAGGTCGTGAGCCAGCTGAAAACCGCTCCGTCGTCCTATTCGGCCGGTCACAACGGCCTGGGCACCAACGGACACTTGGCGATGGCCCAACTGGAAAACGCCGCCAGCGTGAAGTTCAACTCCATCCCGTTCAACGGCTCGGCGCAGCAGAAGGCCGCCCTCACGACCAGCACGCTCGACATCGCGTTCCTGGCCGCTTCGGAGGTGCCGGATCCCGAGAACGAAGCCACGCCCGTACGTCTGCTGGCCCAGTTCGCCAAGGACAAGGTACAGCGCATCGCCAGCACGCCGACCACGTTTGAGATGGGATTTCCGGTTGAGATGACGGCCGAGCGTGGCATCGCTGCGCCCAACGGCGTTCCGGCCGCGATTCGCGCCCGGCTCGAGAAAGCCATTGAAGCCGCCCTCAAGGATCCCGAGTATGTCAAGACGGCTCGCAACGATGCGCCTTTCCTGTCCTTCCTTGGTGGCGCCGAATGGGCCAAGGCAGTCGAACAGGCACAAAAATCTTACGAGCCGATCGCGCGAACGCTGCCCAAGGAATAAACGGAACTCATGGGTCGCGCTACGCTGGTATCGGCTCATATGCCGTTGCTTCGTACGCACGGACATCGGCCTGGCTATTGCCGCGCGCCGTGGGCATGGCCAAGGTCTCCGAAATGGCCTTCACCGGCGAGGCCATCAATGCGCTGGATGCGCTGGCCTGCGGGCCTGGTCAGCCGCGTGGTGCCCGCCGACCAGTTGCTGCCCACGGCCCGCGCGCTGGCCGAAAAAATCGCCGCCAACCCCGGCGCCGTGATGCGCATGACCAAGCGCCTGCTGCGCGAAGGGCAGCTCGCCACGCTGGAATCGCTGCTGGAGCTGTCCGCCGGCTACCAGGCCATCGCCCACAAGACGGCCGACCACCGCGAGGCCGTCACCGCCTTCATCGAAAAGCGCGCGCCACGCTTCCAGTGAGACACGGGAGGCCGGAGCGTTCGATAATCGCCCCATGGCATCACCCCACAAACGCTTCTCGATGATCCGCGAGTTCCACCTCGCAGACTGGTTCACGCTGGGCAACGCCGTGTGCGGCGTCGGGGCGCTGTTCTCGTCCATGACCTACCTGGAAACGGCGGACGTGCGCCACGTGTACTTCGCCTGCGCGCTGGTGCTGGCGGCGCTGGTGTTCGACGTGCTCGATGGCCGCGTCGCGCGCTGGCGGCAGAAAAGCTCGGCCATGGGGCGTGAGCTGGATTCGCTGGCCGACGTGATCTCCTTCGGCGTGGCGCCGGCCATCATCGCCTATGCCTGCGGCATGCAGGGGCTGTACGACCGCACCGTGCTCGCCTTCTTCGTGGCCTGCGGCGTGTCCCGCCTGGCGCGCTTCAACATCACGGCCGAGGCGATGGCGGAGGGGCCGTCGGGCAAGGTCAAGTATTTCGAAGGCACGCCCATTCCCACCTCCATCGTCCTTGTGGGCCTGCTGGCGCTGGCGGCCTCCATGGGCGCGGTGCGCGAGCACCTGTGGCTGGGCAAGGTGGTGATCGGCGGCTTCACGCTGCATCCGCTGGTGCTGCTGTTCGCGCTGTCGGGCTCGCTGATGATCAGCCGGATCCGCATTCCCAAGCTTTGACACGTCCTGATGCAGTGCCCCGTGCGGTGCGCTGTACACTTCGCGGCTTCCAGGAGCGGCGCCGCGCCGCGCCGTTTCCCCACCGCATTGCTTCATGGCCGTTGATACGGCGGGCCACGCCCGCACCCATCTAGACCTCAAGAGCGCCCAGTTGCCCGTGGTGGCCGTGATGCTCAAGACCACCGACGCCGCCGCCGCCGCCGCCGACTTGGCGGGCCGCGCCGCCGACGACCCCGACTTCTTCGACAACGACCCCGTCCTGATCGACCTGACCGCCGTGCGCGAGGAGGGTGGCACCATCGACTTCACCGCGCTCGTGCAGGCGCTGCGCATGCACCGCACGCAGCCCGTGGCCGTGCGGGGCGGCAGTCCCGCGCAGATGGAGGCGGCCCGCGCCGCGGGCTTGGCCGAGGCGCCCGAGGCGGCCCCCGCGCGCGCCCAGCCGCCGCGCGAGGGTGCCGTGCGCGAGGTGATCCGCGAGGTGGAGGTGGTGCGCGAGGTGCCGGTGGCTGCGCCCGCGCCGGCCACCGTGCTGGTGGACAAGCCGCTGCGCTCCGGCCAGCAGGTGTATGCGCGCGGCGCGGACCTGGTGGTGATGGCCGTGGTGAGCTTCGGCGCCGAGGTGATCGCCGACGGCAACATCCACGTCTACGCGCCGCTGCGCGGCCGTGCCATCGCCGGCGCGCGCGGTGACACCAGCGCCCGCATCTTCAGCACCTGCCTGGAGCCGCAGCTCGTGTCCGTGGCCGGCATCTACCGCACCACCGAGACCGAACTGCCCGACAACGTGCGCGGCAAGCCCGCGCAGGTGCGCCTGGAAGGCGAGAAGCTGCTCATCGAACCGCTTTGAAAAGAACCAACGCAAGGAAACCGCACACATGGCCAAAATCGTCGTCGTGACCTCCGGCAAGGGAGGCGTGGGCAAGACCACCACCAGTGCCGCCTTCGCATCGGGCCTGGCGCTCGCCGGCCACAAGACTGCTGTGATCGATTTCGACGTCGGCTTGCGCAACCTGGACCTCATCATGGGTTGCGAGCGCCGCGTGGTGTACGACCTCATCAACGTGATCCAGGGCGAGGCCAACCTGAACCAGGCCCTCATCAAGGACAAGCAGTGCGAGAACCTGTTCATCCTGGCCGCCAGCCAGACGCGCGACAAGGACGCGCTGACGCAGGAGGGCGTGGAAAAGGTGCTCAAGGACCTGGCCGAGATGGGCTTCGACTACATCGTCTGCGACTCGCCCGCCGGCATCGAGAGCGGTGCCCTCATGGCCATGCACTTCGCCGACGAGGCGCTGCTGGTCACGAACCCGGAAGTGTCCTCGGTGCGCGACTCCGACCGCATCCTGGGCATGCTCAGCAGCAAGACCAAGCGGGCCATCGAGGGCAAGGAGCCCGTCAAGGAGCACCTGCTCATCACGCGCTACAACCCCAACCGCGTGGAAGACGGCCAGATGCTGAGCCTGGAAGACATCCAGGACATCCTGCGGATCAAGCTCATCGGCGTGATTCCCGAGTCCGAAAGCGTGCTGCAGGCCTCGAACCAGGGCCTGCCCGCCATCCACCTGGCGGGCACCGACGTGTCGGAGGCCTACAAGGACGTGGTGGCGCGCTTCCAGGGCGAGGACAAGCCCCTGCGCTTCATCGAGGCGGTCAAGCCCGGCTTCTTCAAGCGCATCTTCGGCGGGAGGTAAGCGGCCATGTCCCTGCTGTCTTTCCTGCTCGGCGAGAAGAAGAAAACCGCCACGGTGGCCAAGGAGCGCCTGCAGATCATCCTGGCCCACGAGCGCAGCGGCCGCAACGCGGGCCAGCCCGACTACCTGCCCGCGCTGCAGCGTGAGCTGGTGGCGGTGATCTCGAAGTACGTGAAGATCAACGCCGAAGACCTCAAGGTGCACTTCGAGCGCCAGGACGACCTGGAAGTGCTCGAAGTGAAGATCGAGCTGCCCGAGGCGGTCAAGTAAAACTCCTCTGGACGGCGGTGGGGCCGGGCGCCAAGAATGGCGCTCCCAACCCCGGAGCAGACATGACCCTGACACGCCGCGCCTGCTGCGCGCTCGCCCTGGCGGGCCTGTGCGCCGCCCTGATGCCCCTATCCGCCCTGGCGCAAGAGCGCGTCGGCATCCTCATGCTGCACGGCAAGAGCCCGGGCAACCCGAACGACCCGAACTTCTCGCCGCTCAAGGCCCGCTTCGAGGGCGAGGGCTGGCTGGTGCGGCTGCCCGACATGCCGTGGTCGCGCACGCGCTACCTCGACGGCAACTGGGACCACGCCATGCAGGAGATCGCGGGCCACGTGCGTGCGCTGCGCGGGCAGGGCGCCACGCGCATCGTGCTCATGGGCCACAGCATGGGCGTGCCTGCCGCCATGGGCCATGCGGTTCGCGGCGGCGACGTGCAGGCGCTGGTGCTGCTGGCGCCCGGACATGTGCCGCTGCTGTACGACACCCTGCCGGGCCTGTCGGCCGTTCATGACAGCATCGTGAAGGCGCGCGAATTGGTGGCCGCAGGCAAGGGCGGCGAGCGCGAGCGCTTCATCGATATCAACCAGGGCCGCCAGCAGCCCTTGATCACCACGGCGGCCAACTTCCAGTCGTACTTCGACCCGGCGGGCGATGCCGAGATGTCCGTCACCGCACCGCGCTTGCCCGCCGGCCTGCCTGTCTTCACGGCCGTGGGCGAGAAAGACCCGCTGTTCGGCCGTATCCGTGCCTACCTGGTAGACAAGCTGCCCGCCAACTCCCGCAATCGCTACCTGGAAGTGCCTGGCGGCCACCTGGAAACGCCCCGCGCCGCCTACGACGCGATGGTGGAATGGATCAAGACCACCGTCGCGGCGCCATAACTACGGGTTCGGAGTCAGTAGCCCGTTTCCTGGACGTAGCTGCGGTTGGCCCGGTCCCAGGCGGCCTTGAATGCCGGCTGGGCCTTTTCCCACTTGAGCCGGCCCTCGGCATGCTCGGCGTCCCACCTGCGGGCCCATTCCGCGCGCGCGGCGTCCCAGTCGCTGCCGGCCGCACGGGCTTCCCAGCCCGCACGGTACGCGGGGGCGTAGTCCTCATAGGCGTAGTCCGGGGAGTAGTACGGCTCGCGCACATAGGCCTCGCGCCAGTGCGCTTCTTCCACCGTGGGGTTGACCGCCTCGGCCGCGCCCTTGCCGGCCAGCCCGCCGATCACCGCGCCGACGACGGCGCCTGCCGCCGCCCCGATGGGGCCGCCCAGCGCGCCGGCCGCTGCGCCTGTGACCGCGCCGCCGGCGGCGCCGATGCCCGTTCCGATGGGATGCGCTCCCGGCGCACCGGTGAGGGGATCGCGATTGAGAGTGTCCTTGGGGCTGTTCATGTGAGGCTCCTTGTGCGTTGACGTTGCGGGAAGCCTCCATTGAGCGGCCCGCCAGCCGCCCTGTCTGTAGGAGAAGCGAGCCTGGGCTTTTAGGACGCGGGCATGTCGGGCACTGCCGTGTCCGACAGCGTGCCCAGCGGGTGCTCGGTATAGAACATCCCGCCGTGGTAGAGCAGCGGCGCCGCACCGCCCAGGTGCGCGCAGCGCTCCACCAACCCCACGAAGATCGTGTGGTCGCCCTCCACGTACTGGCTGCGGTTGGCGCACTCGAACACCGCCGCTGCCCCTTCGAGCACCGGCGCGCCGTGCAGGCCCGCGCGGTGTGCGACGCCCGCCCAGCGGTCGATGCCGCGCGTGGCGAAGCGCTCGGCCAGTGCGCGCTGCTCCACCGTCAGCACGTTGATCGCGTAGTGCGTGGCGGTGGCGAACGCCTGCAGCGACGAGGCCTTGTGCGCCAGGCTCCACAGCACCAGCGGCGGGTCGAGCGAGACGGAATTGAACGAATTGGCCGTCATGCCCACCAGCTCACCGCCCACGCCGCGTGCGGTGACGATGGTCACGCCCGTGGCGAACATGCCCAGCGCGCTGCGAAATTCGCGCGAAGAGAAGGCGGTCGGGGGGGCGGTGTCAGGGCGGGGAGGCAGGCTGTTCACTGAGGCACGGAGCGCGGCGCGCTCCGGAGCGGGCGAAGGGAGGGCTATTATCGGCTGGCGGGCGCAAGCCTGCAGCGGCCCCGGCCGCACGGCCCCAGGCGCTTCCATGTCTCTTCTTCCCAGCTTTTCCCTTCTGGGCTCCGGCCCCACCGTTGTGCTGCTGCACGACGCCGACGGCGACCACCTCAGCTTCGCGCCCCAGCTCGAAACCCTGGCCTGCGCCGGCTACCGCGCCGTGGCCTGGGACATGCCGGGCTACGGCCGCAGCGCGCCGGTGGAGCCCTATGGCTTCAAGGGCCTGGCCCAGCGCTGCCTGCTGCTGCTCGACGCGCTGCAGTGCGGCTCGGTGACGCTCGTGGGCCATGGCCTGGGCGCCATGCTGGCACTGGAGGTGGCGCTGCGCGCGCCCGAGCGCGTGCAGCGCCTCGCGCTCTGCGCGGGCGGCCCGGCGCTGGATGCGGCCGCCACCGCCGCCTGGGTGGCGCCGCGCCTGGCAGCGCTGGGCGAAGGGCTGGACATGGCACGCATCGCCGAGCGCATCGTGCCGCGCGACGCCGGCCCGGCCGCGCTGCCCGAAGGGCTGCGGCTGGTGCACCACGCCATGGGCCGCGTGCACCCGGCCACCTACCGCCGCGCGCTGCAGGCGCTGCCGGAATTCGCGCGCGGTGCGTCCGCGCTGGCGCAATTGCATGTGCCCACGCTGCTGGTGGGCGGCGCTCTGGACCGCTGCACGCCGCCCGAGGCCCTGCTGGCCCTGGCCCACGTGCTGCCCGATGCGCGCGCTGTGATGCTGCCCGGCGTGGGTCATTGGCCGCAGCTCGAGAACCCCGAGGCCTTCGAGGGCGCGCTGCTGGACTTCCTGGCCCAGCCGGGGCGCGTGCTGCACTGATGAGGGGTCAAAACGGGCGCTAGCGCCCGTCCATCAAGCGCGAGCTGCTATCGAAAGAGGATTGGCGCCCTGGCGGGTCGCGCCTTCGCCCAGGAACCGGAAATCCATCGCCGGCCGCTCGCCGCTGATCAGCTCGGCTATGGCCTTGCCCGAGCCTGCGCCGTGCGTCCAGCCCAGCGTGCCGTGGCCCGCGTTCACCCACAGGCCGCCCAGGCGCGTGCGGCCGATGAAGGGGATGTTGGTGGGCGTGGCCGGGCGCAGGCCGGTCCAGTACTGCGGGTTGCCGCCTTCCTCGGGCGTGCGCGTGTCGCACACGCCGGGCAGGATCTGCTCGATGCGGCGCGACAGCATGTGGCAGCGCGCGCGGGCCAGGGGGCTGTCCAGCGACAGGTCCCAGCCGCCCAGCTCGATGGTGCCCGCCACGCGCAGGAAGTCGCCCAGGCGGCTCATGGCGATCTTCTTGCCGTCGTCGATGGTCGAGACCATGGGCGCGCCCTCGGGCTTCAGAAGAGGGAAGGTGGCGCTGTAGCCCTTGCCGGGGTAGATGGGCAGGTCGACGCCCACGGTGCGCAGCAGCGGCGCGCTGTAGCTGCCGCAGGCGACGACGACGGCGTCGGCCTTCAATATCTGGTCTTTTTGGCCTCCAGCGCTTGTCCCACGAGCGCGAACAGCTACCGATTCGATAGCATCCCCCATGCGGTTCAGGCGCAGCACGTCGTGGCCGTAGAGGAAGCGCACGCCGCGCTCGGCGCAGCGCTGCGCGAGCTGCTGGGTGAACACGCGCGCGTCGCCGCTCTCGTCGGTGCTGGTGTAGGTGCCGCCGGTGATGCGGTCGCCGTAGGCGCGGAATGCGGGTTCGATCTGGAGTAGCTCATCGCGGCTGACGATGCGCCGCTGCACGCCGAAGCGGCGCATCAGCTCCACGGCGTGGCCCGCGTCGTCGAACGATTTCTGGTCGGTGTAGAAATGGGCGATGCCGCGCTCCAGCCGGTGGTACTCGATGCCCGTGGCGCGCACCAGATCCTTGAGCGCGGCGTGGCTGTAGGCGCCCAGCGCCACGATCTGCTGCACGTTGCGCGCGAAGGCCGCATCGTTGCACTGTGCCAGGAACCGCAGGCACCAGCGCCACTGGTCCCAGTCCATCCGGGGGCGAAAGAGCAGCGGCGCTTCCTTGTCGAACATCCACTTGAGCGCCTTCCACGGCGCCGCGCGGTTGGCCCAGGGTTCGCAGTAGCTCACCGAGATCTGCGCCGCGTTGGCGAAGCTGGTCTCCAGCGCCGCGCCGGGCTGGCGGTCGATGACGGTGACTTCATGCCCGCGCTCGCGCAGATGCCAGGCGGTGGAAATGCCGATGATGCCGGCGCCCAGGACGATGGTGTTCATGGCGCGCAGTGTGCTGCGGGCCGTGCGGAAACAAAAGCGTAATTAACGTTCCTCCAAAAACATCAGTTGCGCTAATAATCCACGGCCATGAGCACCTTCGATCCCGCCGCTTTGGAATGCCTGGCCGCCATCGTCGAGGAGGGCGGCTTCGAGCGCGCCGCGCGGCGCCTGCACATCACCCAGTCCGCCGTGTCGCAGCGCCTGCGCGCGCTGGAGGCGCAGGTGGGCTCGGTGCTCATCGTGCGCAGCCGCCCGCTGCGGCCCACGAACGCGGGGCAGCTGCTGCTCAAGCACACCAAGCAGCTGCGCCTGCTGCGTGCCGACCTGGACCGCGACCTGCAAGACCTCGCGCCTAGCGCGCCCGGCGGCGTGCGCGAGGACGAGCGCATCGCCATCGCCATCAACGCCGACAGCATCGCCACCTGGGCGCTGGACGCGCTGGGCGATCTGGTGCGCCAGCGCCTGCCGCTGGAGATCATCGCGGACGACCAGGACTTCACCCAGGAATGGCTGCGCTCCGGCCAGGTGCTGGGCTGCGTGACCACGCTCAAGAACGCGCTGCGCGGCTGCCGCGTGGTGCCTCTGGGCGCCATGCGCTACGTGGCCGTGGCCGCGCCCGGGCTGGCGCGCCGCCACCTGCCGCAGGGGCTCACGGCGCACAACTTCCGCAGCGTCTCCTTCGTCTCCTTCAACCGCAAGGACGACATGCAGGCCGAATTCGTCATGCGCACCTTCGGCCTCAAGCGCGCGGCCCTCAGCCGCGTCTTCGTGCCCAGCTCCGAAGGCCAGGTGCGCGCCGTGGTGGCCGGCTGGGGCGTGAGCGTGGTGCCCGAACTGCTCGCGCGGCCGCTGCTGGCCGAGGGCCGGCTCGTCGACCTGGCGCCCGGGCACAGCCTGCCGGTGCAGCTCTACTGGCACTCGTGGAACCTGGAGTCGCAGGTGCTCGACGCGCTGGCCGACGCGCTCACCACCGCCGCCGCGCGGTCGCTATCCGGCTGAACTGTGGGGCTTCTGGGGTTATGCGCCCGCGGCTTAACATGCCCGCATGAACCTGCCGCAGCCGCCGCGCCCTTCCTTCAAGGCGCAAATGCACCAGGCGCGCGAGGACGCCATCGTCCAGGCCGCCAGCCGGCTGCTGGGCGAGAAAGGCTTCGAGTCCATGACCGTGGACGAGGTGGCCGCCGCCGTGGGCATCGCCAAGGCCAGCCTGTACAAGCACTTCGCCGGCAAGGACGACCTGTGCACCGCCGCCATGCTGCGCGCGGTGGAGCGCCTGCAGCGCTTCGTGGCCGAGATGCCCGCCGGCCTGAGCGCCATGGAGCGCCTGCGCGCGCTGCTGCGCTGCCTGCTGGAGTTGCAGCTCGGCGACGAAACCCCGCTGCTGCCCGGCCGCAACTCCGCCCTGGCCCAGGCGCTGCGCGACTGCGCGCCCTACCAGGCGGCCATGCGCGAGGTGCACGCCCGCGCGCTCGGCTGGATCGCCGAGGCCCAGGCCGCGGGCCATCTGCGGTGTGACCTGCCGGCCGAGGTGGCGCTGTGCGTGCTGCTGGCGCGCTCGGCCGACCCGCTGCCAAGCCTGCTGCGCGAGCGCGGCCACGCGGATGCGCAGATCATCGACTGGGCCATGGACACCTGCCTGCAGGGCCTGGCCACCGCTCAGTGCGGCTTGCTCACCAGCAGATAGCAGCCTTCGCCGGGCGCCAGCACCAGTCCGGCCGTGCAGCGCGGCGTGTCCATGGGCGCCCGGTCGGTGTGCGCCGGCGTGAGGGTGATGCCCGTGATGCGCAGCGGCTGGCCGGTGGCGTTGCCCACCTCGTACTGGTACATGAAGTCGGCGAAAGGGGTGTCCAGCGCGACGTGGTAGGGGATGTCCGCCGACCCTCCGGCAGGGTTGTCCAGCAGCACGTCGCCCATCGCCAGGGGCAGCGCCTGCGCCCGCTCGCTCCAGCCCGCCGCCAGCAGCAGCGCGGCGGCCAGCAGCCCCGGCCCGGCCAGCGCCAGGCAGGTCAGGCGTCCGCGCGCCGCGCGCCAGGCCAGCGGCGCCAGCAGCAGCGAAAGCAGCAGCACGCCCCATTGCGTCAGCGTGGGTACCGGTTGGGCCGCGCCGGCCAGGGCGTAGGTGATGGTGCCTACCGGGGGCTGCGCCTGGGCCCAGGCGGCGGGCGCGCAGCAAGCGGTGGCGGCCAGCAGGGCGGCTGCGGAGCGAAGGGGGTAGAGAGTCCGTTTCATGGCAGGTTCTTGGCAGATGGGAAATCAGTGAAAAAGGCCGCTGGCGCTTGCTGCGAAAGCACGGCCAGCTATCAAAAACAAAGCAGGAAAGAGCGCGCGGGGCCTCACCGCATCAGCGTGAAGCAGACGCTCACACCCTGGCCAGGCACGGACGGCTCCTTCAAGGCCACCATCAGGTCGATGGCGTGGCCGCGCTGGACGGTGGCCGCCAGGGGGCGGCCCGTGGTGCCGTTGCGCACATCCAGCACAACGGTGGAGTCGAGGCCGCCCGGCGGCGTGCCGAACACGATGAAGTAGGCGGGGTTGCCGGTCGTGTTGTCATAGGCGGGGTTCACGGTGTAGTCCGCACCGCTGATCAGTGTGGCTATGCCCCAGGTGTTGCCGGTAGGGTCGTCCTGCACCGAAAAGCAGCCGTGCCGCATGAAGGTCACGCCAGCCACGGCGCCTTGCGGCCCGGCGGGACCGGTATCGCCCTTGGGGCCGGCGGGGCCTTGCGGGCCGGGGTCGCCCTGGGGTCCAGCGGGCCCCGCAGGGCCGGCGGCACCGGCAGGGCCTTGCAGGCCGTTCGCGCCGGCGGCACCGGCAGGGCCTTGCGCGCCCGTTGCACCCGTTGCGCCCGTGGCGCCGGTATCGCCCTTCGGCCCCGCGGGCCCCACCGGCCCGGCCGGATCTACCGACAGCACGCCCTGCGCGTCCGCCCGCACGAAGCCCGCGGCGCCGAGCTGGGGCATGGCGATCTTGCCGTCGTTGCCAAAGCCGGCGATGGCCTGCCCGGTGGTGTGGGACTGGATGTGTACGCCACTCGCGCCCGACAGGGTGACTTGCGCTTGCGCGGCACTGGCCGCCATCAGGGCAGCGCACAGGAGATGCAGTTGGTTTGGCATGGATCGCTCACGGATGAATGCAGAGGTACTTGCACCGCCAGCCCAGCAGGCCCGTCAGCGCGGACAGCAGCAGCAGGCTCCAGGCACCCAGCGAGGGCACCGGCACGGCGCCCGGCGCGGGAGCCAGCGCAAACCAGCCCGGCGCGTTGCCGCCTCCGGGGCCGTTCTGGCCGGTGGGAGCCAGCCGTTGGCCGCGCGAGGCGTCCACGCCCGACACGCTCACGGCGCCGATCTGCTGCACGCCGCCAGGCAGCAGCGTGAGAAATGCGGCGCCGCCTTGGCCCCATAGCGTCACGTTGCCCAGCGTGAGCGTGCCGGTCACCTGTTGTTCGCTGCCTGCGGCCAGGTGCAGCGTCTGCCCCGCCTGCGCAGCGCTCAGGGTGTCGAAGGTGGTGCTGCCGGTGATGTCTGTGGCGTTGCCAATGCTGCAGCGGCCCACCAGGGCCACGGTGCTGCTTGCGCCGGTGAAGCCGCTCGGGCCGGCTGCGTTGTGCCATCCCGCACCCACCTCGATGCGCGCGCCTGCTGCTGCGATGGAGCCCGCCGCGCCAATGCGCACGCGGCCCACGCCGGTGAAGGTGGCGCCCGCAGCGTCCAGGGGGCCATTCACCTCCAGGTCATCGCAGGCCAGGTCGATCGTGCCGTGGTACGCCCCACCCCCGGAGCCCACGGTGAACGCCGCTGCCTGCGCGCCTGCCGCGCCGGCCATCAGCAGCGCGGCCAGGCTGGCGCGTAAACGTGAATTACTCCGTTTTTGATAGCTATATGTGCTTTCCAGGAAAGCGCTGGCGAGGAATTTGGCTTGCATGGTCTTACTTGTTGACGCAGGTGATGTAGAGGGTGCCCGTGGCGCCTTGCCAGTCGCCAGAGGCCGGCGGGGCGAACTTGGCTATCCAGCCGTAGTAGGTCTTGGGAGCGGTGAAACCATCCACATAGGTGGGCGCGCACGTGACCAGTCGGGCGTCATGGTTGTTCGTCGTACAGCCGCCGGCAATGGCTTGCTTGCCAGCGGGGCATTTGGCGTAGATGTTCATGTACGCGCCTGCCAGCTTGGGGGCTTCGATCTCATACTCCATCACCTCCAGGCCCGAGAAGCCCGCCGGGCCTTGCGGGCCGGTCTCGCCCGTATCGCCTTTGTCGCCCTTGGGTCCCTGGCCTCCTGTGGCGCCGGTTTCGCCCCTGGCGCCTTGTGGCCCCGTGGCACCGGCAGGGCCTGTCGGCCCCGTGGCTCCCGCAAGCCCTTGCGGCCCTGCCGGGCCTTGCGCGCCCGCCGCGCCCTGGGCTCCTGGCGCCCCCGCGGGCCCCTGCGGCCCCACGGGCCCATGCGGATCGGCGGACAGCACGCCCTGCGCATCGGCCCGCACGAAGCCCGCCGCACCCAGCGCGGGAATGGCGACTGTGCCGTCGTTGCCGAAGCGGGTCACGGCCTGCCCCGAGGGGGCCTGGACGACCACGCCGCCAGCGCCCGAGAGCGTGACCTGGGCGTGGGCGGTGCTGCCCAGCAAGGCGGCGGCGAGGCTGATGAAGACCAGGAAGGGGTGCATACGGGGGCACGCGGGGGTTGTCATGGAAAGGGGTAAAGGGGGCGTCCGCCGCACCGTCATTGCGTATGAAAAATGCCTCCAGCGCTTATGTAGCAAGCGAAGGCAGCTATCTTTATGGAAGCGATCGGCGCGGGTGGAAGCGCAACGCGGGCGATCTTGCGGGCGCCGCGCCCCGGCGGCTTGACTGGGCGTTTGCACGGCGCTTGACTGGGCGTCCGGCCGCGCTCACGCCCTGCGCCGCCGCGCGCCCAGGCCCGCCGCCAGCAGCGAGAGCAGCGCCAGCGCCCAGGCCGACAGCGTGGGAATGGCCTGCGCGCCGCCGGGCGGCGCGGCCAGCAGCACGGGCAGGCCGGGGTCGGTGATCTGGCCGGGCACGGCGTCGCTGTCGCCCGCGCCGCCGTCGGCCAGGGTGAAGGTCACGCTCAGGCCATCGGGCGTGAACTGCGCGCCGGGCAGCGCGTACCAGTGCGGCTGCGCGCATGCGGCGGCGCCGGTGCAGCCCAGCCCGTCGGGGCTGGGGCCGTATTTGAAATAAATGGCACCCTGGGGCACAGGCGCAGTGAAGCGCACGGTCACCTGCGCATCGCCATTGCCAGCGACACGCCGCAGCACCAGCCCCAGTGGTGCGTGCACCGCCCGCACATGGGGCGGCAAGGGCGCGGGCAAGGTGGAGGCAAAGGCGGCGCTGCTGATCTCCCAGCCGTTCGCGCTGTCCACCTCCACCGCACCCAGATTGCCATCGCCGCCCGCCCCCTGCCAAGGCGCGCTGCACTGCTGCGCCGCGCCGCCATATTCACCGCTGCACTGCCATGTGTACTGGCCGCTGGCAGACAGCACGGCACCCGGCGTGCCCGTGGCGCACAGATTCGCGCCGGGCTTGAAGGCCCCAGCGCCGTTGGCCGCCGAGCCGCAGGTGGCATCGACCGGGTCGTGGGTGAAAGTGGCCGAAACGCTGCGCGGGCTGGTCACGTTGGCGAGCTGGCATGAGCCCGTGCCCAAGCAATCGCCCGACCAACTGGTGAAGTGGTAGCCCGTATCGGGCGTGGCGGTGCAGCTTGCATCCTGCCCATGGGTGACGGGGTTGGGCGAGCAGGTGACCGTGCCGTTGGCGGCGGCGGGGGTCGCGATGGCGTGGTTGTTGGGCGTGAAGGTGGCTGAGACGGTGCGCGACGCGGTCACGTTGGTGAGCTGGCATGTGGTGTTGCTGCCAGCGCCAGCACAATCGCCCGACCAGTTGGTGAAGTGGTAGCCCGCATCGGGCGTGGCGGTGCAGCCTGCATCCTGCCCATGGGTGACGGGGTTGGGCGCGCAGGTGACCGTGCCGTTGGCGGCGGCGGGGGTGATGCCGATGGGGTAGGTGTTGAGCGCAAAGGTGGCGCTCACGCCGCGCGGCCCGGTCACGTTATGGAGCATGCACGCAGTAGCAGTGCCTGAGCAATCGCCCGACCAACTGGTGAAGTGATGGCCTGCACCGGGTGTCGCGATGCAGATCGTGTCTTGCCCATGGGGCACGGGGTTGGACGTGCAGTACACGCTGCCGCCGGTGGTGGCGGGAGTGGCGACGGGGTAGGTGGTTTGCGCAAAGGTGGCGCTCACGCTGCGCGGGCTGGTCACGTTGGTGAACTGGCATGCGCCCGTGCCCGAGCAATCGCCTGCCCAGCCGGTGAAGTGGTAGCCCGTATCGGGCGTGGCGGTGCAGCTTGCGTTCTGGCCGAGGGGCACAGGGTTGGGCGCGCACGCCACACTGCCGCCGGTGGTGGAGGTGGTGGCGATGGCATAGGTAATGGGTGTCGTGTGGGCCGAGACGGTGGTCGGGCCGAAAACCAGGGGCATGCAAGCCCCCGTGCCACTGCAGGCACCGCCCCAGCCGCTGAAGGGACGGGCGACAGGGTCGGATACCGTGGCCGTGCAAACGGTGGTGACGCCATAGGCCACGGGGTTGGGGGTGCATTGCGCGCTGGCGATGCCCTCATCCATATTGACCGTCACCGTGTATTGGCGCGGCGCCTGGCAGGCAGCCGTGGCGCCTCCGTGGGTGCCTGCGCAGTTCCAGCGGAAGGCATCGGACGTGGCAAATGGGTTGGTGGGCGAACCGGCGCTGCACAAGCTGGTGGGCCAGTGGAGTGAGGGCGCCGTGTCGCCGCATGCGCCGTTGGCGGGCGGCGGGGTGAAGCTGGCGCTGACGGTGCATGGCCCGGTAATGGCTGCGGTGGTGTAGGTGCTGCCCGATAGCGCGCCCCCGCAGCCGCTGGCCTGGGCCGTGTAGCCTGGCGGAATGGTGAGCGTGAAGCTGGCCTGCTGCCCTGCGGCCACTTCGCGCCCGGGCTCGATGCCGCCGCCGCCCGTGGCCTGGGTGGCGACGAAGTGGGCCCGGGGCGCAGAGCATTGCGGCGACGGGTTGCCGCCGTATTCGCCCTGGCACTGCCAGGCAAAGCGGCTCTCCTCTCCCCAAACACCGTTCGCCGTACCTACGCTGCACAGCGAGGCCCCCTGGGGCGGGTAGCGCAAAGGCGTGCTGCCGCTGGCGCTGCCGCAAACGCCATCGAGTTGCACAGACGCGCCGTTGACCGCCATGCCGAGGGACGTTTGGGGCTCGGCGACCCAGTTCGGGTTGTGGCTGGCACCCGAATACCAGGTCAGCCCGTTGTTGGTGGCGGTTGTGATCTGGCGGCGAATCTTGCTCCAGCCCGTGCTGCGCATCACCACCCAGGCGAAGTCGCCCGCCGCGACGACGCGGTTGCCCGTGAACACGCGCCGGCCCGCAGTGCTTGCATCGGGGGTGAAGGGGGCGCAGGTATCCATGAACGGCGTGTCGGCACTGGCGCTGGTTGCGCACACTTGCAGCTCGAAACCGTCGAACTGGTCCAAGTCCATCGTCACCTGGTTGATGCGCAGCGACTCGGCGCCGATGGGGATGCGGTTGGCCACCCACAGGTTGGTGTGGTACTGGGACGTAAAAGTGATGAGCCACGGGTCATTGGCCGCATTCAGGTTGTCGAACACCGTGACTGCGCCGGCAGACACTGAAGCCGCCGCCGTCAGCAGAAGCGAGGCCATCCGAAGGGCAAAGGTTTTCATGGACGTGGTCCGAAGTGGCGAGGTCCAAAAACCCCGCTAGCGCTTGTGTATCAAGCGCTGACAGCTATCTTTATGGAAGCATTCGGCGCCGATGGATGCGCGCTGTGGCCGATCTTGCGGGCGCCGCGCCCCGGCGGCTTGACCGGGCGTTCGCGCGGCGCTTGACTGGGCGTCTGCTCAGAGCCCGAGCAACCAGTCGGCGTATTCCACCGAGGCCGCGCTGGGCAGCGCAGGCGGGTTGCGTCCGCTGGCGCGGGCGGCCTCGGCCATGGCGCGCACGTCGCTGGGCGTATGGCCGAACGCGGTGCGGAAGGCGCGGCTGAAGTGCGCCTCGCTGGCGAAGCCCAGGCGCGCGGCCACGTCGGCCACGCGCAAGTGGCGGTAGACGGGGTTGGACAGGGTCTGGAAGGCGCGCTGCAGCCTGCGCTGCTGCACGTAGCGTGACACGCCGCCCAGCGGCTCGAAGAGCTGGTAGAGCCGGTGGCGCGAGAGGCCGAAGGCGCGGCAGAGCGCCTCGGGCGTGAGCGGCGCGCCCAGGTTGCGGGCGATGTGGCGCTGGATGCGCTCCAGCGTCACGGCCTGCACATCGGCGCGGGCCTCGGCCAGCGCGCGCTGGCTGGGGCGCAGGCAGGCGGCCAGCATCTGGGTGGTGGCGCGCACCACGTCGTCGGCCTGCTCCATGCCGATGGCGGGCAGGCGCCGGTGCAGCGCCCCGAGGTGGTCGGCCAGCAGGCCGCCGAAGACGCTGTCGCCGCGCAGCACGGTGCCGTGCGGGCTGGCCGCGCCCGCGAAGGCCGCGTCGCCCAGCGCGCGCGGCACGATGAGCGAGAGCACGTGCGAGTCCTGCGCCACGGTGTGCTGGGTGCGGGCCATGTCGAAGACCACCACGTCGCCGCCGCGCACGCGCAGGCCGTCGCCATCGCCGTGCTGGCCGATGAATCCGCCCTGGCGGTACCACTGCACGAGGTAATGGTCCAGCCCGTCGTGCGCGGCGCGCGCATGGCCGCGGGAGAAGCGCTGCGCGCCGAAGTGCAGGTCGCCCAGCAGGAGCTGGCCCAGGTGGACGGCCTCCACCTGCGCCTGGAAGCCCTCGATCGGCGTGCCCTGTGCCAGCGGGGCCACGTCGAAGAGCACCGAGATGCTGGCGCGCCAGGCTTCGAAGCGGTCTTCGCCCGAGAGCTGGCTGGTGGAGAAGGTGGTGGAGGGGAGGGGCTGGGCGGGTGGCAGCATGGCCCAGCCCTGGCGGATCAGCGCACCAGCAGCACGGGCACCGTGCAGTTGGCCAGCACCTGCGTGCTGACCGAGCCCATCACCAGCTTGCCCAGCGAGCCGTGGCCGTGGGTGCCCATGACGACGAGGTCGAACTTGCCGGACTCGGCGGTCTTGGCGATGGTCTCGCCGGCGGGGCCCACCTTCGAGATGGTCTTGAGCTGCACGCCCTGGCGGCCCAGGAACTTCACCACGGGCGCGAGCACCTTCTCGGACTCTTCGGCGTAGTACTTATCGAGCACTTCCTTGCCCAGCGTGGCGCGCGCGCGCGGGGGCAGCTGGGGCTGCACGGTGATGGCCGTGTAGCTGTGCGAGGTGCCCAGCATCTCGTCGTGGGCGGCCAGGTAGGCCAGCATTTTCTTGGTGTAGGGGCTGCCATCGACAGCGAGCAGGATGTTCATTGCGAGACTCCGTAAGGGGATGGTTCAGGCTACTTCGCGACCGCGCCTGTTGTCTTGACCAGGGTCATATTTTGCGTGCTCTGTGTGCCGGCGATGGGTGCGCAGCACCCGGGCAACATCATACGGTTTCACACGGCGACGATGCAGTGCGGCCGGAAGGTGGCCTGCTCGCCCTTGCGCGCGTAGCCGAGCGGGTTGGCGACCACGCGGCAGGCCCAGGCGCCGCCGTCGGCGCGGGTGCCGCGGACCGTGTAGTCGCTGGGCGCGTGCAGGTGGCCGTGCAGCCACAGGCGCGCGCGGGGCAGAAGGTCGTCCAGCGCGTTGCAGAAGCCCGCGGTGCCGGGCACCAGTCCGTAGCGCGGGTCGGCGCTCCTCAGGCTGGGCGCGAAATGGGTGACGGCGATGGTGGGCCCGTCGTAGGGCTGGGCCAGCGCCTCGCGCAGCCACGCCTGGCATTGCAGTGACTGCTCGCGCACGGCTTCGGCGAGGAAGGGCGCGCCGTGGCGCGTGCCGCCGGTCTTGGAGAGGTAGAAGTTGGCCGCGCGGAAGGCCTTGTCTCGCCGCCGCATCCGCTCGGTCTGGGGGGCGCCGGGGTCGGCGAGCGCGTCGAAGTCGCTCCACAGCGTGGTGCCCACCAGTCGCACGCCCTGCAGCACCACGCTCTCGCGCTCCAGCCAGATCAGGCCCAGCCGGTCGCACAGGTGACGCAGGCGCGCGTGCGCGGCGTCGAAGTCCTGCATGTCGTATTCGTGGTTGCCGGGCACGAAGACCACGGGCGTGGGCCAGCCGGCGTACTGCGGCAGCGGCGAGAAGCGGGCCAGGCCGAAGTCGTCGCCCTCGATGCGCGAGCCGGCCTGGTAGGAGCCGATGTCGCCGGCCAGCACCAGCAGGTCGGCGCCGGCGGCGGGGCTGGGGCTGAAGTGCGGGTGGGCTTCGAGGTGCAGGTCGGACAGCAGCTGGATGTTCACGGCAGGGGCGGGGCGTGGAAGGTGCGGCGGGCCGAACGTGCCAGGGCGTCCTGCAGCCAGCGGTGGGCCGGGTCGTGCCGGCGGCGGCGGTGCCACAGCGCGTCCACGTGGACGATGGGCACGGGCATGGGCAGGGGGCGCCAGACCAGCTCGTCCTTGAGGCTGGCCACGCCCACGAAGTGGCGCGGCAGCACGGTGAGCAGGTCGGAGGCGGCGACCACGCGCCCGGCGGTGAAGAACTGGTTGACGGTGAGCACGATGCGCCGGTCGCGTCCCAGCGCGGCCAGCGCCTCGTCGATGAAGCCGAAGGGCTTGCCCGAGAAGCTCACCAGCAGATGGCGTGCGGCGCAATATTGGTCCAGCGCCAGCGGGCCGTGCGCCAGGGGGTGGCCGCGGCGCATTACGCAGACGTATTCGCCGTCGTACAGGCGCATGCTGTCGAAGGCCACTAGGCTGTCGGTCTGCGCGCGGGCCGTGAGGTCGGCCATGGCGGCGGGGAAGTAGCCCACGGCCACGTCGGCGGTCTCGTCGTCGAGCAGGCGGCGCGGGTCGCGCGTGGTCAGCGGCACCACGCGCAGCGACACGCCGGGCGCCTCGCGCTCCACGATCTCGACCAGCGGCGGGATCAGCGTGGCGCCGGTGGCGTCGGCCATGGCCAGCACGAAGGCGGTGCTGGCGGTGCCGGGGTCGAAGGCGCCGGGCGCCAGCGCCTGCTGCAGGTGCCCGAGCGCCTGGCGCACCGTAGGCCACAGCGCCAGTGCGCGCGGCGTGGGCTCCACGCCCTGGCCGCTGCGCACGAGCAGGTCGTCGCCCACCACTTCGCGCAGGCGGCGCAGCGCGTTGCTGACGGCCGGCTGGGTGAGCGCCAGCTTCTCGGCCGCGCGCGTGAGATTGCGCTCGGCCATCACTTCGTCGAACACGCGCAGCAGGTTCAGGTCCAGGGTGCGGAAGTTGATCGGTGCCACGCCGCAATCATCACAGATGTGAATGACGGGGATTCAACATATAAAGTGGAATAAATATGGGGTAAACCCTAATATTCTCGTACCGGCCTTGGCATTCTCGCCTACGTGGCTGGGAAGGATTGCAACCATGACCCATTTTGTCCACCCCGATTTCCGTGACGTCCACCCCGGCGTCGAGCGCGTGGAGCGCGCGGCGACGGCGCTCAAGGACATGGCCTCCCGCTTCGACGGCGTCCGCGGCGGCGCCTCGCTGCTGCTGGCGGCCGTGGTGTCTGCCCTGGTGGTGGTGGCCAACCAGGTGGTCGACGCCTGGGGCGACGGCCACCTGCTCGCCGCCTGGATGGTGCTGTGGGTGGTGGCCTTCGCCGCCCTGGCGCTGCTGGCCGCCCCGGCCCGCCGTGCCGCCGCCCTGCTGCGCGGCAGCGCCCGCGCCTGGACCGAGGCCCGCCGCCGCGACGCCGAGGACCAGCGGACCTGGAACGCCGCCCTGCGCGACGCGCGCATCATGGCCGACCTGAGCCGCGCCATGAACGGCATCGCCGTCGAGGACCTGCGCCGCTACCGCTTCTAAGCGGGTCGCTGAAAAAAGAGAGCTGCCAGCGCTTGCCTGCCGAGGTTTTCGGGTAGAAAAATACCTGAAAGCCTTGCAGAGCAAGCGCTGGCAGCTCTCTTTTTTTAGCCTCCCTCCGCCAGGCGGAGGGGGCGAAGCCGGTCAGGCGGCCAGGCGCTGCTGCAGCTTGTCCTTGGTGGACAGCAGTTCCTGGGGCAGGTGGTAGGCCAGCTTGTCGAAGTGCTCGGTGTGCAGCTTCAGCTCGTCGGCCCAGGCGGCCTGGTCGATGCTGGTCACGTTCTGGAACTGCTCGGGCGTGAAGTCCAGGCCGCTCCAGTTGATCTCGGCGTACTGCGGGGCGATGCCGAAGGCGGTTTCCTGGCCCTGGGCCTGGCCCTCGATGCGGTCGATCATCCACTTGAGCACGCGCATGTTCTCGCCGTAGCCGGGCCAGACGAACTTGCCTTCGGCGTTCTTGCGGAACCAGTTGGTGGTGAAAATGCGCGGCAGCTGGGCGCCCTGCGCCTGGATCTTGGCGCCGAGCTGCAGCCAGTGCTGGAAGTAGTCGCTCATGTTGTAGCCCATGAAGGGCAGCATGGCGAACGGGTCGCGGCGCACCACGCCCTGCTGGCCGAAGGCGGCGGCGGTGGTCTCGCTGCCCATGGTGGCGGCCATGTACACGCCCTCGACCCAGTCGCGCGCCTCGGTCACCAGCGGCACGGTGGTGGAGCGGCGGCCGCCGAAGATGATGGCGTCGATCTTCACGCCGGCCGGGTCGTCCCAGGCCTCGTCCAGCGCCGGGTTGTTGGTGGCGGCCACGGTGAAGCGGGCGTTGGGGTGGGCGGCCTTGGCGCCGGTCTCCTTGGCGATCTGGGGCGTCCAGTCCTTGCCCTGCCAGTCGATCAGGTGGTCGGGCAGCGTGCCGGTGTCTTTCTCGATGCCTTCCCACCACACGTCGCCGTCGTCGGTCAGCGCGACGTTCGTGAAGATCACGTCCTTGTCCAGGCTGGCCATGCAGTTGGGGTTGGTGTGGTAGTTGGTGCCGGGAGCCACGCCGAAGTAGCCGGCCTCGGGGTTGATGGCGCGCAGGCTGCCGTCGGCCTGGGGCTTGATCCAGGCGATGTCGTCGCCGATGGTGGTGACCTTCCAGCCCTCGAAGGCCTTCGGGGGCACCAGCATCGAGAAGTTGGTCTTGCCGCAGGCGCTGGGGAAGGCGGCGGCCACGTGGTATTTCTTGCCCTCGGGGTTGGTCACACCCAGGATCAGCATGTGCTCGGCCAGCCAGCCCTGGTCGCGGCCCATGGTGGAGGCGATGCGCAGCGCGAAGCACTTCTTACCCAGCAGCGCGTTGCCGCCGTAGCCCGAGCCGTAGCTCCAGATCTCGCGCGTCTCGGGGTAGTGCACGATGTACTTGGTCTTGTTGCAGGGCCAGCTCGTCTCGTCCTTCTGGCCGGGCTGCAGCGGCGCGCCCACGGTGTGCACGCAGGGCACGAACTCGCCGTCGGTGCCGATCACGTCGTACACCGCGCGGCCCATGCGGGTCATGATCTTCATGTTCACGGCCACATAGGCGCTGTCGGACAGTTCCACGCCCACGTGGGCGATGGGCGAGCCGAGCGGCCCCATGCTGAACGGCACCACGTACATGGTGCGGCCCCGCATGCAGCCGTCGAACAGCGGCTGCAGCGTGGCGCGCATCTCGGCCGGGGCCATCCAGTTGTTGGTGGGGCCGGCGTCTTCCTTCTTTTCGGAGCAGATGTAGGTGCGGTCTTCCACGCGGGCCACGTCCGACGGGTCGGACCACGCCAGGTAGCTGCCCGGGCGCTTGGCGGGGTTGAGCTTCTTGAAGGTGCCGGCTTGCACGAGCTGCGCGCACAGGGCGTCGTATTCCTCCTGGCTGCCGTCGCACCAGTGGATGCGGTCGGGCTTGCACAGGGCGGCCATGTCGGCCACCCAGGCGATCAGCTTGGCGTTCTTGACGTAGGCAGGCGCCTGGAGATCCAGGCCTTGCATGGTGGGAGCGTTCATCGCGGGGCTTCCTGAAGTTGAAAAACAGTCTTTTCAAAGGAAGCGAACCGGGTCACGACACGAGAGGCCTGCGCGGGGCGAACCCCTGCCGCTGCCTTTGAAAAAACGGCTTGAACGCAGTCGGCGGGCGGATGCGGAGGCTGCATGGCTGCGGCGGCAAGCATGCGCGGGTCGGCTGGGATGACGATTCTATGAAGCCGCCCCCGGCTTGTCTGTCGGACAGGGGGAAAATCTATGCATAACGAGCATGAGGTTATGCATGTAATGGGCCTGGACGAAAAAAAGCCCCGCCGAGCGGGGCCGGTGCGCAGTGCGCGGGCTTTTTCAGGCCATGTACACGGCGATGAAAGCCAGCAGGAGCATCATGGCCGCGCCCACGGCGGGCAGCACCACGGGCACCAGGTGCACCACTGACTCCACGGCGTCGGGGGCATGGTCCTCGCCGGCGTGGGGGACGGTGGTGGTGTCGTGGGCCATGGTGATCTCCTGTGTCGTTGGTGTGTTCGGGCGAGGTGCCAAGTGTAGCGGCATCGTGCGCCGGGCGCACCCCGGGTTGGCGCACCCCGGGTCAATAGGGCTTGCGGTCGGCCGCCGCTGGCGGCACCCACTGGTAGAGCCAGGTTTCCGTCAGCGGCCGGCCGCCGCTGCGCAGGAACAGGCGGATGGTGATGGGCTCGGTGCTCTCGTCGGGCGGGCGCACGTCGAACATGGCGCGCCAGCCGCCCGTGGCGTGCAGCGGCCGTGCCGAGGGAATCTCCACCGTGCCGCGGCTCAGGGTAATGACGGGCTCCACTTGCGTGCCCTCGCCCAGGCGCGCCAGCGCCTCGCCCGCGAAGTCCACCGCGAAGCGCCACGAGAAATGCCTGCGCGGCTGCCCCACCACGCCGCCCAGGCCGGTGCGCGTGGCCACGCAGCGCGCCAGCGGCGGACGGGCGGGCGCCTCCGCGCCCCAGTAGAGGCGGTAGCCCACCAGCCATTCCTCGCCCGCCTGCGGCTTGCGCTCGGGGTTCCAGAAGGCCACCACGTTGTCGAAGGTTTCGTCCACCGTGGGGATCTCCACGAGCTGGACCGCGCCCTTGCCCCAGTCTTCCTTGGGCTCCACCCAGAGCGAGGGGCGGCGCTCGTAGAACACGCCGTCGTCCTGGTAGTGGTCGAAGTCGCGGTCGCGCTGCAGCAGGCCGAAGCCCTTGGGGTTCTCGTCGGCGAAGGCGTTGAACTGCAGCGTGGGCGGGTTGGTGAGCGGGCGCCAGACCCACTCGCCATTGCCGCGCCACATCGCCAGGCCGTCGGAGTCGTGGATCTCCGGGCGCCAGTCGTTGGCCATGCGTCTGTCGTTCTCGCCGTGCTGGAACATGCTGGTGCACGGCGCCAGGCCCAGCCGCTCGATGGGCTTGCGCGGGTACAGGGCCGCGTCCACGTCCATCACCAGCGTGTCGCCCGGCGTGATGGCGAAGCGGTAGGCGCCCGCGATGCTGGGCGAATCCAGCAGCGCCAGCACCACCACCGTGTTGGAGCCGGGCGCGGGGCGCTCCAGGTAGAAGGCCGTGAAGTCCGGGAACTCCTCCGGGCGCGGCAGGCCGGTGTCGATCGCCAGGCCGCGCGCGGACAGGCCGTACTGCCACTCGCCGCCCACGGCGCGGAAGTAGCTCGCGCCCAGGAAGGCCGCCACGTCGCGCAGCGGGTCGGTGTGGAAGTTCAGGCGAAAGCCCGCGAAGCCCAGGTCCGCCGGCAACGCGTCCGCCTTGAGGCCGCTTTTGCCGTAGTCGAACAGCGCCGGGTCGTAGGCGAGCTCCTGCGCCTGGCCGTCGGCCAGCTCGTAGAGGCGCACGGGGCGCTTGAAGAACAGCCCCAGGTGGAAGAACTGCGCCTGGAAGCGGCGCTTCTCGCCGGCCCACAGCGCGTGGTCGGCGCGAAAGCGCAGGGCCTGGTACTGGTCCCAGTCCAGCGCGGCCACCGGCGGCGGCAGCTGGGCCGTGGGCGGCATGTGCGGGCGGGCAGCCAGGGCGCGGGCCTGGCCCTTGAGGGCGGCGTAGTCGAACGGGCGGGGCGCGCCCAGGGGCTTGAGGGCGGCGAAGGCCGGGGTCCAGTTCAGGAGGGCCAGGGCCGCGCCCTGGCCGAGCGAGCGCATGAAACGGCGTCGTGAAGGCATGGGCCGCAGTGTGCCCAAGCGTGCGGCGGTTTCCTGCAACGCCGTGTGCCCCGCCGGGGTTTTGGGCGCAAAAAGCGGCCTTTTCCTACATCAGCGCCGCTTCCATCTCCGCGGCGCGCAGGCGCTCGAGCACCTGCTGCACGTGGGCCTGGCCGCGCGTCTGCAGCACCAGCTCGATCTCCACGTTCTGCGCGGCCAGCACGGTGAAGGCGCGCTGGTGGTGCACCTCCTCGATGTTGGCGCCCGCTTCGGCCACGGTGGCAGTGATGCGCGCCAGCACGCCCGGTATGTCGCGCGCGCTGACCTTGATGCGCGCCAGCCGGCCCGAGCGCACCATGCCGCGCTCGATGATGGCCGCCAGCAGCATCGGGTCGATGTTGCCGCCCGAGAGCACCAGCCCCACCCGCTTGCCCGCGAAGCGCGCGGGGTGCTTGATGAGCGCCGCCAGTCCGGCCGCGCCCGCGCCCTCGACCAGCGTCTTCTCGATCTCCAGCAGCATCAGCACGGCCTGCTCGATGTCGCCCTCATCCACCAGCAGCAGGTCGTCCACCAGACGCGCCACCACCTCCTGGGTGATCCTGCCCGGCGCGCCCACGGCAATGCCCTCGGCGATGGTGGCATTGCCCATGGGGTGCTGCGTGCCCTGCACGGCGTTGACCATGGACGGAAAGCGCTGCGTCTGCACGCCCACCACCTCGATGCCCGGCTTGAGCGCCTTGGCCGCCGTGGCCACGCCCGCGATGAGGCCGCCGCCGCCCACGGAGAGGACGAGCACGTCCAGCCCCGGCTGCTCGCGCAGCATCTCCAGCGCCAGCGTGCCCTGGCCCGCGGCAATGGCCTCGTCATCGTAGGGGTGCACGAAGGTCAGGCCCTGCTGATCGGCGAGCTGGTAGGCGTGCGCACGCGCCTCCTCCAGCGTGTCGCCGTGCAGCACCACCTCGGCGCCGAAGCCGCGCGTGCGCTCCACCTTCACGCCGGGCGTGAAGCGCGGCATGACGATCACCGCGCGCACGCCCAGGCGCTGCGCGTGGTAGGCCACGCCCTGGGCATGGTTGCCCGCGCTCATCGCCACCACGCCGCGCGCGCGCTCGCCGGGCGAGAGCTGCGCGAGCCGGTTGCATGCGCCGCGTTCCTTGAACGAGGCGGTGAACTGCAGGTTCTCGAACTTGAGGAACACCTGCGCGCCTACGACCTCGGAGAGCGTCTTGGATTCCACGCAGGGCGTTTGCAGCACGTGGCCGCGCAGGCGTTCGGCGGCGGCCTGGATGTCTTGGAGGCTGAGCATCCGGCGATTGTGGCGCCAACTTCCAGGCCGTCCCTGGCCCGGTGTCGCGCCGCGCCGGTGCCGCCGTTTCAGAACTGGTGCCGCAAGGTCATGAGGAAGTTGCGCGGGGCGCCCCAATAGCCGCCGCCGTAGCCCCCGAACCCGGCGTAATAGTGCTTGTCCAGCACGTTGTCGATGTGGAGCGACAACCGTGTCTGCCGGGTCAGGTCGTAATGGGCGGAGAGGTTGAGCAGCGCATAGGCGCCTTGCACGCGGGTTGCCGTCACGCCGCCGAAGGTCTTGGTGGTTTCCATGCGGCTTTGCCAGCTCAGCGCGCCGCCGATGCGCAACCGGCTCCAGGCACCCGGGAGCCGGTAGTCCGTGGACGAGGGTGTGCAGAATTTTGTGTAAACGGACAATCCACCGCCGGCGCGAGCCGGCCTGTCCGTAAGCACAA
>NZ_DF238925.1 GCF_000400995.2 Acidovorax sp. MR-S7 | reverse complement strand
ACCATTCAGTTCGGAGACCGCATCTCCGTCAATTGAAGTCCGACCCGTTTACACAAAAATTCGGACACGCCCACTTCCCGGTGACGCGGTGCAGCTGCGCGCGTGCGCCCTGGTACGCGGCCAGGGCCGCCTGCAGCTCGCCGCGGGCGGCGTGGAATGCCCGGAGGGCTTCGGTTTCAGTCATGGGTTGCTCCTGTGGACTGGGTTAAAAAAACACGTGGGAAGACAGGCGCGAGGGCGCGGCAAGGGCCTCGGCCGGCGGCGGCCGCTCCAGCCACTGCCCCGCCCCGCAGCCCTGCAAGTGCCTGCGCGCCACCTGCTGCGCAGCCGGACTCAGCTGGGGCAGCAGGGTGCGCACGGCCTCGCGCAGCTGCTGCAGCTCGCCCTCGCCTGCCTGCATCGCCTCGATGCGCGCCTGCAGCGCCGCGGCCGTGCGCGTGGCCTTGTCCAGCTGGGCGGCCAGGCGCTGCGCCTGGGCAGCGCCCTCGCGCTCCTGCGCCGTGGCGGGCACCACGGCGCGCAGCGCCTGCAGCTCGGCCCGGCGCTTGTCGCGGTGCTTGCGCTGGCGCTCGGCGCCGGTCATGGGGGTGGCTTTGCTGCGCATGGTCAGTACGGCAAGGCGCAGAACAGGTGGCAGCGCTGCAGCGCATCCTTGGGCGGCAGGTACCACGCGGGCACGCCCGGCAGGCGAGCCTGCGCGGCCATGGCGCAGTTGCCCCTGTGCTGCAGGTGGTAGCAGTCGCGGCAGCGGTGGCGGTCATCGGCCAGCACGTCCGCGGCCGGGGCCGACAGCAGCGCCAGCAGGCCCGCCTTGTGCTGCGCGATAGCCTCGCGCGTGGACCCATCGAGCCATTCGGCGGGCCACGCCTGCAGCGTGCCCGCGGGCGTGGCCGACAGGTGCAGGCCCCTGCATTGCAGGCGCTCCAGCAGCGCGGCGGCGTCGGTTCTTGTGTCGCTCATGCTGTGCCCTTCAGAACACGGCCACATCGCCGGGCGCAGGCATCGGCCGCTGGCCCGCCGCCTGGCGCACCGCCCAGTGCAGCAGCCCGGCGCGGTGCCCGATGCGCACGAAGCGCTTGCCGTCCACGATGCGCCCCTGCATGCGCTCGATCCAGCGGCCCAGCATGCGCGAATTGATCTTGCCCGCCTGCCCCGCGATGTCGTCCATCGCCATGGCCAGCAGCGCGTCGGTGTCGCCGCGCCGGATGGCGCCGCCCACGGTCGCCTGCTCGGGGCCGAAGGCTGCGAACCACGCTTCGGCCAGCGCGCGCAGCTTGGTGGTTTCCGGGTCCTGCTCAAAGGCGCGCGCTGCCGCCTCCATAGGGTCGGCCAGCGCGGGCAGGCCCTGGGCTTCGGGTGTGCCCGCGATCGCGGCCACCTGCTGCGCCAGCCAGCAGATGGGCTGGCGCACCAGGTCGTCCCAATGCTCGAAGCTCGCCGTGCGCCCCTTGGCCATCTTGGGCCGCCCCGCGGCGATGTACGCCCGCACGATAGTCAGCGCCGCCACCACGTAGGCCAGGCGGTCGGCCTGCACCATCTGCGCGGGGTCGAACGCGAAGTCGCGCGTGTAGGGCGTCTCGCTTTGGGCGTCGATGCGCGCCGTGAGCACCCTGCGGCAGGTGTCGGACGTCATGCGCAGGTTGTTGCCCGTGGCGATGAACAAGGCCCGGTTGGGCAGGGTGACGGTTTCGCTGCTGCCCAGCACCCGGTCGGAGAACGTGGGGGCCGTGAGGAACGCATCGAGCGAGGCCGAGCCCAGCGGCTCGCGCACGTTGTCCCACAGCACCACGCGCTGGCCTTCGCGCAGCACGGCGAACAGGCGCTTGCGCGTTTCTTCGTCGGTGTCGGCCGGGGGAAGAATCGAGGGCTCCGCGCCCATGGCCAGGATGCCGATGCAGCGCGCCAGCAGGGTCTTGCCACTGCCTGCGGCCGGGGCGTCGAAGCCCACGCCGGGCGCGGTCGGGAGGCTCGCCCGCAGCGCGGCCGACAGCAGGCCGTGCAGGGCCACGCCGTTGGCCACGGCATCGACCAGGGGGAACAGGGCCAGCGGCGCCCACAGGAATCTGAGCGCAGCCAGGGCGTCCTGCACGGTCGGTTTGACCGGCACGCGCGGCGGGTTCGGGTGCTCGCAGTAGAACAGCAGGCCCGAGGCTTCGTCGTGGCCGGGGCGGTCGAGGATGCTGCCGTCCATGCGCAGGGTGGGCGCGGTAACCACGGCCACCAGCTTCTTGAACCCACGTTCGCCATGCTTGGCCAGGATGGCGCGGGCCACCGAGAGGGGCGCATCCTCGGGGCCTTCTTCGGGCGCTTCTTCGCCGTCGGCCTTGCGGCGGTGGCGCACGGAGTAGAACTCGCACACGCGGCCCATGTGGTCGGTGAGCCAGTCGGGCGTGACGGGCCGCGCCTTGCCGTCGCTCACATAGGCCACAGCGCCCTCGCCGTAGTCGAACAGCTCGCCGCGTTCCTGCAGCACGGCCAGCACCGCGTCGGTGGTGGCCACGCGCATGCCCCGCCCCACCTGGATGCGCGCGCTCTGGCGCAGCAGCTCGAAGCGCATGCCGCCATGGCGGTGGGTGAACAGGTACGGCCGCTGGCCGCTCTTGAGGTTGACTACAGCCACGCGGGTGTCCGTGTCCGGGTCCAGTGGATCGGCAAACTGCGCGTTGTGCCAGCGCCCGGGGCGGTCGAGGATTTCTCCCACGGACACGGGCTTGCCGTTTTCAGCGGAGAGCACGAAGTCGCCCATCAGCACGCGCTGGGCGCTGGCGCGCTGCAGCACGTCGCGCGCCTTGTCCAGGGTGATGCCGCGGCGCTTGGCCAGGGCCGGGGCCTGCTGCGCCGCCCAGCGCTCGCGCTGCGCCGCGCACTGGCCCGCGAGCTGTTGCCGGGCGGCCTTCTTGAGCGCCTGGGCCTGCTTGTGGGTGTCGGCATCGTGCGGGATCAGCGCCAGGTCGAACAGGGCCAGCGGGTCGCCGAAGATGCGCGGCGCGGCGTGCGGCCGCTGCAGGCTCTTGCCCAAGAGGGGCGGCGCGCAGAAGTCCAGCCGCTCGGGCTGCCACACGCTGGCGTCGATCAGGGTGCGCTCCAGCGCCTGCCCTGCCCGGCCTACGTCGAACCAGCCATGGCCTGCGGCCCACAGCAGCTGCACCAGCGCCCTGCCCGCTTCGGGGATGCGCGAGGCATCGCGCACAGGAATGTAGAGGCGGTGGCGCGTGAGGGCCGACAGCGCGCGGCCGTCGGCCGTGCACACGCCGGCCGAGCAGCTCGGGCGCCAGAGCATGGGCGCATCGGCCAGGGCTGGGCAGGCCTCGGTCAGGCGCTGGCGGAACACGTCTGCCGTCAGCTCGCCATCGGGCGCGCCGTCGTGGTCGAGCATCAGCACGCCGGGGCCTGCGGGGTAGGCGAAGTGCCTGCGGGTGCGGGAGATGGCGCCGGGGTTCTCGGCCGCTTCGCGCTCGGGCACGATGGGCACGCCCTGGCCTGCGGGTGCGTCGCACACGCCCCAGCTCGTGGCCTGCGCGGGGCCGAGCGCTTCGAGCATGTCCGCGAGTTCCTGCAGGCCGTGGACCACGGTGCGCACCGCCGTGCCCCGCAGCATGTTGGCGGCGCTTTCCTTGTGCAGCGTGCCGTCGGGAGCCAGGGTGAGCACCTTGGTCAGCCGCTCTGGCACGGTGGCGGTGAAGACGGTGAACTGCAGTGCGGGGTTTGCCGCGCCCGAGCCTGGTGCGTTGGCCTTCTTGGTTGCCATGGTGGGGTCTTCTCTAAAGCCGGGTGGCGGTGAATCGGGGCGTGCCGGCCAGGTCGGCCGCCATCGCGTAGACCTGCAGTCCGCAGGCGCAGGCCTTGCGGGCCAGCTCGGCGGCGCCCTGCCATTGCGCGGGGTCGCTGGCGTCCGCGAACACATGCAAGTGGCGCAAGCCGCGGGGCCAGCGCGCATGCGCCAGGGCGTGCGCATCGGGCACCGCCCACACGGGCAGGCGGGCGGCCTGGGCGATGCGCAGGGCCGGGGCAATGCCCACGGCGATGCCCAGCGCGCCGCGCGTGCTGTCCACCGGGGCCAGCCGGGCGCAGGCGCCCAGCGCGGGGCCGGCGGTGCCGGTCAGCTTGATAGGCGCGGGCAGCGCGGCCGGCTCGCCGTCGGCCGCCAGGTAGATGCGCTGCAGCGCTACCGCGTGGCCCTCGGGCGCGCCGCGCAGGCCGTGCGGGTAGGTGTCCAGCGCGAACAGGGCCAGCAGCGCGGGAAAGTGGCCCAGGCATGCGGGCGTGCCGCCGCGCTGCTGCCAGTAGCCGAGCGCGGGGTGCAGGCGCAAGGCGGCGGAGTGCACGTCCTGCGCCACGCCGCTGCGGGCAAGGTAGCGCCCGGCCGCATCGCCGCGGGCCACCGGCCGCGCCTCGGCCCACAGGCCGGCGATGCGGGCGCGGTTGGCCTCGTAGGCGTGCCTTGCGCCTGCCGCGCTCATGGCGTCGCGCCTTCCTGAACGGGCGTTGCCGTCAGCGCTGCATGCAGCGCGTCGAGCATGTCGTCCATGGCGGCAGTGCGACCGTGCATGGCGTCGGCCATCAGGCGCAGGGCGGCGGCGAGGTTCTCGCCGGTAAGGGTGTCGGCCGCGTAGGGGACCATGCAGGCGACGGCCTGCCATGCGAGCTGCACCTGGCGCATGTCCGCCAGCTGGTCGCTGGCATTGAGCGTCAGGCTGATGGCCTGCCCGCGTTCCGGGCGGCGGATCAACGCAGTGCGGATGGTTTCAATGAGGGTGTGGATGGCGTCCAGGCGCTGCTCCATGGCCTCGCTGTGCAGGTGCAGCAGCTCGCCCAGCCCATCCATGCCGACGGTCGCGCCGGGGTTGCTGGCCCCTGCGGCCAGTGAGGCCACGGCGTGGCAGGCGCGCAGCACGGTGCGCAGGGATTCGGTGTGGTCCTGGCACTGCAGGACGTGCTGCGCCAGGCAAGGCTCCGCCTGCGCTGCCTCGCGGGCAGCGTTGTGGGTGGTCGCGTGCATGGCTTACCCCTCCAGGCTCAAGGCAACGTCCAGGCCGCGCAGGGCGGCCAGGGCCTGGGCCACCTTGCGGCGGGCGTGGCCCACGTCGAGCTGCGGCTGGCGCAGGTGGTGCAGCGCCGTGTTCAGGGCGTTGTGCGCCTGGGCGTGCAGCCGGATGGGGTCGGGGGTGCCCGTAGCGGGCGATGAAGCGGGCGAGAGGGTGCGCGCGAACGGAGCGCGTGCGGGGATGCGGTCAGCCATGGTGGCCTCCAAGCAGGTTCGGTTTACAGAAACCGACGCCCTAGAGACCAATCCGGGGCGGCGGCTCGAACAGGTTGGTCTACCGGGAACCCGCTTGCGCGAACCGGCGAGCCTTGCGGCTCCCTGTCCGAGCCGCCAAAAAAAGGAGGCACGAACGAACAAGCCGCAGGTGCTCTGCGGAAGAGGCTGCGGCTTGCGTCGCAGCGGGTTACACGGGAGACCAATCCCGATCACGCCTTTTTTTGACGTGATGGCGCAGTGTAGCGCGCTGCCGGCCTGGGGGGCAAGTGGAGCCATGGCAGGGATCCTCAAGCGAGCGCGCCGGATGGCTCGGCCGCGGGGCGCTGGTGCGCGGCATTGCGCGCAGCGGCCAGGGCCAGGGCCTGCGGCGATTGCGGCAGGTGGACGCTGGGGTCCGGCCGCGCGGACGGCGAGAGGGTGCGCACGGCTTCGGCATGCACCACGAACGAGTGCCCGCACTCGGGGTCGTCGCACTGGTAGATCACCTCGCGCAGAGTGCGCGTCATGGCCTTGCTGCTGCGGGTCTTGGCTTTGCCCTGGCAGTGCGGGCAAAGGAACATCATGCGCGTGACTCCGCCGCTCATGCCGCACCTCCCGCAGCCGGGCGCGCTTCGATCCAGGCGTTCACGTCGGCCTCGCGCCAGGCCACGCAGGTGCCGTGCAGCTGCACCGGCCGGGGAAAGCTGTTGGCCTTGATCCTGGCGTAGACGGTGCTGCGCCCCAGGCCCGTGGCAAAGCACACGTCGGCAATGCGCAGCAGCCGCACGCGCTGGACCGGGGGCGCCGCCGGCACTGCGGCTGGCGAGTGGGTTGTCTGTAGGGATTCATGCATGTCCCTATGGTCTTGTGGGGACAGCTCAAAGCCAAGGAACCTACGTTGTGGCTGCGCCAGCCACAGCAGGGGGTGGAACAAATGGGCGCCAAAACGACGCGCGCGCCGTGGCTCCGCGAGTGGTGCGGAGCGGGTCGAAGCTGTGGGTGTGGGATGTCAGGGGCGTGAGGGACTCAGCGGCCGGCCAAGATGGCGCGAGAAGGGCTGGAACCGACCCAAACCAGCCATTCGGGTAAGTCATAAAACCGAGCTTTGACATTATCCGTAGGTCTGCCCGGTACCCGAGGCTATATTGCCCGAAGGAAATCGTTCACGCTGTTCCAGCGGACCATCTACTATGACGTCAGGCCAATAGATCCAATGTCACTCTTTGCGCGATATGCGGCATCAGTGCTGCGACCACAAAGGGCCAAATTCCTCCTCCAGATTGACTACTCGATGAAAATGTATTCTTGGGACCGTTTCATTACTCGCGCACTCGCCGTCCCCCCGTCGCTCATGGGTCGCACACTATCCTTTGAGCACAATGGCTCACTAATCACAATCAAGCTTCCGTCTGTGGAGAAGGTCGGCAACGTGCATGATGAAGATGCTAGGGCCTGCCGTGGCGCATGGAACAGCAACACAGGAGAAACCATCTATTTCTTCATCCGATCGGTCGATGTGTGCGTCGAGGTCTCGACAGAAGTGGCTGTTCCCAGCGAGGTTCTTGAGCGAAACCCAAATGCCTACGAACTCATCAGTGATGAACAGCAGAAAACGCTAAATTCCATCGCCGAGGGCTGCGCGGCTCAGTCTCGGTCAGCCTTTGAGTACTGGGTTTCACTACTTCGATGGGTGTCGGGTACACATGAGATATGCCGGCATGTGAGAGTGGGGAACGAATCAGGATGGTCCACATATTTACTGGATGCAGACACTAAAAAGGAAGTCTGGATCCGCAGTCAGACCATTGTTTTAGGAAGCTGTCGCACCGTCACTGAGGCCGTTTGGGAAAAGGTCAGCCAGCTCGCACTCGCCGGAGAGTCACCTCCAATCTATTCAATCCTCTATGGCGACGCCCTGGACTGTATTGACGTGGCAGACTATCGGCGAGCATTGGTAGACCTGAGCGTTGCCTGTGAGGCATTCCTGCGTAGCCGCGTAATAGCTTCATTACCAACGGGAACGTCCGATCAAGTCTCTCGGTTGATAGAAGAAACAAATATTAATCAGCTTGTCGCGCACCTTTTCCCGGCGCTTTTGGATCAAGAGGCCAAAGAGCGATACAAGAAAAATATTAAGGAAGACTTATCATCAATGCTCGCCAGAAGGAACAAATTAATGCATGTCGCCGAACTGCATGGTGCAACGCTAGAGAACTGCCGACGATATGCAAATTCTGTGCGTGAATTATTCAGTTTAATGCCCGATCCCGTACTAGGCATTTTTACTTCGCTTGCAGATCAAAGTCACACAGCACTCATTTAGTACAGCCAGGCCTAAAACCTCAGTCAACCGGACATCCAACAGCCAGCTTCGCTGGCAATTGGCCGCCGGTTTCTTCGAACATTGATCGTCTGCTTTTCTATTTGCCACTGACTGCTCCTGGCCGAGAGCAGCCAGACGCTAGCAAGTCCTGCCGGCGAGCATTTCAGGCGGCCGCATTCAGCGCCTGGTTCTCCGCTCAGCCCGGCACCTCGATTTGCGGGCCATGCGCCCCGAGCTGGCTACAAGCTCTTCAACTTCTGCTCTGCGATCAGGGGGCAGCCGGTCATTCACATCCAGCGCCGATGGCTCTGACTCCACCTGAAACACCCAGCCCAGCACGCGGCCGGTGGCCATGGCGCACAAGTAGGGAATCATGACCATCGCGCTCACCAACGAGAGCAGCGCCAGCACGGCAACGATAACGATGAGAAAGGTCATTCCCGGATCGTAGCGCTCTCCTGCTTTGGTGGGTTTGGTGGGTTTTGAGGGGTTTTTTTCGGACGAAACGCGAGCCAGCGTTTTTTTTGGCCCGGCGGGGGACGCCCGCGCAGGGCTGCCCGGCGATGGTGGGTTTGTAGGCTTTGAAGGGTTTACCGACCGTCGAAGAGCGAGCCTGTGTTTCTTCCAAGAGGGTCGGCCAGCACCCGCCGGAACCCATATCAATTCAAATTTGAGATACCCGGAAAGCACTGCCTACAAAGCCTACAAACTGGTCTTCATTGGTGGGTTTGTAGGTAGTCAATTCCGAGCATTTCAAGTTTGAAAAAGGCTTTTTCCCGTTACGTCACTGCCGCGCAGGCAGCCCGCAGGACGGCGCAGCAGATTCCGACGTTTCCCGACACTCCCGCGGCCCCCAAAGCTGCCCGCAAGCCCGCATGGGGCCTTGCTGCGGCCTATTGCGGCACCCCCAACAAAAACGACACACGAAGCCCGGGGGCGAGGCGGGGCTTCGGTGGCGCGCTGCGGGGTTGCGTGGTTGTACGCCTGGGGCGGGCCTACAGGCCCGCCAGCAGGGGGCGGCGCAGCAGTGCATAGGGTGAGGACCCGGCTACCGGGCCTCGCTGTGCGGGCGTTCTGGTGCGTTCTAGAGGGGGGCGTTTTTTCGCACTGGCACGCGTGCAGCGTGCAGCACGCACCTAGTGTGCATCGCGCCCTGACCACGTGCATCCTGGGTGCGTGACAACCCGGTCAGCGCGTGTCGCAGCAGGTCATGGCAAGCACTGGCGGGGCCTGCGCCCTGGCCAGGCCGGCACCGGGGTCACCGCGCAGGCACGTCCGCCCGCAGCTCGTCGAGGTAGTCGGCCCAGCGCTGCATCATGGCCACGCGCTCCGCGACGAACTCGGTGCGGTTGTAAGCGCGGCCGAGGCTGTCCTTTACGGAGTGCGCCAGCTGCGCCTCCACCACCGTCTCCGCGACGCCCAGGCGCTCTACCAGCATCGTGCGGGCGGTCGCCCGGAAGCCGTGGCCCGTCACCTCATCCGCGCTGAACCCCATGGCACGCAACGCAGCGTTGATGGCGGCATCGCTCATAGGCCGTACATGGGTCCGCTCGCCGCGGAACACCATGACGCCGCGGCCGGTGACAGGCTGCAGCTCTTCCAGGATCGCGACGGCCTGGTGCGCCAGCGGCACCAGGTGTGGCTTCCCATACAGCTTCCCCGCCTTCTCCCGCTTCATCCGTGCTGCAGGCACTGCCCACATGGCGCCCGCCAGATCGATCTCCGACCACTCGCCCTGCCGCAGCTCGCCGGGCCGCAGCAGCAACATCGGCAGCAGCTTGAGCGCAGCAGTTACCACGGGAGTGCCGCGGTAGGAGTGGATCGCACGCAGCAGCGTGCCCAAGCGCTCCGGCGATGTGATGGCAGGGAAGTGCTTCACCATCGGCCGACGCAGTGCATCTTTCAGGTCGCGCGCGGGGTCGCTCACGATTCGGCCCGTGGCCACGGCATACCGGAACACCTGGCCGCAGTTCTCCAGCGCTCGATGCGCGGTCTCCACCACGCCGCGCCCCTCCACGCGGCGCAGTACCGCCAGCACCATCGGCGGGGTGATGGAGATGATGGGCTGGGCACCGAGCCACGGGAAAACGTCTGCCTCCAGCCGGCGCATGATCTTCTGGCCGTATGACGGCGACCAGTCTTCCCGGCGGGTCTCGTACCACTCCCGCGCAATCTGCTCGAAGCTGTCCTGCGGTGGCAGCCCGGCGGCTTCGCGCGCTGCATCCGCTTCGGTGACCTGTGCCTGCGCCTTGGATGCCTTGCGCGCATCGCTCGGGTCGATCCCCTGAACGATCAGCGCCCTCGCCGCATCCCGCTTCTCGCGGGCAGCCTTCAAGGACGTTTCGGGGTATGTGCCCAGCGAGAGCCGCTTCTCTACGCCTGCAATCCGGTACTTCAGGCGCCACCACTTGCCGCCGCTGGGGGCAACTTCCAGGTACATGCCCTGGCCATCGGTCAATTTCTGGGTTTTGGGACCAGGAAGAGCGCGGCGGATTGCAGTGTCTGTCAGAGGCATTGGGGGCAACTTTTGGGGGCAGCTCGCCCGAATCTAGCAGTTGCCCCCAAAGTTGCCCCCACAAGTGGCTGGCTTGCCATGGACAACCATGGACGCGCATGGACAAAAAAAATCCCTAAGCGCTTGATTCGCTTAGGGATTTTTGCATTTGCTGGACGCCTGTGGACGTCTGCGGATAGGTGATTGGTGGTGTAGTTCCCCACTACAGGAAACCGCCCTGCTGTAGAAGTAGGGATACCATAGGTGTGATTGTACATCATGCGGAAGTCCGGGGAAAAAACGAGCGCCCCCGCGCACTTCCTCGCTGGTTCGGGCTGCGACGGTCTGCGGTTCGATCTCCAAAAAGGGAACCAAACACGGCTGCATGAAGCTGTTCCTGTTTTTCGTCGAAATCTTGCATTGGACGAATAAACGGAACATACTCCCACCATGCTCGCCGACACCCACACCCAGCGCGTCCTCGATCTGGCCAACCAGAAGGGGCTGCTGCGCGCCAGCGATCTGGACGCGATCGATGCGCCCCGGGTCGTCCTGACGCGCCTGACCGCCGCTGGCGTTCTGGAAAGGGTCGGACGCGGGCTGTACCGCCTGCCGGATGCGCAGGGATCGGAATTCGAAAGTCTCGCGACCGTCGCCACCAAGGTGCCGCAGGCCGTGTTCTGCCTGCTCACGGCGCTGCAATTCCACGAGCTGACCACACAACTGCCGCGCCAGATCTGGATCGCCATGCCGCGCGGCAGCCACGTGCCCCGGATCGACTATCCGCCAGTCAAGATGGTTCAGATGACCGGTGACGTCTACACGGCGGGCGTCGAGGAGCACCTGCGCGACGGGGTGAAGCTGCGGGTGTACGGCGCGGCCAAGACGGTCGTGGACTGCTTCAAGCACCGCAACAAAATCGGCCTGGACGTGGCGCTGGAGGCGCTGAAGGACGTTCGCGCCAAGCGCAAGGCAACGGCGGACGACCTGTGGCGCTACGCGAAGGTCTGCCGCGTGGCCAACGTGATGCGCCCCTACCTGGAGGCCGTCGAATGAGCAACGTCGCGGCTTCCGTGCGCGCCCGCCTGCTCAACGTTGCCAAGGCGCAGGGCGTGGACTTCAATCAGGTGCTGGTGCGTTTCGCGCTGGAGCGCATCCTCTATCGCCTCTGCCAATCCGAACACGCGGATCGTTTCCTGCTCAAGGGCGCGCTGTTGTTCACGCTCTGGTACGACATGCCGCACCGGGCCACGCGCGATGCCGACCTGCTGGGCTTCGGCGCGAGCGATCTGGAATCCGTGGCCCAGACCTTCCGTGACATCGCCAGCGTTGCCGTGGACGACGGCATCGTGTTCGACCCGGCCTCGGTCATCGCCGAAGAAATTCGCAAGGACGCCGGATACGCCGGGGCGCGCATCCTCATCGGTGGCGAGCTGGCCAAGGCGCGATGCAAGACGCAGATCGACGTCGGCTTCGGCGATGCGGTCACACCGGCTCCGGTGGACTCGATCTATCCGGTGTTGCTGGATGACCTGCCTGCGCCTCGCCTGCGCACCTATCCCGTCTACACCGTCATCGCGGAAAAGCTCCACGCCATCGCGCTTCTGGGCATGACCAACAGTCGGATGAAGGATTACCTCGACCTGTCGGTACTGCTGGAGCGCGAATCCCTGGACATCGATCTGCTGGCGCAAGCGGTGAAGGCCACTTTCGAGCGGCGCGGCATGGCCGTACCAGCCGCACTGCCGGTCGGCATGACCGACGAGTTCGCGCACGACACATCACGGCAGGCGCTGTGGCAGGCATTCCTCAAGAAGAACGAACTCGCCCCCGAACCCCTGGCCGCCATCGTGGTTCGACTGCGGGCGGCCTTGGAACCAGCGTTGCACCGGGCTGCCCGATGACGGCTGCCCCATAGGCGCAACGAGTACGCGCCCTTCGTCACGGTCGGTCGCGGCTTCCATGCGGATTTTGCATGGAGACCCCGACGATGACCCAACACTGCGCCTGCTGCGGCAGACCGTTCGAACCCCGCCCGCAAGTTCCCGATCAAGCCTACTGTTCAGCGCCCGACTGCCAGCGTGCCCGCAAGCGCCAGTGGCAACGGGCCAAGCTCCAGTCCGATCCCGACTACCGGATCAACCAGCGCGCCGCCCAGCAGGCGTGGTCACAGCGCAATCAAGACTACTGGCGCAACTACCGCGACGACCGGCCCGAGTACGCGCAGCGCAATCGCGAGCAGCAGCGGCTGCGTGATGCCAATGGGGCAGATGTCGATCTTGCAAAGATGGACGTGTGCGACTTGCCGACCGGCCTGTACCGAATCACGCGGCACCCCGCATTTCCGAGGGAAAGCGGCAATTCCTGGGTCGTCGAGATCGCGCCGGTCTGCGTGTCGTGTCCGTGCAAGATGGACGTGTCAAGAGAGGACTTGATCGACACCCTGGCAATACGCCCGTAACTTCGACCCCAAACAGGCTCTCGAATGTTCTGCATGGCAACAATTCCGACCGTGTGTGCTGCCGCCGTGGCGTGGCGTCGCATTCATTGAAAGGAGTGGCGGACCCGAGAGCACCAATCACAGAGTGACCGGGCCTATGCAAGAAATCGAACCTCCTCCACACCCGCCGGGGTCGGGCCCGGTGTTTCGGGCAGCGCAGTACGTGCGGATGTCAACCGAGCACCAGCAGTATTCGACGGAGAACCAGGGCGACAAGATCCGCGAGTACGCCGCCCGGCGCAACATCGAAATCGTCCGCACCTACGCCGACGAGGGCAAGAGCGGGCTGCGCATCGACGGGCGGCAAGCACTCCAGCAACTGATCGCGGACGTGCAGGCGGGCAAGGCCGATTTCCAGATCATCCTCGTCTACGACGTGAGCCGCTGGGGTCGTTTCCAGGACGCGGACGAAAGCGCCTACTACGAGTACATCTGCCGCCGCGCCGGGATTCAGGTCGCCTACTGCGCCGAGCAGTTCGAGAACGACGGCTCGCCCGTGTCCACCATCGTCAAGGGCGTCAAGCGCGCGATGGCGGGTGAATACAGCCGTGAGCTGTCGGCGAAGGTGTTCGCGGGCCAGTGTCGCTTGATCGAACTCGGCTTCCGTCAGGGCGGGCCTGCGGGCTACGGCCTGCGCCGTGTGCTGATCGACCAGTCCGGTTCGGTGAAGGGGCAGTTGTCTCGCGGCGAGCACAAGAGCCTGCAGACCGACCGCGTGATCTTGCAGCCCGGCCCGGACGCGGAAGTCGCCATCGTCAACCAGATCTACCGCTGGTTCGTCGAGGACGGCCTGTTCGAGTCGGAAATCGCCGACCGGCTCAGCACCAAGGGCATCGTCACCGATCTGGGTCGGGCGTGGACACGGGCCACCGTTCGCGAGGTGCTGTCCAACGAAAAGTACATCGGCAACAACGTCTACAACCGACGCTCCTTCAAGCTCAAGAAAACGCGGGTGGTGAACAACCCGGAGATGTGGATCAAGAAGGAAGGCGCGTTCGAAGGCATCGTGCCGCCGGAACTGTTCTACACCGCGCAGGGCATCCTGCGTGAGCGTGCACACCGCTTCAGCAACGAGGAGCTGATCGAGAAGCTGCGGCGGCTTTTCCAGCAGCATGGCTACCTCTCCGGCCTGATCATCGACGAGGCCGAAGGGATGCCCTCGGCGGCGGCTTACGCGCACCGCTTCGGCAGCCTGATCCGCGCCTACCAAACTGTGGGCTTCACACCGGATCGGGACTACCAGTATCTGGAGGTCAACCAGTTTTTGCGCCGCCTGCACCCGGAGATCGTCGGCCAGACCGAACGCATGATCGCCGAGGTTGGCGGCGCGGTCGTGCGTGATCCGGCGACCGACCTGCTGACGGTCAACCGCGAGTTCACCGTCTCGCTGGTGCTCTCGCGCTGCCAGTTGCTGGATGACGCCCGGCGTCGCTGGAAAGTGCGCTTCGACACCAGCCTGACACCGGACATCACGGTCGCCGTTCGACTCGACGAGACCAACCAGGCCGCGCTGGACTACTACCTGCTTCCTCGGTTGGATTTCGGCAAATCGGGCATCCATCTGGCCGATCACAACGGCCTCGAATTCGAGAGCTACCGCTTCGATAGCCTGGACTACCTCTATGGCATGGCCGAGCGCAGCCGCATCCGGAGGGCCGCATGACCAAGCCACACCACGCCACCGACCTGCAAATGATTCCGGTCGATCAGATCGCCGTGCTCAACCCGCGCGACCGCAATGGCCGTGTGTTCGAGGAGATCGTCGGCAACATCAAGAGCCTCGGCTTGAAGAAACCGGTCACGGTCACGCCACGCGACGATCTGGAGGATGGCAAACGCTACCTGCTGATCTGCGGAGAAGGCAGGCTCAAGGCGTTCAAGTCGCTCGGCGAGAAGGAAATTCCGGCGCTGGTCGTCACGGTCAACGACGAAGACGCCTTCATCATGAGCCTGACCGAGAACATCGCCCGCAGGAAATACAGCGCGCTGGAACTGCTGATGAGCATCCAGCAGTTGAGCCAGCAGGGCTACGACAGGCGCGTCATCGCCCAGAAGACCGGCCTGAGCCTCGACTACATCAAAGGCATCCTGCTCCTGTTCGCGAAAGGCGAGGAACGTCTGCTCGCTGCCGTCGAGTCCGGGAGGGTTCCGCTCAACGTCGCCATCACCATCGCGGGTGCCAGCGACGAAGAATCGGTACAGGCCGCGCTGCAAGAAGCCTACGAAAGCGGTCAACTGCGTGGAGGGCAGCTGATGCAGGCCCGGCGCGTGCTGCAGCGGCGCAGCGCCCTGGGCAAGACGCTGGCCCACCGGCCTGCGCGCAAGGGCGCGTCCGTCACCACCTCCAGCCTCGTGCGCAACTACCAGCACGAGGTCGAGCGGCAGAAGCTGATGGTCAAGAAGGCCGAGTTCGCGCAGCAGCGCCTGTTGTTCGTGATCGAAGCGCTGCGTCAGTTGCTGGCCGACGAGCATTTCTCCAACCTGCTGCGCGCCGAAGGCCTGGACACCTTGCCCAAGCAACTGGCCGAGCGGGTCTGGGCAGGAGGCCACGCGGCATGAGTCGGCCGCCGCTGGGCTTCATTCCCGATCCGCTGACGCTTCCGCTGGATCGCATCCTGCCGTCGCGCAAGACACCGGAGGGTTTGCATACCTCCCGAAAGTTCAAGCAGATCATGGCCTCGATGGAGGCGGTCGGCCTGATCGAGCCCCTGAGCGTGGGCAAGGCCGACAAGGTGACTGGCCAGCATGTCCTGCTCGATGGGCACATGCGGTTGCTGGCGCTGCAACAGCTCGGCTACGCCGACGCACCGTGCCTGGTCGCCACCGACGACGAAAGCTACACCTACAACAACCGCATCAATCGCATCTCGTCCATTCAGGAGCACCACATGCTTCGGCGCGCGGTCGAGCGTGGAGTCACGCCCGATCGGCTGGCCAAGGCGCTGAACGTGGACGTCAGCCATATCCACAAGAAGGTGAATTTGCTCGACGGCATCTGCCCGGAGGCGGTCGAGATGCTGAAGGATCTGCACTTCGCCGCCAATCTGGGTTCGGTGCTGCGCAAGATGAAACCCACGCGGCAGGTCGAGTGCATCGAACTGATGCTCACTGCCAACAACATGACGGTCGCCTACGCCGAGGCCTTGCTCGCTGCCACGCCGCCGCCACTGCTGGTCGGCGAAACCAAACCACGGAAGCTGCGCGGCGTCACCGCCGATCAGATGGCGAAAATGGAGCGCGAAATGGGAAACCTGCAAGGGCAACTGAAGCTGGTCGAGAAGTCCTACGGGCAGGACGTGCTGCTGCTCGTATTGGCGCGGGGCTACCTCGCCAAGCTGATCGACAACAAGGCGGTGTTCCGCTTCCTGTCGCAACGCCAGCCCGACGTGTTGGCCGAATTCGAGAACATCGTCCAGACGGTAACTCTGGACGGCAAATGAATGCGCCCGGTCACCGATGCCAGTGTTTCCGCGCCCGCTACGCCACTACCAGGTGATGAACACGACGAGGCGGACGTGGCCGCGCACCGCTGCGCCCCCGAAGCCGATTCGGCCTGCCTCTATGGCCTGATCGGCGACGTCGCCCGCGCGGGCAGCGACGGCACGGAAACCAACGCCTACGCCATCGCCGCCAACTTCTTGACGTATCTGTCATGCGCCATCGGGCGTGGCGTGTATCTGCCCATCGGCAATACCCGGCATCACGCGCGGCTGTTCTGCCTGCACATCGGGCGTTCCGGCCGTGGCCGCAAGGGCGATGCGGTGTCGCTGGTACTGCGGATCGATCAGGCACTGCGAGCGATGGACGAAGCCTTCGCGCCGCAGATTCATCGCGGCGGCTTGTCCACGCGCGAAGGACTGGCTGCGCTGATCCACGACGGCTATCGACAAGGTCGCCAGGATGTGCCCGCCATCGAGGACAAACGGCTGTGGGTGGTCGAATCCGAGTTCGCCAACGTGCTGCACCAAGGGCGGCGCGACGGCAACACGCTGTCGGCCGCACTGCGTGACTGTTGGGATGGCGTCGACCTCAAACCCGCCACCAAGTCGAACCGGCTTTACGCCAGCGATCCGCACGTGTGCCTGAGCGGCGCGATCTCACCGGGAGAACTGACGGGCCTGATGAGCGCGCGCGAACTCACCAACGGTTTCGCCAATCGCTTCCTGATGATTTGGGCAGAACGCACGCGGATGCTGCCGTTCCCAAAGGAAACGCCACAGGCGACGGTCGAGAAGTTGGCTGCGCGAACACAAGAGGTACTGGCCTTCGCTGGTGCCGACCTGCACGACGAGCGCGAACACCTGCGGATCGAACTGTCGCCGCAGGCCCAGTGGCGATACGCCCAACTCTACCGGGTGGATCTGAACGACGATCTTGGCGACAGTGTTGTCGGGGCGCTTCTGGAACGCCGGGCCCCGATGCTGCTGCGTCTGGCAATGCTGATGGCTCTGACAGATCTACAAACCCGCATCGACGCCCAGCACATCGACGCGGCGATGGCGTGGATTCGCCACGCCACGGCGTCCGTGCGATTCGTGTTCGTCAGCGCCGCCGAGGAGGCAAAGCTGGCGCAGGTGCTGGAACTCTCGAACCGCGTACTGGCCTTTCTGCACGAACGCGGTCAGGCCACGCGCAGCCAGATCAGCGCCGAATGTTTCAAGGGTAAGGTGCCGAAGGCGCGGCTCGACGCCAGCCTAGAGCACCTGCTGGCGGCCACTCCACCCAGGATCAGCGTGCAGTTGGTCGAGCGGCCTGCCGACACGCCGGGTACGCCATCGCGGGTGTACCGACTCGCGTAGTGGCGCAGAAGCTCATTTCGCTCGTTTCGCCGCATCAAAACGCCCGCAAGCCCTTGTCGGGACTCTCATTTCTCTGATTTCGCTCATTTCCAAAAGAGATTGCGCACAGCCAGGCTAACGGCTTTGGCTCATTAGCGTGATCTCGCGAGGCAGATCAGTTATTTTGAAGAATCGAGCGCTTCAAAGTGCTCCATGCAGCATCCCAATTGATCCGCTCCTGTTCCAAGCGAACGTTTTGGCCCCAGCGTTGCTGCTTGAGATCCCGATAGAGTTGCTGCTCTTGTTCTGTCAGGAGCGTCAGTTCCGTTGCTGGATGCTGCGCCGACTCATCCACCCACAGTGGCTTGTGTCGAAGCAAGGTGTCTTCGTCCATGAGCACGGATTGCAACTCTGGAATGTATGAACGGGCTCGATGCAGGATGGCAAATCCATGGGTGTCCAAATCACCCCAGTAGATGCACTTCGCGCGGGCAAGCCAAGGGAAACGAGCCAACACGTCGACGTTATAGCCAAGGCGCATGAACACGACAGCGCCCGGCATGTCGGACATTGCCAGTCCCGTTTGAAGGTTCTCGACAATAAACACATGTGAGACGGGCAAATTGAGTCCCGCCAGGTCTTCCACTGGTGCAGTGATGTCACCCACGCCACCGACCCTCGCTCGCAATGCCTGATCCAGCACCCGCATTCGCACAAGGAGTGGAGGTGCTTTCAGTCCGCAGCGCTGGTAGAAATCCAGGTCGCTGGAAGAGTCCTCTTGTATTGCGGCCACCAGATCCGTCAGCAGTCCTTTGCGTCCATCGAGCCATTTGCTGTCCAGCCCGGACACCGGCAGCTGGCGGGGATAGAGGTCGGATTGCGGATGGTTCGCTATCCAATCCAGCATCTCTGCAAGCCGACGAAAATCGGCATCGCCGTAGTCCGCCAGGACATCAAAGTACCTCGGCAACTGCTGCGCCAGTACCGGCCAGCGAGCGGTGAGCGTCTGGTAGCGAGATTGAGCACACTCCCATCGTGCGGACTCACCAATCCACATGGCAACATCCTCTGGGCCGCGCAACGCCAGCTTCTCCGGCAGTCGCTGGACGCCAAGGGCTTTCCACCGGCGCCCACACCAGGACAAGGTGCCCGATGTTTGTACGGTGTTAGCCTGCCACCTTTGCCATGCGCTCACCCAAGCGCGAACGCCGTCGACCTGCCTCAGTGCAGCCTGCTCCGTCGGTATGCCGAGCGGAACCTCCTGCGGCCATTGGCTCTCGCCCGGATCACCAATCAACCACTCGCGGTGCTTGCTTTGAAAGCGACGGGCAAGAAGCTGCCGAACATCTTCAGGAAGCTTCAACGCTAGCCTCCTCTCGAGCGTGCTCTGGCAGCTTCAACCGCTGACGATCACCGTCGTACTCGATCAGCAGGACGCCTGACACGCGCCGATCGCTGATATCCACGAAGCAGGCGCCACCGATGAATGGCTCAAGGGTCATGACGGACTTCAGCGGTGTAGCGACCACCATCTGGAATCCGAAATTGGTAAAGATGTTCATCGCCAAAGCGGTGAACTCGTTATCCGCCTTGTCGAAGGCTTCATCCAGCACGACGGGCGCATACATCGGCACGCCGTGGTCGTTCCCGCCCAGTTGATATCGCAGGGCTGCGGCCAAGCACGTAGTGGCCAGTTTCTGCCGTTGGCCGCCGGACTTGCCTGCTCCGCTGCGGTAGATCTCGACCTCGACGCCGCTTTCATCGATCTCCCGCCCGATGAACTCAACATGCTGTCGAACATCGAGCACAGTCTCGCGCCAGCGCTTTTGCTCGGGGTCCTGACTGGCGAGTCGATCAACAAGTCGTCGCAAGGCTAGAAACCGCGCCTCGGCAAACTCGCGATCCTCCGTCCATGCATGGCTCAGTGCCTGCTGGATCTCCTGCTTGAATTCCTTGACGTCGACAAGCTGCCGGTCACTGGCGTCGATGTGCAGATAGGTGCGTTGATTGGCACTCTGGTTGAAGGGCACCTGACCAAGACTGTCGTTGACCAGATCCATCCGTTCCAGGATCGCCTTACGCGCATCGTTCAGGTAGGTTGAGAGTGCTGCCAGATTTTGGTGGCTTTGGTTCTGCAGCAATTCAAAGAATCGCTGCTCATAGGCGGGTAGCCCATCCGTTTCCAGTCGAACCAGTTTGGCGAAGAAGTCAGGCGCGCTGGCAAGGCTCGTGTCCATGTCGCCCGCGTCCATCGGCCATTGCCGTTTGAAATCAGCAAAGCGTGCTTCTATTTCCTTCTCGCAGGCACCAATCCCACGGTTGACCTCTTCGATCTCCGCATTGAGTGCGCGTTCTACAGAAGTTGTCACCTTGTCGAGGTTGTCGAGCCGGACTGCATCTGACTGCTTGGCGAAGCGCTCGTCGAGACCCGAAACCTGATGGGGCGTCAATGGAACGATAGACGCGTCCTGCAAGAGGGATTCCAGTTTCTGGGTGCTGGTCTTGATCTGGTCAACAATCGAGTCGTGCGCACGCGTTGCCTGGCGAAGATCCTTGTCAGCATCATCGACGAGTTTCTTTTGCTTCTCGATCTGCTCACTGATTTGCAGCAGGGTGGTGTTCCCCTCGCGCGCTTCGCGGATCTGCCGTTCAATGGTGGAGATGCGATCCAGCAATGGGAGCACATCTATTTCCTGCCACTGGAGATTCACCAGGGTTTGGCACTGCATCGCTCGGGTCGCACGATTCTTGTCTTGGTCGGAGAGTTTTTCGATCTCCCCGCCGAGGCGCGAAATGGTGTCAGCCAGCTCCTGTGCCTGAGCTTGAAAGAGCCCGAGCTTCTCCCGGTTATCGAATCCGAGCACCCAGTTTCGTCGGTCGCCGACACTTCTACGGTCGTCTTTCTCGTGCCGGGTTTTGCTGTGCTTGACCTGACCCTCACGGGTAATGGCGCGATCAGCACTCCTGAACGACTGAATAGAGTCGACGCACGCGTAATCGAAGCGTTGTCGCAGCTCGGCCTGGAGCCAATCGGCATACGTCCCCTCCTTGACGTTCAGCTTGAGGACGAGCGAATTTGCCCCGATGGGCTTGGCTTGCCAGGTCTCTGGACGGCCAGTCCGGTAATACACCAGGCGCTGTCCAAGATGGGTGCTGTTGATGTGATTCGCCAGCGCCGAATACTGGCGTTCGTCAACCAGGAGTGAGAGTGCAAACCCGTGCAGTACGCGCTCAATAGCCCCCTGCCATTCGGCCTCGTCAGGCTTTACCTCGACGAGTTCACCAACAAAGGGAAGTGCCGACTCCGAGATCCCGATGGCGGCAGCGATGTCTCGACGCATTTCCAGCATGTCCGCCGGAATGTTCGATGGCTGGCGCTGGAGTGCCTGCACCTCTTTCACTGCTTGCGAAAATGCTGCCTCAGCGTCCCTTTTTTCACCTGCCAGGCGGAACTGCTCGGCGCGGCTATCGTTGCTGCGCTGCTCCCAGTTTTCAACCTCCTGCCGTGCGTTGCCCAACAGCTCAGCGAAGGCTTGAGGCAAATCAGGAAGGCTCCAGCCCAGCTTCTTGCACGCATCTTCGGCCTGACCGCGTTTGCGCAGGCGATCCGTGCGCTGGCTCTCCAGCCCCGATTTCTCGGCTTCCCATTGCTCGATCTGATCACCGCCTGCTTCACGGTGCTGTCGCTCCAGATCGCGCAAGATTGCGGCGTGGTTATCCAGCGTGCTTTGACGTCGCCCCACTTCACCTTCTGAACCGTTGGCTTGCACCTCCAGGGATGCCACGTGCTCTTTGAGGAGCTCAATACGGCGAGTCTCACGGTAGCCATCAACCCCCAGCCGAAGCTCATCCAGTCCATTGCGCTGCAGCATCAATGAGTCCCTGCGCTGATGCTGCTCCCGCGCTGGCACGAGCGTTTGAACCTGCTCGCGAGCCGTGACGACCGCCTGATGGGCCGCATTGAGCTCTCCAAACTCGCTGACCAAGCGATCCGCCACCTCGAAGGTCTCGGGCTTGTCGAGCATGAAGTCGCGCAGGAAGGTATTTAGGTCGCCGAGGTTCTTGGCCGACTGGGTTTTGTGCAGCAAACGCAGCGCCATTTCGCTCTCGATGCCGAGCAGACGACAGAACCGTTCGCAATAGGGACGAAATTCGTCGCGGGCAAACGCCTCGGGGAAAGACTGTTTGAGCTTTCGTATGTCGAAGTTGGATTGGCCGAAGTCCTCCAGTTCGCGCAGGTCAAAGGCCCGCTCCATGACAAGGTAGTGGCGTTTGACGTCGGCGCTGCCGTTCGCATTGCCCCGCAGCCAGAACACCTGAACCAGCACCACAGACTGACCCAACGCATTTTGGTAGGTCAGCGCCAAGGCAGACCAGGTCGTCCCCGCGCGCAGGTAGCGTGTCGCGATCTCTCCCGACTCCCCATCCTTCTGTTCAGCCCACGCGCCACGTATGTAGGTGACGAGGTTGCGGTCACGGCCACTGCGGTCCGCCTCGCGCGCAGCCGCGTTGAAATCGATCCATCGAGGTGGTGTCAGCAACGCCGAAAATGCATCGAGCAGCGTCGACTTCCCTGCGCCGGATCGACCAACAAACAGAAAACCTCGCTCGCTGATCGGCACGTCGTGCAGGCCGGAGAAAGTGCCCCAGTTGTAAACCTGCAGGCGGGTCATCCTAAACTGCTCGCGGGCGAACAAGGAGGCGGTTTGGGGTTCCGGGATCATTGGTCGGCATCCTCATCAGCTTCAGTCTGAACCAGTTGCGCTGGTGTCTCTCCGGCCGCCATGCGCTGATACAGGTGCGTCAGCGCTTGTATTTCCTCTGCCGAGAAGAGGAGCTTCAGCGTCGGCGAAATCTCGAAGCGATCCTCGCTCGAGCGAATTTTCTGCAGGATGCTGTGCTTCTTGATCTTCTCGATGGAGGCGTGGACCCGTTTCACGAACCCCGCACGGTCGGTGTTGGCGGCGCGCTCATACAGGGAGAGGAACTCCGTGATCTCGTCTGTCGACACCACTGCACGGTCGCCTTGCGAGTCCGCCTGGGTCAATCGCTGGCGAAGGTGGAGCAACAGAATGGAGTCAATGAACGTCAGCTGGGCGCGACGCAGCAGGAGGGGCACTTCGAGGTCGCCGGTATCTGCCTGGCGCGTGAAGGCGACCTGTACATCTCGGTCGATAACCAGTTCGAGAAACAGCTCGGCAAGGCGCCGACGTATCACCGCTTCGTCTCGTACCAAGATCGGCCAGAGTTTTGGATGCCGACGTCCATCGAGCGACGGCCCTGCCAGCAGTTGCACCAAGGCGCGCCGGGTATCCAATGCCAACTCGCCGCTGTCGCCCAGGAACAGGGTGTTGGCAGGCGGCTGAACAGCATCGGGTGCTTGTGCTTCGGCTGGCATTGCCGATTCGTCGTTCTCAGACCAGTTCATTGGCCCGCTCCCTCAAAAAGAAGATCTTTGGAATTCGGGCGCTACGACGCTCGTCGTCGCCTCCAACCCACCCTACGGTTTCACTGTGGTCGGCTTTGAACCCATGCCGACTGCCCAACGCAAGCAGGCCGACGACGCTGCCCAGCCCCTGTGCAGCGGGGAACTGCTCCAGCACGTCGGAAATCGATGCCTGGGAGCGTTGCTCCAAAACTGCCAGCACGTTGGCCTTCAGTGTTCGGAAGTCGATCTCGGACTGTGCGACCAATTCGCTCACAGACTCCAGGTCGATGGGCGGCGCATCCCCTTCAGCCATCTGCCCAGGCAATGCTTGCAGGGATGGGTCGTGCAGAACCCATTGAGACAAGGAGCGCAACCGACTGCTCGTGAGCTCAAGCGTGTACTGGAGGGTTTCAGTGGCCCTGACTTCATCCTTCAGGGACAGTGCTGCGCGCTGGGCGTCTTTCAGCAGGTGATTGAGTCGGCGTTGCTCGAGGTACTCACGACTCTGGACGAAGTGCTTCAGGCTGCGCGCGAAGGTCTGGAGCACCTCGTGAACCATGCCACCCTGCTCGAGAAGAGTTCGCGTCAGCCGCAGAAGGAATCGTCGCTCCTTGGCTTCGAGCTGCCCCACGAACTCCCGCGACATCACGCTATCCAGCGCTTGATCAAGCGTTGCGGCCTGTTCTGGGTCCGTAAGCAATCGCCAGAAAGCGGAGAAAGTCCTTCCGGCGTCACTCTCTGAAATCAGGTCGATTCCGGCGAACAGCGAATCCAGCACATCTCCACGATTGCCATCGTTGTCCATGATGCGTTCACGCAGATCGCGATTGAGCTGGTCGAACTGATCGCGGACACGGCGGAAATCACCTGCCAGATCATCGGCCAGCGTGATGATCTCCCGCGTGCGCTCGAGCGCCGTTGTATGGGGCAGCACGCGCATCTGCCCCTTCTGGATGGCGTCAATCTCCTTGTCGATGCGCGCTTGCTCGGCCATGAGCCGGTCGATGCGGCGGAATTTGTCAGTGTCGGTGTCCTCGGCAAGTCGGGCCAAAGCCTCGATGACGAGCGTCAGGCGGCTTTCGGTCGCGGCGGAGTGCGGCTGTGCCAGGCCAGAGACAAACCGAATGGCTTCGACGGCCGCCGTGGAGAGTTCATATTCCTCTTCTGAAGCCCCAGCCGGGAAGCGTCGCTCCAAGAACCCATCGGCGAGCCAGCTGGCGACATACGCCTGTGCCGTTTGGGGAAAGTCTTCGCCTTGGGCGCGCAGCTCTTCCAGATCCCTTGCGATGCGTTCGTGAAAAATGGAGGCAGGGAGGCTTCGCTCGCTCTCATACAGATGAGATTGAAGCAAGCCAATGACGGTAGGCCCGGTAGTCGAGGCAAGCAGACGCCACAGCGGCTGCGCCCGCATGCGCCGGTAGGTCGCGATGGCTTTGTCTGCTTTCACTCCCGTGCTCCAAAGTGCGGGCATTGCCCGTCATGTGGTAATCACAATGCAACGCATACAAGAATCATAAACATTACATTGCCACATTCTAGAGCAGCTTATATACTTCCCGCAACAACCCGCACAAGCATTCGTTAACCCGATAGAGCACTCAGGAATGCCCAAAGACCAACTTGCAGAACTGACCCAGCCTCAGCGCGACCGGCTCGCGTTCATTGAGCTGCGTGTGCGCTTCGTGGGGGAGATTCGTCGGCAGGACCTGGTTGCGCGGTTTGGCATCCAGTCCGCAGCGGCAACTCGGGATTTGGCGCTCTATAAGGAGTTGTCTCCAGGCAACATCGACTATGACCCCAAAGGCAAGGCCTACGTCCTGGGACCGGACTTCCGCCCCATCTTCGACTTTCCTCCGGAGCGGGTGCTGTCTTGGTTGACGCAGGGCTTTGGTGACGGCGAGCCGATGCGGCTCAAGGCGTGGGTGGCCAGCGAAAGCCCCTCACGGCTTACGCACCCGGATCTGGATGTGCTGGCAAGCGTGACCCGGGCGATCCATCTGGGGTGTCCGCTTGGCGTTGAGTACTACTCCATATCTAGTGGCTGTACTGAGCGGGAAGTCGTCCCCTTTGCGCTGATCGACAACGGCCTGCGCTGGCATGTCCGCGCCTTCGACCGGAAGTCCCAGGAGTTCCGGGATTTCGTCATCACCCGAATCAAGAACCCTGTCGTGCTCAAAGGGCAGCCGGTCGCAGCCCATGAGATGAGCGATCAAGACATTCAGTGGACCCGGATTGTCGAGTTAGAGCTGATTCCACATCCAGATCAGCCCCGTCCAGAGATCACTCAAATGGATTACGCGATGACGGGCGGATCAATACGGATGCGTGTTCGCGCCGCTGTAGCTGGCTACATGCTGCTGCGCTGGAGCGTGGACTGCTCACCCGACCACCGTCTCAAGGAAGAACAGTACCGTCTATGGCTCAGCGATCCGCTGGCGCTGTACGGCGTTGAAAACGCCAAGCTGGCTCCGGGCTACCAAGCCCCGAGCAGCCCAAAGAAACGATAGGGATGAACAAACGCAATGGCCAAGACACTTGAAGCCCACGACAAACTGATCCGGGAGATCTTCGAAGGCAGCTACCAGTTCGAGATTCCAGACTACCAGCGCCCCTACGCCTGGACAACCGAGCAGGCCACAGAGCTGTTCGATGATCTGTACTCGGCGATGCAGGACGCGCGTGTCTCGGGGGGCAGCAGCCAATACTTCCTGGGCAGCATCGTTCTAATCAAGAACGACCGGGACCCGAAGTCATCGGTGGTCGACGGCCAGCAACGCCTGTCTACGCTCACGATGCTGTTCGCCGTGTTGCGCACCGTGATGCCGGATGCAGCAGATGACATCACCGACTTCCTCTACAAAAGGGGCAAGGTCAGTCTTGGCGAGAAAAACGAGTACCGCCTAACCGCCCGCGAGGAAGATGCCGACTTCTTCCGCACCAATATCCAGGAGCCGGGTGGCATCGCACAGTTGGTCGCCAGTACGGACAAGCTGAAAGACAGCCGTTTGCGTTACCGTGAAAACGCCACGCTGCTGCACGAAAAGGCCAAGGCGCTTCCGTCTGCCGACCTCATTGCGCTATGGCAGTTCCTCGCCAATGACTGCTCGCTGGTTGTCATCTCCACGCCCGACCTCGAAGCCGCGTACCGCATCTTCTCCGTACTCAACAACCGGGGGCTCGATCTTGCACCTATCGACATCATCAAGGCGCAGGTGCTGGGTCTGATCCGCACCACGGCAGGTGACGTCAAAAGCCGCGCCTACGCAAAAGAGTGGAGCCGGATCGAAAGCTCGCTGGGCCGCGACGCCTTCGGTGACCTGTTTGGCCACATCCGCAGCATCTACGCCAAGAAGAAGCAGAAGTACATCCTGGTCAAGGAGTTTCAGGAACACGTCACCGAGTACAAGACCCCCATCGACCTCGTCGACAAGGTCATCAAACCCTATGCCGAGGTGTGGGACTTCGTGCGCGATGCCGACTTCGAGGCCACCGAGCACGCCGAGACCATCAACGAACACCTGTCTTGGCTCAACCGGGTGGACTTCAAGGACTGGGTGCCCCCGGCACTTGTTTATTTCAAGCGCTTCCGGCAGCAGCCAAAACTGCTTGCCGAATTTTTCCAATCACTAGAACGCCTGACCTATTTCCTGTTGGTCACCAAGGTGGGCATCAACGAGCGCATCGAAACCTACGCTGCGCTCACCAAGGAAATTGAACCGGAGACCTTCAAGGGGGATCTGGCTGCGCTCACCACGCTGACACTGACAGACGCGCAAAAGCGCAAGTTCGTCGCGGCACTCGATGGAGACGTGTACGACGATCTGCCCAAGGCACGGATGGCGCTGGTCTTGCGCCTTGAGTCCTTGGTGCGCGCCCCCGGCGTGCAGCTTCAAGATGCCGTGTCTCTGGAGCACGTTCTGCCGCAAACCCCGCCCGACGGTTCGGACTGGATCAAGTGGTTCCCGGATGAAGACGAGCGCGACGGCTGGACGCACCGTCTGGCCAATCTGGTTCCGCTGGATAGGAACAAGAACTCGTCTGCCAGCAACTACGACTTTGCCAAGAAGAAAGACGCCTACTTCAGAGGCAAGGGCACCGCATCACCATTCGTGCTGACGCAGGAAGTTAGATCGGAAAGCGAGTGGACGCCCACGCTGCTGACTGCACGGCAAAAGCGCCTTGTAAACGTATTGAGCACGCATTGGAATCTTGAGATTGCAGCTGACAACAGCCTTCCTGCTGCTGCGGTAGCGGCGGGAGGTTTGACATCGTGAGCAACAACAAAGAACTCGAACGCGCCGAGCTGCACAAAACCATCTGGCGCATCGCCAATGACCTGCGCGGCAGCGTCGATGGATGGGACTTCAAGACCTACGTTCTCGGGATGCTGTTCTACCGCTTCATCTCCGAGAACCTGACCAGCTACCTCAATGAGCAGGAGCGCCGCGCGGGCACCCCGGACTTCGACTACGCAAAACTCTCAGATAACGATGCCGAATTCGGTCGCGCCGAGACGGTGAAGGAAAAAGGCTTTTACATCCTTCCGTCCGAACTGTTTGCCAACGTGCGCGCCCGCGCCCGGCATGACGCCAACCTCAACGAAACACTCTCCCGCATCTTTGCCGACATCGAGGGCTCGGCTACGGGCAGCGATTCCGAGGACGACATCAAGGGCCTGTTCGATGACCTCGATGTCAACAGCAGCAAGCTCGGCCCCACCGTGGCCAAGCGCAACGAAAAACTGGTCAAGTTGCTCGACGCCATCGGCGACCTGCCGTTGGCCAGCAACGATGGCGGGTTTACGGAAAACACCATCGACCTGTTCGGCGACGCCTACGAATATCTGATGCAGATGTACGCCTCCACCGCTGGCAAGTCGGGCGGTGAGTTCTACACGCCGCAGGAGGTCTCCGAACTGCTGGCCCGCATCACCGTGGTCGGCAAAAGCGAGGTCAACAAGGTCTACGACCCCGCCTGCGGCTCCGGCTCGTTGCTGCTCAATTTCGTCAAGGTCTTGGGTCATGACGCGGTGCGCCAGGGCTTCTACGGGCAGGAGATCAACCTGACCACCTACAACCTGTGCCGGATCAACATGTTCCTGCACGATGTGAACTACGAAAAGTTCCACATCGCCCATGGCGACACGCTTACCGATCCAGCGCACTGGGATGACGAGCCGTTTGAAGCCATCGTCTCCAATCCGCCGTACTCGATCAAATGGGATGGCGATGCCAACCCGCTTCTCATCAACGATCCGCGCTTTGCCCCTGCGGGTGTGCTCGCCCCCAAGAGCAAGGCCGACCTCGCCTTTACCCTGCACATCCTGAGTTGGCTGGCGGTCAACGGCACGGCGGCGATTGTCGAGTTTCCCGGCGTGCTCTATCGCGGTGGTGCGGAGCAAAAAATCCGCCAGTACCTCATCGACAACAACTATGTCGATGCCGTGATCCAGCTGCCGCCCGACCTGTTCTTCGGCACTACGATTGCCACCTGCATCATCGTCCTGAAGAAATCCAAGCACGATAACGCTACGCTGTTCATCGATGCCAGTGCCGAGTTCGTACGCAGCGGCAACAAGAACAAGCTACTGCCCGAACACCAGCAAAAAATCCTCGATGCCTTCATCGGCCGCCAGAGCATTGAGCACTTCGCACGGCTGGTCGAGAACGGCGATATTGCTGCCAACGGCTACAACATCGCCGTGTCCAGTTACGTTGAGCAGAAAGACGAGCGCGAGGCAGTGGATATTCGGGTACTCAACGCCAAAATCAGCCGTATCGTGGCACGGCAAGCGGAGTTAAGGGAGCAGATCGATGCCATTGTGGCCGATCTGGAAGGAGAATAAGTATGAGCCAGATCGACGACCTGATTGCAAAGCTATGCCCAAACGGCGTTGACTTCAGGGCTATTGGTGACTTCGGCAAACTGGTGCGCGGCAACGGAATGCCGAAGGCCGATTTTGTGGAGTCTGGGGTTGGGTGCATCCATTACGGACAGATTTACACCTATTACGGCATCTGGACAGCGGAGACAAAGTCCTTTGTCCCGGCAGAAAAAGCCGAAAAACTCGCCAAGGTCGATCCTGGCGATCTGGTGATTACCAATACCAGCGAGAACATCGAGGATGTTTGCAAGGCGGTTGCGTGGATCGGAGAAACGCAGATCGTCACGGGCGGGCATGCCACGGTCCTGAAGCACGACCAAGATCCGAAATACCTCTCTTACTACCTGCAAACACCACACTTTTTCGCAGAGAAGAAAAAGCACGCGACAGGCACGAAGGTCATCGACGTTTCGGCAAAGAGTCTTGCAAAAATCAGAATTCCAGTTCCGCCGCTTGAAGTGCAGCGCGAGATTGTGAAAGTGCTTGATACCTTCACCCAGCTGGAGGCGGAGCTGGAGGCGGAGCTGGAGGCGCGTCGGCGGCAGTACAAGCACTACCGCGACGCGCTCTTGACATTCGGCGAATGCACGGACGCTGACGCAAGCAAGCAAGCAAGCAAGCAAGCAAGCAAGCAAGCAAGTATACGGTGGATGACGATGAATGACATCTGCCTAAACGTATCGTCCGGTGGAACCCCACTATCGACTCGCGCCGAATATTACGGTGGTGATATTCCGTGGCTGCGCACACAGGAAGTCGATTACGCAGATATTTGTTCGACGAGCGCCTCCATCACCGAAGAAGGCTTGAGAAATTCGTCTGCAAAATGGGTTCCAGAGAACAGCGTGATTGTTGCTATCTCGGGCGCTGGTGTCACGCGTGGACGCGCCGCTGTCAACAAGATCCCACTGACAACGAACCAACACTGCTGCAATTTGGAAATTGACCCAGAGCAGGCGTATTTCCGCTACGTGTATCACTGGCTAGTGAATCAATACGAAGACTTGCGATCTCGCGGCCAAGGAAATCGTTCTGACTTGAATATCGGGATTATCAAGTCATATCCAATCCCTGTTCCTCCGCGCGACGAACAAATTCGCATTGCAAATATTCTCGATAAATTCGATGCGCTGGTAAACGAGATTTCAGGCGGTTTGCCAGCCGAGATTTCTGCCCGTCGCCAGCAGTACGCGCATTACCGCGACCGGCTGCTCACATTCAAGGAAGCCACATGAGCGAAGACCTCATGCCCTTTCGCTACGCGCCGATTGCGCTGTCTAACGAGAGCACGGTTGTCGCCGAATTTCAGCCCGATGCCCTGGGAGTGCGCGAGGCGGCATACCAGTCCGAAGCTGAGCTGGAAAAGGAATTCATCAAGCAGCTTCAGGTGCAGGCCTATGAGTACCTGCCCATCACATCGGAGGCTGAGCTGGTGGCCAATCTTCGCCGCCAGTTAGAAAAGCTCAACAAGGTCACCCTGTCGGATGCAGAGTGGGAGCGATTCTTCAGCACCTGCATTGCAGGCGCGAATGACGGCATCCTGGAAAAGACCGCGCGCATTCAGGAAGACCATGTGCAGGTCTTGAAGCGCGACGACGGTAGCACCAAGAACATCTACCTGATCGACAAGGCCAACATCCACAACAACGCCTTGCAGGTCATTAACCAGTACGAAGTCGCAGGCGCTCGTGCCAACCGTTATGACGTGACGGTGCTGGTCAATGGCCTGCCGATGGTGCATATCGAATTGAAGCGTCGGGGCGTGGACATCCGCGAGGCCTTCAACCAGATCAACCGCTACCAGCGCGACAGTTTCTGGGCGGGCTCGGGCTTGTTCGAGTACGTGCAGCTTTTCGTCATCAGCAACGGTACGCTGACCAAGTATTACAGCAACACCGTGCGTGACGGGCATTTGAAGGAGCAGTCCGCCAAGCGCAGCAAAAGCAAGACCTCCAACAGCTTCTCCTTCACCAGTTGGTGGGCCGACGCGAAAAACCAGCCCATCACTGAGCTGACAGGTTTCACGAAAACCTTTTTCGCCAAGCACTCGCTACTCAACGTCCTCACCAAATACTGCGTGTTCGATGTGGATCGCAAGTTGCTGGTTATGCGGCCCTATCAGATCGTGGCGGCCGAGCGCATTTTGCAGCGCATCGCCACAGCCACCAATCACAAGCAGCTCGGCACCGTCGCGGCGGGCGGCTACATCTGGCACACCACCGGCAGCGGCAAGACGCTGACCAGCTTCAAGGCGGCTCAACTTGCCCGGGGCTTGCCAGATATCGACAAGGTGCTCTTCGTGGTGGACCGCAAGGATCTGGACTACCAGACCATGCGTGAATACGAGCGCTTCGAGAAGGGCGCAGCCAACTCGAATACATCCACGGCTGTGCTGCAAAAGCAGCTGGAAGACCCGAACGCCCGCATCATCATCACCACCATCCAGAAGCTTTCCCGCTTCGTCGTCAAGAACAAGAAACACCCGGTGTATGACGCGCACGTGGTGGTGATCTTCGACGAGTGCCACCGCAGCCAGTTCGGCGACATGCACGCCGAAATTACGCGGGTGTTCCAGCGGTACCACCTGTTCGGCTTCACCGGTACGCCGATCTTTGCCGAGAACTCCGGCACCACAGGTAACCCGCTACGACGCACCACGCAGCAGGCCTTTGGCGACAAGCTGCACACCTACACGATTGTCGATGCCATCAACGACAAGAACGTGCTGCCGTTTCGCATCGACTACATCAACACTGTCAAATTGCCTGCGGGCATCAAAGACAAGAAGGTGTCGGCCATCGATACCGAACGGGCGCTGCTAGCGCCAGAGCGCATCACGCAGATCGTGGGCTACATCCGCGAGCACTTCGACCAGAAAACCAAGCGTGCCAGCACGTACCGCCACGATGGCAAACGGCTGGCTGGTTTCAATTCGCTGTTCGCTTGTGCGTCCATTGATGCCGCCAAGCGTTACTACGCGGAATTCGTTGCACAGCAAAAGGAGTTGCCCGAGGCCCAGCGGCTCAAGGTGGGCTTGATCTACAGCTTTGCCGCGAATGAAGAGGAAAGTGATGGCCTGCTTGGCGAAGAAGACTTCGAAACCGAGGGGCTGGATCAAGGCTCGCGGGATTTTCTGGATGCCGCGATCCAGGACTACAACGCACTGTTCAGCACCAGCTTCGACACCTCGGCAGACAAGTTCCAGAACTACTACAAGGACTTGTCGCAGCGCCTGAAAAAACGTGAGCTGGACCTCGTCATCGTGGTCAACATGTTCCTGACCGGCTTTGATGCCACCACGCTCAACACACTGTGGGCGGACAAGAACCTGAAGGCTCACGGCTTGATCCAGGCCTATTCGCGTACCAACCGCATTCTCAATTCTGTCAAGACCTACGGCAACATTGTTTCCTTCCGGAATTTGGAGCAGGAAACCAACGACGCGCTCGCCCTGTTTGGCAACAAGGATGCCAAGGGCATCGTTCTGTTGAAACCTTACGCCGAGTATTACAAGGATTACGAAAAGCGCGTCGGAGAACTCACGGCTGGATTCCCTCTCGGGAAAGCCATTGTTGGCGAGGCAGCACAAAAGGCATTCATCAAGCTGTTCGGCTCGATTTTGCGGCTGAAGAACATCCTCACGGCCTTCGACGATTTCGCGGGCCACGAAATCCTCTCCGAGCGCGAATTTCAGGACTACCAGAGTCTGTATTTGAACCTGTACGCGGAATTCCGGGCGACGTCGGCTGCCGAGAAGGAGTCGATCAACGATGATGTGGTGTTCGAGATCGAGCTCATCAAGCAGGTTGAAATCAATGTCGACTACATCCTGCTCTTGGTCGAGCAGTACCTGAAGAAAAAGGGCTCGGGCGACGATAAGGAAATCCGCGCCACCATCGAGCGCGCCATTAATTCCAGTCCTGGCCTGCGCAACAAGAAAGACCTCATCGAACAGTTTGTCGATTCGGTGAACACCAAGGCCAAGGTGGACGCGCAGTGGCAGGCCTTCGTTGCGGCGAAAAAGACCGAGGAGCTGGAACGCATCATTGCGGAGGAAAACCTCAATGCCGAGGCGGCACGTGAATTCATTAGCAATGCCTTCCGCGACGGCAGCATCTCGGCAACCGGAACTGCCATCACCAAGATCCTGCCGCCGGTATCGCGGTTTTCCAAGAACAATGGCCACGCAGCCAAGAAGCAGACGGTGCTGGACAAACTTGCTGCTTTCTTCGAACGGTATTTCGGGTTGGCGTGATGAAGGGAATTCCGATGAACCCGATCCATACAACCGATCAAGCCAAGATTTCTGCGCTTTGCAGAGAGGCCGAGCGACTGGAAGAAGACGCCCTGTATTCAAGCAAGGGACATTTCAATGCCGAAGACACATGGGTTCGGCGCAACTACTGGCTGGGTGTGCCAGCAACCGCTCTTGGTGCGATTGCTGGTGCCGCTCTGGTCAAAAGCCAGCCTGAGTGGGCCAGTGCCTTCACCTTGCTGGCATCGCTGCTGACAGGTTTGATGACCTTTCTCAAGCCGAACGAGCGCGCTGCAATGCACCGGGCAGCTGCCGGACAGTTCTTGGCTCTTCGAAATGAAGCCCGCTTTTTTCGCGAGATCGAATTGCTTGAGACTGATCGGCTGGGAGAGCTTCCTGAGAGATTGAAGGCCCTTTCCTCTGCACGCAATGAACTGAACCAGAAGAGCCCGAGCATTCCAAGGCGCGCATTTGTCGCAGCTCGGAAAGGCATCGAAGAAGGCGAAGCCACCCACAAAGTGGATAAGGAGAAATGACAGGATGTCGGTTTTGAGCTTTCTGACGGATACGGCCAGCAGTGCTGTGCTCTCCACAACCGAGCAGTCGTCAATCACGACCTCGATTTCTACGCTGCAAACCCGGATTGGTCAGCATTTCGCTAGCGGTGTAATCAAGCAGCACTTCCGCTTCGGGTCGTCGACGCGGGGCACAATTCTGCCGCGCTCTATGGACGAGCGTTCTGATATTGACTACATGATCGTGTTCAGCGAGAACAACGCCACGTCACAGACCTATCTGAACCGGCTGAAGGCATTCGTCGAGAAGTATTACAGCTCTTCGGACATCCGCCAGTCCAGTCCGACCATCGTCCTCGAGCTGAACCACATCAAATTCGACCTCGTGCCCGCAACAACCACGTGGCTCGGCGAGTTGCAGATTCCGGATGGCTCTGGCAGCTGGATGACGACCAACCCAAATGATTTCAACGCAACTCTTGAGGCGAAGAACAAAGAGAACAAGTCGCTGATCAAGCCGTCCATTCGGTTGTTCAAGTACTGGAATGCGACCGCAGGGTTTCCGTTTCGATCTTCCTTCGAGATGGAGAAATGGGTCTGCGGCCTGAGCTTCTGGTTTCAGGCAAACCAGAAGGACTATTTCTTCGCGGTTATCGATAATCTGAATACGAGTTCCTCATACGCTCAATGGGTGAACGACGAGATCACCCGCGCAAAAACCATCGTGGCGAATGTTCGTCAGTATGAGAAGGATGAGATGCCGGTAACGGCAGAGAACGAAATCAAGAAACTGTTCCGGCTCTGAGGAGGAAGACATGGCGCTCAATCTTGCAAAGGCCGTCATTGGCTACCTGAAGGATCGGCCCGAGCAGAAGTTCACTGCACGGCAGATCGCCGAGTGGGTGTTCGCTTCCTACCCGGATGAGTGTCAGGAAAAGCGGGCCAACAGCCGTGGCGACTACATCAAGTCCGATGCGGATCTGGTGCAGCAGCTCGTTGCAGAAATCAGCTCGCAGCGCCCGCGTATGCAAACGAAGCATCCAGAACTCAAAACGACCGAGGGACGACCACGCAGGTATTACTACTCGGAGCGGTCAGACAGCGCCGAGGTGGCGGCAGTCGAAAGCGAAGGGACTGCGTCAGCGTCAGCTGTAGATGCGAGCGCATCGAAGATCGACGAGCACGCCTTGTACCCGCTACTCTCGCAGTACCTGTGGGAAGAGTTCGGCGTTTTTTCCAAACGCATAGATGAGAAGCGTTCGTCCAACAAGCGCGGGCCCAACGGCAATCGCTGGCTGTACCCGGACGTGGTCGGTATGGAGGACTTGGGCGCTGACTGGCATCAGGAGGTGCGCGACTGCGTCAACCAGTATTCCGACAAGCGCACCAAGCTGTGGTCATTCGAGGCCAAGCTGCTGATCAACCGTTCGAACGTGCGCGAGTGCTTTTTTCAGGCGGTGTCGAATTCGTCGTGGGCCAACTTCGGCTATCTGGTCGCAGCGGAAATCGGCGGCACCGATACGCTGAAGGAACTGCGGATGCTGTTCGCCGCCCACGGCATCGGCTTCATCAAACTGGACGTAGACAACCCTGCCGACAGTCAGGTGCTGATTCCGGCCCGTGAGCGTGACGAAATCGATTGGGACATGGCCAATCGTCTGGCCACGGAGAATCGGGATTTTCTGGAATACGTGAAGCTGGTGAAGCAGTTCTACCAGACCGGCGAGGCGCGCTCGACGGACTGGGACGTTCCAGAACTGGACGATTGACTACCTATTCCAGGTGACCCATGACGTCGAGGCGTTCGTCGCCACGCTGAAACGCACCGAACCAGCCGTCGCGCGAGTCGGCGCGGGTGCGGCTCACCAGCAGCGTGAAGCCCTCGCAGCCTCGTGCATTGGCGGTGGCGAAGTCGGTGGTGTCGAACTTGGCCTCGCGCACTAACGTCGTGGCCACCGATTTCATGGCCGATTCGAACAGGTCGAGCAGGTTGTTCTGTAGGCGTGTATCGATGTTGCGGGCGGTAACATCGTCAATGACAGCATTCTTGAATCTGTTGCTCATGGGTAATGCTCCGTATTGGTGTAGGTGACATGAACGCGCTGTTCTGCGGTGAAGCCAAGCTCTTCCGTGCGGTTCGAAATCAGGCGTTGCGAAGCAGCCAAGTAGCCTCTGCCTCCCGCCGCGCGACGAGTCCTGGTAGCACTTTCCCGCCGCCGTAGACCCATTGGCGCAGCTCAGTCGCGGCTGCTGCCCAGTCCCGCTGATTGACGCGCCGACGCAACGTCGACGTCTGCAAGCGCCCCGCGCCGAGGTTGAAGGTGAAGTCCACGATGGCCGCCAGCCGCCCTTCGGGTTCGGAGGCAAGCACAGGGCAGTGGCGTAGCGTGGCGACCAGTGCTGTGTTCAGGTCGCGAGCCAGATAGGCCTCGGCTTCCGCGTCAGTGATCGGTGGGTGCTGGGCGTCGCATAGGTGGCCGTAGCCAATCGTCCAGAAGCCTGCTGGGCAGATGTAGGGGATGGCCGTGATGTCCGTGCCACGCTTTACCTTGCGCTCGAACCCCTCGAAGCGCTTGGCCAGCTCGATGGCCGTTTTCGGCACCTCAATCACGGCCGCACCCGGTCGAACACGCGCCCAAGGAACCAGAAGTTCAACACCCCGGCCCACAGCGCCTGATCGGCCTCCGTCCAGGCGTGCAGGACAGCGGCCCCCCAGCCAGCGCCAGCGGTCACGGCGGCCGCGAACGCCGCCGTCTTAGCCGCGCAGTAGAGCGCCATGAACCAGTAGGTGATCACCGGTCGCACGCTGACCGACAACGCATCGGCCCAGCGCACACCGGAGCGCTGCCCCTGGGAGGCGACTGCCTCGCGCAGCGTCTCGACGGCCCCGACGTTCCACGCTGCGTCCGCACTCGCGCCGATCTCTGCCATCCGCTGTGCGCCACGCAACTTCTCGAACTCCAGCGCCTTGTCCTGCATCGCCAACTCGTGACCACGCTCGCCCTTGCGGTCGAGCCACTTGAGGATTTCGGGCGCGAGACGGAAGGCCCCACCAAGGAGGCCACCAAGCAGTGTCTCGATCATTGGCCACCTCCGATCAGCCTGAGCTTGATGGCGGCACCGACCAGCAGTGCAGCCAGGAGACCAGTGGTCACAACCTTGATGGTGGTCTGCCACGCCGTGTGGCGGGCGTCGCGCCACGCCTCCAGCAGATCGCGCAGTTCGCGGATGTCGCGCGCCGCGTGGCCGTTTTCCAGGCCGAGATGGGCGAGGCAACGCTCGGCCCCACGTTCGGCGGCGCGGTCGAGCAGGTCGTCGAAGTCCTCTTTGCGCAGCAGGAGCATGTTCTCGACGAGCGCAGGCGGTTGTTGTTCGGGTTCGGTCATTGGCTTTCTCCAGAAATGCGAAACCCGCCTGATGCGTGGGCATCGAGGCGGGTCTCAGGGTTGAATTGGTGAATGGGCGGCGCTTCAGATTTCGATGATCTCCAGCGTCAGACTCGGCGCGATGCCCTCAATGGCGTCGTCGCGCACGAACACCTTCTGGCCAACGGCTGCGTTGCCACGCGCCCGGATCAGGCCACCACCGGGCAATGCGACCGTGACCACGCCGGAGCCGACGCCGATCACGGTGCCCGCCTGCAGCGGTGGATCGGGGATCAGTTGGAGAAACTGTTCGTAGAGGTTATGCATGGCTCTGCACTCCCAAGGTCTGCCAGACCTCCGGCATCCCGGCCTCGACTTGTGTCGAGCGCACGAGGCCGAGCCGCGTGACGCTGCCGTCCTGGTACTCGACGAACGCGCCCGGCTGGATGATTCCGGTCTCCGCGAGCACCGGCAGGCGCAGGCTGACCTCGATCTGCTGCCCGGTATCGGCCAGTACAGCGAGGCCACGCTGGCGTGCAGCGGCGGCCTCGGTGATGAGCGCATCGACCACCATCGGGGCCAGCACATCTCCGGCAGTCCCGGCTCGGGACACCTGCCCGAGCACACCGAAGTCCTGGCCGGAGACGAACACGCGGTTGTAGGCGGGCTTCTCGACCCAGCGCAGCGACTCGCGGGCAACCGCATCGACCGGCAGCACGAAGTCCGGCGAGACTGCGCTCCACTCCCACGGCGCGACCGGATAGCGATGGCGCACGCGGATGCTCTGGTCGGACGGGTGCGGAATCAGATAGCCGCCGACCGCACTGGCTATTGAACTCAGCGCCTCGATCCACGTCCCCTGCCGGGCGAACACGCCAGCCGGGACGTTCCAGTCCGTAAGGCCCCAATCGACCGTCCAGCCCAGCGAGATGCCGTTAAGAGTGAGCACGTCTTCCATCAGCTGCCGCGCGGTGCGCGTCTCGGCGTTGCTGAAGGTCATCACCGGCGCATAGGGCGCGGCCAGCACGGCGTTGCGTCCTCGTCCGGAGATGCGGATGCTGGCGTCACCGAAGATGCGCTCGCGGCTGATGTTCTCGGCCATTACGCGGAATGCCGTGCCGTTGACGCTGGCAACCAGCTCGACCGGGCCCGACGCGTTGCCGGGGGCGACCAGAGCCTCGGCCTTGGCAGGCAGTTGCGCATCGAAGCCCCACGTCCAGGATGCGGAGTCGAGCGAGAGCGAAAGGCTGAACACCGGCACCGGCAGGCCATCAGGCAATCGGTGCAGGGTCACGTTGTTGATCACGAAATACACCCTTCGGACAGGAACGACCACCGGTTCCCCATCGGGAGGCGGCGGGTCGATGTGGTTTTCACAGACGAACAGCAAGTGGCAGTCGACCGGAGCCAAAGCGGCGAACAGCAGGCGCGTGCTCGGCGTGTAGCAAGGTGTCGGCGCGGGCGGTTGTGGAACCACCCAGACGCTGATCCCCGGCGGTGGGGGCACGGCTTCCTGATACCGGCCACGCCACCCTTTCCGCGCAGCACTGGCGCTCTGGTAATCAGACCCTTGACCCTGGGTAAGCAGCCGCGCGACTTGCCAGAAGCTCACCCGCCCAGCGCGCTTGGTGCGGTCGCCATCCTGATGCCGGAAGCGCGTGGCGTCCCGAAGGCGAACGGCGTTCTGGAACAGACCCAGCCGGGCCAGTTCGAGGTACGTGCCATCCTGATGCGCGAACCACGTCAGGTCGTGGAAGCGCTTGGCCTGCTGCTGGCCCGTGCGGTTCTGCACAGGCAATGAGTCCAAGACCGGGGGCAATCGATGCGCGATGCCATGTGGCAAAGCGAGCGTGCGCCGCCAGAACGTCTCCCAGCCAGTAGGCGTCGAGGCCGCGTCCTGCTGGCCCTGATCCGCGCCGTCCTCCGTCTGCTGCGCCATCTGCCAGTGGTGCGAGGTCTGGCCGACCGTGGGCCGCTGCGTGTGTGACGCGTACCTGACCTCTCCGGTAAACACCACGCCGGGCAGGCTCGCGCCCGCACCAGCGCCCACGTTCAAGGGCACGCTTGGGCGCAAGACCAGGGACTGCACCGTCAGACCCGGCAGTTCGGCCAACAACTCGGCCCGCGCCGGAGGGATGAATTTGATCGCGACGACCGGCAATGGCAGCGTGGCCCGTACCGTCACATCGTCGCGCGGGGCGATGTAGTTGGCCTCGAATACCAAATTGGCGTCGGTGGCAGCCGGTTGGTCGAACAGCAGATCGATCAGCGGCGGCCCGATCACCACGGTCGCGGCAGGCATGGGCAACGCGGCGACCAGGGTCACCTCGTTGGCAACGGCAGGCACGTCCTACCCCAGGATGGCCGACACCATCCGGGCGTCACCGCCCAGATAGAGATTGGTGCTGGCCAGCTTCACATCGCCGCTGCCATCGGTGCCGCTGCAGTCCAGATCGAGGGCGTTCACCTCGTTGCCGTTGACCAGACGGGCCCAGGTGGCGATGCCGGTCGCCGTGATCAGCCCGTCCTCCTGCTGCGCCAGCGTGAGCAACCCGCCCGCAATCGTGCCCGCAGGCTTGGTCAGCCTGATCTCGACCAGCATCGCGCTGCTCGGGGTCGCGGCCGGGGTGGCGGGTCGCGTGCCGCCGTAGATGCGCAGGCGTGCCTGGTTCGTGCCTGCGTCGAGGAAGGCCAAGGTTCCCGCCAGCCGCGCCTCGTTGTGTTCGACAGTGATGGCGACGGTCACGGCATCATCTCCGGGCGTAGGTTGTCCGCGATCACGGCGCGGTACATCTGCTTGTGGTCGTAGCTGACCACGGTGTAGCGCTGAGACGGATCGATCAGTTCGAACCGGTACGCGCCTGTGGAGTCGCTCCAGGTCTCGGCGACCAGGACGCGGGTGCTCTCGCTGATGAGCTGCACCCGCCGCACCAGCGGTTGGTCGGGCTGTCCCTTCTCCTTGACCGTCCCGGCGATGAAGCCGTGGCCGCTGAAGTGGATGTCCTTGCGACCATTCGGAATCGGGCGAAAGTGCCAGTCGTAGCCGCCACCTCGGCTCCACAACTCAGAGTTGGGGCTGTTCAAGCGCATCAGGTCGCAGTCGGCGTTGACGCCGATGTTGGCAGCGGGATCGGGCAACACCGAGGTCGATCCACCGGCCAGCGGCAACAGGTCATCAGCAGCATTTACGCCCACGGTCGCGGGAAACGCGGGCAGACCGGACGGTGTGTCACCGGTGATGGCGTGGACGCGGGCCGTGGCCCCGTACAGGAACACACCGGGAATCAGCTTGCCCCGGTACGCTGCGTCCCCGACCTGGAACATCAGCACGCCACCGGCCTTGAACTGGATCAGGCGCGCCCAAGGCACGCCATTGGCATCGAAGGCTCCGACGATGACCTCGCAGAGCAAGATCATTCGCTGACCGACGCTGAAAGTCGGAGCCACGTCGGCCAGCCCCGCGATGGGCTTCGCGCCATCGTTGACACCTCCCGTCACGCCCGCGCCGTCGCCGAAGCCGCTGTTCCAGCGGGATACGCTCCACCCGCCGTCGAGATGAGCGAATCGATAGCCTTCGGCACCGTTGCCCGTGCTCATCCACAGGCCGAGGTGCTTGCGGGCGCTCGGGTCGGTCAGGAACTCGACATCGGCCTCGAACCAGAAATCGCCGTGGGCGGTTTCATTGAAGCGCAGGATGGACTGGCTGTTGGGAGCCGAGATGTCGATGGATTGCTGCGTGCTGTTGTGGCTGGCGGACATGCTGCCAAGCATCGTGGTGTAGCCGCTTGCCGGAGCCGTGGCGAAGGTGTCGCTCAGCGGATAGGTCATCGATCACCTCCAAGGCCCGGTGATGTCGAACGCAATCTGCGCGCCCTCCGTTTCCGAGCTGTACTGCGTCCTGACCAGCAGGAACTTCTTGCCCGCCTGACCGACGACGTTGTCGACGATGGTCTGGTCGCTGTACGGGCGGTCTTGAGGCATCCACAGCATCCCGGGCATCAGGCCACGCATATGGCCATCCTCCTGCCGCACGTAGGTCGGCAACAGCCACAGGCTGTAGTCAGCCCCGTTGGGGAACGGCGTCGGACCACGCCCGCAGATCTGCTGGCCGTTATTGGTGTTCAGCGATGTCAGCCCAAAGCGAACCGGGTTGCCAAGCTGGGTGTGGTTGCGCAGCAGCACCTTGCCGGTGAAGTCGAGCGAAGAGACCAGGCCATAGCCGCTGAACTGACCGGGATAGCTCCAGTAGTTGCTCATGCCCGAGTAGTTGTCGTCGGCTGCCAGCACGGTGGCGTAGTTGTCGCCCGGCTTGAAGCTGATGAGGTCACCGAAGCAGTAGCAGTTGCGGCCATACCAGCCGTAGCCCGCTGCATTGGTGACAAAAAGGAAGAACAGCCGGTCATCGCCGATGAGCACCCAGTTGCGGTTACCGCCGCCGCTGTCGCCGTTGCTTTCGTACTGGGTGCTTCGGGCGTGGAACCACTTGTACCAACCCCACTGGCTGGCCGTGACCTGCTTCCAGTTCTGCGTCGGGTTGTTCGGGTCGTAAGGGGCCTGCGCGCCGACGATGGTGTCGATGTCCGACAGGTCTTCGACGATGCCGACGTTGGCCCACTTTGCCCAACCCGTCGTGTAGTTCGGCGTCTTGAGGCCGTTGTCGATCAGCAGCAGGTTCTGCGGCGAGGCCGGGTTCTTGCTGCGGTACGCCGCCCTGTTGGTGCTGGCGAAAGGCTTCTCCCAGCCCAGTGGCGCGACCTTGGCCGAGAGGCTCGTCGCAGTGGTGGCAGGCGTCACGGGTGTGCCGGTCACCGCGTAGGTGAAGGTGGTCGTGGTGGTCGAGATCACCCGGAACAGCCCGTTGTATTCAGGCTGGTCGGCTCCGGCGATCAGCACCACCTGATCGCGCAGGTAGGCGTGCCCGGCGGTGATGTTGGCCGTGACCACACCATTGGCGAAGGTCAGCGAGTCGATGGCTTTGAGGGCGAAGCCGTTGACGAGGCAGGCGTCGAGCATCGTCACCAGATCGCCCCAGTTGTTGGCGATCTGAGGCGCGCCGACCATGCCGCTGCTGAAGTATTTGACGGTCAAGTCAGTCATGGGGATTCCTGCGAGAAGGTTGCGGAAGTCAAGGGGTATCCACGTCGCCGCGAATCAGCAACGTGAAGTTGTCGTCGGGCACGGACTCCGGCCCCTGCTGGACGGTGCGCACCACCCAAACCGGGAACTGCGCGCCGATGGTGTTGAAGCGCAGCACGTTGCCGGTCGCCCAGCCATTGCCCCACCCGAGTGCGGGCAGAAAGAAGTACGGGACGCCGGTCGCTGGGTTGTTGGGGGCGCAATCGGTGCTGGTGTTGCCCGTGGCGATCACGCCGACGTTCTCGCCGATGACATCGAAGGAGGTGCTGTTGGTGAAGCGCACGATCCAGCGTTCGGTCAGCGCGCCCCGATTCGTGACCCGGATCGGGTACTGCGTGTTGTTGAAGGTCGCGGTCGCCGAACTGCCCGACAAGGCATCCGACCACGCGCCGCTCCAGGTCACCTGATCGAAAACGAGGCTGACGCGGGCGAACAGGTCACCGGCCACCAGCGCGCTGGACACGAAACTGCCCGATGCGGGATCGCCGGGACTGGCCAGCGGGTATTCGTGCGTCAGCGCGCGCGTGAAGCTGATCTCGCCGCTGATCTGGACGTCGCGCACCACGGCCATGTCCTCGATGCGATGCTCGATGGTCACGGGCTGGCTGTAGCCACTCACGTTCGTGAAGGTGACGGTGCCCGCCTCCAGATCGGTGCTGTAGCCCGTGTGGATCACCGAGCCGTCGTGGCCGACCACGCGCACGCGCGACAGACGCACCCGGGCGCAGTCGATGGTCTGGCCGTTGCTGACCGAGGTGGTGATCTTGCCGGTGTGCCCGACGACGGCGAAACCGCCGGGACGGAAGATCGGCACGCGCCCGTCGCTGGGCAGGCGCACCGGATCGATGCCGAGCAGATCGGCATCCAGCGGCAGATAGCTGTAGGCCACCGCGCTGTAGCGCACGCTGGATGCCGCCACCGGCTCGGGCCGGAAGATCTTGCCGTCCGTACCCACGCGGTCGGCGGCGTACCAGGGCTGGCTTTCGTTACCGGCAGCCGTCACCATCGTGCCGAAGCGCACACGCACCAGACCGGTCTCGTAGTCGACGCTGCCGCTGATGCCGGTCGCCTCGATCTTGCCGTCGATCCTGGCCGTCACGTTCTGCGTGCCGCCGACCGCGCGGGCGTACTGGATCGAGAGCGACCCTGGCCGCAGCGGTGCCGCGCCGGTGCGGAACACGAACTCGCTGGAGATGTTCTCGCCGACCGTGGTCACGCAACTGGCGCGCGTGATGGCATTGGTCACGCCCGCCGTCCAGGACGTGAGGGTGACGTCGCCCGAGAGGTAGTTGATCGCGCCGCGCGTGACCCAACCGCTGGGCGTGAACTCGCGCAGGGTGCCCTGGCCGTTGTCGCCCCAGGGCTGCGCGCCCGAGATCGTGAGCAGTACCGTGCCCGTCACCACCTGCGCATTCACGCCGGGTACCAGTTTGAAGCTGGGCGCGAACTGAAACGTCTCCGAGTGGTTGCTGACGGAGCCCGGGCTGTTGTAGCGCAGCTTCACGTAGCCCGACTCGTCGTTCGGGTACAGCGACGGCGCGGCGACATAGGATATGCCCCCGTAGTTCAGTCGCCAGCGTCCGATGCCCGCGATGGCGACAGCGGTGTAGTTCGGGCGCGGAATCAGAATGCTGACGTCCGGGTTGAACACCACCGCGCCGGTCGCGTAGTTGACGGTGCCGATGCTCACGCCGTTGAGGACGACGTTGCCGCTGCCATCGTCGCGGGCAATCTGGGTCGGGTCGCGCCACGCGAAAGGCACACCCATCTCCATCAACTGCTGGAAGGTGTACGCGCCCAGCACCGACGTGTCGGTCAGGAGATGTCGACGTACTGGGCCGTCTTTAGGTCGGAGCTGGCGCGCACGACGGCTACGCGCTGCTGACCGGTGTTGGTGCTGCTGCGGGCGAGTGCCGTCCAGCAGTAGTTCGCATCCGGCATCGCCACGGCGAAATGCACGCGGTACCGGCCCGCCGCCGTGCGCACGACGCTGGCCACATTGCGCGCGCTGGCGATCACGACCTGACCGCCCACGTAGCCGAAGCTGACCCACACCCGGGCGAGTCCTGGATGCGTGGCGTCGATCTTGTTCTTGACCTCGAAGCCAATGCGCGCCGCCAGTGCGCCAATGCTGGACGCGAGGCTCATCAGGCCAGCGCCCCGTCAAAGATCACGACGAAGTCGGTATCGGTGTTCCCGACATCGCTGGCCGCCACCGCACCGATGTTGGTACGGGCCTGCAGTTGCTCGGCCACCGTCAAAGTCTGCGCCGCGTCGAAACGCACGCGCAGATTGACTGCGGCCAGAAGCGCATCCAGTCCCGTGGTGCCGTTCTGCAGCAACTGCTGGATTTCCACCAGGGTGTCGTAGGCGGCGTCCGCGCCACCCAAAATGTCGGCCTTGAGCGCGTCGAGCAGCGACACGATCTTGTTCGACGAGTAGGTGCTGGAGGTGGCGATCTGGTTGTCGTCGATGGCAGTGGCGGACAGCACCGCCGCCTTCAGCTCGTTGATCGCCGCGACCAGACTCGACTTGTCGGTGGTGGACAGGCCAGCGAGATTGCCCGCCGTCGCCCGGACGTCGTTGAACTCCTGGGCGACCCGGATGACCAGGCTCTCGATACGGGTGGCAAGACTCATGAAAACTCCTCTGAAAATCAGGACAACCAGCGGCTTTTGATGACGCGCCGCCGTGATGGGGTTGCAGAAACAGAAAGGCCACCTCGTTGGGTGGCCTCGTCTGGGTCGAATGCTTGAATCGGGGGCGGCTCATCCGGTGGCCGTTCCATCCCGAGTTGCCGCTCCAGTTCACGCCAGTGGCGTTCCTCGAAGCGATCCAGGCCCGCCGCCGATGCGGCCGCACGGGCGTACACGTAGCAGTCGAGCGCTTCATTGCGCTCGCGCATCTTTTGCCACTCGCGCACAGGGAAGCCGTTGCGGTCGCGGCGGGTAATTAACTGTTCGGCACAGAGCTGCTGGATGAACTCCGCGTCGATCTTGGGCAGGTGGACGAACCCGGCTGGGAAGACCGTGGTCACGCCGTCCTCACTGACATCCGCGCCCTTGCGCAGGTTGTTGTAGAACTCCAGCTTGGCGATGCCGACCGCCACCGTGAACACCTTGATGCCCCGGCGCAGCTTCTTGCCGCCCTGCGAAACATCGATGGCCGTTGGCGTGCCGATCAGTGCAGCCCCGCGCGGAACGCCCTTGACAGCCATCACGCGCGGGTCGCGGCAGGCCCGCACAAAGGCGTAGGCCTCCTGCGTCGCAAAGCCGGTGTCCAGGGCGAAACGGGCCAGCGGCATCGCTGCACCCGAGGCGTGCGTCCAGTTTTCAGCAAGCAACTCTGCGAGTCGCTTCCACACCGCGTCGCGGGCGGTGTCGCCCATCAGCACGCGGTGTTCGACCAGCCAGGACTCTTTGCCGCGCCCGAACGCCCAGATGGATGCCTCGATGCGATCCTTCTGCACGTCGGCAGCGCCCACCAGGAGCAGTCCACCGGGCGGCACCGTGCCGACCCGGTAGTCCTCGCGGCGCTCGACCAGACGTTGCCAGTCGGGCGCTTCGCCTTCCTCGACCCAGGTCTCACCCAGCTCGGTGTTCTTGAAGGTCTTGATGGCGGCCGCCGACCCCGACTCCTTGTTGACGGAGCTTTCCCACGCGGCGGCGATGTCGCGCCACGGCACGAAGTAGCGACGCTGGTCACTGGCTTCGTACTCGCGCTCGATGGCGCTCGCCCCCGAGATCGTCGGCGTCGACACGATGAAGATCTTGCGCCGGGCGAAGGTGCGCGTGCGCGCCTCGGCCAGCGAGATCGCATCGCCTTCACCCTCGACGTCCAGCGGATAACCGTCGACCTCGTCGAGGAACAGATACCGCACCGGCATCGAGCGCAGTCCGACCGCGCTGTTGGCCCCGGTCATCACCAGCACACTGCCCCGGAACTCCTTGGCCAGGATGGTGTTGCCCGAGTCGCGTGACCGTGCCGGGGAGATCAGTTCGCTCAGCGCCGCCGACTCCTCGATCAACGGATCGATCCGCTGCTTGGAATTGCGCTTGGCCATATCCACCGTCGGCCATACCGCCATCATCGGCCCCGGCGCGTGGTGGATCACGTACCGGATCGCCTGATCAGAAAGATCGAGAAAGAGGCCAAGCAGCGCTTGGCTTCTCAATCGAACAGCGCGTTACTACGGGTGTCGCAAGGATCAACACCAAGGAGCCGGAAATGAACACCAACCAACAGATCCCCGCCACCCAGAACGAAGCCTGGGGCTTCTGGGGCACGATGAACGAACACGCCAGCACCGCGTGGCCCCTGGCGATGACCGCCATCTCGGACGCCACCAGCCAACCCCTCGAATCAGTCCGGGTCTTCCTCGACAGCCGCCACGGACGCCACTTTGCCGACGATGTGCAAAACGGGCTGTACCGGGGCCAGACCCTGGCGGACGCGGTCACCAGTGACGCTGCGCGCCCTCGGGCCATCCGTACAGGATTGGCTCGTACTGGCGCTGGTAGTCGGCCCGGCCCAGCGTGAAGGTGTTCTTGGCCCAGATGATGAACGTCGACCACTTTCCACCGGCGGCACGGAACGCGGCCTGCAGCACATCCAGTTCGCTGGACGACATCGCCACGTAGATGCCGCCCCGGCAGTTCCCGATGGTCGGCGTCAGCGCCGCCAGCAGGAAGTCGTAGAAGCCGTCGCCGAGGTTGTCGTTCAGGATCGCGCGATCAGCGCCTCGACCTTGCGGTACTCGACGTTGAGCGTGTTCAGAATCTGTTCCTCGAAAACAAGCGCAGCGCCGATTCGGCGCAGCCAAAAGGAAAACCCGCCGACGGAAAACCGTGGGCGGGCTCGTGATGGGTGCGGACTGGTGCGGGTGCAAACTGCAAACCCTGCAAACCTCGGTTTGCAGTCGGACGCTAGACGAATGCCGCGCTCGCGCCCCCCGCATTGGATTTTGGCGAGGAAGGACCCCTTTTGCCTGGGTGCTGGCTGGGTCGTCCCTCTCGGTCACACACCTCGTGCGACCATAGCCGTCACTGTATGCCCAAACGACCGGATTTGTTGCAAGGGCAAAAGTCGCTCTGCTCCGCTGATCGACGCTGATGGCCGACCACGCGCGCCAAATCACGCCAAAACCCTACGCCATGACCACGCCGTTGAGCTGGTCAGCGACCATCTGCAAGGCGCGCTGCCAACGCCGCCATGCCGTCGTGCGGTCACAGGCGAAGCGGATGGTGATGTCGCGCCAGCCGTAGCGCTTGGCCCGCATCCACACGAGGTGGCGCTGCTCGACCTCCAGCCACTGCACCCAGCGCATCGTCTCCAGCATCCGGTCGATGGCTTCTGGGCTAGGAGGGAAAGGGCGAAAGTCCTTCTCGTCCGCAGCGAATGACTCCCACTCCTTGCGCACGATCACGGGCCACGTGTTGAAGTAACCCTGCACCCGGACGGGCGGCAGGCGGCGTCCAGCCTTGCCCGCCAGCGGCGACCAGTCGGTTTTCTCGACTGGCGCGTTCGCGCCGTGCATCGCCGTGGTGGCGACGATGCACGCGCCAATCAGTGCCTGCGCGCACTTTTCGCCCTCGACCAAGACCACTTGCGCGGCTCCGGTCATGCCTGGCTGGTTGTAGAGCGGGCGCGGATCGGGCGGAGCCATCTTGCGACGGCGCGCGTCCCACGGACGGAATTCCTTCTTGCGACCGGGCGGGTCGTAGCGGTAGACGACGGCGATCAGCCTGCTGGAGGCGTCGAGGTAATCCCACTTCGCGGTGGCCGGGCCGAGATCGTCGACGGGGAGCACCGATTTCGATTTGCGTGCCGGTGCCGCCGGAGCGCGGCCGACCAGTTCGGTCGCGGCGTCGAGCACACGCGGAAAGTCGGCGTGCGCATCAAGGCTCAGATGCGCGGCGATCAGCGCGAAGATGTCACCGCCATCGCCAGTGGCGCGATCCGTCCACAAGCCCGCCTTGTCGCCGTCGAGCACGATCTCCAGGCTGTCCCCCGGACTGCCGAGCACGTCGCCGACGAGAAACTTGCCGCCGCGCTTCTTGCCTGCCGGGAACAGCGTGGCCAGCACCGACTCCAACCGAGCGAGCAATTCGGTGCGGATCGCTTCGCGTTCGGCGTCGAGGTCGCGAGGAATGGGTGTTGGCGTGTCGTTGAAATCAAGCATCCACAGCCCCCTCGCTGGACGTCTGCTGCGCGACGATCCACGCCTCCAGTTCGTTGGGTTTGAAGCGCACGAGCTTGCCGACGCGGTAGTGCGGAATACGGCGCTGCTGACGCTCCTTGGCCTGCGAGAGCCAGTACGACGGCAGGTTGAACATCAGCGCGGCTTGGCGCGCGTCGATCAATTGCTCGCCGAGCACCTGATTCAAGGGTGTGCGGTTCATGTCGTTGTCCTCCAGCAGCGGTCTTGCCACGCGCACATCCGGCATTCGAAGTGGGTCGGGTCATTGAAGGCGCGCGGCAGGAGTTCGCCTGCTTCGGTCGCCTTGATGACCTTCACCGCCCGATCCGACAACTTCTTCGCCTCACGTAAGCGTCGCAGTGGGCGGTGACGGCGGCGCAGGTCAATCTCTACTACCCGCCCGAGCCGGGCCGGACACGCCCCAAGGTGGTCACCATCGAAGTGACCAGCAAGGGGCGGCTGAACCTGCACAAGTTCGACGCCAAGATGCAGGCGCAACTGGAGGGCTATCTGGTCGCAGTGGGCATCTTGCAGAAGGGCCAGACCCTGAGCGCGCAGGAACTTCCGCCTGAAGCAGATGCGGTCAGTTCGTCATCGGCATTCGAGGACTGATCGATGGCGACGCACGATGCTTGGGCCCTGGTCTGCCGCCTGTTCGCGGGCGGCACGCCCGTGCTGCGCACCATGCTGTCGTCGAACGAAATCGCCTCACTCTCCGTGCTCGGCAAGGCAGTCAAGCCAACGACGGTGGATCAGTCGTTCGTGCTCTGCCCCCATTGCCAGCAACATCGGGCGCAGGTGTGGGGTGATGGTCGCGGCGGTCGGATGTGCCGCTGCCCGGACTGTGGGCCCGTGGCCGTCGAAGTAAACGACGGCGCGGCGTTGGCCTTGGACGAGGATTGGCTGCGACAGAAGATGCGCCTCGCGCTCGGCATCGAGAGCCGCGACGGCATCGATGATTTGGGTGACGGCGTGTGGCGGCTGGGAGATGCACGGCGGTCGCCCGTCCTGTTGGCCCGCAACCTGGCTCGGGTGCTGCACGAACCTGCGCTGCTGGATCGGGTGCGCGTGGCGAGCGGCGACATCCGGGTGATCACGCCAAAGCCGAGCATCACACGCGGCTCTCCCTTCGGCGCGGACGTCGAGTGGTTGGTGCTGGAGGAACGCTTCACGTTCTACGGCGGCGGGATCACGCTCCTCAGCACGCCGTCGCCATCCGTGACACCCGTGGCCGCCGATCCAGCCACGCCGGTGAACGGGCCGTTCTCGGTGGACTTCAAGTGGGCGACGCTGGCGGATGTCCAGGCGACGCCGATCCAGTTCACCGATGGGCAGTCGAAGGTGTTCGGCGCGCTGTGGTCGTTCAAGGGCGAAGCCACGACGGCGGATCGGATCATGCAGCGCGCGGGCTTGGACAGCTCCAAGCCAAGCGACCTGTTCAAGATCAAGGCGAAGGACAAGGGCAAGCCAGGGCCTGCTGCACAGCACGCGGCCTACGGCGCGCTCGTGGTCACGCAGCAACGCGCGGGGTTGTACGCAATGCCGTGTGCGGCAGCCGGAAAGGAGGTTGCCATGACGTGATCTCCCCACCCGATGCGCCCAGGCTCGCGCCGACCTCAAGAGCCTGACCTTTGCAATTTTTGGAGTGCATGAAATGAGCGGAAAGAACCAATGGGTCGTACCCATCAACGGCGGTGATCAGTGGGGTGTGCGGGGAGAAGGCAACGACCGCCTCACCTCCATCCATGACACGCAGCAACAGGCGATTGACCGTGCGCGGGACATCGCCATCAACCAGCAGAGCGAGATGCTCATCCAAGGGCGGAACGGCCAGATCCGTGAGCGCAACAGCTACGGTGACGACCCGTTCCCGCCCAAGGGCTGACGTGGAGGCTGGCCTCGCGGGTTTGCCGTTGTGCTTTGCTCGTGCAAACCCGCGAGCCAACCATTCCCATCGGCACACGCACAAGTGGTTGACGGACAAGGCCGTCTGCGTGTGCCACGGCGAAGAAGTTGGCGCAGGTTTCGAGAGAAGATAGGGCGGAACAGGGGCGAACCGAGCGCTGTGTCGCCCTTGGCCAGACGACTGGCGGCACACGCAGAACGGCCCGGAAGCCCGCGTGGTGTGCGGAATCCGCAAATGAAAACGCCCAACCGAGAACGGTTGGGCGCTGAATAGTGGTGGCCTGGGACGGAATCGAACCGCCGACACAAGGATTTTCAATCCTCTGCTCTACCGACTGAGCTACCGGGCCAGAGCCTCAAATTATATGCTGAAAAACAGTCCATCCGAAACCAGGACGAAAATTTTCGTGGAATCACCCGACTTATCCGCCGCGCTTGCCGCGGCCCAGGTCCACACCTAGCTGGCGCAGCTTGCGGTAGAGGTGCGTGCGCTCCAGGCCGGTCTTTTCGGCGACGCGGGTCATGGAGCCACCTTCACGGGCCAGGTGGAATTCGAAATAGGCCTTCTCGAATCCGTCGCGCGCCTCGCGCAGAGGGCGGTCGAGGTTGAAGCCCTGGTGCGACAGCGGTCCCGGCTCGCTCATGGCCACTACGGGCTGCACCACGGGCTCGGTGCCGACGGGGGCGGGACCCGAAGGCGACGCAGCCACAGGCGCTGGCGCCGCCTGCTGGGGGCTGGGCATGCTGCGCGCCAAGCCCTGCTCCACGGCCTTGAGGAGCTTTTGCAGGGTGATGGGCTTCTCGAGGAACGAGAACGCGCCGATGCGGGTGGCTTCGACGGCGGTGTCGATGGTGGCGTGGCCGCTCATCATGATGACGGGCATGGTGAGCGCGCCCGCGGTGGCCCACTCCTTGAGGAGGGACACGCCGTCGGTGTCGGGCATCCAGATGTCGAGCAGCACCAGGTCATACGTGCCGGCAAGGCGGGCGCTGCGTGCCTGCGTGGCATTCTCGGCGAGGTCTACGCTGTGTCCCTCGTCGTTCAGGATTTCCGACAACAGATCCCGGATACCCAGTTCGTCGTCCACCACCAGAATGTTTGCCATGTGTTCAGTGCGCTCTTACTGCCTATGCGGCGGTGTTGTCAATGCGCAACCGCCAGCCCAGGGGCGAATGATAGCGACACTTGGGCGCCCATCACCACGCCGTTTTCAATGCGATTGGCCAGGTCGATACGGGCGCCATGCTCGTCGGCGATTTTCTTGACGACCGCCAAGCCCAGGCCTGTTCCGCGGGGCTTGGTGGTCACGTAGGGCTCGAAGGCGCGTTGCAGGATGTGTGCCGGGAATCCCTGCCCGCAATCCGAGACGGTAAGACGCACGCGCTGCGACGATCCGCTCCAGCGCGTGGCGATGCGCACGGGCCGCAACGGCTTGCCGCCCTGTTCCGCTGCCTGCTGCGTGGCATCCTGCGCGTTCTGCAGAAGGTTGTGCACCACCTGGCGCAGTTGCTGTGCGTCACCAGCGATGGACGGGCACTGGGGGTCGAGTTCCGCCTCGACCGGCACCGTGGCATTTTCTGCGCCATAAAGCTGCAGCACGTCGGTCACCAGGGCGTTGAGATCCAGCGGGTGCAACTCCGCCGCCGGCAGGCGCGCGTAATCGCGGAATTCGTTGACTAGGCGCTTCATGGCATCCACCTGGTCCACGATGGTCTTGACGGATTTGGTGAGCACGGCCTGCTCGGCCTCGGGCAGCTTGCCGTCGAGCTTGAGTGCAAGGCGCTCGGCCGAGAGCTGGATGGGGGTGAGCGGGTTCTTGATTTCGTGCGCCAGGCGGCGCGCCACCTCGCCCCAAGCCTGGGCGCGCTGGGCAGAGACGATTTCGGAGATGTCGTCGAACACCAGCAGCCGTGCGTCGTCGGGCAGCTCGGCGCCACGGGCCACGAGGCTGGTGCCCTGCGCCGCGACGCCGCCACCCGCGCCGTGCAGCTCGAACGGGTGTTGCCAGTGGTCGAGGCTGTGCTGGTCACGGTCGAGCTGGAAGGTGTCGAACTGCCGCTGCACCGCTGCGGCGAAGTCCGCCAGGCCGGGCACGTCCGCCAGTGCGCGGCCTTCGTAGGCGGCCAGCGGTGCGCGCAGGATGCGCGTGGCGCCTGGGTTGGAGGAGCGGATGACGCCCTGCGCGTCGAGCACGATGACGCCGGCCGTCAGGTTGTCCAGGATAGTCTGCAGGCGGCCGCGCGCGTCGTCGAGGGCGCCCATGCTTTGCAGCGCGGCAGCCCGTGCATCCGCCAGCTGCTGGGTCATGAGCGCGAACGAGCGCGTGAGGCCTCCCAGCTCGTCGCGGCTTTGCAGCGCGGCCTTCGGCGCCAGGTTGCCCGCGGCGACCTCGCGCACGCCATCGGCCAGCACCAGCAGCGGCCGCGCGATCTGGTGGCCCAGCAGCACGGCAAGCAGCACGGCGCCGAACACGGCCAGGAACAGCGCCAGGGTCAGCGTGCCGATGTACATGCGCCGCAGGCCGCCGCGCGCCAGCGCACGCTCCTGGTATTCGCGGTTGGCCTCCTGCACGGCGATGGCATTGGCGACCAGCGCCTGCGGCAGGGGCAGCGTGGCCTGCAGGAAGCGCGGCTCGGCCAACAGGCCCACGCCCGGACTTTGCACCACGACCAGGGCGCGCACCCGCGCGTTGTCCACGGCCTGCGGGTCGGTGATGTCGTCCAGCCCCTCGATCTGGAACGTGGCGCGCTGCTGGCGCGCGTTGCGGAACTGCTGGATACCAGGACGTTCGGGGTTCAAGCTGAAGCGGGATTGGCCCGCGCTGGCCAGGGGCTGCCCCGACGCGCTCCAGAGCACGAGGTCGGTGGCGCCGAGCTGGTCGCGCATGCGCTCGAGCACCAGCCCCGCGGCCGCGTCCGGCACCTGGGCGAGCTGGCTGCTGGCGGTGCGTGTCTTGGAGGCGAGGTCGCCGGCGATGGTGTCCAGCGTGACGCGCGCCAGGCTCACGCCCGCCGAGAGCGCGCCCTCCACCCGCACGTCGAACCAGCTTTCGATGGAGCGCGACACGAACTGGTAGGAAACCACATAGATCAGCAGCCCCGGCACTACGCCCACCAGGCCGAAGATGCCCGCCAGCTTGACGAGCAGACGACTGCCGAAGCGCCCGCGCTTGAGGCGCACGCCCAAACGCACTGCGCCCCAGACCAGCACCGTGAACAGCACCAGCGCCACCAGCACGTTCACGCCCAGCAGCCAGGTGAAGTTGCGCTCGTACAGGGCCCGGTTGTTGGTGGCCTGGGTGAGCAGGAACAGCAGCACCAGGCCGATGGCGCACATCAACCCCACGCCCATGCCCAGCGCCCAGCGCACGGCACGGGTGCGGCTGGCGGCCCTGCGCGCGGAGCCGGCGGGTCGATGTTCGTCTGCGTTCATTGCGCGCCTTCCGCCGTGCGTTCCAGCGCAGGCGCGCGCATGCTGCGCGCCAGTTGCAGCGTCCAGCCGGACCGGCCTACGGCGCCGATCTGCATGGGGCGCGGCAGCTGCGACATGTCCAGCCGGAACTGGAAGTTCACCAGGTAGGACGCATCGTCGTCGAGCACGCCCTCGTCGGCGATCTTCCAGCGTGCGATGCGCTGCATGGCCGAGAGCGCCTCGGACAGCTCCTCGAAGTTCTGCCCGAGCGACACGCCAAGGCCGCTGGCGGAAAACGGCGTGGACGATTGCGCCAGCCGCCAGCGGCGCGTGAGCGGCTGGTAGCTCAGGCGCAGGTAGCGGGCCGCACGCGCTACGACTTTGTCGGACCAGTACCAGCGTTGGCGCAGCACCTCGGCCTCGGTCACGAAATACATGGAGATGCCCTTGTAGAGCGCGTCCTCCACCAGGCTGGGCAGCTCCAGGGGCAGCGCGGCCGTGAGGAACAGGCCCTCGGCCGTGTGCTCGAGCTGCATTTCAGCAATGTCCCCGTGGCCTTGCGCCCGCACGGGCGGCGCCAGGAGGACCAGCAGGGCCGCCAGGCAGAGCAGCAAGGCCGGCACCCATCGGCGCCGGCGGGCGCCCCCCTCAGGCGGCCTTGTGCAGCAGTGCGTAGAAGAAACCGTCGTGCTCACCCGCAGCATTGTCCCCAAGCGCACCTGCCTTGTCCGGATTGGCGGGCAATAAATGGCCCGGAGAAGGTGCCAGGCGCGCATCGGTGTTGTGCGCAAGAAACGCCTGAACCTGCTCCTGCCCCTCGGCGCGGAACACGGAACAGGTGCAATAGAGCAGCCGCCCGCCGGGCTTGAGCAGGGGCCAGAGCGCGCCCAGCAGCCGCGCCTGCAGCACGGCGAGCTGGGCGATATCGCTCTCGCGCCGCAGCCAGCGCACGTCCGGATGGCGGCGCACGATGCCCGATGCGGTGCAGGGCGCATCGAGCAGGATGGCGTCGAACAGCTGGCCGTCCCACCAGTCTGCGGGCACGCCCGCGTCGGCCACGCGTACGTCGGCCTGCAGCCGCAGGCGGCGCAGGGTGTCGTGGATGCGGGCGGCACGGGAGGCGTCCATTTCGAGCGCCGTGACCTGCCAGGGCGCACCCAGGGCCTGCGCCCACTCCAGCAGATGGGCCGTCTTGCCGCCGGGCGCGGCGCAGGCGTCGAGCAGGCGCAGGGGCTGGCGCGCATCCAGCCCTTGGAGCAGCAAGGGCGCGGCCATCTGCGCGGCGGCGTCTTGCACGGAGACCACGCCGTCGGCAAAGCCCGGCAGTTGCGCCACGGGCAGGGGCCGGCGCAGCACCACGCCGCTGTCGCCGTCCGGATAAGCTTCCATATTGATAGCTGCCAGCGCTTGACAGTATTGCGCTGGAGTGCTTTTTGACTTGGAAACACGCAGCGCCATGGGTGCCTGCGCGTTGTTGGCCTGCAGAATCTGCTGCCACTGCCAGGGGTGGTCGCGGCGCAGGCGGGCGATCCACCAGGCCGGGTGGTTCCATAGGGCCACTTCGTCTCGGTCGGTGGCAGCCACCAGTGCGTCGCGCTCGCGCAGGAAGCGCCGCAGGCAGGCGTTGACGAAGCCGGCCTGCGCGCGGGTGGCGGGGCTACGCTTGGCGGCCTCGACGGCCTGGCTGACCAGCGTGAACGGTGCATAGGGCGCCTGCTCCGGGTTCCAGGCCAGGGCCAGCGCAGTGCACAGCAGCGCGTCCACGCGGGCCGGGGGCTGGCGCGGCGCCAGCGCTCTGCGCAGGGCCTGTGCGCGGCCCAGGTGGCGCAGCGCCTGGAACAGCAGGGCCCGCACGCCGGGGCGCAGAGAGGCATCCACGGTGTCCAGTGCCGCCGTCCCGGACTGGCCGGCTCGCACGGCCTGCAGGGCCGCGGCCGTGGCGTCGAGCAGCACCCACAGCGCTGGCGCTGGCGTTGGAGAGGGAGAAGCGGTCACAGCGGTTGCGCCTTCTTGAAGCCGAACAGCCACGCCAGCAGGCTGGCCGGGAACTGCACGATGCCCTGGTTGTACTGCGCCACGGCCGTGTTGAACTGCTCCAGCGCCGTAGCGCTCTGCAGGGCCAGTTGTTCGCGCTGGCGGATCCAGGGCGCGAGGGCGTCGGGCACATCGGGAGCGGCGGCTTCGCGCACCACGGCCTGCCAGGCGGCCTCCAGTACGTGGACGCCCGCAGACAGGGCGGCGGCGGCTTCGGCATCCAGCGGCCGGGCTCGCGCCACGGCCAGCGAGGCGCCGAACTGCGTGGTGGCCGCGCCCAGGGCCGCATGCGTGTCGGCCCCCGGCGCACGCGGCCCCTCCACGGCGCCGCGCGCAGCCTGGTATTCGCCCATCAGCGCGATCAGCCGCACCATGTAGGTGTCCAGGCCGCCGAAAGCCTGCAGCGCAGCCGAACGCAGGCGGATGAGCCGGTTGTAGGCGCCCACCGCCCAGAACAGCAGCAGTGCCAGCAGGAGCCAGGTGGTCACCATTTCACGAGTCCAAAATAAAGAAGCTCCCGCTTCGCCGGGAGGGCGCAACGGGAGCGTTCAGGCGCCCGTACTGGCAAGCAGCACGGGCGGCATGGCAGGCTTAGTCGGCGGCCGCGTCGGCACCGCTGCCGTCGATCTCGGCCGTGGCATCGTCCGCGCCCACACCCGCCAGTTCGGCGGCTTCGGCATCGGCGATGGCGCGGCGCTCGGCCTCGTCCATGGCGTCCTTGGCCTTGCGCGCCTGGTGGTAGGCCAGGCCCGTGCCGGCAGGGATCAGGCGGCCGACGATGACGTTCTCCTTCAGGCCGCGCAGCTCGTCGCGCTTGCCCATGATGGCAGCCTCGGTGAGCACGCGAGTCGTTTCCTGGAACGACGCGGCGGAGATGAACGAATCGGTGGACAGCGACGCCTTGGTGATGCCCAGCAGCACGTTGGAGTACGTGGCCGGGATCTTGCCCTCGGACTGCAGCGCCTCGTTGGTGTTGAGGATCTCCGAGCGCTCGACCTGCTCCCCGGCGATATAGGTGGACTCGCCCGGGTTCTCGACCACGACGCGGCGCAGCATCTGGCGAACGATCACCTCGATATGCTTGTCGTTGATCTTCACACCCTGCAGGCGGTACACGTCCTGCACCTCGTCGACGATGTAGCGCGAGAGCTCCTCGATGCCCAGCAGGCGCAGGATGTCCTGCGGGTCGGCTGGGCCATCGACAATCAGCTCGCCCTTGTTGACGACCTGGCCTTCGTGCACCAGCACGTTCTTTTCCTTGGGCACGAGTTCGTCCCACACCTTGCCGTCCGGGTCGGTGATCTGCAGGCGCACCTTGCCCTTGGTCTCCTTGCCGAACGACACGGTGCCGGTGATCTCGGCCAGCATGCCCTTGTCCTTGGGGCTGCGGGCTTCGAACAGCTCGGCCACGCGCGGCAGACCGCCGGTGATGTCGCGGGTCTTCTGGCCTTCGACAGGGATGCGGGCCAGCACTTCGCCAGGGCCCACTTCCTGGCCGTCGCGCACCTGGATCAGCGCGCCCACCTGGAAACCGATGGTCACCGAGTGGTCGGTGCCGGGGATCTTCACTTCCTGGCCCTGTGCGTCGATCAGCTTGACCTGCGGGCGCACCACCTTGGCGGAGCCGCGGCGCTTGGGGTCGATCACAACCAGCGTGGACAGGCCCGTGACCTCGTCCACCTGCTTGGCGACCGTGAGGCCTTCCTCGACGTTCTCGAATTTCACCTGGCCAGCGAATTCCGTGATGATCGGGCGCGTCAGCGGATCCCAGTTGGCGAGGATGGTGCCGGCCTTGATCTGCTGATCGGCCTTCACCGTCAGCGTCGCGCCGTAGGGCACCTTGTGGCGCTCGCGCTCGCGGCCGTGCTCGTCGTGGATGACGATCTCGCCGGAACGCGCGATCACCACCAGCTCGCCCTTGGTGTTGGTCACGTAGCGCATCGTGGCATTGAAGCCGATGATGCCGTTGGACTTGGCTTCCACGCTCGATGCCACGGCCGCACGCGATGCCGCGCCGCCGATGTGGAACGTGCGCATGGTCAGCTGCGTGCCGGGCTCGCCGATGGACTGCGCGGCGATCACACCCACGGCTTCGCCGAGGTTGATCAGGCCGCCGCGGCCCAGGTCGCGGCCGTAGCACTTGGCGCACAGGCCGAAGCGGGTCTCGCAGGTCAGCGCGGTGCGCACCTTGACCTCGTCCACGCCGACGGCTTCCATGCCCTCGATCGTGTCCTCGTCCAGCAGCGTGCCGGCGGCCACGACCACCGAGCGGTTCTCGGGGTGCAGCACGTCCTCGGCTGCCACGCGGCCCAGGATACGGTCGCGCAGCGACTCGATCACCTCGCCGCCCTCGACGATGGCGCGCATCAGCGAGCCGTTGGAGGTGCCGCAGTCTTCCTCGGTCACCACCAGGTCCTGCGTCACGTCCACCAGGCGGCGCGTGAGGTAGCCGGAGTTCGCGGTCTTCAGCGCCGTGTCGGCCAAGCCCTTGCGGGCGCCGTGGGTGGAGATGAAGTACTGCAGCACGTTCAGCCCCTCGCGGAAGTTCGCGGTGATGGGCGTCTCGATGATGGAGCCGTCGGGCTTGGCCATCAGGCCGCGCATGCCGGCGAGCTGGCGGATCTGCGCCGCGCTACCGCGCGCGCCGGAGTCGGCCATCATGTAGATGGAGTTGAACGACTCCTGGTCCACCTGCTTGCCATGGCGGTCCTCGGTCTTCTGGACCTTGAGCTGGTCCATCATCACCTTGGACACGTCGTCGCCCGCCTTGCCCCAGATATCCACCACCTTGTTGTAGCGCTCGCCCGACGTGACCAGGCCGGAGACGTACTGCTGCTCGATCTCCTTCACCTCGGCCTCGGCGCGGGCCAGGATCTCGGCCTTCTGCGGCGGCACCAGCATGTCGTCGATCGCCACGGAGAAGCCCGCGTGCGTTGCCAGCCGGAAGCCGTTTTGCAGCAGCTTGTCGGCGAACACCACGGTTTCCTTCAGCCCGCAGCGGCGGAAGCTGGCATTGATGAGCTTGGAGATTTCCTTCTTCTTGAGCGCCTTGTTCAGGTTCGAGAAGGCCAGCCCCTTGGGCAGGATCTCGGACAGCAGCGCGCGGCCCACGGTGGTTTCGACGAGCGCGGTCTCGGGCGCGAACTCGCCCGTGTCCTTGTCCCTGTTCCACTCGGTCAGGCGCACGTTGATCTTGGCGTGCAGCTCCACCTGGCCCGCGTCGAGCGCGCGCTGGACTTCACCGATGTCGGCGAACACCATGCCCTCGCCCTTGCCGTTGATCTTGTCGCGGGTGGCGTGGTACAGGCCCAGCACCACGTCCTGCGAAGGCACGATGGAGGGTTCGCCCGAAGCGGGGAACAGCACGTTGTTCGAGGCCAGCATCAGCGTGCGCGCTTCGAGCTGCGCTTCCACCGACAGCGGCACGTGCACGGCCATCTGGTCGCCGTCGAAGTCGGCGTTGAACGCCGCGCAGACCAGCGGGTGCAGCTGGATGGCCTTGCCTTCGATCAGGATCGGCTCGAAGGCCTGGATGCCCAGGCGGTGCAGCGTGGGAGCGCGGTTCAGCATGACCGGATGCTCCTTGATGACCTCTTCGAGGATGTCCCACACCACGGGCGTGCCGGCTTCCACTTCCTTCTTGGCGGCTTTGATGGTCGTGGCGATGCCCATCTGCTCCAGGCGGGAGAAGATGAACGGTTTGAACAGCTCCAGCGCCATCAGCTTGGGCAGGCCGCACTGGTGCAGCTTGAGCGTCGGGCCCACGGTGATGACCGAACGGCCCGAGTAGTCCACGCGCTTGCCCAGCAGGTTCTGGCGGAAGCGGCCCGACTTGCCCTTGATCATGTCGGCCAGGGACTTCAGGGCGCGCTTGTTGGCGCCCGTCATGGCCTTGCCGCGGCGGCCGTTGTCCAGCAGGCTGTCCACGGCTTCCTGCAGCATGCGCTTTTCGTTGCGCGCGATGATCTCGGGCGCCTTCAGCTCCAGCAGACGGCGCAGGCGGCTGTTGCGGTTGATGACGCGGCGGTACAGGTCGTTGAGGTCCGACGTGGCGAAGCGGCCGCCATCGAGCGGCACCAGCGGGCGCAGGTCCGGCGGCAGCACGGGCAGCACGTCCAGGATCATCCACTCGGGCTTGATGCCCGACTTCTTGAACGCCTCCAGCACCTTCAGGCGCTTGGCGTTCTTCTTGACCTTGACCTCGGAGCCGGTCAGGTCGCCGCGCAGCTTCTCGATCTCCAGCTCGATGTCGATGGACTCCAGCAGGTCCTTGATGCCCTCGGCGCCCATCTTGGCGACGAACTCATCGCCGTACTCCTTGCGCTTGGCGTCGTAGTCGTCCTCGCTCATGATGCCGAACTTCTTCAGCGGCGTCATGCCGGGATCGGTGACCACGTAGGCCTCGAAATACAGCACGCGCTCGATGTCGCGCAGCGTCATGTCGAGCACCAGGCCCAAGCGAGAGGGCAGCGACTTCAGGAACCAGATGTGCGCGCAGGGCGCGGCCAGGTCGATGTGGCCCATGCGCTCGCGGCGCACCTTGGTCTGCGTGACTTCCACGCCGCACTTCTCGCAGATCACGCCGCGGTGCTTCAGGCGCTTGTACTTGCCGCACAGGCACTCGTAGTCCTTGATGGGGCCAAAGATCTTGGCGCAGAACAGGCCGTCGCGTTCGGGCTTGAACGTGCGGTAGTTGATCGTCTCGGGCTTCTTCACCTCGCCGAAGGACCACGAGCGGATCTTCTCGGGCGAGGCCATGCCGATCTTGATGGCATCGAAGTGCTCGTCGGGCGTGAATTGCTTGAACAGGTCGAGTAGCGATTTCATGTGACTCTTTCCTTTTCGTCAAATTTCATAGCTGGTTGCGCTTGCCTGCATTGGATTTGAGAGTGAAAACACCCTCAAATCCTTGTCAACCAAGCGCAAGCAGCTCATTTTTTTAAGAACGCTCCAGTTCGATGTCCAGGCCCAGGGAACGGATTTCCTTGACCAGCACATTGAACGATTCCGGCATGCCGGCTTCGATGGCGTGTTCGCCCTTGACGATGTTCTCGTACACCTTGGTACGGCCCTGCACGTCGTCGGACTTCACGGTCAGCATTTCCTGCAGCACGTAAGCGGCGCCGTAGGCCTCCAGCGCCCACACTTCCATCTCGCCGAAACGCTGGCCGCCGAACTGGGCCTTGCCGCCCAGCGGCTGCTGCGTGACGAGCGAGTACGGGCCCGTGGAGCGGGCGTGCATCTTGTCGTCCACCAGGTGGTGCAACTTCAGGTAGTGCATGTAGCCGATGGTCGTCGGGCGCTCGAACTGCTCGCCCGTGCGGCCGTCGTACAGGTAGGCCTGCGTGCGCGTGGGCGTCAGGCCCTTGCGCTCGGCGATGTCGTCCGGATAGGCCAGCTTGAGCATGTCCTTGATCTCGGCCTCGGAGGCGCCGTCGAACACGGGCGACGCGAAGGGCACGCCCGTGGTCAGCTCGCGCGCCATGGCAACCACTTCCTCGTCGCTCAGCAGCGACAGGTCTTCCTTGCGGCCGCGGGAGTTGTAGACCTCTTCGAGGAACTTGCGCATCTCGGCCGCCTTGGCCTCGCGCTGCAGCATGTCGCCGATGCGCTGGCCCAGGCCCTTGCCGGCCCAGCCCAGGTGGACTTCAAGCACCTGGCCGATATTCATGCGCGAGGGCACGCCCAGCGGGTTGAGCACGATGTCGGCGGGCGTGCCGTCGGCCATGTAGGGCATGTCTTCCACGGGCACGATCTTCGAGACCACGCCCTTGTTGCCGTGGCGGCCGGCCATCTTGTCGCCGGGCTGCAGGCGGCGCTTGACGGCCAGGTACACCTTGACCATCTTGAGCACGCCCGCGGGCAGCTCGTCGCCCTGCGTGAGCTTCTTGCGCTTTTCTTCAAAAGCCAGGTCGAACTCGTGGCGCGTCTGCTCCATCGCATTCTTCATGGATTCGAGCTGCGTCGCCACCTCTTCCTCGGCGGGGCGGATGTCGAACCAGTGGAACTTCTCCACGCTGGAGAGGTAGGCCTTGTCGATCTTCGTGCCCTTGGCGAGCTTCTGAGGACCGCCGTTGGCCGCGCGGCCGGTGAGCAGCTTCTCGATACGGTCGAAGGCGTCGGCCTCCACGATACGCAGCTGGTCGTTCAGGTCCAGGCGGAAGCGCTTGAGTTCATCGTCGATGATCTGCTGGGCGCGCTTGTCGCGCTGGATGCCTTCGCGGGTGAACACCTGCACATCGATGACAGTGCCGGACGAGCCTTGATCGACACGCAGAGACGTGTCCTTCACGTCCGATGCCTTCTCGCCGAAGATGGCGCGCAGCAGCTTCTCTTCAGGCGTCAGGGTTGTTTCACCCTTGGGCGTGACCTTGCCGACCAGCGTGTCGCCGGGCTGCACTTCGGCGCCCACGTAGATGATGCCGGACTCGTCCAGGCGGTTCAGTTGCTGTTCCGACAGGTTCGGAATGTCGCGCGTGATTTCCTCGGCGCCCAGCTTGGTGTCGCGCGCCATCACCACCAGTTCCTCGATGTGGATCGAGGTATAGCGGTCTTCGGCCACCACGCGCTCGCTGATCAGGATCGAGTCTTCGAAGTTGTAGCCGTTCCAGGGCATGAAGGCGATCAGCATGTTCTGGCCGATGGCGATCTCGCCCAGATCGGTCGATGCGCCGTCGGCGATCACGTCGCCCTTGGCCAGCACGTCGCCCTTCTTGACGATGGGGCGCTGGTGGATGTTGGTGTTCTGGTTGGAGCGCTGGTACTTGATGAGGTTGTAGATGTCCACACCCACCTCGCCGGCCACGGCTTCCTTGTCGTGCACGCGCACCACGATGCGGGTCGCGTCCACGTAGTCCACCACGCCGCCGCGCTTGGCCGTCACCACGGTGCCGGAGTCCACGGCCGCCACGCGCTCGATGCCCGTGCCCACCATGGGCTTCTCGGGGCGCAGCACGGGCACGGCCTGGCGCGACATGTTGGCGCCCATCAACGCGCGGTTCGCGTCGTCGTGCTCCAGGAAGGGCACGAGCGATGCGGCCACCGACACGATCTGCGCGGGCGACACGTCCATGTACTGCACGCGGTCGGCGGAGACGAGCGTGGAGTCGCCCTTCTCGCGTGCCGACACCAGGTCGCCCGTGAGGCGGCCCTCGGCATCCAGCGTGGCGTTGGCCTGGGCGATGATGTACTTGCCTTCCTCGATGGCCGACAGGTATTCGATCTCCATCGTCACCTTGCCGTCCACCACGCGGCGGTACGGCGTCTCGATGAAGCCGTATTCGTTCAGGCGCGCGTACAGGGCCAGCGAGTTGATCAGGCCGATGTTCGGGCCTTCGGGCGTTTCGATCGGGCAGACGCGGCCGTAGTGGGTCACGTGCACGTCGCGCACCTCGAAGCCGGCGCGCTCGCGCGTCAGGCCGCCCGGACCCAGGGCCGAGACGCGGCGCTTGTGCGTGATCTCGGCCAGCGGGTTGGTCTGGTCCATGAACTGCGAGAGCTGGGACGCGCCGAAGAACTCCTTCAGGGCCGCGGAAATCGGCTTGGAGTTGATCAGGTCGTGCGGCATCAGCGGCTCTTGCTCGGCCTGGCCCAGGCGCTCCTTCACGGCCTTCTCGATACGTGCGAGACCGGTGCGGTACTGGTTCTCGGCCAGCTCGCCCACGCAGCGCACGCGGCGGTTGCCCAGGTGGTCAATGTCGTCCACTTCGCCGTTGCCGTTGCGCAGGTCCACCAGGATCTTGACCACGGCCAGGATGTCCTCGTTGGACAGCACCATGGGGCCGGTGGATTCGTCGCGGCCGATCTTGGCGTTGAACTTCATGCGGCCGACGCGCGACAGGTCGTAGGTGTCGGGGTTGTAGAACAGGCGCTGGAACAGGGCCTGCACCGCATCTTCGGTCGGCGGCTCGCCGGGGCGCATCATGCGGTAGATGGCCACGCGGGCGGCGAACTCGTCCACCGTTTCGTCGATGCGCAGGGTCTGCGACATGTAGGCGCCCTGGTCGAGTTCGTTGGTGTAGATGACCTGCAGGTCCTGCACGCCGGCGGCGCGCAGCTTCTTGAGCAGTGCCTCGGTCAGCTCGTCGTTGGCCTTGGTCAGGATTTCGCCCGTGTCGGAATCGACGATGTTGCGGGCCACCACGCGGCCGATGAGAAAGTCCTCGGGCACGCTGATGTGCGTGGTGCCGGACTGTTCCAGTTCGCGCGTGTGGCGGGCCGTGACGCGCTTGTCCTTGGCCACGATGACCTTGCCCGACTTGTCGGTGATGTCGAAGCGGGCCACCTCACCGCGCAGGCGCTCGGGCACGAACTCCAGCTGCGCGCCGCTGTCCATCAGGCGGAAGTTGTCGTTGACGAAGAAGTTCGCCAGGATCGACTCGGGGTTCAGGCCGATGGCCTTGAGCAAAATCGTCACCGGCATCTTGCGGCGGCGGTCGACGCGGAAGTACAGGATGTCCTTCGGGTCGAATTCGAAATCGAGCCACGAGCCGCGGTAGGGAATGATGCGGGCGCTGAACAGCAGTTTGCCCGAGCTGTGCGTCTTGCCCTTGTCGTGCTCGAAGAACACGCCGGGCGAACGGTGCAGCTGCGAGACGATCACGCGCTCGGTGCCGTTGATGATGAACGAGCCCTTGTCGGTCATCAGGGGCACCTCGCCCATGTAGACCTCCTGCTCCTTCACTTCCTTGACCACCTTGGACTGCGAGGTCGAGGACTCACGGTCGTAGATGATGAGCTGCACCTTGGCGCGCACGGCCGAGGCGAAGGTCAAGCCGCGCGTCTGGCACTCACGCACGTCGAACGCGGGCCTGGCCAGGTTGTACTCGACGAACTTCATCTCCACGAAGCCGTTGTGCGAGACGATGGGAAACGCGGAGTTGAAGGCGGCCTGCAGTCCCTCGATGGAACGCTTCTGGGGCGGTGTTTCAGCCTGCAGGAAGGCGGTGTAGGCATCCTTCTGCATTTGCAGCAGATAGGGAACCGTGAGCACGCTGTCGCGGCTGCCGAAACTCTTGCGGATCCGCTTGCGTTCGGTGTAGCTGTACGTGGATGTTTGGGCCATGAGATCTCCGGGCAAAGACATGACAATGGGGTCTTCGACGATTGCCCCACAAGGAAGCCACCTTGCGGGCTTGGCGGTTGGCCACTACCAACCATGGCGGACGGCGATGCGTTGCACATCGCCCGGACCAAGGCGTCTTCCGCGGTCGGAATGGGTCAGAAGACACTAGAAAACAGCCCCAAGGCCGCTTTCTGGTGCGCTCTGGAATATGGATTCCATAAGCACCAAAGGCTGGAGGCCTTTCGCAAGACCTCCAGCCCGGCAGGACCAGCCTGATTACTTGAGCTCGGCCTTGGCGCCTGCGTCCACCAGCTTCTTGACAGCGGCTTCGGCGTCGGCCTTGGGCAGGGCTTCCTTGACGTTCTTGGGAGCGCCGTCCACCAGGTCCTTGGCTTCCTTGAGGCCCAGGCCGGTGATTTCGCGCACTGCCTTGATGACGGCAACCTTGTTGGCGCCGGCTTCGGTCAGCACCACGTTGAATTCGGTCTTTTCTTCGGCAGCAGCGGCGCCACCGCCGGCAGCGCCGCCAGCAGCGGGAGCGGCCATGGCGGCAGCGCTCACACCGAACTTCTCTTCAATGGCCTTCACCAGGTCATTGAGTTCCAGGACCGTCATGCTGTCCAGTGCGGTCAAGAATGCGTCTTTATCGAATGCCATTTTGATTTCCTAACAATTGGTTTTAAGAGGGGACGTCTGCGTGCGCTATTTAAGCGGCAGCAGGTTCGCCTTCGCCTTTCTTGGTCGCCAGGGCACCCAGCACCACGGCGGTGCGGGAGATCGGCGACATCAGCAAGCCACACAGCTGAGCCAGCAGCACTTCCTTGGAAGGGATGTTGGCCAGTTGCTTCACGCCGTTCACGTCCAGGGCCTTGCCGCCGAAAGCGCCGCCGCGAATCACCAGCTTGTCGTTGGTCTTCGCGAAATCGGCCACCACCTTGGCGGCGGCCACAGCGTCTTCGGAGAAGCCGTAGATCAGAGGACCGGTCATCTGGTCGGCCACCACGTCGAACTGGCTGCCTGCCACAGCACGGCGCGCCAGGGTGTTCTTCAGAACACTCAGGCTCACACCCTTGCTGCGTGCATCCACGCGCAGTTTGGTCATGTCGGCCACCGTGATGCCACGGTATTCCGCGATCACGAGCGTTTGAGCTTTAGCGGCGAGGCTGGTCACTTCATTGATGACCGCTTCTTTCTCACTGCGATTAAGACTCAAGGTCTACTCCTTCATATGCGCTACTCTAGGACAAGTCCTTTCGTGCGCGCTCTTGGTTTGCAGCGACCAACTGTTTCGGAACTTCCATTCCATCAGCAGCGGGATCGCCATCTGCGTTGGCTCCAGCGGATTTAAGGACATTCCTCCTGCCCGCCAACGGTCTTGGATGGCCCGGCGCATCGCTGCGCCGGCCCACCACCGAAGCACCCTTATGGATGCTTCAAGATCTCATGCCATCACGCCGAGATGGATTGGGTGTCCACGCGCACGCCCAGGCCCATGGTCGACGACACCGCCACCTTGCGCAGGTACACACCCTTGCTGGTCGCGGGCTTTGCCTTGTTCAGCGCTTCGATCAGTGCCGCCAGGTTGCCCTGCAGCTTGTCGTTGTCGAACGAGCGGCGGCCGATCGTGCTGTGGATGATGCCGGCCTTGTCCACGCGGAACTGCACCTGACCTGCCTTGGCGTTCTTCACGGCCGTCGCCACGTCGGGCGTCACGGTGCCAACCTTGGGGTTGGGCATCAGGCCGCGCGGGCCCAGGATCTGGCCCAGCGTGCCCACCACGCGCATGGCATCCGGCGCGGCGATAACCACATCGAAAGGCATGTCGCCTGCCTTCACCTGGGCAGCCAGGTCATCCATGCCCACCACGTCTGCACCAGCAGCCTTGGCTTCTTCGGCCTTGGCACCTTGAGCGAACACAGCGACGCGGGTGGTCTTGCCAGTGCCATTGGGTAGCACCACAGCGCCACGCACCACCTGGTCGGACTTCTTGGCGTCCACGCCGAGCTGCACCGCCACGTCGATGGACTCGTCGAACTTGGCCGTCGCGGCTTCCTTCACCAGGGCCAGTGCCTCGGGGAAGGGATACAGCTTGGTGCTGTCGACCTTGCCCTGCAGGGCCTTTTGCTTCTTGGTCAGCTTAGCCATTTACAGACCCTCCACCGTCACGCCCATGGAACGGGCGGAGCCGGCCAGCGTGCGCACTGCGGCGTCCACGCTGGCAGCGTTCATGTCCTTCATCTTGGTCTTGGCGATTTCCTCCAGCTGGGCACGGGAGATCTTGCCGACCTTGGTGCTCATCGCATTGGACGAGCCCTTCTCCAGCTTGATGGCCTTCTTGATCAGCGTCGTCGCAGGCGGCGTCTTGATGATGAAGGTGAAGCTCTTGTCCGCGAAAGCCGTGATGACCACGGGCAGCGGCAGGCCAGGTTCCACACCCTGGGTCTGGGCGTTGAAAGCCTTGCAGAACTCCATGATGTTGAGGCCACGCTGGCCCAATGCCGGACCGATCGGGGGGGACGGATTGGCCTTACCAGCTGGCACTTGCAGCTTGATGAAGCCGACGATTTTCTTCGCCATGGTTGCTCCTTACGGGTACAGCGCCCAGCCTTGCAGCCAAGCTCCCCGGGGTTTATCGACTCTTGACAATCCAGCGCCGCACCGAGCCGGACAAGTGCGGACGCAAATTCTGCTGTAGAGGCTCAGGTCTTCTCGACCTGGCTGAATTCAAGCTCCACCGGGGTGGAACGGCCAAAGATCATGACCGACACACGCAGGCGGCTCTTCTCGTAGTTGACTTCTTCCACGGAGCCATTGAAATCCGTGAATGGGCCTTCCTTGACACGCACGAGCTCGCCTACCATGAACTCCACCTTGTGGCGCGGCTTGTCGGTGCCCTGCTCCATCTGGCTCACGATCTTCTGGACTTCCTCTTCGGAAATCGGAGCCGGACGGTTCTTGGCACCGCCCACGAAGCCGGTCACCTTGCTGGTGTGCTTGACCAAGTGCCATGTGTCGTCGTCCATCACCATTTCGACGAACACATAGCCCGGGAAAAGTCTGCGCTCCGTGGTCTTGCGCTGGTCATTCTTCATCTCTACGACCTCTTCGGTCGGTACGAGAATGCGCCCAAACTTCGCCTGCATGCCCGCGCGAGCGATCCGCTCCTGGATGTTGCGCTCCACCGCCTTTTCCATGCCGGAGTAGGCGTGGACGATGTACCAGCGCATATCGGATGCACCCGCCACATCGGCCGGGGGCAGTGCGCTATTCATTTCTACTCCGTCCACCATTACTTCCTCCAGCCCAGAATGAGGTCATACAACACCCATTCCAGCGTTTTGTCCGTCAGCCAGAGAAAGAGCGCCATCACCACCACGAACGCAAACACATACCCCGTCATCTGCAGGGTTTCCTTGCGCGTAGGCCAGACGACCTTCTTCACTTCACGCCATGCATCACGGGCAAAGCCGATGAACTGGCGCCCCTGCTCCGACACCAGGAACACGGCTGCAGCAGCCACCAAGCCGACGATCAACGCCGACCATTGCACCAGCACCCCCTGCTTGCTCAGCAGGTAGAAGCCGGCGACGGATGCAAGAACGAGCGCCACGGCAGCAAACAGCTTTGCCTTGTCCGCGCCGGTGGAAACCGTTTCAACCTGAGAAGTGGCCATATGACGAGAAATCCTGACTTCGATCAGCGCCGCACAAGACGCCGAAGCCCGCCAGAGGCTGGCGGGCTTGCTGTACCACGCTATGTGGCAGGGGCAGTAGGAATCGAACCTACAACCTTCGGTTTTGGAGACCGACGCTCTGCCAATTGAGCTATACCCCTAGATCCCTTGATTACGCAATGATCTTTGCCACGACGCCGGCGCCGACGGTACGGCCGCCTTCACGGATGGCGAAGCGCAGGCC